>CBDBZW010000001.1:0-143935 GCA_965213665.1 Longimicrobiales bacterium
GGATTGGCGGGTTCCGCCGAAGGGGAAGAAGGCCATCGGCGCGGCCACCCCGATGTTGACGCCGATCATCGAGATTCCGGCGCGGTAGCGGAACTCGCGCGCGGCCCGGCCCGATGACGTGAAGATCGAGGCGGCGTTCCCGTAGCGGCTCCGGGCCAGCAGCTTGAGCGCGGCCTCCAGACTCGGCGCCCGCGTAAGCCCGGCGACCGGACCAAAGACCTCTTCGCGGCCAAGCGGCATCTCGGGCGTCACGTCTTCGAAGACGGTGGGACCGATCCAGTGGCCCTGCGGATACCCGGCCACGCGCAGGCCGCGGCCATCCATCAGGAGACGCGCGCCGTCGCTCTCGCCCCCATCGATGAAGGCCGCCACCCGGTCGCGGTGCGCCCCCGAGATGACCGGCCCCATGTCCACGCCGTCGTCGAGGCCGCGGCCGACCTTCAGCGAGGCCGCCCCGTCCAGGATCCCTTCGCGCACCGGCTCGTAGGCGTCGCCGACCCCAACGATCATCGATCCCGCCAGGCAACGCTGTCCCGCCGAACCGAAGACCGATCCCACCACCGCCTCGGCCACCATCTCCGGGTCGGCGTCCGGCAGCGCGATCATGTGGTTCTTCGCGCCGCCCAGCGCCTGCACCCGCTTCCCCGCCGCCCCCGCCCGCCGATAGACGATCTTCGCCACCCGGCTCGATCCCACGAAGGAGACGCCCCGCACATCCGGATGGTCGATCAGCGCGTCGACCGCCTCGGCGCGGCCATGCACCACATTCAGCACCCCCGGCGGTAGCCCGGCCCGCGCGGCCAGCTCCACCACGCGCTGGTGCGTCAGCGGGTCCTGCTCGCTCGGCTTGAGGACGACGGTGTTCCCCGCGGCCACCGCATACGGCCAGAACCAGAGCGGAATCATGACGGGAAAGTTGTACGGCGTGACGACCGCGAAGACGCCCAGCGGCTGGCGCACGGTTTCGCAATCGATTCCGCGCGCGATGTCCTCGACGGTGTCGCCCATCATCAGGGTGGGCATTCCGGCGGCGTGCTCCACATTCTCGATGCCGCGCTGAATCTCGCCCCAGGTCTCGGGCACGTTCTTGCCGTGCTCGCGCGACAGGCTCACCGCGAGCTCGTCGTGGTGTTCGTCGAGCAACGCCTTGAGGCGGAAGAAGACGCGCGCGCGCTCCAGAACGGGGGTTCGGCGCCACTCGGGGAAGGCCGCGCTTGCCGCCGCCACCGCCTGGTCCACTTCGGCGGCGCCCGAGAGGGGAAGGCGCCCCAGCGCTTCGCCGGTGGCCGGATCGGTGACGGGTAGTTCCCCGCAGGCGCCCCGCGTGGACCACTCGCCCGCTATGTAATTGGGGGCGAGGCCGCGTGAGGTCGTCACCCTGCTTCCCCCCCTACGCCTCTATACCGGCTGCACGGGCCATGGCAACAATGCGCTCGTATTCGTCCTGTGCGACCGGCTGTACCGAAAGGCGGCTGCGATTGACGAGCACCATCTGCGCAAGTTCCTGTGTGGCGCGGATTTCCGGGAGGCTCACCATGCGCGGAAACCTTTCGACGAAGCGGACATCCACCATGAACCAACGCGGTTTTTCGGGTGTGGCCTTCGGATCGAAGTACTTGCTGGCCGGGTCGAACTGGGTGTGGTCGGGGTAGGATTCGCGGCAGACCTCTGCGATTCCGACGGCTCCCGGGGGCCTGGCATTGGAGTGGTAGAAGAGGACACGGTCGCCCACGCGCATGCGGTCGCGCATCAGGTTGCGGGCGGCGTAGTTGCGAACCCCGTCCCAGTAGGTGACGCCGTCGCGCTCCAGGTCGTCGATGGAGTAGGCGTAGGGCTCGGATTTCATGAGCCAGTACTGGAGATTCATGGTTGGTCGACCACCTGGGTGCGGGTTGGGGGCTGGAAGGGAAAGCGGGTGAGTCGCGCGGCCACATAGCCCTGTCCACCATCGGGCAGGCGAACCCGGAAGCGGTCGCCGGATGCCGCCAGAACCCGGAGCGGAATGCCGGGGGCAAGCTCGGCCAGCACCTCGTCGCGGGCGCCGGGCCCGGCGCGGAGACGGACGCCGTTGCTGGCGACACTCACATGCTCGCCCAGAATGGAGAGATCGGCGGTCAGCTCGGTGGGGAGCGATGTCGGCCGGGTAAGGAGCGGCGCCGGATCGATTGGGCAGCTTCTGCGCCGGCTCCCGCAGTTCGGTTCCAAATCGCGGGGGCGATAGATCCCGAAGTGAAGGTGCGGAGGCGTCGTGCGCGCGTTACCGGTGTTGCCCACGAAGCCGAGGGTGTCGCCCGGTTCGACCCGCGCGCCTTCGCGAACGTACTGGCTGTCCAAGTGGGCGTAGTAGAAGCGGGTCCCCTCTTCGTCGCGGACCCACACGACCCGTCCGCCCAACCCGGCGTTTCCGACCCGGTAGGCGGTCCCGGCCGACGCCGCCAGGACCGGCGTGCCCCGCCGCGCGAAGATGTCCACCCCGTGATGCTCCCGGCGGCCGCCATCGCGGGGAGCGCCGAAACCGCTCTGGATCGAGCGCGTGGTGTGGCCCTCCACCGGAAAGGCGAAGACCGCCTCCTGCCCGAGCGAGAGGTGATAGTTGCCGCCCCGGAGCAGTTCGGGCTGAATGCGCAGGATGTAGTCCCCCGCCCGCCAGCGATCCTCGTGCTCGAAGGTGCGGGCCAGCGAATCGGAGGAGAAGACGGGCCGCAGGGGATCGGATTCGTTGTTGGGTACGCGAAAAAGATCGATGAAGAGGCGGGTGTCCGCGGGCGCCTCCATCGAGACGCGGAAGGTGAGCTTGCGGCCGCGCGGTATGTGAACGCGGTACGCCACCGCCGACGGCTCCCCGGGCGTGATATGGCCGCGCTCCTCAAAGGGCGCCTCCACCTCCAGCGGTTCTTCGAGCGCGCCGGAGCCCGCCGCCGCCCAGTCGCGCGCCAGCGCTGTCTCGGCCAGCCCCGCCGCCGTCAACGAAGCCACATAGGCCTCGTGCGGAGTCAGATCGCGGAAACGGTCGTCAATCTTCTCGACCTGTTCGCAACCGGCCGCGAGCGCGAGCACCGGTACCAGACGCGCGCACCACCGCCCCCGCTGCGTCCTGCGACCCGTTGCGGCAACCGGTGGCACGCTACGACCTCGCGGCTCAGACCGGACCCGCATTCGCCACCGCCGACTCCACCCGGCCGGCAAAGCGCGCAAAGTTGTGCTTGAACATCGCGGCCAGCTCGGCGGCTGCGGCATCGTAGGCCTCGCCGTCGGCCCAGGTGCCCCGCGGCAGGAGCACACCGGCGGGCACTCCCGGCACCCGCGTCGGCACGCGCAGCCCAAAGAAGGGATCGGTTGCGCGCGGCGCGTCGTCGAGGTCGCCCGCCAGCGCGGCCGCCAGCATCGCGCGGGTGTGGGCGAGCTTCATCCGGCTTCCCACCCCGTAGCGGCCACCGGTCCAGCCGGTATTCACCAGCCACACATTCACCTGCCCGGCCCGGATCCGTTTGCCAAGCATCCGCGCGTACTCGGTCGCGGGACGCGGCAGAAAGGGCGCCCCGAAGCAGGCGCTGAAGGCCGCACGCGGTTCGGTTACGCCGCGTTCGGTTCCCGCCACCTTGGCCGTATAGCCCGAGAGGAAGTGGTACATGGCCTGCGCGGTGTCGAGGCGCGCGATCGGCGGCAGCACCCCGAAGGCATCGGCCGCAAGGAAGACCACATTGGCCGGGTGCCCGCCCTGTCCCGACGGCACGGCGTTCGAGATATAGTGAATCGGGTAGGAAGCTCGCGTGTTCTCGGTGATCTCGGCCGAATCGTAGTCGATCGCGCGGGTGCGTTCGTCCAGAATGACATTCTCGAGGATCGTGCCGAACATCCGCGTCGCGCGGTAGATCTCGGGCTCCCCCGTGGGCGAGAGCCGAATCGTCTTGGCGTAGCAGCCGCCCTCGAAGTTGAAGACCCCGTCGTCGCTCCAGCCGTGCTCGTCGTCGCCGATCAGACGCCGGTCCGGGCTGGCGGAGAGGGTGGTCTTGCCGGTCCCGGAGAGCCCGAAGAAGAGCGCCGTGTCGCCCGCGGCCCCAATGTTCGCCGAGCAGTGCATGGGCAGAACCCCGCGCGCCGGAAGGATGAAGTTGAGCGCCGAAAAGATCGCCTTCTTGATCTCGCCGGCGTAGGCGGTGCCACCCACCAACACCACGCGTTCCGTGAAGTGCACCACGATGAAGGCGCCCGAGTTCGTGCCGTGACGGGCGGGATCGGCCTTCCAGGAGGGCGCGTGATAGACGATGAAATCGGGATCGAAGCCCTCGGCCTCGCCGGGCCCCAGGCGCAGGAACATGTTGTAGGCGAACAGGTCGTGCCAGGGACTCTCCGAGACGACCCGCACCCGGATTCCGTAGCGGCGGTCGGCGCCCGCACGCGCGTCGCGAATGTAGAGGTCGCGGCGTCCGTTCAGGTGTTCCACCAGCTCTTCGCGGAGCCGTCGGTAGTGTTTTTCCGAGATCGGGACATTGATCTCGCCCCACTCGATCTGATCTTGCGTGCCTGCCTCCCGGACCACGAATCGGTCGTTGGGCGAACGGCCGGTGTGGGGGTCGGTCATCGTGACGAGTCCGCCGCCGTGCGCGAGTCTTCCGGCGCCGAGGCGAAGGGTTTCCTCGTAGAGCTCCGCGGGCGGGAGATTCCGGCGCATTCGTCCTCGCGGCGCCAGCTCTCCCTCGCGCGCAGCCGTGGTCGGCGCTTCCGCTACAAGCATTGCTATTCTTCCCTGTTCGTGCTGAATGGTGTGTTCGGTCAGATCGTGGCGGAGTCCCCTGTATCCGCCAACCTGCCAATTTGATCGTCTCCGGTCCGGGCGTCCACCGACGCGATCCCGATCAGGTGCACCACCTCCAGCACCGAACTGCCGCGCTGAAGCACATGGACCGGCTTGTCCATCCCCAGAAGGATCGGTCCGATCACATCGGCGTTCCCCAGTTGGGAGATCAGCTTGTAGCTCGCGTTGGAGGCGCTGAGGGTGGGGAAGACAAGCACATTCGCGGGACCATCCAGATCGCTGAACGCGTAGGTCTCGGTCATGATGCGCGGATCGACCGCCACATCGGCCTGCATCTCTCCGTCCACCGCCAGATCGGGCGCCAGCCGCTTCACCCAGCCAACCGCCTCGCGCACCTTGTCGGCCTCCGGGTGGCGCGCCGAGCCGAAGTTGGAGAAGGACAGCATGCCGATGCGGGGCTGAATGCCCAACTCGCCCACAAAGCGCGCCGCCGAAATGGCGATCTCGGCCAGCGTCTCGGGATCCGGATCGATGTTGACGGTGGTGTCGGCGAAGAAGAGCGGATCGCGGTCCCGGAAGGCAACGATGTGCAGCCCCGAGACGCGCCGCACCGCCGGCGAGGTGCCGATGACTTCCAGAGCGGGGCGAAGGATTTCCGGGTAGTTGGAGTCGATACCCGCAACCATCGCGTCGGCGTCGCCCGCACGCACCATCATCGCGGCGAAATAGACCGGCTGATAGGCTCGGGCCCGGGCCTCGGCGAGGGTCAGTCCCTTGCGCGCCCGCCGCTGGTAGAACTCGTCGGCATAGGCGTAGCGCGTCTCCTCGACGGATGGCGGATGAATGCACTGCACACCTCCCAGGTCGATCCCCAGATCGGTGCCGCGGCGATGGATCTTGTCCCGCTTCCCGATCAGTACGATGCGCGCCGTCCCCTCCTGGACCACCTGCGCCGCCGCCCGCAGCACCCGTTCGTTGTATCCGTCGGCGAGCACAATCCGGGCGGGTTCCTGCCGCGCGCGTCCCAGAATCCGGCTCATTGCCTTGCGTCCGGGACCGAGGCTGGCCTCCAGCTTGTGGCGGTACTCTTCCGGGTCGACCGTTACGCGCGCAACCCCCGTTTCCATCGCCGCCACCGCCACCGCCGGCGACACATGCAGCAGCACCCGCGGGTCGAAGGGTTTGGGGATCAGGTATTCCGGACCGAACTCGAAGGCATCGTCGCCATAGGCCTTGATCACCGACTCGGGAACGTCGTCGCGCGCCAGCTCGGCCAGCGCCCGGGTGGCGGCCAGCATCATCGCTTCGTTGATCTCCCGCGCCCGCACATCCAGCGCGCCCCGGAAGAGGAAGGGAAAACCGAGAACGTTGTTGACCTGATTGGGATAGTCGGAGCGGCCGGTGGCGATGATCGCGTCGTCGCGGACGGCGGCCACCTCTTCGGGGGCGATCTCGGGATCGGGATTGGCCAGCGCGAAGATGATCGGCCGCGGCGCCATCGAGGCCGCCATCCGGCGCGTGATCACACCCTTCGCCGAGAGTCCGATCACCACATCGGCCCCCTCCAGCGCCTCGGCCAGGGTGCGCTCGGAACGCTCGGTGGC
This sequence comes from Longimicrobiales bacterium, assembly GCA_965213665.1. Lineage (GTDB taxonomy): Bacteria > Gemmatimonadota > Gemmatimonadetes > Longimicrobiales > Gaopeijiaceae > Bin94. The sequence continues at coordinate 6,361 of CBDBZW010000001.1, forward strand.
AAAGGGGCGCTTATAACTGTTCATGCCGCGCTCGCGCTCCGTGTGGATCACCCCCGTGCGATCGACCATGACCAGGTTCTCGAGCCGTACCCCCAGCCGCAGACAGTGCCGCGCCGTCGCCAGCGCCGAAGCGCCTGCCCCGCTGAAGACCACGCGCGCATCGCCGAGGTCGCGCCCCGTGATCTCGATCGCGTTGAGGAGCGCCGCCGCCGCGATGATCGCCGTGCCGTGCTGGTCGTCGTGGAAGACGGGAATGTCGAGCGTTCGCCGCAACTCCGATTCGATCTGGAAGCACTCCGGCGCGCGAATGTCCTCCAGGTTGATTCCCCCCACGGTCGGCGCCAGCAACTGGCAGAAGCGGACGACCTCGTGCGGCTCGTCGCTGTCCACTTCGATGTCGAAGACGTCGATGCCCGCAAACTTCTTGAAGAGGACGCCCTTTCCCTCCATGACCGGCTTGGCCGCAAGCGCCCCGATGTTGCCCAGCCCGAGCACTGCGGTGCCATTCGAGACCACCGCGACCAGGTTGCCGCGCGCCGTGTAGCGGAAGGCCGATTCGGGATCGGCGTGGATGGCCATGCAGGGTTCCGCCACCCCCGGACTGTAGGCCAGGGTAAGGTCCCGCTGGGTGGCCACGGCCTTGGTGGGCACGACCTCGATCTTTCCGGGCCGGCCCTCCTCGTGGTACCGAAGTGCATCGCTCTCGAATGCTGACAACGCCTGTTTCTCCTTGGGTCTTGCGCGTGGATGCGGCAGTGATCCTACCGGGGAGGCCGCGGGCGCGTCAATCGCCTTCAGCCAACGCCCCGCCGGACCTGCGCCGTCTGACAGAGACATCTGTTTGAAGATAAGGCCGACCGAGCCACCACCCCTCGCTGCCGCCGGCGCTGCCCCGATCCGCGAGATGCGGGCTACCTTGTTTGCGTGCTGGTCTTGGGTACCGCAGGCGCGCCACTCCACGACACCTCTGAAATGAACCTTTTCCTCGTCCGCCGGATCGTTCCGGGATTGCTGGTCCTGGGCATTGCCGCCGGACGCGAAGCAGCAGCCCAGACAGTCTCGCCCGAACCGGGTTGCGCGGGGCCCGCAATCGCCGAGATCGATATCGTCATCCACCCGTTCTACGGGGCTCCAGAAGCGGATTCGACCGGGGAAGCGGGGCTGGTACGGAGGGTCGGCGGGTGGCTGAACGCCGTAGCCCGGAAGGTCCATCGCCGCACCAGGCACGAGGTGATCGAGCGCGAGCTGCTCTTCGCGGTGGGGGACTGTATGGACGAGCTGGCCCTCTCCGAATCGGGACGCATACTGCGGGAGCTGCCCTTTCTGGCCGACGCCGATGTGCGTTCGGTCGTGGACGAAGAGGGAATGGCGCGGGTGGAGGTGGAGACGCGGGAGGACTGGACGCTCCGGCTGGACGTGCGCCCCGAATGGGAGGACGGACTCCGGTTTGTGCATATCAGCGCAACCGAGGAAAACCTGATGGGCCGGGGACTTCTCGTTGGACTCTACGCCAGGCGGCGGGACGAGGAGCGCGACCTGGGCGGCCAGTTGCGCACCATTCAGTTGGCGGGAACGCGCATGGACGCCCACCTGACCGGCGGACGGACCCGCACGGGCGTCTTCTTCACCGAATCTCTGACATACCCCTTTGTCGGCGAGCTTGGGCGCTGGGCCTTCGTCGAGTCGTATGCGCTGCGCGAGGACCTCTTTCCCTATGCGGCGCCGGCCGGATCGTCCTACACCAATGCAAGTCTTCCCATGCAGACGCGCTACGCCGAGGCAACCCTGGGCAGACGGCTGGGCACCCCCGGCGACCTCACCGTTCTGGCCGGGGGCATGTCGTGGGAGGATGTGCGCTTCGATGACTATCCTGCGGGTGTGGAGGTGGTCTCCGGCTTTGATTTCTCGGTGCGGGACACCGCAGACCAGGCCACGATCGACGCCATCGGTCCGCAGGTCGGTCCCCGCAGGGGCGCGTACCTGAATCTGCTCGCGGGCAAGCGGCGCATTCGCTTCCTCACGCGGCGGGGACTCGATGCCGTGCGCGGGGTGCAGGATGTGCGAGTGGGAACGCAGGCGCTGCTCGCGCTGGGCGGCTCTCTGGGCGAGATCGACCACCCGGCGGGCGACGACGGACGCGAGCTCCGAGGCAGCCTCAGCCTCTTCGCCGGCAGCGCGGGTTCAACCTGGATCTTCAACAGCGAACTGACCCTTTCGGGCTCGGGGTTCTTTCCCGCCTCCCCCGCCCCCTCTTCTCTGCGCGATCTCCTGGGCGAGTTCGGTGCGGCCCTGTACTGGCATCCCGGCGCGCGCCACAACGACTCCACCGTGCACCGCCACACCCTTGTCTTCGGGCTGACCGGCGCGGGCGGATGGAACAACACGCTTCCCTTTCAGCTCACGGTGGGCGGCTCCACCGGCCTCAGAGGCTACGACCGCGAGGACTTCCCCGCCGCCCGTCGCATTGTGGCGACGATCGAGGATCGCATCACCCTGGACGGCCCCTTCCGCGACCTCTTTGATCTCGGCCTCGTCGTCTTCGCCGATGTCGGCGCGGGCTGGCGCGGCGATGTTCCCTTTGGCACGAACTCCGGGCTGCTGGGCTCTGCCGGGGCCGGTTTTCGCATTGCCTTGCCCTCCGGCGCGCGCCAGGTTGTCCGTCTGGATCTCGCCGTTCCCGTCGAGGCGGGTGGACTCCGGCAACTACAGTTCCGCATTGGCTCCGACGGGATCAGTCTGCTCAACGGGTTCGCCAACCTTCAGCTTCGCCGCAGCCGCACCGCCAGTCCGGCCGCCGCCTTCCTGGGCATCAACTGACCCGCCCCGGGGGTGAAAACCGACCCACGACGGGAGCCTGCGGACCCGCCGCGCCCCACCTCACACTGCGTTGCCTGGCTCATGATGCAATGGTTTCCGGGCGGCCAAGCAATTTGACTTTCGGCCGACATACGCATAATATGTCTGCCCCTATTGGGCGCATGTAGCCATTTTCGGCATCGACCCGAAGCCCACCCCAGTCAGGAGGAGTGTCCTTGTTCGCAGCCTCGCGTGGTCTCGATTCCTTCGATCAGTACCTCCAGGATGTTGAACGCTACCCACTCATTGCCGATCCGGCCGAGGAGCGAGCACTCGCCCAAAAGGCCCGGACGGGCGACCGCGAAGCGGCGGAGCGACTGGTCACCGCCAACCTCCGCTTCGTCATCTCCTATGTGAAGAAATACCAGGGCCGGGGCCTCGGGCTCGCCGAACTCGTCTGCATCGGGAACGAGGGACTCCTCAAGGCGGTCCGCAAGTTCGATCCCGACAAGCGCGTGAAGTTCATCTCCTACGCGGTGTGGTGGATTCGCCAGACCGTTTTGCAGGCGCTGGCGGAGCAGACTCGTCCGGTGCGGATCCCGCTGAACCAGAACTCCAACCTGGCCCGTCTCTCGCGCGCCAACACCAAGTTGACGCAGAAGCTGGGACGCACGCCGACCGACCGGGAACTCGCCCAGACGATGGAGGAACCCGTCGATACGGTACGGACGCTGCGCCGCGTGCTGTCGGTCGAGCTGAGCCTGGATGCACCGATGGACCGGGGCGACCGCGACAGCGCCAGCTTCGGCGAGCGCTTTGCCGGAGACCACGGCGCGGAGATCGAGGCCGATGTGGAGGCCCTCGCCCGGCGCGACTACCTGGAGGAGATGTTCGATCACTACCTGACGGAGCGCGAACGAAAGATCCTCTACCTGTACTACGGGCTCGACGATGGCGAAGAGCACACGCTCGAGGAGATCGGTTCGCTCCTGGGGGTGACCCGCGAACGCATCCGGCAGATTCGCAACCGCGCCTTCGAGAAGCTGCGCGACAGCGAGCACGGGGATTCGCTGCGAGGATTCTGGGATACGGAGTGACCGGACCCACACCCCTTCGCCTCATTCGGCCGGCCCGCGCGCGCTGAGCATCACCATCTCCCGGGCCCGGACCTCGGCGGTCGGGATCGTTACGCCGTCGCGTTCGTAGGAGTCGTACTGGAGGTATCCCTCCACGAAGAGCTTGTCTCCCTTTGCAACGTACTCTTCGGCGATCTGGGCAAGTCTTCCCCAGAGATTCACGCGGTGCCAGTCGGTGCGCTCCTCGGCGTCTTCGCCCCCGGTGCGCCAGTTGGTTGCCAGGGAGATGCGCGCCACCTTCACGCCCGATCTGGTGATGCGGACATCGGGGTCGCTGCCGACATTGCCCACGAGGATGATCTTGTTGACTGAACGGCTCACGGTCTTTTCCTCCGTTTGAGCGGGATGGGAACCGCCGCCGCCGGACGCCCGCAGCCGCCCGGCTCGACTGGTTCAGGATGGAAACCACAGTCTCGCCGGATTCAATGGGCATTCAAATGGCGAAATGGGACAGTTTTTTTCGGCCCCGGAATTCCACCCGTTTTCCGCCGGTTTTCCGACCCCCGCGTGCCGGTGCAAGCCCCCGAAACATCCCCGCAACCCGGCTACGATGGCGTCAGCGCCCCCAACGGCACCGCGCCCAACGGCCGGTCACCCCCCCTTGCAGTCGTACCAACTGCGCCCGCTCCCGGTATCCACCCGCAGCGGCACCGCCAGCGCCAACGCCGATTCCATCACCTCCACCACCGCGCGCCTTGTCGCATCCACCTCGGCCTCGTCCACCTCAAAGACCAGTTCGTCGTGGACCTGCAGGAGCATCCGCACCCCGCCGGCCTCGCCCAACGCCTCGGCAATCCGGATCATCGCCACCTTGATCAGGTCGGCCGCGGTCCCCTGAATCGGTGTGTTGCGGGCCACCCGCTCCCCGAATCGCCGCGCATTCCACGACCGCGAGCGCAACTCCGGGATGTAGCGTCGTCTGCCCAGCAGCGTCTCGACATAGCCCGCCTCGCGCGCCTGCTCCACCTGCGCATCGAGGAAGCGCCGCACACCGTCGAATCGTTCGAAGTACTGCCCAATGAAACGTTTGGCCTCGTCCATCGAGATGCCGAGCTGCCGCGCCAGCCCGAAGGGCCCCTGGCCGTAGAGCGTGGCGAAGTTCACCGTCTTGGCCTGGTCGCGCATCACACCCGTGACCTCTTCCACCGGCCGCTCGAAGATGACCGCCGCCGTCTCGCGATGCACATCGTTTCCCTCCTGAAAGGCCCGCACAAAGACCTCGTCGGCCGAGAAGTGAGCCAGAATCCGGAGTTCGATCTGGGAGTAGTCGGCGGTGAGGAGCAGCGCGCCCCCGCGAGCCACGAAACCGCGGCGGATCTCGCGTCCGAGAGGGGTGCGCACCGGAATATTCTGGAGGTTGGGATCTGAGGATGACAGGCGGCCTGTCGCGGCGACCGCCTGGTTGAAGGTGGTGTGGATGCGGCCGGTGGCGGGATTGACGAGCGCCGGAAGCGCGTCGACGTAGGTGTTGCGAAGCTTTTCCAGTTGCCGGTAATCGAGCATGAGGCGGGGAAGATCGTGACCCTGAATCGCCAGTCGTTCGAGCACGGAGGAATCGGTGGAGGGACCGGTGCGCGTGCGCTTGAGGACGGGAAGGGCGAGGCGGTCGAAGAGGATTTCGCGAAGTTGCGGAGTGGAGTTGATGTTGAAGCCGATGCCCGCCACGCGGTGGATATCGTCGCGGATCAGCGCCAGCTCCTCGCCCAGACGCGCGCTCATGGCGGCAAAGAACCCCGCATCGATCGCGATCCCGTGGCACTCCATCTCGCCCAGCACCGGAATCAGCGGCATCTCCAGCTTGCCGAAGAGTTCTTCCAGGCCCTGCGCCGGGAGATGGGCCGCAAAGCGTTCCCAGAGCTCCAGGCCCGCCTCCACGCGCTCGCAGGCGAAGGGAAGGGCATCGGTGGCGGAGATTTCGCCGTAGTCGCGCCGCTTGCGCCCCTTGCCCAGCAGCTCGCCGACCAGGGTGACGGCCCGGCCGAGAAGGTCGGAGGCGAGGGCGGGCAGGTCGCGGTGGCGGCGTCCCGGATCCAGCAGGTACGACGCGATCATGACGTCGTGGAGCGCGCCCCCCAGGGGAATGCCCGCGCGGCGGCAGGCAACCCAGGAACCCTTGAGATCGTGGCCGGTCTTGGCGATTGCGGGATCGGCGAGGACCGCGCGGATCGGTTCCAGGCGGGGGTCGGAGAGCGGCGGCAGATTGTGCGTGGGGCCGTCGCCGGGGCCGCCAAGCTCCAGCGACATCTCCGCACCGTGCGCAAAGGGGAGGTAGAAGGTGCGCTTGGCGTCGGGCGCGATGGCGATTCCGGCGATTTCGCCCCGCACCGGATCCAGGGTGGTCGTGAGAACGGCGACCGCCATCGTCCCCGCTTCCCGGCAGGCCCGGGCGATCGCCGGCAGTTCGCGCGGATCGGTCACCAGGGTGCGCTCCGAATCCCCCACCCCCCTCCCCTCGTCCCCCCCTGGCGCGGCTGCCGCATCGATCCGCTCCACCAGGGTGCGGAACTCAAGATCCACGAAGAGCGCGCGCAGACGCTCGGTGTCCGGCTCCGAGATCCGCAGCTCGTCGAACTCCACCTCCACCGGCAGATCGGTCCGAATCGTTACGAGCTCGCGCGAGAGCAGGATCTGGTCGCGGTGCCCCAGGAGCGACTCGCGGGGACGCTTGGCCCGGATCCCTTCCGCCCCCTCCAGGATTGCGTCCAGCGTTTCGTACTCGTCCAGCAGCTTCTTCGCCGTCTTCGCCCCGATTCCCGGTGCACCCGGCACATTGTCCGAGCTGTCGCCCACCAGCGCCAGGTAATCCACCACCTGGCCCGGCTCGACCCCGAACCGCGCCGGCGCCCCCGCGGCGTCCACCATCTCGGCCGTCACCCCCTGCGGCCCCCCGCGCCCCGGATTGAGGAGCGAGACCCCTTCCCCCAACAATTGGTAGAAGTCCTTGTCACCCGATACGATCACCGTTTCGAGCCCCGCCCTGACCGCGCGCCGCGCCAGCGTCCCGATCACATCGTCCGCCTCCCACCCCTCCAGCTCGATCACCCGGTCGCCGAAGGCCTCGGTCAGTTCGCGAATTCTGGACAGGCTGTCGCGCAGATCCTGCGGCATCTTCCGGCGGGTCGCCTTGTATTCGGGAAAGCGTTCATTGCGCTGGCTGTGCCCGGAATCGAAGACGACGGCCAGGTATTCGGGCGCGTAGTCGTCGCGGATTCCGTAGAGGAAGTTGGCGAATCCGAAGGGCGCCGAGGTGTTCTCGCCGCGGGCATTGGTGAGCGGACGCCGGACGAAGGCGAAGTAGGAGCGGTAGATGAGCGCGTAGGCGTCGATCAGGAAGATGCGGGGACGCTCCCCCGGTGCGGAGTCCACTTCAGCCACCGAACTCGAGCCGCTCTACGCGGGCGCGAACCGTGCGCTCCACGACGCGCGGGAAGGCACCGGCGGCCAGGACGAGGAGCACGATGAAGGCTGCCGTGAAGTACGGACCCATGTAGGCGAGCCCGAAGACCAGGGGGAGGACGATGCTTACGACGAACGCGCCCACGATCACGGTCGCGAACTGGTTGAGCGCCAAGCCGCTGCGCCGGCCCTCGGAGAAGGGAATACGCGGTGACTGCAGGACGCGGAACTGAACGACCAGGTGGGCCAGGAATCCGATTGCGGCCGCGTGGAGGAGCGCATGACCGGGATTGCCCCAGCTCCAGAGGAAGATCGCCGCCAGCAAGGCCGCGTAGGGGGCCACAAAGAAGCGGCTGACGCAAAGACCCGAACCGACGACCAACCGGGCCCGATCGGCGGGGGTAGCGAAGAAGATCCATGAAGCCGCGCTCGAATCGCTCCGCACCAGGCTGTCCATCAGGGTGAGCGGCATGAGCACGGTGAGCAGGTGAATCAGGAAGAGCCTTCCTCCGGGTGGCGCCCCTTCCTGGACGATCGGATTGGGGAGGGGGCCGTCGCGCAGGGACATCAGCAGGTAGAGCGCGGTGAGCGGCACGACCGAGAGGACCGCCAGACGGAAGTTCATGTCGCTGCGGAACTGCGCCCGAACCAACGTCGCCACCGCCTGCTGTTCGGCCGAAGCTCCGCGCGACCACCACAGACGACGACGCGGTCGGGAGGTGGTTTCCCCTGCGGCGGACAGGTTGTCGAGACGTCGTGCGCCCGACAGCGAGATCCGGGCACGGGCGTGGCGCCAGAACAACACAATGGTGACCAGTCCGGCCAACAGTCCGCCCACCGCGGGCAAATTCCACTCGCCGCTCAGCAACGATGGCAAACCCGCAAACCAGCTCCAGGGGACCAGGAAGACGGCGGATCCGGCCTGGAAGTCGGTGCCCTGCATCTGGTCGGGCATCAGCAGAGGCGCGCTGAACACCGCCATCATGAGCACCAGTTGGAGGCTTGAGAGCGCGAGCCGCAGCCGTCTGGGATGGACTCTGCCGATCAGGACCGCGTAGGCGATCACCAGGGGGAGCACCGTCCAGACGACCGTGCCCGCGAGTCCGAGCGTCAGGCCCAGCGCCGCCGCCAATCCATGCCGCACCAGAAGCACACACGCCGCCGGGATGCCGATCAGCCCACCGATCGCTCCCGTGTAGATCAGGATGCTCGTCAGGCGGGCCGCGAAGTAGGTGGCGGATGAGATGGGCAGGGGGGAAAGGACCCGGTAGTCGTGGGGTGACAGCACGACCGAGTTGAAGTCGATCAGGATCGCCATGGCCACCAGCATCCCCACGGCAACCAGCACCAGCGCGCTGACGGTGAGGAGGTCGCTGAAGAGGGCCGCGGCGATCGCCAGCCACATTCCCACCACGCTGTAGACCAGCAGGACTGCCCAGGGAAGACGGGTTTGCTTCTTCTTGCCCGGGACGCCCATGCTCAGCGGACTCGACGACCGAAAGTCGATCCGGAGCATGACGCGGGTCAACAAACGCCACTGCACAGGGTCGGCGCCCGCCAAAGTGGCCACCCACCGTCCGGTCATGGCCCGGCAGCGGTCCCGTCCGACGACTCTTCCAGTGCGGAGAGGAGGTCGCGCGTGACATCGGCCGCATCGCGCACCCCGGTCAGCCTGGAGAAGGCGCCCTCGAGGTTGGCGGTGCCGGTTGCGGCGGCGATCTCGGCCGGTCGGCCGCCGACCACCGCCTTGCCCTCGCTGATGATCACGATCCGGCTGCAGATGCGCTCCACGACCTCGAGGATGTGCGAACAGAAGAGGATGGTTCGCCCCCGCGCCGCCAGCTCGCGCAAGAGCTCCTTGACCACCAGGGCGGCGTTCGCGTCCAGGCCGTTGAGCGGTTCGTCCAGAAGGAGCACCTGGGGATTGCCGATCAGCGCCGCCGTGATCAGGACCTTCTGCCGCATTCCCTTCGAGAACTCCACCAGACGGCGGTTGCGGTCGTCGAGAATCCCGAAGAGGCCCAGGAACTCGTCGATCCTTCGCCTTGCGTCGCGAACCGGAATGGCGCGCAGTCCCGCGATCATGCCGAGGTATTCGCCCGCAGTCAGCGTTTCGTAGAGGGTTCCCGCTTCGGGCACATATCCCACGCGACGCTTCACCTCCAGCGGCTCCTTTACCACATCGAAGCCGGCCACCCTTGCCGTGCCGCGCGTGGGGCGGATCATTCCGGTCAGGATCTTTACGGTGGTGGACTTGCCCGCGCCGTTGGGTCCCAGGAAACCGGTGATCGTGCCCGGCTCCACGCGGAGGTCGAGGCTGTCCACTGCGACCTTGGCGCCGAATGTGCGGGTGAGACCGGTGGTTTCGATCACGGCAGCAGGCGGGGCCCGTACAACCATCGGTAGAGCGCCCGGTTCCGCGTCACGCTCTTGACGTAGTTGCGCGTCTCGTAGAAGGGGATCCGTTCCACGAAGCGGTCGGGATCCTCGAACTCCGGGAAGTTGCGCCAGCGGTTGGCGCGAGATGGACCGGCGTTGTAGGCCGAGAGGACGAGCCGAAGGTCGCCGTCGTAGCGTTCCATGAGTTCGGAGATGTAGCGGGTTCCCAGGTGGACATTGACCTCCGCCGTGCGCAGAGATTCGGTGCTGTACCCGGTGGGGCCGATGGCGCGCGCGAGTTGCCTGCCGGTTGCGGGCATGATCTGCATGAGTCCGATCGCACCCGCCGACGAGCCGATCCCCTCCTCGAAGGCGCTCTCCTGCCGGACCAGACCCGCCACCAGCCAGGGTTCGATCCCCAGCTCCGTCGACCGCGCGGCAATCAGCTCGCGATGGGGGAAGGGATAGACGACCTCCAGGAGCTCGCGGCTCCACTCCATACCCTGCTCCCGCAAATCCCACCCCATCCTGATTCCCTCGATCGAGCGGCCTCCTTCGTTGAAGGCGCGGGCGAGGGCAAGTGTGGCCGGGGGGGAATCGGCAGTCGCGGATCTGAGGACGCGGACTTGGGCTGCCGCCTCCTCCTCCAGCCCGGCCTCGTCCAGAACCTCTAGAACCCGCAGCTCGACGGCCAGCCAGTCGCGCATGGCCAGGGGCAACTCCGGAGCCGAAGCGTCTTCGCTGTCGGAACGGCCCGCAATTAGCGCATCCAGGTGGGTGGTGCCGGTGCCCTCCAGCCGGGCCGCAAGCTCCGCGTAGTAGGAAAGAGGATTCTCGTGTCTGATCCTGGCGAGGAGGGCGCCCGTTCCAGTGCTGTCTCCGGCAATCCGGGCCGCACGCGCCGCCCAGTAGCTCGCTTCTTCCCAACGCCGGCCATTGGGAAAGCTCTCCAGGTAATCCCGAAAGACCCGCGCCGCCTCGGCATGCTCGCCGCGCGACAGGTGAATCTGGGCCCAGCGCATCCTGGCGAGGCCGGCCCGGTCCGCTGTGGGCCGCATCTCGGATGTGCGGCGGTATTCGTCCATGGCCCGGTCGAACCGCCCCGCGCTGCGATGGTCCTCGGCGCGGAAAAAGACCACGTCGACCGCATCCAGCGAGGACGGGTAGCGCTCCAGCAGCCATCCCTGGAGGGTCGCCGCGTCGCCATGCCGGCCCTGCGCGATCCGAATCGTACGCCACGCGCGCAACGCCTCCGCCCCCACCGCCGCATCCCCCGACACGGAGAGCTCCCGGTACAGCTCCACCGCCCTGGCGCGGTCGCCGCTCCCGTTGTAGGCGCGGGCCAGCCTCAAACGATCCCGTTCGCTGAGCACGGCCCCGCGCTCCACGGCCACCCGCCATGCGCGTACCGCCGGTCCGTATTCGGCGCCGCTGCTGAATGCCGCGGCCACGCGCATGAGCATTGCCGGGCCGGTCCCTCTTGCCACATCCCAGTGGGCCCGCGCCGCGGCCACCGCCTCCGCGCCGGAGACCGTGCGGTCCAGTAGCGCCTCCATCGCGGCCACCGCTCCGGCCGAGTCGCCCAGCGCCAGCCGATATCGCCACTCCCGGCCGAGCGCCGCGATCGCCGTAGTGGCCGTGCCGGGGCGCGGGCGGGCACCCCCCAGCACCTCGAGCGCACGCGCGGTATCGCCCGCGTTGGCCCAGGCATCGGGTTCAAGCATCCACGAATCCGGCCGCTTGCGGGGATCCTCCACCTGGGCCAGGAAGCGCATCACCACCGCCGGGGCACCCGCCTCGCTGGCATCCCGGGCGACCGCTACCGCCAACCACTCGCCGATCCCGGGGGAGAGCGTCGCCAACTCGGCGATCCAGCCGGCTGCTTCGTCGTAATCGCCGTCGCCGGCCGCGGCCAGCACCAACAGCGAGCGGGCCACCAGTTCGGCCACGGAGTCCCCGTTCCCTGTTCCGAGGTCGGCTTCAAGGAACCGCCTGAGGTCAGCCTCGGCGCCGGCCCGATCGCCATTCTTGCGCCGCACCTGTCCCAGGGCGTACCAATACGCGGCCGGGGCGGCCACCGTATCGATCCCTCCGGCCGTGAGAGCGGTCAGGGCGCCGGGCCAGTTTCTCCACCCGGCCTGCGCTTCCGCGAGCACCATCCGGTCGGCAACCAGAGCCGATTCGACCGGATCCAGGATTTCCTCCAGGGCGCGCGTGGCCTTCCAGTGGCGCCCGGCGGCCATATGGTGGTGCACCGAGTCCGGCACGGTTGATACACCGCTACCCGGAGGCCGCGTTGTGAGGCTCTGCGCCTCTGCGTCGAGCCCGCCCGAAAGGACGAGCCAGGCGGCTGCAAATCCGAGCAGCCCCTGGCTCGTCATCTTCCGGATTCCGATAAGATGTCAGGGGGGAGGATCAGTCCCCGCTGGCGGCTCCCGCACGCACGGCGAAGAGAGCGTCGATCATCTTCTGCGCCGACTCTTCCATATCAATGACCAGATGGTCGATCCGGGAGACGAAGAAGTTGTGCGCAATGCTCACGGGGATCGCGATCGCCAAGCCAGCCGCGGTTGTGGTCAGCGCCACCTTGATCCCGCCGGCGACGGTCGTGGCATCCACCTCGCCGGCGAATTCGATCGCCTGGAAGGCTTCGATCATCCCCATCACCGTTCCCAGGAAGCCGAGCAGGGGAGCGACGTTGGTCAGCGTGGCCAGAACAACGAGACCGCCCTCAAGCTTGGAGAGCTCGATCAGCCCCTGGTTCTCGATCGCCTTGGTGACGCGATCCGTCCCCTCGTCCCGACGCTCCAGCCCGGCGTGGAGGATATTGGCAGCCGGAGAGCTCGACTCGCGCGTGATCTCGAGCGCATCCTTGATGTCGTGCTCCGCGAGCCGCTCGTCGACGGCGCGGAGAATGCGACGGGTGGATCCGCCCTTCCGGACGAGGTCGATCAGCTTCCAGACGATCACCAGAAACCCCACCACCACACAGGCGAACAGAGGCCAGCGCATGAACCCGGCGTCCTCCCAGGACTGGGCAATCTGTTCGGTGAAGGTGAGGTCCGGGCTTTCCATCCCGGGGAGCTGAAGCAGTACTTCGAGGACTGTCATCATGCTGGCCAAGGAAACCTCCTGCGGTCGATCCTGCGATGTCGATGGTGTGCGGCTGCGCCTCGTTGCGCGGCCATCAGTTTACGGGTGACGAACCCTATGTGCAACGGGTGGGCATAATGGGGGGCGTCGCGGATCGTGTCAACCCTTCCGCGCTCCTCTGTCTCGCGCGTCCGCATTATCGCCGCCATGTCCATTCCCGTGAGTCGTATCGTTGTTCCAGACCGGCCGCCAGACGCATCTCTTCCGCAGTCATTTCCCCCCGGCCCCACCGCCCCGCCAGCGTCCCGGCCAGCGCCCCGGCCAGCGCCTCCACCAATCGGTCCCAGGCCGGCACCTCCGGCAGCACCTCGGCGAGTGTGACCGCCCCCGCCTCGCCATTCCGGGCTTCGGCGTGCATCCCGCCCTTCCACTCCTCCCCCGCCCCGCTTCCTCCCGGCTCGGCCCTCCATCCGGCCACGCCCCCCGCCCCCACCGCCGTTCGCGCGAGCAACGGCTCCTGATCGGCCACCAACAGAAGCGATCCATGCTGGAGCAGGGCGTCGCCGATGCGCACCTGGGCGCTGCCAACAATCTTTCTTCCTCCAACCACGACCTCGCCCGCTGCCGCTTCCCGGAAGCACGGTCCGGCATCGGGTGGCAGCGACCGCCCCGACGCCATCTGCGCCGGTACGCCCAGTTGCCGCAACCCCTTCACCAGTCCCTCGCTCACCTTGCGGTACGCCCGCCTGGGACCCCCGAAGGCGCGTGCCGGGAGCGCCACCGCGTAGGTCAGCTCGCGGTCGTGGATCACCGCGCGTCCCCCCGTTGGGCGCCGCACGACCTCCATCTGCGGCCGGTCGCGCAACAGTTCGCGGTAACCGACGGTGAACGGTTCGTTGCGGCCCAGGGAGAGAGTCGCCGCCCGCCAGCGATAGAAGCGCACCGTTCCGGCTCCGGGCCGAAGCGCCGCCGCCAGCGCATGGTCGCGGGCCATGTTGACCGTCCCGGCAAGCGCACCGTCCACAAGGACACGCCACTCGCGCCCGGAATCGTCGTGTGCGGAAGCCGGCGCGGAGACCGATGCCGCCCGGACTGTCGACGGAGCCGGGCCGGCGGGGTGCGAGGAATCGTCGCTCACCGGTTGCTCGTGCCGGGGTTCACGGCTCGTGCCTTGGGGATCAAAGCGGCGGTTCCAGGGATCAAAGCTCTTCTCCGGGGCTGAGGACTGCTACCCGGGCCCGGTCGCCCACCAGGTCGCGGAAACGCTCCGGATCCTGCTCAATCAGCGGCCAGGTGTTGTAGTGCATGGGAATCACCGCCTCGGGCTCAATGAACCCGACCGCCCGGGCCGCGTCCTCCGGGCCCATGGTGAAGTTGTCGCCGATCGGGAGGATGGCCAGATCAACCTTGCCGCGCAGGAGCTGCATGTCCAGGAGGAGCGCGGTGTCTCCGGCGTGGTAGATGCGCTTTCCGTCCAGCTCCATCAGGAATCCGCCCGGCACGGTGGTGAACTGGCCGGTGGTGTCGCCGTGGACCTGTCCCCCGTGCAGCGCCGCGGTCATCTTCACCCGCCCGAACGGAAAGTCGAAGCCACCGCCGATGTGCATGGGATGGCCCTTCTCCACACCCTGGGTCTGGGCGAAGGAGACGATCTCAAAGGTCGAGATCAGCGTTGCGCCGGTCTCGCGGGCCAGCGGAATGGCGTCCGCAAAGTGGTCGAAATGGCCGTGCGTGCAGAGGATGTAGTCCACCGCACCCACCTCGGACCGTTTGATTTCCGAGAGCGGATTGTCGTCGAAGAAGGGATCAATGACGAGGCGAGTCCCGTCGTCCATCTCGATGGTGAAGGTGGACTGTCCGTGGAATGTGAGTCGGGCCATGATCCGGTTCGGTCCTCCTGGGCTTCAGCTTTCGCCGTAGGCCTCAATGGGCGCGCAACTGCAGACCAGGTTGCGGTCGCCGTGCGCGTTGTCGATTCGTCCCACATGCGGCCAGAACTTGTGGGCGCGGAGCCAGGGAGCCGGGAAGGCCGCCTGCGTCCGGCTGTAGGGGTGTGTCCAGTGCTCCGCGGTGACGGCCGCGGCGGTGTGGGGTGCGTTCTTCAGCGAGTTGTCGATGCGATCCTGTTCACCATGCTCCACCTGGCGGATCTCGTTGCGAATGGAGATCAGCGTGTCGCAGAAACGATCCAGCTCCGCCTTCGATTCGCTCTCGGTGGGTTCGATCATGATGGTGCCGGGCACCGGGAAGGCAATCGTGGGCGCGTGAAAGCCGTAATCCATCAGGCGTTTGGCCACATCTTCCTCGGTGATGCCGGTCGCCTTCCGCAACGGCCGAATGTCGATGATGAACTCGTGCGCCACGCGGCCGCTCCCCGCTCCCCACCAGTAGAGAACGTCGAAGTGGTCCTCCAGCCGCATCGCCATGTAGTTGGCGTTGAGGATCGCAATGCGGGTGGCCTCGGTGACGCCTTCGCGGCCCAGCAGCGCGATGTACGCCCACGAGATGAGCAGGATGCTGGCGCTTCCCCAGGGCGCCGCCGAGACCGGTCCGATCGCATCACCGCCACCCGTCGGGATCACGGGGTGTCCGGGCAGGTAGGGGGCAAGCTCGGCCGTAACGCAGATGGGGCCCATGCCGGGGCCGCCGCCCCCGTGGGGAATGGCGAAGGTCTTGTGCAGGTTGATGTGAATGACGTCCGCGCCGTAGTCGCCGGGGCGGCACAGCCCCACCTGCGCGTTCAGATTGGCGCCGTCGAGATAGACGTAGCCTCCGTGGTGGTGAATGATCTCGCAGATGTCGCGGATGCGTTCCTCGAAGACGCCGTGGGTGGAGGGGTAGGTAACCATGACGGCCGCGAGCCGGTCGGAGTGTTTGGCGGCCTTGGCAGCCAGGTCTTCCACATCGACGTTGCCGCGCTGGTCGCACTTCACCACCACCACGCGCATTCCCGCCATGACCGCACTCGCCGGGTTGGTTCCGTGCGCCGACGAGGGAATCAGGCAGATGTCGCGGTGTTTCTGCCCCAGGGCGTGGTGACGGGCGCGGATCACGAGGAGACCGGTGTACTCTCCCTGGGCCCCCGAGTTGGGTTGTAGCGAGACGGCGGGCAATCCGCTGATTTCGGCCAGCCAGTTGCTCAGCTCTTCGATGATCCGTGCGTAGCCCGCCGCCTGCGCGGTTGGCGCAAAGGGGTGAAGCCCGCCGAATTCGGGCCAGGTGACCGGTGTCATCTGGGTGGTGGCGTTCAGCTTCATCGTGCATGATCCGAGCGGAATCATGCTTGTGTTGAGCGACAGATCGCGTGCCTCCAACCGGTGCAGGTAACGCACCATCTCCGTCTCGGAGCGGTAGGAATTGAAGACCGGGTGCGTGAGATAGGAGCCGGTGCGCCCCAGGGCATCCGGATAGGGATCGGGATCGAAGGCCGCGGCGATCTCGGTGGAGCGGCGGCCACCGGCGCCCTCGTGTGGGCCGAAGGCCGTTGCGATGTCGTCGAGGTCGGCGGGAACAACGGTCTCGTCCAGGGCGACCCCGAGGGTGCCGTCGTCGAACTCGCGGAGGTTGATCCGCATCTCGGCGGCCCGGGCCATCACCGCGCCGGAACCGGCGGCCGGGCGCACGCGCAAGGTGTCGAAAAAGCGCTCGTGAATAATCTGGTTGCCGGCGGATTCGAGCCCGCGCGCCAGCGTCGCGGTCTGCTTGCGGACACGTTCGGCGATTCGGCGGATCCCCTGCGGCCCGTGATAGACCGCGTACATTCCGGCCATCACCGCCAGGAGGACCTGCGCGGTACAGATGTTGGAGGTCGCCCGCTCGCGGCGAATGTGCTGTTCGCGCGTCTGCAGCGCCATGCGCAATGCGGGATGCCCGCTCCGGTCGCGCGACACGCCGATGATCCGCCCCGGAAGCTGGCGGCGGAAACGGTCGCCGCAGGCGATGTAGGCCGCGTGGGGTCCGCCGTAGCCCATGGGAACTCCGAACCGTTGCGCGCTCCCCACGGCCACATCGGCGCCGAACTCGCCCGGAGGCGTCAGCAGGGCAAGCGACAGAAGATCCGCGGCCACCACCACACGGCTCCCGGCCGCCCGGGCTTCGCGGCAGAGCCCGCTGTAGTCCCGCACCAGACCGTCGGTTGCCGGATACTGCACGAGCGCGCCGAAGACCTCGCGCGTGAAGGCAAAGTCATCCACCGGCCCCACCCGCACCTCGATTTCCAGCGGCTCGGCCCGGGTCCGCACCACCCCGATCGTCTGGGGATGGCAGTCCTCCGCCACGAGGAAGACCTTGCCACCCCGCCGCCGCGCCGCCCCGTACAGCATCGACATCGCCTCGGCCGCGGCGGTCCCTTCATCCAGTAGCGATGCGTTCGCGATCTCGAATCCGGTGAGGTCCATGACGGCAGTCTGGAAGTTCAGCAACGCCTCCAACCTGCCCTGCGCGATCTCCGCCTGGTAGGGGGTGTACTGCGTGTACCATCCCGGGTTTTCAAGGATGTTGCGCTGAATGACCCCGGGAGTAATGGTCCCGGAATACCCCATGCCCAGATAGCTTCGCCACACCTCGTTGCGATCCGCGAGGCCGCGCAGACGGGTCAGAAGCTCGGCCTCGGGAACGCCTCCGGGGAGCTCCAGCGGGTCGCGGAAGCGGATTCCGTCGGGGACCGTCTCGTCCATGAGCTGGTCCAGGGTCGCGCAGCCCACCACGTCGAGCATGCGTTCCACCTCGTCGGGACCCGGTCCCAGATGACGGGCCGCAAAATCCGGTTGGTGCTCGATTGGAGTGCGCATCTACTCGCCGATGTGGTCGGCGTAACCGGTGGCGTCGAGAAGTTGACCGACCTCGGCGGGGTCGTCGACGCGGAGCCGGACCATCCAGCCCTCTCCGTAGGGATCGGTATTGACCAGCGCGGGGTCGTCCTCCAGCTCCTCGTTCACCTCCACGATCTCGCCGCCGACCGGGCAGTACAGGTCGCTCACCGCCTTGACCGCCTCGATTGTGCCGAAGATGTCCATCGCCTCGAAGACATCGCCGGCTTCGGGCAACTCGACATACACGACGTCGCCAAGCTCGCCCTGGGCGAAGTCCGTGATCCCGACCGTGAAGACGGCAGGGTCGTCGGTTTCCTGCAGGTATTCGTGCTCTTCGGTGTAGCTGGGTCCTTCGGGGATCTGAGACATGGTGCGCGTCCGCGTGGCAGGTTGTTCCGTCTTCGCCGGGAGGCTCGGTCGCTGGGAGATCCGGTTGCCGGGACACCCCGGTTGCTGGAACCTGGGCGTGCCCGCCCGGATAAATGGCGACAGAAAAAAAGCTGTCCGGGGGGGGGTCGTCAAGCGGAGCCGCGCGTGACCATGGGCTTTGGGGCTCTTGGCGGGGGTAGCCGTCCGCCGCCGGGGCAACCGCTTTCGGTACGAAACGTTGCGGCCGACTTCATTCAGCCGACCGGCCTGGCGTAGCGTTGCGCGGGGCGGCGGGGCTAGATTTCCCACCCGTTGCGCAACCGGCCACAACCGCTCGCAGGAGAAGGAATGACCACGCTGATCCGTCCCTCGGCTCTCACCACACTCGGCGAGGAAGAGACGATGTTCCGCGATGCGGTTCGCGACTTCGCACGTTCCGAGCTTGCGCCCCGGGTGACCCGGATGGAAGAGGAAGGACAGATCGACTCCGAACTCATTGCCCTCCTCTTCGAACTCGGCTTCATGGGAATCGAGGTGCCGGAGCACTACGGGGGAATCGGAAGCGACTTCTTCACTGCCACTCTGGTCGTCGAGGAGCTGTCGCGCGTCGATGCGGCGGTCGCGGTCCTGGTGGATGTTCAGAACACCTTGGTCAACAACGCCGTGCTCCGGTGGGGAACGCCCGAGCAGCGGTCGCACTACCTGCCCGCGCTGGCTTCGGGTACCGTCGGGGCCTACGCGCTCTCGGAGGCCGGTAGCGGTTCGGATGCCTTCGCCCTGTCGCTGCGCGCCGTGCCGGACGGAAAGGACTGGATCCTCAACGGCAGAAAGATGTGGATCACGAACGGGGCCGAAGCGGGATTGTATATCGTCTTTGCCAACGCCCACCCCGAACTCGGCTACAAGGGGATCACGGCGTTTCTGGTCGAGCGCGACTTGCCCGGTTTCGCGGTGGGAAAGAAAGAGGACAAGCTCGGGATTCGCGCCTCCTCCACCACCGAGCTGATCCTCAACGATGTACGCGTTCCGGGAGACCGCGTCCTGGGCGATGTGGGAATCGGGTACAGGGTCGCGATCGAGACGCTCAACGAGGGACGGATCGGGATCGGGGCGCAGATGGTGGGATTGGCGCAGGGAGCCTTCGACCACACCCTTCGCTATGTGCAGGAACGGGAGCAGTTCGGGCGACCGGTCGGCGATTTCCAGGGGGTGCAGTTCCAGTTGGCGCAGATGGCGACCGAGATCGAGGCCGCCCGGCTACTGGTGTACAACGCGGCGCGCCTGAAGGACGAGGGGAAGCGATTCCTGCGCGAGGCCGCAATGGCCAAGCTCCATGCTTCTCAGGTGGCGCAACGGGTGTCGTCGGCGTGCATCGATCTGCACGGCGGCTACGGATTCACGCGCGAATACCCGGTCGAGAAGTTCTACCGGGACGCGAAGATCGGAACGATCTACGAGGGAACCACCAACATGCAACTGCAGACCATCGCCAAGGATTTGCTTCGTGGCTGATGCCGGCTTCGTGGCGGATACCGGCTTCGTGATGGAAATCTGCCTCGTAGCCGACACGGAGCGGTGCGGACTGCCAAGCTTGCAACGCGGGAGGAAGTCATGGGTGCGATAGGACTGCGAGAAATTCTCTTCGTGCTCGCGATTGTAGCGTTGATTTTCGGTGCGAAACGGTTGCCCGATCTCGCCAGGGGACTCGGATCGGGGATTCGCAACTTCAAGGGTTCCCTCCGGGCGGGGGACGCGCCGGACCACGAGGAAGGCGCCGACGGGGATCCTCGCTGACCTGGGCGCTGCGGAGAACCGCGCGGTGAGGAAATCGCCTGCTTCACCGACCAGGCCGGGCTTCTCGCCTGGCGGGAATGCGGGAGACGGCGGCGGGAATGCGGATGGCGGGCGGCTGCGGGTCCTCTTCTTCACCGTTCTTCTCGATCTGGTCGGCTTCGGGATCGTCCTGCCGATTCTTCCGTTTTATGCGCGCGATTTCGGGGCGAGCGGACTCGAAATCGGTCTGCTGTACAGCGTCTATTCGCTGGTGCAGCTCTTCATGGCGCCGCTCTGGGGCCGCGTTTCCGACCGCATCGGCCGGCGTCCGGTGCTCATTCTGGGACTCCTGGGCAGCGTTTTGGCCTACCTGATCTTCGCCCGGGCCGGCTCGCTGGAGATGCTCTTCCTCTCGCGGATTGTCGGTGGAGTTGGCGGCTCCACGATTCCGGTGGCGCAGGCGTATATCGCCGATGTCACACCGCAGGAGACCCGGGCGGGCAACATGGGACTGATCGGCGCGGCCTTCGGCTTCGGCTTCGTGATTGGGCCCATGCTCGGCGCGATCCTCTCTGGAGTCACACCGGGATCTCCCGCCGCCCCCGGCTACACCGCCGCCGCCATCTGCGCCGTGAACACCCTTGCGGCGATCCTATTCCTTCCCGAATCGCGTCCGCGTCGCGCGGACCGGCGCACCTTGCGCTTCAATCTCCCGGCTTCCCTGCGACTCGTCGCTTCGTCGCGGCAGATCCTCCTGATCCTCACCGTGTATCTTGCGATTACGGTCGCCTTCTCCACCCTTCAACCCACCCTTTCCCCACTCGCCTCAGAGCGCTTCCTGATGGGTCCCCGACAGGCCGGCTACCTCTTCGCGCTCCTCGGCGTGGTCTCGGGCATAGTCCAGGGAGCGTTGGTGCGCAGAGTGGTTCCGCGAACCGGAGAACGCGGCCTGCTGCGAGCGAGCGCTCTCCCCTTTGCCCTGGGCCTGCTCGTGATGGGGCTCTCCCCCTCTACCCCCGTTCTGATTGTCGGCATTGTTCTTGTCGGGATTGGCTACGGGGGCGCGGTGCCGAGCATTCTGGGGCTGCTCTCGCGTGCCGTCGAGGCCGAACGGCAAGGGGCCACCCTTGGCCTGGGGCAGAGTGTCGGCTCACTGGCCCGCGTACTGGGAACGGGCATGGCCGGCGCGCTCTTCGACCTGCGGATGGGGCTTCCCTACATGGCCGGGGCGGCGCTGCTCGTCGGGGCGGCGCTCCTCGCGCGTCGCCTGGTCCAACCGGAGAAGGAAGCGCTGTGATCCCGGAACCGCCACCACACGGCAAGGCGTTGAGTCATCCATTTAGCCGCACCGCCAACATCGCTGTCGTTCTGCACGAGCCCCGCCAACTCGTGAACATCGCCGGCGTCGTGCGGGCGATGGCCAACATGGGACTCGCGGAGCTGATTCTGGTGAATCCGGCCGACTACGATCCCTGGAGAATCACCGGAATCGCGCACCGCACCGACCACATTGTGGAGCGAACACGGCAGGCGGACTCCCTCGACGAAGCGCTCCACGATTCCACCTGGGTGGTGGGCACCTCGGCGCGGCCCCGCACCGCCCAGCGCAACTACCGGCGTCCACGCGAACTCGCGCCCGCCATTGTCCGCCATTCCCTTGATGGCAGGGTCGCGTTGGTCTTTGGCCGGGAGGACCGCGGTCTCTCCAACCAGGCGCTGGATCGTTGCCACGAGGTGATCGTGATCCCCACGGACCCAGAGCACGCTTCGCTCAATCTGGCCCAGGCGGTGCTCCTGGTCAGCTACGAGCTCTTCCTCGCCACCGGCCGAGAGCCCAATCCACTGCCCGTCGGCAAACGGTCGCTGGGACCCGCCACGAGCGCCGAGATGGAAGAAATGTTCCGTGCGCTGGAGGAGGGCCTGGCCCGAATCGACTTCTTCAAGGCGCGCAAACCCGAGAGCGTCATGCGGGTCGTGCGCACGGTCTTCGGTCGCACCGGACTGGACTCGCACGAAGCCCGCCTGGTTCGGTCCATCGGCTACGAGATGCGAAACCGGGGTTGAGCCGGCGGCGACGCTGACGGAAAGCGTCCCTCTACGAAGCGGTAACCGCCGTCTGGCCCTCCGCCTCGAGCGGTTCGGGGTCCACCGGAGGCTGCCAGATCTGGATTGCCGGGAAGGTGGCGAGAAACCAGCGAACCGAGATCAGGAAGAGTCCCAGGAAACCGAGTCCCATCAGCGGCGTGGCCCAGGAAAAGACCGCGTCGCCATCGTGGTGCAGTGAGGGAAAGATCAGCATGTAGTGCCAGAGCCAGATCCCGATGAGCACCACCCGCGCCAGGCCCTGCAGGAGCCACGGCGTCTTCTTCGGCCTTACACCAAGCAACCCGAAGAAGGGGACCACGAAGCAGAGCACGACCACCGTTGCCGACAACGCCCCCCACGGTTCGCTCAGACGGGTGCTCAGCCAGGCCTGCTCCCAGGGGAGCTTTCCGTACCAGATCACGATGTACTGCGACCAGAAGAGGTAGGTCCAGAAAACGGTGAAGGCGAAGACGAGCTTCCCGAGATCCCAGCGCGCAGCCGAATCGAAGTGTTCCTGGAAGGCCGAATCCCTTCGCCGTAGATGCACGCCCACAACGGCGGTCACCGCGAAGCCGCCCCAGATCGCCCCCATGAAGTACCAGCCCCCGAAGAGACTCGAAAACCAGTGGGGCTCCAGCGACATGGCCCAATCGAAGACCAGCACCGTCATGACGACCGCGTAGACCAGCACGATCAACGGTGCCATGCGGGTCATCTTCTCGTAGCTCCGTTCTTCCTCGGTCTCCTGGCCCGCCCACCCCCGCGTGAGACGCTCCCGCCAACGGCTGCGGACGGGGTTGGGCGTGAGGCCTGCCTCCGCCAGCGCCGCCCGTCCCAGATCGGGTCGCACCGCCAGATAGACAAAGCCGAGCGCGAGCGTGAAGAGGGCCAACACCCCGACCAGATTCCGGCTGACCAGGAAGGGAACATTCAGGTAGGCCGCCTTCTTCTGCACGATCGGATCGTGGGCCATCATCTCGATCCAGGGGAAATAGTCTTCCCTCAGATTGAAGAGCATGGGGAGGAAGAGAACGAAGGCGATCGGCAGGAAGGCCGCGCAGGAATGGTGAATCCGCCGGACGGACCAGTTCCACCGCGCCTTGACGATCCAGGTGACCACCGCCACCATGACGCCGCCGAGAGCGATTGAGGTGAAGAAGCTCCAGTTGACGACGTACGATTTCCACGCCAGCGCGGGATCGCCGGCCAGCGTCACAAAGAACGTTGCCGCCCCGATCAACACCATCGCACCCAGAATGCGCCCGAGCGCGCCACCACGTTCGATATAGCGGAGCGGTACGCTGCCGGGAATCGAAATCCGATTCATCGGTTCAGTCCCTGAAGGTGGCGCACATAGTTGACGATGTGCCACCGGTCGTAGTGGCCGATCTGGTGTCCGTAGGCCGGCATCAGTGTCCTGCCGACGCGGATCATTCCGTAGATGTAGCCGTCGCTCCGGGCGATCGTCGCTTCACTTTGCAGATTCTGGACCTGAAGCGCCGGATGCACGGGCAGGAGGTAGGCGTTCGCGCCGTTCCCGTCGGGCCCGTGGCACACGATGCAGACGCGCTCGTACAGCTCCTCGCCCCGCGCGAGCGACTGCGAGGTGGGCGGGACCGGGTTGGTCAGGCTGTCCACCACCTCGGGACGCTGGGTCATCTCCGTCTGCGTGAAGGGAGGCGGCACATCCGCGGATCCCTCGGGCTGGCCCACATTCACATCGAAGGGATTGGCCGCATAGTTCCCCGCCGACATCGGCACCGTGCCCTCCGGCGGCAGCATCGGGTTCTCGTAGGGATCGAAGGAGCGCTGGTCGCGCATGTCGCGCCCGAAGATCGCCACCATCGCGTCGTCGAAGGGGGTGCAACCTCCTAGCGCGAGGGCGGCCAGGGCGAGCGCCAGCACAGGACCGCGTCGCACGGCGAGAGTGCGGTGACTATTTCGCCGACCGCTAGCCATCGGATTCCTCCCGGTCGTCGCGCAACTCGGTGGGATCGAAGCCGCCGAGGATTTCTTTTGCCGCGGCCACCCGGGATGCAGACGCCGTGACGCGGATTCCGAACGATCCATTGGAACACTCGGGATGATAGCCAACCGGCCGGCGGAAGTTCGGAAGTCCGGCATTGATGAAGAGGCCGATCACCGTGGATAGGGCGCCGAAGAGAATCGCGAGCTCAAAGGCGATCACCACGTAGGCCGGGATCGAGAAGATCGGCTTGCCTCCGGTGATGAGGGGCCAGTCCATCGACGACCAGGTGGTGAAGGCGAAGCCGGTGGCGGCACCGGTCAGCGCTCCGGCCAGGGTAAAGACCCGCACCGGGCTCTGGCGGTGACCCAGTCCCTCTTCCAGCAGGTGGTGTTCCGGCAACGGCGCATAGGCGCGGAACTTCCGGAAACCGGCCTTCCGCAGCGCCTTGCAGGCCTCGATTGTCGAATCCAGGTGCCCGTACAGCGCGAATACGCCGAGCTGGTCCTGGCGTGGCGAAATCATTTCGCACCCTCCTTCCCGCGGCGCATGGGCGGTGGGACCACTTCCTTCATCTCGGCGATCGCCACCGGTGGCAGCAGCCGTGTGAAGAGCAGGAACCAGAAGCCGAACCAGGCAAAGCTCCCGATCAGAATCCCCATCTCCACGTACGAGGGCCGGTAGAGACCCCAGGCCCACGGCTCGTACTCATGCGACAGCGAGGTCACGATGATCACGAACCGTTCGAACCACATGCCGATGTTGATGAAGATCGAGATCGCAAAGAGGGCCGCAATCGATCTTCGGACCCGCTTGAACCAGAGCATCAGCGGCACCAGTCCGTTGCAGGTCAGCATGATCCAATTGGCCCACCAGTAGTGGCCGAAGACGCGATTCCAGAAGGAACCCCGCTCCGGTGGCTCGCCCGAATACCAGGCCAGGAAATATTCGGTCAGATAGGCGTACAGGACGATGCTGCTGGTCAGAAGACAGAGCTTCGCCATCGCCTCGAAGTGCTTGACGGTAAGGTAGTCCTCAAGCCCGAAGTACTTCCTCATGGGCACCGCCAGGGTAATGACCAGCGCCACCCCGGAGAAGATCGCCCCAGCCACGAAGTAGGGAGCGAAGATCGTGGTGTGCCACCCCGGCACGATCGCCATCGCAAAGTCCCACGAAACGACCGAGTGCACCGAGAGCACCAGCGGAGTCGCGAGGGCGGCCAGGTAGATGTAGGCCTTGGAGAAGTGGTGCCACTCGCGGTCGGTCCCGCGCCATCCCATCGAGGTGAGTTGGTAGAACTTGCGCCGCAGACCCTTCGTCTTGTCGCGCGCTGCTGCCAGATCGGGGATCGTTCCCAGATAGAAGAAGACCGCCGAGACGGTGAAGTAGGTGGTGATCGCGAAGACGTCCCAGACGAGCGGCGACCGGAAGTTGGGCCAGAGGAAGCGCGAGTTGGGGTAGGGAATCAGCCAGTAGGCGTGCCAGACCCGGCCGACGTGGATGAGCGGAAAGAGCCCGGCCGTCATCACCGCGAAGACCGTCATCGCTTCGGCCGCGCGGTAGATCGCCTGCCGCCAGGGCGCACGGAAGAGGAAGAGGATCGCGGAGATCAGTGTACCGGAGTGGGCAATCCCGACCCAGAAGACGAAGGTGGTGATGTAGACGCCCCATCCGACCGGAGCATTCAGCCCGGAGACGCCGATCCCCTGGTAGATCTGGTAGAACCAGGAGCCCAGAAAGAGCGCCACGCCCGCGCCGGCGATCCCGAAGAGGATCCACCAGCCCTTGCCGGGACGGGACAGGACCCGGAGGACATCGCGGTTGACATCCTCGTACGTCTGCACATCGGGATTGGGAAGCGCGCCCCGTTCCCTCAGTTCCGCTGTAGCCATGCCCTAGTGTCCGCCCTCTTCCACGTCGTGCAGGGTGACTTTCTTGAGGTAGTGTACCGCCGGCTGGGTGTTGATCAGTGCGTCCAGCACCCGGTAGGCGCGTTCGTCCCCGGCCGCGGCGGCCACCTGTGAATCGTGATCCCTGATGTTCCCGAAGGTGATCACATCGGCCGGACAGACGCTCTGGCACGCGGTGACCACTTCGCCGTCCTGCACCTCGCGTTCCTCGAGCGCGGCGCGATTCCCCGCCTCCCGGATCCGCTGAACGCAGAAGGAGCACTTCTCCATCACGCCGTTTTCGCGAACCGTCACATCGGGATTGAACTGCCAGTCGAGCGGTTTGGGGATCTGCTCCTCGTCGGTGTAGCGGAGCCAGTTGAAGACCCGGACCTTGTAGGGACAATTGTTCGCGCAGTACCGCGTGCCGACGCAACGGTTGTAGGCCTGCGCGTTCAGGCCGTCGGGGGTGTGATAGGCGGCGAATACGGGACAGACCGGCTCGCAGGGCGCGTTGTTGCAGTGCTGGCAGAGCATCGGGAGGAAACGGACGTCTACCGGCCCTGCGTGCGATGCGTCGACGGCCTCGTAGTAGCGCTCCAGACGGAGCCAGTGCATCTCGCGGCCGATCGTGACCTGGTCTTCGCCAACCCACGGAATGTTGTTCTCGGCCTGGCAAGCTGTGACGCAGGCGCCGCATCCGGTGCACTTGTCGAGGTCGAGCGCCATTGCCCACCGGGGATGCTCGTCTCCGTAGGTGCCGAAATCGGAGCCGGGAAGGGGGAAGTCCTCCGCACGGCCCTCGGTGGTGACGGTGCGGAACCCGCCGCCCTCCTGCAACTCGCGGAGCTGGCCGTGACCTCCCTCGCCGTGACCTCCCTGGGCAACGGCCTCGTGTCCCACTGCCGCCAGCGCCACCGCAGGCGCGATGTTGCGGTCGTCCTGGTCGCTTGATCCTTCGGTTGAGGCCAGACGCTGCCATGCACCGGTCGGCGTGACCGACACCCCGCCCGCAATCAGAGACGGCGCGCCCGAGTGCGCATCGGCCGCAGGCCCCAGAAGGGTGACCGGATTGACGCCATTGCCGTCGGCGTAGCGGCCATAGCCGGTGTGACCTCCGCCCATCGCCAGCGCCACCGCATCTTCGCGGATCCCGGGGTAGATCCAGACCGGCACCTCAACAGTTTCTTCGGCGGCGGAAACCGCGACTACATCGCCTTCGCGCAGCCCGAGCCGCTCTGCGGTTGCCGGATTGATCTCGGCCCAGCCGTGCCACATGATCTTGGAGACCGGATCGGGAAGCTCCTGGAGCCAGGGCCGGTTGGCGTGCGTGCCGTCGCCGAAGCGGGGCGAAGGATAGACCAGGAGCGACAAGTCGCCGTTCGCGGCCGCACTCGGGGAATCGAAACCGACTGCCGTGCCCGGAGCCTCCTGCAGCGCCTGAATGTCTTCGGGCGATCCCGCGAAGTGTCCGGATCCGGAGCGAAGGAGCTGTCGCCACGCGGCGTTGGTATCGGAGATGGCCGCCCGGGCGCCCCGGGTCAGGCTGAACGAGCCCGGCTCCGCCGCTCGCTGCGCAAAACGGGCCCGCACGAAGTCCTGGAAGCTCTCCGCCCCGGAATCGTGTCCCAGGCGCCGCCCCACATCCAGAAGCACATCGCCCAGCGGCCGCGAATCGAAGGTGGGCACCGGACGCATGACCGGCTGCCGAACCGCGTAGACTCCCTCGCCGGGGGAGCTGTCGCCCCAGGACTCCAGCGGGTGCGCATCGGGGAGCACCAGGTCGGCCATGCGCGCGGTTTCGTCCAGCGCCGTAGCGAAGGCGACCTTGAAGGGAACGGTGGCGAACGCCTCCGCGAACCCGAAGCCCGCGGGCAGCGAGAATGCCGGGTTGGTGCCCGATACCACCGCCACGCCATGGGCCCCGGACCGCATTCCGGCCACTGCATCGGTCATCGCGGCGTAGGAGGTGGCCTCGGTCTCGGCCTCGCCCGGTATGTGGAGCGTCCGGCCCAGGCTTCCCGCGGCCACATTCAGAATGAGGACGGCGAGATTCGCGGCGGTAGCGCCTTCGTCCCAGCCGGATAGCCCCGGACCCAGCGCCAGGGCGGATCCGTCGGCAAAGCGATCGGCCAACGATGCAAGCGCGGATGCCTCGACTCCGGCGGCCCGGGCGGCGTCCTCCAGAGTATGGCGCGACACTTCATCGGTGTAGGGACCGGCATCGCCGCCACGCCGAACCAACTCGCCGGCCAGCGCCAGGGCGATCGCGGTTTGCGAGCCCGCCCGCGCCGGGATCCACTCGTCGGCATTCTGCCCGGTCAACGACAGCCGGGGCCCGACGAAGACGAAGCGGCCCTTCTCGCCATGGTCGAGGGCGTGCATTTGCGAGAAGTCGCGCGCGAAGCGAACCGGCGAGAGCCAAGTCTCGAGGAAATCGGCGCCGAAGGAAACGAGCAGATCGGCCGCGGCGATGTCGTACCGGGGCAGGGTGTTCACCCCGAAGGCGATGTGGACCGCCTCGCGCAGGGGGGCGTCGTCCAGGGCGTCGTAGATGACGCGTCGCCCACCCAGCCGGGTCGCGAAGTCATTCAGAAGCGCGCCCTCGGCGGGACCCTTGCGACCGGTGATCAGGAGGGGACCGGCACCGTCGAGCTGCTCCGCCAGAAGCGCCAGCGCCTCCTCCCAGCCGACCGGCTCGAAGTTGCCGGAGCCGTTGCGCCGCACCGGGCCCGCCAGACGATCCGGATTATACAGCCCCTGCAGCGCCGAAACGCCCCGGGAGCACAGACCGCCCTGCGCGACCGGGTGATCGGGATTGCCTTCGATCATGACTGCGCGGCCCTCGCGGGTGCGCACACGGATGCCGCATCCCGCCGCACACTCCCCGCAGGTGGTGGCGTACCAGGTCGCTACTCCGGGTGTAATTTCTTCGGGGGGAACGACATAGGGGATCAGTCGCTCCACTTCGCCGGAGGAGCAACCCGCCACGGCGGCCCCGGCACCACTGGCGCCAACAACCTTCAGGAAATCCCGCCGCCGGAGACCGTCACTCATGGCATCACCCCCCGACCCGTTGACAGCGGCACACGGGATCCTGCTATTCTGGCCAGGGCTAGTAGTGGCATACCGTACAATCGCGGGAGGCCCCGCGCTCCACGTGGCAGGAAACGCACCAACCCATCTTCAGATCCCCGGCCTGCGGCGCCACTTCGGTCAGCACACCCATCTCCTGGACCTCGCCGTGGCAGCTCTGGCAGGTCACGCCCGCGGCCACATGTCGCATGTGCGGGAAGTGGACGTGATCGGAGACCTTGTAGATCCGCAGCCAGGGAATCGGAGTTCCCGAGTCGTAGTACTCGCGGACCTTCTCGACCTCCTCCGGGATGGTCCGTCCGGCAATCAGGCCTTCGCGGTGGCACCCGATACAGGTCTCGACGGGAGGAATACCGGCGTCCACCGACCGCTCGGCCGAGAAGTGGCAATACTGGCAGTTGATCAGCCACTGGCCGGCGTGGGTGTCGTGCGGGAACTGGATCGGCTGGGAGAGACTCTCCTGAGCGGCCTCGGCACCCCCTGCATCGCCGGGCGCCTGCAGGCTGCCGAGAAGTGGAACCGCCAGGATGATGGCGACGGCCCCGATCCCTGCCACGAGCCACAACCGTTTCATATGCTAGAGCCAGTTTCGGAAACCCGTCGCCGGGCCCGTCTTCCAAGGTTGGTGGATTGCGAATGGTGGCCGGAATGGCCGAAGCAAGGTAGGCGCACCCCCCGGTCATGTCAACGCAGGGACGCACCATCCTCTTTCGGGACCGCCCGCGCCGCCCGGCGGGCGGTCGCGGGATGCGCGAATCCGGGATGATCGCTAGACTGGAGTCATGGAGACTAGGCCCACCGATATTGCCGGACGCTCTCCCGAACGCTCGGCGAAGCCGTCCACCCGCGGGGAACCGGCCACCCGAGACGCCGAGTACCTTGCTACCTTCCCTCACGAAGGGCGTTTCTGGGATGTGTTCATGGCGGTCGTCGACGATCCCGCTGATCCGGTGCGGTGCCGGGCCCGCCTGCGCTTCCTGCCGACCGATCACGGTGGCGAAGACCAACCGCTTCACACCGCCGTCCTGATCATAGAGCCGAGCCACGAAGAAGCACTGGATGTCGCGCGTCGCTACCAGCGCTACGAACTCTCGGCGTTCCTCCGCTCCATCTCCTGACGGAACAGGGTCTCCGGTCGCGCCGTGTCCTTGCCCCATCCATCCCGGGCGGTCTCCGCCGCCCGCTGTCTCCTCCTTCAGTTGCGCGATGCGGACGATGTGATGGGGCCTCACGAAGTGGCCGCCTTTCGCCGCGCACTGTCGCCGCTGCCGATCGAACTCGCGACCTTCGATCTCCTGAGCAGACCGCTGACGGGGGCGGACCTGGCCGGAATCGACCTCATCGTCATGGGGGGCAGCGGCGCCTATTCCGCCACCAGTACCGAACCCTGGCTCGACGCCGCTCTCGATTCGCTCCGCCGGGTGCACGCCTCCGGGATTCCCGCCTTCGCTTCCTGTTGGGGATTTCAGGGCATGGCGGCGGCAATGGGAGGAAAGGTCGTCCATGACCGCGAGCGTGCCGAGATCGGGACCTTCGAGCTAAGGCTGACCGCTGGCGGGCGCTCCGATCCGCTCTTCCGAACGCTGGGCAGTCCCTTTCGAGCCCAACTCGGACATGAGGATCTGGTGGCTGCGCTTCCTCCCGGCGCAACGCTCCTGGCATCTTCGGATAAGGTCGTGAACCAGGCCTACCGCTTCGACGACGCCCCCGTCTACTGCACCCAGTTTCACCCGGAGCTGGGCGCGGACGATCTGCGGGCGCGGCTTCTTGCCTACCCGAAATACCTTATCGAGATTGCCCGGGAGCCGCTCGACCAGGTACTGGCCAAGCTGCGAGAAAGTCCAGAGACCGGCAGCCTGCTGCGACGATTCGCCGAGATGCACCTCGACCTCTGAGGCCCGGTGCCGCAGCGTACGTAGCACCCCTCCCGGAAGATCTTCCGCCTATGCCGTCCGTACCCAGCGTACCAGTTCGCGTAGTGTGGGGCGCTTGCCCTGCATGAGGATTCCGACGCGGTAGATCCGTCCGGCCACCCAGGCCGTCCCGATCAACGCCAGCACCATCAGCACCAGTGACAGCGCCACCATCCAGATCGACACATCCCCTGCAACGGCCCGCGGGAACATCATGACGGGACTGAAATAGGGGAAGAGCGCCACCCAGTTCATCCAGGGGAAGTTCGCCTCGATCGTGACCATCTCCATGAAGAAGGGAATCATGAGCAGCATGAGGACCGGGAATTGGGCCTGCTGTGCATCCTCTTCTGTGCTACACATCGCGCCCACCGCGGCAAAGAGCGACGCGAAGAGGAAGTAGCCCAGCACGAAGTACGCCGCCAGCAACACCGGGATTCCGGGACCGGGCAGGTACTGCGTCAGCTGGGCAGTGGCACCCTCCGGCAGGATCGCCGAGAGGACGGGAAGGCCGAAGAGAAGCAGCAACGCGACGGATGCGGCCCAGATTCCCGTCTGCGTCAATCCCATCGAACCCACGCCCAGAATCTTGCCCAGCATGAGCCGACCCGGCGTGATCGACGAAATCACGACTTCGACCACACGGTTGCGCTTCTCGTCCAGCACGGCGCGCAGGACGTAGGCCCCATAGAGGAGAGTGGTGATGTAGAGGGCGATGGCTCCGCCCAACCCTACAACCATCCCCACGACCCGCTTCACTTCGGCGTCCTCGCCTCCGGTACTCGTCACCACCGACTCGAACTCGAGCGCTCCCCCGTCGATCAGGGCACGCACGGCTTCCCCCGATTCCAGACCAGAGAGGTGAAGCTCCAGGACGGTCTCGACCACCGCGCTCTCCAGCACGGCCTGCCGCAGACGACCCGGCGATTCCTGCCCACGGTAGGCGAAGATGCCTTCGCTCAGGGTGAGATCGTCGATGACCAGATAGCCCTCCAGCTCCTCGTCCAGGACGCGCTGGTCCATCTCGTCCAGACTCGTGCCCGCATCGACCTGCTCGATCTCGTATCCGAGCACCGATACGCGGGTGATCACCTCTTCGCCCACCCGCCCTGTGTAGTCGATCAGCTCCAGTTGCCGATCGGAGCGCGCGGCCTGCATTCCCAGGAATGCGCTCAGGCCCATCGTGCCGATGAGGAACACGGGCACGGCAATCGTGGAGAGGATGAATCCCTTGGTTTTGACGCGTTCAAGATATTCCCGCCGCATCACGATCCAGACCTGTCTCATCGTTCACCTCCGGGTGCCAGTGTCGGTTCTTCCTCTGTCGGTTCTCCGGCGTGTCGCACGAAGATCTCGCGCAGTGAGGGTTCCAGAACCTCGAAGCGGCGCAGCTCAATCCCTGCATCCAGCGCCGCCGCAAGAATCCTGGAATGCCGTTCGGCGCCGGTCATCTGGATGTGCCAGGCGTCGTCCACCTCCTCGACCCCCGCCGCTGCGACGCGATTCAGCCAGCCGGGGTCACCCTCGAACTCCACCGCCACCGCCCCCGAACGCTCCCGCCGCTTGACTGCCTTGAGATCGCCGTCAAGCACCTTGCGGGACCGGGAGATCAGGCAGACGCGTTCGCAGAGACGTTCGGCCTGTTCCATGAGGTGGGTGGAAAAGAGAATCGTTCTGCCGCGCGCTCTCTCCTCGCGGACGATCGCCTCGAGCACGTCCTGATTGATGGGATCGAGACCGCTGAAGGGCTCGTCGAGAATGAGCATTTCGGGGTCGTGCAGCACCGTTCCGATGAACTGAACCTTCTGCTGCATTCCCTTGGAGAGCTCCTGGATCTTCTTTGCCGCCCACTTGCCGAGATTCAGCCGTTCCAGCCAGCGGGAGGCGCGGGTGCGGGCTTCGGCACGGGAAAGCCCGCGGAGTTCGCCGAGGAAGACGAGTTGCTCGAGGACTTTCATCTTTTCGTAGACGCCGCGCTCTTCCGGGAGATAACCGACGCGGTTGCGGCGCGCGAAGTCGGGTGCGGCGCCGAAGAGCTCCACGCGACCCTCGTCGGGAAATAGGATGGCCATGATCATGCGAATCATGGTGGTCTTGCCGGATCCGTTCGGTCCGAGCAGACCCACGATCGTGCCGGGAGGGATTTCCAGGTCGAACTCGGAGACGGCCGTATGTTTGCCGAATCGCTTGGTGACCCTCTCCAGCCTTACCGCTGGTTCCATGGGGACTTGCTCCTGTGGGTTGGTGGTTGGAAGTGGGAAGACCGCTCGCCGAATGGGACGGCGGGCAACAGGGGGGAGGTACGCACACTGTGGCGTGGATCTTCATTGGGGGCCGGCACGGGGGCGTTCGAAATCGGCGCCCGGTCGGACGAGAGCGGAATTTCGTCCGAAATCCCGGAAAATCGGGGGCCGATGACCTTCCCGGGGGTACCATGCGGGCGATTTTCGTTATTTTGAAGATTCGATTCCACCGCGGTCGCCGTGATTTTTCGCCAGTTGGGCCCGAGGGTTGCCACGGCGGCTTCGGGGGATGCGGATCCTCTTGGGGTTCGTGCATTCTGAACGATTGACAGGAGTT
This sequence comes from Longimicrobiales bacterium, assembly GCA_965213665.1. Classification (GTDB taxonomy): domain Bacteria; phylum Gemmatimonadota; class Gemmatimonadetes; order Longimicrobiales; family Gaopeijiaceae; genus Bin94. Next base: position 39,643 of record CBDBZW010000001.1, read on the forward strand.
TCACGTGGCAATCTACCGAACCCTTTACTACGGAGACGTGAAGGTTGGAACCGGAGGACGACTGACGATTCCTCTGGGAATGCGCAATGATTGCGGCATTCGCCAGGGGGATACCCTGACCGTTCGCGTGGAGGAGACTCCGAGGGGCGCCCGCCAACTGGTGATGACGCGGAACGAGCCCGACTCCGACCACTGACCGCGGGTTCGGCCCTGGGCCCGTTCCTTTCCAATCGCGGGACCGGTACGGCCTCTTCATTCGGCACGACTCTTCATTTGGCGGGACCGTGTCATTTCGGCGGGATCCCGGGCTTCGCACCAGCGCACCAGTTCGCCCAGAGGTCGGCTGCCGTCTTGAAGCCAGTCCGGATCGGGGAAGGGAACGTTCGCGACCGGTACGATTCGCGTCGCGCCAAGTTCGGCGAGCGCGTCAAGGAAGTCCGTCCGTTCCGGGCCGATTCCCGCCATCCCAACCGTCTGCAACACCGGTCGCATCGGTCTCAGCGTTGCCAGGCAGGCGGCGTGGTCTCTCACCGGAACGACCCAGATCGTGCGCCCGCCACAGGGCTCGAAGTGTTCGGCGCGATCGAGGATCACCGTCCAGCGTGCTTCCGGACCGCACCAGAGTTGGGGACGGGAGATGGTTCCGGGAGAGGCCGCCGCCCGGCGTAGTTCGGTGCGGCCGCGCAGTTGATGGACGCGCGACAGTTGTCCCGGGTCGCGTACGCTCGCTGGGTGCGATGACTCCAGGCTTGCCAGCCGGCGGGCCAACTCCTCGCACCAGGCCGCGGCAACTTCGCGCGCACGGCTGGGCGACCCGGCTCCGGTGAGGAGCACGACCAGTTGGGTGCTGACGCAACCGCGCTGTTCAAAGAGCGTTGCCGCGCGCGCCACCTCGGTCTCCGCAGCGGGTGCCTGGACCGGATCGACCACCGCCACTCCCACGCGGCCGGGATGTTCAACCAGGCGGGTGGATGCGGGTGTCCGGGCGCGGACCGACTCGATGGTGGCATCGCTACCGTGGACGACCACCTGATCGGCTGCCTTGAAGAGCACCCCTTCCCATTCCCCCCACCCCTTCCCCCCACCCGGCCAGTACTGCACGGCCACCGCACCGCGCAGCCGGTCGCTCACCGCCGCCGCCTCGCGCGCAAATCGCACGGTCAGCGCCACATCGCCGATCCCCGGCTTGGCCAGCACGGCCGACCGCACCAGGAGCGCCCGGATCATGGAGGTGATGGTCACGCCCGGGACGGTTCCGGCGCCGAGAATCACGGTGTGCCCGGGCGCGGCCGCGCGCACCATCCTGCCCTTCACCCGAACGAAACCATCGAGCACCCCGGCTTCCGGAAATTCGGCATCGACCAGGCGGCGTAATGCCGTATCGTTCCAACTGGCCGACATCCCATCCAGGATCGCGCGCATCATCGCCGCCGAGATCCCGGCATTGGCCGCGGCCTGTTCGACCGCGCCATCGTCGAGGCGGTTCAGGAATCGCTGGCACAGGTGGCCGAGCAGTGTCGTGAGCTCCCGGATCCCGATCTCGCGCAGTGAACGGGCGCCCTCGCGAAGCCTGGCAACAAGGCTGGGGATGCGGCCGGGTTCGGGCCCGGGGTGCCGGATCGTGAAGCCTTCCGCGGTGGTCGTGTGGAGAGCGGAGGGCGAACCGGTGTCCGGCCAGTGCCAGCCAGCCAGAGATTGGCGCTCCACAATGCCTCTCAGGTCGCGTGCAGACGGCGGGACGGGGAGTTCCGCGACGCACGAGATGGCCCGACTCTGCGCAGAAAGGACTCGGCGGTCAGCGAACAGCCGCGCAGATCCGCGCCAGACGCCCGGCCGAGAAGTCGAACACCCCCGTCGGCGGTGACGAAGCCGAGGTCTTCGGTGAGGATGTGACAGACCGACGCGGCGTTCGCAAGATCGAAGTGCGCGAGCAATCCCGGTTCGCCGGGCGGCCTGGGAGACAGGTCGGTGGGGTCGAGTGCGCGCGTTCGCACCCACGGAGGGAAGCGGTGCAACCGGCGATCGGGCGGCAGTCCCCGGCCCGCGACGCCATCGTAGGCCTGGGAGAGCATTTCGGTCATGCCGTACTCGTTGACGATGTGGGAAACCGGAACACCCAGCAACGCGCCGACGCGGTGGTAGAGCTCGGTCCGGTCAACCTCGGCAACGCGCCCCTTGAAGCCGCCCGTCTCCATGATCCTCGATCCGGGGGGCAGTGCCAGGGGATTTTCCTTGAGCGCATTGAGAAGCTGCACCAGTGCGAAGGCGGTGGTGATCAGCAGCACCGGGTCTCGCGACTGCACGGACACGCGGCGGACCTGCCGAACGTCAACCCCGCGTTCCAGGTCGAATGCCCAGTGCCGCGCCGCGATCACGGGTTCCTCCGCAATGAAACCGGTCATTGCCGAGAGCGACGAGTCCGGTGCGGCCCGCGGCCGCGCGACCAGCGCAATCAGTGTAAGGCGGAGGGGGGATGAGCGATTCAAGTCGGGGTCGGCGGGAAGCAGGAGGTGCTTGCGATAGTTGTCCCGGGCCGCCGCGCGGTAGATTTCGAGGTTCGTGAGATGGTGCTCTCCGCGACGGGCGTCGCCTCCGGTTGTACCGCTGGTTCGAAAAACCGCCTCGGCCGGGCCGCTCGCCAGAGGCAGATCCCGGAAGGCCCGGACGGGCAGGGGCGGGATCCGTTGCCAGCCGGAGGATTCGGCTCGCCAATATCGGCCCAGCGCGGGATTGGTGGCACGCTGAAATGCATGCACCCGGAGCGCCCATTGATTGAAAACGCCATCGCACCGCAGCGCGTTCGCACCTCCCGGCCTGGCTCCTTTGCGAAAGAGCGCGGCGAGCTTTTCAGGGACTTGCGCGAGGGATTCGGCGTAGGCCGCACTCCGCAACCCCGCTGTGGCCCGCACAGGCGAGCGTTGGCTGTTCATGCGCCGTCAAGGGGAGGGCCCGGCGCCGCGCACGGCCCGGCCACCCATCCGCCCTGTTTGCTCCCCGTCGCGGATCGTGTGGACGCCCGACACCACCACATGCGGGATCCCATCCGGATACTGGTGCGGATCGTCGAAGGTGGCGCGATCGCGTACGGCATCCGGATCGAAGACCACCACATCGGCCGCGGCCCCGGGACGGAGCGCGCCACGATCCACCAGCCCGAGCTTGGCCGCCGGACGTCCGGTCATGGAGTGAATGGCCGTCTCCAGCGGCATCGCCCGGAGATCGCGGACATAGTGGGACAGGACCCGCGGAAAGCTCCCGTAGCCGCGCGGGTGCGGAGACGATCGCGACAGGGGACCGTACGGGGCGTAGGCGCCGCCGTCCGAGCAGACCATCGCCAGCGGATGAGCGAGAAGTCGCGCGGTGTTCTCTTCGGACATGCCGAATCCGATCATCCCGACGCTGCCATCCGACTCGCGCAGCAACCGTACGGTGAGCGCGTAGGGGTCTTCGTCCAGCTCCGCGGCCAACTCTCCAAGCCGCCGTCCCCGCGCCGATGCGTTGCGCCCCCCAATTCCGGTGATCTGAACCGAGTCCCAGGAACCGAGCAGGGCAATCTTGTTCCGGCAGGCCTGTTCCAGCTCGGGGCCGGCCTCCGGATCCGCAAGGCGCGCGAGGAACGCCGCCGTGCCCCCTGCCCGCGCCGAAGCGGGGAAGAGATTCGAGAGTCCCGTGGCGTACGCCACATAGGGATAGCGGTCGAAGTGGATATCGACTCCGGCCCCCCGCGCAGCCTCGATCGCCGCCAACGCGGCCTCCGCCTTCCAGTGGTTGCGAACTCCCTGCGCCTTGAGATGGGAGATCTGGACCGCCACCCCGGCGACGCGTCCCACATGGATCGCCTCCTCGATGGCGCCGAGGAGCCGGTCGTCTTCGTTGCGCATGTGCGTGGCGTAGGGATAGATCGTGCCGCGAAGCTCCGCCGCGAGTGCAACCAGCTCGTCCAGCCGGGCGAAGCCCCCCGGCGTGTACTCCAGCCCGGTCGAGAGACCTACGGCGCCGCGCCCGAGCCCCTCCCGCACCAGGGTCCGCATCCGCTCGACCTCGGCAGCCGTGGCGGGTCGGTCGGCGCCCCCCACAACCAGGCTCCGCACCGTGCCATGGCCGATCATGGTCGCGACGTTCACAGCGGGCCGCTCCCGGTCGATGCGGTCCAGGAAGCCACCGGGATCCCGAAAATCGATCTCGACCCCGTAGTTGCGCTGGTAGCGATCGCGCGTGGAAGCGAAGGCCGAATCGTTCCAGGGACCGATCGAGGATCCGTCCTGGCCGACAACTTCGAGCGTTACACCCTGCCTGATGCGACTCTCGGCGAGCGGATTAACGAGAAGTGAGAGATCCGCGTGCGAGTGGATATCGATGAACCCGGGCGCCACCGCCATGCCGCGAGCGTCGATCTCGACCGTGCCCGACCCGCTGACGCGCCCCACCCCCGTGATGCGGTCGCCTTCGATCGCCAGATCGCCACTGCGGGGAGCTCCGCCCGTGCCGTCGAAGAGGGTGCCGCCCCGAATCACAAGCGATTGGCGTTCGCGCGTTTCCCGAACCCAGGGCGCGGCTGGGCCGAAGCGCCCTGCCAGCCCCGCCAGCCCCGCCGCACCCCACCTCATGAAGTCGCGGCGGATCATCTCTCCGCGCTCCTCTCGGTGGCGCTTCCTCCAGACCCCCCTCCTTCCCGCACGCGTCTCGGTCCGAGGGCGCCGAATCGTCCCGGCGAAATACCTCCGGATCGCAGGATCTTGGCCTGCTGGCGCGCCTGTTCGCGGTTTACCATTGCGACGATCCTCCCCAGAAGCTCTTCCATTTCGGCGTAGTCGTCGCCCGGAAAGCCGTCGGTCTCGGACTCGTCCAGCATCTCGTGGAGTCCACGAACCTCTCGTTTGGCCTTCTCCAGGGCTCGCCTCAGTCGAGCGAGTGCGCGTCGGATGTCGGCGTCGGGTGATTTCATGCGTGGCGCTCCCGTGCAGGTGAACCCGTTCTCCGGGACCTTTGGATTGCGGGCTCCAAGGATGCGTTCAGGGCTGGCGGTGGATCAACTGCTGGTCGCGGCGGTGGCGCGACGGGGCAAGGACGGCCGGATTCAGGACCGACACTCCGGCGAATTCAAAATGGTGTTCGTTGCGGGTCACGACGGTGAGCCCCTTCTCCAGGGCGGTCGCGGCAATGAGCAGATTGGCGCCCGGATTCTTCGCCCGGACCGCAAGACGACCCCAGCGAATGGCGACGGCGCGGTCCACGGGAAGAATCCTGTTCCCGTACAACCGCAGCAGGCCATCCAGCCAGGCCCCCAGGCGCTTGGCGAAGTGCGGATTGCGGCGGCGCTGGCGGATGATGCCGCGCTCAATCTCGCCCACGGTCACCACGCTCAGGTAGAGGTCGGCGGTCCGCTGGGCCGTAACCCAGCCCACGATGCCCGGATTGCGGTCGCGTCTGCGCAGGCCGGAAAAGATGTCGGTGTCGAGAAGGTACATGGCTGGTTTTCCTTGGACACTGGTTCCTGTGGCGACCGGTTCTTCCCCGCTGGCTGTTATCGCGGTCAGAGCTCCGTGGACCGGGGCTGCGCGTCCAGAGGCGCGAATTCGCCGTCGTCCCGGGGCATCGCAAGCAGCACTTCCTGAAGGGAGGGCGCGTGGGCATCTTCCAGGCGTCGCAGACGTGCGTATTCGGTGGCGGCGACCACGACCACCGCAGGCGCTCCGCGACGGGTCACATGCTGGGGGTAGCCCGCCATCGCCTCGCGCACGACCGCGCTGAAACGGTTCTTCGCGTCCTGCAGCTTCCAGTCGGTCATGGGGTGGGTCTCCCTGGATGCGCTTCGGATTTGCGGTGTCGGTCCATTTCGATTATACTGGTCAGATCGTTCGGCTAGACAGTCTATACGGTCTGGTTGACAGTGTCAAGTCTGACCCGGCGGGAGGTTGCGGCGGAAGCGGCGCCCCGGTAGCTCCATTGCCGGAAGCGAGAGTTCCGAAACACCACAAGGAGAAAGTCCCCGTGTACAGACTCGAATGGACCGGAAGAGGAAGACGGGCGCGGCGCGGCTCTGCGCCCCCGGTGCTTGCGCTGGCCATTGCGGCTCTGATCGCGATTCACCCCGCTAGCGCTCAGGAGCAGTACGACATCGTGCTGGCGGGCGGACGGGTCATGGACCCCGAGACCGGGCTGGACGCGGTTCGGAATGTCGGAATTCGCGGCTCTGTGATCGTGACAATCGCGGAGGAACCGCTGGATGGTGCGGTGACGGTCGATGCGACGGGGCTTGTGGTGGCTCCAGGCTTCATCGATCTGCACGCGCATGGACAGACCAACCGCGCGAACGAGTTTCAGGCCCGCGACGGGGTGACGACCGCGTTGGAGATGGAGAGCGGGGTGGCCAGCCTGACGGCGTTCCTCGGGCGGCGGAGCGAGGGTGCGATCCTGAACTACGGAGCGACGGTCTCGCACATGTCGAACCGCGCGTGGGCGATGCCGGACCGCGTCGATCTGATGCGGCGGGCGGCGGCGATGCTGGACAGCGACGGCGAAGGAGGGTTGCGCGAGCTGGAATCGACCGGATCCGGAGCCCGCTACGAGACCGTGACACCCGGGAATTACGGGGATTTGCGGGCTGCGCTGGCGCAGGGGCTGGCGGAGGGCGCTCTGGGGATCGGGATGGCGCACCAGTACTACCCGGGCGCCTCGCTTGAAGAGATCCTCGAAGTCTTCCGCTTTGCCGCGGACGAAAACACCACGATCTACACGCATGTGCGCGCCATGGGAATCGGGGCCATGCAGGAGGTGATCGCCAACGCAGTGGCCACCGGTGCGTCGCTTCACATCGTGCACGCCAACAGCTCGAGCCTGTGGAACATCGGGCCGGTGCTCGACCTCATTGGCGGCGTGCAGCGCAGGGGATTCGACATTACCACCGAGGTCTATCCCTATACGGCCGCATCCACCGGTCTCGGTTCGGCGATCTTCGACCCGGGCTGGCAGGAGAAACTGCGAATCGGCTACGGCGACATCCAATGGCAGGACACCGGGGAGCGGCTTACCACGGAGAGCTTCAACCGCTACCGGGCCAGCGGCGGCACGGTCATCATCCACATGATGCGGGACGAGTGGATTCGCGAGGCGCTGGCGCAGGACTTCGTCATGGTCGCATCCGACGGCATGCCCTACGCCCCGGGAGCGCATCCGCGCAGTGCGGGGACCTTTTCGCGCTTTCTGGGGCGGTATGTGCGCGACGAGGGACTGATGACGCTGATGGAGGGACTCGCCCGCATCACCATCATGCCGGCGCGGCGTCTGGAGGGAATGACCGACCAGGCCACGCGCAAGGGACGCCTCCGGGCCGGAGCGGACGCCGATGTCACGGTCTTCGATCCGGCGCGGATCATCGACACCGCCACCTTCGAAGGCGATCTTTCCCATTCGGAAGGGGTGGTCCATGTCCTCGTCAATGGGGAGTTCGTGGTTCGGGACGAGGACAATGTCGCGGGTGCCGAGCCGGGTCGACCGATCATCGGAAGGTTGAGCGCCAAATGAGAATTCGCCGGTTGGGAATCGGGGCTGGCCGGAGCCTGATGCTGGCGCTTGCGCTGACGGCTTGGGGCCAATTCGGGGAAGGGGATCTTCGGGCGCAGGACTACGATCTCCTCATTCGCGGCGGGCGCGTGGTGGACGGCACCGGAAACGACTGGTTCCGCGCCGACATCGCGATCAATGACGACCGGATCGTGCGCATCGCGAAGATGCCCGACGCCACCGCGCGACGGGTGATCGACGCCACCGGCATGTATGTCTCGCCGGGATTCATCGACCTGCACTCGCACTCCGACGCGGCCATGATGTCGCCCTACCTTGAGGCGCGCCGGGCCAAGAGCCTGAACAGCCAGGGACTTACAACCGTGGTGGGGGGAGCCGACGGCCGCAATCTCCGCTGGCCGCTGAGCGCCGAGATAGACGCGCTGCGGGAACGCGGGCACGCCATGAACTTCGTTCCCATGGTGGGCCACAGCACGGTGCGTCTCCAGGTGATGGGGAGTCGCTACGAACGCCCCGCCACGGCCGCCGAAGTCGCGCGCATGCAGGATCTTGTACGACGGGAAATGGAGGCGGGTGCGTGGGGGCTCGGCGCCGGGATCGAGTACCGGCCCGCCCGTTTCAGCACACCCGACGAGGTGGTGGCGCTGGCTGCAGCGGTGGCGCCGTACGACGGATTCTATGTCGCGCACCAGCGTAGCGAGGCATCGATGCCGCTCTGGCAGCTTCCCAGCAATGTGGACGACTGGCCGGTCGATGGCCTGCAAGGGCTCGAAGAGACCATCAACATTGCGCGCCAGACCGGAATCCGCGTAGTGGCGAGTCATCACAAGGCCCGGGGCCGTTCGAGCTTCGGCCGTTCCGGACATGACACCCTGGTGGTGAACGCGGCTCGTGACGAGGGGTTGGAGGTCTATCTCGACGTCTACCCTTACGAGACCTTTGGCGGCGGCGCTCGTCCCATGATTCCCAAATGGAGTCTGGTGGCGGACGAAGTGGACACCAGCGGCGGCCGCGACAGCCCCGTCTACAGCCGGGAAGGCACCCTGGACAACGCGCGGGCGCACCTGACGCGCCGCTGGGCCGATCCCGGGACGCGCAAGCGGATTGCGCGGGACATCGCCTGGATCGTGGATCACAACGGGGGGCCGGATCGCGTCGTGGTGGTGGACTATCCCGACGCGGACTTCGTGGGGAGGACGCTGACCGATCTTGCCGGCGCCATGGGGATTACCTATCAGGAAGTCGTGGTGCACATGGCGCTGAACGGCTTCCCCGGTGTGATCGGCGGCGCGCGGACGCGGGGATACGGCATCCACGAGGTTGATATCGTCAACTACTACACGCAGGAATACACCGCCACCGCCTCCGATGCCGGCGTAAGCGGCGTAACCGGAGTTCCCCAATTCGCGTCGCGGCCGGGCGCCCATCCGCGCCACTTCGGCGCCTTTACCCGCAAGATCTCGCGCTACGTGAAGGAGTTGCAGGCGATCTCGCTGCCCTTCGCCATTCGTTCCATGACCGCATTGCCCGCGCACATCATCGGTTTGGACGACCGGGGCCTGCTGCGCGTGGGGTACAAGGCCGATCTGGTCGTCTTTGATTTGGAGCGGCTGCGCGACCGCGCCACCGTGCTGGAGCCGAACCTGTACAGCGAAGGCGTCGACTACGTGATGGTGAACGGGGTCTTGACGGTTGACGATGGCGAGTTCACCGATGAGCTGCCGGGGGAGGTTGTGCTTCGGACGGGGCGGCCAGTCAGTTGATCGTTCGGCACGGTGACCGATGAGCGAGGTGACGACGGGCGCGGATGCCGAGCCCTTTGATCTCCTCATCGTCGGGGCCGGGCCGTGCGGTCTGGCGGCGGCGGTGGCCGCGACCGAGCGGGGATTTCGCCATGTGGTCCTGGACCGCGGCTGCATCACCGAGTCGCTGACGCACTATCCCTGGTACATGACCTTTTTCTCAACGGCCGAGCGGTTGGAGATCGGGGGCGTGCCCTTCACCATTCCCGACGCCAAACCGACCCGCAGGGAAGCGCTGGCCTACTATCGGCGCGTGGTGGCGCATCACCGGCTGAAGGTGCGCCAATACGAAGAGGTGACGGCGATCGGTGGGCGGGCGGGGCGATTTGTGGTGCATACACGCAACCGCGAGGGCCGCGAGGATCGGGTGCGCGCGCGGGCTGTCGTGATTGCAACCGGAGGATTCGGCGAACCGAACCGGCTTGATCTGGAGGGCGGCGACCCGGACCGGCGTGTGGTCCATTACTACAAGGAACCGTACCCCTTTTTCGACCAGGAGGTGACGGTCGTCGGGGGCGGCAACTCTGCGGTGGAGGCGGCGCTGGAGCTGCACCGCAATGGTGTACGGGTGCGGATGGTGCACTTCGCCGATGTCTTCGATCGAGGGGTAAAGCCGTGGGTGCGCCCGGATATCGACAACCGGATTGCCAGCGGCGAAATCCCGATGCACTGGAGGTCGCGGGTTGTGCGGGTGCGAGCCGGAACTGTGACTATTGTGCCCGAGGGCGGCGGCGGGGCTGTGGTGGGCAACAATGTTCCGAGCTCGAAGCCGGAAGGCGGCGCAGATGCCCCTCCCGTCGCTGACGGTGCGGAAACGCCGGATGTCCCGGGCCGCATGGACTTCCCCTGCGACTGGGTGCTCGCCATGACCGGCTGGCGTCCCGACCGGACGCTGCTGCACGGTCTCCGGGTCCGAACCGATCCGGTGTCGGGCATTCCAGAGCACGATCCCGCCACGATGGAGACAAATGTTCCCGGGATCTACATCGCGGGGGTCATCGCGGCAGGCTTCAACGCGAACAAGATCTTCATCGAGAACGGGCGTGAACATGGGCGGCTGATCGTGGCGGCATCATCCAGATCCGTCGCCCAGTTTGACCAGCGCCATCGTGCCGGCGTGAGCAAGGATTGACGGCACCGAGGGGGCGACATTTCAACGCGCTGCGCGAAGCCAGCGACAGCTTCCCCCCGTGCCGCGCAAGGAACCAGCCGCCGGAACGACCCGGCACACCGCGTTTGCCTGGTCGCGCTTCCCGTCGCGCCATCTCGATGCGAGCGGACCCCCCTCAACTCGCCACCGCCCCAACCCGGTATTTGTCGAACCAGGCCACAATGTTGGCGATCTTGGCCATCAACTGGCTTGGACGGCGGCTCATGTCGTGCGAGGCACCCGGCAGACGGATCACCGCGGTGTCGATTCCGCGCATCTTGAGGGCGTGATACATCTGGTAGGACTCCGACAACGGTGTGCGCAGATCGGCCTCCCCGGTAATGATCATGGTGGGGGTTTCGACATTGCCGACCAGCGAGAGCGGCGAGAACTCCCAGTAGGCGTCGGGGTTTTCCCAGGGCAGCCCCTCGTAGCGGCTGAAGTAGTAGCCGTACCAGTTGTCCGCGGTCAGCGTTTTGCTGATCCAGTTGATGACGGGCTTTTGCGCCACCGCCGCGCGGAACCGGTTGGTCTTGCCGACGATCCAGGCCGTCATGATGCCGCCCGCACTTCCCCCGGTGACAAAGAGGTTGTTGTCGTCGATGTATCCCCGTTCGATGACCGCGTCCACGCCGGAGATCAGGTCGTCGTAGTCCTGGCCGGGGTAGTTGTGATAGAGGAGGTCGCCGAACTCCTGACCGTAACTTGTGCTTCCCCTCGGGTTGGCGTAGAGCACAACGTAGCCTGAAGAAGCGAGGAGCTGCATCTCGGCCGAGAACCGGTCGCCATAGTTGGAGACGGGTCCGCCGTGAATTTCCAGGACGAGCGGATAGCGCCGGGTTGCGTCAAAGTCGGGCGGCTTGACGATCCAGCCCTGAATTGGACGGCCGTCGAAGGAAGAATCCCACCAGATCTCGTCGACCTCGCCCAGGGTCTTGTTGGCCAGGAGATCGCCGTTAAGGTCGGTAATGACCTGCGTTGGCTGAGCCGTGGCGTACGGCCGGCCCGATTCGCTGTATTGATCCTCGGCGGGTCCGAATGGCCCAACCGCCAGCTCGCCCGGCATGTCGGGACGGGTCTGGTTGAGCGCGAATGTGCCATCGTTGGCGACCGAGAAGGAGCCGCCGCCGTAGGGCCGTCCATAGGAGGTTCCGCCGAGATCGTAGGCCAGTACCTCGACCTCGCCGTCCAGGGTTGTGATGGCCACCTTGCTATTGCCTTCGTCGTCGTACTGGAAGTAGATGTCGCTTCCGTCGGCCGCCCACACCGGGTTTGAAACGCTACGGTCAAGGTTGGCGGTGATGACGCGGTGGCCGCTGCCGTCAAGGTTCACAAGCTGGAGCCTGCTGACCTGGTAGGTGCGGGTGCGGTCCTCGTAGCCGACGAATGCGATCCGGCGTCCATCCGGCGACACGGCAGGGCTGTGATCGGGGCCGTCGCGGTCGGTGAGGGCGCGGATTTCGCCGGTTGCAACCGTTGCGATGTAGAGTTCGGAGTTGCGGAAGTCGCGCTCCCAGTCCGGGTTGCGGTTCGACGAGAAGACGAGGTGTGCGCCGTCGGGCGTCCACGTGGCAGCGCTCGAATGCTGAAAGTCCCCCGAGGTGATCTGCCGTGGCGTGCCCCCGTCGACCGGAATCACAAAGATGTGACGGTAGCCGAAATCCAGGTAGCCGACCCCGTCCTGTGTGCTCTTGAACCGGTCCTCCATGATCGGCGGATCGGCCCACTGTGCCCCGGCTGGTGCCTTCGGTGGCGCGGTCAGAGCCGGAGGTGCATAGGGCACCAACATGTTGAAGACAAGGTGGCGTCCGTCGGGTGACCAACGTATTCCGCTCGGCGATTCGGTAAGCTGCGTTAGGGTGGCAGTCTCGCCGGTGTCCATCCAGCGAAGGTGGATCTGGCCGTCGGCGGTGTACGCGATGCGGGTGCCGTCGGGGGACCAGCGCGGCGAACTGCCCGCATCGAGACGGCGGTGACCGGTGCCGTCGAAGTTAATGGTCCAGAGCTCGGCGCGTTTGCGGTCGCGCATGATGTCCATCGAGGTGCGGACATAGACCACCTGGCCGCCGTCGGGCGAGATCTGCGGGTCGGCGGCGTATTCGAGCTGGAAGACGTCCATGGGCTCGAAGGACGACTGGGCGGCGCCGGGGCGGGTGGGCGCGAGCAGTGTGGCCGTGACGAGGGTGGCCGCGAGGGCGAGACCGGAAGTGTGACGAATCTTCATGGGAGGGGGTCCCGGGGAGGAGTGGAAGGAAGAGAACGCGCAGGCTTCAACCTTCGGTCCGGGGCGATCCGGCGGCAAGCCGGGCACGTCAGCATCCGTCAGGCGGTGGCGTCACTTCTGACGATAGACCTCCATCCGGTGGGCAACACGGACCAGCAGCACCACCAACGCTTCCTCCAGAACCTCGTAGACTACCCGATAATGCCCGACCCGAATCCGGCGCAGTCCGCGCAGTTCTCCCTTCTGTGCGCGGCTGCGCCTCAGTTGGGTCGCCGCCACATCCAGCGCCTCGACAACCGATTGGGGAACCCGCGCGGTAATCTGACTCATTTTCCTTCCTCCGGTGATTCCGTCTTCCTTGGGGCAGCTTCCCGGGGGGGATTGAATTACGTTTGATGTCGTATGAATGCAAATGAATCGCATGACCTCAATGGTCATCACCGTTTATCCTGGTGTCAAGCCGCCCGACAGTTATCATGATTGATGTGCACGCGGGCGGGAACGAATGAACGCTGAGGACGCCGAATGAAGCGGAAGAATCCGAGCTCCAACCGGAATCAGCGCTCGACCGAGGATCGAGGTTTCACCCGGGGTCACCTTTCCTTGCGCGACCGCCCCGGATCGGCGGAGCAAGGCGGTCTCTCCGGCTGGGACCGGTTCACCCAGGGAGTGGAGCCGCTGCCTGACGACAAACCGCCCGTGGATCCGGGAACCCCCCTGACGACAGGCAACGCGGTGCGGGAAGGAACCGGCGGGGCGGTTGGGCGTCATCAGATCAGGATCGGCATCCCGGACGGACTGAACCGCCGCCAGGCCGACCAACTGCGGCGCGGCAACTACCCGATCCAGAGACGCCTCGACCTCCACGGACGCACAAGCGCCGAGGCGCGCACCGAGGTCGGCCATTTCCTCCAGTCCGCGGCGGCGAAGGAGTTGCGCTGCGTTCTCGTGATCACCGGTCAGGGACGCGATGCCCATGGCAGTCCCCGGGGCGTTTTGCGCGATTCGCTTGAGAGGTGGCTGAATCGACCCCGAACTCGCGACCTTGTGCTGGCGAGCGCACCGGCGCGGCCACGGGACGGCGGCGGCGGAGCCTTCTACATTCTCCTGCGGCGGAAGCGGCGTCAGGGTCGGTAGTCGCCGTACCGGGCCCGGAAATCCGCATTCGCCCGGGTTTCCAGAAGCGCGAACGTCGCGTCATCCCGCCACCCGCAGCGTCAGGACGGCTGCGCTCTGCACCCCCAACCCGTCCGTCGCGCGCAACAGCACCCGGTCGCCCATGGCGTCGAGGAAGTGTTGATCCGGGGAGAGTTCGAGAATCGCGTCGATCCGCTCCTCGCCCGGATTCCAGCGCTGCCAGGTGACTTTTTCCGCCCCGGGGAGCGCAAATCGCTCCGCCCATACCCGTCCATCGCCGTCGACCAGAACCCGCGACAGCGCCGGCGCGATCGAGTTCCCCTCGGCGTTGCGGTAGTATTCGCGCGCGTCGTCACCCCCCATGCCGCGCAGTCCGCTCATCAGCGCCGCGACCTCGGGAGGGGCATCGGGCCCGGGCCGCGCCGGAGTCTGGTTCCGCTCATTCGTTCTCTCGGTCATCGCTGCGCGCCAGAGCCGGTCCGCCTCCCGCGTTACTTCCTCGCCCGGGCCGAAGTCGAAGGCCGTCGTCACTTTGCCGGAACGGTCGTAGGCCGACAGGATTCCCGTTTCCGTATCCGCCACCAGCACCAGATCGCCCGCCACCGCTTCGACCGCCGAGTACGAGAACGGCTTGTCGAAGGCCGAGAAGGCGCCGCCGTTGTTCCGCCGCTCCTTCTCCAGTCCGTCCGCCTCGGCAATGGTGGCGCTCGCACCGTTGGCCGTCAGCGCCCGGTAGCCGATCTTCTCGCGGTAGGGACCGTTGGGCCGTTCGGAGAAGAGCGGTTCGCCATCGCGAAAGATGATCGCGCCGTCGGAATGGACGCCGATGGCCCGCAGCACGAAGGGACCGCTGCGAAAGGCTGCAGGATTGTAGGGGATGGTGTGGAGGAGCGATCCGTCGGCGGCGAAGAGGGTTACCCTGGCGATCATGAAATCATCCACGAAAAAGCCGCCCGCCAGCGCGCGCCGCGGACCCCGGATGCGCTGAAACTCACCCGGCCCCTCGCCCCTGCGACCCACCGGTTGCACCTCGCCCGACTCGGTGTCGATCAGGAAGAGCTGCGGGGCCCTGGCGTCGCCGAGGACGATTTGGCCGGGGCCGAGAAAGATGCCGCCGGAGAGCTGCCAGATCGTGGAGACGCCCTCGTGGGGGGAACCGGTGGATTCGAAGAGGGTCTCGCCGAGTTGGAGGGTGGGGACTTGCGCACGAGCCGACCGGGGCGCCCGCGCTCTGGGGGTCGGGTCGCCTGCGGCCGGGATGTGGACAGCGGAGGGGAGCTCGACGCCATCGCACACGAGGGGGCGGAGATCGCCGACGCGCCTTGTTTCGACAGTCTGCGCGAGCGTTGGGGACCAGGAGGCCGCGAGGAGAAGGAGGCCGATTATGAAGAGAAGGTGGATGGGGCGGGGGAGGGTGGACGGGGAAGGGGGGACGGGCATGGGGTGAGTTCCGCGAGCGGGAGGTGTGGGTGCGGCGACGAGACCTATTGCTACAAGACTCTGACATGCCAGCCACTCGGGGCGGCGCCGGTCTCGCCGGTCGTTCTTCGCTGGTATCTCCACCGCTCGCGCCGACCCGCCGCAGCCGATTTGCGCCACAGACCCAAGGCTTGTTTCCCCCTTTGCGCTGGCAGTGATGAGTGCCACCTCCGCCCCGGCGGGCATGGGCTAATCGACTCTGCTCGTACGAGATCAGGTCAGCACGGTCGAGGCGCGTAGGTAGGTAGGAGCGGGCGTTGACCAGCTACGCTCAGCGGCTGGAATCGAGCGCGATGCGCAAGGCTCCCAAGGCTTCGGTCCCGGTTGCCCTCAGGCTGAAACTGCTTGAACCTACCGCCGCACATCGTCGGGACGGCAGAACGACAGCAGTTCGTCAGCGACGCCGGCGAGTCCGAGTTCGCGTGCACAATCGTGGGCCTCGCGGGCCAGGTCCGGTTGCGGTTCCCGCATGCGCCGTGCCAGTCGCACTGTCTCGAGGGCCAATTTCAACCACACCAGCGGCCGTTGCGTCCGGTTCGCCTCCAGCGCGGGAGCCAGGAGCTCAAGAGCGCCAGCCGGATCGCCGGTGCGGGCCCGAAGACGGATGTGCAGCAGGATGGAGGGGAGCGACGCGGAGGCAATGTGGGCGTTCAGCGGATACTCCTCGGCAATGCGGTCGACGCCGTGAAGCTTCCCGAGCTCCAGGAGGAGCAGCCCCTTCAGCGCCGCCAGCGAGGCAATGTACGCGGGCGGCGGAATCGGAGTGCGTGGCGCCTCTTCCTCCTCCGAGCCGATGCCCGCAATGACCTCGAGAACCGAACGGGCCTCCACCAGGTCGCCGCGCGCGACGGCGAGGCCGCCCCGCACCAGGATCTTGCGGGCAAGGATCTCGGAGCAGTCCATGTCGCGGGTGATCTTGGAAACCTCGACGAGCGTTCGCCCCGCCACATCGAGGTCGCCAGATACCAGGTACCATTCGGCCAGGTCAAGTAGCACGAGCGCCAGGAGCCCGATCCGTCCCGCGTCTTCGATGACGGTGCGGTGGTCGCAGAACTCTTCCCACGCCGGGGCCATGCCGAGATGTCCCGCGGTCATCAGGGCCGTGCAGTGGCGCTGCCTCGCGACGGCGGCAACCCGGTGCAACTTCAACGAATCGGCCAGCTCCACCGCCCGCCGCCCGCAATCGATCCAGTCCTCCGGGTTCTCGTGGGCAGCGTCTACCGTGAGCGCGGCCAGGATCCGGCACCGGACCTCCGGTGTGGACTGCGGCTCCTGCTCTCTCAGTCCGGCAAGCTCGGCCTCCAGGCCATCGCGCATCCCCGCCCGCCTCAGGAGCTGCACCCGGGCGTCGTGGACATCGACCCGCAGCGCACCCGCATCCAGAGCGATCGCCGCTTCTTCGAGGCGGTTGAACTCGGTCAGCGTTTCTTCCTCTCCGGCGACCCCCAACCGCCGCCGGGCGTCGGTAACCAGGCAGCGCGTGCGGAACCCCTCCATGGCAGACAACCCGGCCCCATCCCGCAGGGCCGCTTCTCCGCACCGCACGACCGTGCCGAACTTGCGCATGTCGTAGTGCGACCGGACCAGGACCGCCAGAATCGCCCGTTTGTGCGGCCCGGTGGTCAACCCGCGCGCAGCCTCCAGCACGGCAATGCGCTTTGGAATGGCCTCGGATTCAGCCTCCCGGACCGCTTCCAGGACGCACTCGTCGGCGTGTCTGCGCTTTCCCGCGCGGTGGTAATGCCGCGCCACGACCAGCGCCGGAACCACATCCGAAGCCGACTCCTGCGAAGTCGCTTGCAGGATCCGAGCGGTGCGCGCATGCAAGACCCCGCGCCTTGACGGATGAATCTCGCGGTAGGCGGCGGCGCCGAAGACCGGTCGGCGGAACTTCACGCCCTGCGGTGTCCAGATCGCGAGCCGGAGACGATGCAACACGTCGAGCGCATCCATGCAGGTCTCGCTACCCACCCCGGCAACCCGGTGCAGCAGACTCAGCGGCGCGCTCTCCCCGATCACGGCAAGGGCGAAGAGCACCCTTCGCGGCGCGCCATCCATGCTCTCGACCCGCCGGGCCACCACGCGGCGCACCGAGCCCGGAACCGGCAGGGCCTCCGGCGACCGACTCAGCTCGCGCCCACTCCACTCCCGCGCCAGATCGATGATATACTGCGGATTCCCGTCCGCCATCCACGCGATCCGCTCCAGGCTGCTTCGGGCAAGGCCGGGGCTGACGGAACGGATCAAAGCTCCCGCATCCTCCCGGTTCAGCTCCCGGACCCGGATGACAACGGAGTCGGCGGCGTATTCCTCGTCTTGCACGAAGCGGGTCGCCGCGCACCCGGGCCGCAGCTCCTCGGGTCGATGCGTCATGAGGAGGGTGAAGGGTCCGCCGCTCCAGCGTCGCCGCAGAAACTGCAGGACTCCGATGGATGCACTGTCGAACCACTGAACCGCGTCGAGAAGGAGGATTGTGGGTTGTCGCCGCGCGATGGCGGCCAGGAGATGCAGCAAGGCTTCGCAAATGGGACGCGAAGGCCCCTCGGCGCCGTGGGAGCCGGGATCGAAGCGGGCGGCGGCGACGGGAGAGGGGCGGACCTCGGCGCTGTCCGGGTCGCGAAGTCCGGGAAGGAGCAACTGTGCGGTCGTGCGCCAAGGCTCGGCGAGCGATTGGAGCACGGGCAGTACCCATGGCCGGGTGAGCGGTTCCAGAATCGAGCCCAGGGCGATCTCGCGCTCCAGCGGCGTGGCACTCGTCTGTAGCACCCGGTGTCCGCGGAAACGAGCGCTCCGAAGAACCTCCTGCAGCAGCCGGGTCTTGCCGATTCCCGCCTCGCCGGAGACCGATACGGTCCGCCATCCCGTGGCGTCGCGGTTCTTGAAGAGTTTGCCGTTCAGAACGGTGAGCTCCCGCGACCGACCCACGAAGTCCGCCTGTCCAGGCGCATCCCGGATGCCGCCGACCGGGCCCGATTGCCGCTCCAACTTCTCCTGGGCAAGGGCGTGGACATTGTCGAGAAGCGTGGTGGTCGCGGGTTCCGGAACCCACTGTCCGCCGGGAGCCGCCCGCCGCGCAAAGCGCCGGTACTCGACCTCCGCCTCCCGGACCTGGCCGCACATCACCCGGGCCCACATCACCCGTCGCAGGATCTCCTCCTCCCTGGGCTCGAGGCGCAACAGGACCTGCGCCGCCCGCCGCGCCCGCACCCAGTCATTGTCCAACTCGGCTTCCTCCCACGCCGCCAGCGCGGTCCGCCGCAGGTGCAGACGCTTCTGTAGGCGTTGCTCCTCGATCCAGTCGGCAAAGGCGTCGGTCTTCCGGTATCCGCACGCCGCCAAAAAACCGCGCTCGGCCATGGCGCCGGCCCGCGGGAATTCTTCCGCGTCGAGAAACGCCTGAAATTCGTCCAGATCACACTGGACCAACTCGCGACGAATCCGGATCTGCTCGCCGCGGGGTTCGAAGAGGCGCTCCTCCAGCGTCTGATTCATCTGATAGATGAGCTGGCTGAGCCGGTGCCGAACGACCTTCTGATCGCGCGACTCCCAGAGGAGGTGCTGGAGGAGGATGCGCGGCACCCGTTCCGACAATTCGCTGAAGGCGAGCGCGAAGAGCCCGGTCTGAAGCGGCGATAGTCGAACCGACTCATTGTTTCGCCACAGCACCGGTCCGCCGAAGAGTTCAAGCCGGAGTACGGCTGCGGGGTTTGCCTTTCCGGTTGCGGCGAACCCGTCCGCGCTCTCAGCCGGAGCTGGTAACTCGCTCATCGCGAATGTTGGGAGGGTCGCAGGAAACCGTGGAGGGGCGGTCGGTCATGACCCCCGAAGTGATGTTTCCGGCCGCCACCTCGCGAACGAGCCAGCTCTCGAACACCCACTCCCACCCCAGCTTTTCGCGCACCTCGGTGGGGCGGATCCCGCACAGGCGTTTCATCTGGTTGCTGAGCGAGAAGCCGTCGGCGTACCCGAGCGAGATCGCCACGCTGAAGAGGCTGGCCCCGGAGTTCTGCAACCGGATCGTGGCCCGCAGGATTCGCGCGATATTCAGCCACCGCGATGGCACCGGCAGGTCGTTGCCTACGAACTTGCGCCCCAGCCCCCGCCGCGAAATGTAGAGATTCCGCGAGAGAGCGTCGATCGTTCGCACCTGGGCGCTCAACTGGACCGTGCGGCGGAGGAGGGACCGCGTGATTCCGTCCAGCGGGAAGCCTCGCCACTCCAGGTAGTCGACCACTCCGCTGGCCAGGCAGGAGGGCTCGCGCCGCACCACGCTGGTGACCTCGCGCGCGGAGGGCGACTCGTGAAAGGGCAGCACCGACTGGGGCCGGCAGATCTCGATTGCGCGCAATACCCGCAGCACCGAAGGACGATCGTCGCGGTCCGGCAGAATCATCGCCAGCGCCATGCCCCCGGGGCGCCCCGCCACCATCGGTTCGGTCTCTTCCCACTCGGGAGCGCCCAGATGCCAGACGAGGATCGATCCTCCGCTGGTCTCGATCGGGAGGGGATCGCCGGCCTCGAGGGCGTCCAGAGTACGGTAGGGTGGGGTGGCGAGCAGGATTGCGGCGTGGTTCAGGGTGGGCTGCATGGTCAGGATTCTCCGGGGGATGGACGGGTGGACACGGGGGTTGACGGGTGGACAGGGCCGCACGACGACTTGTGCGTACGGTGGCAGCCTACAAATCCGCCATCATGAACTCATCAGCGAAACGGAGCGAAGACCTCATCCCCGCACCCTTCTCCCCATGGCACGAGCAAGGCCAAAGGCGCTATCGTTCCCCTCCCGCTACACCGTTGAAACCGGAAAGAGCCAGGTGCAGCCGTGCCCGATATTTCTCCCGCATCAGCAACCGTCGAATCACACACAACCGTCGTTGCCGCCCTGCGCGGACTCCGTGGCCGCGCCACCCTGGGCGACGTGATCGCCGCCACCGGACTTCCCGACCACGAGGCCGAGCAGTCGCTGAAGCACATCCTGGAGCGGTATCGCGGCCATCTGGATGTGTCCGATTCGGGCGACCTCCTCTACCGCTTTGACCCACGCCTGATCGAGCGCGACCGCGAGCCTTTCGGTGTGCGCTTCCGGCGGGTCGCGTGGGCCGCCTTCAAGACCGGGTTCAAGATCTTGACCGCGGCGATGCTGGTCGTCTATTTCGTGGTCTTCGTGGCCATCGTGATTGCGCTGGCCTTCGCCAACCGCGACGACGAAGGAATCGGCGGTGGGGGACTGGGTCTGGGGGATCTCTTCCTCATGCACTGGCTCCTGGGAGGACGCGGCTGGAACCGGCGGAGCCTCTACTACGGCGATTCCCACGCCCGCCGCCTGCCGAAGAACGCACGGCCGCCCTTTTACAAGAAAGTCTTCGCCTTCATCTTCGGTCCCGAGGAGCCGCGGCCCACGCAGCTTCAGAAGGACCGGAGCGTGCTGCAACTCATCCGCGCGCGCCGGGGCGTTTTGGCCGCACCCGAACTCATTGAACACGCGGGACTTACGATCGATCAGGCCGGCGAGGAAATGGGACGGTTGACCGGTGCCTACGGGGGCGATCCGCGGGTCTCGGACGGCGGCGAGGTGGTCTACGCCTTCCCCGATCTGATGAAGAGCGCTCACGGCAAGGTGCGCGCGAGCGAGCCGAAGCCCGCCTGGATGCGGCTGGAGTACAGGAAGAAGCTGACCGGCAATCCGGCAGGCTCGAATCTGGGGATCGGGGCCATGAACGGCTTCAACCTGGTGGCTGCGAGCGTGCTCGGAGTCGTGCCGGCGATCAGTGTGGCGGGCACCGAATTGGTGCTTGATCCGCTGGTCGCGTGGGGACTGGGCGTGATTCCCGCGACCTTCAGCAGCCTTTTCTTTCTGATTCCCGCCCTGCGTGCGGTCGGACTGCGGGGCGAGAACCGGAGGCGAATGCGACGCAATGTCCGGCGGCTTCTGCTTGGGCTGGTCTATGCGCGCAGCGTGGGTACGGTGCGCTGGATCGCCGTTTCCGATGCGGTGCGGCATGTGACGCGCGCGCTGAAGGGATGGCAGGTCAATCCCGCGACGATCACCGCCGAGCTGGAGCGGCTGGCGGCCGAGTTCGACGCCGATGTCGAGAAGGGGGACGACGGATACCGGTATCGCTTCGGCCGCATTCGCGAGGCCTTTGTCGAGGCCGAACTGGAGCGGCGGCGGCTTCGTTTGGAGGACCAGAAGCTGGGGCCGATCGTCTACGCCACCTCCGATACGGCGGCCGAGGAGTCACAGCGCGACGCCGACGCCTTCGACCGGGAGCTTGCCCGCGCCGAAGTCGATGTGGCGGGGTACGTTCCGCCGGCGTCCCGGGTGGGTTACGAGGAGGACTTCGAGGTGGTCATGGATGCGGCTTCGGCGGCTCGATCCGGCCCGCGCCGACCCCGGCCTCGATCCTATCGATCTCCGCCTCGATGGAGGTGAAGACCGTGTCCCAGTACTCGCGCGGCTGAGCTCCCATGACCGGCAGCACCCCGTTGATGACGAACGAAGGTGTGCCGCGCACCCCCAGAGTTCTCCCGGCGACAACTCCGCTCCGCACCCGGTCTTCGGGCCGCGCCTCGGTCAGGCACGATGTGAACCGATCGGCGTCGGCTCCGGCCTCCGTCGCCAGCGTCTGGAAGAATGCAAACGGGTCGCCCAGGCTCTTCCACTCCGACTGGCGTTCGTAGAGGTCGTTGCTGACCGGTGTGAAGAGTTCCTGTTCGCCGGCGCACTCGGCGGCGAAGGCGGCCGGGAGACCGTTGGCGAACATCCCGCTCACATAGGTGACGTACTTCCACCGCACGCGCCCCGCGTCGATATAATCGCGCCGCAGCCCGGGGAAGGTCTCGGTGTGAAAGCGGCGGCAGAACCCGCAGCCGTAGTCGCTGAACTCGATGACGCTGATGGGGGCGGTGGCCGCGCCGAGGTCGAATCCCAACTCGGCGAGCGGGACTTCCTGCGCCGGCGGCAACGCGGTGGTGCCCCCTTCGGCCAGCATGGCGCTCAGGATCGCCCCGGAGGGATTGCCCCCCGCCCCCCCCGCCTCCCCGTCCCCACCACACCCCACCGCCACCACCCAGATCGCGGCCATCGTCCAGCCGCCGATTCGCACTGTCGTCCAACGCTTCATTCCCCCAGCTCCTTTCTGTCACGGCCTCTGCGCGCGGAACCGTTGTCCCTCGTGCCGGCCGGCTTGTCTTCGTAGGCCCCTCGCTCGTAGGCCCCTCGCTCGTAGGCCACGCGCGGCAACCCTTCGCGAACAACCACCGTCTCGGCAATCTTGTCATGGATCGCCTGCCGGTTCGGATCCCACCACACCTGCGCAAAACCGAGAAGGCCGGTCGCCAGCCCCGCAGCATAGCCGCCCGCCCGCTCCAGCGACATGAAGAGGCCCAGCGGCTGCCCATTCAGCCGAACCACGCGCAGCCCCAGGAGCTTCTTGCCCGGAGTGCGCCCGCCCCAGAGCGCCAGAAAAAGGGTCAGATAAATCGTTCCCCACCCCATGACCAGCCCGGCTTCGTCGGCGGCGTCGCGAATCCAGGAAAAGAGGGTCGACGGTTCTGCTTCGTCCAGTTGCTGCCGCGTCTCTTCCAGCTCTTCGGAGACCGCGTCGATGCGGTTGTCCAGGACCGTGTTTTCGAGCCGGGCCGACGCCAGCTCGCCATTCAGCCGCGCGATCGAATCTTCCGCGGTCGTCGCCGAATCGGTCGCATCCGCGTTGGCCAGCGCCGCCGCGACGAGATCGCCAAGATCAATTTCCACACCGTCTTCCGCGCCGGAATCTCCAACCACGGCCCCGTCCTCGTCCATCTGGAGGTTGAATGGTGCGCCGGGATCGTTCGCATGCCGGAGCACCGACGGCAGGATCGTGGCTCCGATCCCGACAATCAGAACCACCGTGCCCGCACAGCCGAGCGCGATCTTGCGGGCCGGGCCGGAGCCGGCGCCTTCGGGACGCCGGGTCGCGAGCCGGAAGAGGGTAAGCGCGACCAGCCCTCCGAGCACCCTCCAGCCGAGGAGCTGCACGAATCCCACCAGGACCAGATCCACCATCAGCGCCGCGAAGCGACGCCACGGTTGCGCGAGGGGGGTGCCGAGAAGATCGGGCGACACCGAGAAGGCATCGGGCGTGACGATGGAACGGGGATCGCCGGACACGGTTCGGTCAGCGGCGGCGGAAGAATCCACCCAGCACGAGTCCGGCGGCCAATCCCGTCAGCGCGGCAATACCCAGGAGCGTTTCGAGGCGCAGCGAGGGCGGATCGAGCACGATGGCCCGTCGTTCTTCGGGTTCCGTGGGCGGTACGGCGCCCAGTTCGGTCCCCTCCAGATCCTGTCGCAGCTCGAGCAGCGTCCGCACCTGGTCTTCCTCGTCCTCAAAACCACAGCCCGTGCAGCCGACGAAGCCGCGATCCCGCGCCGTCCGGTTCGACCAGACCAGCTCGCCGCAGTCGTGGGGACATGAAATTTCGGCCCCTAGCGGCACGACAATCTCGTAGAGCATCCCCTTGGACAGGTCCAGAGACCGGGCGATCTGGTTGACACTCTCGTCCGAATGCCAATACAGTTCGTTCGCCCTGGCGGCGACATCGGTGGCGGGCCGTGTTTGACCCGCGTCCGGCCCGATCGAATCCGTCATCGTTCCCCAACGTCCCTGAGTCCGTGATGCGCGAACCTTCAACATACCATCGGCGGCGCTGATGCGGCCAAGGACAAAGATCATCCGAACGCTGGAAAAGGTCTACCGCGAAGCCTACCAGCGGGCGGACAAGGCGAGCGACGAGACGCGCAAGGAGGCGTTGGACTTCGGGTTCCAGCGCGACCAGGTCATGCTCGAAGCGATTCTCGATCTGCGCGATGCGCTGGCGGCGGCTCCGGGGGCGAAGGACGCAAAGGGCGATTCGAGCTTGATCGACAAGGCGATGGCGATTCGCAAGTTCACCCGGCTGGGCCCGCGCTGACCATGAAGCTCTATACGCGGCGCGGCGACGGCGGCGAGACCGGGCTCTTTGGCGGGGGAAGGGTGCCGAAGGATGACCCGCGGGTGGAGGCCTACGGGACTGTGGATGAATTAGGCGCGGCGCTGGGCGTGGCCGATGCGCACCTGGCGGACGCGCAGATCCAGGAGACGCTGACGACGATCCAGGGAGACCTCTTCGCAATCGGGGCCCACCTGGCCACCCCGCCTCCCCGTGCGGGACGACCCCATCCCACCCTCCCCATCCTTCCCCTTGCGCGCATTGCACAGATGGAATCGTGGATCGACGCCGCCGAGAGGGAAACCCCGCCCCTCAGGCGCTTCATTCTGCCGGCGGGAACGGCCGGCGCGTGCCACCTCCACCACGCCCGCGCGCTTTGCAGACGGGCGGAGCGGCGGTGCGTCACCCTTGCGGCCCGGGTCGAGCTCGATCCCGGCATCATTCGCTACCTGAATCGCCTCTCGGACTACCTCTTCGCGGCGGCCCGGCTCGCCAACCACCGCGACGGCCGCGCCGACACCGAGTGGGAGGGAGGCCCCTGATGTCCGGCCGAAGCGTTCACCTGCGCGGCGACGTTTGTTCATCTGCGCGGCGCAATTGGTCAAATCTGCGCGGCGATGTCGTTCATGTGCGCGGCGAAGTCGTCCCGCCGCATGGCGAAGTCATCCGCTTCGACGCCCGTCGTCCCCCTGGCCCGGAACCCCGGACAGCGGTGCTGGCCGCGCACGGCTTCAAGGGCTTCAAGGACTGGGGATTCTTTCCCCATCTCTGCGAACGTCTCGCGCGCGCTGGTCACCTTGTCGTCTCCTTCAACGGTTCGCGCAACGGAATCGGACCCGGCCTCCTCGATTTCACCGATCTACAGGCCTTCGGGCGCAACACGGTCAGCCATGAGCTCGGCGATCTGCACTGGATGCTGGACCGGCTGAAGGCGGGAGAGTGGAGCGAGGAACCGCCCCGCGCGATCGCTCTGCTGGGACACAGCCGGGGAGGGGGATGCGCGGTGGTCGCGGCCGGGGAGCGCGACGATCTCTCGGCGGTGGTCACCTGGGCCGCAATCTCGACCTTCAACCGCTGGACGGCGGAGCAGAAGGAGGAGTGGCGGCGAAATGGCGTGGTGTGGATTGCGAATTCGCGCACCGGCCAGCAGATGCCGCTCTACCGCGAAGTGCGCAAAGACTTCGTCGCGAACCGGAGACGATTCGATCCGGTGGCGGCGGCGGCGCGGGTGAGCGCGCCCTGGCTGGTGGTGCATGGAACCGACGACACGACCGTTCCCCTGCACGAGGCCGAGGCGTTGGTGCAGGCCGGACCCACGGCAACGCTGGCGCGGATTGAAGGGTCGGGTCACACCTTCGAGGCGACGCACCCTCTGACAGAGGTGACTCCCGGGCTGCAAGCGGCGACCCGGGCTGCAATCGGGCACCTTCGCGATCTTGCGGCGGGCGAGAGCGGCTGACCGGCGGACCGGCCGGAGCTGTCCGTCCGCGAGGCCGGGAGGCTACGGGTCCGGCGGCGGCGAAGACGGTGCGGGGTTGCTCCGCGCGCCCACTTCCGCAATGATGTAGTCTCCCCCTCCACGGTCCGACCCCAGAGGTAAACGTGACCTATATCATCACCGAGCCGTGCATCGGCACCAAGGATGCGAGTTGCGTGGAAGTGTGTCCCGTAGACTGCATCTACGAGGCCGGCGATCAATACCTCATCCACCCGGACGAGTGCATCGACTGCGGCGCCTGTGAGCCCGAGTGTCCGGTGCAGGCGATCTTTCCGGACACCGACGTTCCGCCGGAATGGAGCGAATACATCGAGAAGAACGCGATACACTTCGAGTGAAACGAGTTTTGGTGACGCGCTTTCGAGTGACGCGAGTTTGCGTGACGCGCTTCGAGTGACGAGCTGCCGGCTGACGCGCGCTTAGGCAGAGCCGTGATGCCCTGCCGAATGACCGCTGCCGCCGATACGGTTGGGTCAGGATCGGGGGTCGAAGTTTCCGGTCCCGCCCCCGGACGCCACGGCACGGTAACCGCGACGCCCGGAGACGATCAGATTCCGAGCTCCCTCAGGCGCTCGAGCCGGATCCTCCCCGGATTCTTCTCACCCGGAGGAACATCCTCGGACCAGCCGGTCGCATTTCCGTCGGGACGAGGACCCCCCTGACGGAGAAGAGCCACGCCGGCGGCAATGAGCGCGGCGGCGCCGAGCAGGTTGACGGGGAACTTGCGCATCGCACTTCTCCTTCCCGTTTTGCAGGTGATGCGGCGCCGCAATGAACGACCTCCGCGTTTTGATCGGACCCCTTGGATACGCAAGTCACATGCCGTTTTCCTGGAAGTGGCTTCAAACCACCTCCCAAGAGCTCCTATCCTGTTGCTGCCGTTACATTTCGGCGTTTTGCCGACCCATTGTCCACGCTCCGGTTTCGTTCCTTCATCCGCACAAGTTTCCCTCGCCATGGCAAGATTTGAACCCGTCGGACTACGCGCCGATCCCGTGGAGATGACACGCATTCTGGTGCGGACGCCCTCGGTCAATCCGTCGCTGGAGGAGGGCGGTGCGGGCGAGCGCGAGGTGGCCGAAGCGACGGCGCGGTGGCTGCGCGGCTGGGGGTACCGAACCGAGGTGACCGAAGTGGCGACAGGACGCCCCAATGTGTTGGGACGACGGGGCGCGCGGCGCGGGGGACCGTCGCTACTCCTCAATGGCCACCTCGATACGGTCGGCGTGGCCGGAATGAGCGATCCCTTCCCGGGGCGAATCCGCGATGGGAAGCTGTACGGGCGCGGCGCGGCGGACATGAAGTCGGGCGTGGCGTGCGCCCTGGCCGTCGCGGCGGAGCTGGCCGGTTGCGAGATCCCCGGGGAGCTGACCGTGGCGCTGACCTGCGACGAGGAACATGCTTCGGTGGGAATGGCGGCGCTGGTCGCGGACGGCTTCCGGGCCGACGGGGCCGTGGTCTGCGAGCCGACCTCGCTGGCGGTCATGCCGGCGCACAAGGGCTTCCTCTGGATCGACGCAACGGTGCGGGGACGCGCGGCGCACGGATCGCGGCCGGAGCTGGGCGTGGATGCGATCGCCCACATGGGTCACCTTCTGGTCGCGCTGGACGAGGAGGCCGAACGGCTGGGGCGCGGACGATCCCATTTCCTGCTCGGTCCCGCGTCGGTGCACGCCGGAACGATCCGTGGCGGGAGCGCTCCCTCGGTCTATCCGGACCGGTGCGAACTGGTGGTGGAGCGCAGGACGCTGCCGGGCGAGACGGCGGCCGGTGTGATGAGCGAGATGGAGGCCGTGCTGGGGCGGGCGCGGGAACGGTGCCCGGAGCTGGATGCGGAGATTGCGCCGGGGCTCTACCGCGCCGCCACCGAGGTGCCGGTGGGGTCGCCGCTGGTGCGCGGACTGGTAGCCGCGTGCGAACGCGGGGGGTTGCGGGGGGCGGTGGGGGGAATGTCGGCGTGGGTGGACGCCTGTTTCCTCAATGAGCACGGAACTCCGGCGGTCTGCTTCGGTCCCGGCTCGATCGCGCAGGCACACACCGTGGACGAGTGGGTGAGCGTGGCCGAGATCGAGTTGGCGGCGCGGGTGCTGGCCAACTTTGCGGCCGAGTTTCTGGGATGCGACCGTGGCGCACTCCCCCGCCCGCAACCGGGCGCCACCGCGGATTCGACACCGACGCGCCGCGCCGCCGAACTGCGGGCCGAACCGCCGGAGCGGGCCTGAGGGATTTTGCCCGGCTACCTGGCCCGGCTGGTCACCGTGATCGCTCCACCCGGGAAGTTGGTTCCGAACCGCATCGTGGCGTCCGAAGCGCTGAGGTAACGCAGCTCCTGGATGTCCGAGACGGGCAGCGTCCGGAGCCCCTCCTGGGCATTCCCCATGCGAGCGCCATCGACGATGAGCTGCGGCAGGTTCGTGCCCCCCGTCCCCGCACCCCTCCCCTGCAACCAGCGCGGCCGCAGACGCCTCACCGCGTCAAGGGCGGTCAGCGTGGAGTGGTCGGCCAGCTCCTCGAGGGTGATGATATTCGGGTTGCGGCGCGGTCCGCCCCCACCCCCCGCCCCGCTGGCGCAGGCCGCGAGCACCGTCAGGAGCGCAAAGGCGGCGACGAAGAGAAATCGGCTTCCGGCATTGTTCGTGCGCATGGTTTTCCTTTGAGTGAGAAGCGAGCATCGTCTTTCTGGGGAATCGTCTTACCGGGGAGTCGTCTGACTGGGAGATCGTCTGAGAAGTCGTCCCCAAGGGACCGTCTCAATGGACCGTCCGCCCACCACACTACTATACTGCGCCCCGCGATGCCGGTGCAACTCGCTCGGGCGGCCGGGGCTGACGATTCATCCATGGGTTGCGCAGGGCGGGCTGTCCCAGCTCCAGGCCCCGAGGACTCGCCGGGAATCCACCGTCAACAGAGCTCGGTTGTGCGCATGATGGACAACGACTTCACCACCCCCGAGACCATTCACCGGGCGATCGGCCGCACCTTCGTGTCGGGCTGGATTCGGGTGGATCAGGCACGGATCAGCGAGTTCGGACGAATCACCGGGGATCCGGACCCGCACCACATCGATCCCGGCTATGCCGCACGCCACAGCCCCTGGGGACGCACCATTTCCTTCGGCTTCCTGACGATGTCGCTGATGACGCCGATGCTCTATCAGATCTACCGTTATCCGATGGAGGGGAAGGCCGGCGACGGTTATCCGGCGAGCTACGGATTCGAGCGGGTGCGACTGGTGGCGCCGGTGCTGTCCGGGTCGCGGATTCGCGGGCACTTCACCGTGAAGGAGGTACGCGAGCGGAAACCGGGACAGCTCCTGACGGTTTTCGGGTGCCGGGTGGAGATCGAAGGGGAAGAGCGGCCCGCGCTGGTGGGGGACTGGCTCTCGCTCTGGCTGAAGCCGTGAAGACGATTGCGACCGAGCTGGAGCGGCGGGCGCGGGAGTTTCCCGGCCGGCACTTCGTGCGCTTTCGCGACGCCGACCTGACCTACGGCGAATTCGATGCCCGCACGCGGTCGCTGGCCACGGGGCTGAAGCGCCATTCCGTGGGCGGTCCCGTGGTTCCGACGCTGCTTCCCAACTGCGCCGACGCGGCCCTCCTCTGGTTTGCGGCCAACCGCGCCGGGTTGGTGTGGGCGCCTCTGAACACGGAATTCCGCGGCCGGGGACTGGCTCACGCGATCAACCTGACCGGTTCGCGCGACCTGGTTGTGGACGCTTCGCTGCTGGCGCCGGTCCTTGAGATCCGGGAACGCCTGGAGCGCCTTGAACGCCTCATTGTGCGGGACGGCAAGGCGGATCAGGCCGCCGCCGGGGCCAACGACGGCGCCCGGGAATCCGGCGCGGGACCGGAACGGCTGGCCAGCGACAACCGGACCAGCGCCGACGCCACCGGCCTTCCCCTCCCCACCCTTCCCCTGGAGGCCCTCTTCCTCGAGGACGACGGCACGCCCCCCGTCCTTCCCGCGCGGGAATCGTCGCCCTCCCTCCTCATCCATACCTCCGGCACGACCGGCGTCTCGAAGGCCTGCGAGCTCTCGCACCGGTACGTTCTGGGCCAGGCCGCGCTGCTTGGCAAGGCCATCGGCATGCGCCCCGGCGATGTCCTCTTTTGCCCCTACCCCCTCTTCCACTGGGACGCCACGATCGGGACGATTGCACCCGCCCTGCACCTTGGGCTCACCGCGGTGGTCACCGAACGCTTCAGCGTGTCGCGCTTCTGGGATGACGTGCGGCGCTACGGGGCCACCATCTTCGATTTCATGGGCGCCACCCTCACCTTCATTCACAAACAGCCGCCACGACCCGGCGACGCCGACAATCCCGCGCGTCTGGGTTGGGGTGTGCCGATGCCCGCATTCAAGGAGGATTTCGAGGCGCGCTTCGGCGTGACGCTGGTCGAGGGCTACGGTTCAACCGAGGTGGGAATCGTGGTCTGCCAGGAGCCGGGCGCCGCCTCTCCGCCGGGCTCGTGCGGCCGCTGTTCCCCCAACTTCCAACTGCGTATTGTGGATGAAGACGACCAGCCGCTGCCCCCCGGCGAAGTCGGCGAGATCGTGGTGCGCACGGCGGCCGCCGAGGACCGTCATCTGATGCTGAACGGCTACTACGGCATGGAGGCGCTCAACCGCGAGGTCTTCCGCGGCGGCTGGTTCCACACCGGCGACCTGGGGCGGCTCGACGCTGCGGGCAATCTCTACTTCGAGGGACGCGGCAAGGACGCGATCCGGCGGCGGGGCGAGAACATTTCCGCCTTCGAGATCGAGCAGGTAATCGAGGCACATCCGGCCGTGCTCGAGGTGGCGGCCTACGGGCTGCCGAGCGAGTTTACAGAGGAAGAGGTGGCGGTGTCGGTCGTGCCAAAGCCCGGCCATACCCTTGACGCCGACGAATTGCGCAAGTATTGCGAGGGGCGAATGGCGCGCTACATGGTGCCCGCGCATCTGCGGTTCCCGAGTGAGTTGCCGCGGACGCCAACGGAAAAGGTGGAGAAGGCGGCGCTGAGGCGGCGGCATTTGCGCGCGCTGGGCGGGGAGCGGGGTGGGGTGGTGGCGGTGGAGCGGCGGCGGGCCGTTGCCGGGAAGGACGGCGCATGAGGGCGATGAGGAGGACGCTCGGGAAGTGTGCGAGGCTTCGGCGGATCGGACTGCGAAAAGGCGGTTTGCAGAAGATCGGTTTGCGGCGGATCGGGATGGTGGCGGCAACCGTGGTCGCGGCGGGGTGGCCGGGGGGCGCGGGTGGACAGGCTGCGGTCGGGCTGATTGCCGGCGCGTCACTCTCGAGCTTTACCGGAAGCGGGGCGGTAGATGTAAAATCCGGGGCCGGGCCGCTCTTCGGGCTCTCGGGCGCGGTCTCCCTGGGAGAAACGCTGGCGCTGCGGCCGGAGCTGTACCTGGTTCGCAAGGGTGCGCACGTCAACACCCGTTTGGGGGATTTCGGGGCCGGACCCAGTAAGGAATTTGCGCTTCATTACCTACAAATTCCGTTGCTGCTGGAGCTGCGGACCGGGTCCGTGGCCGCGTTTCGTCCGCGTCTCTTCGGCGGAGTCTCGGCCGGGCTGCTGGTCAACTGCGAATTGGAGGACGAGAGCTGCGAACGGATCGATGAGATCAGATTCCGGCGGGCGGATCTGGGGGTGGTGGTGGGCGGGGAGCTGGAATGGCGGAACTGGGGGCTCGGGGCTCGCTACGAGGCTGCGGTGCGGGCCTTCGAGATCTCCACTCCGGGCGCCGAGCTGTACAATGGGGCGCTCACGCTCACGCTCCGTTTCCAGCCGCGAAGAACTCGGCAATGAACTCGGTGGCGGGCGCGGTCGCGAGCTCCTGGGGCGTTCCCCGCTGCACGATCCCTCCCCCTTCGAGGGCGTAGACGCGGGGCCTTCCCAGTGCGTACACATCGCGGGCATCGTGCGTGACCACAATCGCCGGCCGTTGCCCGTGCAGGAGACGCCGGGCCAGACTCGCGCGCAGCTTCCGCCGGGCGGCCGGGTCCATGGCGGCCAGCGGCTCGTCCAGAAGGAGGATTGCGGGCCGGGCCATGACGGCGCGGGCCAGGGCGACTCGCTGCTTCTCGCCGCCGGAGAGCGTGGCGGGGTAGCGGTTCGCGAGGCCGTCGCAGCCCATCTCGGCCAGGGTGTCCAGCGCCAGCCGCCTTCGCTCGGCGCGTGATCCCGCGGCCGCGGCCGGGACGCCGAAGGCCACATTGTCGGCCACGGCGAGGTGCGGAAAGAGGCCGTAGCCCTGCGGCACATATCCCACTCGGCGCGCCTCCGGGGGCAGCGCGATCTCCCGTTCCGCGTCGAAGAGAACCGAGCCTGCCACCTCGATCCGGCCCGATTCCGGCGCGAGCGCGCCCACAATGGTGCGCAGCAGCGTGGTCTTGCCGGAGCCATTCGGACCGATTACCGCGACCGGCGCGGCCGCGCCCCGCATCCGGGCCGCGAGGCGAAAGGCGCCCGCCCGCACCACGATCTCGACCGACCAGGAGGCCGTGCTCACGAGGGTGGCCGGCGGTGGGGGGAGAGGGGGCGGGGAGGGTCGCGGGTGTCGAGGCGGCGGGACATCAGAGCGGGAACGGCACGCAGGGGAAGGAGGAGCAGCGCGCTCGCGCCGACCAGCACGACCGCCAGCGCAATGGCGAGGCGGGTGTCGGACTCCAGCGCCGTGTAGATCGCCAGAGGCATCGTCTGGGTGACGCCGGTGAAGTTGCCCGCGAAGAAGAGTGTGGCGCCGAACTCGCCCAGCGCCCGCGCCCAGGCCAGCGCGGCTCCCGCGATCATGCCCGGCAGCGCAAGGGGAAGAACAACGCGGAGGAAGGCCCCTGCGGCCGATTGCCCGAGCGAGCGCGCTACCAGGATCAGCTCCGGGTCGATGCGGCGGAAGGCGGCGGCCGAACCCTGGATGTAGAAGGGCGCGGCAACCACGAGCTGGGCGAGGATCACGGCGGGGGTGGTGAAGGGAATGCGCACACCGGCGGCCGCGAGTGCCGGACCAAGGAGGCCGTTGCGTCCGAAGGCCTCCAGGAGCGCGATCCCCATGACCGCGGGGGGAACCACAATCGGGAGATCGACCAGGACCTCGACGATGCGCGGCGCGCGTCCCGGGCGGGTGGCCAGCCACCACGCGACCGGGGTGCCGGTCAGTACAATGACCGTGATCGTGACGAGGGTGGTGCGGGCGCTCAGCCACAGCGCCGGAAGGAAGAGGGGATGGCGCGCGCCGGCCGCGATGTCGCCGGGCGATGATGCTCCCGCGAGTGCGATGAGGGGCAGCGCGAGGAGGGCGAGCATGGGAAGGGCGGCCAGGAAGGGGGCGCGCGCCGGGGGGGGGCGGGGGGGGGTCACTCGTGCCGGATCCCCGCGTTGCCGCCGGTGAGGAAACCGTGCCGGGAGAGCAGTTCCCGACCCTCGGGCGAAGCGACAAGATCCACCCACCGCCCCGCCGCCCCCCCGTTTTCCGTGCCCTTCACCACTCCAATCAGGTAGCGCGCCCGCACACTCGCCCCGGCCGGCACGGCCACCATTCCCACCGGGGCGTTTGCGGCATCGGTCCGGTACACGATCGCGGCGTCGGCCTCGCCCATCTCCACCTTGGCGCGCAACTGGCGCACATTGCTCTCCTGCGAGACCACCCGTCCCAGCACGGCTTCGGCAAACCCCGGCCGCCCCCCCGCCTCGGCGCGGCGCAGAATCTCGCGCGCATAGCTTCCCACCGGCACACCCGGCGACCCCAGCACCAGCCGCTCGGCCCGCACCAGGTCCCCGAAACGCTCGATTCCGGCCGGATTCGAGGGCGGCACGATCACCACGAGCTCGTTTCCCGCCAGCAACCGCGATCCCGTCACCAGTCCGGCGCGCTCAAGCGCCTCCATCTGCCCTGGATCCGCCGAAGCGAAGACATCCGCCGGCGCCCCCCGCTCGATCTGGGTCCGGAGCACCTGGCTGCCCGCAAAGACCAGCACGATCTCGCTCTCGGGGTGAAGCCGTTCGAATGCGCTCGCCATCTCGCCAAAGGCTTCGGTGAGCGAAGAGGCGGCGAAGACGCGCAGCGGCCGCGGCCCGGATTCGGTGGACCCGCAGGCGCCCGCAGCCAGGATCGCGGCCAGTAGCCCGGCGGCAAGAACCAACCCGACCGGCGTCGTCCAGGCAACCGCACCGAGGCGGAGAGTCCTCCGGGGCGCCACCGCGCCCGCGCCCGTCCTGCCCGTCCCCCGCGCGCGCACCGGCAACCGCTACGCGAAGTGCGGACGGATGGCCTGGGCGAGCGACGTCTCGATCTCCCACACGGCGTCGGTCACCGCGCGGCCGATCAGGTCTAGTTGGCGCAGGTGCCGAATCCGCGGCGCCACATGGTTCAGCTCCCGGCGCGAGAGGATGTGCGACAGGATTCCGCAGGCGTCGGCCAGACAGATGATCACCACATCGCGCGGCATCGGAATCGCCTCGCTGAAGAGCAGCTCCATGATGCGCAGCTTGACCTCGCGCTCGGCGGTGCCCTCGTCGGCCACGGGATAGCGGCGCGAGCGGAAGACCCAGAGGAAGCGGTCCTCGCGGCGCTCCAGGATTCCCCGCGCGACGAGCCGGTCCACCGCCGCGCTCCGGATCTCCCCGGCCCGGGCGGCGGCGCGTTCCACCCAGTAGCGCGCGTCGTGCGGTTCCGTTTCCTTGCCGGTCCCGGCGACGATCTCGGCCAGCAGCGGGTCGAGAAGGTCGTCGCCCAGGGGCGTCGCATCGACCAGCATGAGCTTGTCCAGATCGGTGTCGATCCGGTCCACCAGCGCCAGATCCATCAGCACGGCCCCGCCCAGCGCATAGCGCAGCGACCAGTCGGGTACGCGCAGAAACCGCTCTTCCTCGTCGTCCATCAGGAGCAACATGACCTCTTCGGCGAATCGCAGCATGGATGATTCCAGTTCGTCAAAATTCCAGTTCGTCAAAAGATGTGGGCTTCGCGCGGAACTCCGGCGCTGTCGAACCTTCCGTGACCGAAGGCGGTCGCGTCAAGGGTATGCGCGCGTCCGTCGGCGATCAGCTCGGCCACGCAGAGTCCGGTAGCCGGTGCATGCATGATCCCGTGTCCCGAAAAACCGCAGGCGTCCACCCAGCGCTCGGCTCCGGGATTGAGTCCGATGACCGGATTGTGATCCGGGGTGACGCCATAGTATCCCCACCAGCTTCCTTCGCGGTCCACCCCGAGATCGATCCACCAGGGGAAGCGATCGACCCCGGTGAGCAGCACATCCTCCAGCCAGCTCCAGTCCACCCCCTCGGTAAAGCCGTCGGCGGCGTGCGTGTCGCGGCCAAAGATGACGCGTTCGCCCTCGCTGCGCAGATAGACGCCGGTTTCCAGGTCGATCGTGAGGGGATAGATGCGTTCGTCGGCGACCGGAGCGCTGAGGAAGATCTGGATGCGCTTGGGACGCACCGGCACCGCCAGCCCGGCCATCTTCGCGACCAGCCCCGACCAAGTCCCCGCCGCGTTGACGATGTGGCCGCAGGAGAAGTCGCTGTCCCCGCAGGTGACGCGCCAGCCGCCCGGCTCGGGGTGAATGGCGGTGACCGCGGAGCCGAAGCGGTAGGCGACCTTGTGCGCGCGCCCCATCGCCACCCAGGCGTGCGTGGCCAGGTGCGGATCGATGACCCCGTCCCAGGGACCGTAGGTGGCGCCCGCGAGGCCATCGGTGGCCAGGGGAAGAAAGCGGCGCGCTTCGTGGGCGGCCAAGACCTCGACCGGAGCCCCCAGCCGTCGTTGCAGCGCGACCGCGGCCAGGTGATCGTCCCAGCGTGCGGGGGGAACCAGCAGCAGATAGCCGATGTCGCGGTATCCGATCTCGAAGCCGTGCCGGTCGTGGAAGTTCCGGTACTCGGGCAGCGAGTGCATCGAAAAGGCGACATTGGCCTCGGTGGTGAACTGAACCCGCACCCCCGCCGCGCTCCTCCCGGTCGAACCCAGCGCGGGTGCCGCTTCCCGCTCAATCACGGCCACCGAGAGACCCCGGCGGGCCAGGTGCCAGGCGCAGGACGCTCCCACGATCCCGGCCCCGATCACCACGACATCGGCTCTGCGGGCGCTCACGGTGGGAACCCGGCCGGCGGGCGGTCCCGGAGCACGGTGGGTACGGTCATGGCGGACAATCCGGCCGGCGCTTGAATACCGTCGCGCGCTACTGCCGCCGGAAGGGAACGCTGCCCTCGATCTCGGCATGCAACACCGCCACCTTGCCATCGGTGCCGATCTCGAAGCGCAGGAACTCGCCGCCCTCGCCGGGGCCTCCCCAGCGGGCGCGGAAGGTGTCGTAGTGCCAGTGCTCAAGGGTGCCCGCGAATCCGGCCCCGAAGGTTGCGCTCAGGGTTCCGCCTTCCTCCGCCACCGCGATCTCGCCGTACATCTCGTTGTGGTAGCTGCCCGCGTACTCGGCCAGCGGCAGCGTCGGGGTCGTGCCCGCCACCCGGCTGTCCTCGGTCTCCTGCGCGCTCTCCCGGGCCTGCTCCTCCAGCTCGCGTTGCCGGGCCAGCATTTTTTCGTGCCAGGGCAGACCGTCGCCCCCCTCCAGGAGGTCGATGATGCGGTGCGCGAGAGCGGAGCTGAAGGCGTTGGCGCCGTTCATGTTGGCCAGAATCACCATGCCGTAGCCGCGCCGGGGAACGAATCCCACAAATGCCGTCATGCCGTCGATGTTGCCCCCGTGGCTGACCAGCGTCAGGTCGCGGTAGCTGCTCAGGAACCACCCGAGCCCGTAGGTCAGGAAGTCCGATTCGGAGAAGATCAGCTCCCAGCCTCCCGTCTTGCGCATGATCATCTGGCCGGTGTGCGTCTCGCGGATCGCTTCCTCCGATACCAGCCGTTCGCCCTCGAACTCCCCCTCGCCGAGCTGCAACCGAATCCACTGCGCCATCTGCAGCGCGCTGGAGTTGATCGAACCGGCCGGTCCCGCATTGTCGATGTTCCGGTAGGGGATCGCTTCCACCGTGCCGTCCAGGCGGGCGATGTGTGGGGTGGCCACATTGTCGAGCGCGTCCAGCGGTTCCAGGAGCGTTGTGCTGCGCGCCATTCCCAGGGGACGGAAGATGCGGTTGGCCACGAAGTCATCCCAGCTCATTTGTGACAGAACCTCGATGACCTCGCCCGCGGTGATCCAGGTCGTGTTGTTGTACTGGAAGGTCGATCGCAGCGGAAAGGTGACCGGCTGGTGGCGAATTCGGCGAATGACCTCGTCGCGGCTGCGTCCGCTCGCGTACCAGATGCGGTCGCCGCGCATGAGCCCGGAGTTGTGGCTCATGAGGTCGCGGATGCGCAAATCGCGGGTGATGTAGGGGTCGCTGAGGCGGAAATCGGGGAGGTGGTCGATGACCGGATCGTCCCAGGCGACCTTGCCTTCGTCCAACAGGATGGCCATCGCGGCGGCGGTAAAGGCCTTCGACGTGGAGCCAACGGCGAAGATGGTGTGCGCGTCCACCGGGTCGCTGCCGCCGAGTTCGCGCACTCCGAATCCTTCCGCGAAGGTGACCTGGTCGTCCTGCACCACGACGACCGCCACGCCGGGAATGGCCCAGTCGTTCCGCATGGCCTCGATCTCGTTGCCGAGTCCGTCGAGTGCCTGCTGCGCGGCGAGGGCCGGGGCGAGGAAGAGGAGAAGGACCAGGGCGGGGAGAGGGGTTTTTCGCATGGTGGGGGGCTCCGGGGTTGGGGGGTAGATGGCTTGGGGCCAATCAGCGTCGGGGAAGCCGGGCGCGGGCGCAACGAACGGGGGAAGACGGCGCCGGGTGGGCAGACCCCCGCGTTGTGCGTCCGCCGTGAGCGCGGGCGCAAGCCTCCTCGGGGACCTTGCCAGCCTCCGGGCGACGACACTCCAGCCTGCAGAAAACCAGGGCCTCCAGCCTGCAGAAACCAGCCTGCAGAAACCAGTCCAGCTTCCGGGGACTACACCTTCCGGGGGAACCTACAGGCCTTCCCAGGGGACCTACCAGCTTCCCAGCTCGCCCGCCTGCGCAATGAAACTACTAAGCCGATCCGCAGCGTTGCGCCAGTTGGTGCGAGCCGCATCCTGGGCGCCGTCCGCGTCGCCCGCTTCGATCGCCCGAAGGATGGAGCGGTGTTCCTCGGCCGAGAGCGAGATCCGGTCCAGCAACGCGTCGATGTAGAGCCGGGTGTAGCGCTCCGCCTGCGGCTTGATTGAATCGTGCAGCGCCAGCAGACGCGGTCCCGCGCCCCCCTCCACGTAGCGGCGGTGGAAGCGATTGTCGAGCTGGAAGATTCGTTCGCGCGACGGATTGGAGCTCCACGCCTCCGAGAGCATTTCGGCATTGGTTTGCTTGAGGTCGCCGACCAGATCCGCGCGATCTTCCCGCCGTGCCGCGCCCCAGGCCGCGAGTCCCTCCACTTCCCCCACGATGTACAGCAGTTCGCGCGCGTCCTGTTGGGTGAGCGGCGCAACGAAGGGACGGGTCTGGCGTCCGCCTCCGGTGTTGGCGATGTAGCCCTCCTGCCTGAGCCGTTGCAGCGCGGCGCGAATCGGGGTGCGACTCAACCCCAGCCGGCCGGCGATTTCGGTCTCGATCAGCCGCGATCCGGGTGCGAGCCGTCCGCGCACAATCAGCTCTCGGAGGCGTTCGTAGGCCTGGGTGCCGCGATCGATCGGTAGTGTCCTCAGGGTCATGCCGCAACTTTCCCGCGTCCAGACTGCCTGCGCGTTGGGTGTCGGGTTGCAAATGTAACACGGACCACCGGTATAACACGGACCACCGGCAACAAGTTCCCGCTTGCTCCGCCGATCCCCCATCGGCTAGAATCGCCCCATGAATCAGTCCCCCGTTCCCTCGCCGTCCCGCCAGGTAACCGGCCCTGGTCCCGAATTCGAGGTGCGCCCGGTCCGCACGCGCAGCGAATTCATTGCCTGCGTAGAGCTTCAGCGCGACACCTGGGGCCGTTCCTTCTCCGATATCGTGCCGCTCAGCATGCTCCAGATCACCGCCAAGATGAGGGGTGTGGTCACCGGCGCATTCGGCTCCGACGGCGTCCTGCTCGGTTTTGTCTATGGGGTGACCGGACTCAGGCGCGGCGAGCTGGCGCACTGGTCGCACATGCTGGCGGTTCGGCCCGAGGCCCGCGACCGGGGAATCGGGCGGCGGCTCAAGGTGGCCCAGAGGGAAGAGCTGCGCGCGGCAGGGGTGCGGACGATGTACTGGACCTACGACCCGCTGGTGGCGCGCAACGCCCACCTGAACCTGAATCTGCTGGGCGCCACGGTGGACGAGTTCGTGGAAAACATGTACGGCGAATCGGACAGTCTGCTGCACAAGTTGGGCACCGACCGCTTTATTGTACGCTGGGATCTGGCGGGTGAAGCGACCCCTTCCCGGCCACCCCCCCACGCAACCGGCTCCGGCCCGGACACGGCCCCGCTTGTGTGGGCGCCCGGAACGCCCGGGGCGGAGTGGCCTCCGGCAGCGAATCAGGGCGTCTCTCATGCGGCCACCGAGGACCCTCCCGAGACGATCGCGGTGAGAATTCCACGCAACATCGAG
Source organism: Longimicrobiales bacterium (assembly GCA_965213665.1). Taxonomy (GTDB): domain Bacteria; phylum Gemmatimonadota; class Gemmatimonadetes; order Longimicrobiales; family Gaopeijiaceae; genus Bin94. The sequence goes on from CBDBZW010000001.1 coordinate 78,950, forward strand.
GTCGTCGAGGCGCGGTCCATCGCCGAGGCGCTTGCCTGGCGACACTCCACCCGCACGGCCTTCACCCGCTTCCTTCCCCGCTACCGCATTCGCGCCTTCCTTCGCGGCGACCGCCACGGCACCTACCTACTCGCGCGCGCCACCTGAAACTCCTGGCAGACGAGGCCGGCCTGGTGTAGTATCACCCGGTCCCGTCCTGGCCTGCCAAGCACCCTGTCAATTTTGAGCTGTATCATGCCGTCGGAAGAACCAATCGTCAGTGATTGTCCTCGGTGGACACGGATCTACCTCCATAGACTGCGTGATTCCGAGCGGTGGAAGGCGTACACCCCGCGCGATGACGACATCATCGTGTGCTCGCCGCAAAAGGCTGGCAGCACATGGATGCGAACCATCTGTGCGCTGTTGGTGTTTCAGAGTTCGGAGTTCCCCGCACCCCTGTCGCAGTTCTCGCCATGCCTCGAATCGCTGAACATCCCGATCGCCGATCTCATGGCCCGCCTGGAGAGGCAGACCCACCGACGGATCATCAAGACCCACCTGCCGTTGGACGGGCTCCCCTATCACGATGCGCCAACCTACCTCTTCATCGGTCGCGATCCACGCGACATCTTCCTGTCGTTGGCGAGACACATTGCCAACGTGCATCCCGACGCTCGGCTGATGAACGGTATGCCCCCCTGGCCGCTCGACGAGATTCCAGACGACCGGCGAGCGTTCTTCCGCAAGTGGATCACCACACCCGGTTTTCCCGGGGAGCAGGACGGATGGCCGGCTTCGTCCCCCCTATCTCATGCCGCGACGTACTGGCGCCACCGCAATTGCCCGAACATCCATCTCTTTCACTATGCCGATCTCAAGGCCGACCTGACCGGCCAGATGCGCCGGGTCTCGGAAATCCTCGGCATTCCCGTCAACGAAGAGCGCTGGCCTCGTTTGGTCGACGCCGCGCGTTTCGAGAGCATGAAGCGACGCGCTTCGGAGCTGGTGCCCCCAGGAGGCCGCGATCCCGTAGCCTTCTTCGCCAAGGGGAAGAGTGGCCGGTTCGAGGCCGTGTTGGGCCCGATCGAGCGTGTTCTGTACCGGAGGGCGATGACCGAGCGCGTCGCTCCGGACCTGGCCGACTGGCTTGAGAACGGCGGCATGGCTCGGGCGGACACGGCAGGGGCTCCGGCGTCCGGTTGGTAACGCGGGCCCCGATCCGCGTCCCTCATGGCACCAGCACCGTACATCCCCACGTCTGCCTCGACTCCAGTGCCCGGTGGGCCCGGGCCGCCTCCGCAAGGGGGAAGCGCTGACCGATGGTGACGCGGATGCGACCTGCCTCGATGTGCCCGAAGAGTTGTCCGGCGGCCGCGACCAGGAATTCACGGCTCTTCTGGTGCGGCATGACGGCAGGGCGAGTCAAGGTCAGAGACTTGGCGCTCAGGCGCAGCAGATTGAACGGGGGCACCGGGCCCGATGCGTTCCCCAGGGCGATCATCATCCCGAAAGGGGAGAGGCACTCCAGCGAGCCGTCGAAGGTGGTCGCGCCGACGCCGTCGAAGACCACCGGTACGCCTTCGCCGCCGGTGATCTCGTGCACGCGTTCCACGAAGTCTTCTTCCTCGTAGAGGATGATGTGGTCCGACCCGTGCTCCCGCGCCACGCGCGCCTTCCGGGAACTGCCTGCAGTGGCGATGACGGTCGCGCCCAGCGCCCTGCACCATTGAGCAAGGATCATCCCCATGCCGCCCGCTGCCGCGTGAACGAGTACCGGTTCGCCCGCCCTCACACGGTAGGTGCGCCGACAGAGATGCCACGCGGTCATGCCCTTCAGCATCGCTGCCGCAGCGGTCTCGTAGTCGATCGCATCGGGGATTCGGACCAGACGGTCCGCAGGGATCGTCCGGCGCTCGCAATAGGCACCCAGCACATGGCCGTAGGCGACTCGTTCGCCGGGCTGGAAGTTCGGGCAGCGGACATCGGACGGCTTTCCGGCAGCCTTTGGCCCCACCGCCTCGACCATGCCTGCGGCCTCCACGCCGATGACCGCCGGCAGTGACGGCGAAGGACGGAACCCGGTCCGGCGGTAGGTGTCGGCGAAGTTGAGCCCGATGGCCTTGTGCCGGACCCGTACCTCGCCCGGGCCCGGATCGGGCACAGGGATCCGTTCCCAACGGAGCACCTCGGGACCTCCCAGCCCGTGGATGCGAATGGCCATGCCCGAGTCCACTGGTAGCGACATGCGTCTTAGCGGGATGTCGCACGCGAACGGAGAATCACGTATCGGTAGACCTTGAAGGCCAGCGTCCGGTTGCGTTCCTCCAGCAACTGGCGGGCGGTGGGCGTCAACATCGCAACCCAGCATGATCGATCCGCAATCGTGTGCGTGTCGGTCTTCATATCGCCGAACGCAGCACCGGCGTCCAACACGTCGCCCGGACCGCACTGGCGGAGCCGGCGCCCAGCCGAATCAAACACCGAGACTTTTCCCCCAACCAGCAACTGGAGGCCCCTGAGCGGTTGGTCGGGTTCGGAGACCGTGTCGCCGGCGGCGTAGCCGTAAGGCTCGATCCAGTCACGGAGTTCGTCGACCATCTCTTCGAAAAAGGCCTGGCGGTCAAGCTGATCAACCAGGTCGTCGGCAACGCGCTCGATTAGCGTGCGTTGGAAGTCCTGCTCCGGCTTCTCCGCCCCACATCTGTTGATCACCGCATCCTCACAACGCTCCAATGCGCGATCCAGTTCCCCCTCGAGGATCAACGAGCGGTACTCGACTGCTGACAGGTTGTCTTCCAGGCGGCGGTTGAACCGGTCGGTACCACCGCAGATTATGACTTGCCAGCGGGCCGTGTGAGCCTTGCTGACAAACGCGCACAGGGATCGGACGGCCGAGAAATCGAAACCGGATACCCGCCGCAGGTCCAGCACGATGCAAACCGAGCACGAGGTGGCCAGATCCTCTTCCAGGCGGCTGAACAATGAGTAGGCGCTACCGAAGAACACATAGCCTTGCAACTGGTATACGACCCCGCGCCCACCCTCCTCCTTCAGAATTGCCTGCGCGGGAATCGACCGGCGACGGTTACTGCGCTGCTCACGGACACTGTGCCGTGCCTTTAGCGGGTCGAGGCGGCTGAGACGGAAGATGAGCAGCACGATCGTGACAAGCATTCCGATTCCCACTCCTTCCAGGAATCCGAACATCAGGATGGCCCCGAAGATCGCCGCCAGAATCCCGAACTCGGTTGCGGGCAACCGTTTTCTGTTTCGCACGACCCAGTCGTTCACGAGACTGATTCCCGTGCAAAGCAGAATGCCGCCAACGACGGGGGTGGGGATCAGGCCGACAATCCTGCCGCCGTACACCAGGGCAAGGCCCAGCACTCCGGCTGTGAACAGGGCCGTCAGCCGAGTGTCTGCCCCGAACATCCGGTTTCGCAACGACTGTACTACCGTCAGGCAGGAGGCGGGTCCCCCGCCGGCGGCTGCCGTAATCGCCGTGGCTCCGGCAGCCACGAACTCACCGTCCCAATTCAAGTCTTGCCTGGAACCGAGTTCAAGCCCTCCCAATGCCAGCACCATCGCGACCAGATTCAGGAAGACGATGGTCAGGATTTCCGGGCTTTGGGCCGCGACCGACCCCCACGCTATCGCAGATAGGTCGCCCAACTCGATCGAGGGCCACATGCCGCCCGCGCCGGCGCCGGAAAGGAGTAAATCCGCCGCCTGGGCCTGATCCACCGAGACACCGAACGCCCAAAGCCCCAGGTGAACCAGGCCTGCCGCCACCAGCGAACCCAATGGGACGATCGGGACACGCCGCCAACGCCTCGACGCCAGAAACAGGCAGGTGCCGAACACAAGCCCGGATCCCCATACCGTGACCCTGTCGGCATGGAGCAGGCTGGCCATCGGGCGAACGCCGAAATCCAACCCCATCAGGGACAGTGCCAGCAAGCAGGCAACCCCGCCGGTTCCGGCCAGAAAACCTCCGGACACGGGATACGGGATGAACCGCAGCAGACTGCTGGCGCCCAGTCGTCCTATGAGCAGAAAGCAGATGCCAGTCAGAGCACCGCTGATCGCCATGACCGCTACCACGGTCACGAAGAGAGATTGGGCGCCAGGATTCAGAGCAGTTCCGATACCCGCCAACACGAGGAGAGCTGGCAGGGGCGGCTTGGCCGTGGCACTCCGATGTCCGCTGAACAACGCCGCGAAAACGCATCCGACCAGGGAGCCGAAGATAAGCAGGCCGACACCCGACACGGCGTATGGCGTGAGGGAACCGTCAAAGATCGAGGTGCCCACCGCGAAGGAGGAAGCGATCAGGTTGGCCGCCGAGACAAACCCCATCACTGCGGCTGACAAGAGTTTCGCCGAACGGACATCCTCCCGGACCTCGCTCGCGAACCTTCCGGCTGCCGACATTCGTCTAGCTACTCCGCACGGATCTCCATTGGCGCGCAGGGCTCGGCACCAACAGGCAAGGTCACCGCCGCGAGGTGCTCTTCCGTCCCTTCGGTGCCTGCCAGGGCTGTCCCAACCGAATTTGGAGGTTGGGTGGCTCTCGGTCGATTCATGCTACGCGGCAACCTCCTTTCCGTCAACCGGGGGAGTGCCGAGCTCGTCCAGGTGCACCTTGAGCATCCAGAGGTCGTTGTAGCCCATGATCCTGCGGTGGCCCTTCTCGGACTCGGTCGGTAGCCACGGCAGGCGGGGATGCTCGAGTACGTAGTCGAGTGCCAGCAACCGACGGGCCAGCACCTCTCGGGGAGGTGATCCGGCGGTGCCGAGAGAGCTCCTCCGCTCCGAGCGCCCGGCAATCCTCGTGGGCGTTGATCCGGCACACCCGGCCGATTCTCCGGCAACCGCGTGAAGACGGCCGCCGCTGAGGCAAGCCAAGGCGATCCACTCGGCCCGGCGTCCGGTCCAGCCGAAGGCCTCCAGAGACGCCCCTGACCACGGAAGCGGTCGCGGTCCTGGAGGGGAGGCGCGAGACAGGAGCAAGGGATCCATTGGTGGCCCGGTGGTGCCACCTCCGAGCGGCTTTCGCGTGTAGTGTAGGGGGCTGCTGTTGACTGTTTCAACAACCGGCGCGTACCGTTCGTCACACTTGTATCGTTGGTCCCACTTGTGTAGGGGCTGTCCCAGGAATAGTTGGAGGTATCCCTGAGGGGGTAGAGAATCGTGGTGGCTCCCGGGGACCTGATTCCGGGATTAGAATCAGGCAACCAATTACCCCAACAGGGAGACCACCACGATGAAGAGAAGGTACGAGGAGAAGGGCCATCCGGACAAGGCGGGCCTCAGGGAGTTGCTGGCGAGGGACGGGCGCGAACATTTGCTCCCGTTGGTCAATGCCTTTGCGCTGGCGGGAGGCGCGCTGGATCACATCATCGACGTGATCGGGCGTGCGGCGATCGAGGCGGTGTTGGAGATCAGCGCTGCCGATGTCGCGGGAGAGAAGCAGCCGGGAAAGAAGCGCAAGAGCGGGGGCGCGGCGTACCACGGGCGGCAGCGGGGCCGGGTGTACCTGGCGGACCGGGCCGTCCGGATCGAAAAGCCCCGGCTGCGGAGTCCGGACGAGGGCGAGCTCGCGATTCCGGCGTACGAGGTGCTCAGGCGGCCGTCGGGACTCGGCGAGCGGATGCTTGAGCTGCTGCTGTCCGGCCTGAGCACGCGGTCCTACGGCAAGGCGATCGGGGAGATGGCCGAGACGGCGGGCGTCAGCAAGTCCTCGGTGAGCCGCCAGGCGGTTGATGCAGCAGGCGAGCGTCTCAAGGAGCTGGCGGAGCGGCGGCTGGACGACCGGGATTATCTGATCATCTACGTCGACGGCATCCAGTTCGGCGGCCACCACATCCTTGCGGCGCTCGGTGTGGACGACGAGGGCAACAAGCGGGTCCTGGGCCTCCGGGAGGGCGCGAGCGAGAACGCCGTCGTCGCGCTGGGGCTGCTCGAGAGCCTTGTTGAGCGCGGCCTGGACCCCGGGAGGGCAAGACTGTTCGTCCTTGACGGGTCCAAGGCACTGCGCAAGGCGGTGAGCCAGGTCTTCGGGAGCGCATGCCTCGTGCAGCGCTGCCGGAACCACAAGATGCGCAATGTGACCGGCCATCTGCCCAGGGAACTCCACGACCAGGCCCGCGCCGTGCTACGGGCCGCCTGGAAGCTGGGCGCGGAGGACGGCAAGGCCAGGATCGAGCAGTTCGCATCCTGGGTGGAGAAGCAGCATCCGGGCGCAACAGGAAGCCTTCGAGAAGGGCTCGCGGAGATGTTCACCGTCAGCGAGATCGGTCTGACCCCGGCGCTGCGGCGATGCCTGGGCACGACCAACGTGATCGACAACGTCCACTCGGGCATGCGCCGCCGAACTGGCCGGGTCACCCGGTGGAGAGACGGGTCCATGGCGGTGCGCTGGGCCGCGGCGGCGTTCCTGGAGGCCGAGAAGGGCTACCGCAGAATCATGGGCTATAACGACCTCTGGATGCTCAAGGCCCACCTGAACCAGCTCGGCACTCCCCCGGTTGACGGAAAGGAGGTCGCCGCGTAACATGAATCCATCAAGAGCCACCACAACCTCCAACTACGGTTGGGACAGCCTCCCCACTTGTACCGTCCGTCACACCTGTTACGGTTTTCGTCACATTTGTTTACCGTTCGTCACACCTGGGAGTTCATGCGCTCCGCGGTTCCACGAGAAACCCACCGATTCAGCTACCACGGACCCAGAGGAACACAAGCCGTGAACACGCCCGTTTCGCCACAAGGCAACCTGAACTCACGTAGACCCGCCTCGCCCCCCGCCCTCCCCCGCCGCACCCTCCTCAGGACCGCTGCAGCATCCGCCGGAATCGCCCTCGCCGCGCCCCTCGTAAAGCTGGGCCGCGTTCGCCTTCACGCACACGGTTCCTCCAACGGTCCCAATCCCGCCCGGAATCCCGCGCTCTCCCCGGCCCCACAGGAGTATTCCACCCGCTGCGTCGATCTCGTCACGGAATCGCTCGTCATCGACATGCTCGCGCCGCTGGTCATCTCGGGCTCGATCCGCGAGCGCTGGGGCCCCGATCTGGCCGGAATGACCGCGGCCGAGGAACAGGAGTTTCGCGATTCCCGCATCGACGTCTTTCACATCGCCGTTGGCGTGGGCGGCCGCGACTTCGACGACCAGGCCCGCAATTCGCTCCTCTTCGTGGCGGGCTACAACGCCATCATCGCGGCGCGGCCCGATCTCTTCGTCCGCATCGATTCCTCGGCCGATCTGGCCGGCGTCCACGGCTCCGGGCGCGCCGGAATCCTCATCGGCCTCCAGACCTCGTCCCACTTCCACAGCCCCGACGACGTCAACCTCTTCCACGGACTCGGCCAGCGCGTCTCGCAGCTCACCTACAACTCGCGCAACCTGATCGGCAACGGGGCCACCGAGCGCAGCGACGGCGGCATCTCCGATTTCGGCGTACAGATCGTCGAGCGCATGAACGAGGTCGGGATGGCGGTCGATGTCTCGCACTCCGGCGACCGCACCACCCTGGACGCCTGCGAAGTCTCGTCCCGGCCCGTCCTCTTCACCCACTCCAACAGCCGCGTCCTCTCGGGCGGCCACCCGCGCACCAAGACCGACGAGGCAATCCGCGCGATGGCGGCAACCGGCGGCGTGATGGGAATTACGGGCGTCCGCATGTTCGTGAAGGACCGGGAACCGACCACCATCGAGGACTACATCGACCACTTCGACCATGTGCGCGACCTGGTTGGCGTCGAGCATCTGGGCGTGGGCAGCGACGTCGATCTGCACGGCTACGACGACATGCCGGCCGACGAATACGCCGCGCTCAAAGCCGCCTACAAGGACTCGTACGCCTTTCGCGACAAGATCGACATCGAGGGCGTCGACCACCCCAAACGCATGTTCGACCTGACCGAAGCGCTGATCCGGCGCGGCTACACCGACGAGCACATCCGCGGGATCCTGGGCGGCAACTTCCAGCGCGTGCTGGGCGAGATCTGGGAGGGGTGAGGGGGAGGCGGGCAGGCATGCACGGCAACCGCCAGGGCAAGCGACAAGGCAACGCAAAGTGAAAGGCACGGCAACGTGAGCGACGACAAGCACAACAGCAGTGGGGGTGCGCGCGCACCCGGTCCACGCGGGCGCCATTCGGGCCGGCCCGCGCAGGGGCCGGAGGCAGCGCCGTCACTCCGGGACCCCGGCCCGAATACGGGCTCACTCCCCGGCACGCGCCTGCTCCTGGGCGCGCTCCTGGCCGCGATGGCCGCATACCCCACCCCCGCCACCCCCCAATCCACCCCCGTCGCGCTGGTCGGCGCCCGCATCCACACGGCGGCCGGGCCCGCCATCGAGAACGGCACGATCGTCTTCTCCGGCGGCGCGATCACCGCGATCGGCGCGGGCCTGTCCCCGCCTACGGGCGCCGAGGTCGTGGACGCGAGCGGCATGGTCGTCATGCCGGGAATGCTGGACAACCACTCGCACATCGGCGCCGACATCGCCGACCTCAACGAGTTCCCGACGCGCTTCGGCCCGCAGCACCGCATCCGCGACGTGCTCTCGCCCGACGACAAGTTCTGGTACGACGCCGTGCAGGGCGGCGTCACCACGGTCGTCACCGGGCCCGGGAGCGGCGAGGTCTCCAGCGGGCAGGCGATCGTGGTCAAGACATGGGGGCCGTCGCTCGAGGAGCGCATCGTGCGCGAGCGCGGCGGGCTCAAGATCGCGATGGGCCGCAAGCGCCCCGGACAGTCGCCCACCACCAGCATGGCGGTGACCGCGCTGCTGCGCGCCAAGTTCATCGAGGCGCAGGAGTACCAGGCGCGTTGGGCCGCATGGGAAGAGGGCGGCCGCGAAGGCCCGGCACCGCCGCGCGATCTGGCCATGGAAGCCGTGGTCCGCGTGCTGACCGGCGAGGACCGCATCCGCTCGCACGTCCACCAGGCGCACAACATCCTCTCGATCATCCGGCTGTCCCGGGAGTTCGACTTCGGGCTCACCATTCACCACTCGACGGAGGCCTACAAGGTGGCCGACGAGATCGCCGAGGCCGGAATCGATGTGGTGGGAATGCCGCTCTTCACCCGCATTGCGCTGTCCGACGAAGTGATGGCAACGGGCGCGGCAATGAACGAAAGGGGCGTCCGCTTCGCCTTCCACACCGACGACCCGGTCGTGGGCTCCAAGTGGCAGCGGGGCAACGCGGGGCTCGGGATGCGCTACGGCATGACCGAGCAGCAGGCGCTCGAGGCGGTCACGATCAACCCGGCCGCGATCGCCGGGGTCGAGGACCGCGTGGGCAGCCTGGAGGTCGGCAAGGACGCCGATATCGTGGTGCTGAACGGAACCTGGTACGAGGTCAGCACTTTGGTGACGCGGGTGTACGTCAACGGTACCCTGGCCTGGGACCGGGAGGTGGAACGATGACGAACCGAATGGCCGGACGGGATCACAGGGGAGCTGCGGGCGCAGCCCAGGCGGCGTGGGCCGGGGACAGAAGGGGAGGTGGACCAGGCGGCAAGGGTGCCATGACAAGGGCGATGACGGTCGCCGCAATCGCCATGGTCGCTCTCGGCGGCGGCGGTTTCGGGGTCCGGGCACAGACCGTCGCTCTCACCGGGGGGCTCGTTTTCCCCATATCCTCCGAACCCATCGCCGGGGGGACCGTGGTCATGGTGGATGGCCGGATCGCCGCGGTCGGGACCGATGTCGAAATCCCCGCGGGCGCCGAGGTCGTGGATGTGACCGGGAGCGTGGTCATGCCCGGGATCATCGACGCCATGAGCTACTTCGGGGTCGCCGGCGAGGACATGAACGAGTTGCCGAACCCGCTGACGCCGGAGCTGCGGATCATCGAGGCGTTTTCGCCGTTCGGGGCTCTGGGGTCGGGCGAGGCGGGCGAAATCCGGGTGCGCGCGCTGCTGTCGGGAGGCGTGACGGCAACGTATGTCGGGCCGGGCGACGCGACCGTGCTTGGCGGACAGGGCGCGGTGGTAAAGACGGCCGGAGCGCGCTTCGCCGACCTGATCGTGCGTGAACCGGCGGCGATCGACATTACCCTGGGGGGACGTCCGGCGGCGACCTACCGGGAACAGTCGCGGTCGCCCTCGACGCGGATGGCGGTGGTGGCACAGTTGCGCGATCTGCTGGTGCGGGCGCAGGAGTGGGTGGCGAGCGGCCAGGGCGACACGGGTGGGGACGGCGAGGCCGCAGGAACCGGCGCAACCCCCCGCAACCTGGGCATGGAGGCGCTCGCAAGGCTGCTGAACGGCGACATCCCCGCTCGTGTGCAGGCCAATGCCACGCGCGACATCCGGGTGGCGATCGAGCTGGCCGAGGAGTTCGGCTTCGAGCTGGTGATCGACGGCGGCGCCGGGGCGTATCGGATGGCCGCCGAGCTCGCGGATCGCGGGATCCCGGTCGTCCTGGGACCGATCTCGCACCCGTACATCTCCGGCGAGGAAATTCCGGACGCGGCCGATTACGGCGGGGTCGACGAGCGCAACGCCGTCTGGCTGAACGAGGCCGGCGTGCACATCTCGCTGGCCAGCTTTTCGCGCGGCTTCGGTCCGTTCGGGCCGGGTGTGGCGGGGCAGTGGCTGCTCATCGACGCGTCGATCGCGCGGGGCCACGGCATGAGCCAGGCCGATGTCCTGCGGGCGGTTACGCTCAGCCCGGCCGAGGTGCTGGGGGTCGCCGATCGCATGGGCAGCCTGGAGGTTGGCAAAGACGCGGACGTGGTCGTCTTCGACGGCGATCCGCTGAGCATTCGCACCTGGGCAACCCGCGTGTACGTGGGCGGACGCCTGGTCCACGAGAGATCGGTTCCATGAGCGGCAAGACCATGAACGGCAAGACCGGGAAAGGCAAGATCAAAGTGTTGACGAGAACAAGCGCGACCCCCTCGGCCCGGCTGCGTCCCCACGCACTCGGCCTCCTGGCCATCCTGTGCGCCTGCGCTGACGCGGGGCCCCCCGGCGCGGCCCCACCCGGCGCGGATGACGGCGCGCTGGATGTGGTCATCGCCAACGGCCGCGTCGTGGACGGCACGGGGGCGGCCTGGTTCCACGGCGACGTCGGCATTCGCGGCGACCGGATCGCCGCCCTCACCCCGGCGGGCGGCCTCGCGGATGCGGACGCGGCCACCCGCATCGACGCCACCGGCAAGGTCGTGTCCCCCGGCTTCATCGACATCCAGAGCCACGCGCGCGGCCCCCTGCTCAGCGGCGACGGCCGCCTCCTGGGCAAGATCACGCAGGGGATCACCACCGAGATCATGGGCGAGGGCTGGACGAATGCGCCGGCCAACGCCAACACCGATCGCGGCGCGGGGCTGGTCGATCCGGAGGCTGCGGCCGAGCGGCGCGACTTCTCCGGTCCGGGCGGCTTCGACGCCTGGCTCAACGCGATGCTCGCCAACGGCGCTTCGCCCAACTTCGGCTCGTTTGTCGGCGCGACCACGATTCGCGTCTACGCAATGGGCGAGGCGGCGGGACCGGCCAGCGCAGCCCAGCTCGATTCGATGCGCACCGTCACGCGCTGGGCGATGGAGGGCGGCGCCTTCGGGGTGGCCACCGCGCTGATCTACCCTCCCGGCAACTTCGCGAGCGCGGAAGAGCTGGGAGAGGTCGTCGCGGCTTCGGCGCCCTACGGCGGCCTGTACATTACGCACATGCGCTCCGAGGCGGACCGCTTTCTCGAAGCGATCGACGAGGCGATCGAGATCGGGGAGCGCGGCGGCGTGCCGGTCGAGATCTACCACCTGAAGGCGGCGGGCGTGCGCAACTACCACAAGGCCGCGCTGGCCATCGCGAAGATCGATTCCGCGCGGGCGGGCGGCTTCGATGTGCAGGCCAACATGTACCCCTACACGGCGGGCGGGACCGGTCTCTCGGCGCTGCTTCCCCCCTGGGCGTCGGAGAATGGCGCGCTCCTCGACAATCTGCGCGACGCGGAAGTCCGGCAACGGATCCACGACGAGGTGCTCGCCGACACCGCCGACTGGGAGAATCTGGGCGTCCTTTCCACGCCGGAGGGGGTGCTGGTCACCGCGGCTGCCGAGACCGGCCCCGATGGCGAGAGCACGGGCGCGGGCCGCTTTGTCGGGATGCGACTCGCCGAGATCGCGGCCGAGATGGGGGTGGACTGGGTCGATGCGGCGATCGAGATCATCCTCATGACCGGCGGCCAGGCGGGGATGGTCGTCTTCATGATGGACGAAGCCAACGTGGCGCTGCAGTTGCGGCAGCCCTGGATCAAGATCGGCACCGACGCATCCGGCTTCGACCCGGACAGCGTGACGGGGATGGCGCACCCGCGATCATACGGCACCTACCCGCGCATCCTGGGCAAGTACGTGCGAGACGAGGGCGTGCTCACCCTGGAGGACGCGATTCGCAAGATGACCTCGGCCGTTGCCACGCGGCTCTCGATCGCCGACCGCGGCCTGCTCAGGCCCGGAATGTTCGCCGATGTGGTCGTCTTCGATCCAGAGACGGTGGGCGACCGCGCCACCTTCGAGGATCCGCACCAACTCTCGGCAGGCGTCGAGGAGGTCTTTGTGAATGGCGTGCAGGTGCTGCGCGGGGGCGAACACACCGGCGCGAAACCGGGGCGGATCGTGCGCGGCCCCGGCTACCGGCCCGGGCCTTGATGGCGGTGCAAACCGTCTCGGCGGCGGCCTCGCGACGGTCGCCCGGCCGCACCCTCCCGGCGCGGCGCTGATGCGCGTTGGAATTGTCGGCGGCGGGATCGTCGGCCTCTCCACAGCCTGGTACCTGCGGAAGCTCGGGGCGCAGCCCGTCGTCATCGAGACCTGGAAGCTCGGCGGCGGCTGTTCGCTCGGGAACGCGGGTTGGGTCTGTCCCTCGATCTCGACGCCGCTGCCCGCTCCCGGCCTCACCTGGAAGTCGCTGCTGTGGATGATGCGGCGCGACAGTCCGCTCTACATCCGGCCGCGCTCGCTCCTCCGGCTGGCCCCGTGGCTGATGCGCTTCCGTTCGCACTGCAACCCCACCGATTACAGCCGCGGAGTTGCGGCGCTGGCGACGCTCAACGCGGGCACCATGGCGCGCTACGACGAGCTGGCGGCCGACGGCGTGGAGTTCGAGATGCACCGCTCCGGGGTCCTCATGGTCTTTCCCGATGCGGGCAAGGCGGCCGATGCGCGCGCCGAGGTCGAGGCGGTGGCGGTGGCCGGAAGGGCGGCCTGCCGCGAGGTGGACGCGGCCGAGCTGTACGAAATGGAGCCATTGCTTCGCCCCGGGTTCCATCACGGCGTCTTCGTCGGCGGCGAGCGCCATGTGCGGCCCGACACCCTGACCGCGGGGCTGGGGACGGCGTTGCGGCGGGCGGGCGCCGAAATCCACGAGGGCGCGCTGGCCACCGGCTTTCGCAGCGAGGGACGGCGGGTGAAGGCGATCGTGACCTCGCAAGGCGACCTGGAGGTGGACGCGGTGGTGCTGGCGGCGGGTGCGCAGAGCGGAACGCTGAGCCGCGCGCTCGGTTCGCCCATTCCGCTGACCGCCGGCAAGGGCTACTCGGTGACGATCGACGAGCCGGTCAGGCAGTTGCGACAGCCGCTCTACCTGGGGGGCGCCAGGATCGGGATGACGCCCTTCGCGGGGACACTCCGCTTTTCGGGAACGATGGAGCTCTCGGGAATCAACCGCCGCCTGGACAGCGGTCGCGTCGAGTCGTTGCGCAGACAGGTGAGCCGCGCGGTGGAGATCGTGGAAGCGCGGGCGGGCGGGCGCGCCTGGGTCGGAATGCGGCCCATGACTCCGGACACGCTGCCGGTGATCGGAGCGCTGCCGTCTCGCGACAATGCCTACGCGAACACCGGCCACCAGATGCTGGGTGTGACGCTGGGTCCGAGTAGCGGCTGGGCGCTGGCCGGACTGGTGGCGGAGGGGCGGGCGGCGGTCGATCTGGGGGCCTTTTCGCCGGGGCGGTGGTAGATTGGGCGTTGAGTTGCCGCCGCAGCCATCTCCGGCTGCGTTGGTCTCTTGGCCCGCATCCACACACAGAAAAAGGGATCCCGAACGATGCAACCCGACGCTCCGTCCCGCTCCCGCCGCCGCGTATCCCGCAGGCGCACCGCCGCTGCCCCCCTGACGGTCGCGCTGGCGATCGTGGCCGTGGCGATGCCGTCGCCCTCTTCCCCCCAAACCCCCGCCCCCCCGCCCGCAGACCCCGCCGATGTGGAATCGATCGACGCCATCATGAAGGCCGTCTACGAGGTCATCTCGGGCGATGCGGGCGTGCCGCGAGACTGGGACCGCTTCCGTTCCCTCTTCGCGCCCGGGGCCACCCTCAACCCGACCCGCCTTGAGGGAGAACGCTATCAGCGCGCGATCATTACCCCGGACGAGTACGCCGAACGCGCTGGACCGTCGCTCGAGTCCGCCGGCTTCCACGAGATCGAAATCCACCGCGTGACCGAGCAGTACGGCGTCATTGCGCACGCCTTCAGCACCTACGAATCGCGCCGCCTGGAGTCCGACCCCGAACCGTTCGCCCGCGGAATCAACTCCTTCCAGCTCCTCCACGATGGCTCGCGCTGGTGGGTGGTGTCGATCTTCTGGCTGGGCGAGAGCGAGGACCACCCGATTCCGGCGAAGTATCTGCCGGGGAATGGGTAGCGGATGTAGGGGAAGGGTCTGGCCGCGGGTGTGCCAATCGTCCTGGCGGGGAGCGCACGGACCGTATCATTCGCGGGGTCGACGAGGCCCTGGCGGCAATCGAGGAGGAACGACCGATGGAGACGATGACGATGTTCGAGGGACTGGAGGAGTTTGACGCCGGCCGCTACGAGGACGAGGCGCGGCAGCGGTGGGGCGGTAGCGAAGCCTTCGAGGAGTCGATGCGCCGGACGCGCCGCTACGGGAAGGGGGACTGGAACGCGATCCGCAAGGAGGGCGAGGAGATCGTGGCCGCGTTGGCCGCGCTGCTGGCCGAGGGGGCCCACGCCACCGGACGAGCCGCGATGGAGCTGGCCGAAGCGCACCGCCACCACATCGATCGCCGGTTCTACCGGTGCAGCCATGCCATGCACCGCAACCTGGCCCGGATGTACACCGCCGATCCCCGCTTCGAGGCGTACTTCGAGAAGCGCGGCGAGGGACTGGCGGCCTTCGTGCAGGACGCGATCCGGGCCAACGAGGCGAGACGCCGGGCGGGCGGCGGGGTGAGCGGGGGGGCGGGTTCGTGAAGGCGAAGCGCAGGGACGGGGACGCCCGCTTCGGCCCTGCGCTGGGGCGGGTGCTCCTGGTCCAGGCGGTGGCGCTGGCGTTGCTGTGGTTGTTGCAGGAGACCTTTCACTCTCTCGGATGACAGCTCTTCACGGAATGACTTGATTCTCCCATGCACCCAATCAACTGGCTGATCGTCGTCGCCTATCTCGGCTACGTCGTCATCGACGGCATCCGCCGGTCGCGCGGCACCCGCGAAATCGAGGGCTACTTCCTGGCCCGCCGCTCGCTTCCGTGGTGGGCGGTCGGCCTTTCGGTCATGGCCACGCAACTCTCCGCCATCACCATGATCGGCACCACCGGACTTGGCGCCACCGACGGCATCCGCTTCGTCCAAATCTACCTCGGGCTGCCTCTCGCGATGGTCATCCTGGGAGTCACCCTCGTCCCCTTCCTGCGCGGCGCGGGCGTATACACCGCCTACCAATACCTCGAACGGCGCTTCGGTCCCGGCACGCGTGCCATGACCGCCGCCCTCTTCCTGGTCTCGCGCGGAATGTCCTGCGGCGTCATCGTTGTGGCCCCCTCCGTGGTCTTTGCCGCAATCTTCGGCTGGCCGATCGCCTGGTGCGTTGCGCTGATCGGCATTCCCACGGTCGCCTACACCATGATCGGCGGCATTCAGGCGGTCACCTGGGCCGATGTCAAGCAGATGGTCCTCATTGTGGCCGCGCTCCTTGCCATTGTGGTTGCGTTGCTTGTACAGATGCCCATCTCGCCCGGCGAAGCGTTGCACATTGCGGGAGCCACCGGACGCCTCCAGGTCTTCGACTTCAGCTTCAATCTCAACGAAACCTACACCTTCTGGTCGGGACTGATCGGCGGCACCTTCCTCATGTTGTCCTACTTCGGCACCGACCAGAGCCAGGTTCAACGCTACCTCGCCGCCAAATCGGTCGACGCGGCGCGCACCTCGCTCCTCATGAGCGCATACTGGAAGATTCCGTTGCAGGCGCTGGTGCTGCTTGTGGGGGTCATGGTGTTTGTCTATTACCAGTTCCAGATGCCGCCGCTCCTGTACAATCCCGCGCACGAAGAGGTCGCTCTGGAGACGCGCGGAGCCGAATATCAGGCGCTTCAAGACAGGTACGCAAGTGCGTGGGAGGGGAGGGAGAGCGCCGCTCGCCGCGCGGCCGGGTTGATCGGTCAGGGTGGGCCGGGTTCGCCAAACGGAGAGGATGCGGCTGCGGCGCCGCAGGCGGCGCCAACGCCGGGTGCGCGGCCACCATCCGGCCAGGAGGCTGCCATGGCCATCGCCCTCGACGACTTCCTCGCGCGGGAGGCTGCCGTCCAGGAGATCCGTTCCGAGGCGCTCGCAATGGCCGAGGAGGTCACGGGCCAGCCCTCGGCCGACGTCAACTACATCATCCCCCACTTTGTGCTCAACGAGCTGCCCATCGGGCTGGCGGGAATCTTCATTGCCGCGATCCTGGCGGCGGCCATGTCCAGCATTTCATCCGAACTCAACTCGCTCTCGACCACAACCATCATCGACTTCCACCGCCGCTGGTTCGCGCCCGGCAAGAGCGATCGTCACTATCTGATCGCGTCAAGAGTCACAACCGCCTTCTGGGGCGTCTTTGCCTGCGTGGTGGCGCTGTACGCGGTCAGCCTGGGATCGCTCATCGAGGTCGTCAATCGCTTCGGGTCCTTCTTCTACGGCTCGATCCTGGGCGTCTTTCTCTTGGCCATGGTGCCGCGCACAGGCGGAATCGGCGCCTTCTGCGGCCTGCTCGCGGGGATGGGCGCGGTCGCGGCGGTGAGCCTTTGGGCACCTTCGGTGTCCTTCCTTTGGCACAACGTAATCGGGGCGGTAACCGTGCTCGCGGTAGGGGTGCTGCTGCGGTCCCTTGAGCGGGAGCCCCTGACCGGCGCGGCCGACCCCTCATGAGTTGCTGCGGCCAGTGCCAGGGGATCGAATCGTCTTTGGCGACTCGGTGGCCCGCCGCGAACTCTTCGCCAGGGATTCCTGTGGCGGGTGATGGTCTACGAGCGCACATCAGGCGTTGGATCAGGAACCCAGGGTCAGACCTGAAATTGGGCTCCTCGCAGAATAGTCGTGCCACTCATACACCCCGCCCTACCCCGGCAACCGCAGCGCCACCAGCCTTCCCGGCCGCCCCACCTGCACCACCACGTGCTGCACGCCCTCGTGACTGTAGGTCATCATGCCGTATTGGCCGGCGCCGGGCATCTCGACCGTGCCGACCCGTTCGCCCGTTCGCTTTTCCCACGCATTGAGCACCGGCGGTCCGTTGGCGCCCTCGGTCGTGTAGAGCAGATCGCCCGCCACCATCTGAATCGATAGTCCCCCCCCGCCCCCGCGCGACAGATCGATCCCCTGTGTGGCCGGGTGATCGCGAATGTTGTCGGCCACTTCGCCGACCGGGATCCACCAGAGGCGCTCGCCGGTGTTCATGTCGTAGGCCGAGAGCCGGTTATACGGCGGCTTCCAGATCGGCAGTCCCTGCACCCGCGGCAATCCGCCACCCGGGCCCGCGACCCAATCGGCTATGGTCATGCCCGTGGTCTTGGGATCGTCGGGGTCGTCGGCGTCCGCGCCCGAACCGACCCTGCCGCCGCTACAGTTGCGCCGGTGCGACGCGTAGAGGATTCCGGTTGTGGGATCGAGCGTGGCCGGATGGGTGATGTTGAGTCCGCCGTAGCAGCGAATGTTCTCGGTGAAGGGGCCGTCGTAGCCTGTGTGCAGACGGGGTACGAAGGGTCCGCCGACGCGGTAGCGCCCCAGAATTTCCTTCGCCTCGTTGAACAGCTCCGGGGTGAAGTCGATGATCTGGTCGTCGTCCAGTCCCAGCGGTTCCATCGGTTCGGGCCAGGTGGGAACGGGTTGCGTCGCTGCGGTCCAGTTGCCAGGAACCTCGGTCTGCACCACCGGCACCTCTTCGATCGGCCAGACCGGATCGCCGGTCTCGCGGTTGAAGGCGAAGATCAGCCCGGTCTTGGTAGTCTGCACCAGCGCCGGAACAGACGATCCCTCCACCGTCAGGTCCACCAGGATCGGCACATTGGGAAGGTCGTAGTTCCATTGGTCGTTGTGCACAACCTGGTAGTGCCAGACGCGTTCGCCGGTCGCGGCATCCAGCGCAATCACACTGGTCGAGAAGAGGTTGTGGCCGGGACGGAAGCCGCCGAAGTAGTCAATTGTGGGGGGATTGGTGGGGATGTAGACGATGCCCCGCTCGTAGTCGGCCGACATCGGCGCCCACGACGAAACGTCCCCCGTGTACCGCCAGGCATCGTTCTCCCAGCTCTCGTGCCCAACCTCGCCCGGCCGCGGAATCACATGGAACTTCCAGCGGTGCTCCCCCGTGCGCGCGTCGAATCCCAGAATATCGCCCGGTACATTCTCAATCCGCGTCTGGTAGTAGCCCTGCTCGGCGGAGTTGCCCACCACGACCACGCCATCCACCACAATCGGCGGCGACGACGTGGTGATGTAGCCCAGATCGCGCGGAATGCCGAAGTCGGGATCGTAGTTCTCCTCGGCGCCCTCCCAGGGACCCCAGCCGCTCAGCAGGGGCGGCAGCATGTCCACAACGCCCGTTTCCGGAAAGCCCTCGATGGGGACCGGCTGGCCGAATTCCTCGATGTGGCGCCCGGTCTTCGCGTCGAGTGCGTGGAGGAAAAAGGCGGGCGAGGTATAGTAGATAACGCCCCGTCCGTCGATTTCCCCGTAGGCCACCCCCTTGCCGTAGTTCTGGCGCATCGAGCGTTCCCAGCGCGTGGTGTGAGGCTCGCGGTAGCTCCACAGCGTCTCGCCCGTGGCCGGATCGATCGCCGCGACGGTGCGGCGCTGTCCCGCAACCGTGTAGAGGATTCCATCGATGTAGGTGGGGGTCGACTTCATCTGCTGGTCGACGTCGGGGCCGAAGTTGTCGGCTCGCCAGACCCAGGCCACCTCAAGATCGTTGAAGTTCTGCGCGTTGATCTGGTTGACGGGGGAATAGCGCGTCCCCCAGGCGTCGGCGCTCTGGTATCGCCACTCGCCGTGCGGATTGCGGCGCTCCTGGGCCGGGAGCGAGGTGGTGAAGGCGAAGGCGGTCAGCAGGGTGGGAAGAAGAATCGGGTGCGGGCGCATGACTGGACTCCTGATCGTGGACCGGGCCTGGGGACCGGTGGCTGAAGCTTGGGGACGGGTGGCTGAAGTGTGTGCGACTTCACAGCTTATCGTAGGGAGGGCGGGGCCGGTTGCGCCATGATTGGAGGGGGCCGCGGGCCATCTCGCCGGCGGCGTGTTTGGTTGCGCGTTGAGCTTGCCGTCGCACCACCCTCTACCGTGAAGATCCCGAAACCATGCGTCCCACCCCTATCGTCGTCGTCGGCTTCGGGATGGTCGCGCACCGGTTCGTGGCACGGTTGCGTGCGCTGGGCGGCCTGGAGTGGCACACGGTCACCGTGATCGGCGAAGAGCCCTGGGCGGCGTACGATCGCGTCCATCTTACCGGTTGACTCGGGCATCGCGACCGGGAACGCCTGGCGCTGCCTGTGGGCGACTGGGGCGAAGAGGAGCGGATCCGGGTGATCACCGGCGATGCGGTCACCTCGATCGAACGCGCGGCGCGGCGCGTGGAGACGACGGCCGGCCGGCGGATTGCCTACGACAAGCTGGTGCTCGCGACCGGCTCGACGCCCTTTGTGCCTGCCGTTCCGGGCGTGGACCGCGACGGCGTCTTCGTGTATCGGATCCTGGACGATCTGCGGCGCATCCGGGAGCGGGCGGTGGGGGGAAGGGCGGCGGTGGTCATCGGCGGGGCGGCCTGTTGGGGATCGAGGCAGCGGCCGCGCTGCGGCGGCTGGGGCCGCGGGTGACGATCCTGGAGAGGGGTCCCCGCCTCATGACGCGGCAATTGAACGACGAAGCCGCGGAGCTGGTGCGCTCGCGGCGATCACGCCTTCCTCGTCCTGGAGCCGGTCCACGACATGTTGGGCGTAGATCGTGCGGTCGGCCTCGATCACGGTGTGGATCGCGTCGGCCATCAGGCGCGGCGAAATCCCGCCTTCCCGCGTGTCCCCGTTGGATGCGCCGTCGCCGCAGCCGCCCAGCGCGCCCGCGACCGCCATGCCGGCAATCGCTACGGCAGGACCGACTCCCGCGCGCGGCATCCCGACCGAAACAGTCCCCCGCGAAACCTTCTCGACCGAACCCTCCATCATCGCATTCTCCTTGCAATCTCCTTCGTGCGCGCACCATCTCCAGGCTCTCCACATGCAGCGTCGGCGGTCCGGCGAAGTTGCGGCGGATCGACTCGGGATCGGCCAGAGCGTCGATCGTCAGCCCGAGCGAGTGGCAGGTCAGGCAGACCTCGCGGATCATCTTTTCGTTGGGGCGAAGGTTGGCGTTCTGGTTGTGCTGCACCAGGGTGGCGTCCCCCGCGTTCCTCCCTTGCCGCCACGGTCGCGCGTCGCATCGGGTACCGATCCCCAGCTCGTCGAGCTGTTCCCGCGAACACTGGCTCGACGACAAGGCGCTGCCGCTGCCCGCGCAGATGTTCCGGATGGGCGCCGAGTTGGCCGCCGAAGAGAGCGACGCCTTCTACTACGCCCTGATCTCCAGGTGGCCGATCAACGTCCAGAACGAGCCGCGCACTCCGATGGAAGCAGAGGGACTGGACAGCCTGGACGCCGATCCGTCGCGCCCCTTCTACGGAAACGAAACGCTCGCCGGAACCACCTGCTTCACCGCCGTCTACGCCGACGTGGCCGTGGCCGAGGCCTGCGTGACCTGCCACAACGACCACCGCGACAGTCCGCGCGACGACTTCCGCCTGGACGAGGTGATGGGTGCGGTGGTGGTGCGAATTCCGCTACGTTAGGCGTTCTACCCATTTGCGCCTTCCCCATCCACACCCCCAACGCTCGCGATGACCTGTCAACCAGTCCCGACCCCTCTTCGCGCAACCGTCAGCCCACTCGCCCGAGTCGCGCTCATCGCAAGCCGTCTTCGGGCCGCCAGCCTGACCCTTGTCGCCAGTCTCTTGCTGAACGCGCCCGCCGCCCACACCCAGTCGCTCGCCGACGCCAGAGTCGCCTACGCCGAGGGCCGCCTGCTCGAGGCGGCAAGAGTTGGCGAAGCGCTGGAGACTTCCGACGGCCTCGCTGTGGCGGCGATGTCGCTCGCGGTCTACGCCTTCTATGAGTCCACCGAAGAGGAGTGGAGGGACGTCGTCGAGCGCGCGATTCGACTGGCCGAAGCCGCGGTGGAGGCTGATCCCGAAAATGCCGAAGCGCACTTCCAGTTGGCCCACGCCCGCGGCCGGTATGCGCAGGGAGTGGGCACCCTCATGGCGCTGCGCGAAGGGCTGGCGGGGAAGATTCGCGAGCCGCTGGAGGCTTCGCTGGCAATTCGTCCCGACGACACGGAAGTGCTCGTGGCGCTGGGCGGATGGCACGCCGACGTCGCGGCCGAAGGAAGAGTCGCACGCTGGATGTACGGCGGCGACCGCGACGAGGCGATCCGGCTGATGGAGAGGGCGGTCGAGCTGGAGCCGGAATCAAAGATCGTGCTCTACAGCTACGGGAGCCGATTGGCCGAGCTCGACGAGGAGAATGGCGTCGAACGGGCGCGAGCGATGCTGGAGAAGGCGCTGAGCATTGTCCCCAGGGACTACTACGAGGACTACATTCACTTGGAAATCCTGGACGAACTCGATGCGCTGAACCGCGGGCAACCGTAGCGGGCGGGACCGCCCGTGCCCCCAAAAGGCCGGGTCCGACCGAGCGATCCGTCCCCGAGCCCGGCGGCGGTCGCAGACTCCGTCACTCCTGCACGATTGTCGCCCTCACCACATGGTCCAGCATGGGGAATTCGTCGTTCAGGTATGCGTTGCCGAGAGACTGAATCTGCCCCTGCCTGGGGCCGTTTCCGCCCGGCGCGCCCTCGCCGTACCCGGAGTAGATCCGGTCAACCACCTCCATCCCCTCGACCACCTGGCCGAAGGGCGAGAAGCCACTCTCGTCGAGCCGGCTGTTGTCGCCGAAATTGATGAAGATCTGCGTCGTGCGGGTGTTGGGCTGCGAGGACATGGCGTAGCTGACGAAGCCGCGGGTGTTGCTCATCGTCACGGAATCGTCGGTGATGCGCGCACCGCGCCAGGCGGCGGCAACGTCCGGGTCGCCATGGATGCCGAACTGGGCCATGAAGCCGGCGATCACGCGGAAGAAGCGAACGTCGTCGTAGAAGCCGTTGGCGACAAGGTTGTAGAAGCGGTCGGCACCGTTGGGAGACCAGTCGCGGCGGACCTCGACGACGAAGTCGCCCTTGGTGGTCTCGAAACGGGCCTGGAAGACGTCGGGGGCTGTGGCGGTGAGTGCGTCGGGTGTGAGAAGCATGGGATTGAGGCTCGGTTCGCCCTCGCAGGCGGTGAGGGTGAACGATGCGGCAAGCGCAAGGGCGGTGGCGGGGAAGGGGATGGGGGTGCGGCGGCGGTTGACCATCGGTAGCTCGGGGCCGAGAGTGATTGATGTTTGAAGCACGCGGCGTGGGCGCAAAGGCCCGACGCCTTCCAATGTAGCCTCCCCCGGGCAGCGCGCGACCTGAACGGACCCCGGCAATCTATTTCGGCAATCCGATTGTGGCGGCTCGGACGAGTCGGCGGACGATGGGCGAGCAACCCTTTGCGGTGATCACGCACTCCAACCGCAGTTCCCCGAATGCCGCGATTTCCGGATGGCGGATCCGATCCCGCTTTGCGCGCTGGCGGTGTACCCACATCTTCACCTCCAGGTTTCCGCCGGACAAATCGTTTCCTCGCAAGACCCGCCTTCCCCTCGCAAGACCCGCCTTCCGCCTCGGTAACGCCCGTCTGCTCCCAGGACAAGGACCTTTCCCATGAAGCCCCACCCCCTCCCCATCGCCGCCGCCCTCCTCCCCGCCCTCCTCTCCTGCACGGCCGCCACCGACAGCGCCGATCCGGCCATCGACCGCCCCCTCGATTCCGAATTCGAAGAGCTCTACCGCGTCGGCGTCATGGACGGCGAGTCCTGGGAGATGCTCGGCCGGGTCGCTGCGGTCAGCTTCGACGAGCGCGGCCGCCTCTACATCTTCGATACCACCGGCGGCATCCTGTCGTCGGGGCTGCGCGTCCTCGTCTTCGACTCCAACGGCGGCTTCCTGCACCAATTCGGCGAGGAGGGCGAGGGACCCGGTGAGCTGAACCGGCCGAGCACCCAGGTGGTCATGCGCGACGGAAGCGTTGTGATCGGCGATGTGGGCGCCCGCGGCTACCACCTCTTCAACCCGGACGGTGAGTTCGTGCGCACCGTGCTGAACGACAACGACGGGATCGATGGAAACACGCGGACGACGGTCAGTGCCGGATCCATTCATCCCGATCCGGCGGGGGGAGCCTTCTACTCCTCCGCGTCGGGAATCAGCCTGGGCGGCTCCCGGGAGGCGCTCACCTCGCGGCCGATTACTCGCAACAGCCTGGAGGGCGATGTGCTCGCCACCGAAACCGTGATTGAGGGATGGCTACCCCCGCGCGAGGGCGAGGGGATTTCGGTCTCGGGCGCGTCGGCACAGGTGACGAGCATCCTCTCCGGGTTCTCCATACCCGCAACCTTCGAGCCGGAGCTGCTCATGGGGGTGCTCCCGGACGGCAGCCTCGTCTATTCCGATTCCTCCGGCTATGTGCTCAAGGTCGCGTCGGCCGAGACGGGAGAGGTACTGCGCCGGATCGGGCGGCCGATCGATCCGCGGCCGGTCACCGACGCGGTGAAGGAGGAATACCAGGCGCAACAGGAGGAGGGGCAGGGCAACACCGGGGGCGCACCGAGCGAAGGATTCATCATGATCCGGGCCGAAGGCGCGAGTCCGGGCGCGAGCGCGCCACCGGGCAACATGTCCTTCACGATCCCCGATCCGCCCTTCTACCCCGAGATTCCGGTGCTGCAGGAGTTCATCACCACATGGGACGGACGAATCTGGGTCATGCGCCGGGGCGACGAGCTGCGCGGCGACGGCCCCATCGATGTGTTGACCGCGGAGGGCGATTACATCGGCACCTGGGCGACCGACGAGATCGCGATGCCCAACGCCTTCGGACCGGATGGACTGGCGGCATTCATCGAGCTTGACGATTATGACGTGGCCAGCGTCGTGGTGCGGAGGCTGCCCGATGCGGTTCGCTAATCCAACCCGGCGCTGACCCGATCTTGCGCTGACGCGGTGGTTCGCTGACTCGATGGTCGCTGACTTGGCGCGGCGGATCCCCGAGTCGCGGGAAGACGGCGTCCCCCGGAACCTCCGCGCACGCCAGCCGGCCCCGCCGTCCCCTGTCACCGCACCAAACCGCCCGGAGAACGATGAACATGCCGCGCACCGCACCCCGATTTTCCGCCCTCCTTCCCCTCCTCCTGCTTTTCCTGACCGCGGCCTCCAGCCTTCCCATCGTGGGAACCGGCCTCGCGGAAACCGGTCTTGCAACGACCAGCCTCGCCGCCCAGGACTACTTTCCCGGCCGTCATCCCAACTGGGAACGCCGCACGCCGGACGCAGCGGGATTCGATCCGGCCGGAATCCAGCGCGCCATCGAGCTTGCCATTGCCGGCGAATCTCAGGCCCCGCGCGACCTTGCCTTCAATCACCTGGGCACCTTTGGTCGGGAGCCGCTGGGCGACGCGGTCGGGCCCTTTACGGTGCGCGGACCGCAGACGGGACTGATCGTCCACAAGGGCTACATCATTGCGGAGTGGGGCGATCCGGCAAAGGCGGACAACACCTTCAGCGTCTCGAAGAGCTTCCTGTCCACGACGGTGGGGCTGGCCTGGGACCGCGGGCTGATCGGCGGTGTGGACGACCTGGTGCGCGACTACATGCCGCCGATGATCCTGGAGAGCGGCGATGGCGAACCGGGCGACGAGAGTGGACGGCGGCCCAAGCTCCTCTTCGAATCCGAGCACAATCGCGGGATCACCTGGAACCACCTACTGCGTCAGACAAGCGACTGGGAGGGAACGCTTTGGGGTAAGCCGGAGTGGGCCGACCGGCCGGACCAGGACCGGACAACCTGGGGGACGCGCGCGCGCAACAAGCCCGGCACGGTCTACGAATACAACGACACGCGGGTGAATCTGCTGGCGCTGGCCGCGACGGCGGTGTGGCGGCGGGCCTTGCCCGAGGTCCTGCGCGAACATGTAATGGACCCGATCGGCGCCTCAACAACCTGGGGCTGGCACGGGTACGACAACTCGTGGGTGATCCTGGACGGGCGCGAGGTGCAGGCGGTAAGCGGCGGGGCGCACTGGGGCGGCGGCATGATCCTGAGTGCGTACGACCAGGCGCGCTTTGGTCTCTTCACCATGCACAAGGGCAAGTGGAACGGCGAGCAGCTTGTGTCGGAAGAGTGGATCGATATGGCCACAACGCCCGGCGAGGTAAACCGCAGCTACGGCTTCATGAACTTTTCGCTCAACACGGGGCAGGGGCGTTATGCGAACGCGCCGGAATACACCTGGACGCACACGGGCGCGGGGTCGAACCTGATCTATGTCGATCCCGAAAACGAACTGGTGATTGTCTGCCGCTGGATTCAGGGCGGGGCCTTTGCCGATGTTGTGCATGAGGTGCTGGGGGCGATGCGATAGGGATTGCGCGCGCACCGCGATCTCCCGGCGGTGCCTGTGGGCCGGCCCGCGCAGGGACCGGGTCGAGCATTTGCGGCAATCAGGCCCTATTGACCCGCAGCGCCACTCCGGTGGCCGTGCGCACAATCGTGGGGCGGACCCGGGTGACGGTGCGATTGCGGTAGTGCGCAAGGATGGATGCGACCGTTGCAAAGCCACTCAGATCTTCCAGGGTGCGGATCGTGGGGAAGATCATGGGGAGGTGGCCCAGGCGGTGGCGCTCAAGCGCGGCGGCGGGAGTGAGCCAGAGGGAATCGGTCATTTCGCGTTCGTCGTGGATGGCGTGCGAGTGGCGCGGAACCCTTGCGGCAAAGAAGCGGGTGTCGTATCGGCGGGATTCGACGACCGGCGTGACCCAGTGCGCGATGTACTCGATGGCGGGGCCGTCCAGGCGGGCGCCGAGGCGGTCCAGCACGCGGGCGAAGGATGCGCCGCGCATAAGATTCTCACGGGCAATGCGCAAGTCCTCTGCGCTCACCCGGGTATCCACCCCCACCCCCGGCCACAGCCCCGTTTCCTCGGCCGCTTCGCGGATCGCGGCGGCGTAGTAGGCGATCGCCAAAGGGTCTGCGTCCGGCTCCAGTCCCAGCCGCGCGCTTGCCCCGGCCGCGGTCAACCCGTCCCAGCGCCGCGCCAGCTTCTCGTCCCCATCGGCGCGGTCCACCCGTCCACCCGGAAAGACCCAGGCCCCCGGCACGAACCCGGTTGCGCGGTTCCGCTTGAGGAGCAGGACCTCGGGGCCGTCGTCGCCCTCCCGCAGGACCACGACCGTCGCCGCGGCCACCGCCACCGCCGGCTGCCTGGGCGGATCCCCCAGCGTCTCCACGAAACCACAGGGCAGTCGCTCGTTGGGGATCGCGTAGTCGCTCTCGCCCTCGCAGTCCCTTTCGGCACCCCGGCCCCCAACCCCCCCGCGTCCCCCGCTCACTGCCTTTTCGACCTCGTCGCACGCGCCCGGCAAATGGTCCTCGTCACCCGGATCGCGCGCGCCTCAGTTCCCCGCGGCATGCCCGTCCTTTCTCGGCTCCGAAGCCGCCGCCCACCCCTTCGCCAACCGCAGAATCACCTGCGCCCCCCCGAAATCGGTGCGTTGCCAGTCGGCCAGCTCATGACCGCGGGCCTCCAGACCGGCCGCCACCGCCTCGCCAATCCGCTCGATCGCCACCCGTTTGCCCGAAAGGTGCCGGAAACGCGCCGCATCCACCGCTTCCTGCGGATCCATTCCGAAGACGAGCATGTTGAGCAGAAGCTGCGCGTGACCCTGCGGCTGCATCGAACCGCCCATCAGCCCGAAGGCCATCAGAGGCTCGCCGTCGTGCGTAACAAATCCCGGAATGATCGTGTGGAAGGGACGCTTGCGTGGCGCAACCTGGTTGGGATGGCCGTCGTCAATGACGAACCCGGCGCCCCGGTTCTGCAGCGCGAAGCCCAGCCCGGGAACCACAATCCCCGAACCGAAGGACGAATAGACCGAGTTGATGAAGGACACCATGTTGCCGTCGGCGTCGGCGACCGTAAGGTAGATCGTCTCGGAATCGGTAATCGCGCGCCCGGGACCCACGCGGTCGGCGGCCACATTGGGGTCGATCAGCGCCCGGCGCGCATCGATGTAGGCGGGACTGAGGAGCGACTCGGGGTCGATCTCCATGGTCTCGGGGTCGGAGACGTAGCGGTGCAGATCGGCGAAGGCGAGCTTCTTGGCCTCGATCAGGTGGTGGAGATAGTCGGCGGAGTTGTGGCCCATCCCCTCCAGGTCGAGCGGTTCGAGCAGTTCGAGCATCTCCAGCGCGGCAATTCCCTGCCCTGCCGGGGGCAGCTCCCAGACAGTGTAGCCGCGGAAATCGGTGCTGAGCGGCGCCACCCAGCGCGGTTCGTGCGATGCCAGGTCATCCAGTGTGACGAACCCGCCCAGCTCGGCCAGCCCGTCCACCAGCTCGCGCCCCAGACGGCCCCCGTACAACACGCCTGGCCCCTCGTCGGCGATCATCGCAAAGGAGCGCGCCAGCCCCGGATTGGTGAACCATTCGCCGGCCCGGGGCGCCCTCTCGCCATCGACCAGATAGGTCTCGCGGGCTCCCGGATCGCGGGCCAGCTTCTCGCTCGCGCCCGCCCACTGCCGCGCAATCACCGGCGTCACCGGGAATCCGCCCTGCGCAATGCGAATCGCCGGTTGCAGCGCATCGCCCAGAGTCAACTTGCCAAAACGCTCGATCAGCGCACTCCACCCGGAGACCGCGCCCGGCACCGTCACCACCTCCGCCCCGCTCCCCGGCACCCGTTCGTGGCCCCGTTCCCGCAAGGCCTCGGCGGTCATGCCGCTCCCGCTGCGGCCACTCGCGTCGATCCCGTAGAGGTCGCGCGTCTCGTTCCACCACACGATGGCGAAGGCGTCGCCGCCCATTCCGGTCATGTGGGGTTCGGTGACGTTGAGCACGGCGGCCGCGGCCACTGCCCCATCGATCGCGTTCCCGCCCCGCTGCATGACTTCGAGGGCGGCGGCGGTGGCGAGCGGCTGGCTTGTCGCGGCTACGTTGCGGGGCGCGTAAACGGTCGAGCGGCGTCCCATGTCGGGGTTCTGGGCATCAAGGTTCATGGGAGGAAGCGTTGCGGCGGCGCCGGCAAAGAGGAGGGCGAAGAGGCGGAGCGGGCGGAACGACATGGCATGGTCCCCGGGAGGTATCAAGGCGGGAGGTATCAAGGCGAGGATCGAACAAAGGCAGAAGACATTCGCAGGCCGAGCACCTTTGAAGGGCCGTTTGAGGGTGAAGGGCCGTTTGAGGATTGAACACGTTCGGGGAGAAAAGTTACAGCGGTGCGCGCCGGTCACGCCACGGCGAACCTATTGGAAACGCGCGGGCGCCCGGCATGGCGGGCCACCCGGCCACCCTGGCCGACTGGCCGAAATGGCCCGGTCCGCTTCTCGCGAAGAGTCCCCGTGGGGAGGCCAATCCGGCGGAATTCTCCCCCCGCGCACCCACCCGCCCCCGCCTCCCATCCACCGCTGCACTGTTCCCCGCGCCGCACAGATGGCAAGATTCCTGCATCGTGCCGCCGTTTCGTTTCGGGCCCCGCGTCCGGCCGGACCGCCTCGGCGCAACCGCCATCGACGCAAGCACCCCGGGCCACCCACCTTCAACCGCACTTCAACCCCGGTTCATTCGGGCCCATTCCATGAAGCCCCAGTTCACAAGGACTCCATCCACAAGGACAGCGATTTCATGAGCAGACGATTCAGCCTGCCCGTTCTTCCCCTTCGTGACACCGTCGTCTATCCGGGGGTGGCCGTACCCATCTCGGCGGGACGGCCCGGCACGGTGGAGGCGGTGCAAGATGCGCTCGACGACGACCGGAGACTCTTCGCGGTCGCGCAAAACCAGAACCAGGACCAGCCCGATCCCGGCATCCTCTACCCCGTGGGCACGGTGGTGCGGATCATTCAGACGCACCGGGTACGTGGAGGAATTCAGCTTCTCGTTCAGGGCGAA
The DNA here is from genome assembly GCA_965213665.1 of Longimicrobiales bacterium. Taxonomy (GTDB): domain Bacteria; phylum Gemmatimonadota; class Gemmatimonadetes; order Longimicrobiales; family Gaopeijiaceae; genus Bin94. Next base: position 108,322 of record CBDBZW010000001.1, read on the forward strand.
GCCCGCGCCCGGGCCCTTCAATACGGCGAAGACGGCGAGGCGATGCTGCGCGCCACTCTGGTGCCGATCGAGCGGCAGCCCCCCGCGGACGGCAAGGATCCCGGATTTCGCGCCCTCGACCAGGAGCTTCGGGAACGCGCGGCCGAGCTCGGAACGCGTCGCGGGGTGTCGACCGAGGCGCTGAACCAGCTTATCCAGGGGGTGGACGAACCCGGCGCCTTCGCCGATCTGGTGGCCTTCTACCTGGACCTCCCGACCTCCGAAAAGCAGGAGATTCTCGAAACGCTCGACGACGAGGAGCGCATGCGGACCGCGCTCATGGCGGTGGAGCGCGAACTGGCCCGCATCGAGGCCCACGAGGACATTCAGGCCAAGGTTCAGGAAGAGTTGGGCGAGCGCCAGCGCGAGATGATTCTGCGCGAACAGATGAAGCAGATTCGCAAGGAGCTGGGCGAAGAGGGCGAGCGAGAAGACGCGGACGAGCTACGCGAGCGGATCGCCGAGATGGACCTTCCCGAGGTTGCCCGCAACGAGGTCAAGCGCGAACTCCGCCGGCTGAACCGGACATCGCCGCAATCGGCCGAATACCAGGTCATCCGCACGTATCTCGACTGGATCACCGAGCTGCCCTGGAGCGAACGCACCGACGACAAGCTCAACCTTCACCGCGCCGAGGAGATTCTCGACGAGGACCACTACGGGCTGGAGGACGTGAAGGATCGCGTGCTCGAATTCCTGGCCGTGCGCAAGCTTCAGCAGGAACGTCTCGCCGAGGCGGCAGCGGAAGGGGAGGCCGGGGAAGAGGGCGGCGAAGCGCCCGCGGCGACGTCGGCCGCAACCAACGGCGACGGCGCGGAGGAGGAGGCCGGAGAGCTTCCAGAGCACGGAGGACGCGGGCCGATCCTGCTCTTCGCCGGACCGCCGGGGGTGGGGAAGACGAGCATCGCGCAATCGATCGCGCGGTCGGTGGGACGCAAGTACGTGCGCATCTCGCTGGGCGGCGCGCGCGACGAGGCCGACATCCGGGGGCACCGCCGCACCTATGTGGGGGCCATGCCGGGACGAATCATCCAGGGAATGAAGGAGGCCGGAACGCGCAATCCCGTCTTCCTCCTGGACGAAGTGGACAAGCTGGGGGTCTCCTTTCAGGGCGATCCGAGCTCGGCGCTCCTCGAGGTCCTCGATCCGGCGCAGAACTCGACCTTCATCGACCATTACATGGGGGTTCCCTTCGATCTTTCCGAGGTCCTCTTCATCGCGACCGCCAACTACGAGGACCGGATTCCGGTGCCGCTCCTGGACCGCATGGAATCGGTGGAGTTTCGCGGGTACACCGAACAGGAAAAGCTGGAGATCGCCCGCCGCTACCTGCTGCCGCGGCAACTGCGCGATTCGGGCCTCCGCGAGGAGGAGCTGACCATCGCCGACGACGCGATCCTCGGGGTCATCCAGAGCTACACGCGCGAGGCGGGGGTGCGTCAGCTTGAACGCGAGCTGGGCAAGCTGGCGCGCAAGGTGGCGCGGCGAATTGCGTCGGACGAGAGCGAGGGAATGGTGATTTCCGCCGATTCGGCCCGCGATCTGCTCGGCCGACCGCGGGTCTTCCCGGAGCGGCGGGCGGCGGAGGATGTCGTCGGTGTCGCCACGGGGATGTTCTACACTCCGATGGGCGGCGACATCATGTTCGTCGAGGCCAGCGTGATGCCGGGCGAGGGCGGGCTGGTGCTCACCGGGCAGTTGGGCGATGTGATGAAGGAGTCGGCGCGGGCGGCGCTCTCGTACGCAAAGAGCCACTGCGATGCGCTCGGAATCGACGAGGGCCTGCTGGAGAAGCGCGAGATCCACATTCATGTGCCGGCGGGGGCGATTCCCAAGGATGGACCGTCGGCGGGAATCACGATGGCGACGGCGCTGATCTCGGCGGTGTCGGGGCAGAGGGTGCGGGCCGATCTGGCGATGACCGGCGAGCTCACGCTGACCGGACGCGTTCTGCCGATCGGAGGGGTAAAGGAAAAGGTGCTGGGCGCGGTGCGGGCGGGGATTCAGGAGATCATTCTGCCGCAGGACAACGAGGCGCACCTGGATGACCTGCCCGGCGAGGTGCGCAAAACGCTGACGGTCCACCTGGTCGAGGATCTCCACCGGGTGGTCGAGCTGGCGATCCGGCGGCGGCAGAAGAAGGCGCTCAAGACCCGCGCCTCGGTGCGTCCCGGGGAGGTGTCGCCGATTCAGGCCTGAGGGAGCGTGGGGTTTGGCCGGGGAGTGCGGTTGCGGGCAGGAGTGCGGTTGCGGGCGGGAGCGCGGTGCGGGCCCCGGCCCTACGGGGCGACCTCGATGCGGCCCGGCAAGCCCCCCTCCACCCCCCCGATCACGGCCCCCGTCTCGCCCCGCGCGGCGAGTTCCCGCAGCAGCTCCGGTGTGCGCTTCGGCGCAATGGCGATCAACAATCCCCCCGAGGTCTGCGCGTCGGCCAGCAGAATCCGAGTCGCCTCCGGCACGTCCGGGTCGTGGCTCACCCGGGACGCCGAATCGGCCAGATTGCGGCGCGTTCCCCCCGGTACGTGCCCGTCCCGCATCAGCCCCGCCACCCCCCCCATCACCGGCACGGCCGCCGCATCGATCCTCGCCGCCACCCCCGACGCAGCCAGCATGTTGCCCAGGTGCCCGGTCAGGCCGTAGCCGGTCACGTCGGTTGCCGCCCGCGCGCCCGCGGCCACCGCCGCCTCGGCCGCCCCCCGGTTCAGCCGCGCCATTGTCGCGACGGCCTCCTCCAGCACCGCCTCCGGACACGCTCCCGCCTTCACCGCGGTGGCCACGATCCCCGATCCCAGCGGCTTGGTGAGCACCAGGTCATCGCCCCGGCGCGCGCGGTCGTTGGCCAGCATGACCGCGGGATCCACCTCGCCCACCGCGACCATTCCGTACTTGGGCTCGGCATCGTCGATCGAGTGGCCGCCCAGCACCGCAATCCCGGCCTCGGCCGCCTTCTCGGCGCCGCCCCGCACAATCTCCTCGGCGATTCCGTGCGACAGCAGCTTCCTCGGAAAGGAGAGCAGATTCAGCGCGAAGAGCGGCCGCCCTCCCATCGCGTAGACATCGGAGAGGGCGTTGGCGGCGGCGATGCACCCGAAGTCGTACGGGTCGTCGACGATCGGGGTAAAGAAGTCAAGGGTGACGACCAGAGCGCGCTCATCGCCGATCCGGTACACGGCGGCGTCGTCCCTCGTGGCGGCATCCACCAGAACGCGAGGGTCGTGCGCGGGCAACAGGGGACGCAGAACCTGCGCCAGCTCGGACTGGCCGAGCTTGCAGGCTCACCCGGCGCCGTGCGAAAGTGTGCTGAGCCGGATTCGAGGTCGCTGATCGCGGGGTTCGCTCTTCATGGCCCCGAATCTAACAGCCCGCACGGAGAGGGCGGCCCGGCCGCTCCCGCCAACCGGTCCCCCGGAGAAGCAACCCCCCGGAGAGCCAGCCCCCCAGTGAACCAGCCCCCGGAGAACCGGTCCCCCGAAAGAGCAGCCCCAGGGAAGCAACCCCCAAGGAATGCCCCGAGGTTTACAGGGCGGCGCGCGTCGCCCATGCTTCAAACCATGAACCCACCAGCCTGGTCCACGCGGCAGGATTTCGCCCGCGAAGTCGAGCGTCCCGACGAGAAGCTGAATCTCGCGCGGGCCGCCCTCCTCGTGGCGCGGGAGGAGTATCCGCAGTTGCCGGTGGAGCGCTACCTGGTCCGGCTGGATATGTTCGCCGAGGAGGCGCGCAACCGTCTCGGAACGGAGCGGGGGCCGCCGGTGGTCCTGGGCGAGGCGCTGGCCAACCTCTTCGGGAGCCGCAAGCTGCGCGGCAATCGCAAACGGTACAACGACCCGCGCAACTCCTTCCTCAACGATGTGCTGGACCGCGGGCTGGGGATTCCATTGACCCTCGGGATCGTGTTGCTCGATGTGGGGTGGCGACTCGATCTGCCGCTGGAAGGGGTGGACTTTCCCGGCCACTTCATGGTGCGCTACCGGGGCGAGGCGGCGTCCTTCCTGATCGATCCCTTCCACGGCGGCAAGGTGCTGCTGGAGTCCGAGGCGCAGGATCTTCTCGATCGCCGGCACGGCGGGGTGGTGCGGCTCAAGAAGCGCCATCTGCGCACAGCGACGCGCCACGACATGGTTGTGCGGCTGTTGCTGAATCTGAAGGGGCTCTATCACCGGTTGCGCGACCACAAGCGTGCGCTGGCCGCGGTGGAACGCATCCTGATCGTGCGGCCCACGGCGCCCTCGCAGATCCGCGACCGCGGTTACCTGCTGGCCCGGCTGGGACGCTCCGAGGAAGCGGTGACCCAACTGGAGACCTACCTGAGCTTTGCGCCCGAGGCCCGCGATGTGCAGCGGGTGGAGGCGCTGGTGCGCGAGCTGAAGAGCCGGCCGTAGAGTCGATGCCCGCATTCGGCGACCTCCAGCGCGGCGAAAGCGGGAGACAGGCGTGCCCTCGCACGATGACGCGCCGGTCGTTGGGCCAGGGCAGCGAGCGCGACGAATGACGAATCCGACGCACAGCAGACGCCACTACGGGGATCCGCGGGGAGAATACCGGGCGGCGGTGGAGGGGTGCGGTGTGGTGGCGCGGGACGACCGGCGGCTGTTGCGGGTGTACGGGCGCGCGCCGGCGCAGATGTTGAACGGGATCGTGACGAACCGGATTCCGGAGGCGCCGGTTGGGGGGGTGGGGGACGCGACCTACGGGACGATCCTGACGGCGAAGGGCCGCATGGTAACCGACCTGGTGGCGCTTTGGTTGGGGGCTGGCGGCGGGGAGGGGGTGGGGCTGAATGTCTCGGTGCGTGGGGTGGAAGCCGCGTTGGGGCACTTCAAACACTTCCTCCCACCAAGGCTGGCAAGGGTCGAGGAGTTGGCCGAGCGCGCGAAACTCCTGACGGTCGTGGGTCCCGGGGCGGGCGATGCAGTGGCGTCGGTGCTTGGTGCGGTGCCCGGGGACGGCTTCAAGCTGGTGAACGGAGGACCGCTGGAGGGCGGCGTGCTCGTCGCGCGGGGCTTGCGCCAGATCGATTCGTGGGATTTGTGGGCAGGCGTGGCGGGGCTGGCGGAGTTGTGGGACGGGTTGCGCGGCGCGGGTGCGACGGCGGTGGGAACGGGCGCGTGGCAGACCTTGCGCGTCGAGGCGGGCTTTCCGGAGTTCGGGATCGACATGGACAACGCGACCATACCGATCGAGGCGGGCCTCGGCGAGTGTGCATTCGATCACGGCAAGGGTTGCTATACCGGCCAGGAGGTGATTGTGCGGATCCGGCACCGCGGGCGCGTCAACTGGCACCTGCGATCATTGCGCTTCGGGGAAATTGCGGCGCGGCCCGGCATGCAGCTCTTCGATGCGGGGGGCGCCAAGGTGCGCGGGCGCGTGACCTCGGTGGCCGATTCGCCGCGCTTCGGCCAGGTGATCGGGTTGGGATATGTGCGCCGCGAGGTGGAGCGTCCGGGTACGTTGCGGATGGGGAGCGGGGAGGGGGCGGAGGTGGGGGTGGCGTGAAGGCATGGGGCGTGCGAAGACGGAGGTTGCGGCTGTCACAATGTCTCGGAGATTCCGGGGAGGTGTAACGCTGGTGCCTTCTCAACCCCACTGTGGGATGGCCGCAAGATGACGCGGTCGCCTGCGCCGTCGTTGCGCAAGCGGATTCGCGAACGGCTGATTGTCCGCCGTTGGAATCAGTTCCGGTCCAGCCCGTAGCAATCTCCAGAAAACTCGGTCGGCCATGTCTGGTTTGGTTCACATCCCCCCCAACACGCCCCGGCACTCCTCCACCCCCACCACCCCGCCCCCCTCCAGCGCGCGCGCCAGCATTCCGCTCACATTGGCCACGGCAAAGCTGATCCCGTGGATATTGCGCTCCACGGGAACGCCTGGAATCGGTCTGGGCCAGGGCGCCGCGGCCACGACCCACCCCCCCCGCCGCCCCGTCCGCACCTCGGTGCAGCCGCGCGGACACGCCCCGTCGGCCACGACCCCCACGGCGTCCGCCAGCGATCCGGGCCACCATCTGCGCCCGTCGTCCTCGGCCGCCGCCACCACCACCCCACCCACCGCCGCCAACCTCTCAACCGCCTCCGCCAACGGTCCGGCGTGCTCCTCGCGCACGGTTCCCAGGCTCAGATTCACGATCCGCATTCTCTGTTCGGCCGCCCAGTCGATCGCGGCCACCAGCGCCCGCACCGTCGTCCGCAACCGGTCGTCGAAGACCCGCACGGCATGGATCTCCGCGCCGGGGGCCTTCTCCTGAATGGCAGCGAAGACGGCGGTCCCGTGTCCCAGCCGGTCCACATGATCGTCGGCGAGCTCCCCGGCCAGCGTCACCCGCACCCCGCCGGCCACCCCGGCCACATGCGGATGCGCCGGATTCACGCCGCTGTCGATGACCGCCACCGAAACGCCCCGCCCCGTCCGGTCCCGCACCTCGGGCGCGTCCAGGCAGAGCCTTCCCCCGCGAGAGTCGTCCGGCACCTCGCGCCCCCGCTCAACGCCCACGCCACGCGCCTTGGGGAACAACCGCCGCTTCCAGCCGCACGGCCGTCGTCCGCCTTCCGCCTCCCGCGCCTGGCGTCATCGCGCCACCGTCCATCCCTCGTCCACCCTCACCACCCGGTCCGCCGACCGCAGCAACTCCTCGCGGTGCGTAATCAGCACCGTCGTCCGGCCGGCCATTGCTTCGCTGTAGGCCCTCACCACCTTCGCCTCCCGGTCGGCATCGAGCGCACTCGTCGCCTCGTCCAGCACCAGCACCGCCGGGTCGGCCAGGAGCGCGCGCGCAATCGCCAGCCGCTGCCGCTCACCCGCCGAGAGAGCCCGTCCATCCTCGCCCACCACCGTGTCGACCCCTTCCGGCAGCGCCGCCACAAACTCCCCGAGCCCCGCCCGTTGCAGCGCCCGCGTCACCTTCTCCGAACCCGCGCCGGGTCGAGCGTAGCGCACATTCTCGGCGATCGAGGCATTGAAGATGAAGGCCGCCTGATCCACGACCGCCACGCGCGCGCGCAGATCGGCCAGCGCCATCTCGCGAAGGTCGATTCCGTCGAGCAGGATCCGTCCGGCGTCGGGATCGAGGTGCCGCACCAGAAGATCCGCCACCGTTGACTTTCCGCTCCCCGAGGGCCCCGTCAGCGCCACCACCTCGCCGGGCGCCACCGCAAGCGCCAGTCCCCTGAGCACATCGCCGCCGCGGCCGTGCCCGCACCACACATCCTCGAAGACGATCTCGCCCCGCGCCGGGAGCAGCCGCGCCGGATTCGTCGTCTCGACCACCTCGACCGGCTCGTCCATGAATTCGTGGAAGCGCCGTAGCGACACGCGCGCCACCCCAAGGCCGGTGTAGAGTCCCATCAACCCCTGGACCGGACCGATCAGCCGCATCTGGTAGGCCATGAAGGCGGTGAAGGTGCCAAGGGTGAGGGCGCCGTCGATCACGCGCGCGCCGCCGTAGAGGAAGATCACCGCCGTGCTCGCCGAGAGGAGCAGCCCGGGAATGCCGCCCGAGAGATAGCGCAGCCGCTGCATCCGCATGAGCGACCGCACGAAGGCGTCGTTGTGCGTCCGAAAGCGTGCCGCCTCGCGCTCGGCCGCATTCGCCGCGACGACCAGCCTCACGCCGCGCAGGGTCTCGATGAGGAAGGCGCCGATTCCCGCGCTCCGTTCCCGCATGATGCGCACCTCTCCCTCCAGGCGGCGCCGATAGCGAACCAGCGCCCAGATCGCGGGGGGAAGAAGGGTGGCGGCGGCCAGGAAGAGACGCCAATCGAGCCAGAGGAGCATCGCCACCGAGCCAGCCAGGAACGCGGCGTTCCCCAGCCAGGCCAGCGCAACGTCGGCCAGGACGCGCTGAATTTCGCTCACGTCGTTGTTGAGCCGCGACATGATCTCGCCAAGCGGGGTGCGGGCGTGAAAGCGGGGCGAAAGACGCTGCAGGTGGCGGTAGAGCGCGAGCCGCATCCGGAAGAGGATCTCGGCCGATACTTCGGTGTAGCGAATCCCGCTGACGAAGTTGAGCACGAAGCTGGCCACGGTGACGCCGGCGAAGAGCCCGACGATGCGGGTCAGCGCGTTTCGGTCCTGTCCCAGAAGAGCGTCGTCGACGAGGCCGCGGGTGAGGAAGGGGACGTAGAGCGCGAGTGCGGTCCCCACCAGGTTCAACCCCAGAATGACCGTCAGGCGACCGCGAAACGGGCGGACATAGCCGAACCCGCGCCGAATCTCCGCATCGAGGATCGCCATGGGCGGGGGCGCGGCGCCGTCAGTTCCCCTGGGGTCCGGTTCCCTCCGGAATCATCACGAAGCTGGTCATGTCGGCATCGAAGGTGACCGTCCGCAGGTACTCGTAGCTCTCGGCGTCGTACACATCGATCGTCGAACCGGCGTTGTAGATGTACAGCAGTTCGCCATTCGAGCTCACCTCCAGACCCATGCGGGGCCGCCCGGGAAAGCGCTCGCGGCTGAGGATCCGTCTGCCCTCCACGTCGAAGGTCCAGAACTCGTAGTTGCCGATCTGCTGAACCAGGCCGTACGCCTTCGTGCCGCCGGGTGCGAGGCGGAAGCTGACCGGCTCGCGTGGTCCCAGGGTGAAGAAGTCGAAGGATTTCTCGGCCAGGTTCACGCGCGCGATCCCCATCATGCGACGGTTCTGCAGCGGATCGGTGGTGGTGAAGAGACCGGTGTGATAGCCGCGCTCGTCGTGCGGACTGGTGGGGAAGCCGAAGCTGAAGCGGCCCAGTCCCTCCTCCAGGGGGCGCGAGAGCTCCCAGCGGTCGGTGACGGTGAAGTCGTCGGTCTCCAGGATCAGGATGTCGCGGCCGAAGAAGTAGAGGAGGTCCCCGGCGGGCGAAAACATCATGCGCGCGCGGCGTCCGCCTTCCTCCTCGGGCCAGGGAATCGTATCGGTGACTTCCTTTGCGCCCAGGTCGTAGCGGAGCAGGACCGCCTCGTCGATCTCCCAGCGATCCATCCGCTTCGTGTACCGCATCGCGTTGAGAATGATGAAGTCCTCTTCCGGGTCGACCTCCATTCCCCAGATCCGTACGCGCGAGCGGCCCCGGCTGAGGGTGAAGCTGTCGATCGACCGGCGGGTTGCGACATCGATGATCTCGATCTCCTCGAACTCGGCGTCGCGCACATAGATGCGCTCGTGGTTGGCCGAGAGGGTGAGCCCGATGGGAATCCCGATGGAGGTCGGAATCTCGTCCACAATCTCCAGGCTGCTCTCGTCAATCACCTTGATCGACTGGTCGTAGGCGGCCATGTAGATGAGGCCGTTTCCGCCGCTCCGGTCCTGCGCGTGGCCGGGTAGCGGATAGGGCCCGGCGAGGGCGGCCAGGGTGGCGGCGGCCATCAGGATTCGGGTGATGGTCGTGTGCTGGAGACGGGTTGGTGCAACGGCGGGCGCCGGGATCGCGGGGGGCGGGTTCGATTCGGTCACAAAACGCTGGCTCCGGAAGGAAGATCTTCCGCGGGTGGCGGCGAGAGCAGCGGTGGCGGTCCGGCGGGCTCTTACCGGAAAATCAGCCCTCACGGGAAGATCAGGTCGATCTTGCGCCAATCCTTCTGGGCCGAGGCGCACTTCCCCGTCCAGTCCGGCGCGTGGTTGAGCTGATCGGGCACATGCGCGGGCCAGAAGCAGGCCAGGTGGCAGTCGAAGAGATCGCGCTCCACCGGCTGGCAGAGTCCGGCCGTCCCCCCGGTCGAGTCCACCTCCCACCCGGGCGCAAAGATCAGCGAGCACCCCAGCGGAATGTGCGGCCCGGAGCGGCTGTCGAGCGCGACGACATCGAGGTCGTCGGGGGTGGCATCGGTGTTGGCACTCGTCGCAGTGGCCACGGTGGGGGACTGGGGATCGGTTGCGGCCGGGTCGTGGAGTCCGCCGGTTTGCGCTCGGATGCGGCGGGCTTTGCGGTTGATTGCTTTCAGGTGGTTCATGTGGTGTCTCCTGTCTCTCCTGGAGATTTCCCATCGATTCCTTCACCGGGGAAGTTCAGCTCGTACAGCCGCCAGTAAGCCTTTGATGTTTTGAAGTCGTCGTCGGTTTCGCCCCGTTCGCGAGCCAAATCCCAGGGGGTCTTGCCGGATTGGTTGCGGGTGCGGGGGTTGGCGCCGGCGTTGAGGAGAGCGTCTATCATTGGCGGAGGACCCTGTGTCGCTGCCTCGTGCAACGGGGTATCTCCATACTCCGCGCGTGCCCCCAGGTCCGCCCCCGCAGTCAGCAATACCTTGACCATTTCCGGATAGTCGCCGTAGATAGCAGCATAGTGCAAAGGGGTAGCCCCCCACGTGTTTCGCGCAGCTACATCCGCCCCCGCAGTCAGCAATGCTTCGACCACTTCAATTTCAGAACGCCGAACAGCTTCATGTAGAGGGGTGTCGCCGTTGCTACTCTGCGCCATCACATCGGCACCGGCCTCCAGCAACACTAACACTACCATCGTCGTCGCTTCCGGGTCCCTTGAGCCTATCATGGAATGCAACGAATGCAACGGCGTATACCCGCGCTCGTCCCGCGCGTTCACATCGGCCCCGGCTTCCAGACAATCACGCACATCGTCCGCCGTCAAGTCATTGAAGAACCCCCAACTATTCCACTTGCTGCAGTCCACCCCCTGCCCAACCACCACCCCCGGCCACCCCACCAAAGCCAACACACCCAGCCCCCAACACCGCATCGGCCGCCGGACCCTCACCCTGGTCACGCCACCACGGCTCCCCGCCCCCGCCCCCCTCATCCAAACTGCTCCAGATACCCCGGATTCTTCACCGCGATCTCCCCGTACACCTCCAGGCAGGTATTCGTCCAGCTCCGAATCCAGTCGCAGTAGTGCAGGTTGGCCACGCCGGTGTCGCCATACCGCACATGCGCCTCGTGATAGCACCCCCCCGCGCAGAGCGGCCGCGCCCAACATGTGTTGCAGTCCGTCTTGTTCGCCACATGGTGATGGCCCAGGAACTCGAACTGCTTCTTGCGGTCGAGACCATTGTGGACCGACCCGATACTGTGGTCGTCCGATCCCGCAAAGCGGTGGCAGAGCGCGACTTCGCCGTCGGTGGCCACGCCCATCAGACCCAGCCCCGCTCCACACGGAAACGCCTTGCTGACGCCCTTGTGGATCTCCTCGATCGTGTCCTTGACGTTGGAGAAGCCGTGGTGGCGATCCTCGACCGCGAACTCCAGAAACTCCTGCGCCAGCTCGCCGAACTGGTCCAGCATGCGGTCGTAGCCGGTGTCCTCGATTGCGTAGCCGCGCCCGTTGGCGGTCGTTACCGGGGCAAATCCGATCTCCCAGAAGCCGATCTCGTTGCGCAGGTGGTGGAAGATCCGTTTCACATTCAGCGTTTGGCGGGTGAGCGTTACGCGGGCGCCGATGGGACGGGTGTTGTGGCGCTTCAGCAGCCGCTTGATCTTCGGCATCGCGTAGTCGTAGCTGCCCATCCCGTTCTTGAAGACGCGGAACTTGTCCTGCATCTCCTTCGGGCCGTCGATGCTGATCGTCACGCCAACGCGGTTTTCCGCCAGCCAGTCGATCACCTCGTCGCGGAGCAGCGTGCCATTGGTGGTCAGCGAGAAATCAACGTCTTTCCCCAACTCCTTCGCCCGTTCGCGCGCGTAGGCCGCCGTTTTCTTTAGGACCTTGAAGTTGAGCAGCGTTTCGCCACCGAAGAAGGTGAGGTGCGCCACCGGCAGATCGCCCGACTGCTCGAACATGAAATCGACGCTTTGACGCGCGGTCTCCTCGCTCATGTAGTTGGGCGCGGGGTCGCAGGTGGTGTCGACGATCTTGTCCTCGCCGTACTCATAGCAGTAGGTGCACGCCAGATTGCATTTGTTGGTGACGTTGAGGACCATCGTGGTGAGCGGGAAGTCGGCCTGGGGGAGCACCCGCGGGAAGGTGGGCGCCGGCTCGGAGGTCAGCCCGATCGCCTGAACCTGCACCAGTTCGGCCAGGCTGCGGCGGACGGCGGACATGCCAAAGGCGGGGGAAAGCGCGGTGACCAGCGCCTCTTCGCTCGCCGCACCATTGTCGAGGGCCTGCAGCACCGCCAGCGAGGTCTCGTCCAGGTGGAAGACCGCCGCCGAGGGCACCAGGTAGAGGAAGGTCTCGCCTCCCGCCTCGAAGGGGTGGAATTCGCGCTGGGCGAGGAAAACGGGTTTCGCTGCGACCGGATCCGGGGATTTGGCCGATTCCGGGCCGGGAAGGGGTCGCGGTGTGGTGGAAGCGCTCATTCCATGACAGTAGGGCGTTGAAGGGCCGGGGGCCAGACCTGTGCAGTCCGCGGATGGGCGGCGCACGCGTGCGGGGTCTTGCCGGAACAAGGTTGCCGGGCCTGGGTAGTCTTTCGGGGACGGCAGGTTCAGATTAGAGGTTGGGCAGGTCCCCGAAGGAAGCCGATCCCCGGCCGGGAGATTCCTGCCGGGCAGGTTGCTCGAGAAAGCAGGCAGGTTCATCATGGCCGTCACCATCCCGCGCAGTGCGTTCGCTGCCCCGGCAACCCCGGCGACCCTTCTGGCCGGAATCGTCCTTGCGGCCTGTGTCGGCGGCCAGGGGCCGAACCCGGGTGCGACCGCGTTCTCCCCGCCGTTCGCTCCCGCAGTTGTCCCGACGGAGCCCCTGTCGGCCGACCCACAAGCCGAACCGGGCTGCAGTGACTGGGCCGGATGGCGCTTCTTCGAATCCGCCTCGGTGGAACTCGTTGAGGAATGTCTGCGGGGGGGCGCGAATGCGGATGATCCCGGTCAGATTGTCCCCACGGTGTTCCGTGCCGCGCTCCTGGCCGCCGATCCGGAGGTAATCCGCCTGCTTGTGGAGGCCGGCGCGGATCCCAACGCCCGTCTGGGTCCGGGTTCTTGGACGATTGGGCGATCCGGTTCCAGTCCCCTTCATACCGCAGCAAGCCAGAACCCCAATCCGGGAATTGTGGAGGCATTGGTGGCCGCCGGCACCGACCCGAACACCCGTGATGACCAAAGCGCGACGCCTCTGCATTTGGCCTGGCAGAACCCAAATCCCGCCGTCTCTCGGGCCCTGCTGAGGGTGGGCGCGGATCCGCTGGCACGCGACGACCGGGGCCGCGTCGCCGATCCAACCAGTTGTATGAACTGGAACACGGCCGCATTCACCCGGCTGGCCAACCTCGATGACTTCGAACTGTGTCTGGGCCAGGGCCGGGATCTGCACGCGCGGAACGAAGACGGTGACACGCCGCTCCATCTTGCCGCCGCCGGTGGGAATTCGGCCGCAGCGCTGCTTCTGGTGGAAGGGGGAGCCGATATCGAAGACCGGAATTTCGTCGGCGCCACCCCTCTTCACCTCGCGGCTGCCCATGATCGGGCGGCGATCGTAACCGAGCTCCTGGCCGCCGGCGCGGATGTCAATGCCGTCGACTCGGCCGGGATCACGCCGCTTCTGGCCAGCCTGAATCCCGTTCGTCGTGCGCAAAGAGCCGTGGACCTTCCTCTTCGCCTGTTGTCGCTGGGGGCCGATCCGAACGCGCGCGACAGCCATGGCCGCACTCCGCTGTACCTCGCGGCTTCCGCCGGGGAACTGGCGGTCGTCCGCGCTCTACTCGAGTCCGGCGCCAACCCGTTCGAATTGACCAACAACGGTTCGTCGCTGCTTCACGCCGCAGCCGAGTCCCCGGATCCCGAGGTCATCGCCCATCTGGCCTCCATCGGAGTAGAGCTGGACCGACGGAACGACGAGGGCCATGGGCCGCTCCATCTGGCGGTCATGGAGTCGCGAAGAAACCGTTGGGACTCCGACCGGATGGGACTGGGCTTCGCCGCCGAGGAAGTGGGCGAACCGGTGATGGTCCTGCGCGCTCTGGCGTTGCTCGAGGCGGGAGCCGATCCCGGCGCACGCACCCCCACCGGGGACACGCCGCTGCATCTGGCGTCGTGGTACCCGGACTCGATTCTGGTCGCGGCGCTCGTGCGGGCCGGCGCAGAGGTGAATGTACGCAACAACCAGGGCGAGACCCCGCTGCATCTGGCGCGGGCGTGGGCCAATCGCGCGACGGTTCGAGCCCTGCTGGGGTTCGGCGCCGATCCGGATGCACGCGACAACGCCGGGCGGATCGCGGATCCCGTCTGCCATTGGGGTCCGGAGCAGTCCGGTATGCACGCATGGTATTTTCTGGCTGCGTCGCCGGCCGAGAGCGTCCGGGGATGCCTGGCGAGCGGGATTCCGGTTGGCGAACGCGACGAAGAGGGCGCGACCTTCCTGGCAAGGATGGTGTCCGCACTTGGCTGCTGCGCCGACTTTGAGAATGTGCTGCGCGAGTTCGTGGCTGCCGGAGCGGATGTGGACGCGCGCGACGATGCCGGGAGAACTCCTCTTCATCGCGCGATTGGAATGGCTGGGCGGCTTCGCGCGCATGTCCTGGCCACTGTAGCGTCGGCGCTACTGGCCGCCGGAGCCGATCCCGGTGCCCGCGACAACCAGGGCGAGACCCCGCTTGACCTCGCCCTGCGCCGCAACGCCACCGCAATTGTGGAGACCCTCGTGCAGCTCGGCGCCGAATCGTCAACGGGCGACAGTGCCGGGATCGCGGCCGCTCCCGCCATGTGCGACCGCTGGGGCACCCAGACGTTCTTCGAGCATGCAAGTGCCGATGCCGTGGCTGCCTGTCTGGCGGACGGGTCGGATCCGCGCACGGTTGTGGACAGGTTCCCCGGGGCCGGACCGCTTCACTACGCGGCGGCCAGCACTCGCGACCCCGCCGTGATCTTCGCCCTGCTGGAAGCCGGGGCGGACGTTCATGCGCGGGACGGTGCCTACGCGCGCACCGCGCTGCACCACGCCGCCCTCAGCGGCGACGCCCGTGTGGTGCGGGCACTCCTGGAGGCCGGGGCCGACCCCAACGCCTGGGCCACGGGCTTCAGCGTCGACTGGGGATGGAGCTGGACCCCGTTGCACCTGGCCGCCCGCCACAACCCGGATCCCGATGTCGTTCGCGCTCTGGTGGAGGGGGGAGCCGACCTCGGCGCGCCCAGCGGGGAGACTTACCGGATGGGCGACACGCCACTTCACTTCGCCGCTCGGAATCCGAATCCCCAGGTCACGGCCGCTCTGGTGTATGCCGGCGCCGACGTCCATGCGCTCTCGAACACCGGACGGAGTCCCCTGCACGCTGCGGCCTCCTACGCATCGGACCCGGCCGCAATCGAGCTGCTGGTCGCTTCCGGGGCAGAGGTGAACGCGGTGGACTACTACGGGTTTGCGCCCCTTCACTCCGCCGCCTGGTACAACCTCCGTCCAGAGATCACAACCGCACTGATTGCCTTCGGCGCGGATATCGATGCGCGGGATCCCGACGGCTACGATCCCGCCGGTCGCACGGCAAACCACCGCACACCTCTGTTCATGGCTCTGTACCGCGGCGGGGCCTTCATCGCAGGCCATCCCATGCCTGTCGATCACAACGTGGCGGTGGCAGAGGCTCTGGTGCGTGCCGGGGCGGATTTGGAAGCAACGGACGGGTCCGGCCAGACCGCATTGCACGCGGCCGCCCTGTACACACCGGCTGCATTCCCCCTGCTTCTGAGTTTGGGGGCAAATCCGAACGCTCGCGATGCGACCGGCAGAACTCCGCTTGACTACGCGCTGGCGAGCCGGTCGCTGGAGGGACTGCCCGAGGTGAGAAGCGCTCGCGATCGGCTACAACGACGCAGGTAGATTCTCGCTTCCCTCCGGGTCCCGCCTATCGTCCGTTCCCCATCCCGGAAGTGCTCCTCGTCGCCGGAGCGATCTGCACCCGCCACGGTTCCCACCGCATGTAGAGCGGCACCGTGACGATCAACTGCGCGCGTCCCCGCACCTCGGCGCCATCGTCGCCGCGCCAGGTCGCCACCACCCACACATCGCCGACATTGTTGCGCATGCCCGTCCGGTCCGGATTGGGTCCGTCCAGCGCCGGCTCAAAGCGGCCGTTCGGGTCCAGGGCGCCGACGAAGCGGATGTCGTCGTCATCGAAGACCGCCGCGTATTCCTCCATCGACCACTCCACATCAACCAGCCCCAGATCCAGATCGTCGTCCGTCTCGGGCTTGCCGTCGGGGCCGTTGGAGAAGGCCGTCGCTTCGAACTGCGCGTAGCCCTTGGGGAAGTTTCCGCCGCCCAGCCGCGCCATTCCCGCACGCGGAGTGACCGCGATTCGGTCCACGCTCTCGTAGAGGGTCAGGGGACCCGGTAGCTGGCGACCCGCCGCAAAGACATCGCGCGCACCCGGCACCGCATCCTCGTCGGTCCGCACCTCGATCGTCACCGCTTCCGCGCCGTTGCTCGTCACCCCCACGATCTCCACGCCGGGGCCCAGATCCAGATCGTTCGCCGCGAGCCCGGTGGGAAGGTTGACGCCGTACAGCGTGACCGTCGCCGCATCGCCCGCGCGGATCGCACCCGGATGCAGCCCCAGCAGGACCGGACCGTCTGCGCGCTCAAGGGTCACATCGGGTCCGAACTCGTCGTAGGCGCCCGCGAACCAGCGGCCATTGATCTCGTTCCAGCCGCGCTCGACCATCATCACCTCGCGCAGCTCGCTCTCTTCGTTGTCCCACTCCGCCGAGCGGCCCCGCCACTGATAGCCGGTGTAGACGATTGCGCGACCGGCGCGATACACCTCGCGGCCCGTGCGCGCGTAGCGGTAGCGGGCGCGGGTCGTAAAGCTCGCCTCGTCGTCACCCGCCTCGATCTCGACCGTGCCGTAGATCGGGCCCATTCCCGGCTCGTGGCCCCGGAGCGCCCAGCTCCCGGCCAGTCGCGGCGCGCGCATCGTGGCCGACCAGGACGACCATTCGGCGGTCGTGAGGGGAAATTCCCCCGAAAGGTGTGCCACGGCCTTGTCCATCGGGTGACGGGTGTCGGTCGCGTCGGGGGCAGGCGGGCCGAGCCGGCGGAAGCCCTGCGTGTCGGAAAGCGGGTAGTAGCCCCGGTGCATCGCCATCAGCAAGTCCCACTCCTCGCGAGTGCGGCGCTGCGTGACCACCCGTCCCATCGAATGGCAGTTGCTGCAGGTCTGCCCCACATCCTCGTCGGCATCGTAGGACCACTCCACCAGACGGCGCTCGACCTCGAAGCGGGCCGGCCGTAGCTCCCCGGGGGCGATTCCATGACGGTCCGACAGGTAGCGGACGATCTCGCGCGCCACGGCCGGGTCCAGCTCAACTTCATTCAGCGTCACCATCCGCCGGATCGATTGCTGCCACCCCTCCGGCGTCTTCCGCATGAAGGAGATCCGCGACATCATCCCATCGTCGTCCACGGTGTGGCAGCGCTCGCAACTCTCGACAACCAGATCGTTGGCGACCGGGATCCCCGCCTTGTCGTCGGCTTCCTGGGCTCCCGCGGCGGCGGGGGCTGCAAGTAGAGGAAGAAGGACTGCGGCAAAGCTGGGGATCGGGCGATTCATTCCAGCGGGCTTCCCGTGGTTGGGGGATTGGATGGCGAGGCGGGTGGGGGTTTCGAACGGGTCCGGGCCGGCTGTGAGGTCTGGCTGCGGCGGACGGGCAACGGATGCGAGTCGCACCGACTCGCCGGTTGGGTATAGCCGAGCATGAGTCATCAATGCGCCAAGTAGTCGTTTGTACAGCGGCCAGGCATCGTGGATCCGCCACCGGCTAACCGGTTTAGGACATAGTGGGGTTGGTCAGAATCGCGATATCCCCATCCCGCGGCATGCAACGCTTCGTGGAAGATGGCCGCGGTACGCTTCACTCCGTTCCATTCTGAGTTAATCCTGGCCCGAAACCATGTGAATCGCCCGCTCCTGTAACGTACCGTGTTCCCGCCGTCATTTGGTACCATTGTGTCGTCCCAACTAATGCCACTGGGCCATCTCCCAAGCCCAGCCATCCCGCCTGCCGCCGCGTTCAACGCTTCGGTACACTCGGAATCGTCCTGGGCATCAGCCAACGAGGCCGCGTTAGAGAGCTTCGCGAACCAATCGTCAATCTCGTCGTTCTCCCACCTCTGAGCCGTTGCGGCCTGCGGAGCTAGAATAAGAGCCGCGACGATTGACAAACAACAAACCCACTGCCTCAGGTCACATTCAATCATCTGAGCCCCCCAAAGGGCGCTTCACCCGCCACCACGTCCCGAATGACGCCGGCTGGATCAATACAGTTTATCATGGCCTCCCCGCTCAACTCGGTCTCCCAAGCGTTTCCTTCGACCTTTACGAGTATGGCAAACCCTCCCCCGCAGTCGCTCAGGTCCTCCTTGTCATACAGCCGAAGATCGACACTCCCGTCCCATGCTCCCGGTAGCCAACCCAGGAAGTCAGGTTGTTCCGACTCCTCGAAAGCCAGGAGCCAGGGAGCGTCGGAAAGCGGCGACTTCGCATCTTCCTCCGCGACTTCCTGAATTGCCGCCACCAGGCGTTGTCGCCACTCCTCCCCGCCCCCCTTGGCAAGGGTCTCCCACGATCCCAGCACCACTCTCGCAGGGCGGACAGGTCCGTCGCCGGCGTACGCTGCCGCCGCTATGTCCATTATGTCCCGGACGACGTGTCGGTCGCCATCCCCTACTTCGGTGATCGACCCGTTTTCGCCACGATCGCTACAAGCGATCATCGTCAGCCCCGACAGGACCACAAGAGTGAATCCTTTCATTCTTCGTTTCTCCCGTTCGATGAACTTCCGGTTGTCTGCGGTCGGCGGTATCCTCTTGTGTTCAAAAGATGCGTTCAACAGATCCGTCAACGACGACGCTCTCCGCTTCGTGCAATCCTACCCGCTCGATTCCCGGTGCGCAAATCCCGGTGCGCAAATCGGCAACGGTTGCCATCACGGCTTCGGACCCGCGGCTGGTGGAGGTGCGATCAGGCCCTGGCAGGTGGAGCCGAAAGCGGGCGTCGTTCAACTCGGCGCACCTGGCTCCAGCACACCATCGGCGATCAGGAGCGCCACCACTCCGATGAAGTTCGCGAGATCGACCGGGGGCAGATCCTCGCGCGCCGCCCACTCGGTGTAGCTCTCGTAGAGCGCGCCCGGATTGGGGGCTCCCGCGGCCAGGTGCACGACGCGCAGCAGATCGACGTCGCGGAAGAAGCGGACGCCGTGCGGGAAGCGGGGCGTGGCCAGGGCGGGAACCGGACGGATGCGGTTTCCGATCACGGCGGCGATCTCCACCGTGCGGCGCTCGGCCGGGCGCAGCCGTCCCGAACCGAGCCGAAGCGCGTGGAAGGCGGACCGGACCTCGGGGTCGTCGCGGAGGGTGGCCGCGTCGGGGCCTTCGGGTGCGTTGGCCTCGGCGGCCGCGTGGGGAGCGTCGGCGAGCCAGCGGCGGCGGTGTTCCCAGAAATCGGCCCAGGCGTGAGCGCTGTCCCCGACCTGGGTCGCCAGCTCGCCACGGAGCGAGCGATAGATCCGGTCTTCGCGATCGCTGTAGAAGCCGGTGGCGAGTGTGGCCAGTTCGGGAGTGCGAAGCGCGGTGTGGACGGTGACCGCGGCCAGCCACGCCGAAGCCAGCGCCTTCTTCACCCCAACGGACGACATCGGGTCGATGAATGAGGCCGCGTCGCCGACCAGGAGCGCACCATCCAGGGCGTAGCGCGTCGAGCTGTACATGGAGGCGGCGACGGCCCAGGGGTCGGAGACGGCGCGGGCCGCCCGGGTGACCGATCGCATGAGCGAGGTCTCGGCGATCCCGGCGGCAAAGGCGCGCGCGAGGTCGGCTGCCGGACCGGATCCGTAGCCCCCGCCCAGGGTTCCGAGTGAAGGGTCCACCATGAGTGCGACGTGGCGTTCGCGCTCCGAAGTGGGAACCGACCAGGCCCATCCACCAGAAAAGCTCTCCACCAGCGCATGGGCGGATTCGACATTCTCCCAGCCGGTGTCGTTGCGGTAGCGGCGCACCAGGGCCAGCGTTGGCGCGGCGGATTCGAGAACCCGGTAGCGGCGCGCGATCACACCGGTCCTCCCGGTGCAGTCCAGGAGCCAGCGCGGACCGATCGTCACCACCCGCCCCTCCCCCCGCACCACCTCGACGCGCCACCCACCGCCGTCGCCGGACCGTTGCGGCAACCGTGCGATTCCCCGCATCACCACCGCCCCCGCCCCCTCCGCCGCCCCCCGCAGCAATGCATCGAAGCGGGACCGTTCCACATGAAATCCGGTGGCGCCCCGGGCGAAATCGTCGCGGCGGCCCTCCCCATCCCAAAGCGCGGTATTCCCCCGGTTCGGCATGAAGTCCCCCGCCTCCACCACCCCCAGCATCCCCGTCGCGGCCAACACCTTGCGCGTACTGGGCGGCACCGATTCCGCCAGCGTCTGCGCGGCTGCCTCCGCCCGGCGAACACGCCCCTCCGAACCCGGCTGCCCTTCGCCTCCGCGGCCACCACCGGCCGAGTCTCCCCCGGACGCCCCGGCCGCGCGCTCCACAATCACCACCTCATGACCCCACCCGGCCAGCAACCTCGCCGCGGCGGCGCCCGCCGGACCGCCACCCAGGACAAGGACCTCGGGACTTGCGCTCACGGCGCGCCCCTCTATCACGGTCGGACCCCATTCACGGTTCGCACTCCACTTGAATCGTCCACAAAATCGGTGTAGCTTGACGGTCCTTCGTTTCCGGCCCTGCATGACCATAGCCGGATGCGAGCACGGACGCCCCCATCGTCTAGTGGACTAGGATACCTGGTTCTCAGCCAGGAGACCGGGGTTCGATTCCCCGTGGGGGTACTTTGCGGTCGCTTAGCTCAGTCGGTAGAGCACTACGCTCACATCGTAGGGGTCGCTGGTTCGAGTCCAGCAGCGACCATTCCGGCCAATCGGGGCCCGGACGGTTCGGGGCCCTGGTTCCGCGGAAGCGGGCAGGCCACAGACCCCGGGCGCGCAGGGTAATCCGGCGGCAGGCGCCCTCGGCCAGTCCCTAGCGGTGCCATCGGTCCGGGCCAGCCGTGATCGTCGCGGCGCCATTGCCGATGGCCACGAACCAGACCCGCTTCGTCCACTCCGGCCACCGACGCGTCGCTACCTCGTCCAGGCGATGGCCGGCCGCCGCCCAAGAGTCGATGTCGCCGAACGGTGACGGACGCTTCGCACCCCGGCACGCTCAGCCTGATCACGACGAAGGCGAGCTCCCTGCGCCAGGCCGCCCGTCCCCCGCACCCCCCGGTTCCCACCCCGCCACCCTGCCCGCCACCGCCGACGCGGCCACCGAATACGGCGACACGAGGTACAGTTGCCCCGGCCCCGACCGGCCCGGAAAGTTGCGGTTCTGCGACGACACCGAGACCTGCTCGGCCGAGCGCGTGATCCCCGGACCGGCCGCGATGCACGCCCCGCACCCCGGCTCCACAAATTCGGCCCCTGCCTCGCGGAACAGCTCCAGGTAGCCCCGCTCGCGCGCGTACTCGCGCACATCGGTCGAGCCGCACTGGATGTAGCACTTCACATTCGCATGGACGCCGCGCCCCCACCGGTCCCGCGCCTCGCGAAAGACCCGGGCGTACATGTCCATGTCCTCCTTCTTTCCCGCCGTGCACGATCCCGCATACGCGATCTCGATCTCCACCGGTTCGGCGAGCTCGTCAATGTAGAGTCCGTTCCCCGGATCGCCCGGCAGCGCCACCATCGGCCGCAGCCGCGAGGCGTCGATCTCGATCACCGTCACGTACTCCGCGCCCGGATCGCTCTGTACACCCTCGACCAGCGCCCGCGCCCGCCCCACATCCATCCCCCGCTCCCGCACCAGGAACTCGACCGTCTTCTCGTCGGCCGCGACGAGACCGGTGAAAGCGCCCACCTCGGCCGCCATGTTGGTCATCGTCGCCCGCTCGTCCACCGACAGTCCCTCCACCACCGGCCCCGCATACTCGATGATCTGCCCAATCGCGTGCCCGTCGCGCACATACGGGTGGCGCAGAATCTCCAGCATCAGATCCTTCGCGGTCACATTCGCGGGCAGCTCGCCGGTCACCACCACCTTGAACGAGGGCGGAATCCGCGCGCGCACATCCTTCGTGATCCACGAGTTGAAGATCGCCGTCGTGCCCACCCCGAAGGCCAGCGCCCCGACCGCTCCTGCGTGCGGCGTGTGCGAATCGGTACCGATAACCAGCATTCCCGGTTCGGCGTAGTCCTCCAGGATCTTCGAGTGGCAGATCGCCTCGGAGCCCATCACATGGCCCTTCTGCTCGCCGTAGAGCCGGATCCCCTGCCGCTGGGAAAACTCCCGCTGCTTGACCTCGAGCTGGTTCGCAACCTCCAGCAGCCCCTGTTCGATCCGTTCCTGGCTCATCACCTTGTGTAGAAAGGTCAGGTGATCGCGAAAGAACAGAATCGTCTCCGCGTCGAGCACTCGCGCCTCCGGCCCCAGCTTCTGCTCAAAGAAGATCGCCGCCATCGGGGTCACGTATTCGTGCGAAAAGCGAATGTCCGCGCGGAAAAATCCCGCCTCGCCGGGTTCGGTCCACTCCACGCCCACCCGTTCCGCGGCCGCGTCCACGACCCATTTCCTGGCGAAGATCTTCTCGCCGAGGGTCATCGGTTTGGGGGAGGAAGCGCGACCATTGCCTCCCGGCTTCGTCCTGGCCCCGTCGGTGGGCGGCCACACTGCCTCGCCTGCGCGATTCGCGGCCAGCGCCCGGGGCCGGGGGAGCGTCACCTCGCCCTGCAACCGCGCCCGGTTGAACTCGAAGAGGCCGCCGTACTCGATAATCTGCCGCGTGATGTCGTCGGCGCCGGCGGTGAATTCGCTCAGCGCGATCGGCTCGCCCGACCGGATCCGCTCGATCATGCCGAAATCGGTCGTGGTGAGGATCCCCAGGTTCTGGCAGTTCTCGTTGTAGATCCGCTCGATGCTCTCGCTGACAACGACCCTGATTCCGGCCATCAACTCGGCGTAGGGACTCTGCTCGCGGCTCGATCCCTTGCCGCGGCGCTTGCCGGCCACCGAGCAGATGAAGCCGGCGTCCTTCACGCTACCGCGCTCGATGGGGGCCTCGTCGCCGCCGTCGCCGTTGGCCACGCGCAGCCCCAGGTAGGGGAATTCGCCCAGCGTCTCGTCGTAGAAGAAACAGATGTACGCCGGGGTGATTTCGTCGGTGCTGATCTGGTCGCGGAGATTGGCCTGCAGCTCGGGCGTGAGGTCGAGGTCCAGCCCCTCGCGGAGCTGCCGCCGCACGAGTCCGGCGTCGTCCACCAGGTACAGAACGCGGCCGCCGAAGGAGATTTTCGGGGGTCGCCTGGGGATGGGTTCCACGGTTGGTTGTCCGCTCACCCGCGCTCTCCATTCACCATTGGCAAGGCCCGCGTCTTACCCTCGGGACTGCTCACCATTCATCACGGGGACTACCCCCTCAAGTGAAGTCCGTTCCGAGGATCACGGCAATGATAATCGCGGCCACGGCAACCGGAGCCACCCAGCGGATGAAGAAGCGCCAGGCGCCGTAGTGGAACCAGCGCGGTTCGCTGCCGTCCATCAGTTCGCTCTCGGTCGTGTTCCGGGTCATGAACCAGCCCGCCGCCAGCGTAATAAAGAATCCGCCCGTCGGGAGCATCCAGTTCGACACGAAGTGGTCGGCGTTCGAGAACCAGCCTTCCTTGCCCGCAAAGATCTCCATCGTGGACAGGAAGGGGGTGCCGGTAAAGGAGAGCGCGGCAAAGATCGTGAAGACGAAGATCGCCGCCCCGGCCCCGATCGTTGCCTTCTGGCGGCTCACCCCGTGCTCGTCGATCACGTAGGCCGAAACGACCTCCAGGAGCGAGATCGTCGAGGTCAGCGCGGCGAGCGCCACCAGCACGTAGAAGAGCGGTCCCAGAATGGTGCCGAAGGGAACCTCTGTGAAGAAGAGCTGCGGCAGCGAGATGAAGAGCATCCCGACGGTGGAGCCGCTCACGTCTTCGCGCATTCCGGCCACCGAAAAGATGACCGAGAACATGATCATCGTGGCGACCAGCGCGATGATCGTGTCAAGCGCCACGATCGCGCCCCCGGCCTTTACGATCGAGTGCTTGCGCGAGATGTACGACCCGTAGGTGACCATCGCGCCCATCCCGAGCGAGAGGGTGAAGAAGGAGTGGCCCAGCGCTTCAAGGACGCCTTCCCCAGGGAGCTCGCTGAAGTTCGGCCGGAAGATGAAGGAGAGCGCCTCGCCCGACCCGCTCATGCGCAGCGCGCTGAAGAGCATGAGCAGCAGGATGCCGAAGAGGATCGGCAGGAAGAGTCGCGCAATCCGCTCGATCCCCTTGCTGACCCCGAAATACACCACCGCGATCGTCCCGATGCTGAAACCCAGAGACAGCATCAACTGCAGGCCCGCGTTGCCCACCTGCGCGTTGAAGAGGTCGCCCGCTGAGAGATCCGCCGGGAAGCCGCCGAAGGTCCATCCGATCGTCTGCGCGAAGTAGTAGAGCGACCATCCCGCGATGACGGTATAATAGCTGAGGAGGATGAAGCCGGCGAGCACTCCCCAGCCCCCCACCAGCTTCCCGAGTGTGCTCCCCCTCATGGCCTCGGTGAGCGCGCCGACCGCGCTCTTCTGACTTCGCCTCCCGATCAGCAGCTCGGCGAGCATGATCGGCAGACCAACCGCCGCGATGCAGACCAGGTAGACCAGGACAAAGGCGCCGCCCTGGTTCTCCCACGTGATGAACGGAAACTTCCAGAGGTTGCCCAGGCCGATGGCGCTCCCTGTGGCGGCGAGAACGAGGCCGGTGTTCGAGCTCCAGTGGTCGCGGGACTGATTCATGGCGAGGTTTCCTTATCCCAGTGGCGGTGTGGGCGGGCCGCGGGAGTGGGCATCGCCCGGACGACAAACCATACTATCAGCCCGCGTCGCCATCGCGCCAGATCTTTACCTGATTCGTGCCGCGGCTTGTATTCAATCCCTCACCGACGCCTCCAGACCGGGAATCGCAGGACGATGAGACTTTTTCGCCCGCAGACGACTTCGCGCGCCGTGGTCCGTGTCCTTGCGGCGTGCCTCCTCCTGGCCACGCCGGGTTGTGGCGCCGGTCCCGATTCGCCGGCCGATTCCTCCGCTCCCGCCGTCGCACTCCTCACATCGGGCCCGGTCAGCGACGCCGGTTGGCACGCGGGCGCCTACGAGGGACTTCAGCTCATCGGCGATTCGCTCGGCTTTCGCATCTCGCACCAGCAGACGCGCACCCCCGCCGAGTTCGACGAGGCTTTCCTCGCCTACGCCGAATCGGGGTACGGGCTGATCTTCGGCCACGGCTTCGAGTACATGGACGCGGCCAGCCGCGCGGCCGAGCTTCACCCGGAGGTCACCTTCGTCGTCTCGTCGGGATCGCGCTGGAGCACCAATCTCGTCCCCATCGTCTTCGGGCTGCACGAGGCGGCGTATCTGGCGGGAATGGCCGCCGGGGCAATCACGCGTTCCGGCACCGTGGGAATGGTTGGCGGCGTCGAGATTCCCAGCGCCAAGGGCACTTTCGTCGCTTTTGCGGCGGGTGTGCGGGCGGTCAGACCCGAGGCAGTCGTGCTGGAAACCTTCATCGGAAGCTGGGACGATGTTTCGGCGGCGAAGGAGGCTGCGGCGGCGCAGCTTCGCCAGGGAGCGGACGCGCTCATTCACAATGTGGACGCGGCCAGCTTCGGCTTCTTCCAGGCGGTGCGCGAGGCGCGGTCCCGGGGTGGCGATGCGTGGGCCTTCGGAATGAATCGCGACCAGAACGAGGTGGCGCCCGATGTGATCGTGGGCAGCGCGGTGATTAACATTCCCGGCATTTTTCTGCAGACCGCGCGCGACTGGCAGGCGGGAACCCTCGATGGCCCCCTGCTGACCGGACTCGCCGGCGGTTCGGTCGATTTCGTTCCCAATCCAGCCCAGCGCGGCGTCATTCCGGCGGCGGCGCTCGCGCGCATCGACGAAGCCCGCGCGGCGATCGTCAGCGGCGCCCTCGACGTTCCGCGCATCGATTTCCTCGAATTCCCGGCGGGCGATCCGTCCTCCCCCTGACCAAACCCATGCCCGATGCCACGAAGGGCCGCCGCCACCCGCGCGACCCGCCGGCAACCGGGTTGGACGCAGCGGATCGTTGTTTGGCGCTCGAAGACGATGCCGCCGTGGCCCGGCTTCGCGGGATCACCCGCAGCTTCGGCCGGGTCGTCGCGCTGGACGGGATCGATTTTGCTCTGCGGCCCGGCGAGATCCACGGCCTCCTGGGCGAAAACGGAGCCGGGAAGACGACGCTGGCCCGTGTGATGGCGGGGCTGCTGGCGCCGGATCGCGGCCGGATCGAGATCGGCGGACGCTCGCTGAACGGAGGTGGCGCGCGCGCGGCCCGGGAGCTCGGCGTGGCGATGGTTCACCAGCACTTGTCCCTGGTTCCACGCTTCACCGGCTTCGAGAATGTGCTGCTCTTCAATGGCGACGGGTGGACGCGGCGCGGCGGGCTGCGGCGCGAATTCCGGGCCCGGGTCGAGTCGCGAGCGGCCGAGCTGGGACTTGACGTGGAGCTGGATCTTCCGGTTGAGCGGCTGGGAATGGTGGAGCGGCAGCGCGTCGAAATTCTGAAGGCGCTGGCCGGTCCGACCCGGGTACTGATTCTGGACGAACCGACAACCGTACTCGCCCCGCAGGAGGTGGCGGGACTCTTCGCCGTGCTGGCCAGGGTAGCACGGGCGGGGACGGGAATCGTGCTGGTGGCGCACAAACTGGACGAGGTGCTCGGTGCGACAGACCGGGTGACGGTGCTGCGGGGGGGGAGGCGGGTGCTGACGCGGCCGGCGGGCGCGGTGACCGAGGCCGGGCTGGTGACGGCGATGGTGGGGCGGGGCGGGGTGGGTGGCGTGGGGAAGGGGGGGGGGACGGCTGCGAGAGCCCTTGAGCTGGGTGGCCAGGCGGACGGCGGGGGCACCGGGCAATCAACGGCGGGAAAGGAACGCAGTGAGGACGCGCGGCAGGAAGACGGCGGGCGTGTGGCAGGCGCAGGGGACGCAACGGCCGAGCAGGAAGGCGGCGAGTGCGAGGCCGGTCCGCCGGTGGCCGCACTGCGCGGGGTGACGGCGGGGGACCCGGAAGGGGAGCGCATCGTGGACCTCTCGTTGGAGGTGCGCCGGGGCGAGATCGTCGGAATCGCGGGAGTCGGGGGGAATGGCCAGCGCGCCCTGGCCGAGGTGCTGGCGGGGGTGCGAGCGCCGACCCGGGGCGAGGTGCGCATTCCGCGCGAGGTGGGCTGGATTCCGCAGGACCGGGTCGAGGAGGGGCTGGTGGGGGATTTCACCGTGGCGGAAAATGTGGCCTTCGCGGTGCACGGGCGCCCCGATTTCCGGAACGGGCTCTGGTTCGACTGGGGCAAAGTGCGAGAGACCGCCGCCCGGATGGTGGCCGAGATGGAGGTGCGGGGCGGGGGGGCGGGGGACCGGGCGGGCCGACTCTCGGGCGGGAACCAGCAGAAGGTCGTGGCCGGACGGGAATTCCTGCGCAGCCGCGACCTCTTCGTCGCCGAGTCCCCCACACGCGGTCTCGATGTGCGGGCGACGGCGCAGCTCCGCGCCCGCATTGCGGCTCTGGCGAGGTCCGGCCCGCACCCGCCCGGCATCGTCCTGATTTCCGCCGACCTCGACGAGATCCTGGATCTCGCCGACCGCATCCTGGTCATGGTCCGCAGCCGCCTCCTGCCTCTCCCCCCCCGCGCCCGCCATCCCGAGGCCGTCGGCCGCCTCATGCTCGCGGCCGCTGTCCGATGACTACACCTGCCTGTCAGACCCGCGCTCCCCAAACCGGACATTCCACTTGCTCTCAACTCGCTACGATCAGGGCAGGTTCTTCAATCTCACGATGCACTTGACCCCGTGACCCCCCCCTCCCTCTCCGTGGCGCTCGGCCGGTGGCCCCTCCTCCGCCCCGCCACCGCCCTCCTCGCCACCGCCGCCGTCGCGGCCACCCTCCTCGCGCTCGGCGGCCACCACCCCGTCCTCGTTTTCGCCACCCTGATCCGGGGCGCCTTCGGCACCTGGGACCGTTTTCTTTCCGGCACCCTGGTGCGCGCCACCCCCCTGCTCCTCACCGGCCTGGCCGTCGCGGTTGCCTTTCGTGCGCGCGTCCTCAACATCGGCGCCGAGGGACAGCTCCATGCGGGCGCGCTCGCCGGGGTGGCCATCGCGGTGCTCCTTCCCGGCGCCAGTGGCCTCGTCCTTCTTCCGGCCACCCTCTTCGCCGCCGCCCTTGCCGGCGCGCTCTGGGCGGCCGTCCCCGCCGCAATGAAGACTGCCATGGGGGTCGGCGAGGTCATCACCACCCTGCTCATGAACTTCGTGGCGCTGTACCTGGCGCAGTTCCTCGTGCAGGGTCCCCTTCAGGAGGCGCGCGGCGTCTTCAACCAGACCGACGAAATCCCCGTAGCGGCGCACCTTCCCCCGCTCATTCCCGGAACCCGGCTGCACCTGGGCTTCCTGATCGCCGTGGTCCTTGCGGTCGCGCTCTGGCTCTACCTGGCCCGCACTCCCGGCGGCTTCCGCATGCGCGCGGTCGGGGCGTCGGTGCGCGCGGCCGAAGTCAGTGGCCGTTTCCGCGCGGTCCCGGTCATCTGGACCACCTTCCTCGCCTCCGGGATGATCGCGGGTCTGGCCGGCTGGGTTCAGGTGGCCGGAGTCACGCGCCGCATGTACGAAGGTCTCTCGCCCGGCTGGGGCTACAGCGCCATTGCGGTCGCGCTCCTCGCCCGTCTGCACCCGCTCTGGGTGATCCCGACGGCGGTTCTCTTCGGCGCGCTGAGTGCGGGGGGCGGGGCCATGCAGCGCGAAGCCGGGGTGCCGGAGGTCTGGGTGCGCGGGATCGAGGCCCTTGTCATCCTCGCCGTGCTCACCGTGGACCAAACCGCCCGGGCGCGCGGCGGTGGAGATGGCCGTGCCTGAAATCTCCGCCCTCTCCTCCTTCCTCCTCTCGGCTGTTGGACTGGCCGTTCCGATTGCGCTGGCCGCTCTGGGCGAGATGGTCTCCGAGCGCTCAGGCGTGATCAATATCGGGCTGGAAGGCTCGGTGATCTGGGGTGCGCTCGGCGGTGCGCTGGGTGCGCTGGCGGCGGGTCCGTGGGCGGGACTCGGGGCGGGCATGCTCTGCGGGGCGGCGACAGCGCTTCTCTTTGCGCTCTTCGCGGTGCGGCTCGACACCGACCAGATCATTACGGGAACGGCGATCACACTTGGGAGCCTGGGCTTTACCGGCGTGGTCTTCCAGGGACGATTCGGGGCGACCGGGTTGGCGCTCGAGCTGCCGACGCTTCCGGTCTGGGAGATTCCACTCCTGTCGCGGATTCCGATCCTCGGTCCGGCGCTCTTCGAGCAGGCGGCGACGGCCTGGGTGGCGTTGCTGCTGGCTCCGGCGCTGGGCTGGTTCCTCTTTCGGTCGCGCTGGGGGCTGGCGCTGCGGGCGGCGGGCGAATCAACCGGAGCGGCGCGCGCGGCCGGAGTGCCGGTGGTGCGGATTCGGATGTTGGCGGCGGTCTTCGGGGGAACGCTGGCCGGGCTGGCCGGGGCGCACCTGAGCCTCGTCCACACCGGCACCTTCGCCGAGAACATGTCGGCCGGGAAGGGGTTCATTGCGATTGCCGTGGTGGTGCTGGGGCGGTGGCGTCCCTGGGGGGTGCTCGCGGCCGCACTCTTCTTCGGTTGCGCCGAGGCGCTTCAGTTCGCGCTGCAGGCGGTCGATGCCAGGCTTCCCTACCCGCTCTTCCTGGCGCTTCCCTATCTTCTCAGTCTGGCCGCGCTGGCGGGGTGGTTCGGACGATCACGGGCGCCCGCCGCGCTGGGAGGAGGAAGCCGATCATGAGAGTTCGTTTACGTGCGGCGGTGATTGGGACGGTCGCGGCCCTCTTGCCGACCGCACCGGCAAGTGCAACGAGTCCGGCGAGTGCAACGATTGCGGCGAGTGCGTTGGTTTCGGCCAGTGCGCAAACGGGGGTTTCCCCGCAGGACGACCCGCGGTTCGCCCGGGGTTTGACCGGCGCGGGACTGCGGCTGCGGCAGCTCGACGGCGTCAAGCGCGTCCTCATGATCGCGGCCCACCCCGACGACGAAGACACCGCTCTGCTGGCGACTCTGGCCCGGGGACTGGGCGCCCAGGTGGCCTACCTCTCGCTCACGCGCGGCGAGGGCGGACAGAACCTCATCGGGTCCCGCCTGCACGAGGGTCTGGGCCTGGTCCGCACCGGCGAACTCCTCTCGGCGCGTTCGGTGGATGGCGCCGCCCAATACTTCACCCGCGCCTTCGACTACGGCTACTCCAAGACGCTCGACGAGGCGCTGTCGATGTGGCCGCACGACGAAATCCTCCGCGATGTGGTCCACGTCGTGCGCAGCTTCCGGCCGCAGGTCATCGTTTCGGTCTTCTCGGGCACTCCGCGCGACGGTCACGGCCAGCACCAGTTCGCGGGCGTCATGGCGGGCGAGGCCTTTGCCGCAGCGGGCGATCCGGCGCGCTTCCCCGAACTCGGGCGCCACGGCATCGAGTCCTGGCAGCCAACCAAACTCTACCGACTGAACCGCTTCGGGCCCAACGACGCCACCCTCGTCCTTCAGACCGGCGCCTTCGATCCGCTCCTCGGCCGCTCGCACTTTCAACTCGCGATGGAGAGCCGCAGCCGCCACCGTTCCCAGGACATGGGTGCGGGGCAGCCGCCCGGGCCGCGGTCAAGCCGCCTCAGGTTGGTTGATTCAGCGGTGGAGGGGAGGGAGGGGGAGGAGGACGACGGCCTCTTCGCGGCTGTGGACACCACCCTGGCGGGGGCACTCCATGCACTTGCGCCTGCGGGATGGCCGGGCGACCTGGCAAGCCGGGTGGAGAGCTACCGGAGCGCGGTGGCCAATGCCGGGGCCAGCCTCTCGGCGCTGGAACCGGAGGCCGCAGCCGGGCCCCTTCTCCGCGCGGCGGCCATCCTCGGCGAGCTGGCGGACGCCGCGCCACCCGGTCCCGCGCGCGATCTCCTTGAGCGCCGCCGGGCCAACCTCTCGGAGGCGGTTCTCGCGGCCGCGGCGGTCGTCGCCGATGTCCGGGTCGGGCGCGATTTGATCGTCCCGGGCGAGTCGGTCGTGGTGGATGTCACCGTGTGGAGCGGCGGCGGTTTCGCGCTGAGCGCGGTCCGGCCCGAGCTGCTCCTGCCCCCCGGCTGGGCCGCAACGCCCACCGACGAATCGGCCGCGCCGCCGGGACGGTCGCCCTTCTTTCGCGAACCCGCGATCGCCACGCCGGACGACGGACGGGTGGGGGCGGGGGGGGTGGGGCGGTGGAGCTGGCGGGTCGCGGTGCCCGAGGATGCAGAGCCCTCGACCGCCTGGTACCTGCGCGAGGAGCGGGACGGCGCGCTGCACCGTTGGCCGGACGATCCCGCGCTGTGGGGGCTGCCCGCGACGCCGTCCCCAATCCGGGCCCGGGTCGGGCTCGCGCTGGGGCGGACGGGCGACGACGGGCCGGATGTCGCACTCGCGGTCGAGCGGGAGGGCGCCTTCGTCGGAGTGGACGGTGCCGTAGGCGAGTATCGCCGCTCGGTGCTGGTCGTTCCCGCAGTCAATGTGGAGGTCGATCCCCCCTGGATGGTGTGGCCATCGGGTAGCGGTGGGGTGCGCGCGGTCGGCGTCGCGCTGACCAACGCCTCGACGAATGCTCAGAGCGGGTGGGTGCGCCTGGAGGCGCCGGAGAGCTGGCGGGTGGCGCCGGACAGCGTGGCCTTTGAGCTCGCGGCAGGCCAGGCCAGTGGTTCCACCGCCTTTGAGGTCGCGGCCCCGGAGGCGGTCCCAAACGGCGTCCACCGGATCCGCGCCGTTGCACACACCGCTACAACCGAGTTCCGCAGCTCCTTCGACATCATCGATCACCCGCACATTCCCCGCGCGCTCATGGCCCGCGAGGCCGCGGTCGAGACGGCGGTCTTTCCCGTCGCGGCCAACCCGGATCTGCGCGTCGGCTACCTCATGGGCTCCGGCGACGACGGCGCGACCGCGCTCCGCCAACTCGGAATGACCGTCGAAGACCTCGACGAGGAACGCGTCCGCAGCGGCGACTTCACGGGTCTCGATGCGATCGTCCTCGGCATCCGCGCCTACGAAACCCGCCCCGATCTGGTCGCGGCCAATGCCGCGCTTCTCGACTTCGCGCGCGGCGGCGGCACCGTGGTCGTGCAGTACAACCGGTATGGATTCCCGGGCGGCGGCTTCGCTCCCTTCCCGGTCTCGATGAACCGTCCCCACGACCGCGTCACCGACGAGAACGCCGAAGTGGCGCTCCTGGCCCCCCGCGCGCCGGTCTTCACGGCCCCGAATGCGCTGCAACCCGCCGACTTTGACGGCTGGGTCCAGGAACGCGGCCTCTACTTCCTGAGCGAATGGGACGAGCGCTACACCCCGGTCATGGCGATGGCCGACCCGGGCGAAGCGCCGAAGGAGGGCGCACTCCTCGTTGCCGAGGTAGGAGACGGTCTCTACATCTACACCGGTCTGGCGCTCTTTCGGCAACTCCCCGCGTTGGTCCCGGGCGCCTACCGCCTCCTGGCCAACCTGGTTTCGCTCAATGCGGATGATTGGCGGCGGTGGCGGGTGGTACATTGACTCCATGGTCAACCGGGAAAATAGCGACCGCAAGCCTTGTCCCCCTCACCGCCCCGCCCGCGTCTCGATCACCAGCACCCCATCCCCACCCCGGTGGCCGTACCGCAGCGCCGCGCCCGGGCCGTACAGGAAGCGCACCGAGAAGATGTCGTGCGTACTCATCCGGTAGACCCAGTCCGACCCCATGCCCCCCACCAGCATCCCGTCGACGACCACGGCCGCGCAACGCCGTCCCCGGAGCGCGAGCTGGCTGACCATGAGACACCCCGGGTCGCCCGGCTCCCGCCCCATGCGAAACCGCGACCGCGGCAAATAACGGCTCGTCAGAACCTGGTCAAGGCTGAAGTAGCGCTTGCGCAGCTCCTCCATCTCGAGCGGCCCGATGATTGAGCGCTGGGAGATTCCCATGGCGCGGCGGTCCACATCTTCGCGATCGCGCACCCGCACCTCAATCCCGTCGAGCGCCACCGGCCCCGGAGCCAGGTGGAAGGCCAGCACCTCCAGGCCGTTGATCGGCACCACCGCCTCCAGTTCCTGGTAGCCGAGGCGCATCACGCGGACTTCGTAGACGCCCGGCGGAACCTCCGTCATCTGGAAGTAGCCGAGCTGATCGGTGACCGCGCTGCGCCCGAGTGCCGGCAGCGCCACAATCGCAACCGCGACAGGCACCCGGCTGGTCCCGTCCAGAACCTCGCCCTCGATCGTCACGGTGCTGTCGCTCTCCTGGGCGCCGAGCGGAACCACCACCGCCGGCAACAGGGCCAGAGCCGCCACCACTACTCGATTCATCATTCCCCTCCGGGCCCGTCGCCAAAGGAAATCCCCATCGCCCGCGCCGCCCGGATCAGGTCGTGATCCACCGGCACCAGCTTCGTGTGCCGCACCGCATCGGCCAGCGGCACCGCCCGCACCCGCGCCGCATCGAGCGCCACCATGCAACCGAACCGCCCGCGCGCCGCCATCTCCACGGCTGCTACCCCGAATCGCTGCGCCAGGATCCGGTCGAAGGCGATCGGGGCGCCCCCCCGCTGAAGGTGTCCCAGCACCAGACTGCGCGTTTCGTGCCCGGTCAGGTCCTCCAGCCGCCGCGCAATCCGCGTTGCCACTCCGCCAAGCCGCCGCTTCGGACCACCCGTCCCCCCATCGAGATACGACGCTTCGCCGCCCCTCGGAATCGCGCCTTCCGCCACGACCACGATCGCGAACTCGAATCCCCGCCGCCAACGCGTCTCGATCTTCTCCACCACGCGCGCCAGGTCGTAGGGCAGCTCCGGAATCAAAATCACATCGGCGGTGGAGGCGAACCCGGCGTAGAGCGCAATCCAGCCCGCGTGCCGCCCCATCAGCTCGAGCACCATGATCCGCTGGTGGGCCTCGGCGGTTGAGTGCAGCTTCCCGATTGCCTCGGTTGCCGTCTGCACGGCCGTGTGAAATCCGAAGGTCACCTCGGTCGCCGCCAGGTCGTTGTCGATCGTTTTGGGGACGCCGATTACAGACAGTCCCTTGGCCGCCAGCTCGCTCGCAATCCGCAGCGACCCGTCGCCCCCAACCGCGATCAGGCAGTCGATTTCCAGCTCCCGGGTTCGTTCGATCACCTGATCCGAACGGTCCACCATTCGCACCGACCCATTGGGCCCGCTGACCGCAAAGGAAAAAGGATTGCCGCGGTTGGTCGTTCCCAGAATCGTGCCGCCCATGTGGGTAATTCCCCGCACCGAGCGCGCGTCCAGCCTGACCACGCCGGCCGGCCGAAAGAGCCCTTCGTAGCCGCGCCGGATGCCGACAACCTCCCAGCCGCGTTCAAGCGCCGCGAGGACGGCCGACCGAATGACCGCATTGAGGCCCGGAGCGTCGCCGCCGCCGGTGTTGATGGCAATCTTCATTTTGGTGTTTCCGGGGATGGGTGGTGGTTCCAAGTCTTTCCGGGGCCGGTGCCGGGCGCAAGGGCGCGGGTTGGCCGGACGGGCAGGCGGGCGCGGGATGCGACCGGGGGCGGGATTGACCTACTCGGCCGTGGGCGCGGCGTGCGGCCGGAGACGGGATGGTTCACCTTGCCACGGGCGCGTCCAGGGGCGCAACCGGGCGTGGGTGCGCTAGATTGCGTGTCCCCTAATGGTGGCAGAATTCGCGCACCGACGCCTCGCCGCAGCGGCGGCAGACAGGAGTTTCGCATCGTGGCCGTGACCGAGAAAGCCGTGCTGAAGGCGCTCAGGACCGTGAAGGATCCGGAGCTGAATCTGGACCTGGTCGTGCTGGGACTGGTATACGATGTGAAGGTGGAGGACGCGGCCGCGCGCGTTACGATTTCGCTGACCACGCCGATGTGCCCGGCCGCCGGACAGATCCTCGACGAGGCAAAGGCGGCGGTGGCGGGGGTGGCGGGGGTGGAGGACGCAACGGTCGACCTCACCTTCGACCCGCCCTGGACGCCGGAGCGAATCAGTCCCCTGATTCGGTCTTCGCTGGGAATCTGAAGTCTGGAGGACACGAAGGAATGAAGGCCAAGGTCACCAACGGAACCAACGCGCCTACCGAAGCCAGCTCACCCAATGGAACCGGCGTTCGCCCGCGGGAAGCGGCAATCTCACAGCGCGCCGAGGAGGAGCTGAAGGAGCGGATTCGCAAGGGTCACATCCTCGAATCCCCCACCGAGATGACCCCCGGGTACCGCAAGGCGATTATCGTTCAACTGACGGTGCAGGCCGACACCGAGCTCATGAGCGCCCCCGCCTACTGGATGGCCGCGCGCCACGCTCCCTCGACCAACACCCAGGTCAGCGCCCACGCGATCATCCAGGACGAGCTGGCCCACGCCAACATCGCCTACCGGCTTCTGGAGGACATGGGGGTCTCGAAGGAAAAGCTCGTCTACGGACGCGAACCGCACGAGTTCAAGCATCCCTACGGCTTTGACCAGCCACTCGACAACTGGGCCGAGCTGGTAGTGGCCAACGGCTTCTTCGACCGCGCCGGGATCTGCCTGCTGGGCGACGTTCACCGCAACACCTCCTACGGACCGCTCAAGCGCGCGCTCGTCAAGATTGACATGGAAGAGACCTTTCATTTGCGCC
>CBDBZW010000002.1:0-436655 GCA_965213665.1 Longimicrobiales bacterium
CTCCGCACGAGGCCTATGTGGCTTCGTTGACGGCGGCGGGGCTGGCCGAGACAGCGCTGGCGCGCGACTGGGCGGCGGCGGGCTCCGGCGCGCTCGAAGAACCGCTGGAGGTGGAGGCGCCCTTTGAGGAGCGCGGCCATATCACGCCCGGGGAGCCGTCGGCGGTGGCGTACCGCGTTCACATACCGCGCGGCCGCAAGCTCACCTTCCGCGTCTCGATGGAGGCGCCCGCGGACACCCGCCTCTTCATCGATCTTTTTCGCGTACCCAACAACGAGTCCGATCCCCTGCGGCCCGTCTTCTCCTCCGGTTCGCTGGCCCGCACCTTCGAGCACGAGGATCGCTGGCGGGCGGGGGACTACATCCTGCGCATTCAGCCCGAACTGCTCCGGGGCGGTCGCTCGGGCAGGAGGCGGTCTTCGCCTTTCCGGTGGAGGGCCACACCACGCGCTCGATCCAGAGCGGTTTCGGCGCTCCCCGCGATGGCGGCCGCCGGGAGCATCACGGCGTGGACATCTTCGCGCGGCGGGGCACGCCGGTCCTGGCGGCGTCGGCCGGGACCGCCTACCGGGTCGGAAACGCCGGGTTGGGCGGACGGGTCGTGTGGGTCCGCGACGAAGAGGGGACCCGCTTCTACTACGCCCACCTGGACAGCCAGTACGTTCGCGAAGGCGCGCGGGTCGAACCGGGCGACACCCTCGGCTTCGTGGGCAACACCGGTAACGCGCGCACGACGCCTCCGCACCTTCACTTCGGGATCTATCGCCCCCGCGATTTGGAACCGAACTGCGGGAGCCGGCGCAGAAGCTGCCCAATCGATCCGGCGCCGCTCCTTACCCGGCCGACATCGCTCCCCACCGAGCTGACCGCCGATCTCTCCATTCTGGGCGAGCATGTGAGTGTGGCCAGCAACGGCGTCCGCCTCCGCGCCGGGCCCGGCGCCCGCGACGAGGTGCTGGCCGAGCTTGCCCCCGGCATTCCGCTCCGGGTTCTGGCGGCATCCGGCGACCGCTTCCGGGTTCGCCTGCCCGATGGTGGACAGGGCTATGTGGCCGCGCGACTCACCCGCTTTCCCTTCCAGCCCCCAACCCGCACCCAGGTGGTCGACCAACCATGAATCGCCAGTACTGGCTCATGAAATCTGAGCCCTACGCCTACTCGATCGACGATCTGGAGCGCGACGGCGTCACCTTCTGGGACGGGGTTCGCAACTACGCCGCCCGCAACCTGATGCGCGACCGCATGAAAATCGGCGACCGCGTCCTCTTCTACCACTCCAACGCCAGGCCCCCGGGAGCCGTCGGAATCGCCGAGGTCTGCCGCGAATCCTACCCCGACCACACCCAGTTCGACCCGGCCAGCAAGTACTTCGATCCGAAGGCCACACCCGAAAAACCGCGCTGGTTCATGGTGGATGTCCGCTTCGTCGAAAGGTTTCCGCGCATGGTGAGCCTCCCGGAAATCCGCGCCACACAGGAACTTGCGCAGATGGTGCTCGTCAATCGCAGCCGCCTTTCGGTACAGCCGGTCGCGCAGGACGAATACGAGCGCATTGTTGCCATGGCCCGTGCAGCCGGTATAGAGGCGTAGGGGGGGAAGCAGGGTGACGACCTCACGCGGCCTCGCCCCCAATTACATAGCGGGCGAGTGGTCCACGCGGGGCGCCTGCGGGGAACTACCCGTCACCGATCCGGCCACCGGCGAAGCGCTGGGGCGCCTTCCCCTCTCGGGCGCCGCCGAAGTGGACCAGGCGGTGGCGGCGGCAAGCGCGGCCTTCCCCGAGTGGCGCCGAACCCCCGTTCTGGAGCGCGCGCGCGTCTTCTTCCGCCTCAAGGCGTTGCTCGACGAACACCACGACGAGCTCGCGGTGAGCCTGTCGCGCGAGCACGGCAAGAACGTGCCCGAGACCTGGGGCGAGATTCAGCGCGGCATCGAGAATGTGGAGCACGCCGCCGGGATGCCCACCCTGATGATGGGCGACACCGTCGAGGACATCGCGCGCGGAATCGATTGCGAAACCGTGCGCCAGCCTCTGGGCGTCTTCGCGGTCGTCACGCCGTACAACTTTCCCGTCATGATTCCGCTCTGGTTCTGGCCATATGCGGTGGCCGCGGGGAACACCGTCGTCCTCAAGCCGAGCGAGCAGGACCCGCTGACGCACCAGCGCGTGGTGGAGCTGGCCGCGCGGGCCGGGCTACCGCCGGGGGTGCTGAATGTGGTGCATGGCCGCGCCGAGGCGGTCGACGCGCTGATCGATCACCCGGATGTGCGGGGCGTCTCCTTCGTGGGCTCGAGCCGGGTGGCGAAGATCGTCTACCGGAGGGCGGGGGCGGCGGGGAAGCGGGTGCAGGCGCTGGGCGGCGCGAAGAACCACATGATCGCGCTGCCGGATGCCGACCCGGAGATGGTGGCCGAGGCGGTGGTGGGATCGGTCTTCGGTTCGGCGGGACAGCGTTGCCTGGCGGGATCGATGATCGTCGGAGTCGGCGACGCCTACGAGCCGGTGCGCGAAGGGATCCTCGACGGGGCGGCCTCGCTGAAGGTCGGCCGCGGCCTCGACGACGGCGTGGACATGGGGCCGGTCATCTCGGGGGCGCACCGCGACCGGGTGGCGGCCTTCATCGATGGGGGCGAGAGCGACGGCGCGCGTCTCCTGATGGATGGCCGCGGCCTGCGCGTGGCCGGGTATCCGCAGGGCCACTGGATCGGTCCCACCGTCTTCGAAGACGTGACGCCCGAGATGCCGCTTGGCCGCGAAGAGGTCTTTGGTCCGGTCGCCGGGCTTACGCGGGCGCCGAGTCTGGAGGCCGCGCTCAAGCTGCTGGCCCGGAGCCGCTACGGGAACGCCGCCTCGATCTTCACGTCATCGGGCCGGGCCGCGCGCGAGTTCCGCTACCGCGCCGGAATCTCGATGATCGGCGTCAACATCGGGGTGGCCGCGCCGATGGCCTTCTTCCCCTTCGGCGGAACCCGCCAATCCTTCTACGGCGATCTCAAGGCGCAGGGCCGCGACGCCGTGTCGTTCTTCACCGATCAGCGGGTGGTGATTTCGCGCTGGTAGGGGTCTTGTTGCCCTGGTACGGTCAGTGCCCTGGTGCAATCAGCAACCTGCGATTCAGCGCGCCGTGGTCGTGACCTCGAGTTTGGCGGCGACACCTTCCGACCGATCGTAGTCCCAATACGACGCGAGCAGGTGTCCCTCGGGAGTATCGTTCCAAACGCTGTAACCGCGTTCGACCGGCGTCCGCGCCAGCACTTCGCCGTCCGGCGACACGACGACCCAAAGGCTGGAGGTCCGGCCTTCCGTCGAGCTCTCTGGAAACACGCGGACAACGTTGAGAATGTTGCCGTCCTCCATCTCGCGCACAAAGAACGACTTGGACCACGCGTTGGTGTAGGCGACCGATGTGTTCACTCGCGTCACCGCCCGGTCCAGCTCCGACGAGCTGACGATGGACTGGTCCTCCAAGAGTACGCGTCCCCCATTCCCGCGCAGGGACTCGTACCGCGTGATCCGGAAGGGTGCGGCATCGGAGACCAGTATCCCCCCGTCGCGCGTCAGGGCAAGCGGCCCGCCCGAAGCGGACCTCACGGCCTCCCAATCGTCGTGCTCGGCCGCCGGATGCCAGCTCCGCTGGTGCCGCCCCTGTTCATCAAAAAGGTGAACGGCGAACCGCGCATTCTCGCCGTCAGGGTTGTAGCCAAACCCCCCGGCCTGAATAAATCCCTCGGAGAAGACTGCGAATCCCCACTTCCAGATATTGGAACGGTCAATGCGCCGATGCCTGAAGCGCTTGTCGGGGCGGAAGATCTCGTAGTGGCTGTTCGTGAGAACCACCATGCCGCCGTCCGGCAACTCGTCAATCCGTTGCACTCGGCCCACCTCGCCCGGACCCTCTCCCTCCCGCAGCACCACTCGCACGCTCCGGCCGTCGGGGGACACTTCGGATACCTCCGCCAGGCGGTTGTCCCCGATCCACACCGACCCGTCCGGCCACTGTGCCATTCCGCGAATGCTCGAGAAGCCCGGATCTCCGGCGGTGGCCCAGAGCTCGCGCACCTGAACATCCAGGGAAGGCTGGGCAAGTACCCTGTTGACTCCGGCCGGGGCAAGGACCAGGAATCCGAACGCTGCCAAGGCCGTCGGCCGTCGCAGCGCGAGCCGGTGCAACGGCGAGTCCCTATTCATCGGCGACCTCAAGCACGGCGGATGCAGCGCGAAGCTGGTGTCTCTACCGACGATAGCCGATGACACAACTTTCCATGATCCCTTCCACGCACTGGGCGAACTCTTCGTCATCCTCGTCCGATGAACGACCGAACAATAGAGCGGAGAGCTCACGCATGTCAAGCCGAAGGGTGGACGTGCCGACCGGGAGGCACGAAAATGATTGTCGCCGGTTCGATGACCCCCGACCGGTCCCACTGCAACCGGAGCCCCCATGCAAGCCACAGCCCGCCGCGGGCCGGAGATCTTCGCCGAGCAGCGGCGCTACATCTTCGACTGCGTTCAGCCGCTCTACGCCGAACCGCTGGCGATCGCCGAGGGGTCCGGGTGCCGCGTGCGCGACTACGACGGCCGCGAATACCTGGATGCCTTCGCCGGAATCCTCACGACCTCGTTGGGCCACTGCCATCCCACCGTCGTCGCCGCGATCCAGGAGCAGGCCGCGCGGGTGGGGCACCTTTCGACGCTCTACGTCAACGACCGCCAGATTGAGGCCGGCCGGGCGCTGGCCGAGATTGCGCCGGGCGACCTGAGCCGCACCTTCTTTCTGAACAGCGGCACCGAGGCGATCGAGACCGCGCTCCAGCTTGCCCGTCTGCACACCGGGCGCACCGAGATCGTCGGGCTCCGGCAGGGTTACCACGGCCGCACCAGCATGGCCGCCGCCGTCACCGGACACGCTCCCTGGCGGGTCTTGCCCAGCACCGTTACCGGAATCACGCACGCGCTCTCGCCCTATCCCTACCGCGCTCCCTTCGGCGACAGGACCGACGAGGAGCTGGTCGAGATCTACGCGCAGGACCTGATCGAGGTGATCGAGACGACCACCAATGGCCGCCCCGCCGCCTTCATCGCCGAGACAATTCAGGGGGTGGGCGGCTACATCGTGCCGCCGCGCGGGTACTTTCAGCGGATGGCGGAGATCATTCGGTCGTACGGCGGGGTCTTCATTGCGGACGAGGTGCAGGCCGGGTTCGGACGCACCGGACGCCGCTGGTTCGGGATCGAGCACTGGGACACAACCCCCGACATCATGGTGATGGCGAAGGGAATCGCGGGGGGAATGCCGGTCGCCGCAACGATCGCGACCCCGGAGATCGCGGGGAGCTGGCGCGGCAAGACGATCTCGACCTTCGGCGGCAACCCGGTCTGCATGGCGGCGATGGTGGCAACCCTCGGGGTTATGCGGGCGGAAGATGTGCGGACGCGGGCCCATCGTCGCGGCGATCGGCTCAGACGGGGGCTGGAATCGCTGCAGACGGAACACTCCTGGATCGGCGATGTGCGCGGCATGGGACTCATGCAGGCGCTGGAACTCGTCGAGGACCCGGTCGGTAGGGAGCCGGCCCCGCGCCTGGCCGGGATGCTTCTGAGTGCCGCCCGCGACGAGGGGCTGCTGATCGGGATCGGGGGGCTACACGGGCATGTGATCCGGATCGGGCCCTCGCTCCTGATCTCGGAGGCCGAGGTGGACGAAGCGCTGGACCGGCTGGGGCGCGCCTGCCGGACCGTTGAGGCGAACCGCTGACCGGCCGCGCCGGGAGGAGACGGAGATGATGGGCGGACTTCCCCTCGGGAGCTGGGCGCTGATGGCGCTCGCGGTGCTTCCCGGATTGGTGCTAGTGGTGGCTGCGCGCCGCATACACCGCCGCGGCGACGACGAAAATGGTGGGCCGCAGGCCCCCGCAGGCTCAACGGATGTGGGGCGCTGACCGGTGGGCGCGGGCAGTGGCGGCGGCGCGATGATCGGCGTGCTTGTTTCCTACTTTGTGGTTCTTGTGGGAATTGCCTGGTGGGCGAGTCGCGAAAGCCGTTCCGTGGCGGGGTTCTATGTGGCTGGCAAGCGGCTGCCGTCGTGGGTGATCGCCTTCTCGGCCAACACGACGGGCGAGAGCGGCTGGCTGCTCCTGGGGCTGACGGGGATGGGCTACCTGGTCGGATTCCACGCGCTCTGGGTGGTGCTCGGCGAGGTGCTTGGGGTGGCGCTGGCGTGGTCGGTTGTGGCGCGGCCCTTCAAGGAGTTCACCGACCGCTACGACGCGATTACCGTGCCGGACTATCTGGCGGACCGCTTCGCGGATCGGGCGCACGGACTGCGGCTGGTGAGCGCGGTGATCATCTTCGCGATGGTGGGGGCCTACACGGCGGCGCAGCTCACGGCATCGGGGAAGGCGTTTTCGTCGTTTCTGGGGATGAGCTACGAGTGGGGCGTGGTTCTGGGCGCGGCGGTGATCTTCCTCTACACGAGCATCGGCGGCTTCAAAGCGGTGGCGTACAGCGACGTGGTGCAGGGGGTGCTGATGTTCCTCTGCCTGCTCCTGCTGCCGGCCTACGGGATCTGGAAGGCGGGGGGCTGGGGCGAGCTGATGGCGGGAATCGGCGCGATCGATCCGGCTCTGCTTCTGCCGATGGGCGAACACGGCTTTTCGACGATGGGCGTGATGAGCGCGCTGAGCTTCGCGGGGATCGGGCTGGCCTTCCTGGGGGCGCCGCAACTGCTGACGCGCTTCATGGCGGCGCGGGGACGGCGGGAGATCGGCCAGGGTGGGGTGATGGCGGTCGTCTGCATTGTGGTCTTCGATATCGGGGCGGTGCTGACGGGGGTGGCGGGGCGCTATCTTTTTCCCGGGCTGGCCGACCACGAGACGATCCTGCCGGTGATGTCCACGGAACTCTTTCCGGCGGTGCTTGCGGGACTGATCCTGGTGGTGGTGCTGGCGGCGATCATGTCGACGGTGGATTCGCTGTTGATCCTGGCTTCGTCGGCGGTGGTGCGCGATCTCTTCCAGAAGGTGCTGAAGCCGGAGTGGCCGGAGCGGCGCTTCTCGTGGATTGGCCGCGTGCTGACGGTCGTGATCGGCCTGGGTGGATTCGCCTTCGCGATCGGGGAGTCGCGGATGATCTTCTGGTTCATTCTCTTTGCCTGGTCGGGGCTCGCGTCGGCCTTCACGCCGGTGGTGCTCTGTTCGCTTTTCTGGAAGCGGACCACGCGGCAGGGCGCGCTGTGGGGAATGATCGCCGGCTTCCTCACGGCGGTGATCTGGGTGCTGCCCCTCTTCGATTCCGGCACGGTGGCGATCAAAAACATGGTGTATGACCTGTACGAAATGATACCGGGCTTCGCGGCGGGATTTGCCGCGACGATCGTGGTGAGTCTGTGCACGCAGCCGCCTCCGGGCGCGGCCGCCCTGATGGACGACGTGAAGCGGGTGGTGGGCGGTCCCTTCCGGGCGGCGCGCGGGGAGGTAGCGGGAGATGGGAGGTGGACGGTCCGTGGCTAAGGCAAAGGAAAAGAGCGGGGGAATGCTGGCCTGGATCCGCTCGATGGTGCCGGCGCTGATCATCGTGGTGTTGCTGCGCGTCTTCCTGCTCGACACCTACTTCATCGAATCCGGCTCCATGAAGAACACCCTCCTGGTAGGGGACTACCTGGCCGTCAACAAGCTGGCGATGGGTGCGCGCATTCCCTTCACCGACTGGCGGCTGCCCGCCTACTCGGAACCCCGGCGCGGCGAGGTCCTCGTCTTCGATCCGCACCACGAAGAGAACATGACGATCGTGAAGCGCGTGGTGGGCATGCCCGGCGACACGCTCGAGATGCGCGACCAGATTCTCTTCGTGAATGGCGCGCGGCAGGACGAGCCCTACGTGATTCAGCTCGGGACGCCCGACAACGCGCAGCCGTCGATGCTGTGGCAGAACGCCCACCTGGTCGGCGGCCCCCGCGACGACTACAGCCCGACCCGCGACAACTGGGGTCCGATTGTGGCGCCGGCGAACCACTACTTCATGATGGGCGACAATCGCGAAGACAGCCTGGACTCGCGCGTGTGGGGATTCCTGGCCGGATGGCGCTTCAAGGGTCGCGTCTCCTTCATCTACTTCTCCTATGACCGCGAATCGCACAAGGCCTTCCCGGCGATCACGGCGGTGCGCGGAAGCAGGATCGGAGATAGAGTGAGGTAGACAGGGACCGCTCGGTGGGAGCGGTTCCGCGTGGGCGCCGGCCGACGATGGCGGTGCCGCCCCAGACCTGTGCGAGGCCACAGGACATTCGCGAGGAGGAGACCGATGAAGACGCTGTCGCGCGGGCGCTTTCTGGGATTGGCCGCCGGTACGGCCGGTGCGGGGCTGATTGGGGGATGCGGAAGAACGACCGGATCGGGTTCAGGCTCAGGGTCGCGCGGAGGGGCCCGGGCTGATCTGATCGTCCACGGCCGCCTCATTCACACGATGGACGACGCCAACCCCGCAGCCGAATCGCTGGCGGTGCGCGCGGGGCGCTTTCTCGCGGTCGGATCGCGGGACGAGGTGGAGGCGCTGCGCGGACCGGACACGCGGGTCTTCGACCATGGCGACGCGGTGATCACCCCCGGCTTCATCGATGCGCACACGCACCCGGCCGGCGCGGGCGTCCGCGAGCTCAAGGATGTGAATGTGGATGTGCGCAGCGTGGCCGAAATCAAGGAGCGCATGGCCGAGCGCGCCCGCGAAACGCCGCCGGGCGAGTGGATTCGGGGCTTCAAGTACGACGACACCAAGCTGGCCGAGGGGAGGCCGCTGAACCGGCTTGACCTGGACGAGGCGGTGCCGGATCATC
The DNA here is from genome assembly GCA_965213665.1 of Longimicrobiales bacterium. Classification (GTDB taxonomy): domain Bacteria; phylum Gemmatimonadota; class Gemmatimonadetes; order Longimicrobiales; family Gaopeijiaceae; genus Bin94. Next base: position 8,829 of record CBDBZW010000002.1, read on the forward strand.
CGGCGGTGGTGGGGCACCGGGGGGGACACACGAGCGTCTACAATTCGCGCGCCTTTGCGCTGGCGGGCGTCACGGCCGAGACCCCCGATCCGCAGGGCGGCAGGTTCTACCGCGAGGGCGGGGAGCTGACCGGACTGGTGGCGGAGCGGGCGAACTACGTCTTCTCGTCGCTGATTCCGAACACGCACTCGGACGACGACCGCCGCGCGGGCGTGAAGCTGATCACCGAGCTGATGGCGCAGGCCGGGCTCACCTCGTTCCACGATGCGGGCACCTCGGCGAACAGCGTGGAGGCCTACAGCGCCGCCTATCGGAACGGCGAGCTGAGCTGCCGCGTCTACATGATGATGCGGGGTCCGTACCAGGGTCTGCGCCAGGCCGGGGTAGCGACCGGGTTCGGGGACGAGTGGCTGCGCGTGGGCGGGGTCAAGTACGGCGCCGACGGCTCGGCTTCGGAGCGCACGATGCGCATGAGCACGCCGTACGTGGGCCGCCCCGACGACCACGGAATCCTCACCATGAGCCAGGAGGAGATCCACGAGGCGGTGGAGGTGGCGCACCGCGCGAACTGGCAGGTGGGGATTCACGCCAACGGCGACGTGACGATCGCGATGGTCCTCAACGCGTACGAGCGTGTCCAGGAGCTGTGGCCCAGGCCGAATCCCAGACATCGCATCGAACACTGCTCGCTCGTGAACCCCGAGTTGCTCGCGCGGATCAAGGCGGCCGGGGCGGTCCCGACTCCCTTCTACACCTACGCCCACTACCACGGCAACAAGTGGGTCGAGTACGGACCGGACAAGATGGAGTGGATGTTCGCCCACCGCTCCTTCCTCGACTACGAGATTCCGGTGGCGCCCGCGTCGGATTACACTCCAGGGCCCTATGAACCGCTCATGGCGATCCAGAGCATGGTGACGCGCAAGGACTTCGACGGGCGCGTCTGGGGCCCGAGCCAGCGGATCACCGTCGCGGAAGCGATGCGGATCTGCACGATGGGCGGCGCCTACGCGTCCTTTGAGGAAGAGGTCAAGGGCTCGGTGACGGCGGGCAAGCTGGCCGACTTCGTGGTGCTGGAGAGCGACCCGCACGACGCGGACCCGGACGCGATCAAGGAAATCCCGGTGGTGCGCACGGTGGCGGGGGGGCGGGTGACCTGGGAGGGTTGAGGGGGCGTTCCCCGGCCAAGCAGGTGGTCGCAAGCTTTACTCCGCGGCCGAAATGGTTTAGTCTACCTGACCAGACTTACAGGAGGACACCGATGCGGACCATCAACATGCACGAAGCCAAGACTCATCTCTCCCGTCTCGTGCGGGAGGCTGTCGCCGGCGACCCCTTTGTCATCGCGCGCGCCGGCCGGCCCCTGGTGCGGGTCATTTCGATCGAGGCGCCCGCGTACGGGAGCCGCCGCACCGGATTCCTGAAGGGCCGAGTCGCGGTTCCCGACGACTTCGACACCATGGGCAAGAGCGAGATCGAAGCCGCCTTCACGGGCGAATCGTGACCCTTCTCCTGGACACCCATGTTCTTCTCTGGGCGGCCGCATCCCCCGAGCGTCTTCCCCGGCGCCTGCGGGAACAGATGGATGACCCGCGTACCGAGCTGGTCTTCAGCGCCGCGTCGCTGTGGGAGATTGCGATCAAGAGCGGCCTGGGCCGAACCGACTTCCAGGTCGATGCGCGCCTGCTGCGACGGTCACTGCTGGAGAACGACTACACCGAACTGCCGGTAACCGGGGCGCATGCGGCGATGGTGGATCTGTTGCCCGCAATCCACAAGGATCCCTTCGACCGCATCCTCGTGGCCCAGGCGCAGGTAGAGGGGCTTGCCCTGCTGACCGCCGACAAGCAGGTGGGACGCTATCCGGGTCCGATTCGAGTGATCTGATTCCCAGGGGATCAGCCGCTTTCCCGAGGGGGCCATCGCTCCAGTCCACAACCAACGAATCCGGCCCGGGCTCGTTGCAAACCCACCCCCCGGCGCTACCTTGTGTCCCGCTCCTCCGAACGGTTTCCTTTAGGCCCCGCGCTCCCCCATGTCCATTCTCCGATCGCTTCCTCCGCTGGCTGCCGCCCTGGCCCTCCTTCCCCCCGTGCCCACCCCCGCCACCCCCCAGACCGCTCCCGCTCGGCGCGTCATCGCACCGGCTTCGCAGGCCGTCGTCCCCGCTCCACGCAACGAACCCGGCAGCGGCCCCTTCGATCCGGCCACCGCCCTGCCCCGTCGCATCACCGTTCCCGGCCTCCAGGCTCCCGTCGAGATCATTCGCGACCGCTGGGGCATCAACCACATCTACGCCGAGACTGAATACGACCTCTTCTTTGCACAGGGCTACGCCGCCGCCCGCGACCGCCTCTTCCAGTTCGAGGTGTGGCGCGCGCAGGCCACCGGAACGGTCGCCGCCATGTTGGGCGCGGGGGAGCTCGAGCGCGACATCGGCTTCCGCCTCTTCCGTTTCCGCGGCGACATGACGCAGGAGATGAACCACTACCACGACCGCGGCTCCGTCATCATTCCCGCCTATGTGGATGGTGTCAATGCCTACATCGCCGAAACCGAGGCCAATCCCGATCTGCTTCCGATCGAGTTCGAGATGCTCGGAATTCGCCCGCAGCGTTGGACCCCCGAGGTCGTGATCTCGCGCCACCAGGGGCTGCTGGGGAATATCGGCGCCGAGCTGAACTACGGACGGGCGGTGGCGGCGGTGGGGGCCGAGGCGGTCAAGCGGGTCGCGAATTTCCACCCGGGCGATCCCGAAATCAACCTCGATCCAGCCATCGACGGCGAGCTCCTGAACCAGGATATCCTTCGGCTCTACAACGCCTTTCGCGGCTCCATCCGCTTCCGTCCCGAGGATCTGGCTCCCGAATACAGGGGCGACGAAGAAGCGTTTGCGAGGGTGGAGGCAGCGTTGCGGGACGCCTCCACGCGGACGGCTGAGCAGGGTGCAGCGGGACGAGCCACCGCACCGGACGCTGGACGGTATGCAGACGCCCCGAGCTGGCAGGATCCGCTGGGCTGGCCGGACTACGAGAGCCTTGGCTCCAACAACTGGGTCGTCAGCGGGCGTCTGAGCGAGAGCGGCTTCCCCCTCATGGCCAACGACCCGCACCGCGCGCAATCGGCGCCATCGCTGCGCTACTGGGTCCACCTGGTCGGGCCCGGCTGGAATGTGATCGGCGGCGGCGAACCCGAGATCCCCGGCGTGAGCATCGGCCACAACGAGTACGGCGCCTGGGGACTGACCGTCTTCCGCACCGACGGCGAGGATCTGTACGTCTACGAGACCGACCCGGAGAACCCCAACCGCTACCGCTACCAGGGCGCCTGGGCGGAGATGACCGTGATCACCGAGGAGATGCCCGTGAAGGGGCAGTCTCCGCACACGGCCGAGCTCAAGTACACGCGCCACGGGCCGGTCGTCTTCGAGAATCACGACGCGGGGGTTGCCTACGCGGTGCGCGCGGCCTGGCTGGAACCCGGCGGCGCCCCCTACCTGGCGAGTCTGCGCATGGACCAGGCGCGCACCTGGGAGGAATTCGTCGAGGCGTGCAACTACTCCAACATCCCCGGCGAGAACATGATCTGGGCGGACCGCGAGGGGAACATCGGCTGGCAGGCGGTGGGAATTGCCCCGATTCGCCGCAACTGGTCGGGACTGGTTCCGGTCCCCGGCGACGGCCGCTACGAGTGGGACGGCTACCTGCCGATCAGGGCCAAGCCCAGCATCCTCAACCCGCCGGAGGGATTCTTCGCCACCGCCAACAATCACCTCACTCCCGCCGACTACCCGTACATGGACGCGATCGGATTCGAATGGTCCGATCCCTATCGCTGGGCGCGCGCGGTGGAGGTCCTCGGCTCGGGACGGCTTCATTCCATGGCCGACATGATGGCTCTGCAGACCGATTATCACTCGATCCCGGCGCGGACGATCGCCCCGATGCTGCGACACGTGGGTGCGGCCGGCGACCCCGAAACCGAGCGGGCACGCCGACTGCTCCTCGGCTGGGACTTCGTGCTGGCGTCTAACTCGGTTGCGGCCGGGATCTACAACGCCTTCGAGGCGCGGGTGCGGGCCAATGTGCGCGCGGTCTTCGTCCCGGAGAGCCAGCGGCGCCTGCTGGGCGGGATGGCGCTCGCCAAGGTGATCGGGCACCTGACCGCGCCCGGGGGCGAGTTCGGCGAAGATCCGGTGGCCGGGCGGAACGCGGTTCTGCTGCGCAGCCTGGAGGAGGCGGTGGCGGGACTGCGCGACAAACTCGGCCCCGACATGGATCGGTGGCAGTACGGGCAGCCCGACTATAAACACGCCACGATCCGTCACCCGCTCTCCCGTGCGTCGTCGCCCGACATCGCCGACCGCCTGACCGTCGGACCGCACCCGCGCGGCGGCAACAGCTACACCCTCAACAACACCGGCGGCGGCGACAACCAGACCTCGGGCGCGTCGTTTCGCATCATCGTGGACACGGGCGACTGGGACCGCGCGGTGGGCAGCAACACCCCGGGCCAATCCGGCGATCCCGATTCCCCCTTCTACGACAACCTCTTCGATCTCTGGGCGAACGATCGCTTCTTCCCGGTCTTCTACTCGCGCGAACGGGTGGAGTCGGTCGCGGCCGAGCGCCATGTATTGACGCCGCAATGAGGGTGCGACCGGTGGCTCCACGCGCCGACGCCGAGCCTGCGGCCACCCTGTCGGCCTGCGGTCGGTATCCCCCAATGAACCGGCCCGCCACCCGTGCCACCCGCAACCTGGCCCAATGTCCCAAATGAGCAATCCAGTCGCTCCCGGCAATGCCGAGCACCCCCGTTTCTTCGCCACGGCGGCCGAACTGCGCACCTGGTTCAGGGAATGCCACGACGCGGAGGAGGTGCTCTGGGTGGGCCTCTACAAGAAGGGGACCGGACTGCAAACCGTGTCCATCGCCCAAGCGATCGACCAGGCGCTCTGCTTCGGCTGGATCGACGGAATGAAGCGGACGATCGACGACAAGAGCTACAAGATTCGCTTCACGCCACGGCGGAGCCGCAGCAGTTGGAGTGCGCGCAACCTGGCCCGCATGGAGGTGCTGATCGAGGCGGGACAGGTGACCGCGGCCGGGTTGGCGGCGTATCCGGGACGAGATGCGCTGGCGGCGCTGGAAGGCCGGAAGCCGGGCGTCTCGCGGTGTGGACGGCCGTCGGTGCGCACGGGGTGAACGCCATGGTCGTTCAAGAACTGATCGAAGACCGGCGGTTTCGGGCGTACCATCGGGAGCTCGTGAAGCCAGGGGAATTCAACACTTTCGACGTTCTCCGGTACGCGGATTACGAGATTCGCCACAGCAACGTCCTGGCCTGGCTGCTCCGGCCCGCCGAGACCCACGGCATCGGCTCGCGGTTTCTGAAGTGGTTCGTCAACCAGGTCAATGGGCGACTCGGGGCGGGAGCATTGGAGCCTCTGTCCGAAGCCAGCTTCGAGGCGGCGAATGTCGATGTCTGGAGAGAGCGGGACTACGTCGACATCACGGTTCGCTTCAGGCGGGAGAGGTATTGGATTGCCGTCGAGAACAAGACGGAACCCGCGTCTTCCGACCATCTTCGCCAGATCATGGACTACGTCAAGAAGCTCGAGGGAAAGCACAAGGGCCACACGGTGAAAGGCGTCCTGTTGACCACCTCGCCGGACGGGAGTGTGAAGTTCCCGCGCATTGCCCATGTTGGTTGGGATTCCGTCCGCAAGGAAATCGGTTCAGTCCTTGGCGCCGGAGGGTTTCCGTCTGCAAGCGTACAGGCCTTCATCCAGCAGTACCACGACATGGTCGAGAGATGGTTCGTGCCTCCTGCGGCGAGCACCTTCAGAGCACTTCTTGACGACCATCGCTCCATCCTGAAGGAGATGCGCCGAGCCTTGGAGAAGGACGGCGACGCCGGTGTCCAGAGGATGGTGCCGGCCGACCGGAAGGAGTACCGCGACACGGTTGTCAGGCTGGTGCGGGAGTCCAGGCACGATCCGAAGGGTGTGCGACAAGCGGTGGGAGATTGGCTGAAGGGGCAAGGCTGCAAGCTCCATTTCACTCATAATGCCAGGCAAGGCGTCTATTGGCTGAACTGGACCAACCCGGATCTGGCCAAGATCGCGAGAGGACTGGGTGGCGGAGAGCTCTTCCTTGCCTGGGGAATGACATTTGCGCAATCCATGGTTCGCGTAGCCTTCTACCTGTACGCACCCCGACCGGAGGAGCAGGACCCGCTTGACCGGTTAAGGGATTTCCTTCAGGCCACGCCGATCAACCGAACCAGGCCGGAGAAATACCTGGTGCGGGACAACGGCTATGGTTGGCATCGGGTCTTTGACCAGGAAATCCTCTCCAGCGACGAGCTTGTCGAAATGTCCGCCCCCGAGGCCAGAGACGAAGCGATCCGAAGATTGAGAGACTTCATGGGCTCGGACGATTCGGAGTACAGACGCATTGACGACTACTTTCGGTGCCTTGCCTTCGGACTCGACGCGTCGGCATCCACGCCCGAGGATTTGCAATAGCGACAGGCCTTGAAGCCCACACAATCGGCGAAGCCGGATGTCTCCGGGGATACGAGGTTCCCCAAGGCGGAAGCAGGTGCCGCTTTGATCAGGTCTCGCCCACCCCGCCCCCCAGCCACTCCTCCACCTCCATCGCACGGCGGCGTTCCTCGGGCCGTCGGTTGAACCAGCTCACGGTGAGCAGGACCTCCGCTGCGGCGTCCCCATCCAGGCCGGCGTCCAGGTCGGCGGGTGCGGGACGGAGCGCTTCGCGCACCACCGCCTCGGTCTTGCCGCGCCCCCGGCCGGAACCGCGCGGTGGTATCTCGCCCCAGGTGCGGCCGCGCCGAATCAGGTAGGTGCGGTCGTCGCCGTCGAATCCCGGCACCGGATACACCAGGCTGAGCTCCCCGATGCGGCCACGGAACACCGAGAGATGGCTCCAGAGCTTTTCCAACGCCGCGATCCGGTCGCGAATTCGCGCGGCATACTCGAACTCCAGCCGGCCGGTCGCCGCTTCCAGCCGCTCCGACAGGACCCGGAGGGGCGTTTGGCTACGGGCCTCCAGGAAATCGCGCACAAGCGCCACCCGTTCGCTGTATTCGGCCGCCGTGCAGCCCCCGGCACAGGGCGCGGGGCAACTTCCGGTCTCGCCGCGGAGACAGTGCGGGGTGCGCGGCGCGGCAAACAGCTCGAGCTGGTCGGCGAAGTGAACGGGAGTGTCGGCCGCGCAGTCGCGGAGACCGGTTGCGAGCGATAGCTCGTGGACCGCGCGCGCCAGCCAGCGCCGCTGCGCAAAGGGGCCGTAGTAGCGCGCACCGTCGTTGCGGACCCGGGTATCCGGCACGATCCGGGGCGCCGTCTCGCTCGTCAGGCGGATGAAGCCGTACCGGCGATCTCGCTTGTGCTGCACATTGAACTCGGGTTGCCAGGCGCGGATCAGCCGCATCTCGCGCAGGAGCGCGGCGAACTCGTTCGGGGCGTATTCCCAGCACAGATCGGTGGATTGCGCAACCAGGCGGACCGTCTTGCCCCCATCCGCGCGAAAGTACGAGAGGAGACGCGAGCGCAGCCGGACCGACTTTCCCACATAGAGGACCCGGCCGTCGGCGGCCAGCCAGCGGTACACCCCCGGGCGGTTCTCGGCGGTGGCGCGGACCCGTTCACGCAACGACGCCTTCAGCGAATCGCATCTCATCATCCCGCCAACTTCGTGATTTGTTCGGTATGGGTCAAGAGGGGAGAAGGCGGCGGCCCTCGCCGTCCTGGGCAACCGCTCCAGGCCCGCCCGTCGCTCGCGCACATTTCCGGCTGCGCTCTTGCGCAGCGTCCTAATGGGTCAGTTGCATCCTGCACCCCCAGGCGCTATTCTGGCGCTCCATGTCCATTCATGGCTCCTCCATCGTCATCCGTGATCCGGTCTGGAACACGATCCGCGTCGATCGGGTGGCCGCCTCGATCATCGATACGCCGCCCTATCAGCGCCTCCGCTACATCCGCCAGCTCGGTCTGGCCCACCTCGTCTATCCCGGCGCCACGCACACGCGCTTCGATCACGCGCTCGGCGTCTATCACCTGGCCGTGCGGGCGCTTCGCATCCTCAAGACACATTCCCGCGTTCCCGCCGAGGTCTGGCGGGGCGAAGAGCTGATTCCCTACGCGGCGCTTCTCCACGACATCGGTCACTACGCCTTCTCGCACGCGCTGGAGGAGCTGGAGCCGGAGCGGATTGCGGGCGACCACGAGCGGATGAGCGCTCTCTTCTTCGAGTCTCCCGAGCTGAAGAAGGCGCTGGAACCGTTGGGCGACAATGCTCCAGAAAAGATCTTGCGCATCATTCGGGGAAGGGGAAGCTGTGCGCTGCGCGGTCTGGTGAGCGGCAGCCTGGATCTGGACAAGATGGAGTACCTGCGCCGCGACGCCCGTTTCTGCGGCGTTCCCTACGGCGAAGTCGATGTCGAGCGGCTTCTTGAGGGACTCGCCATTCTGCGGGATCCGGCAACGGGGGCCTGGGAGGTGGGGGTGCGGGCGCGCGCGGTGAGCACGCTGGAATCGCTTCTCTTCGCCAAGTACCAGATGTTTCGCAACGTCTACTGGCATCACGCGGTGCGGGCGGCGACTGGACTCTACAAGCGCATCGTGGAGCGGGCGGTCGAGGCTGGACTGCTTTCTCCCGTGGACCTGGTTGGACCCACCGACGAGGAGCTCCTCTTCGATCTGCGGAGGCGGGCGCGGATGGCAACGAGCGATGTCGCGAAACGGCTGGACCGGCGCTGGCTTCCGGCTCTGCTCCACCGAAGGCTTCCCAAGCGGGCCGCCGAGATCCCGGCCTGGCAGCTTGAGGAACGGATTCTGCCGGCGTGGGTAAGCGGAGACACTGCGGAGAAGCGACGCTGGGAAGATGGTGTTGCGGCGGATTTGGGGCTGGCCCCGGGCGAGGTGATTCTCGATTTTCCCGTCACCGGAGCGATGTTCCAACTGGATCTGCTGGTGGACCGGGGAGGACGGACCATGCGGCTGGGGAAGGCGGGGATTCCGGGGCTGATCGATCTGCCGAAGCTTGCGGAGCAACTCTACCGTACAGCGAGGGTTCTAAGGCTGTTCACCTTCGAGCGACGGACGGTGGAACCCGGCTGGCTGCTCGACCGTCTTGCCCGGCCGAAGGAGGAAGGATGAATCCCGCGCAGGCAACCCTGATGCCCAGCGCGCGCATCTCCATGGACTGGATGGGCGTCTCTCTTGACGAATTGGCAAAGCGCCCCCATCTTGAACGGCTGTACACGCTACGCGCCGGAATCGGCCCTGAATCGGTCGTGCCGGCCTCTGGATCATGAAGGAGTGAGTGGAATCATGGCCGCAAAGAAACGGCGGACCCGGAAGAAGAACGTGAACCTGCTTACGGGCTTCGACGCAAGCCTGGACGAGAAGACGGCGCTCGATCAGTACCTGCGCGACGTCAGCCGTCACGAGCTGATCACCCCCGAAATGGAGAAGATTTTGGGGGCAAAGGCCCAGAAAGGCGACGAGGAAGCGATCCAGGCGCTCGCCAGGGCGAACCTGCGCTTCGTCATCAGCGTCGCCAAGAAGTACCAGAACCGCGGCGTCTCCCTCACGGACCTGATCCAGGAGGGGAATGTCGGGCTGGTGACGGCCGCGCGGAAGTTCGACCCGGAGCAGGGGGTGAAGTTCATCTCCTACGCGGTATGGTGGATTCGGCAGGCGATCCTCGCATCGCTCGCGAATCACGGCCGGCCGGTGCGGGTGCCCCTGAACCGGGCCTCCGACCTGGCGCGCATCTTCCGCGAGAAGGAGCGGCTCAAGCAGGAGCTGGGACGCGATCCGACGAGCGAGGAGCTGGGAGAGGCAACCCGGCTCACGCCGCAGTTGGTGGAGTCGCTGCAGACGCTCAATGCCGCAGAGATCCGCCTGGACGCACCGATCGGCGACAGCGAAGACTCGCAACTCGTGGAGCGCTTCATCACCGAGGAGGCTGCCGAGCCCGAGCTGGAGGTCGAGAACCGGTTGCTGACCGAAGCGGTGAGCACGGCGCTGAACACCCTCAATCCCCGCGACGCGAAGGTCCTGCGTCTTTACTTCGGGCTTGAGGGGAAGCGCGAGCACACCCTGGAGGAGATCGGCAATGTGCTGGGCGTCACGCGGGAGCGGATCCGGCAACTGCGCGACCGGGCGCTGAAGCGGCTGCGCGAGGGCGCCAAGGGCAAGGCGCTCAAGTCGTTCGCGGCGTAACCGCCGGGGTTGGTTTCTCCTGGTGGGGCCGCGGCGACCCTCCAGGCAACGGGAACGCTCCATCCAGCAGCGCGTCCGTGTGGTGAGTCCCGGTCGCACGCGGGGGCAGGTCGTCGAGACCGTGGGCGGCGTGTACCGGGTGCGCACCGCCGACGATCTGGTGAAGGCCTCGCTGCGCGGGCGGATCAAACGTGGACGCTCTCGCGACCGGATCGTGATCGGCGACCGCGTCGAGGTCGCGATCGACGAGAAGGATGGCGCGGTGATCGAGGCCGTGCTGCCGCGCCGGACCAGTCTGTGGCGGCGGAGTTCGCGGGCTCGCTTTGCGAAGGTGGTGGCGGCCAACCTCGACAATCTGCTCGTGGTTGCCTCGGTCGCCGATCCACCGCCGTCGCACGCCGTGATCGACCGTATGCTCGTGTTGGGCGAAGCGGCGGGAATGGACTGCGTTGTGGTGCTCAACAAGGTGGATCTCGCGCGGGGGCGTTCGGCGACGGAGGCGCTCACCGAGTGCTACGAGCGCGCGAGGTACCGGGTGCTGACCGTTTCGGCGGTGACCGGCGAGGGCCTCGCGCGCTTCGATGCGGTGATTCGTAGCGGATCGTCGATCCTGGTCGGGCCGTCGGGGGTGGGGAAGTCGTCGCTGCTCAATGCGATTCAGCCGGGTCTGGAGCTGCTAACGCGCTCGGTGGGGCGGCGGTCGCGGGCCGGTCGTCACACAACCGTGTCCAGCCGTTTGATTGCGCTGAAGAGGGGCGGTCAGGTGGCCGATACGCCCGGATTCTCCGATACCGGTGCGCCGGAGGTGGTGCCGGTGCGCCTGGCTCACTGCTTTGCCGACTTCCGGCCGTGGCTGGGACGCTGCCACTTCAATGATTGCCTACACCTTCAGGAGCCGGATTGCGCGGTTCGGGTGGCGGCCGCGCAGGGCAGGATCCAGCGTCGGCGGCTGCGCAGCTATCGCAACATTCTGGCCGAGTTGAAGGCCCGGTGAAGCCGGACGACGCGGGAGACCGCTCGGGAGCGCGGGCGCGGAGGCTGCTCTGGCTCCCTTCGTTGCTGACGGGAATGGCGCTGGCGGCCGCCCTGGCGACCGCGGCGGGGGTGCTCCTGTACAATGCCCCCGGACTCGCGCGGGCGGCCACCGTACTGATCGTTGCCAGCGGGGTGGCGCTGGCGGTCGGCGTCAAGGTGGGAGCCGGGGCGGAGGACCAGGTGGTGACCGGGATGGGGCGGGGGTGGCGGGGGCTGCTTGGCGCGCTGGCCGCGGGCGCGGCCTTCGCGGTTGCGTGGGAGTTCACCGACGGAAACAAGGCAGTGTCTCTGGCGCAGGGACTGGGTCTGGCCGCGATGGCGGTGCTGCCGGCCTACTACGCGGGAGGGGTGTGGGGCCGGATGAGCCACTTCGCGGCCTCGCTGGGACCGGTGGAGCCGCTGCGCGTCCTGCAAGGGGGCGCCGTGGGAATCGCGATCGGCGCGTTTCTCATGGTGGGCTTGCTCGGACAGCCGGTGCTGGCGGCGACCGTTATTCTCGGGGCGTTGGTGCTCGCATCCGCCGGGGCCCGCATCCAGGGTTGGATCTTCGACCGCGTACCGGTGTGCGCGGTGGCCCGCGAGGTGGCCAGCCGCCCGGAGCTGCGCTTCGAGATGTGGCGCACATCCGTTCCCGAGCGTCGGTTGCGCCTTCTCTGGGATGGCGGCAGCGACCGGGCCGTTGATCCCGCCCCCCCGGGAGACTGGCGGCGCGCGGTGGCCGCCACCCTGGAACCATCGGCGCGGGTGCTCTTCGTCGGCGCGGGCAGTTGGTTCTCCACCGGCGGCGATCGCGAATGGCGGTTGACCGAACCCGACCGTGCGCTGCTTGATCTCGCCGCGGGCGGCTTCCAGTGGGATTCGGCGCAACTGGTTCCGTGGGATGCAGCCCAACTTGTCCCGTCGGAACCTGCGCAACCTGTTCCGTGGGATGCAGCCTCCCTTGCCGACTCCGAAGTAGCCGACCGCTGGACGATCGTGGTCGATCGAGACGCAGCGCCGGAGCTCTGGCCGCGACTCCTCGCCCTGCCCGGCGCAACGCGGATCTGGCTGGGCGGCCACTCCGGTCAACCACTTGCCGGCCTCGCAGAAGCGGCGCAGGATGCGGGATTCGCGGCGGTGCGCTACTTGGGTACGCGTCCGCGGAGCGGTGGTCCCCCAATGCTTGCCGTCCGCCGCCAGGAGCTGTGGCGCTTCGAGCGGCCCGGTGCCGACACCGGCGAGTCTCTCGATTTTCCCGCTGCTCTGCCCGGAATGAAAGCCGTCACGGCCGAAGACTGACCAGCGCCCAACGCGCCCCGGGCTTCCCCGTGCGAGCCCGCGGCGACTATCCCCCGCCGGACTCCTCGGGCGGTTCCGCAGCCAGCGCGCTCCAGGCGTTCCAGCGCTCGCCAAACCGCTGGACCTCCTCCGCATCGCCCCGGCTCTGGGCGTCCTGCAGGAGCCCCAGGTAGAGCCAGGCGTAATAGTTCGGAATGCCGATTGTGGAGCGGTCCGGCCAGTAGCTCCAATCGTCCGGAATCCCCGTCCGGTGCATGAAGACCTCTTCGGCCAGAACGCCGGATCGCGCGACATCGACCCACGGTCCCACCACCGCGCTCAACGCCGATGCGCTCGTGTTGCGAACCACGCCCCTGCCGCTCAGCTCCGCGGGATTGCCGGGCCAGAGCCGAAACGCCAGACCCTGGCGGATGATGTGGGGCCGGAGTCCGAAGGCCGACGCCGCCGAGCCGCTGGAAGCGAAGTACACGGGGCGGTCGCCGAGGGAATGGCCGATCGCCACCAGCGAAAACTGTTGCCAGGGATAGAGATACTGTCCGCCTGCCATCGTGGCCCGGATGGGGCCCAGCGCGAACTGCCGGTCCTGTTCAATCGGAGGAAAGCTACGCACGATGTTCTCGATGGCCGCGTCGTCGAGCGCCGCCGGGAAGATCGATTCCGTGGGCGGGCGCGCCGGTTGGGCCAGCAGGATCGCCGTCTTGCCCATGGCTGCCGCCTCGGCTGGATCGTGCGTGTACATGGCGTCGGTGTTGGCGGCGGTGTACGGGCGCTGGCAGAGAATGCGCGTCGGGTCGGCGTTGGGATCCTCGCCGGGGCCGCAGGGACGGGTCAGGTCGCGCAACTGCCGCACATACCAGGGGGTGTTCAGGTACGAAGTCACCGCCACGATCACATCGCGCCGGATTCCCTCTACCTCCTGCAGGTACCAGAGCGGGAAGGTGTCGTTGTCGCCATTGGTGAAGAGAAGTCCGTACGGCTCAACGCTCATCAAAAGATTGTAGGCCCAGTCCCTTGCCGCGTAATCGCGCGAACGACTTGCCCACGAGTAGTTGAAGACCAGCGGGATCAGCGCCAGCGCCAGCACCGGCGAACACCAGATCAGCCGCAGCCCCGAACTTTGCCAGAGCCGTTGCCACAGCGCCGCAATCCCGATCCCCGCGATCACGCCCCAGAGCGAGAAGCCGGCCACGAAGAAGTAATCGCGTTCGCGGACCTCCGATTCCCCATCAATAAACGAGAAGCCGTACTTGAAGTTCAAATAGACGATCAGCCCGAGCGACAGCACCCCGAAGAGCGAAACGATGTACGCCCAGCTCACGGGATCGCGCCGGTAGTGTTCGATCAGGCCGTAGATTCCAAGCGCAATGAAGAGCACCGTGAGCGGTAGACGCGCCCTGCCGAAGAGCACGTCGGAGGACGAGAGACTTCGCGCCCACTGCCAGTCCATGTATTGCAGCCAGTTATCGATCTGCGCGCGGAAGGGAGCCTGGCGGGGCAGCAGTGGCGGCTTGGAGTACTGGTCGCGCTTCAGTGCCGAGGAAAGGTTGTCGCAGCCGGCGTTCCCGTAGGTGATGACGCTGGAGAGCGCGGTGCCGATGTTCTCGCAGGTGGGAGCCGCCTCGTTGATGATCGGATCCAGACCGGACCGCACCGGGAGGAAGAGGTGGACGCTGAGTCCGAGGAGGATGGCGGGAATGCCGAAGAGATAGAGGCGGACATTCAACAGCGTGCGCGGGTGAACCAGGAGGACGAGAACCAGGAGCGCCGGAGCCGCCAGGAAGGCCATCAGGTGATTGCCGACCGAGAGCGCCAGGATGAACACCATGAGGATGAGGAAATTGTCGTCCTTGCCGCGCCCGAGCCGTTCCCGCCAGCGGAAGGCGAGCCACGAGAGGAGCGCGATCGTGAAGAGCGAGACCGTGTAGACCTTCTCGTTCACATTGGACTGGTTCCACACCGTGAAGGCGGTGGCCGCGACCAGCACCGCCGCAGTGGCGCCGACCTTGCGAAAGAGGGAGTTGCCGGAAAAGAACCCGAGGATGTGGTGGGCGACGAGGAACCAGAGGCCGTGCGCGAGTGCGCTCATGAGCGCGGAGAAGAGATTGATTCGCACCGCGGTGGAGAGGCCGAAGACGCCGAGGGTGATCTCCCAGGTGCGCGCGAGCAGGATGAAAAGGGGGTTGCCGGGGGGGTGGGGGATGCCGAGGATGTGCGCGGTCGCGATGTACTCGCTGGTGTCCCAGAAGGCGGTGGTCCGCGCCAGCGTTGCGGCATAGAGCAAACCGATCGCGAGCGCGACGCCTCCGGCCCAGAGATAGGGTGGTCCGGTGGTTGGCGTTGGCGCGGCGGACGGACGCCCTCTCTGGTGCGGGCGGGCGCGTCCCGGTCCCCGGGTGCGGGTCGGCGGATTAGCTTTCGAGTCCATGGCAGCCACGAATATACACTTGTTGCGGGAAGGCGGTCGGCCCCTTGGATGCAATTCCCTCACTTAAGCGTTTTCTCGCCGGAGCCCGGGCGGGGCAGCGCATTCCGGTCTGGTGCGAACTTCTCTTCGATTCCGACACCGCCGTAACCGCCTATCACAAGCTGCGCGACGGTCCCTTCGGCTTTCTTCTGGAGTCGGTTGTGGGCGGGGAGCAGTGGGCGCGCTACAGCTTTCTGGGAAGCCGGCCGCGCACCGTGTGGAGGCTCGAAGGCGAGGAGCTGTCGCTCTGGACTCCGGCCGCGGGTTGGCGCCCCCTCCCTTCCCCCGATCCCCTGGCCGACCTTCTCGTGCGGCTGCGCGGCGCCGCCCCCCGCCCCGATCCCCGCCTCCCCCGCTTCTGGGGCGGCGCGGTCGGCTATTTCGGCTACGATCTCGTGCGCCGCATCGAGCGTCTCGGCGCGGCGCCGCCCGACGACCAGGCCCTCCCCACGGCCATGTTCCTCTTTCCCGAGGTCGTGGTGGCGGTCGACAACCTACAGGGCCGCGCGAAGATCATCACCACGGTGGAGACCGGCGATGCGGGCGCGGCCCCCGGTTCCCCCGGGCTTGCCGAGCGCTACGGCGAGGCGGTGGCCCGGCTGCGCGACACGGTGGCCCGGCTGCGCTCCGGCACAGGTCCCGCCCCGCTGGATCCGGATCTGCACGGCGCCGCCGACGCCCCCTTCGCCAGCAACTTCGACCGGGCCGGTTTCCTGCAGGGCGTGCGTCGCATCAAGGACTACATCGCGGCCGGCGACGCCTTCCAGGTCGTGCTCAGCCAGCGCCTCGAGACGCCCTTTACCCGCCCGCCCTTCGAGCTCTACCGCGCCATCCGCACGATCAATCCTTCCCCCTACCTCTTCAACCTTGAACTCGGCGATTTCGCGATCGTGGGCTCATCGCCCGAAGTGCTTGTACGACTTGAAGATGAGGTGGTTACGGTGCGCCCTATCGCAGGAACCCGGCCCCGCGGACGCAACCCGGCCGAGGACCGCGCGCTGGCCAGGGAGCTGGCCGCCGACGAAAAGGAGCTGGCCGAACACCGCATGCTCGTCGATCTGGGGCGCAACGATGTGGGCAGGGTCTCGGGCTGGGGCACGGTAACGGTTCCCGAGCTGATGAAGGTCGAGCTCTATTCCCATGTGATGCACCTGTGCAGCCAGGTGGAGGGGCGCGTGCGCGACGACCTCAATGCGCTGGATGTGCTGAGCGCGTGCTTTCCGGCGGGAACCGTGTCGGGAGCGCCGAAGGTGCGGGCCATGGAGATTATCGACGAGCTGGAGCCGACGGCGCGGGGGCCGTACGCAGGGGCGGTGGGGCATCTGGGGTGGGGGGGGAATCAGCTTGACGCCGCCATTGCAATCCGGACGATGATTGTGCAGGACGGGTGCGCGCGGGTGCAGGCGGGCGCCGGGATCGTGGCCGATTCCGATCCGGAGGCCGAATACGAGGAGACGCTCAACAAGGCCCGGGCGCTGCTGCGGGCGGTGGCGATGGTGTCGGGCCGGGATTCCTGAGTGGGAACAGGTCGTTTGTCCGGCGCCAGAGTTGACGCAATGAATGGATCGGACTCGCCGAAGCGCTAGCCGTCCTGCGCCGCGAGCTCGTCGTAGAGGTGAATGAGCGTGTCGATGCCGCGCTCGAAGGAGTCCACCGCGAACCATTCGTTGGGCGCGTGCATGTTTGCCCCGGGCAGCGCAAAGCCGATCAGCAGCGATGTGGCGCCGAGCATCTCTTCCAGCTCCACCACGATCGGGATCGAACCGCCCTCGCCGGTCAGGACCGGACGGGTGCCGAAGGAACGTTCCAGCGCGCGCGCCGCCGCCTCGAAGACCGGCCCCGCCAGCCGCGCCCGCCAGGGACGCCCGCCGTGCAGCTCGACCAGCTCCAGCGATATCCCCGGGGGAGCCACGCGCTCCAGGTGGCGTTCCATCAACTCGCGCACCCGCTCCGGAGTCTGTTCAGGGACCAGCCGGAAGCTGACCTTCGCCAGCGCCTTCGCCGGGAGCACCGTCTTCGCGCCCTCGCCGGTATAGCCCGAGAGGAAGCCGTTCACATCGCAGGTCGGGCGGGTCCACAGGCGTTCGAGCGGCGAATACGCGCCCTCGCCACCGGAGGGCGGAACACCGGTCTCGCGGGCCCAGGCCTCGCCGTCAAAGGGAAGCGCGCGAATCCGGGAGACGGTTTCGGCGGGCGGAATCGCCACATCGTCGTAGAAACCGGGAACGGTGATTCGTCCCTCGGCGTCGTGCAGATCGCCCACGACGCGCGCCAGCGCATTGGCCGGATTGGCAACCGCGCCCCCGTACCCGCCGGAGTGAAGGTCGGTGGAGGGACCGGTGGCGTGGATCTCGAAGTAGGCCATTCCCCGTAGCGAAAAGAGCAGAGAAGGCTGGCCCGGCGCGAACATCGCCGAATCGGAGATCACCACCGTGTCGGCCGCCAGCAGATCCAGGTGATCGCGAACGAAGGGCGCCAGATTCGGCGAACCGACCTCTTCCTCTCCCTCGGCGAGTACGATGACATTGACCGGCAGGCTACCCCGGGTTGCCAGGTGGGCCTCCAGCGCCTTGATGTGCAGGAAGAGCTGGCCCTTGTCGTCGGCGGAGCCCCGCGCGTAGATCCGCCCATCACGAAGATCGGGCTCGAAGGGGGGCGAATCCCAGAGATCGAGCGGTTCCGGCGGCTGCACATCGTAGTGGCCGTAGATGAGGATTGTCGGCGCTCCGGCGGGCGCGCGCTTCCATTCGCCGACCACGACGGGGTGGCCCTCGGTGGCGAAGACGCGGGCCGAAAGACCGGCTGTGGTCATGGAATCGCGAACCCACGCCGCCGCGCGCCGAACATCGGCGTCGTGCTCGGAACGGGCCGATACCGAGGGAATCCGCAGGAAGGCGTCCAGCTCTCGGCGGAAGCGGTCACGATGCGTGCGGGCGAACGAAATGGCGTCGCTCAACGGGTGCTCCCGGATCGTGGTCAGGTACGGTTTGCTTCAGGCGCGGTCTGCGACAGGCGTGGTTCTGCGTCAGGGGCCGGGTCTACGTCAGGAAAAGTTGCGGATTCCCCACCGGTACACCCAGGCGATGAAGCCGGAGAGCACCACCGCGCCCGTCATGCCGCCGAGACTGAGCGCGGGAGGGATTCCGGGGCCGTGAAATTCGGCGATCCCGACGCCCAGCATGCCGCCTACGACAGCGCCGAACATACCCAGCACGACGAGCACGATCGTGTGACCGGCGGTTGTGTGCTTCAACTTCACGACCACCGTCATCGCGAGCGCCACCACGGCCCCGATCACGATCCAGACTGCAACACCAATCCAGTTTTCCATGGCTCCCTGTCTACCGTTTTCCCTGACTACCGTTTTCCCATGCGTCGCTTCAGTTCCTCGAGCTGGGCATCGATCCGTTCCTCCCGGCCCGAGCGTCCCAGCGCCTCGTCGAAGGCGCGGCCATCGTCGGCCGGTGCCCCCGGCCCCGTGGCGTCGATCTTCTCGGCCATCCGGTCCATCTCATCGAAGAGATCGTCCGTTCCCTGCACCGTCCGCCGCGCGCGCGTTCGGCCCGCCGTCGCCTTCAGCGATCCGCGACTGGCCTGTGCCTTGCGAATCTGCCGGATCATCTCCTTGAACTCCGACTCGCGCAGGGTGATCTCGGCCGCGACCGCGTCGGCCTTGTTCGCCAGAACCCGGTGGCGGCGTGAGTGCTTCTCGGCGAAATCGGCGGCGATGCGTTCCGTTTCCTCGTCCCCGATCCCCCGGGCCTGTTCCTCGCGGCGGCGGCACACAACGACCTCGCGCTCCTCGGCGGCGGCCTTCCCCCGCGCAATCTCGAGCTCCCGGCGCAGCGCTTCCAGTGCCAACCTGGCGTCGGTGGCCTCGCGCTCCATTCCCCGCACCAGTCCGTCGACGGTTTCGGGCACGGCGTCTCGCTCCATCTCGCGGTTGAAGTTCTCCACGGCCTCGCGAAAGGCCCGGCGCAGATTCTCGAACATGGCTCCCAACCTAACCCCGTCGCGCCTCCAACAGTACACCGGAGCGCCCGCCGCCCGTTGCCCGGTCCCGAACGCCGTCCCCCCGCTCCGCCATCGCCGCACCGTCCGCGCCCGGTGGATTTGTGGAACCGGCCAACCCTGCCGCGGCCAGACGATCGGCCAGCCCGTGTAGAACCCCTCCCTCGGAAAAGCCTTCGAGAAGTGCGTGCCGGGGGTCTGGAGTCGAATCGCGCGCCTCCAGCGCCCGTTGCGCGGCATCGTCCACCGCCCGTGCGGCCGCCGCCTCCACCTCGGCCAGTTCCGCGCCCGAAATCCCGCGCCCGGCCAGCCATGCCTCGTAGAGCCCAACCGGATCGCGCTTTCCCCAATGCGCAAAGAGCTCGGCCGAAAAGGTTTCCCTCGCTTCGCGTTCGTCGTGGGTGGCGTGTCCGCCCATGCGAAAGGTCTCCGCCACCACCACCGCCGGCCCCTCCCCCGCCCGGCACCGCCCCCGCGCGATCGCCGTGGCCGCGTATACGTCCAGCACGTTGTTGCCGTCGCACAGGAGCGGCTCAATCCCGTAGGCCGCCGGGAGATCGCGCGGCCGCCCCCCGCTGTGCTGCGCGAGCGTCGTTCCCAACGCCACCTGGTTGTTCTGCACAATCACCACCAACGGCGCCGCCAGCCGCGCCGCGACCACCATTCCCTCGTGAAAGGCCGCCGTGCGCGTGGCCCCGTCCCCCGTCCAGGTCAGCGCGACGCGATCCTCGCCCCGGTTGCGAAAGGCCAGCGCCGCCCCGGCCGCCACCGCAACGCTGGTTCCCATGTGGCTCACCGGCTGAATCACGCCGCGGGCGACATCGCCGTAATGAAAATCGCGTCCCCCGCTGGGGCTGTCGGCCGTGCCCAGATAGGCGGTGAAGCCGTGCTCGAGCGGAAGTCCCATCATGTGGCAGGCCCCCGCATTGCGAATCATCGGAATCACGACATCGGCGGTACGGTCCAGCGCGGCCACGCTTCCCACGGTGACCGCCTCCTCGCCGACGCCGAGCCAAGCCTTGCTGATCACTCCCTGGCGAACCCACCGTTTGAGTCCCGTGTCCTGTAGGCGGGTGAGCAGGAGATCGCGGTACAGCGCCAGGAGGGTGGCCGGGTCGAGGGCGTCCACGATGGCGGTCCGTGCCTCATCCCGCCGGGTCCGCTCGCCGTAGATGCGCACCAGATCCGGGTCGGGGCGCCAGTCGCGGTATTCGGGGGGATCGAAGACGGGGTGACGTTTCACCGTGACGAGGGGGATGGGGGGTGGGCCGGCTGGGCGACGATAAGCTGAAGGCGTCCGGGCACGAGGGCAAATCACGGTGGTGCCGGGTTCTTCCGGGCCGGAACGCGTGACGACCGCAGTGGCGCTGCCGGCGGCGGAACCGGTCGTGCGCGCGTCGCTCCGGCCGGACCTTGCATTTTCGCTCCGAACACGGTCACTTGCCGTGCGCTCATTCCTTTCGCACACTACCTGCCCCCCCAATGCGGGGGGTGCCCGGCGGCTGCGCAGATGGAAGGCGTGTTCCCCGCGGCGCACAAGGCAAACCTCCTCCAACCTCCGGCGGGCACCTTGAGCCAGGACACGAAACGGCGAGTTTCCGCGAGGGTGGCGCTGGCCCTTCTCGAGGCGGTTCAGTCGGCGGACATTCCGCTCGAACAGTTCAAGGACGAGGATGTTCGGATCACGATGCCCCGGCGCCTGGGTCTGAGTCCCGTCATTGAACGCCAGATCGCCCTCTGCGAGGACCGGGTCCGCCGCGGCCGCAAGATGCCCGACGCCGAACTCTCCGAGCTCATCGGATTGATGGTCAAGCGTCCCGACGCCACCGCGGTCTTTCTCTCGGCGGGGACCCGGCTGGCGGCGGCGTGGGTGCGACGGGTGCCTCGCGGTCTGCCCTGGGTTACGCGCCGCTTCCTGATTCGCCGCCGGGTGCTCAGGTCGTTGCGCAAGCTCTTCGGCCGCAAGATGGGTGCCTTTCGCGGCGGTTCACTGGTCTACGAAGCCTCCGCCACCCCCTTCATGCAGTTCGACGACCGGGGCCGGGCGTGCGCAATCCTCACCGGATTCTTGCAGCGAGTCATGTCCGACAACACCGCTGGAACCACGCAGGTGGCGAAGGAAGACTGCGAGGCCCATGGCGGACGGAGCTGCAAGTGGGTGACTATGCCGCGTACACCCGATAAAGCATGAGGTAGACCGCCAGTCCGGTCACCGACACATAGAGCCAGATGGGGAAGGTCCACCGGGCGAGGCGGCGGTGCTCGCCAAACCGTTCGCGCCGGGCCAGGAAGAGCAGCCGCAGGACCAGGGGAACGACCGCGATTGCCAGCGTCATGTGACTGAAGAGGATGGCCAGGTAGAGGGGACGAACCGAATCCGGTCCCTGGAAGGTGTGGGTGCCGGTCAGCGAAAAGCGCACCACGTAGAGGACCAGGAAGAGAGCGCTCGTGGCGACGGCCGCGACCATGCAACGCTGGTGTTCCCGGATGCGGCCGCGCCGGATGAAGAGGTAGCCAACCAGCAGGAGGACCGCGCTGCTCGCGTTGAGGACCGCATTCAGCGCCGCGATCGCTTCGCCGACGGGCTCCGGATTCATGTGCGCACTCCCGATGTGGGCGCCGTTGCGGGCGGTGGGTGAGCGGCGCGGGCGGCCAGCGCCACCGCCAGGGCAAGGAGGATGGCGGCCAGGAGGGTGTGCAGCGAGACCAGGGGGACCGCCAGCCGGTAGGCGACCGAGAAAAAGCCGAGCAGAAGCTGGGCCACCACGCCGAGCCCCAGCGCCGAGGCCAGCCCGCGCGAGACCGGATCCGGGTCGCGCCGCAGGGTTCGCCAGGCAAGTGCCACGACCGTCGCCGCGACCGCCAGGCCCAGACTTCGGTGCAGGAAGTGGATCGCCACGATCGCGTGGTCCAGCGGAGGAACCAGCTCGCCCAGGCAGAGGGGGACATCGGGGCAGCCCATGCCGGAATCGGTGTGGCGCACGACCGCACCCACGACCGACTGCACAAAGATCAGCGCTGCGGCCCAGGCTCCCGCGCGCAGGGTTGGCGTAGTCGCTCGCGCCGAGAGGGCCGGGCCGGGATCCCCGCCGGCGATGTCGCCGGATGGGATGGGTGACCGGTTGCGGGCGCCGCCGGACGGGGCCACGCGCACGACCATCACCGTCAGGAGCGCCAGGAAACCGAAGGCGAGCGCGAGGTGGGTGGTCGAGATCGCATCGGGCAGGCGGTAGATCACCGTCAGTCCGCCCAGCAGCGACTGAACCAGGAGGAGTGCGACCCCCGCGATGCCGAGGCGCAGAAGGTCGCGCCGCTCGGGAAGTTGGCGCCGGGCCTGCAACACGGCCGCGACGAAGAGGAGCACCAGCGCCCCGGCCCAGAGGCGGTGCAGGTGTTCCCAGAAGACGCCTCCGGTCATCTCGGGCATCATCGTTCCAAAGCAGGTCGGCCAATCGGGACAGGCCAGGCTGGACTCGGTGGCGTGCACGATGCTGCCGAGCAACAGGAGCGCGAGCGTCCAGAGCAGGTTGAAGAAGAGGAGCGGGAGGGGTGTTCGCCGGGTCATCTCCCTTCGGTCCCTTCCTCCAGCCAGCCGAAACGCCCGGCCAGGACGCCCCGCGCCAGTTGGTGGATCGCGCGGTCGTCGTTGCGGAAGATCTTGCGGAAGTTGTCGTCGATCCGTTGCCGCGCCAGCCGGCAGGCCCCGTCGGCCAGTTCAACCGGGGTGCGATCGTTGGGGTCGGCCCGCAGAAGCCGCATCGCACGCACGCAGCTCGCCGCGATTACGAAGAGATCGGCACCGATATCGACGATGCGTCCCAGCACGGCCTGCCGCTTCTCCAGTCGCGGACCGAAGCGGATCATGGCGTGAAAAATTGCGCGCGCCAGCTTTCGCGACTTGCGGTCGGCGTAGCGAATGTGGCGGGCCAGCGAATCGAAAGCGCTGTAGCGCGGCCATCGCCCCCACCCCAGCCACCGCCCCGGATACCAGAGCGCGTAGTGGAACCCGGCCCGCACCAGCGCGGCCACCCGTCTGCCCGCCGGCACCCGCGGATCGATGACCGCCCCCGCGACGGCCAGGTGGTCGTCCACGGCCTCGCGCGCCATGAAGAGCCGCATGATCTCGCTGGTCCCCTCGAAGATCAGGTTGATGCGCGAATCCCGCAGATTCCGCTCCAGCGGCGCCGGGTCCTCGCCCCGCTCCCGCAGCGAATCGGCCGTCTCGTAGCCTCGTCCGCCCCGAATCTGCACGGCTTCATTCACCAGCTCCCAGCCCTTTTCGCTGTGCCAGAGCTTGGCCATCGCCGCCTCGAGACGAATGTCGAGCGCGCCCCGGCCCGACATCGCTGCCGCCAACTCCACCACCGCCTCCATGGCAAAGGTCTCGGCCGCGATCCGGCCCAGCTTCTGCGCCACGGCATCGTGTCTTCCGATCGGTGCGCCCCACTGCTCGCGTTCTCCCGCCCATTCGCGCGAACCCCGCAAATAGCCCCGCGCCGCGGCCGTGCAAAAAGCAGGAAGCGCCAGCCGTCCGGTGTTCAGCGTAATCAACGCCAGCTTCAGTCCCTTGCCCTCGCCCCAGAGCAGGTTCTCGCGCGGCACCTTCACATCGCGAAAGCGCAGCACCCCATTGGAGATTCCGTTCAGTCCCATGAATCGACACTCCTGCGCTACCTCGACCCCCTCCCAATCCATCTCGACAATGAAGGCGCTGATCGGGCGGCGTCCCTTCGCTCCGGTCCCATCGGCACCGGGCCTGGCCGGCGTACGCGCCATCACCACCACGATCCGGGCGCGCGGACCATTCGTCGTCCACAGCTTTTCGCCGTTCAGAACGAAGTGCGTGCCATCGGGGGAAGGCTCGGCGAAGGTTTCCATGTTGGCCGGATCCGATCCCACCATCGCCTCGGTGAGCGCAAAGGCGGAGAGCTCGCCGGAGGCCGCGCGGGGCAGGTAGCGGCGCTTCTGTTCGTCGGTGCCGAAGAGCACGAGGGGCGTGGGGACTCCGATGGACTGATGCGCCGAGAGGAAGGCGGCGGTCGATGCGCAGCGGCGGGCCACAATCGCCAGGGCCCGGTTGTAGGAGGTTTGCGAGAGGCCGAGTCCACCGAATTCGCGGGGAATCTTGATGCCGAAGGCGCCGATGCCGGCGAGTCCCTCGAGGATCGAATCGGGAACGTGGCGGTCGCGGTCCACGGCGTCGCCATCGACATGTTCGGCCACGAAGCGCTCCAGCCGCTCCAGGAAGGGGGCGGCGCGCGCGGCCTCCTCCGCGTCCTGTTCGGGGTGCGGATGAATGAGACCCAGCGAGAGCCGGCCGCCGAAGAGCTCCTTCATGAAGCTGCGCCGTTCCCAGCGGGTCTGGCGGGCGCCCTCGGCCACGGCGCGGGATTGGTCGGCGTTGGTGGTGGTCGGCAAGGGGTCCGTTGCGGTCGGCGGCGATGTCCTGGTGCGCGCGGGTGCGGCGGCGGTTGCGGAAGTCATGCGGTCTCCGGTTCCAATAGGGCGGCCAGCTCGGATTCACGGCGGCGGGCGTCCCTTTCTCCCACCTCGATCAGAGCGGCCAGGTAATCCGGTTGAAACATGACCAGACTAAGGAAATCGGGCGCGCGGGTGTGCTTCGTTCCCAATCCCCTCGACATGAAGCGAAAGGCGCGCGGCAGCTGCGGTTCGTAGCGGCTGGCGAGTCGTCCCAGATCCACGGAGGGCCGCATCGTGAGCAGGCGAATCGGTCGCATGCCCCGGCGGAGCGCGGGCGGAACATCCTCCAGGAGCTGGTTGATTCGCCGCAGCCGCATGGCATCCTCGTCGAGCAGGTCCAGAAAGATGGAATTCATCAGAACGCCCGCCACCTGAACCGGAGGAGGATAGCCGCGCACCACCGGATCGTCGGCCTCGCGGATTGAGCGGGGATAGCGGGTGCTGATGGCGAGGATGCGGTCGGCGCCCAGGTGCAGCGCGGGCGAGAGGGGTGCGGTCAGCCGAATGCCGCCGTCGCCGAACCAGTGGCTGCCGATCCGTACTGCTGGAAACACGAGGGGAAGCGCCGCCGAGGCCATCACATGTTCGACGGTCAGGGTGGTCAGCCGCGACCGCCGCGTGGGGCGTTCCCACTCCGAGACGCCCTGCCCCTGCACCCAGAGAACCGACTGCCCGGTGGAATAGTTGGCCGTGCTGATCGCCACCGCGCGCAGCCGTCCGGCCGCGATGTTGTGCGCTATGCCCCCGAGTTCGCCCCCATTTGCGTTGCCCCCGCCCCTGTCGAGTGCGCGCTCCAGGTAGCGGCGCAGCGGTTCGGTGTCGAGGAGGCCGCGCACGCGGGGAGTGGCGGGACCGCTTCCGCCCGACATGAGCTGCCCGGCCCATCGTACGGCGTGGCGCCCGAGCGATCCCACGTCGGTGCGGAAGACCTGCTCCACACTGAGGCGCGACCAGAGGCCGAAGAGCTCCTCGGCGGCGCTGCTGAAACCGCCCCGGTGCGCGGCCAGATGGACGGCGTTGATGGCCCCGGCGCTCACTCCGGTGAGGATCGGGATGCGCAGATGCGGGAAGCTGCGCGCGATCTGGCGAAGGACGCCGCACTGGTACGCCGCCCGCGCCCCGCCACCGCCCATCACGAAGGCCAGGGTTCCGGGACCGGCGGCGTTCCCCGGACCACCGTTGCCAGCCGCCCCCAGCGCGACTCTGGATTCTCGTTTCGGCTCGCTCATGCCGGTAAGATTAACCCGCATCGGCCATGGGAGATAAATCCGGGACCCCAGCCACGGATCGTCGCGGCGCCTCCACTGGCCGGACAGGTGACGCTCGTTTGCAAGCGTCCGGGGACTACACGCCATCGCGGCCCCACGGCACGGCCCCTGTCCTCGCTCGGGCGGCCTGGGAGCCGAAGACCACAGATCGCCGGGGACCGGGAGGACCGCGTGCAGCTTCCGTTGCCAGAGACTTCGTCCGGGTTGCGCGTGGCGATCTTCGCGCTGGTCCTTACGGGAGCGGTGGCGGGGTGGGAGGGCGGGGGAAGCGTTCCGGATGCGAGGGGAAGATCGTGGGTGGCGCCGGCCGGGCCGGTCGCGCGGGTTGACCCCGGGGAACAGGAGACGCCGATCGCCGAAGTGGATGGCGCGCCCCGGCAGGCCGGCGCCTTCGCCGGATCGGAGGCTTGCCGCGACTGCCACAGCCAGCAGTACGACGCCTGGGCGGCTTCGACGCATGGGAAGGCCGGTGGCGAACCTGGTCCCGAGACGGTGATCGCGCCCTTCGACGGACAGCCGATTCGCCTGGCCGACGCCACCATCCGGCCCATCGTGAACGGCGCGGGACAGTACCTCTTCGTGGTGGAGCGCGAGGGCCGCCCCGATCTGGAGCTGATCGTCTCGGGGGTGATCGGGCGGGGGCACATGATCGGAGGCGGCACGCAGGGATTCGTCTCGCGCTTTCCCGACGGCACCGAGCGCTTCCTTCCCTTCGACTACTCCGCCGCCGCGGGCGTCTGGTTCTGCAACACCGCCTTTGTAGGGGGCTTCTGGGTTCCGGGCGCCGACCGGGCCCGTCTGCGCGCCGATGCGGGGTGGCTTCCCGTCACCGATTCGATGCGGCTGACCGACTGCGGCGACTGGCCCCCGGTACGGATCCTGGGAACGAACCGGCGCTTCGCCAACTGCCAGAACTGCCACGGCAGCCAGATCTCGGTCGCGTTTCGGCCCGAAACGGCCCGCTACGAGACCCGCCGCACCTCGCTTGACATCAACTGCGAGTCGTGTCATGGACCGGCCGCGAACCATGTGGCGGCCGCCGCCCGCGGAGAGCTGGACCGCGCGATCGGCCGGATGGTTGCGCTGGAGACGCTGGACCCCGAGGCCTCGCTGCGCGTCTGCTTCCAGTGCCATGCCCTCAAGCGCGCGGTGGGCACCGTCGCACCGGACGCCGATACGCCCAACAGCGGCACCGACTACAGCCTGGGACTGCCGCTCGTGGGCGATTCCCCCTACCTGCCCGACGGCCGCATTGCAACCTTCGGCTATCAGCAGACCCACCGCAGCAGCGCCTGCTATCTCTTCGGTTCGATGACCTGCGTGGACTGCCACGATCCGCACTCGCAGAGCTACCGCGACGTCTTCGGCAATCCGCTGGAGGGACGGTTCGACGACCGCCAGTGCACCTCCTGCCACGCCGCGATTGGGGCCGCGCCCGAGAGACACACCTTTCATCCAGCCGGGTCCGAAGGCGCATCCTGCGTGGCCTGCCACATGCCCTTCCTGCAGCATCCCGAGCTGACCGACGCGATTCCGTATGCGCGCTCCGACCACACGATTGCAATTCCGCGGCCGGGATTCGATGAGCAAGCGGGGCTGGAATCGGCGTGCGCGCAGTGTCATGGCGACCGCGGGGCCGGGGAGTTGACGGCGCAGGTGGCAGAGTGGTGGGGCGAGATCCGGCCGCACCGCGCGGAGGTGGCGGCGTTGGCGGCGGCGAGGGCTCCGGGGGCGGGGGAAGACGATCTGGACCGCGCGGTGGCGGAGGTGGTCGCGCTGGGGCCGCGTCATGGGTTGGCGAAGGTGATGGCGATCGATGCGTGGGTGCAGGGATGGATGCGGGGTGGGGGTGACGCGGGGGAAGCGCGACGATCGCAGAGCGGCCTCGCCGACGCTACGGGCCGGGCGCTGGCCACGCTGGTCCGCGATGAGGACGAGGATGTGCGCGCGGTTGCGGCCGCCGCGCTGCACGCCGTCCTGGGGGACCGGGCCGATGTGCGGGCGCTGCTGGACGAGTTGCCGCGCGAGTTGGGCGACGAGAACGATGCCGCGCGACTGCGTCGACGCTGGGCCGCCGCCCATCTCCAGTGGGCGGCGGCTTCGGATCGATTGGCCTCCGGTGCGGCGGGGCTGCACTTCCTGCGCCGCGCGCAGGAGGTGCTCCCCGGCGCACCGGAGGTGCTGGTGGCTCTGGGGGCGGGGTTGGGGGCGGGGGGCGACTTCGAGGAGGCCGCGCAGCTCTACCTGGCCGCGCTGCAGCGGCAGCCCGATCATCCGGTCGCGCTGGTCAACCTCGGCTTGGCCCTTGAGGCGCTGGGCCGTCCCGACGATGCCGAGGCCGTCTACGCGCGCGCCACCGAGCTCCGCCCCACCGAGGCGCTGGCGCATCTCAACCTCGGCAACGCGCGGTTGCGCCGGGGCGACTACGCGACCGCGATTCAGGCCTACCGCGCCGCGATCGCCCACGATCCCGGCCTCGCGCGCGCTCATTTTCACCTGGCCCTCGCGCTCATCAATACGGGTGCGCCCCAAGCGGCGCTGATCGCACTTCACAACGCCCTCGAGTTCGCCCCCGACGATGCCGAGATCGCCGAGGTCATGCGTCGGTTGCGCGCATCGCTGGGAGCGAGTGTTCGATGAAGCGGCGGGGCAATGCCGATCGCGGCAACCGACCCCAAAGTGTCATGCTGCACTGTGGCCCTGTGGATCTCCCCAGGCAGCAAGACGCCTCACAATCATCACCCGTACACGATGCACTCGGGCTTCTTTGAGCTCTGCCTGGACCGGATCGGAGACCTGATCCATTTCTGCCGACCTCCCCGATGAAATCCGCCGGAGTCCCCCTTTTCGTTACGCAGGCTCTGGCGGTGGTTGCCTGCACGACCGAATCGGCGCCAACGCCGTCCGCCGAATCCATATAGTGGCCGAATCCCGCGTGTCGGTTCCGCTTGTCCTGGATGCCGAAGGCGGAAGAGTTCCGAATCGATGCCCTCTTCGGCCGGATCGAAGCGATGCGCTCTGCCCCCGGGCGGCTCGTCCACGGAGGGGAAGCTCGTTGTTCTTGACCGGCAACTGCTCACCGTCTTCGTCTATGACCGGGCAGGGAACGAGCTCCCTCCTGGGGGAGAATGGGCGAGGGCCCCGGCGAGTTTACCGAGCACACGCAGGGCCGCCACTGGCGAGGAGCTGGGGAGGCTTGCCCGCGACATCGCAATATGGGGGCCGGACGAGGACTACATGCGCCGCACGAGGGAACGCCTGAGAGCACGGGGCACCAGACTCGCAAATGTCATCCGTCTTGCCGAGACCTTTCCCCTGACGGGGAGGGTATTCGCAGGTCCGCCCGGGCGAACTGAAGGGACCCGCGCGCGCCACCGAAGCGACGGCGACGGCCCGGGGCTACATTTCGGCATCATGATCTCGCTCACCCGCCCCTCCGCCCCCGCCACGCGACGAACGCCCCGGCTTCTTCTCGCCACCACCCTGGTTCTCGCGACCATCGCCTGCCACAGCTACCGCCCGGCCGCGCTTGCCAGTCTGAACAGCGGCGACCAGGTGCGGGCGCGGCTCACCCCGGAGCAGCACGAGGAGCTCCGCGACCTGCTTCTGGGCGGCGACCGCCTGGTGGAGGGAACCGTACTCGAGACGGCGGCCGATTCGGTCCTGATGGAGGTGCCCGTGGTGACGGTGGCCGAAGGGATCCGCATGCGGTCGTACAGTCAGCGCATCCGGGTGGCGGTAGCCGGGATCACCGAGGTGGAGTTGCGCGCGGTGGATCGTGGCCGCACCTGGGGTATGGCGGCGGCGGTGGGGGCGGTGGGAGGCGGTCTCCTCTGGTACGAGTTCGGCCGGCGCTCCCGGCGAGATTCCGCCACGCCCCCCCCACCCCCCGAGGAGGGCCCCCCGCGCCTCGTGTTCCGCATTCCGTTGCGGTTGCCATGAGCGGCGCATCCCCCATGGCGAGGTTCTCCCGCTTCCCCCTCGTTCTCCTGGCCACCCTCCTCCTCACGGCCTGCGTGGAAGACGAGATCGGTACCCCACTTTCGGTCGAACTCATCGGTCCCGATACGGGCCGCGTCGGCGAGGAACTCTCCGTTCTCTACAACGTCAGCGGCCGCCGCCTGGACGGAATCATCTTCTCCTGGGGCGACGGCGCGGTCGATTCGCTAGCCACCGCGGGGGCACAGACCGCCTCGGGTTCGCGACAGCACACCTACAGCGAATCGGGACGCTTTCTGGTGCGCGCCCGAGCCGAGGATGCCGTCGAGGGAGTAGCGAGCGCCGAGGTTATGGTCAATATTGAACGGGTTCAAACCAATCCAAGGATTCCGTAGCGCGTCTACGGGGTCCAAACTCTCCGCCACGCTCACGAAAGGAGTCGAGCAAAGATGGGAGACAGATCGTTGGAAGGGCCGCATCGTCGCGGCTGGATGGGAGCTCTGGTCCCGGTGGCCGCCGCTCTCGCTCTCCTGGCGCCCGCCGCCGCGCAGGCCCAGGACGGATCAATCACCGGAATGGTTACCGACGACGCCGGACAGCGTCCGATCGGTTCGGTGCAGGTGCACCTGGTCGGAACCAGCCTGGGCACCCTCACGCGGGACAACGGGCGCTACATCATCCTGAATGTCCCCGCGGGCGACTACACGCTCCGCGCCGAGCGGATCGGGTACGGCTCGGTGGACATGCAGGTCACCGTCGCGGCCGGGGGCGCTCTGCAGCAGGATCTCACGCTGTCGCAGCAGGTGCTCGGCCTTGACGAGATCGTTGTGACCGGAACCGCGGGCGCCGCGCGGCGCCGCGAGGTCGGCAACTCCATCTCGCAGCTCAACATCGAGGAAGAGATCGTCGGGCCCCCCGAGAATGTGGACGCCCTCCTGCAGGGCCGCATTCCCGGAATGTCGGTCACGCAGAGTTCGGCGAGCGTGGGCGGCGGCGCCATGATCCGTCTGCGCGGCAACGTCTCGATGACCCAGTCCAACCAGCCGCTCATCTATGTGGATGGCGTGCGGGTACGGAGCGAGGGCTTCGCCAAGAACGTTCCGCCGGTCGGCTACTCGGGGCGCAGCAACAACGACGTGTCCAGTCCGCTGAACAGCATCGCGCCGCAGGACATCGAGCGGGTCGAGGTCATCAAGGGCGCCGCCGCGACCACCCTCTACGGCACCGAGGCGTCGGCCGGGGTGATTCAGATCTTTACCAAGCGCGGCAGCGTCGGCCAGGCCACCTGGACGGGACAGATCAACCAGGGCGTGGCGCGCAACCTTCCCTTCGGACCCGATCCCTCGCTGCGTCCCCCCTCGGAAAACCCCACCTCGCTCTCGGGCGGGCGTTCCGACTTCCTCTTTATCAATCCCTGGCTCCGCGGGCACAAGCCCATGTGCGACGACGCGATCGTGGTTGAGGGCCAGCCCTGCGACAGCGGCCTCTTCTCGGACATCGGCGCCTGGCAGCAGGACTATGCGATGAGTGTGGGCGGTGGGGCCGAGACGGTGCGCTACTTCGTATCCGGCACCTTCGGCAACGACGACGGCGTGCTCCCCAACGACAATCAAAAAAAGCTCGTTCTGCGCGGGAACTTCACCTTCTCGCCGCGCGAGGATCTGCAACTTCAGTGGAACACCTCGTACACGAACGACCAGCTTGCGCACACAGCGGCCGGGAACAACGCCCACGGAATGACGCTCAACACCTTCCGCCGCGACCGCAACTACCTCAACGACGAATCCTTCAACGCGATCAATCCCTTCCTCGACCAGGAGATCACCTCGCAGATCGACCATCTGATCACGGGGCTGACCGCGACCTGGTCGCCGCTCGCCGACTTCTCCAACCGGCTGAGCATCGGCTACGATCTGGCGCAGCAGGACAACCGCAATCTGCGTCCCTTCGGCTTCATCCGCGCGCCCTCGGGGATCCTCTCGACCTCGCGCTACGAGTTCAACACCCTCACGGTGGACTACGTCGGCACGGTGGATGTTCCGCTTCCCAGCGGCATCCTGTCGCAGTTCTCCTTCGGCGGACAGTCGGTGACCGAGCGCCGCGAGCTGACCACGGCCTACGGCGACAACTTCCCCGGCCCCGGCGACCCCGATGTGGACAACGCGGGGAACACCCTGGGCTTCGAGGACCGGACCCGGGTGGTGACGGCGGGTCTCTTTGTCGAGGGCAAGTTCGACTTCTCCAACAAGTACTTCATCACTACCGGGGTGCGCGTGGACGGAAACTCGGCCTTCGGGTCGGACTTCGGGCTCCAGACCTATCCGAAGATCTCGGGATCGTACATCATCTCGGACGAGGACTTCTGGGACGCATCGTGGGGTTCAATGAAGTTGCGCGCGGCCTGGGGACAGGCCGGACGGGCGCCGGGCGCCTTCGACGCGGTGCGGACCTTCAGTGCGGCTGGCTGGGGCGGTGTCCCGGCCTTCCTGCCGAGCAATGTGGGGAACGCCGAGATCGGTCCCGAGACCACCTCGGAGATCGAAGCAGGCTTCGAGGCGTCGATGATCAACGACCGCCTCACGGTCGACTTCACCTGGTTCAGCCAGAGCACCTTCGACGCGCTCTTCAGCGTGCGGCAGGTGCCTTCGCTCGGATTTACCGGATCCCAGTTGGCCAATGTGGGCGAGCTGGCGAACAGCGGGCTGGAGCTCGGCCTCAACTACACGCTGGTGCGCAACGACGGCTGGAGCTGGGACCTGGGCGGAACTCTCTCGCTCACCGACTCGGAGATCGTCTCCCTCGGTGGGGCGCCCGATTTCTCGATCGGCGGGTTCGGCTGGGTCGTTGAGGGAGAGCCGGCGCCGGTCATTCGAGCCGACCGCATATCCAACCCCGACGCGCACGCGGATCCGATCATCGTTCAGGACAGCGTCTTCGGACCCAATCAGCCCACCACGATCGCGGGAATGCACACCACCTTCGGTCTGCCCGCCGGAATCACCGTCACGGCACGGGCGGAATACCAGGGCGGCGCCTGGATGTACAACGGTCCACAGGCGGCGGCGACCCGGCGTTCGGTGCGTTGGGCGGGCTGCTTCGATGCCTACAATACCTGGGAAACGCAGGGATACGCCGCGCTGACCGCGGAAGAGCGTGGCCGTTGCGATGTCAAGCACTACCAGTCCGACTTTGCCATCCAGCCGGCCGACTTCTTCAAGATCCGCGAGGTCAGCCTGCAGGCACCGTTGCCCGATTCCTGGGCCGCAATGATGAGCGCCTCGCGCGCCAGCGTCACCTTCTCGGGGCGCAACTTCTTCCGCTGGGTCGATCCGCTCATGCGGACGCTCGATCCCGAGGTTGGCGGCAATGTCGGGTACAACACGCGCGTTCGCAGCATGAGCGAGCATGTGCCTCCACCCGCCTTCTATACCTTCTCCCTGCAAGTCGTCTTTTAGGAGGAATGGACCGACAAATGAAAACCAACGGAACGAGAAAGATCCTCGTCCTGCCGGTCGCGCTCCTGGGCGTGCTGGCGGCCTGCGACGTTGAGGTCGTCAACCCGGGTCGCGTGCAGGAGGAGTTCCTCTTCGAGACAGCTGCGCAGACGGCGATCGTGAAGGGAATCGGGCGCGGCCTCGGCGAGGCGCACAACTACATCGGCTACACCGGGGCCGCGGTGTCGCGCGAAATCCACCCCTCCGGCTCGACGGGAAGCTTCGGCATCACGGTCGAATGGCAGAACGGCGAGCTCGACTACGAGACCGTAGGCACCCACTGGAACCTCTCCCAACGCGCGCGCTGGTGGGGCGACGACGGGATCGCGAAGATCAACGAGACCGGCGCGGACGACAAGACGCTCCTGGGCGAGGCCTACCTGTGGGCCGGCTACACCTACCGCCTCCTGGGCGAGAACTTCTGCAACTCGGTGATCGATGGCGGACCGGCCGGCAACCGCAGCGTTTACTACGACCGCGCGATCGCGCACTTCGACCAGGCGGCCGCGCTGACCACGGGCGACATGGCAACCGCGGCGGTGGCGGCGCGCGCATCGGTCAAGGCCTTCCGGGGCGACTGGGCGGGGGCGGTGGCCGACGCATCGGGA
The DNA here is from genome assembly GCA_965213665.1 of Longimicrobiales bacterium. GTDB lineage: Bacteria > Gemmatimonadota > Gemmatimonadetes > Longimicrobiales > Gaopeijiaceae > Bin94. The sequence continues at coordinate 42,662 of CBDBZW010000002.1, forward strand.
ATTCCCGACGACTTCCAGTTCGACCTTCCCTATCACGAGGGATTTGGCGACCCGACGCGCAACCGCATCCAGTTCGCCTCGCAGGCCGAGCCCTACAAGGCGCACACGCAGAAGTACACCAAGTACGAGGACTACGCGCTGAGCGAGAACAATCCCGATGGCGACCCGCGCGTTCCCTACCGCGTGACCGACGAAACCGGCGACGCAGCGGTGCAGTGTTGCGGCCAGGTTCCGTGGTGGCCACAGGACAAGTACCAGGACCCGGGCGCCGACATTCCTCTCTCGAAGGGTGCCGAAATGCGTCTCATCGAGGCCGAGGCGATGCTGAACTCGGGTGACTGGCAGGGCGCCGTGGCCAAGATGAACGCGCTTCGTTCAGCCGCGGGAACCTTCGCGATTGCGCCGGAGAACATCACAGAGGCTTGGCGAGCGCTGAAGCACGAGCGCGGCGTGGTCCTCTGGATCGAAGGCCGCCGTCTGGGCGACTTCTACCGCTGGAACCGTGACAATACACCCGGCGGCCGCCATCAATTGGAGATACCGTCGGGCAGCCAGGATGTAGGCTCGCACCTCGTGCAGCAGGATCTCTGCTTCCCGATCGCCCGCTCCGAGGTTGACACCAACGAAAACATCAGCGGACCGACCGGCTGAGTCCGGGCCGAGTCCCGGCAAACTGTCCGCTTCCACACCGAAACGGGGCGCTTCGCAACCACTGCGGGGCGCCCCGCTTCACGTTGCCAACCCTTGGCGACCGCCGGTTCGGGACCCACGGGACCCGGGACCGCGACTGGCCTGGATCACATGCCGCTCACCCCATTCGCGACCGCACGCCGCGACGCCGCTACCCGACGCCGCTACCCCACCGTACTCTGCAACACCCCCCGCCCAATCGCCACAATCCCCGCCGCGATCAACGCCAACGCCAGGATCGCGCCCACCAGGTGCGGCCCGTAGCTCTTCTCTTCCGGGGGCCGCCGCTTCACCACCGTCGTCGTGAACTGCGCCACCGCCGCCGCAGCGATCATCGCGAAAATGTGTCCGATCACCGCTGTCCCAAAGGGCCGCGTAAAGAGCGTCGCCACGCCCACCAGCACCTGCAGGTGAATCAGCCCGGTGAAGGTCGCCGCCAGCCGCGCCATCACGGCGGAATACTCGCGTTTGCCGAACAACCCGACCACGGCATACAGAATCACGAAAAGCCCGCCGACGAGCACCAGAAAGCGCAGGCCGGAGTGAGCGGCAAAGAGCATGGGTCGGACTCCCGAAGGTGAACGCGGACGATTGGCGGCGCCAAGCGAATCCGGTCCATCGCCCGCCGAGCGCCGTAGCGACCACGGAGTCTGGGGGTTGCGCGCGCACCTGGCAACAGCGGCCACCACCCCGGCCGGCCCGCGCAGGGGCCGGATCCGCCCTCTTCGCGCAACGCCCCGCCCAGGAGACCCTCCTTGCTGTCATGACAAATCGTATGTATCATCAACTCATGGATTTCGAATGGGACGAGGCCAAGAATCAGGTCAACATCGGCAAGCACGGCATCGCGTTCGACACCGCCAAACGAATCTTCGATGGCCCGGTCGTCACGTCGCCGGACCTCCGCCGGGACTATGGCGAGGACCGCTACAACAGTGTTGGACGAGTGGGGTATCAAGCACTGATCGTGGTTGCCCATACCGAGCGTGGTGGGCGTATCCGTCTCATTTCGGCCCGTCCGGCATCGCGCAAGGAAAGGAAAACTTACGATGAAAAGACGCTACCTTCGCCCCCTGACTCCTGAGCAGATCGCGGCGGTGAAGGACGAGGACATCGACTTCAGCGACATCCCGGAACTGGACGAGGAGTTCTGGAGGCGGGCAGAGCTCGTCGAGTCGGATCGCACCGATCGGATTACGATGCGAGTCAAACGCTCTGTCCTGGCCTATTTCAAGGCTCCGGGCAAGGGGTACCAGACGAGGATGAACCGCGTTCTCGAGAGTTATGTGCGCTACCGGATGGGCCGGTCCACCGACACGGGCGAGGGCGCAAACCGCTGAGCCAGGATACCGCCCCCGGTTGATGCCCACCGGCTTCGTCCCTTACCCTGAACCCCATGTTTCGCACCGGCTACATCCTGAACCCGCGCCAGGACGCGGTCTGGTTCCTCGGCCTGCCCTTTCTTGCGGTTGCGCTTGCGCTCGGCTTCCAGGCCTGGCTCCCCTATGTGGCGGTCGCGTCGATCAACCTCTGGGTCACCACGCCCCACCACTACGCCACCTGGGTTCGCAGCTACGGGATGCCCGAGGTCTGGGAGCGCTTCCGCACCCGGCTCATCGTCGGCCCCGTCGCGATCTTTTCGCTCACCGCCGCCGGGCTCGTCTGGGCGCCCATCACCCTGTTGCTCCTGGTCTCGGCCTGGGATCACCAGCATAGCATCATGCAGCAGCACGGCTTCAGCCGCGTCTACGACTTCAAGGCGCGGACCGGGCTGGCCAACACGCGCAAATTCGACCTCGCGTTGCACTGGATCCTCTACGGGAACATGTTCCTGCAAGCGCCGATGTTTCGCTTTCTCTGGATCCGCGAACTGCACCGCATGCACGTTCCCATCTCGGCGGGCTTCGTCGAGGGGTTGCTTCTGTTGAGCTGGATCGTCACCGTTGGCTACCTGATCTTCTATCTCCTGCACCTGCGCCAGACCGTGCGCGCGGGCGGCCAGATCAATCCGGTCAAGTACGGCTTCATTGCGGCCAGCTACTTCCTCTGGTACTTCGTCGCCTGGCACACCAACTCCATTCTGTTGTACGCGGTTGCGCACCGGGTCATGCACGGCGTCCAGTACATGGTCATGGTCTATGCCTTCATGAATCGCACCGCGGCGGCGGGCAAATCCCGGCCGGGTCTCTGGAGCAGGCTCACCGGAAGCGGACGGTTGCGCTGGTTCCTTGTCCTGGGCGGAGCCTACGCGGTGGCCTTTCAGTTGCTGATCAACCGGCCGCTGGACGAATTCGGCTTCGGCGTCGTCAACTTCGCGCCCTATCCGGCAATCCCGCAGTTCAACATTCCGGCGCTCGACTACGCGGGCGGATACGAGCTCTGGTCGCAGATGATGCTCTACGCCTATGCGCTGTTGCACTACTACGTCGATTCCTTCATCTGGAAGGTGAGGGACAAGCAGGTGCAGGGGGGATTGTGAGGCGGCGCGGGCGGGGAGGCGGGCGCGTGGCGCGGACCGGGAGGAGAGTGGACCCGGCCGGCAGCGGCCAGGGCAGAGGAAGGCGGCGCGGGCGGAAGGCCCGGACGGACGTTCCGGCGGCGAAGCGCGGACGCTCGGCGCAATCGCAGCGGGCGCACAAACGAGCGGGCCCCCCGTCCGGCGGCGGAAGGGGTTCCGGGGGGGCTGGTTCATCAAGCGGCCAATCGCCAACCGGCCCGTCACCCATCGGACAGAGCCTCCGCACCATCTTTCGGAGCTACCGCATCCTCTTCGTGATCTATGGCGTGGGACTGGCGGCCGGTCTGCGCGAATTCGCGATTGCGCGGAGCGGCGATCCGGTGGATTGGGCCAGCGACCGCTGGGCGGAGATGACCGAGGTCGTGCGCGAAGTCAATCCGGGCGACCCCGACACCGAGTTTCTCGAGGGTGTGCAGTCGATCGTGACAGGCGACGCGGGCGGATTCGTCGCCCACTTCGAGGACGCGCTGGCCGCTGGCGTCAAGCACAACGAATTCCTGTTGCGCGATTATGCCCAACACCTCGTGGCGACCGGCGCGGACTGGAGAACCGTGAACGAGGCGGTGAACCGTTGGCGCGAAAACCATCCCTTTTCCAACGAAGTCCTGACGCTGGAGCTGGGGACGGGACCGCGCACCCAGGGCGAAATCTCGGTTGTGCAGCGCGAACTCCGCACCGTGGACTGGATCGCCGCCGCCGAGCTGGAAGCGCACGAGGACGAGGGGCGGCGGGGCTGGCGGGTCCACATCACCTTCCGGCCTCCGAATCCCGTCGATGTGCGCGAAGCGGTGGCCGCGGTCTCGATCCTGTCCGTGCCGGAACGCGACCGGACCCGCCTGAAGGTGACGTGCCGAACATTGACGGAGTGCGGTGTGGAGTTGCGGTGACAGGGCCTGGGTTGCATTCCCCGGCCCCGCGCCCCATGATGAATCCTGCACAACGTGCCAACTGGAGCGGGCGATGGATCCGCTCCACTCACCAAGGAGGAGCCATGAGAACTCATGGACGGAATGGTGCCGGGCGTCTGGCCGCGCTCGGCGTCGCGCTCTCTCTTGCCTTCGGACTGGCGGAGCGAGCCGCGGCACAAACCGGAACGATCACGGGCAGCGTCCAGGATGCCGTAAGCCTGTCCCCGCTGGCGGGGGCGCAGGTCAGCGTGGTGGGAACGACGCTCGGGCAGCTCGCCAACAACGTGGGGCGCTACCTGATCATCGACGTTCCGGCCGGTCAGCAGACCGTGCGAGTCGAGATCATCGGGTACGGGACCATCGAGCAAGAGGTCACTGTACCGGGGGGGGGGGCAGTCACAGCGGACTTCAACCTCCGGCAAGACGCGATCGCGCTTGAAGGCGTGGTCGTGACCGGAACGGCCGGGCAGGCGCGGCGCCGCGAGGTCGGCAACAGCATCAGCTCGATCGACAACGAGGACATACAGTTCACGGCGGTCACCGACTTCGGCGATGTGCTCCAGGGCCGCACCACCGGAATCCAGGTCAACGACCACAGCGGGCAGGTGGGCGCGGCGAGCCAGATCCGGCTGCGGGGCAACAACTCCCTCACGCAGGGGAACAACCCGCTCATCTATGTCGACGGGGTGCGCATGGAGTCCAACCCGATCGGCGCCGACGACGAGGGCGCGCAGACCCCTTCGGCCTTCGACATGATCAATCCGCAGGACATCGAGCGGATGGAGGTCATCAAGGGGCCGGCGGCGACGACGCTCTACGGCACCGAGGCGGCGGGCGGGGTGATTCAGATCTTCACCAAGCGCGGCGTGGCGGGCGCACCGGCCTGGACCTTCTCGGTGGAGCAGGGCGTGAGCAGGATGCCGCACCAGGGACCGGGACCCGATGTCAACCCGTCGGGACTCTTCCTCAACACCTGCCGAGACCCGCAGATGCTCAACCACCAGACGGGCGAAATCGGCGTCGACGAACCCGGATGCCCCGAGAGCGGGAGCTGGTTCCGCAACGCCCTTCACCAGGTCTACAACCTGAGCGTGCGCGGCGGTGGCGAAACCGCGACGTACTTCGTCTCCGGACAGTACGGCGATCGCCAGGGCGCGGTGGACCCGCAGGGCGCGACCAACTACAACATCCGCGCCAACATCTCCTTCCAGCCGGCCGACGGGCTCAACATTCAGGTCAACAGCAGCTACGCGCGCCGCGACATCACCTGGATTCCCAACGGGAACAACGCTTCGGGCCTTTACCTGAACGTTCTTCGCGGCGACCGCGGCTACACCCCCGGCAACGACGATTCGCTGGTGCTCGAAAACCAGATCTTCACCTATCTGGACCAGTACGTGACCGGACTCTCGGTCAACTGGGCGCCGAACACCCTCTTCTCGCACCGCCTGGCGCTGGGGCTCGACTACACCTCTTCGGACTTCATCGACTTCAAGGGCTGGGGCTTCTACGAAGAGGCGACCGGCGACCGCGAGGTGGACCAGCAGTTCGACCGCAACCTCACCTTCGACTACAGCGGAAACTTCAACTACTCCCCGCTTGAGAACATCAGCTCGAACTTCGCATGGGGAGGCCAGTTGTACGAAGAGTTCAACTACACCATCAACGGCTTCGACGAGCTCTTCGCCGGTCCGGGCGAGCAGATCCTCGGTGGCGGGAACAATCCGCGCGTCTTCGAGGGTCGCATCACCACGCGCAACGGCGGCTTCTTCGTGCAGGAGGTTCTGGGGCTGAACGACAAGCTCTTCCTGACCGGCGGCATTCGCTGGGACGGCTTCAGCACCTTCGGCGAGGGCTTCGGTCTCGCGACCTATCCCAAGCTCCAGGCGGCCTACACGATTTCAGACGAGGACTTCTTCCCCTTCGACTTCGCCGAAACCCTCAAGCTGCGCGCGGCCTGGGGCGAATCCGGCAAGGCTCCCGGCGCATTTGCGGCGAAGCGGATCTACGAGGCGGTGTCGGCCGATGAACAGGTTCCCGCGGTGATTATCGCCAATCTGGGGAACGCCGATCTGGGTCCGGAAGTCTCCTCCGAGATCGAATACGGGGTGGACGCAGTCTTCATGGGTGGACGCTTCAGCGTTGAGTTCACCGCCTACGACCAGACCACGCGCGACGCGCTTATCGGAGTGCAGGAAGCGCCCTCGGGCGGAACCGAAGAGGCGACGCTGCGCAACCTGGGCGAGGTCCAGAACTGGGGAACCGAGACGGTGGTAAACTTCGTTCCGGTGCGAACCGAAGACGTCGAGTGGGACATCGGGGTCAACTACTCCACGAACGACAGCGAAATCACCGATCTGGGACCGCTCGAGGATCTGGGCACCACTCGACAACTGGGCCTGCCCCTCTGGATCCAGTGGGACGACATCCTGCAGAATCCCGACGAACTCGGCGCCCTGCCGAGTTGGGAAAAGGGCTACATCGGCAACCTCTTCCCGACGCAGACGATCGGGATCAACTCCCGTCTGACGCTCTGGCACTCGCTGACGCTTGATGTGGTGGGCGAAGGCCAGTACGGAATGGTGCGGCCCATCGGGATTGCCTACCAGAATGTGCGGCGGCGGGTCTGGCCCGGAGATGGCTGTCCGGCGATTCAGGACCAGTATTACGCGCTGAGCGGGTCGGGGTCATCGCGGGTGGCGACCATGGGACTGCCGGCGTCGGACATCGCGCGCTGCATCGGGCCGTATTCGGACCAAAGCATGTGGACCGATCCCGCGGACTTCTTCAAGCTCCGTTCGGCGTCGCTCACCTACCGGCTCCCCGACGGTCTGGTTCCGGGCGCGCGCAACGCGCAGATCGGCGTTGCGGCCAAGAACCTGCTGACCTTCACGGACTACCGCGGCCTGGATCCGGAGGCCAACGACAACGGCTTCGGCGACTCTACGCCAAACGAGTACTACAACATGGCGCCGCCGCGGATTCTGATCTTCAACCTGTCGCTCAACTTCTAGCCGGGGAGGACTGAAACGATGAAACGGACCAAGAAAACGGTCAGTGGCGTCGCGGCCTTCCTGGCGGCGTTTACGCTCACGGCCTGCGACCTTGAGGTTCTCAACCCGGGTTCGATCCTGGACGAGGATCTCGTCACGCGGGACCTGATGCCGATCCTGGTGTCGGGCGTTTCCGCGGAGTTCAACGACATCGGCGATCTCTATGCCTTCAATGTCGCGCGCCTGACCGACGACCTGTCGGGCACGGGCAGCTACTTCACAACCGGCAAGTACCGCCGGGGCGCCTTCGACAACGAGGACTCCGAGGGGTTCTGGGAGCAGACGCACGAAGCGGCGTGGGCCGCGGGCGGCGCCTGGGAGAGGCTTCAGGAGGTGCTTGAGGGCGAAGCGAATTCCTTCGACGGGTCGGCGCGCGTCTTCCTGCTGATGGGGCTGGCGCACCGCATTCTCGGCGAGAACTTCTGCGAGGTTGTCTACGACATCGGCCCGCTGCAGCCGCGCACGGCGTCGTTCGACAGCGCGATCGTGGCGCTCAACCAGGCGATCTCGATCGGTGGGTCCGCGGGGGCGAGCGACTTCGTGACCGCGGCGCACGGCGGCATCGCGCAGGCCAATGTGGGACTGGGCAACTGGTCGGCGGCGGCGCAGGCGGCCTCCATGGTGCCCACCGACTTCGTGCACAACGCGATCTACCACCTGACGGCGAACAGCAACACCGTATGGAACGAATCGTGGGGACGGGCCGAGGTCGGGGTCTGGGCGACGCCGGCCCAAACCGTCTACGATGGCGATCCGCGCGCACCCTACACGATCTGCGGCTCCTGGAACGATCCCACCGATCCGACCAAGGGCGTCACGCCGACGGGCGTTTGCACCGGTCAGGGCAGCGGCGCGCACCAGGGGGCCGACGGACTCACCGCGCACTACCGGCAGGACAAGTACAACGAGTCCGGGAGCGACATACCGATTGTGAGCGGCACCGAGATGCGGCTGATCGAAGCCGAGGCGGCGCTGATCGGCGGCGATCTTGCGACCTTCACGGCGAAGGTGAACGAGGTTCGAGCCTTCTACGGCGCGGACCCGATCGAGCAGCCGGCCGCGGTGGGCGCCATGGAGTTCCCGAATGCGCTGGACGACGCGGCGTCGATTCTGGACCGCGAGCGCTACCTGACGCTGTGGATCGAGGGGCGGCGGCTCTTTGATCTCGACCGCTGGAACCACCCCTTCCTCCAGGGCGGAACGCTGATCGGCCCGGGCGAGGAACCACGCATTTCGTGCATGCCGATCCCCGAGATCGAGTGCACGCTGAATCCCGAAATCCAGAACTCATCGGTTTGCACCTGAGTTGACTGGAGCTTTGTGGTGGGGTCGGCGCCGCGCGGGAGCGCGGCGCCGACCCCACCATGCGTTGCCAGGCGGCGGGCTGGGATGATTCTGCGGGATCCAATTCCTCACAGTCCGGCGATGTCTTGAAATCTGAACATCCAATGTTCATATTTCATAGATGTTTCTCCCCCGCCCCACCCATCTGGCCGAACTTCGGCGCAAGCTGAGCGACAATCCGGTCGTCGCGCTCCTCGGTGCGCGGCAGGTCGGCAAGACCACTCTGGCCCGTCAACTGGGGGCGGAGTTCGGTGCCCCGGCACACTTCGACCTTGAGGATCCGCGCGACCTCGCGCGCCTCGACCAACCCACCCTCGCGCTGGAACCCCTTCGCGGCCTGGTCATCATCGACGAGATCCAGCATCGTCCGGATCTCTTCCCCATCCTGCGCGTCCTCGCGGACCGCCCCGCCCGTCCCGCCCGCTTTCTGGTTCTCGGCAGCGCTTCCCCAACCCTTCTGCGCCAGAGTTCGGAGTCGCTCGCCGGACGCCTCGGCTATCATGAACTGACCGGCTTCGACCTTCGCGAGACCGCCGGTGAACCGCATGAACGCCTCTGGCTCCGGGGCGGGTTTCCCCGTGCCTGGCTGGCCCGCGACGACGCCCGCAGCCTGGAATGGCGACGCGACTTCATCCGCACCTTCGTCGAGCGCGACCTTCCCGGCTTCGGCATCACCCTTCCCCCGAGGCTCCTGCACGATTTCTGGACGATGCTGGCCCACTATCACGGCCAGAGCTGGAACGGATCGGAGCTGGCGCGCGCATTCGGAGTTTCGCACACAACCGTGCGGCGCTACCTGGAGATCATGACCGGCGCCTATGTCGTGCGACAGCTTCGCCCCTGGTGGGAAAATATCGGCAAGCGGGTGGTCAAGGCGCCAAAGATGTACATCGCCGACAGCGGCCTGCTGCACGCCCTCCTGGACATCGAAAGCGACACCGATCTGGCCCGGCACCCCAAGGTCGGAGCCAGTTGGGAAGGATTCGGGCTTGCGCAGGTTGTCCGCCAACTGGGAGCGCACCCCGGGGAGTGCTACTTCTGGTCGGTTCATGGAGGAGCGGAGCTGGATCTGCTGGTGGTGCGCGGCCAGCGACGAATCGGCTTCGAGTTCAAGCGCACCGACGCCCCAAAAGTCACCCGCTCCATGCGGTCGGCGATCGACGCGCTACGGCTGGACAGCTTGGATGTGGTCCACCTGGGCAGCGAGAGCTGGCCAATGGGGAACGGAATCCGCGCGGTGGCCGGCCGGCGGATCCTCGCCGAGATTGCGCCGCTGTAGGGAACGGGGCCGACGCTTTCGGGCACCGCGTTCGCTGCCTGGGCAGAGAAGCACCCCACGACAGACCGGCGCTCGCTGGCCCCTGGCGACGCCGAATCAGGAACCGATCGGCACCCCGTCCTGCGACTGCCCCGTAATCAGGAAAGTGACGACCACCAGCGCCCCCATGATCACGCCGCTGATCAGCACCGAGGTCCGGTTCCCGTCCACCTCGCGCACCAGCAACCGCTCAATTTCCCCAATCGCAAACGACTGCGTGCTGATCTGGCCGTCCTCCGCCTCGCCCGGCGCGTGCAGAACGCCGCTGATCACCAGCTCGTCGTTTGTCCAGCGGCTGGCGTGCACCTCCGAGAACTCGACGAGCCGGGTACCGTTTCCCTCGCGCAACACCACGCCGCGCACCTGGAGGGCGTCTCGCAGATCGGGTTCGGGCATTTCCACCTGCTGCACGCCGACGCATCCCTGAAGGAAGAACGCACAGGTGACGACGGCGGCCGCGAACGGTCCGGGCTTCCTCATAACGGGCCTCTCCTCTAGCTTGAATGGCCGCGTCTTCAACGCTGCTGCGGCGGCGGGTGTCTGTTTGGGGTCCACAGAGAAGATACTACCCTCCGGCGGGTGAGCGAGGTAGGGCCATGCCGAAAAAGGAATTCATCGGGGTGCTGCTCGCCGTGGTGCTTCTCCTGCCCGCGTGCGCGTCGCCGAGCGGAGGGGGAAGCTCGGTCGGCTCCCGCAATCTGCTCACCATGGAGGAACTCACGGAGGTGCCCTTCAGCACGGTCTTCGAGGCGGTGCGGGCGCTGAGGCCGAGGTGGTTGCAGGCCAGGAGCGTGGCGTCGCTGCGGAGCCCCCAACCCCAGACGGCGGTCGTGTACATCGACGGACAACAGCGCGGAGGGCTGAACGAGATGTGGAATCTGATGCCGGCCGAGGTCAGCGAAATCCGCTTCATGAGCGCGTCGGACGCCACCACCCGCTTCGGCACCAACCACATCGCCGGGGCCATCGTCATCACCACGAGGCGCCGATGAATTTCCGGGCGAGGGCTGCAATCCTCGCGGTCCTCGCGACTCCAGCGGTCCTGGCCGGACCGGTTTCCGCGCAGCAGACCCAAGGCATCAACGGCGATCGCCTCAGCGTCTTCCTCGACTGCGCCAGCCGCTTCTGCAACCAGACCTACTTCCGCACCGAGGTGAGCTGGGTGAACTGGGTGCGCATCCCCGAGGGCGCCGACATCCACCTCATCATGACCAGCCAGACCACCGGCGCGGGTGGCCAGCAGTACCAGATCGACTTCATCGGCCTGGGCGACTTCGAGTACGAGGACCAGCTCAACTACCAGGCGCCGCCGACCGCCACCGACCGCGAACGGCTCGACGAGATTGCCCACACGATCGCAGTTGGGCTCCTTCACTTCGCGACGCACAACGGATTTCTCGAGTCGGCCGACATCTTCCGCGACGTTACCAATTCCATCAACCTCACCGGCGAGGGCGAGGTCGATCCGCAGGAACGCGTCGTCACCGGCGAAGAGGTCGAGGACCCGTGGGACTTCTGGGTCTTCCGGCTGGGCGGCCGCAGCGAGATCAACGGCGAGCAGACGCGCCAGACCACCAACACCAACGGCAACTTCAGCGCCTCGCGCGTCACCCCCACCTGGAAGATGAATTTCCGCGGCAACATCAGCTACAACCGCCGCGACATCGATCTGACCGACGGCTCCACCTTCACCGATTCCCGAACCGACTGGGGCTTCAGCGAGCTGATCGCCTACTCGCTGGCGGAGCACTGGTCGGTCGGCGTTCAGGGCGAGGTGCGACGCATCGTGCGCTTCAACCAGGCCTTCCGCGCCGAGATCACCCCGGGAGTCGAATACAGCTTCTTCCCCTACGAAGAGGCCACGCGCCGGGCGCTGACGCTCTTCTACAAGATCGGCCCCGCCTACCGCGACTACATCGAAGAGACCGCCTACGGCCACATGGACGAAACGCGCTGGGAGCAATCGCTGGAGTTCGAGCTGTCGCAGCGCCAGCCCTGGGGCGACGCCTCGGTCGGAATGACGGGATCGCACTTCCTGCACGACGCCGGTCTCTACAACGTGCGGCTCGACGGTGAAATCGACTTCCGCATCGCGCGCGGGCTCAGCATCAACGCCCAGGGCAACATCTCGTGGGTGAACGACCAGATCTACCTCTCCGCCGAGGGCGCCACCGACGCCGAGGCGCTCCTCAACCTCCAGCAACGCGCGCAGGACTTCAACTACGGCCTGGAGTTCGGCTTCTCCTTCCAGTTCGGTTCGATCTACAACAACGTCGTCAATAACCGCTTCGGCGGGGGTGGCGGCGGCGGATGGTGGCGGTAGGTAAGCCTTTGGCGGGAGCAGGGAGCCGCAGCCGGGAGCGCGTTCCTCACAGCGGCGCGGAGTCGCCAGGAGCGGGAGGAGCAGAAGGGGAGTTGCGCGCGCACCTGTCGCACGCGGCCACCATCCGGGCCGGTCCGCGCAGGGGCCGGAGGAGCGGCCAACCGGGGCCATCTAAGCAATTCGCGGGGTTCGCGGCAACTATAGGGTAGAGGGCGGATCGGGTCGCTGGCGTTCCCCCTACGCCACCAGCCCCAACCTCCTCAGCGCGGCCCGAATCCTCTCCAGTTGCTCCCGTTGCGTTGCGGTGGGCGGGTGTAGCGTTCCCTGGCGCACGCCGCCGCCATTGATTGCGCTGTAGAGCTGCATGAGCCCGCGGCGGTATCCGGCGGCCTCGCCCTGCGCGTCTTCAAGCTGGCGGCTCATCTCGAGGATCTCCAGCAGAAAGGCCTCGCGTTCGCGGTAGTCCTCGGCGGTGAGCGGCAGATCGGGGTCGCCCTCCACCGACAGGTGCCGGGTTACGCGCTGGCCGCGCGCGTCGAGCTCCAGGGTAAAGACTCCCGGCGAGACGAAGGGACCGCGCGTCTCGAGCGTTCGCGGCACCACGGCCGGGTCGTGCGGCGCCCAGTCGTCCGCCGCGTCGGGGGCCATGCCGTGGCGCAGATCCCAGTTCACGCGGTGCAATCCGGGCCCCGAAGGCACCTGCAGCGTCCGCACCGCATCGCCCGCGCCGTTGCGCACCGTGAGGGTGGCCGGTCCCGAGCCGGGGCCGAGCCGGTAGGTGACGACCGTTCCGTCTACCGGGTTCTCTCCCGCGAAGAGTGCCTGCGCCCGGTACGAGGTGTCCTTCCAGTAGTTCATGATCGTACCGGGGCGGGGCGCGAAGAGGTGGACCGCGTCGGCCGTGGCGGCCGCGTGCCCGGCGAGGGGGCCGATGTCGTCCACGATGATGATTGAGCGGCCGTGCGTGCCCAGGACCAGATCCTTCTCGCGGCCGTGGATCACCATGTCGTCGTAGGCGGTGGTGGGGAGCGTGGGAAAGCGCGCCCAGGATTCGCCGCGGTCGGTGCTGGCGAAGACGTGGTGCTCGGTGCCGACGAAAAGAACCTGCGCATTGTCCGGGTGCTCGACGATCGCATTGACCGACCCCGACGGGAGGCCCGCGTGAAGCGCGATCCACCGCGCCCCGAAGTCCTCTGCGCGGTAGACAAAGGGCCGGAAATCTCCGTCGCGATGTGCGTCAAAGGTTACATAAGCGGTGCCGCGCAACTCCGACGAAGCGAGGACGCGGCTGACGTAGGCGCCGTCGGGCAGGCCGGGAGCACCGCCCGACACTTCATCCCAACTCCTGCCTGCGTCGCGCGTGACCTGAACGTTGCCATCGTCGGTGCCAACCCACAGCACCGAAGGGTTGTGCGGTGACTCGGCAATTGTGACAATCTCGCCATAGGACGAGGTGCCGTCGTTGCGCGACAGAGCGATATCCGCGCCGCGCACGCCCATGATCGCCAGCGTGTCGCGGTCCACCTGCCGCGTGAGGTCCTCGGTGCGCTCGAAGCTGTCGCCCCGGTCGCGGGAGATGAAGAGGCGGTTGCCGCCCAGGTAGACGGTGTTGGGGTCGTGGCGCGAAATCAGGCTTGGGCTGACCCAATCCCAGCGGTAGTCCTCCTCGCCCTCGGGAGCGGTCAGACGCAGGCTCATCATGTCGCCGGTGCGGTTGTCAAAGCGCGTCCAGCCGCCGTTTTGCGTGTTGATGTAAATGGTGCGGCCATCGGGGTCGGTCTGCTGGTACATTCCATCGCCGAAGCCGCTCTGCCGCCACTCGTCATCGACAATTCCCTCCCAGGAGCGCGTGGCCGAGGGGCCCATCCAGGAGTGGTTGTCCTGCATTCCGCCATAGATCCGGTAGGGGTCGCGATTGTCCACCGCGATGCCGTAGAACTGGCCGATGGGAAGGTTGTGAATGCGCCGGAAGGTGACGCCGCGGTCGTAGCTCTCGTGCAGTCCCGCATCGCCGGCAAGGTAGAGGTGGTCGGGGTTGGAGGGATTGATCCACATGGTGTGGTGGTCGGCGTGAACGCCCACATCGTAGGTGGGACGCTCGGCGATCTCGGTGAAGGTGCGCCCGCCGTCCTCGCTGCGGTGCGACGAGGTGGCCAGGGTGTAGACGCGGTTCTCGTCGGTGGGGTCGATGAAGATGTGCGAATAGTACATGGGGCGGATGTTCTGGTCGCTCACCTTCTGCCAGGTGTCGCCGCCGTCGGTGGTGCGATAGCCGCCCGATTCCTCCGCGTGCTCGATCAGCGCGTTGAGGATGCGCGGGTTGGTCTCGGAGATTGCGATCCCGATGCGGCCCTTGTCGCCCGCGGGCAGTCCGTTGACGAGCTCGGTCCAGGTGTCGCCGCCGTCGGTGGTGCGGTAGATGCCGCCACCGGGGCCGCCGCCATTGAATCCCCAGGTGCGGCGCTGGCGCTGATACATGGCCGCAAAGAGCACATTCGGGTTGGCCGGGTCGATAACGAGGTCGGTCGCGCCGGTGTGTTCGTCAATGTAGAGAACCTTTTCCCAACTTGCGCCGCCGTCGCGCGAACGATAGACGCCGCGGTCGGGGGAGGAGCGCCAGAGGTTGCCCAGCGCGGCCACATAGACGATTTCGGGGTCTCCGGGGTGAACGCGCACGCGCCCGGTGTGACGGGTCTCGTCCAGCCCCAAATGGCGCCAGGTGGCCCCCGCGTCGTCGGAGCGGTAGACGCCGTTGCCCCACGAAGTGCTCTGCCGGTTCTGCTGTTCGCCGGTGCCCGCGTAGAGGATGTCCGGATTCGAAGGCGCAATCGCCAGGTCGCCAAAGGTGCTGACCGGCATCCGCTCCCAGAGATTCGTCCAGGTGATGCCCCGGTTAACGCTCTTCCACAACCCCCCCGAAGCGGTCGCGACGTAGAGCGTAGAGGGATCGAAGGGGAGCGCCTCGACATCGTGAATGCGGCCGCCGGTCACCGCCGGGCCCACATGGCGGACGCTGAAGGCGGCAAGGTCCGCGGAGGTGAGGGACTGCTGGGCCTGCGATTGCCGGGGGCCAAGTACCGTGGGAGCGGCGAGGGCCAGGGCAAGGCAGAGCGCGAGGGGGCGGGGAAAAGGACTCCTGGAGGGCTGAATCGGTGCAGTCATCAGGTGTGGTTTCTCCTGGGTGCTTGGATGGCGTGCGGCGGGATGGCAGGAAGTTGCCAACAAGTCAACGGGGTCTGCACCTGTAAGTCAACCGGGGGACCGCCGTTCGCTACTGTTGCTCCGCCACGCCAAACACGCGCTGGAACCAGGCGACAAACCGCTCCGTGGCAACGCTGTCGACCCCGAAATAGCGAGCTTTGATCGCGATGCCGTACGGGCGCCCCGGCTCCCTCTGCCAAGCCAGCCACGTATGGAGCTCTGCCTTCCGGCTGTTTCCATCGGAGTATTGGGCCCCGAGCTGCCTCGCCCGTCGTGCGGAGGCTTCAGCATGGGGAAGCAAGGGATCGCCCTCGCCGATCAGATCCCGCAGAAAGTCCTCCAATGCGCCCGTCTTCCGATTGTCCGGCATGAGCCACACGCCCACCCGGGCACCGTAGGTCGTCGATTCACCTGCAAAGCCAGACTCGGGAATCTCGTCCGGGGCTGGAATACCGACGTTGCTCAGTTGCGCGGTGACCGCCTTCCAGGTGTCTTGCGGACTGTTGTTGGCGTCCAACACAAAGCCGACCGACTGGCCGGTTCCAGCTTTGACGGCGACGGGGATGGCAGCAAGCACTTTCCGCTTGCCCCCCGCAACCCTGAAGTCCGGCAGGGCATGGCGATCGAATCCACACTGAATCAGCAAGTGGCCGATCGCGTGCTCGTCGTCCGAGCCCTCCACATACAGCAGGTGACTGTCCCCGGCGGGTCGAGTCATCAACGGAGCTCGATGCTGAGGTCGGCCGCGGTAACAATGTCTTCCGCACCGAAGCTCACGCTCTGATCCAGTTGTCGTTCGATCTTATGGACGGACACCGCCTCTCCCAGGTTCGGCTTCTTCCTGAGCAGCGCCGCAAGGCCGACGATGCAGTCCAGGCTATGCGTCGTGGCAAAGACCTGAATCGACGCTGCAACTGCCGCGTCAATGACGAGATTCCACATTTCCTCCATGATGGTCCAATGAAGTCCGGTGTCGATCTCGTCGATCAGGAGAAATCCCCCTGCGGTCCGTACCAACGAAAGCGACAGCGCAAGGAGACGACGCATCCCGTCGCCGTGGCTGCCGATAGGAATGCGTGGACGGCCGTCCCGGAATCCAAGCAGGACGCCACCGAGACCACCGCCGCTTCCCGCAGAATCGCCGGTAAGAAAGTGTATCGATTGCAGATCCTTCTGGAGGATCCTCATGGTTTCGACCACTTCGAGTTCCCGCCCCTCGCGAATGACCCGGTTCCAGGAACCGGCCATCTCACGGGTGTGCAGCGACTCGGCGGTAACGAACTGAACTGGGGGTTTCGTCGAGCGCATGCTCGCCGCGTGCCGCACCGCCCGTGCACTCCAATCAAGAGAACCGTTCTCGGTGAGGGGAAACCGGATAGGATCCTCGTCGCCTCCCGCCCGGATCGACAGAGCCAGGGGTTGACCGGTGAAGATATCGGCAGTTTCGCCGAGTTCACCTTCGACGATGCGAATCCGAACCCGACCAAACCCGTCACGTGAGGAGACGGCAAGAGAAACGCCGGGTTCTAGGGTGTGGCCGTGGAAATGGTGGCGCAGGGGGTAGCGGACAACCCGTGCCCGGTCCTCTCCACTGTGCGACTCCGACCGACGCCGTGCCGATTCGACCAGAACACGAGGATCTCCCTGGGACACGAGGAGCTGAACGGCTTCCAGCACCGAGGTCTTCCCACAGTTGTTGGGACCGACGAGCAGGTTCACCGTGCCCAGTTCGCGAAGCCGGTACGCCTCAAAGCCCCGGTAGCTTTCCAGTTTGAGGGTGCGGATCATAGCCAGGGTTCCAGGCTTGGGCGGGTCAGCATCTCGCAAGGGAGTCCGGTCACTCGTGAAGCCCTACTCGGCCGGATCCACCCGCAAGGTGACGATGTCGGTGTCCTGGTAGCGGTGGTGACGGACGGAGCTGGCGAGGTGGCGCAGCAGCCGCAGCGAGAACTCGTGCCGTTCGGGTTGGGCCGCCGCATGGCCGCCGATCACCGCGAGCTGGTCTTCGATATTGGCCTCCGCGCCCGACGCCAGAAACTCCAGCTCGGCGCCGCCGCCGTCGGCCACGACGGTCAGTCGCAGTCTGCGCAGCCGGGTGGGGGCGCCGTCCTCTTCGTCCTGCCCGGTGAGCAGCAGGAGCGTTTCTTCCGCAGCCTGGGTCAGACGGGTTGTCGTGCCGCCCGCCAGTCCCCGTGCACCGGCGAAGTCCTCCAGGAACCGACGGATGCGATCCAGTGAATCCACCTCCAGGGTGGTGTCGAGACGCTTGCGGCGCGGTCCCGAGAGCTCGACGAAGGTGGTCAGCAGGAGCGCGGTGAGTCCGCCCGAGGTCATGCCGTTCGAGAGCATCTGTGCGAGGAAGGGCGAGAGTGCCTCGGTGGGGATCTGGCCGTTCTGGAAGCCGGCGCCGACCCAGAACGAGACGCCCACGATCGTGGCCTTGCGGTAGTCCATTCCGTCCTGCACCACGATCCGCGCGCCCAGCATGAAGAGGACGGCGATGATGACCATGATAAAGCCGCCGATCACCGGATTGGGGATGCTGAGCAACAGGGCGGCGAACTTGGGGAAGAACGCCAGGACGCAGAGGATGAGGCCGATGCAGAGGCCGACGCGCCGGGCCGCGATGCCGGTGATCTCGGCGATTGAGACGCTGCTCGAATAGGTGGTGTTGGGCACCGTGCTGAAGAGTCCCGACAGGAGATTGCCGAGGCCGTCCGCGGCGACCGCTCCCTGGACTGCGCGGTAGTCGGTGGCCCGCGGCTCGCGCCAGGAAACGCGCTGAATGGCGACCGAATCGCCGATGGTTTCGATTGCGCCGACCACGGTGACGAAGACGAAGCCGGGCAGGAGCGCCCAGAAGGCGGGGCCGAGGTCGAGGCCGAACCCGGGCCAACCGCCGGGAACGCCGAACCATGCCGCCTGCACAAGAGGGGCGCCGTCGAGGATGCCGTAGTACCAGGCCGCGATGCAGCCCGCGCCGACGCCGATGAGCGGACCCCAGACGCGCGCAGGACCGGAGGAGCGCAGGAGCACCGCCAGCGTGACGCCGAGGGTGGCCAAAGCGACCGCCGGACCCGCAACGGGATCGGCGCCGGCGGGGAGATCGCCCAGGAAGTCGAAGACGAAGGGCATCACATTGACCGCGATCAGCATGATGACCGTGCCCGCGACCGTCGGGGTTATGAGCCGCCGCAGCAGCGAAAGCCGTTGCGCAAGCACGAACTGGAAGAGCGACGAGACGACGATCAGGGTGGCGAGGAGGAAGGGACCGCCCTCCTGCAGCGCGGTCACCGCCACCGCCATGAAGGCGGCCGAGGTGCCCATCATGAGGACATAGCCCGCGCCGAAGCGGCCGACGCGCACCGCCTGCACGACTGTGGTCAGGCCGCTGACCAGGAGCGCCGCGAAGGCCCCCCACGCCAGATAGTCCTCGCCGCCCCCCGCGCTGCGGATCACGATGGCAACGCTGAGCACCGTTCCCCCGACCGCGGTGATGCAGTACTGCGCCGCGAGTCCGGCCGACAGCGCCCACGCCGGCTTCTCGTCGGCCTGGTAACGAATGGCGGATTCCCTTCCGCCCGATGGTGCAGTCATGGTTCTCTTCCTCCGGTTGCGGCCAGCGCCTCGTTCACCGCCGTCACCACGGCAAGCGGCAGATCCTCGATCTTGTCCAGCATCCACTCCAGGTAATCGGGGTGCGCGGCCGCCACGGCGTCCAGCCGCTGATCCTTGTGCTTGCCCCGCTGGAAGACAAGTCCCCCCTGCGCCTCGCGGAACCAGCGCTCAATGGGGGTCGCGAAGGGCCTGATCCGGTCGCAGTAGGCGTGAAGTTCACCCATGTCGCCGGGCAGCCTGGAATAGCGCGCCAGTTGCGCAGCCAGCACCGCCGCGGTGATGCGCGTGTCCCCTTCGGCGCTGTGGGCGTCGTCGTGTTCGCGGTCGAGGTAGAAGCGAGCCGCCGCCGCCAGATTGCGCGGTTCCTCGTGGTGGAAAATCTGCTGCACATCGATGACGCGCCGGTCCTCCATGTGGAAGCGCACGCGCGCGCGGTCGAACTCGTTGAGGAGGAAGGGCAGATCGAAGCTGCGGATGTTGAATCCCGCCAGGTCGCAGGGCTCAAGCAGTGTGGCCAGCGCCTTCGCGCGTCTCTGAAAGGGCGCCTCGCCGGCCACGTCCTCGTCGCGAATCCCATGAATCCGCGATGCCTCGTCCGGAATCGGCATCTCGGGATTGAAGCGGCGCACGCGGCTCACCTGTTCACCATCGGGCCGGACCAGGAGCACGGCCATCTCCACGATCCGGTCCTGGGCGGGGTTAAGTCCGGTCGTCTCCAGGTCGAAGAAGGCGAGCGGGCGGTCGAGCTTGAAGTCGAAGCTGGTTTCCACGGGGGGATTGGTCGGCTGGTGGGGGGACCGGTTGCTTGCCACGGGGGACCGGTTGGCTGGCCGGGGGGATTGGATGGCTTGCATGGGTGACCGGCTGGATTTCGCGGGGGTCCGCCTTGTCCATGGCCGGATAGTGTAGCGCAAGGCGGGCGGTTGCACACATATTGCGGGTCATGCGCGCCATTGTCATCCCCGAGTTCGGCCCCCCGGAGGTGCTTCGCCCCGCCTCCCTGCCGAACCCCGTACCGTCCGCGAACGAGATCGTGGTGCGGGTGCGCGCATCGGGGGTGAACCGGGCCGATCTGCTGCAACGACGCGGGCTCTATCCGCCGCCGCCGGGCGTAACGGATGTGCCGGGGCTGGAGTTCGCGGGCGTGGTCGAAGAGCTTGGACGCGGGGCGGGGCGCTGGCGGGTCGGCGACCGGGTGATGGGGATCGTCGCGGGCGGGGGCTACGCCGAACGGGTGACGGTCGACGCCGGGGTCGCGCTTCCCATTCCGGCGGCCATGGCCATGGCCACGGCGGGCGCGATTCCCGAGATCTACATCACCGCGTGGGATGCCGTCTTTCGACAGGTGGGGCTGCGGGCGGGCGAGACGCTGCTGATTCACGCGGTCGGCAGCGGCGTGGGAACGGCGGCGCTACAACTGGCGCGGCGAGTGGGGGCCCGCACGATCGGCACATCTCGCACCCCATGGAAGCTGGAACGCGCGCTGGAGATGGGGCTCGATGCGGCGCTGGCGGGCGAAGGCGACTGGGACGCCGCCGTGCGGGAGGCGACGGGGGGGCGGGGGGCCGATGTGATCCTGGATCTGGTGGGTGGACCGTACCTGGCGCGCAACCAGGCCGCGATCGCGAATCGGGGGCGGCATGTGGTGGTGGGGGTGCCGGGAGGGGTCCGCGAACAGATCGATCTGCGGCGGCTGATGGCAAGCCGCGCACGCATTTTCGGCACCGTGCTCAGGGCCCGAAGTGTGGGGGAGAAGCGCGACCTTGCGCGCGCATTCGAGGCCTCGGTGCTGGCCGGCTTCGTGGACGGCGCGCTTGAGCCTGCGATAGACTGTACCTTTCCCGCATCCCGCGGCGCGGACGCGCACCGCCGCATGGAGGCCAACGAGAACTTCGGCAAGATCGTGCTGACCTGGCAGGATGGCGGCGGCGGAAGCCGCCGGGCAGGGCGGACGCGCGAGCGAATCCGGGAGGCGCCGGATCGTCGGTGAACCGGACTTGCCGCCAAACGGACTGGCCGACAACCGGACTGGCCGACAACCGGACTTGCCGACAAAGGGACTCGGCGTTCACAGGCACTCGCGACAAGAGGAGAGGGTGAAATGGATTTACTTGACTTTGGGACGATCCGCGTTCTGGCCGGACTCGCGGCCATGGTGCAACTGGGGTTGCTGGTACTGCTGTTCGTGGTGGCCATCGAGATGATCAGGTTCCTGCGGGCCGCCAACCGGTTGTTGCCGCGGCTGCACCGGTGGCTCGACAGAGCGGAGGGTTCGCCGTGAGGACGGCGCCGTCGCGCAGCGCTCCGGCGCGCAGGTTCCCCGCACCCCAACTCCCCGCCGTGGGGCCCCTTGCCGCGGCTGCGCTGGCCATGGCCGTCCTCCTTCCCCCCACCCTCTCGGCGCAGCCTCCACCCCAGACCGACCCGCGCATCTACGAGATCGTCGCCGCGTCGTCGCCCGGCCGCGTGGAGACCGACATTCGCGCTCTGGCCGGATTCGGCACCCGCAACACCTTCTCCGACACCCTCTCGGCCACGCGCGGAATCGGGGCTGCCCGGCGCTGGATCAAGGCCGAGTTCGAGCGCATCTCGGCGGCGTGCGGCGGCTGCTACGAGGTTGTCTACCAGCGCAATCTGGTCACATCCGAGGTCAGCCCGCGCATCCCGCACGACACCTGGGTGGTGAATGTTCTGGCGATCAAGCGCGGCACCGTCAACCCGAACCGGTATGTCATCATGTCGGGCGATATCGATTCGCGGGCATCGAATGGTTCCGACGGCGAAACCGACGCTCCCGGCGCGAACGACAACGCATCCGGAATGGCGGGCGCAATCGAGGCGGCGCGGCTGCTGGCCAACCACGAGTTCGGCAATTCGGTCATCCTGGCAGGTCTCTCGGGCGAGGAACAGGGGCTTTGGGGCGGACGTCACATGGCCCAGGTTGCGCGCGAGGAGGGCTGGGAGATCATCGGCGTCCTCAACAACGACATGATCGGCAACATCGAAGGGGTGGACGGGGTGATCGAGAACAACACCTTTCGCGTCTTCTCGGAGCCGACCCCCGTCACCGACACCGAACAGGAACGCGCGCGCTACCGGGTCTTCGGGGGCGAAGTGGACGGTCCCTCGCGGCAGCTTGCCCGCTATGTGGCCGCCACCGCCGACGCCTACATTCCCAATCTCGACCCCATCATGATCTACCGCCTGGACCGCTTCGGGCGCGGCGGCCATCACCGGCCCTTCAACGACGCCGGCTTTGCCGCGGTGCGGATCATGGAGACGCACGAGAACTACACGCGCCAGCACCAGGACATCCGGGTCGAAGACGGAATCGCGTACGGCGATGTGATCGAGGGGGTGGACTTCGACTACGCGGCAAAGATGACCGCGCTGAATGCGGCCGTGCTCGCGCGCCTGGCCTGGGCCCCGCCCGCGCCTGCGAATGTGATGATCGGGGGTGCGGTGCGGCCCTCCACGACGCTGGCCTGGGATGCGGTCGACGATGGGCGGGTGGCCGGTTACAAGGTCTATTGGCGTGCCACGACGGCGCCGCAGTGGGAGCGTTCGCGCTGGGTGGGCGACGCGACCGAATTCACGCTCGAGGGACTGGTGATCGACAACTATCTGTTCGGGGTGGCGGCGGTGGGCCGCGATGGCAACGAGAGCGTGGTGGCCTTTCCGCAGGGCCAGATCCGGCGGAGAGAGTGAATGACGGGGACGCTGAGCCGTCGCGCCCTGGTGCGTTCCGGGGTGGCATCGATGCTGGCCGCGCCGTGGGCGGAGCGGTGGGGAGCGCTGGCCGTGCCGGGGTGGGGCGGGGGGCGGGGGGCGCAGGAAGAGCCGATCGTGCTGGGCACCTCGGCGGCATTCTCGGGTCCGTCGCGCGCCCTGGGAACCGAGCTCTACCGCGGCGCCTGGGCCTACTTCAGTCATCTGAACCAGAGCGGGGGCGTCCATGGCCGCCCGATTGCGCTGCGCCTCTACGACGACGGATACCAGCCCGATCCCTGCGTCGAAAACACGATCCGTCTGATTCGCGATCCGGCCGTCTTCCTCCTCTTCGGCTATGTCGGTACCTCGACCGTAACCCGCGTCATGCCGCTCCTCAAGAAGTTCCGCGACGAGCGCGTCTATCTCTTCTTCCCCTTTACCGGCGCCGAACCCCAGCGCGAGCCTCCCTACGGCGAGTTCGCCTTCAATCTGCGTGCTTCCTACCGCCAGGAAACCGCCGGACTGGTGGATAATTTCATGCGAATCGGGCGGCGACGAATTGCGGTCTTCTACCAGAGCGACGCCTACGGCCGCAGCGGCTGGGCGGGTGTGCGCGAGGCGCTGGCAAGGCATGGGGAAACGATGGCGGGGGAAGCGACCTACAGCCGGGGAACACGCTTCAGCGCCAGCATGCGCGGACAGGTCGAAATCCTGAGTTCGCTTCAAGCCGACGCGGTCATCTGCGTCGGGGCCTATGCGGCCTGCGCGGCCTTCGCGCGCGATGCGGTCGATCTGGGGCTGCACATTCCGGTCGCCAACGTCTCCTTTGTGGGAAGCGAAAACCTCCTGGGACTGCTGCAACAGGGAAGGGAGGATCCGAACTCGCATACGCGCTTTCTGGTCAACTCGCAGGTCGTTCCCAGCTACGAGGACACCTCACTGGCCGGTGTGCGCGAGTACCGCGAACTCATGGCCAGACACGATCCCTTTCCCCCCGAAAATGTGGAGCGACTCAACCCGGGCGAACCCTACGAGCCCCTTGCGCAGAGCTTCGTGAGTCTGGAGGGATTTCTGAATGCCAAGCTGATCGCCGAAGTCATCCGCCGCATGGGCGACGCGCCTTCGCGGTCGGGGCTGGAGGAGGCGATCTTTGCGGTGCGCAACTACGACATTGGCGTTGGCGAGATGGTTTCCTTCGGACCGAACCGCCGCCAGGGAATGCAGCGCGTCCATTACACTGTCGTGGAGGGGAATCGCTTCGTTCCGCTCGGCGACTGGGGCGCGCGCTTCGGCTGATGCAGAGAGCGAAGGAGTTGAAATGAGCAGAGTTCGGGTCCACAGACTGTTTCGCAAGACGCGCTTCTTCTTCTTTGTGCTCTTCGGGCTGATGATGCTGTCGGTCTCGCTGCTTTCGATCGTGAGCGTGTCGCGCGAACTCTCCGACGAATACGAGAGCAACAGCCGCGCCATCGCCGAGAATATCGCCAACTCGAGCGTTGACATTCTGCTCAACCGCAACCTGGCTACCCTGCAATCGCTGATCGACCAGTTTGCCGAGGTGCAGAGCATTCGCTACATCTACATCACCAGCGACACCGGCGAATACCTTGCGCATACCTTCGTTCCCGGCATTCCGGACGAAATCCTGGCGAGCGATCCCTTCGCAACCGAGACCGTGCAGCGCAGCCTTCCGGGGTTGGGCGACTTTATTGAGGTGGGCAGTCCGATTCTGTCGGGGGCGGCGGGCACCGTTCATGTAGGAATGGACCTGGAGCTGCTCGGGCTCAAGATTCAGCGCGCGATCGGGCAGCAGTTGGCGCTCCTGGGGATTATCTTTGTGATCGGCAGCCTCCTGACCTTCTGGTTCGTGAAACTGGCGTCGCGGCCGCTTGCGGACCTGCTTGTCTTTGCGGTGAAGGTGGCCGGGGGCAGGGAAGTCAGCGAAGATGACCCGGTTGTGGTTCGCGACGACGAGGCCGGCGAGCTGGCGCGTCTCTTTCTGCATGCGGCGCGGCGTTCGGCCGGTGCCGGTGGGGATTCCCGCAAATGACCGCCTCGCGCGCGCGTCTCTCGGGAATGATTGTGGGGGCCTGTTGCACCTTCCTGCAGATGTGCCTGGGCACGGTCTACGCCTGGAGCTTTTTTCAGACCATGCTTGCGCGCCAGTACGGCTGGAACCACACGCAGACGGTCCTTTCCTTCAGCCTGGCGATCTTCTTCCTGGGCATTTCGGCCGGCTTTGCGGGCCAGATGCTGCCGCGCGTCGGTCCGCGGCGGCTTGCGCTTGCCGGCAGCGTGCTCTTTTCGGCCGGTTTTGTGATTGCGGCGCTTGCCTTGCAGCTCGGCTACATCCCCCTATTCTACCTTGGCTACGGCGTGATCGGCGGGATCGGAATCGGGCTGGGGTACGTGACTCCGGTGGTGACTGTGGCGAAGTGGTTTCCGCGGACGCGCGGCCTGGCCACCGGCATTGTGGTGATGGGATTCGGTGTGGGCGCGCTCCTGCTGAGCAAGGTCCTGGCGCCCTTTCTGGTTGCGCGTGCCGAGGGCGATCTGGCCATGGTGTTCATGTGGCTGGGGCTGGTCTTTGCGGTCACGCTGATTCCGTGCAGCCTGGTGTTGCGCAACCCGGTCCCGGGGGAGCTTCGCGCATTGAGTGACAGGGCCTTGAGTGGCAAGGCGTTGGGGGACAAGGCATCAGGGAGCGGGAAGCCGGGGCGAAAAACGGCAACGGCGGGTGCAGCGTCTCCAAGACCGGTCGGCGTCGGGGGCAGGTCGGCGCCCGTTGGGGAATCGGCCCGCCCGTACCTGTTGAGCGGTCGCTTTGCGGTCATGTGGATTGTCTTTTTCTTCAATATCGCGGCGGGCATTTCGGTGATCAGCTTTCAATCGGAGCTGCTGCAGGAGGTCTGGGGACAGTCCGATTCCTCGCTGGACCCGGTGGTGCTGGCCGAATACGGCGCCACCCTGATCGCCGTCAGCTCAATCTTCAATGGCCTGGGGCGCATCTTCTGGGCCTGGCTCTCCGACCGCTTCGGCCGCGTGGTGATCTTCCGCATCCTTCTCGCCAGCCAGATGATCGTCTTCGGCGTCCTCATGTCCGAAACCAATCCCTGGGTCTTCTCGGCGCTCGTCTGTTACGTTCTGTTGTGCTTCGGAGGCGGCTTCGCGACCATGCCCTCCTTTGTGCTGGATGTCTTCGGCTCGGTCAGGATGTCGCGCGTCTACGGCGCCATCCTCACGGCCTGGGCCGCCGCCGGCATCTGCGGCCCCCTCTTCGTGGGCTACCTCAAGGACGTCTACCCCGACCGCGCGGTCATGTACTGCTTCCTCATCGGCATCGTGATGCTCGGCGCGGGCTACGTGTTCTCGTTCCTGCTCGACGACGCGCGCATGCGGCTGGGGAGGCCGACCTTGCGGCAGACGCTGAAGCGGTATGGGGTGGCGGGGTAGGCCCAGCGATGTCGCCCAACCTTGCACGATTCCCGGCTTGTACTCATCCTGGATGCCGGAAAGATCGGATCCTTCATCTGGATTGCTGATTTCCCGCCGTGATCCTGCCGGCGAAGTTCGCAGGATCGATTGCTGCTACCGAGGGAGACCGATCTACGCCTTCGAGCGCGTGCCGTCAGGAGACCTCCTCCACCCGGTGGCCCAGCTCCCGCAACCCGGCCACGATTGCCGCCACATGGTCGCGGCCGCGCGATTCGATCTTCATCTCGATGCCCACCTTCCCCACCGCGATGTCGCCGAATGCGCGGGTATGCTCGATGTGGAGCACGTTGGCACCCTCGATTGCGACCACGGCGGTTACCTCGTTGAGGTAGCCGGGGCGGTCGCGCACGACAACGGACAAGCTTGCCAGACGGCCGTCGGCCCAGAGCCCCCGGTCGATGATGCGCGACACGATGTTCATGTCGATGTTGCCGCCGGAGAGGACGCACACGACGCGCTCGCCCGCGCGGATCGGCAACCGGCCTTCGAGCAGAGCGGCCACGCCCACCGCCCCCGCTCCCTCCACCACCAGCTTTTCGCGCTCCAGCAGGAAGAAGATTGCGCGGATGATCTCGTCTTCGTCCACCACCACCACGTCGTCCACCAGCGCCTGGATGTGGGGAAGGGTGAGCCGCCCGACCTGCTTGACCGCAATACCATCGGCCAGGGTGTCGGAGAGTTCGACATGCACCGGCCGCCCCGCCTCCAGCGAACGCACCGTACCGGGTGCCGCCGCGGCCTCAACCCCGTAGATCCTCACGCCGGGACGCACGGCCTTCACCGCCGTTGCGATTCCCGAGATCATTCCCCCGCCGCCGATGGGAACCACAATCGCGTCCACATCCGGGATCTGTTCGGCAATCTCCAGCCCCATCGTCCCCTGCCCGGCCATCACCGCGCGGTCGTCGAAGGCGTGCACAAGGGTGAGCCCCTCCTCGCGGGCCAGTCGTTCCACCAACGCCATCCCGTCCGAGAGCGTTTCGCCTCGCTGAATGACCCTCGCCCCGCTTGCCTGCGTGTTGCTGACCTTGATCAGCGGCGCGGTGTCGGGCATGACAATTGTGCAGGGGATGTGCAGCCGCGCGGCGTGCCGGGCCAGAGCTTGTGCATGATTACCGGCGCTCGCGGCCACAACTCCCGTGCGACGCTGGTCGGGACCGAGCAACATCAGCCGGTTGAGTGAACCGCGGTCCTTGAAGGAGCCGGTGCGCTGGCGGAATTCGGCCTTGAGAAAGATGCGGCAGCCGGCCGTCTCGCCGATCGCGAAGGACTCCGGGCAGCCGGTGCGCACCACATGACGGGCGATTCGTTCGCGCGCGGTGGCCACCTCGCCAGGAGAAAGCAGGGGACCGGACCTTGACCCGTTTCCGCTCGTGCCGGTCATTCGCGCACTCTCATTGCATTGCCGGCCAAGGGTTTGCCGGCCCGAGAGAGCACCTGCAGCGCGAATCGTGGCAAGAAGTCACGCACCCTGGTCGAGGCTCGGATGCGCAGCGCTGGCATGGCAAGGCCCGGCGGCGTCAGCCGAAGGTGCGGCGCAGTACGGATTCGTAGGCCCGGTCGCCGAACCACTTGCGGATGAACATCAGCGGACGGGCCGTCGCACCCTTGACGTACCGCCGCCGCGGCCGGGCGGTGGTTGCCGCCTCGACGAACACCCGGGCGAGCACCTTGGCGTCGGTCCCGCGGCTCGCGGCCCCGGGATCGGACATCATCGTGAAGAACCGGTCCAGCCCGGACTTGTAGGCGCTGTCGCCATAGTACTTCTGAAGGCTCCCTCCCACGACATGGCCGAACTCGGTCTGGATGAGGCCGGGTTGGATGAGGACAACCTGGATGTTGAACGGCGCGGTCTCGATGCGGAGGCAGTCCGACCAGCCTTCGAGCGCGTGCTTGGTCGCGTGGTACCAGGCCCCAAAGGGGGTGAAGATCCGGCCGCCCATCGAGGAGGTGTTGACGATCCGGCCCGCGCCCTGCGACCTCATGTGCGGCAGGACGAGTTGGGTGAGGTGGGCGAGGCCGAACAGGTTCACCTCGAACTGGTACCGTGCGTCTTCGAGCGGGATGTCCTCGACCGGGCCGTAGAGGCCGAAGCCCGCGTTGTTGATCAGAACGTCGATGCGTCCCTCGGCGTCGACGATCCGGCGCACGGCCTGCTCGTTGTCCCCGCTCTTCGAGACATCCATCTCGACCGGAGTGATGCCGTGTTCGGACAGGTCCTGCATGCGGTCCGCCCGGCGTGCGCCGGCGTAGACGGTGTGGCCCCCGCTCGCCAGGAGGATTGCCGCCTCCCGGCCCATGCCGGAAGAAGCTCCTGTTATCAGTATGACCTTGCCCAAGGCGCTATTCCTCTTCATTGGTGTTGCCCGCAAAATGTCCCAATCTAATGGCGACCGACCCGGGGTGGCATCCCAACGGGGGCGATTGCCAAGCCGGTCCAGGGGCCGCAGTCTCGCTCGCGCCGCAGCGCTTTGAAAGTGGTGAGACGGTTCCCTTGGCGCAGGCCAGTCTCGCGGGAGCGGACCGTGCGACGCTCTTCTTCCAACTGGTCAACAACCGGCACGGGCGCGCATCGACGGTGCTGACCTCGCACAGGCGGCACCGTTGGCCGCCACCGTCACTCCTCCAGCGCCTTCGTCAGGATCTGCCGCTGCGTCTGGACATGGTTGCGCGGATTGCCCTCGGCCGGACTGGCGCGTTCGGGACGCGACAGGTGCCGCAGCCGCACCGACGAGGGGAGGACGGAGCGCAGACGCGGAAGGATATAGGTGAGCGCGCCCATGTTCATCGGCTCTTCCTGCACCCAGGTGACGGTCTCGACGTTGCGGTAGCGGTCGCAGAGCGCGCGGATCTCGTCGCCGGGGAAGGGATAGAGCGTCTCGGTGCGGACAATCGCGGTTGCGGTTGCGGCCTTGCGCTCCGCCGCTGCGGCCAGGTCGTAGTAGATCTTGCCGCTGCACAGGATCAGGCGGCGAATCCGGCCCGTGTCCCCCGCGTCCTCCAGCTCGGGATCGTCCATCACGCTCTGAAAGGCGCCTTCCGCCAGCTCGCGCACCGACGACCGCGCCGCAGGCAGCCGCAGGAGACTCTTCGGGGTCATGACGATCAGCGGTCGTTCGGGTTCGCTCATCGCCTGCAGACGCAAGAGGTGAAAGTACTGCGCGGGGGTGGAGGGATAGACGACGCGCATGTTGTCTTCGGCGCAGAGTTGCAAGAAGCGTTCAAGGCGTGCGCTGGAGTGCTCCGGACCCTGGCCCTCGTAGCCGTGCGGCAGGAGCAGGGTGAGCCGCGAACGCTGTCCCCATTTGGACCAGCCGGCCGACAGGAACTGGTCGATCATCACCTGGGCGACATTCACGAAATCGCCGAACTGCGCCTCCCAGAGGACCAGATCGCGATCCGACGCCACCGTGGTTCCGTACTCGAAGCCGATTGTGGCGGCCTCGGTCAGCGGCGAGTTGTGGACCTCGAGGCGCGTCTCGGCCAACTGCGCCAGAGGCGTCCAGCGATCTCCGTTCCGGGCGTCGTTGAGGACCAGGTGGCGGTGGCTGAAGGTTCCCCGTTCGCTGTCCTGGCCGGTCAGCCGCACCGGAATTCCGTCCAGCAGCAGCGAACCGATTCCGAGCGACTCGGCGTGTCCCCAATCCACGCGGGTCTCGGCGCCGAAGTCGCGTCCCCGTCCCTCCAATTGGCGAACCAGCTTGGGGTGGGCGGTGAACCCCTCGGGAATCGCGGTCAGCGCGGTGTTGATTCGGTTCAGCCGTTCGAAATCGACTCCGGTCTCGAGCCTGAAGTCCTGGCCGACCGCCGTGTGGCTGGGATCCGCCCAAGAGGGTCCGACCCGCTTCTCGCCCTGCGGCCGCTCGTCCTTCACGCCGCGCAGCTCCTTCGCCACCGCGCTCACCCGTTCGTCCACCTGCGTTGCCGTGACCAACCCGCGCGCAACCAGCTCCGCCGCCCACTGCATGCGCGCCGTCGGGTGGGTGGCGATCCACTGGTAGAGGACGGGCTGCGTGTATCCCGGTTCGTCGGCCTCGTTGTGGCCGTGGCGCCGGTATCCCATCAGGTCGATGACGGTGTCGCCCCGAAAGCGCTCCCGGTAGGCCATGGCCAGCCGCACCGCCGCCAGACAGGCCTCGGGGGCATCGCCGTTGGCGTGAATGACCGGAATGTCGTAGCCCTTGGCGAGATCGCTGGAGTAGCGCGTCGAGCGCCCGTCGTGGGGACCGGTGGTGAAGCCGACCTGGTTGTTGCCGATGATGTGAATCGTTCCCCCGACTTCGTACCCCCGCAGCCGCGCCAGGTTGAGCGTTTCCGCCACCACGCCCTCGGCCGCGAAGGCGGCGTCGCCGTGAATCAGAATCGGAACGACGAGCGAGCGATCCCGCTTGACCGTGCCGTCCCCGGTCTCCACATGCTGGCGCGCGCGGGCCATTCCCAGAACGACCGGATTGACGTATTCGAGGTGGCTGGGGTTGGGCGCCAGACTGATCCGCACCGTATCGCCCGAACGCAGCGTGTAGTCGCTCGCGGCCCCGTGGTGATACTTGACGTCGCCGGTACCGGGATCGGGAACCCAGAGCGCGCTTCCCGGCGAGGCGCCTTCCTCGAATTCGGCCAGGATCTCGGGGTAGGAAACGCCCAGAATGTGCGTCAGGACATTGAGCCGTCCGCGGTGCGCCATTCCAATCACGACCTCGGTCGCGCCCGCCGCCGCCGCCAGCTCGATCGCCTCGTCGAGCATCGGGACCAGCATGTCGATTCCCTCGATCGAGAAGCGCTTCTGCCCCAGGTAGGTGCGGTGCAGGAACTGCTCGAAGCCCTCCACGCGCGTGAGCCGGTCCAGTGTGCGCTCGCGGTCGTCGTCGGTGAAGTCGGCGAAGTGGGTGCCGCGCTCCACCTGCTCCCAGAGCCAGGCCACCTTGGCGGGGTCCTCCAGGTGCTCGAACTCGTAGCCGAGATCGCCGCTGTAGGTGGCCATGAGACGGTCGAAGGTCACCGCCACCGGAGCGTCGCCACCGCCCGGAATGAGAACCGAGGTGGGGATCTCCTCGAGCTCGGCCATGGTGGTGCCGAAGTAGGCCGGGTCGAGCTGCGGATGACCGGGAGGCTCGCTTCCCAGCGGATCGAGCCGCGCAGCCTGGTGGCCGTGTTCGCGGAATGCCTGCAGGAGATTGGCGGCCCGCGCGACCAGGGGGAGGAGGCGTTCGAGGGAGGCGGCCGCGGTGGTGTCGGGGGTGGGGGATGGGGGGGTGCCCGGAGAAAGGAGAAGGGGGGCGCCGTGGGCTGCGGTGGCGGCCGATTGGCCGTTGCGATCGGAAACGATGAGGCCGGCGTCGGCGAGGGGGCCGGGACCGCTCTCGAAGAAATCCCGCCACTGGCGCGGCACCCCGTCCGGGTTGCGCCTGAAGTCTTCGTAGAGCGCCTGCACGTAGGCGGCGTTCAGGCTGTCGAAGTGGGAGCTGCTCATGGTGGGCCAGTTCTCGGTCTGGGCGTTTTTCGGCACCTCGTTGCAGTCCAGCCACGGGGTGTCCGGGTCGTAATCGCAAACGACCTCAACTTCCCCAATTGTAGCGGTTCCGAAAATCGGCGCAAAGCAGATCGCAAGGAAGGTGCCTTCGTTTTCTCATTTTCCGGTCTTCCTCTCCCGTTGGAGCATCCAGTCCTCTCCATTGGAGCATTCAGTATCCCGCGTACCCCTTGCGAACCGCATCGGTTCCCCGACACGATACACCGTTTGCGGCGAGTGCACACGGAGCGGCCTCATGACGCCCGGGCGTTCATGGGAATGCCGATTCGCAGTCCGGGATCGGAACGACCGAGGACAGGATCCTGACGCAGCGCGGGCCCACACCCGAACCGAGCCCTCAACCCAAGGCAGCCGGATCATCACCATGACGCGTGTCGGCGGGGGTTTTCGGATGACTGCGGGTGGGGGACTTGACGGAGAGATGCGCACGAATGGGATTTCCGCGTGTGGTGGTGGCTTGCGCATGACTCCGGTGCCGGATTGGGGACGCAGTCTGCCGTGGCTGTGGGCGGGAACCACGTGGCGGGTGGATGGATTCGTGGCCGGGGAGTGGCCGGGAAATGGGGACGAGGCCGTGGCGGCGGTGATCGAGCGGGGGATCGAGGGGAGGCCGCTGTCGCAAGAGCGCGAAGCTGACTCGGGTATTGTAGCCACCGAGCGGGAGGTTGGGGCCGGGGCGCGAGCGAACGACGGAGCGGAGGTCGGCGGCGGGGTCACCCAGCGGGAGATTGCGGCCGTGACGGAAGCGTTGCGCAAAGCGGGATGGGCGACGGTCGTGCGAAGCCGCCAGGTGCACGGTGCGCGCTGCCGCATTCACCGCGCCGACGGGCTGGTCGGCCAGAATCGCAACAAGCGTCTGCCCACGGGGGAATGCATGGCGGACGACGGCGATGGCCATGCTACGCGAGATCCGGGGGTTCTGCTTGCGGTCACGCTCGCCGATTGCGTTCCCGTCTTTGTGGCCGACCCGGTGAACTGCGCGGTGGGGATCTTTCATGCGGGGTGGCGGGGAACGGCGGCGGGTGTGGTCGAGAACGGGCTACGCGCGATGCGGGGAGCCTTCGGGAGCGAGGCTGCCGAGCTACGCCTTCATCTGGGTCCCGCGATCTGCGGACGTTGTTACGAGGTGGGGCCCGAGGTCTTCGCCGCGCTCGGAGAGATTCCACCCCCCCGCCCCCACCACCTCGACCTTCGCCGCGTCATCCGTCGTCGCGTGTTGGCCACGGGCGTCCCGCCCGGCCACCTCACCACAAGCGCGGAGTGCACCCTTTGCGGTGACGGTCGCTACTACTCGTACCGGGGCGGCGACGGCGGCCGCCACCTTGGCCTCATCGGGATCGTGGCCGAACGGTGACGCCCTCCATCTCTGCCGCCTGGGCGCTGGTTGGGCTTCACGCGCTGGTCCTTGTCCTCCTGGTTCCCTTTGCGCTCCACCGTCTCCGCCTGGCCGTGCTTTCGCGCCGCGAGCCGCCCCCACCGCGCCAGACGCGCATCCCCACGTCCCCGCCTCCGCCTCACCCGCCCGATGCCCGCGTCCCTCTCCCCCCGCTCACGCCTCACGAAGCCCATCACCACGCCGCCCTGCCGCGTGAATCCACCCCGCCCCGCGTCACCATCCAGCTTCCTCTTCACAACGAACGCCACGTCGTCGAGCGCCTCATCGACGCCGCCTGCCGCCTCGAGCACCCGCCCGACCGTCTCCAGATCCAGATCCTCGACGATTCGACCGACGACACCACCGCCCTCGCCGAACGCCGGGCCGTTCTGTGGCAACGGCGCGGAATCGACATCGCCGTTCTTCACCGCACCGTGCGCACCGGCTACAAGGCGGGCGCCCTGGCCGCGGGACTCGAAGCGGCGACTGGCGAGTTCATCCTCATCCTGGACGCCGATTTTCTGCCCGCACCCTCGCTGCTACGCGAGCTCCTTTCCTCGATGGACGATCCTGCGGTGGGGATGGTGCAAGCCCGCTGGGACCACCTCAATGCGAGCGATTCATGGCTGACGCGGGCACAGGCGCTTCTCCTCGACGGCCACTTCCTGGTGGAACAGCGGGGACGCTGCCGCGGCGAACGCTTCTTCAACTTCAATGGCACGGCCGGGCTCTGGCGGCGGCGCGCTCTGGTCGGGGCCGGAGGCTGGCGCGCCGACACCCTCACCGAGGATCTCGACATCAGCTACCGCGCGCAGATGGCGGGTTGGCGCTTCGTCATGCGTGACGACATCGGGGCTCTGGCCGAGCTTCCGGGTACGCGGGCATCCTTTCTGGTGCAGCAGCGGCGCTGGGCGCAGGGGGGCGTGCAGACCGCGCGCAAGATCCTTCCTTCGCTCATGCGCGGTCCCTTCCCGTGGGCCGTGAAGCGCGAAGCATTCCACCATCTGTGCGGCCACCTGACCCATCCCCTCACCTTCGTCCTATCCGTCCTCATCGTTCCCTCGGCGATTGCCCGCAAGACCCTCGGACTGGGTGCGCTCTGGTGGCTGGACCCGCTGGTCTTCCTCCTGGCCACCGTTCCCTTCGTAATCTTCTACGCGGTGGCGGCCCGCAGGCGTGCGCTGCTCGATCCCGGGCCCGGGCCAACCTCCCGCACCTTCCTCCGACGCACTCCGGCCCGCCGGCGCCAACGCATCCTCCACACCCTCCGCCACATTACCCTCACCCTGGCGGTCGGATGCGGTCTCTCGCTGCAGCTCACCGGCGCGGCGCTGCGCGGACTTGGCCGCTCGTCCGGTCCCTTCCGGCGCACGCCCAAATCGGGGGGCGCGGCCCGGTCCAGCTACGAGCGCTCCGGCGGCGGTTTCCCGGGTCGTCGGCTGGCGCGGACGGCGGGGCTTCTCATGGCGAACTCGGCGGTGGTGGCGGTGGCGACCGGACACTGGGGATCGCTTCCCTTTGTGGCGCTATTCGGTAGCGGTCACATTCTCTTCGGCTTTGGCCCCGGCCTGTTGCGTGCGCGGCGAACGCTGTCTCGCGAGCGAATCGACACCACGCGGAGAGGCCAGCTCGCGGATGGCGCCCGGGAGATCGCGAATCAGGAGCGCCCACACCGGAACCCAGAGCGCAAGCCGAACCACGACGGGCTGCGGCCAGATTCCACTCTCCAGGTGCGAGGCCAGCCCCCAATAACCGAGGAATGCGAGGCCGCCTAGCAACAGGAAGGCGCGGTTGCCGCGGAGGGCTGCCATGGGAAGTGTCCAGAGGGTGTACCAGGGATGGACGGTCGGCGAGAGCAGAATTCCCGCCCCGATCGTCCAGAGCAGCGCGCGTTCGAGCGAGAAGGACCGCCATGTGGCCAACGCCACGACGCCAGCCACAGCGATGCCCGCCACAATCCGAGCGTGGACCGGATCCCCCAACAGCCGCTCGATCAGCGCGAAGGCACCCTCGTTGGCGGACCAGTGGCGCGCGTAGATGCGGAGTCCCGCAGTGAGGTCGGCCAGCCCCGATTCCAGAGAAGCAAGCCCCGCTCGCAGAGAAGCAAGCCCCGCTCGCAGAGAAGCAAGCCCCGCTCCCAGGGAGTCAGGTCCACCGCCCGAGCCCAGCCCCGTTTCACCAAAGCCCAGCCCCATTCCGGCAAAGGGAAGCACCAGCGCGGCGCACACACCCGCAAACGCCGCCAGCGCCCAGACCCCTTGCCACCGGAATGGAACCCCCTGCCGCTTGAGGAGAAGGGGAAGCACGACGGCCGGCGCGAACTTGACGAGCGTCGCGATCGCCAGCAACCCCCCCGAGAGGGCCGCACGGAGCGATTCTCGGGCGCGAACGATGTGGGCACGATCGACCGCCAGGATCAGCGCGGCGAGCAGAAAGAGACCCACGGAATCGAAGTGGGCGCTCCAGGAGGTCTCCACGATCAGCAGCGGCGACCAGAGATACCAGATGAGGACGGCAAGGACGGTTCGGCCACGGCGCCGCGCGATCAGCGCCAGGAGCATCCCGCAACCCAGATCGAAGAGGAGCCAGAGCGACTTGGAGAGGAGGATGAGCGTGGTGGTCGCGGACGGGCCAGGATCGGTTGGGGCCCGTTGGTTCGGAGTCGGCCGGTTCGGAGGAAGCCCGGAGTTGGCGGAATCGGTCTGGTCCCGCAGGACGGGGGTGCCCCCGTTCGCGACCGGATCGTTTGCGGCGGACTTGTTTGCGACAGGTCGGTCACCTTCGACGATCCGTCCCGCTCCCGCCACCGCGCCAAAGAGAAGCTGTGCGACGGGCGGATAGATGGTGGGGACTTCCGCGTGATTGATCCGGTCGTGCCAGGGGGTGACGAGCGCGGCCAGCGTGTCGTCGGCGGGGGCGTGGGCGTAGGGATTGATGCCCTGGGCGACGAGGTGGCCGTCCCGGAGGTAGCGGTAGACGTCGTCGGAGAGGAGGGGGGGAAGGGGAAGGAGGACGAGGCGGGCCAGGATCGCGACGGTCCAGACGATGGCGGTGGTGTGGGGGGCGGGGGAAGGGCGGAAGCGCTCGGCCGCGAAGCCCGCGCGGAGGTAACAGAGGAAGGCGGCGGCCGGAAGGAGGAGGCGGGGAAGGGGGAGGGGGATCTGGTCGAACCAGCCGAAGAGGGCGAGCAGAAGCGTGAGAAGGAGGCCGGGAAGGAGGAGTTGTGC
Source organism: Longimicrobiales bacterium (assembly GCA_965213665.1). GTDB lineage: Bacteria > Gemmatimonadota > Gemmatimonadetes > Longimicrobiales > Gaopeijiaceae > Bin94. The sequence continues at coordinate 78,973 of CBDBZW010000002.1, forward strand.
CACGGGGCCGAAGGCTTTGCGGTCGCGGCTGGCCCGGTCACGCCCGGCACGGACCCACCCGGCGCGGGCGAGCCCCCCCGTGGTGCGAACCCGCCCGGAGCGATTGCCCCCCGCACGGCCACCCTGCTCGCGCGCACCGCCGTCCTGATTCCGGCGCTGAATGAAGAGGAAGCCCTCCCGGCCACCCTCGCCGCGCTTCCGGCCGCCGCCCTCGGCCCGGTCGTGGTTGTGGACAACGGCTCGACCGACCGCACGGCCGCCCTTGCCCGCGCGGCCGGCGCGATCGTCGTGCGGGAGAGCGAACGCGGCTACGGCGCTGCCTGCCTGGCCGGGATCCGGCATCTTTCCTCGTTGCGGCCGCGGCCTCGCGCGGTCGTCTTCGTGGACGCGGACCACCCCGCCGACGCGGCGCGCATTCCCGTCATCGTTGGACCGCTGGCGCGCGGCGCCGATCTCGCGCTGGGGGTGCGCACCCTGTCCGGTGGCCGCACAGGCAACCGCCACCCCCACGCGCGGTGGGGAAATCGTGCGGTGCTGGCCGTGGTCCGCCTGCTCTTTGGCCGCCATTTTCGCGATCTGCCGCCCTTTCGCGCAATAGGCATGGCCGCGCTCGCCAGGCTGAATCTCGACGATCGCAACTGGGGCTGGACGCTGCAGATGCAGTTGCGCGCGGTGGCCCATGGCCTCGCCATCGTCGAGATCGGCTTGCCGCACGGGCGTCGCAGCGGTGGCCGCTCCAAGATTTCGGGCCGGGCCCTGATGACGGTGCGCGTGGGGGCGAAGATGCTGTGGACGGTGGCGCGGGAGTGGGGGTGGGGGGGAAAACCCTGACGCGCGAAGGCCCGGGCCGCGGATCGCCTCAGGGGTTGGGCAGAGGAACGATCGCCGCGCCGCGGTCCTCCATTTCGGCCGCCATCGCCGGGTGGCAGGTGAAGACAAAAACCTGGCGCTCCTCGGCGAGCTGTTCCAGCAGATCCAGGGCGCCGTCGCGCCGCCAGGCGTCCCAGTTCACGAAGGCCTCGTCCATGAATATCGGCAGCGTCTCGTGGCCCGCATCCAGGTGGTTGACGATCGCAAGCCGGATCGCGAAGTACACCTGTTCGCGCGTCCCCTGCGACAGACATTCGTCCACGCGCACCCGGGGAAGGTCGTCGTCGCCGCCGGCCGGAGCTCCCACGGGCGAGCGGCGCAGGCGGAAGATCTCGTCGTCTTCGTCTCCCAGCTCGATGCGGTCGTAGCGTCCGGCGGTCACCTGACGCAGGTAGCGCTCGGCCCGCAGAACGAGTTCGGGTTGGTTCTCGTCGCGGAAGCGCCGATCGGCCGTGCGGATCAGGCGCGAAATGACCAGGGCGCGGTCGCGATCCTCTCTGGCGCGGCGCAGTCCTTCCTCCAGGACCGCAATGCGGCCGTCGATCGCGTCTACGGCGTCGCCCTCGCTCAACTGCCCGATTCGGGTTTCCAGCGTTGCGATCGTCGCCTGCAGCGTCTCGACCCTGGCGGTCATGGCGTCGATCCGCTCCGCCACCTCGTCGATCCGCTCCCGTAGCCCCTCCCAGGATTCCCCATCGGCCTCCGCCCGCGCGATCTCCTCTTCGCGCTCCGCCAGGTCCTTGTGGCTCCGCTCGAGCTCGGAGCGAAGCGCCTTCGCCCGCTGCGCCGCCGCCATCCGTTCGGCCGCGACCCGCGCGCCCCGGTCCGCATTGCCACCGCCCAGCGGGGACAGCCGCTCCCGGAGCGCCGCCAGCTCCCTGCCGACGGCCTGGAACTCGCCCTCGTCCGCCTTTCGTTCCTCTGCCTCGCGCTCCTGGCTCCGGCGGGCCGCCTCCATCGCCTCGCGGGCCTGGCGCGCGGAATCCAGCAGCTCGCCCATGTCGGCATTCTTGCCGCTGTCGCGGGGCAGGATCGAGCGCAGCCCGACCTCCACCTCGCGAATGTCGCGGCGCACCTCCTCCACCACCGCCACGCGTGCATCCATCTCCTCGTTGGCCTCCATGATTCTCCGTGCCAGGTCGCCCAGCTCGCCGACCTTCGCGACCAGTCCCGGGTCAAGTGTGGCCAGTTCACCCGGCGCGATCGACAGATCGCTGACCAACTCCACGACCGCTGCGCGGGCATCCTCCTCGGCCTTCTCGCGCTTGGCGATTCTCCGCGCCCGCATCTGCTCGGCATCCGCCAGCGCGCGCTGGTAGCGGGAAAAGCGGGCCCCGCCCGCACGGTGCACGAGCAGCAGGATCACTCCCGCGATCCCCAGCACGACCGCCGCCGTGGCGCCCTGCACGGCTCCGATCTCGATCCCGGCCGGCAACGGCAGCACGCTGTCGGGCCGCAGAATCGGCCAGGCGGCCAACCCCAGACCGGCGGCGAGGGCTGCGACCGCGCCCACGAACTGCAGGATGCTCGGGGGTTCAGCCCGGGGAACGCGCGTCAGCAGGGGGCGCTCGGCGTTCTCCCTCTCGATCTGCGTGGCGGCCTGCGCGCGCTCGTACACCCCCAGCCGCCGCATCATGTCGACGCGTGGCACGGCGGCCAGGACGCTCAGCGGAACCCGCTTCCAGGGCACCACGAAGAACGACTGTCCCGCCTCTTCGCCCTCGGCGATCAGTCCATCCACCTTTTCGCGCGCAACCTGGGCGTCGGCGTCCAGCCGAATCAGCGACTTCCGCCGGTCGATCGCTTCGATCACCCGCTCCTCGGCTCCCAGAACGACCGGGTGATGACTGTGCCCGTACGCCTCGATGGCTTCGCGGCAGGTTGCCTCGCGGCGCTTGCGGTCCTCGATCCGGATCCCCACCTCGGAGTGACGCCTCCGCAGCTCCTCCAGCCGCGCGGCCGGGTCGCCGGGGAGTCCGTCGATCTCCTGCCGCGCCCCGGACTGCTCGCGCAGCTCGGCGATCCGCACCAGCACCTCGCGCACCGGCTGCAGACGGGCCAGGCGATCCTCCAGCATCGTCCGGAAATCCCGCTTGTCGGCGAGACGCCGCCGCACCTCGGCGCGTTCTTCTTCCGCGCTGCGCTTCCCGGCCATGGCCCCGCGCAGACTCTCGTCGCGTTCCACCGCCTCGCGCCGCCCCTCCCGCACGATCGCCAGCTCTTTCCTCAGAGTCCGGGCAAGCGGCTTGCCCCGCCGGTCGGATCTCCAGAGACGATTTGCTTCGACGACGAGTGCAGCGGCCACCTTGCGCGGCGGACGCAGACCCTTCATTCCCAATGCCGCCACCAGCCTGTCCTGCACCAGCGCCCAGCTTTCGCCCTCAAGCGAGGCCAGCTCGCGCAGCGTCAACGCATAGACCTGGCGGAAGATCCCGCGGCCCACATGCTGGACGGCCGGGAACGCGCGGTTGCGAAGCTCCTCGGTGCGGTCCCCATCCGATGCCGAACCCTGCCCCGAAGCGCCGAGACGACGTTGGAGCTCGATGACCGTCCCCTCGTCCAGGCGAATGCGCGCGCTGCCCTCGGGGTCGCCGCTACCGGACCAGGGGGTGCGTGGATGACGCTCGCGCGAGGCCGGGCTGAAGCCGTACAGAAGGTCGGTGAGGAAGGAAAAGAAGGTGGATTTGCCGCTCTCGTTCGGCCCCAGCACCACGACAACCGACGACAGCGGGGAGGCGGTCTCCAGCTTCTCCAGACACCCGTAGCGGGCGATGTGCACGGATTCGATTCTCACTCGGCAATCTCCTCGGGGTCGAGCATGCGCACGACGATCTCTTCTTCCGCACCGGCGAGAATACGCGCCAGGTAGGCGGCTACGGTGCCGTCGCGGCCGGGATCGAAACCGGCCAGGTCCTCCTCGCCGATTCCCGCTGGTTCGGCGCCCGTGGCCACCTTGCGGACCAGGCGCAGGGCGGAACCGAGCACATCGGGGCGTTCGGCGTACTCCTCTACGCGCACCGGGGGACGGACTCCGGCGGCGCTCACCTCGGCGCCCGCAAGACCGAGCCGTGCCGCCACCTCTTCGGCCATGGTGTCGAGCTCGGACGCGTTGCGAAGCTGCTGCCAGAGCGGCGACGGTCCCGCAAGTTCCGCCGCCAGAATCCACTCGGTCCCCGGGGTGCCCGGATCGGTCTGCCGCGCCGCCTTCCACGCCTCTTCGACCACCCGGACCGCGTCGTCCAGGGAACGGGCCTCGGCCAGGGCGGCCACCGCCAGCTTCTCCCACCGGAGCGGAGCGAACTCGCGGAACTCCACAACGGGGGCGTCCGGCTTCGCCAGATCGACAAGCAGTCCTCCGCGCGGCCCGGTTTCTCCCGGACTCCGGCCCTGAATGCTGCCGCTGTAGTGAACCGCGGGCCGCGCCGAGAGCTCCTGGCGGTTGTGGACATGACCCAGCGCCCAGTAGTGGAAACCGGCGGATCGCAAAGAGTCCAGCGAAGACGGGGCGTAGGGTCTGTGAACCCCCCCGGAGGAAGATGAAACGACCTGCGTGTGGAGGAGCGCCACCTGCGGCAGGCCGGTCCCGGGCACCGGTTGCAGAAGCCCGGCAAGATTGCGGGTTTCCGCCGCCGCGGCGTGCCCGATTCCCGTTACGTATCCCACCGTGCCGTGGTCGCTCCCGGTCTGCGCCGCCGTCTGGGCCGGGATCCGCTCCGCCCCCCCCTCCCCCCCTCCCCCACTCCGCGCCCCTATGGCCACGGTCGCCGGTTCGTCGGCCGCGATGACCGTTACGGTGGCGGGCCAGTCGAGGCTGCGGGTGCGGCGGCTGTCGCCGGGGTCGTGGTTGCCGGTTGCATAGACGGTCCGGATCCCTGCCTCGTGCAGCCGCGCCAACTGCCCGAGCAGGAAGCGTTCGCTGTCGAAGGAAAGGAAATCGCCGTCGAAGAGGTCGCCCGCGATCAGCAGCGCGTCCACCCCTTCGGCCAGGGCGGTGTCCACGCAGCGGGTGAGCGCGGTGCGGGTGGCGGCACGCAGGCGCGACCTGAGTGCATCCGAGCGGCCGGCGAAGGGCGTGTCCAGATGAAGGTCGGCAATGTGGAGAAAGCGCAAAGCAGAAACTCCTCGGGGGAAGGGTGAACCCGGCGGCCCCGGGGCTGGTCCGGACGACCCGCGTCTCGGGCGGAGAGTTTCCCGGCGACGGCCCGGGACTCCGGCGACAGGCTTCCGTCGATAAGGTAACCCGCATCTTGCGCGCGGGGGCGGTGGCGCCCCTTCCCGGCCCGGGGACGAAGCGCGTGTCGCGCGTCTGGCGGCGGCGGTGGCCCGTGGGTAAGCTACTGGCCCACTCCGCCGCGTCCGTTCCGGCAAACCAGGCAGGGAGCCCATTCGCCATGGCCGTAAAGTCGCTGGGCGACTTCGAGCAGTCCGCCGCCCCCCCCGCTCCCGGGGTCGATTCCCCCGAGAAGCAGCGCGCCATCGGACAGGTCCTCGATGCGTTGCGCGGCCAGCTCTCCGACGATCGCTTCCGGCTGCTCGAGAAGTTCGTGCCCTTCTTTCTCGGCAAGGCCCCCATGGACTTCATCGAGGATCGCGGCGCTGCGGACCTGGGCCGGATCTGCCTCGAGTCCTTCCGCTTCCTCGACCGCAGCCGCCCCGACCGCGTCGACGTCGAGGTTCTGAGTCCCCCGCGCGAGGCGACCGGGGGATACGCGCCCGTCACCGTGGTGCGCACGAACGTCTCGGAGCGTCCTTTCATCATCGACACGATCCGCGAGTTCCTCCACTCCGTCGACCACAAGATTCACCACCTGGTCTATCCGCTCATGTCGGTGGTGCGCGACGCCGAGGACAGGATTGTGGATCTGGCGCCACCGGGCGAGCGCGACCGCACCGAGTCGCTGGTCTACTGCGAGGTATCGCGCGTGGTTGAACCCGAACGGCTGGCTTCGCTCCGTGACCAGGCCGCGCGCAGGCTCCGCGACGTGGTCCGCGCCACCGACGATTTCGGGCTCATGGTCGACAAGATCGGCGATGTGGTGTCGGAGCTGGGCTTCCGCATGCGCGATCTGCGCGACCGCCGCGAGGAGTTCCGCGAAATCCAGGCCTTTCTGCGCTGGCTGCGCGATGGCGGTTTCGTCTTTCTGGGGTATCGCTGCTACACCTTCCGGCCCACCGAAGCCACGGACGAACTCTGCGTGCAGGTGGAGCGGGGATCGGGGCTGGGGGTTCTCCAGGACGAGGACCGGTCGGCCTTCGCCAAGCCGGTTCCCGTCAGCGAGCTGCCCCCGGGAATGCTCGAACGCGCCTTCTCGGGCCCGGTCCTCATCATCAGCAAGACCAATGCCGAATCGACCGTCCACCGCCGTGCGCGCATGGACTACATCGGTGTCAAGAAGCTGCGCCACGACGGTTCGGTCGGCGGCGAGCACCGCTTCCTGGGACTCTTCACCTCGCAGGCCTATTCGGAGCCCGCCCAGGACATTCCGATTCTGCGCCAGAAGCTGGAAACGATCCTGGCCCGCGCCGGACTGGCCGAAGGTTCGTACGACTACAAGGAAGTGATCACGATCTTCGGCACGCTCCCCAAGGAGGAGCTCTTCCTGGCCTCGGCCGACGAGATTGCCAAGGACATCCGCACGATCCTGATTCGCTACAACACGGCCGAGGTCTTTGTATCGGTGCGCCGCGACGTGCTGGGGCGCGGGGTGTCGATCATGGTGGTGCTGCCGCGCAGCCGCTTCTCGGGCAGCTTCCGGCGCGAGTTCGAGGCCTGGCTGGGAACCCGCTACGCCGCCGAAATCCTCAACTACCACCTCACCATGAGCGCCGGCGACCAGGCCCGGCTCCACTTCTATCTGGGCGGGGCGTCGGATATGCTGGCCCAGGTGGACGCCGAGGAGCTGCGCGCGACCGTCTCCGACCTCACCCGCTCCTGGTTCGACGAGGTGCGCGACCGGCTGGCCGAGGAGCACGGACCCGAACGCGCCCGCCGCCTGGCCCGCTTCTACGGACAGACCTTCGCCCCCGAATACCGGGCCGCGAACGAACCCGGGGTGGCGATTCGCGACATCCACGAGCTGGAGGCGATGCGCGCCGAGGACAGGGCCGAATCGGTGCGCTTCTTCGACGACCGCCCCGGCGCCGACCGCTGCGAGCTCAAGGTCTATCTGCGGCGCCACCCGATCATTCTGTCGGACTTCATGCCGGTGCTGGAAAACTGCGGGCTGCGGGTGATTGCCGTCTCGCCCTTCGAGCTGCGCGAAGAGGGGGAGGAAGACTCCTTCATCTACAGCTTCGATGTGCAGACCGGCGATGGCCGTTCCGTCGATGTGGAGGAACGGGGGGAGGCGGTCTCGCGGACGATCCTGGCGGTGCGCGCCGGAGACGCCACCAACGACCGCTTCAACCGTCTGGTGCAGCGAACCGGAATGGTGTGGCGCGAGGTCGATGTGCTGCGCGCCTATGCCAGCTACGCCTTCCAGGCCGGCGCGGTTCCCAGCCGCGAGGTGCTTCCTACCGCGCTCGACCGCTACCCCGCGATCGCCCGGCTTCTCTTCCGGCTCTTCGAGCTTCGCTTCGATCCCGGCCTGCCCGATTCCGCGGAGGAACGCGAGCGCAGGGAAGCCGCCCTCCGCTCGGATCTCTCCCGCGAGCTCGTCGGTGTGGAATCGCTTGCCCACGACCGGGCGCTACGCGCCTTCCAGACGGTGATTCTCGCCACGGTGCGCACCAACTACTACCGCAACGGCGGAGCCAACCCGACGCGGCGTTCGGGTGGCGTGCCCTACCTCTCCTTCAAGTTTGACTCCGAGGAGCTGCAGGCGGTCGCAAAGACCCGGCTTCTCTACGAGGTGTGGGTGCGTTCGTCGCGCATGGAGGGCATTCATCTGCGCGGAGCTTCGGTGGCCCGCGGGGGAATCCGCCACTCCGACCGACCCGACGACTTCCGCACCGAGGTCATGGGACTCGTCAACACGCAGGTGGTCAAGAATGCGGTGATCGTGCCGAGCGGATCGAAGGGGGGATTCGTTTGTCTGCGGCACTTCGCCGAACGCGAGGCCATGGGCGAAGAAGCGCGGGACCAGTACCGGACGCTGATTCGCGGCCTGCTCGACATCACCGACAACCTTGCTCCCGAGCGCACCCGGCCCGAAGGCGTGGTCCATCGCGACGGGTTCGACCCCTACCTGGTGGTGGCGGCCGACAAGGGCACGGCCCCCTTCTCCGATACGGCCAACGCGGTGGCCGCCGAATACGACTTCTGGCTCGACGACGCCTTCGCATCGGGCGGTTCCAACGGCTACGACCACAAGGGAGTCGGGATTACCGCGCGGGGCGCCTGGGAATCGGTCAAGCGCCACTTCCGCGAAATGGGCCGCGATATCCAGCAGTCCTCCTTCACCGTGGTGGGAATCGGCGACATGAGCGGCGATGTCTTCGGCAACGGCATGCTCCTGTCCCCCCACATCCGGCTCGTCGCGGCCTTCGACCACCGCCACGTCTTCATCGATCCCGATCCCGACCCCGAGTCCACCTTCGCGGAGCGTCTGCGCATCTTCCGGCTCTCCCGTTCCTCCTGGGACGACTACGACCGCTCGCTCCTTTCGCCCGGTGGCCTGATCGTCTCGCGGGGGGTGAAGTCGATCGAGCTCGGCGCGGAGGCGAAGGCGGCCCTGGGCCTCGATCCCGGGAGCGGCCCGCTTGACGGCGAAAGTCTGATCCGGGCGGTGCTCCGGGCGCCGGTCGATCTGCTCTGGAACGGGGGCATCGGCACCTACGTCAAGGCCGGCCACGAAACCCACGCCGACGCGGGCGATACCACCAACGATCCGGTGCGGGTGGACGCAGACGATCTGCGGGCGCGGGTGGTGGGCGAAGGCGGCAATCTGGGCCTCACGCAGGCGGCGCGGGTCGAATATGCGCTGGCGGGCGGCAAGATTAACACCGACGCGCTCGACAACTCCGGCGGGGTGAACCTCTCCGATCGCGAGGTCAACCTCAAGATTCTGTTGAACGAGGTGCTGGCCGCGGGCGAGCTGACGCGCGACGAACGCAACGATCTGCTGCGGCGGCTGACCGACGCGGTGGCGGCGCTGGTCGTGGAGGACAACGAATCGCAGTGCACGGCGGTGTCCTACGACGAATACCGGGCGCGGCGCGACACCGACCAGTTCTGGGTGCTGATGACCGAGCTGACTCGTTCCGGGCTGCTGGACCGCGACGCCGAGGGACTGCCTTCGTGGGAGCAGTTGCGGGCGCGGAAGGAGGCCAACCAGTCGCTCTCCCGTCCCGAGCTCGCCGTGCTTCAGTCCTACGCGAAGCTGAGTCTGAAGGCCGCATTGCTGGACTCGGACCTCCCCGACGATCCGATCGCCGCCGACTACTTCCTGGACTACTTCCCCTTTGAGGCGATCCGCACCGTCGGGCGTGCGCGCGCGTGGAACCACCGTCTGCGTCGCCAAATTGTCGTCAGTCAACTGACCAACGACCTGGTCGACATGATGGGGTCCACATTCATACACCGGCTTGCGCGCGAGACCGGCCGCGAAAAGTGGGAGATTGCTCGCGCCTGGCTCGTCGCCGCCCGCCTGACGCAGCACCAGATCCTGGTCAACGAAATCCGCTCGCGCGAAGGAATCGTGCCGACCGCGGTGATCTATCGCTGGACCCTGCAGCTCTCGCGGGTCCTGGAGCGCACGACGCGCTGGGTGCTCACCAACTACGACGCCGAGGCCTCGACCGCCACGCTGATCGAGGACAGCCTGGAAGGACTGGGAGCGCTGCGGCGGAAGTTCCACGAGATCGTGGCCGGCGAGGACCGCGACGACTTCTTGCGGCGGGTGCGCGAGGGCATGACCGCAGTGGACGACGAGCCCTTCGTCCGCAACCTGGTGGCGCTCCGCTTCCTCGACCACCTGCTGGAGATTCTGCGGCTGGCGCGGACCACCGAAACCGATCCCGTGCGGGCGGCGCGCGTCTATTACTGGGTGACCGAGGAGCTGCGCATTCCGTGGTTGGCGCGCTCAATCGAGTTGGCCGCAACGGGCACAACCCGCTGGCAGAAGCGTTGGGCGCTGGGACTGGTGCAGGATCTGGGCGCAATCCGCCGCAACCTGACCGAGAGCGCACTAAGCGGCGAGTCGATGCTGGCGGACAGCCTGGGGTATGACGGGAAGGGCGCGCGCATCGAACGCCTCCACGAAGTCCTGGCCGAGGTGGAGGCCGAAGAGACGATCAGCCTGGCCGGGCTCTCGGTGGCGGTGCAGGAGATTCGGCCGTTGGCGCTGCGGGGGTAGCGGGGGGAAGCAGCGTCCTCATTACCAATACTCGACGGGGAGGCCATCGACCCGGTGGAAGCTCCGGCGGTCGCGGGTTGCAACCACAAGACCATGGCGTACGGCCGTGGCGGCGATCATCAAATCGTGACTTCCGATCGGCGTGCCGGCCGACTTGAGTTCCGCACCCAGTGCGGCATGGACCCGCGCGACCTCCAGGTCAAACGGAAGCACCCGCAAGGCTCGCAACCAAACACTGATCAACGATTCCATTTGTGCGCGTCGGACGCCCTGCGCACGGTGCATGCCGTGAAGGATCTCGGAGGCGGTAATGGCCGCGACCGCCAGGGGCCTGTTGGTTCTCGCGTCATTCGCCCCGAGTTGGTGCGCATCCAGCGTACCGCGCTCCGAGGCGATGAGGACGCTCGTGTCGATCAGGAATCCCACGGCGAGACCGGAACTACCGGGCGATTGAGGAATTCGATTCCTTCCTGGACCGCTCGCACGTAGCCATCATCCACGCGGGATGATCGGTCGGCGAGCATCTCCGCGAACTGACCCAGGGTCAGCGTCCGTTCCTCCGCAGGGCTGATCCGCACGACGGGTTTGCCGCGTCGTTCCACCACATAGACCGCTCGGCTTTCTCGCACCTGTGCTACGATGGCACCGAAGTTCTTCGCGGCTTCCGTGGCCGTGATCCGGCGACCGTCCACTCGTGAGTACGGTAGCTTGCTCATGGCTACAAGTTACGGAAGTTACGGAAAACTTGCAAATCTGTCCGTCGCCCGGTGCAAAGACTCCCCCGGCCGCGCATCACTCGGGGTGAGAATACGGAATCGCCTCTCCCCGCCTGGGCCAGGCGCGCCGGATGAATACGGCGAGGATCGGAAGCGAGACGGCCAGCAGTCCCACACCCCACCAAACCTCGTCTTGCAGCGCCTGGATCTCGGTGGCGAGGTCGAACGGCTCTTCGCCGTCCATGAAGAGGAAGAACAGCGTCGGGATGAGATTGTTGACCGCGTGGAAGAGGATCGGCACAAGAAGATTGCGCGTCTGGATGTAGAGGAGCGCCATGACCAGTCCCACCATGACGATTCCGACCGGATTGACGGGGTGCAGGATCCCGAAGGCAAGCGACGAAACGACCGCCCCGGTCCCGAGACTCCATTTGGTTCCCCAGCGATTGACCAGCATGCCGCGAAAGAAGGCTTCCTCGAAGAGGGGCGCGGCGATAACGGTCACCGCGGCAAGGGCCAGCCAGCCACCCACTCCGCTCCCGGGCGGTTCGATCCCGGTTTCCAGGACGACCCCCACCAGATCGGGCGATGCGATTGAGACGAGGTAAAGGAAGACCATCCCCGCACCGAAGGAGAAGGCCATGGCCACGGCGAGCAATCCGAGCAGGCGAAGCCCGAAGGACGGCAATCCCCGCCGGACGATCCGCTCCGGAAGCGAACCGAAGAAACCGCGCAGCCCGATTCCGTGGTAGCGGAAAGCCCAGAGGATCCACAGTCCGAATGCCCCGTAGAACGCGAAGCTTCCTGCAATGAGCTCCATGCCGGGACTGTCGGCGTCGATACCGAGGGCGCGGCTCACCCCCATCGCGATCAGCCCCAGGCCGAACAGGCCCCCGATCACCCACAGGATCGCCCAGCGCGCGCGCAATTCGGCAAAGGGATTTCGGGGCGCGGCCTCTTCGTCGCCGGGGAGCTCGCCGCCGGACCCGGTCCCCAGGTCCCCCGCGTCCCCCGCACCCGGCGCCTCCCCAACCGCCGACGCACTCCCATCATCCGCCGCTTCCCCAACCGTCGGCCGACCGAACTCGCCTGCCCCAGCTATCCCGTCTCGCTCCCGGCTGTCTCCCTCGCCTTCCGTCAACTGACCGGCCTCCTCTCGGCGGCCCCGTAGTGAATCCCGTTAAAGAGAAGGGGGAAGGTGCCGTGCGGCTGCGCGCGGAAGGTGATCTTGGGCCCGAAGAGGAAGAGTTTGCCCGCCCCGACGTCGGCCTCGATCATCGATGTGCCGCCCTCGAGATTTTCCTGTCCCCACGCCCACCCGCTCACCAGCGGCTCCGGGGTGTCGTACCAGGCCAGCCGCCGCACATTGGCCGCGCCGTCTTCGATCCGGTAGACCGGGCTGTGGCTGTGCAGAATGTGCAGACGTTCGCCCAGTCCGTGCGTGATCGGGCTGCCGTGCTCGACACGGACATTGTGGATCGAACCCGGGGTAAAGTAGTCTCCGCGGCTGAGCGGCTGGCCGTCGTCGCCGACCATGTAGTTGGCCAGCGGGAGCCCCAGCTCCGGTCCCAACGCGGTTGAGCTGCCGATCGCGACGACCGCGCCCCCGTGTTCGATGAACTCCCGCAGCACGGGAACGCTCCGGTCAGTGGAAAGTGTGCCGACCCGCGCCCGCAGCGAATCCGGCAGACTGGCCAGGAAATCGTCGCTCGGTCCGCCGAACCGTCCGCCGAATCCGCCCGGACCCAGCGCGCCATCGGGCAGCACGATCACGTCGAAGCGCTCATTCAGATCGCCCGCGTCGATCCCGGGGGGATAGACGACCTCGAAGTCGAACTCGAAATCCTCCAGCACGTACCGGATCCAACCCGAAGGCATGGAGCCACCGTACCGGTCCCAGAGCCCGACTCGGGCAGGCCGCAGAGCCATGACATCGGCGGGAGCCGTCGCGACGCCGTACACCGAAACCCCCAGTTGGGCGGCCCATTCTTCCAGTTGGGACCGCGTGGCGGCGCCAGCAGGAATAAAGAAGGCGCCCGGTGCGAGCGAGATCCCGGCCTGGTCGAACGTCCCTTGAATCCAATGCACATCACCGCCCCCGGCAAGTACCCGGTTGACGACTGTGAAGGCCTCGTTGACATGATCGATCACGTAGCCCACGGGCGAATCGACCCCGGCCACAGCTCCCGGAACCGGCTCCGCCAGCCACTCGATCTCGGCGAAGGGCCCGCTGAAGCCGTCCAGAATGCGATCGAACTCGACCCCCATCTGCAGCGCGAGCGTCCACCCGGCGTTGTCGTAGGGCGCGATCGGCGGACCGCCCGGATACTGGAAATCGTTCGGATGATTCTGCGGCTCGAACATGTCGATGACATGCGGACGGAAGGCCTGCGCCGCGGAGACCATGTACGAACCCGCGCCATAATCCTTGCCGCCCACCTGGAAGTCGTCGGTTGCGCGGTGGACCTTGACCCCGTTCATCAGCAATGTGTTGACAAAGCGGGTTGCGGTGGCAAAATCGCGCTGGCCGGCGGGCAGAATATAGCCTCGTGCGTCGCGCTTGTCCGGATCGCGCAGGTGGGACTCGTAGGCCTCCAGCGACCCGCGCTGGCCCACCTCGTCGGCCACGCCATCGATCCACTTGGGCAGAATTGTCCAGGAATCGCGGCTGCCGCGCTCGATCGAGTTCATCCCCATGCGCCAGATATTGAAGAGCAGGTGCTCGCGGTTGCGCGATGCATAGTCCAGAACGGCCCGGTTGGCGGTCTGCGAATAGTCCACCGACTGGCGAAAGTGCCAGGGCCCAGGCGACACCGGCAGCGGCAGGTCGGCGTGGGTGATCTGCCGGTTGGGCAGGAAGGGAATCTCGATGGGGGTGGGATGGCCGATCGTTTCGGTCAGAAGCCCGATCATGTTCTTGAAGTAGGGCGTTGTGCGCAAGCCACCGTTCCACCAGGTCGAATAGCTGGCGCCGCGCCGCATTGTGGTTCCGCCCTTTCCCTCGACCACCATGCGATGATGCATCGCCGAGCCCACCTGGTCAAGGCTCGTTATGATGATCGGATCGAGATTGTGGTTCGGCGGATCGCGGAAGGGCGGCGCGAACATCACCGTTCCCTGCGGCCCCGTCTGATGATGATTGTACACGATCTGCGGGAACCATTCCCGGTACATTACCCGGTTCATGTTGCGCGATTCGGCGAGCGCGGCCATGTAGAAATCGCGATTGTTGTCATGTCCGGCGTACTTGTTGTACAATACCGGAACCCCCTGGGTTGTGCGTTCCAGCGGATCGTCGTGGCGCATGTACCAGTTGGCGACCAGCGCATGACCGTCGGGGTTGGCGTGCACAACCAGCAGAATTACGTCGTCCAGCAAGCGTATCGTCTCGGCGTCGTCGCGGCTGACCATCTGCCAGACCAGCTCCATCAACTGCTGCGCCCCCAGGACTTCGGTCGCGTGCAATCCCCCATCGATCCACACCACCGCCTTCCCCTCGGCGGCCAGCGCGCGCGCGTCTTCCTCGGTCAGCCCCTCCGCGTGGGCCAGCCGCCCGGCAATCTCCTTGTAACGCTGAAGGTTGGGCCGGTTCGCGGGCGAAGTAATCGTGGCCATCCACTGCTCGCGCCCCTCGGAGGTGCGCCCGATCGACTCCACCGTCATGCGATCGGACTCCTCGGCGAGAAGGTGCCAATAATCGGTCAGCCCCTGGTAGTTGACAAGCTGGTAGTCGGTGCCAAGCCGGTAGCCGAACTGCTCCTCCGGCGTGGTGGGCTGCGCCGAGGCGGGGGGTGCGGCAAGGCCGGGAACGAGGAGGAGGGAGAGGAGGGCGGCGGTGGCCGTGGCGGCCGCGCGGCGGGCGCGTGGGGCGGCCCTGTGGAGTGCGGGACGGGGCGGCGAGAACGCCGCGGGGGCGGCGTTGACGCCGGTGGCGGCGACGGAATCGGAGAGGTGGCGAGCGGTCATGGCGGCCTCGTGAAATGGGGGCATGGGGGGCGGGTCCCGGGCGCCGGATCCGCACGGGTGTCGTGCCGTGCCGAGGTGCCCGGGGGGGCCGTGGGCGCGAGAAATCGTCCCGTGGAGAATGGGGGTGCGGGGGGGCGAGGGGCAAGGGGGGCGCCAACGACGCCGACTGAACGAAATCTGCTCAATACGTGCGACACCGAGGGGGCACGGTTGAAGCCGGTGGCTGCGGAGAGGGTGGAGAGATGGCAGTGGGTCATGGTGGTTGTGGGTCTCGGGCCGTTCGCAGCGCGTCCTCCAGCGCATCGAAGGGCAGCACCGCACACCGAATCCGGCTGGGAAAGCGGCGAACGCCCACCAACGCGCGCAAGTCCCCCATCTCCTTTCCCAAGGGAGCCGCGCCGGGGCCCAATCCCTCCACAAAGCGCCGCCGCAACGCCGCAACTTCCCCCGCTTCCCTGTCCCTGACTACCCCGGTGAGCATCGATGCCGCCGCCTGCGAGATCGCACATCCCCGCCCGTCGAAGCCGACCTCCACGATCCGGCCTTCCTCCACCCGGGCCCACACCACGACCGTATCGCCGCAGAATCGGTTGTGAGCCCTTCCCTCGCGCGCGTCCCCCGCCAGCGCGCCACGGTTCCGGGGCCGCCGAAAGTGATCGCGAATCAGAGCCTGGTGGAGTTCGTCGGTGTCGCGTGCCGCCAAAGTCTTCCCCCGTCGGTTGACTTGTGAGATGGAATCCCAACGCAGGAACACGAACGCAGATCCCGTCCTGGCGCAAGCCGTGCGCTGGCTGGATGAGGGTCGAACGATCGCGCTGGCGGCCGAAGCCGCCGACGCCGTGACCGGCATCGGCGCGCGCGTCGCTCCGGTCACCCTTGAGGCCCGTATCGCCACGTCCGCGGGTTCACGCTCGGCCGCACCCCCCAAGGAGTCCGAGCCGCGCGGCTCTTCGGCTGCTACTGGACGCAGAGGCCGGGGCGGCCAAAGGCACCCGGAACGGCGACCAACGGACGGCGGCGGTGTCCGCCGAATTACGCTGTTGCAGAAAACCCCTCAGGTCAACGAGGCGCTCGCCCCAGGTCCGAACCGTCGCGTCTCAATTGCGCGAGCTCGAGGTGCGAGCTTCGCCAAGGGGGGTCAGCGCCTTCAAGTCCGAGGATCACTGAGGTAATTTCTGCACTCGCCGCCCGCGCCGCCTGGTCTTCCGGCAAGGCGGTAGATGTCGCCATGGATATAGTCCGCTTCGTTCAAGGCCTCGTGGAAGACCGTGCGGCCAAGATCATCGGATGCGGAATTGATCCGGATTCTGTTCCGAAATGGCCAAGTTAGAGAACTCCACAAGCCATTCACTTCACGTCCTCGGTAGGTGAGACCGGGAGTCGTGCCAATCTGTGCGCTACCCAGGCCGCCGGCGGCATCCGAGAAAGCCTGGGCGCATGTGGTGTCGCCAGCGAAGTCGGCTAAACTCACCGCGCCCTCCATCGCCTCAATCCAGTCGTTGATTTCCTCGTTGGTCCACCACTCTGTTGCCTGCCCCTGCCCGGGGGAAGGAGCCAGGCACAGACAAATGAGGACCGCGCAAGCCGTGCGCGCGAGCCCTCTCATTTCTTCCGCACACCTTCCTCGTTCCGGCTCCTCATGTATTGCTCTTCGTCCGCCATGACGGACTCAACCATCGTCTCTGGAGGATCGACGAAGTCGACATACCCCACCCCGTCCGATGTACGAAACTCCAGCTTGCCATTCTGGAGCCAGACACTCACGGCGACCGTCGGGCAGCAGTCGGCTCGATCCTCCGTGTTGTAAACCGCAAAAAGCACACCCGACTCGTCTGCGTGGCCGGAGCTCAACAGCCACGGCGCTTCAGGCGAATCTTCCATCATCTCCTCTTCCAGTCCCCGCAGGGCGGTTGCCAGCCGGTGGCTCCACTCCGTATTCGCATCGGCGATGTACTGCCAGTCTCCCATGACCAACCTCGCCGGGCGCAGACTGTTCATGTGGGCAGCGTGGACGTCTAACGCTGCTTGCACCATCGCTTCCGCCGCTTTGCGATCCGCCGCCACTTTCTCGTCGTCGGACAAAGTCGTGCAGGCTGCCAGCACGGTGGCCAGTCCCAGCACGGCAGCCAAGCCCGCATGTTCCGGGTGCTTCATGGATCCTTCTCCGCTTGGTGTGGTGTGGGTGGGCTTCTCACGCTCTCATCAATATCGAAGGGTCAGGCGGCCCCGCAAGAAGCAATGATCCCTGAGCATCGGACGTGGAATCAGGAGATGCCTGCCAGACGCCGCTGTGGGCGTTCATCGCTTCCTCCGCGGTCCGCCGGGGCCGCCGAAAGTGATCGCGAATCAGAGCCTGGTGGAGTTCGTCGGTGCCGCGTGCCGCCAAAGGTCTTCCCCCGTCGGTTGAGCCGCTCGCCCGTTGCGTCCGCCGCCGGTTGCGGTAGACTTGTGAGATGGAATCCCAACGCAGGAACACGAACGCAGATCCCGTCCTGGCGCAAGCCGTGCGCTGGCTGGATGAGGGTCGAACGATCGCGCTGGCGACGGTGACGCGCACCTGGGGTTCGGCGCCGCGCCGTGCCGGAAGCCACATGGTGATTGCCGAAGATGGCGACTTTGAGGGATCGGTTTCGGGCGGCTGCATCGAGGGGGCGGTGATTCAGGCCGCGCTCGAGGTGATGGAATCGGGGGCGCCGCGCACACTGGAGTTCGGCGTCACCAACGAGATGGCGTGGGAGGTGGGACTGGCCTGCGGAGGACGGGTGCATTTGTTTGTGGAGCCGGTGCCGTTGGATCCGCCGGGACGAGGCGCTGACGCGGGCGCGGGCGGTTCCCGCAATGACGGCACTTCATCAACATGAGGGAGTAGAAGATGGCCGAAGAATCGCGAATCACATTTCTGAACTCGAACTATGTCGGCAACCCGGTGCGCATCGGGACTTCGCGGGAACGCTACGAGGGCTTCCTGATGGAGGGCGAGCGCGTGCGGATGGAGTTCAAGGGAATGCGGGACGCTCTGATCTTCACCGATGTGCGGATGATTGTGATCGATCCGCAGGGAATCCGGGGCAGGAAGGTAGCGTTGGCGTCGATTCCGTGGCGCTCGGTGACGGCGTTTTCGGTCGAGAACTCGGGAACGCTCGATCTGGACACGGAGCTGAAGGTCTGCGGGTCCGGATTCGATGTCTGCGAGGTGCGATTTGCGAAGAGCACGGATATGCGGGCGGTCAATGCATTCCTGAACGAGAGGATTTTCCGCGCGGGCTGATCTCCGCGTGTGGCTGACTTGTTCCCCAACGAAGGCTGGCTTGTCCCCATAAAGGCTGAATTGTTCCCATGAAAGGGCTGATTTGTCCCCATGAAGGCTGACTTGTCCCTATGAAGGATGGCTTGTCCCTATGAAGGCTGAACTATTGCGCGGGATTGTCGAGGCGCAGCGCGCGGGCCGTGACGTTGTGCTGGCGACGCGGCTGGGCGATGGCGCGCAGGTGTTGCTCGTGCCCGGGGACTTTGCGCCCGGAGACTTCGCGCCGGGGCGGGATTCCCTGGAGCAGGGCTTGCGGGTGCCGGAGTTGCCCCGACGGCCTGGGGCGCTCCCCGGACTGGACGACCACGCGATTGCTGCGGTTGTGCGGGGCGCCGCTCCCCGCACGATCGACACCGCGGAGGGGCCGGTCTTTCTGCGGCCGTACCTTCAACCGGCCCACCTGATCGTGATCGGAGCGGTGCACATTGCGCAGGCGCTGGCGCCGATGGCGAAGATTGCCGGATTTCGCGTCACGGTGCTCGATCCGCGCGAGGGATTTGCGACGGCGAAGCGTTTTCCCGGGGCGGCGCTGGTGTGCGAGTGGCCCGACCGTGCGATGGATTCGCTGGTCCCCGGTCGGCGCACGGCGGTGGTGGCGCTTACCCACGACCCCAGGATCGACGATCCGGCGCTGGTTGCGGCGCTCCGCAGCGAGGCCTTCTATATTGGCGCGCTCGGCAGCCGCAAGACGCAGGCGGCCCGGCGGGAGCGGTTGGGTGCGGCCGGATTCGCCACTTCCGACCTGGAGCGCATTCATGGTCCGGTGGGGCTCCCGATCGGCGCGCGCACCCCGGAAGAGATCGCGGTTGCGGTGCTGGCGCAGGTGATCGGGGCGCTGCGCGGGTAGCCGATTTCGCTCGGGGCGGTGTTACTGGGTCGGTGGTGGGGCTGCGGTGCGGGATCGCAGGCGGCGGGCCGGAACGGAGCAGGCCGAAGCCGGACGGGGAGAGCCGGAGCGCGTTGGGGGAGGGGCCAGCCGTCAGAGTCGCGGCGGCGTCCCGAGTCGTTCCAGGTTGGTGCCCAGAACCTCTTCCACCGCAACGGCGCGGTCGAGCAGGGCGTGGTCGCCATGGCTTCGCCCGATGAGTTGCAAACCCACAGGCATGCGCGCGTCGTCCAGGCCGGTCGGCAGACTCACCGCGCACATGTCGAGCATGCTCGCCGGACCGGTTCGCGAGAGCATGGCCTGGTTGACGGCGCGGTAGGCGTCGAGTTCGGCCAGGGAAGCCAGCGTCGGTGGGGTGAGGGGCAGGGTGGGCGCGGCCAGCAACTCGATTCGGTGGGTGGCCATGCGGTTCTGCAGCCGCGCCGAGAGACGTTGCCGCAGACGAAGCACGCCGATGTAGTCGACGGCGGTCACGGTGGGCGCGGCCTCGAGGCGCTTCCCGACGGTCGCGTCCAGCACTGTGCTCACCCCGGGCAGATCGCGCTCCAGCGATTCGAATCGTTCCGGCTGAACCAGAATCCCGTTCAGGTAGCGCTCCCCGGCCTCGCGCAGCTCGGGCGCCTCGAAATCGATCAGCTCGGCCCCGGCTTCCTCCAGCTCGGCCAGCGCGCGCTCCAGCACCGCGACGATGTCCCCCTGCACATCGTGCCAGATTCCCGCGCGGGGAACGCCGATGCGCAGTCCGGTCAGCGTCCGGGTCGGTGAAGGGTGCGCGTGGTCCGGGTGCGGCCCCGCCCGCCTGGCCATTGCCTCGCCCGCCAGCGCGTCAACCAGAGCGAAGACGTGGCGCGAATCGGCGGCGGTGCGCGTCAGCAGTCCCACCGTGTCCAGAGTGGTCGACAGGGGAACCACGCCGGTGGTGGGCCAGCGTCCCGTGGTATGGCGGTGACCCACGACCCCCGTCGCCGACGCCGGAATGCGGACCGATCCCCCGGTGTCGCTTCCCAGTGCGATCAGCGCCGATCCTTCCCACAGACTCACGCCCGCCCCCGACGACGATCCGCCCGGGGCGCGGTGCTCGGCCGGGTCCCACGGATTGACCGGCGTTCCCGTGTTGGGGTTGAGTCCCACGCCACCAAAGGCCAGCTCGACCGTGTGCGTCTTGCCGACGATCACCGCGCCCAGATCCCGCAGCGCGCGCACCAGAAAACCCTCGTGTTGCCAGCGTGCGGGCAGCTCCCGCCTGGTTCCCGCACGGATGGGGAGGCCCTGGACGCCGTAGAGATCCTTGACCGAAACGGTGATTCCGGCGAGCGGGCCGGGGTCGATTCCCCGCGCGACCGAAGCATCGATGGCATCGGCCTGGGCGAGCGCACCCTCCGCGTCGAAGACGATGTAGGCGTCGAGGCTGGTCCCGTCGTGACGCGCGGCGTTGTGGCGTGCGATGGCGTCCGCAGCGAGGGAACGGGCGGTGACGGCACCCTCGCGAACGGACTCGGCGATTTGCGCGATCGGGGGCCGGGCAATGGCTGAATGGGTCATCCTGGGGAATCCCGGGTTAGGGGTCAGGGGATGTACGAGGCGGGCTGGAGACCGGACCCAGAGCGGCCAACTCGTAGCTGCCAGGCGGGGATAGTCCCAATATGGGGGAATTTGTCGTCCGGCTGGGCGACGCGCCCGATCTCTCCCGAACCCGTAGCTTTCAACGCGGGTCCGGACGACGCACCCACAACCCGTCTCGATCCCCGGGCTTCGAATCCACCTTAGCCGCCGCGCGAAGGAATCCACGCATCGTGACCCGTTCAATCCCCGATCCTGCGAACGCTTCTCGTGGTCCCAGAGAGACCGGCGCGCCCCTCTTCCCCCGGCCGATTGTCGTCGTCAGCGAGTGTCTTGAGTTCGAGCCCTGTCGCTACAATGGCGCAACGATTCGCTTTGACCTGATCCGCGCACTGGAGCCCTTTGTCGAATACCGGCGCGTCTGTCCCGAAGTGGGAATCGGGCTGGGAATTCCGCGCGATCCGATCCGAATTGTGGCCCGGGAGGGTGGGCGGCGTCTGGTGCAGCCGGCGACGGGACGCGATCTCACAGCGGCGATGGAGCGCTTTGCGGCCGAGTTCGTGAGTAGCGTAGGCGAGGTAGACGGGTTCATTCTGAAGTCGCGCAGTCCGAGTTGCGGGCTGGCCGGAGTGAAGGTGTTGGCCGGGCCGGAATCGGGACGGGTGGTGGAGCGGGGGGCGGGGTTCTTCGCGGCGGCGGTGGCGGCGCGATTTGGCGATCTGGCGATTGCGGACGAGGCCCAGCTCCGCGACGAGCGAATCCGGGAGCACCTTCTGACACAGCTCTTTGCCTTTGCCCGGCTGCGTCAGGTTGCGGCGGGCGGAACAATGGCCGATCTGGTCCGGTTTCATGCCTCGCACAAGTTCCTGCTCCTGGCCAGCGACGAACGGCGTTACCGAGAGTTGGGAAGGATTGTGGGCGGAGACGCGGGCTCGCGCGGAGGAATCACGGCGAGAAGAGCTACGGCCCAGCGGATCGGGGGCGAGCCCACTGCGGCTATGAAACATGGACAGGCGGAGGACTTTCTGGCCATTGCGGCGGGTTACCGAACGCTCTTCCACCGGGCGCTGCAAGATCCGCCACGGAACGGTCCGCTCGTCAACGCCTTCGAGCACATCTTCGGTTTTCTGAGCCAGGGACTATCCGCCGCCGAGCGCATCCGTTATCGCACGCGGCTGGAGGGGTTTCGGACGGGGGAACTTCCAGAGAGCGAGGTCACCTCCCTGCTGCGATCGTGGGCGCGGCGGCTCGGTTCCGACTACATATTGGGCCAGGCGATCCTGACGCCTTTTCCTCCGGCGCTCGCGCGGCCGCCCCTTCCTCCGACACGTAGCGGCCATGGTCCGGCAAGCAAGCCTTCGCCCGGCCAAATCCGGGTTCCGCGAGTGACCCGAGACGAACCACGCGCAGGACATCGGCGTCCGACTTCTGGTAGATCGGCGACAACTCCGGCTGTCGGATGACAGCTCCGGTGGTCGGCCCACTCGCCACTCAACGTCATCCCCGGCGGGCGGGCCAGGAACGGCGTGGAGCGGCCGGCGCCCGTTGCAATCCCTCCACCGATCTTGCGCCACCGGCTCCCTGGCCGAAGACTGTTCCCAAGGCGATACGACTCCACGGCGATACGACCGTTCTCACCGATGCCGCCCCGCAATCGCAGTCGGTCATTCGCGGTCCGCCTTCACTCCTCAACGCGCCTTCACTCTTCATGCGCCCCTACCGGACGAACGCAATGAATCCCACCCGCCGCACCTTCCTCGCCACCTCCGCCGCAACTGCGGGAGCCGCCGCCTTCGGATCCGCGCCCGCGCTGGCCAGCCCCGCCCCACCCCGCCACCCCTTTCCCCCGACTCCGTCCCCAATCCCCCCGCCCTACCCCGACCCCGCCCCACCCCGCCCCCTCGACATCCTCATCCTGGGCGGCACCGGGTTCATCGGGCCCCATCAGGTGCGGTACGCCATGTATCGCGGCCACCAGGTCAGCATCTTCAACCGCGGCCGCACCGCCCCCGATCTCTTCCCCGGCGTCGAGACGCTGATCGGCGACCGCGACGGCCAGCTCGACGCCCTGCGCGGCCGCACCTGGGACGCCGTCATCGACAACAGCGGCTACGTGCCCCGTCATGTGCGCGATTCCGCCCAACTCCTGCGCGATTCCGTGGGCCGCTACCTCTTCACCTCCACCGGATCGGTCTACAGCTTCGACCAGGACGAGATCACCGAGGACGGCGAGCTGCTTCCCATCGAGGACCCCGAGAGCGAGGACGCCAACCGCTACTACGGTCCGCTCAAGATCCTTTGCGAGAACGCGGTCACCGACACCTTCCGCGAGCGCGGCACCGTCTTCCGCCTGCATGTCGTGGCGGGTCCCGGCGACACCACCGACCGCTTCACCTGGTGGCCCGTCCGGATCGACCACGGCGGCGAAATCATCGCGCCCGGCAGCCCGGACACCCCCGTCCAATTTATCGATGTGCGCGACCTGGCCGAGTTCATGATCCTGGCGCTCGAGCGCGACATCGGCGGCACCTTCAACACGGCCGGCCCCGCGCTCGACCCCACCTCCATGGCCGAATTCCTCTACGGCGTCCGCGCTATCACCAGCGCCCAGCTCAGCTTCACCTGGGTGGACGAGCAGTTCCTGATGGACAGGGAGGCGCGCTTCCAGTTGTGGTATCCACCGGCCGACGGTCCTGCTCGGGGAATTTCAAATGTCCGGTCGCACAAAGCCGTCGCCGCCGGACTCAAGTTCCGGCCCCTGGCGGTCACCGCGCGCGATACCCTGGACTGGTTCAACGCCCAGCCCGAGGAACGACGCAATCAGCTTCAGCTCAACCTGGAGCGCGACCGACAGATCCTGGAGGAGTGGAAGGCACGCTGACTTGACATAACGCGTTCCACCCTGGTCACTCCACCCGATGCCCTGAACACGCGTCGACAAGAACCCACAGCTTGACATAACACCCGCGCCGTGCTGGGCCCATCCGCCAACCTCATGACCGGCTTCACGAAACAGGCGCCCCCTACGGCACCCCCAGCGGGTCCCCATAAAACCGCCACTCCGCCCGAAAATCCCGCCCCGGCGGCTCGCCCAGCAACCGCGCCCGCACCATTTCGACCGGCATCCGCCCGCCCCGCAGAATCGTGTCGTGAAACTCGCGCTCGGTCATCTCGCCGCCCCCGACCAACTGCTCCTGCAGCGCGCGAAACTGAAGTCCCCCAAGCATGTACGCGGCCTGGTACAGCGGCGAATAGCTCCCGTTGAAGGAACGCCGCACCTCGGCCGTCGCATTCGCGCTCTCGTGCCCCACCCGCTCCACCAGGAAGGCAATCGCCTCGTCCGGCGTCATTTCCCCCAGGTGAAAGCTCAGCGAAAAGATGATCCGCGCCGCCCGGTGCATTCGCCAGAAGAGCATCCCCACACGGTCTTCGGGCGTTGCGGGAAAGCCCATGTCCCACAACCGCATCTCCCAGTAGAGCGCCCAGCCCTCGCCCCAGAAGGGAGTCGTGAAGAGATCGCGGTGCGAGTTGTAGCGGTCGGTCATGAAGCCCTGCAGGTGATGGCCCGGAATCAGCTCATGGTGCACCGTCGCGCGCGAGAAGTGGATGTTGTTGCCGCGCATGCTCATCCGTTTTTCGTCGTGCGTCATCTCGTCGGTCGGAAAGGACACCCGGATCACCTCGCCGCCCAGAAAGAAGGGACTCACCCGCTGCCGCTCCGGCGACATCATCTCCAGCCGCCAGACCTCCTTTGCCAGCGGCGGAATCGTCAGCAGATCGCGCGCCTCCACAAAGTCGATCGCCTCCTGGGCCAGCTCGATCACCAGCTCCGGCTGGCGCCCCGGCTCCACATGCAACGTCTTCACCCTCTCCAGCGCCGAGCGCCAGTCCTCGCCGAATCCCATCTCCCGCGACGCCTTCAGCATCTCCGCCTCGCACCAGGCGAACTCGCGCTCCGCAATCGCAATCAGCTCAGCCGGCGTGTACGGAATCATTGCCCGCGCCAGATCCGCCGTCATCCCGTCCGCGCCGATCGGATTCCCCACAATCGGTTCCTCCGCCCCCTGGGGCCAACCCACAATCCGCTCCCGCAGCGTCGCCAGGTAACGGTCCAGCGCCGCGTCCACCTCGCCAAAGGGTTGTTCGGCCCACCAGCCAAAGATCGGGTCGTACCCCGCATAGTGACGGTACCAACTGCGAAGGGCGCTTTGGTAGGAAGAGAGCAGCCTCACGGCCCGGAGCCCGGTGATCGGCGTCGGGGTTGACTGCCCCCCGCCCCCCTCGCCAGCCCCCCCGGCGGCTGCCCGGGAGTTCATCGCGCGGTCGGCTTCGTTCACCGCCCCGGCCAGATCCGCCAACCGCCCCGCGATCTCGTCTCCGGCCACCTCGCGGCGAAAGTGGCGAATGTCCAGCAGGGCCACGATCTCGTCGGCGAAGGGGAGCAGCGGCAGCACGTCGGCCACCGTTCGTTCCTCGCGGCCGAGCAGTTCGCGGCGGTAGCGCACCTCGCTCGACAGCAGCGCAAGGTCAATGCTACCCTCCAGGTCGTCCGGCGCGACCTTGAGCGTCTCCAGCTCCGCGGCCCACCCCGCCAGAAAATCGTCCAGGCGGGCCTGCCGCGCCGCCGACCAGGGAACATCTTGCCAACGACGCTGCAGCGCTCCCAGGTCTTCCGCGAAGCGCTCCACCACTCCGGCCAGGCCGGATTCCTGGAAGGCGGCGATCCCGGTCAGATCGGGTGCGGGCGGCGCGGCCTGAGCGGCTGTGCGCCCGACGCCGGGGGCCAGCGCGGCGGCCGCAGCCACCAGAGCGGCCAGCGCGGTCGCCAGCGCACCGCAGTCGCGCACGGAGCCAGGGATGCTCCCGGGACGGCAACTTCCCACCCGGCGCCGGTTCCCCGTGCGGCGGCAAGGTTCGCTGGAGCGGCGATCATTCAGTGGGCGGCGAGCTGGTCTGCTGGGCGTCTTCGTCACGGCATGCAATCCCTTCGCGGAGCGGTTCCTGGCGCGGCGGCGCGCAAGCCGGGCTGATACATTGGCTGTCCGCGCGGCGGCCCGGGACCGGCGGCGGCACCTGTTTCCATCCACCATCATGGACCCATGCAGGTATTCGGACAACACGACCCCGCCACCCTGGAGCAGCTCGCTCGCGTCGCCCGGCGCGCAGATCACGCGGCGCTCATGGCCGATGGGCACCTCGGCTACATCATGCCGATCGGGGGCGTGGCGGCGTACCGCAACCAGGTGAGCGTGGCGGGGGTGGGCTTCGACATTGCCTGCGGGAACGCCGCCATTCGGACCGATCTCGCGCTGAACGACGTGGCGGATCGTCCCGGCGGGCTGCGCAACCACCTCTCCGGCCTCGCCGACGAGATCCGCGACACGCTCAGCTTCGGGGTCGGCGGCGTCAACCGCGCCCCGGATGCGCCCACCGATCACTCCCTCTTCGCGGATTCGGCCTGGGAGGCGGTGCCGGCGCGGCATCGTGCGGCGCTCCTGGACCGGGCGCGCAGACAGCTTGGCAGCGTCGGTTCCGGCAATCACTACGTGGACATCTTCGCCGACGAACGCGACCGCATCTGGGTGGGCGTGCACTTCGGTTCGCGCGGCTTCGGACACACCGTCGCCTCGTCGTTCCTCGCCATCGGGCAGGGTGCCGAGTGGGGCACGCGCGTCCCGGAAGCCGAGGTCATCTTCGATCTGGACACGCCCGCCGGCCACGACTACTGGCGCCTCATGAAGCTGGCCGGGCGCTACGCCTACGCCGGGCGCGAGTGGGCGGCGCGCAAGACGGCCAAGATCATCGGCGGCCGCGAGCGCGAAATCGTCCACAACCACCACAACTTCGCCTGGGAAGAGGAGCACTTCGGGCGGACGTTCGTGGTGGTGCGCAAGGGGGCGACTCCGGCGTTCCCCGGTCAGAAGGGGTTCGTGGGCGGCTCGATGGGTGACAATTCGGTGATCCTGGAAGGCACGCGCGGCGCGCCGGCCGCGTCACCCGCCGGCGAGCTGCAGGCGACGGCGCTCTACTCCACCGTCCATGGCGCCGGCCGCGTCATGAGCCGCACCGCCGCAAGGGGGAAGCGCCACGGCCGCACCGGCAAGGTACTCAGGCGCGGCAAGGTGTCCCGCGAGATGATGAGGGACTGGGTCGACAGCAAGGGCGTGGTGCTTCGCGGCGGCGGTCTGGACGAGAGCCCCCACGTGTACCGGAGGCTGCCCGACGTGTTGGCCGCTCAGGGGGACACGATCACCGTGCTGCACACGCTGCGGCCGCTGGTTGTGGTGATGGCGGAGCCGAGGCGGTAGTCGGCGCGGCTTCTCCTCACGCCTACCGAATCGATTCGTTGACCGCCGCCTCGCCTTCCCATTTGGCCACCACCGCCGCCGCGCAGGAGTCGCTGTAGACGTTGACGGCGGTTCGTGCCATGTCGAGTGGCCGGTCGATGGAGAGCATCGCGCCCACGATCAGCAATGCCTGGGGATTGTCGCCGATGCCGATCACGTTGAGGATGATGAAGATTACCACCAGCCCCGCCGAAGGAACCGCAGCCGCGCCGATCGAGGCCAGAAGCGCGGTCAGAACCACGGCGATCTGGGTCGTGAACCCGATGTCCGCTCCCAGCGCCTGAGCGATAAAGAGCGCACCGACGCACTCCATCACCGCCGTTCCGTCCATGTTCACGGTGGCGCCCATGGGCAGCGTAAAGGACGAGACCCGGTTCGACACGCCGACCTTTTCGCGCACGGCAGTCAGGGTAACCGGCAACGTCGCCGCCGAGGAGCTGGTCGAGAAGGCCACCAGGAGCGGCTCGCGCATGTTCATGGCGTGCTTCCACGGCGATACGCGCGCCCAGAAGTACAGCAGTAGCGGCAGGGTGACCACGAAGTGGATGAGGAGGCCCGACCCCAGCGCCGCGACGTACTGGGCGAGGTTGCCGAAAGCCTGCAGTCCGGACTGGCCGGTCAGGGTGACCATCAGTCCGAAAACACCGATCGGCAGGAGCTTGATGATGCCCGAGGTCAGCGTCATCATCGCCTTGAAGAGTGCGTTCACAAGGCTGGTGATCGTGGTGCGCGGGCCATCGGGCATGGTCGAAACCGCGACTCCGAAGACGATGCAGAAGAAGATGACGCCCAGCATGTCGCCGGCCGAGGCAGCGTCCAGGAAGTTGATCGGTACGATGTCGAGGAGCAGTTGGGTGAAGGAATCGGGGGTCGCGAGGTCCGGGGTCGCGACGTTGGCGGGGACCGGGTAGCCGCGACCGGGATTGAAGAGATTGAAGAGGAGCAGCCCGATCGAGGCGGCCAGGAGGCTCGAGACCAGGTAGTAGCTCATGGTCTTCCCGAAGAGCCGCCCAACGGTGCGCCCGCCGCCGGCCGACGCCACCCCGGAGATGATCGAAGTCATCACCAGCGGGACGATCACCATCCGAAGCAACCGCATGAAAAGCGTCCCGAGCGGACCGACGACCTCCGCGATGGAACTCCCGCCCGGCCCCATGCCGATCAGGATGCCCGCGAACATCGCGGCGAAGACCTGCCAGTGCAGACGGCGGTACCAGGGAAGCTCGGGGCGGTATTCCATGTGTACGATCTCCTTTGTGCGGGCAGCGAACGCCGGGGAACCGAACGATCGGGTCCGCGAGTCTCCTCGCGGCGGGGGACATGATGGTGCGCCGGTCCCGCTATTGCAAGTTCGCCGCGGTTGCGGGGACGCGCACGCAGCGCCAGGATGGGGACTCCGCCCACGCGCCCTCCCCAGCGAATCGACACCCAGATGGCCGCCCCTGGTCAGGCGCGCGAAAATCTGCCGGATCCCGCACCTGGCCGGATCCACGACCCGAGTCCTCTCCATGGGGCGGCGACCTGCGACTCCTCGATCCCGGACACCGGCTGGCGCGATCCGGGACAGCCCCACGACCTTTAAGCAGACCGACATCCATCACAAGTACACCGAGACGTTCCCCATGACCCGAAAAATCACTAAAGGAGTCCTCTGCGTCCTGGCGCTCTCCGCCTGCGCCGTGGCCTGGGAGGAAGATTCCGAGAACGGCCGCCGCGTCCGGATCGGGGCCATCGATGCGCCCCAACGGCTTCGCTTCGCCGTGGCCCGCTTCCAGCACGAGACCTGCACCTTCTGTCCCGGCGGCGACACCGAAATCGAAGATTGGCTGCGGGCCAGCGAGCCGCTCTCGGGCGAGGATCTGCTGTCATCGGGGGGCTATGTGGGCGGCTTCGTGCAGCGGGCGCGAGAGTTCGGCGATGTCGAGCTGGTGCCGCTCACCTCGCCGGTCGGGGTCTACGGCGGGTCGTCCAGGAGCTGGAACACGAAGGAGACCTTCGACCATTTCCTCGGGATCATGCTGGCCGAGCTCGAGGCGCAACTGCCCGTCGACGCGGTCTACCTGGCGCTTCACGGCGCGATGGCCGTTCGCGAGGTTCCGCGCCCCGAGGCCGAGATTGCGCGACGCTTTCGCGAGGTGGTCGGGCCCGGCGTGCCGATCGCGGCCACCTTCGACCTGCACGGCAACGAGGACGCCGAGTTCCTCGAACACGCCGACTTCGCGTTCGTGACCAAGCGCTACCCCCACTACGACGGGTACATCCAGGGCGAGCGGGCGGCGCGGGCGCTGCGGCTGTCGGCGCTGGGCCAATACCGCTCCACGACCGCCACGCGCAAGCCGGGAATCATTACCGCGACTGTTCTGCAGTGGACCGGCCAGTCGCCGTCGATGGAGATCATGGAGCGGGCGCGGCGCTGGGAGGCGCGCGAGAACGACGCATATGTGAGCGTCTTCTACGGCTATCCGTGGTCCGATGTGCCCGATGTGGGCGCGACCGTGCACGTCATGACCAACGACGACCCGGCGCTCGCCGGCCGCATTGCCGACGACATGAACGACTTTATCTGGCGGGTGCGCGAGGACTTTGCCGTGGGCGGCTATCCCGGTCCCGGCGAGGCGGCGCGGATTGTGGCCGAAGCCGTGGCGAGCGGCCAGACCCCTGTAGCGGTGGGAGATCACAGCGACCGGCCCGGGGACGCCACCTACATCCTGAACGCGTTCGAGGCCGAAGGGATTGATCACGTCCTGTACGGGACCATTTCATCCCCCCACACCATTGACGAACTTGCAACGAGCGGGGCACAGGCGGGCGATGCCTTCGACATGGAAATTGGCGGCTTCACCCCGTCGGGCGGTTCGCCGCGGCGCATTGTGGGCACGCTGGAATACCTGGGCGAGGGTTTGGGCCACGAGCGAATTGCGGCGGTGTCGTTCGGCAATAGCAATCTGGTCATTCTGACGCCGGCCTACGAGCAGGTGCTCTATCCCGAGGCGTTTCGGATTGGGCCGGTCGAGCCGGAGGACTACGATGTCTTTGTGGTGAAGTCGCGCGTACACTTCCGGCGCGGCTTCGACGAGACCGGGTACGCGCGCACGATCGTGGTGGTCGAGGCGCCGGAGCCGCATGTGGGCACGACCTTCCTGGATGCGCTACCGTACGAGAACGTGGATTTGAGCGCCCTGTATCCGTACGGGACGCCGGATCCGTACCAGCGACCGGACCTTCAGCCATGAAGCCAGACCGAGAACAAGTCCAACACTGGAAGCGAGTCCTCGCCCCCTACTTCGGCCCGGACGACAAGCGAAGCGCCTGGCAGATGGGGTACACCGCCGTGCTCTTCGCCGCAGCGTGGGCGCTGATGTACTGGAGCCTCGGCGTGGGGTACTGGCTTACGCTGCTCATTGCTGTCCCGGCGGCCGGGCTCATCATGCGACTCTTCATGTTCCAGCACGACTGCGGGCACGGGTCGTACTTCAGATCGCGCAGACTGGCGTGCGTGACGGGCTCGTTGATCGGGGTGCTCACCCTCACCCCATACCATTACTGGCGGAAGACGCACGCGCTCCACCACGCGCACTCGGGCAATCTGGATCTGCGTTCGTTCGGCGACATCACCACGATGACGGTCGATGAATACGAGGCGCTGTCCTTCCGGCAACGGCTCGGTTACCGGCTCTATCGCAACCCGTTCGTGCTCTTCGGTGTCGGCGCGGCCTTTCAGTTCATCGTCAAGCACCGCTTCCCCTGGGATGTGCCGCGCGCCTGGAAGCGGGAGTGGCACTCCGTGTGGTGGACGAACGGAGCGCTGGTGGCGGTCCTGGCGGGGGCGTGGCTCACGATCGGGATCGGACCCTTCCTGATGATTCAGCTTCCCATCACTCTCATGGCGTGCGCGATGGGTGTGTGGCTCTTCTACGTGCAGCACCAGTTCGAGGACGCGTACTGGCACTGGCACGAGGAGTGGAACTACTACGACGCGGGTCTGCACGGCTCGTCCTTCCTGAAGCTCCCGAAGGTCTTGCAGTGGTTTACCGCCAATATCGGCCTTCACCACGTGCACCATCTGAGCGCCCGCATCCCCAACTACCGGCTCCAGCGTTGCCATGACGAGAACCCGGAGCTGTGGGTCGCGCCCCACATGGGCATGCGGGACGGGATGAGGGCCCTGCGGCATTCGCTGTGGGACGAAGGGCGCCGCAAGCTGATCTCGTTCCGCCAGTACCGGCGGTTCAAGGTGGATGCGGAGACGGCCTGACATGTCGTCGCCAGCGCCGAGGAGGATGGCGAAGACGAGGGCGTGGCGGAGACCCTGGGCGAAGCGGTCGATTGAGATGTGGACGGCGAAGGTTGTGGCCGTTGTGCTCGCGGTCGTGCTTGCGGGCGCGGCGTTGGGGTGTCAGGGCGGCGGCGAAGGAGTGGCATCCGGGCGCGTTGAGGTACGCGACAGCGCCGGGGTGCGGATCGTGGAGAATGCGCCGCCCGCGGACGATGCCCGGTTGCCCTGGACGATTGGGCCGGAGCCGTTGGTGACGATCGGCGTGGTCGAGGGCGACGATCCCTATATGCTCAGCCAGGTGACCGATGCCGCGCGCCTGCCGGACGGACGGATTGTGATTGCCAATCTGGGCACGAACGAGCTGCGGGTCTTCGACGCCACCGGGCGCTGGCTGGCGAGCTGGGGAGGCGCGGGCGAAGGACCCGGCGAGTTTCAGGGGCTGCTTGCGGTTGAGCGCTGGCCGGGGGATTCGATTGCCGCCTGGTACGGACCTCGCCGGGGCGTTTCGATCTTCGACGACGAGGGCAACTTCGGGCGCAGCGTTGTACTTGAGCGCGATTCCGGCGACCCTTTGGCGGTGGCCATTCGCCCGATTGCGGCGCGGCGCGACGGCACAATTCTGGCGGGTCACGACACGCACCAAACCGACCCCGTGACGGTCGAGATTCGCGATGCCGAGGGGCGGTTGGCCGGGTCGCTTGGGGAGCACGCGGGGCACGAGCGTCATCTGGTGGAAAACAGGGGCGACTTTGTGAGGGCATACGAACCGGTCTTCGGCGCGAAAGCCGTTCAGTTGGCGTGGGGCGATCTCGTTGTGCACAGCCTCAACAACCGCAACGAAATCAGAGCCTTTGCGGGGGACGGGACCCTGGCGCGCATCGTGCGTTGGGGCGAGCTGCCGCCGGAGCCGACCCGGGAGCAGATCGAAGCCTGGATCGAAGAGCGCGTGTGCGAGTATCCGTCGTGGGTGACGCCCGAAGAGATCGAGGACTATACGGCCCAGCGGCGCAGGGAATACATGTCCGTGCCCGTTGCGGAACGTCTGCCCGCCTTCGCGGCCGCGATCGTCGACCGCCTCGGCCACCTCTGGGTGGAGGACTACCTGGTGCCGGGAGACTGCGGGCCGGAACCGGGTACGCCCTGGACGGTCTTCGACCCGGAGGGGCTTCTGCTTGGGCGGGTGGCGCTTCCGGCGGCCGGCCGGGAAATCTTCGAGATCGGCGCCGACTACATTCTTGTACTGGCCTGGGACGATCTCGGAGTGGAGCGGGTGGAGATGTGGGGGGTGGAACGGCGGTGAGGGAGGGCGGGGGCGTTGCGGTGAGGGAGCGGGCCGTATAGCGTTTGTGCGCCCCGTTCCCGGAGAGATTCCATGCCGCAGCCCCCGAGCGTCGCCTCGCTGGTCGAGCAGTTCAAGCTGAAGGAGCGCGGCCGGGATCGCGGACGGCAGAATCTTCCCTCGTCCCAATCGCCCCGGCTGGACATCCCCGAGACCGAGGTCGTCGCGCACTGCGAGGACCTCTTCACCGAGCGCCAGACCGAGTATAACCGCCACCGCGTCGGATTCGAGGAGCGGATGCGGATGCCGGCCGAAACGGGGGGCGGCGATGAGGTCGCGGAGCAGGCCTGCCTGGACATGAAGGAAGCGGTGGATGAGGAACGGGCAGAGCTGGAAAATCTGGCCCGGACGGCGCAACAGGCGATCGGCGACTACCATCAATTCCGGCGCGAAGAGGGGCTCAAGCGCGACGCCGACTACCCCGAAAGCCGAATCCTCCACATCGGGCTCCTCCTGGGGCTGATCGCGATCGAAACGCTGGTGAACGGGCTCTTCTTCGGCGCCAACGTCGAGGGCGGACTCTTCGCCGGAACAAGCTACGCGGTGCTGATCAGCATCGTGAATGTTGTCGGACTGGGCCTGATCGCCGCCGTGCTGTTCCGCATGACGCGGCACCGCCAGCCGCTGCAGAAGATGATTGGCTGGACGGTGCTTGCGATCGTCGTTTTCGCCGCCGTGGTGTGGAATCTCTTCGTGGGGCACTACCGCGAGGCGCTGGCGGTGGACTTTCCCCCCGAGCCGGAGCCGCCCGTCGTCGCACCCGCAACGCCCGCCGAGCCCGCGACCCAGGCCGAGGGAGTGGAGTCCTGCTGGCGGGGCCCGGACGAAGCCGATGCCGATCAGGAGGCGCTCTGTCTCTTCCTCGAGAATCCCGTCCGCCTGGGTGGCTTCTATTCCTACATGCTGCTGCTGATTGGATTGCTGGCGTGGCTACTCGGAGCCGCCGACTGGTTCCACCTGGAGGACCCCTACCCCGGCTACAGCCGCCGCGACCGCAAGCGCAAGAAAGGGATCAGCGACCTCACCGACGAATGCGCGGAGCTCCTGGAGGATCTGAAGGAGGCGCACGACGAGGCCCAATCCAGCCTTGCGAAGGGCTATACCGATCCCGCCGATTCCCGCAAACTCGCCCTCCAGGCCTTCGACAACCTCAAGCGGCGGCACCGCGATCTTCGCGACTTTGCCGAGAGTCTCGAGGCGAGCATCCGGGGTGCCCTGGACATCTATCGCACCAACAACGAAGAGACGCGCAAGTCGCCGGAACCGGCCATCTGGCGGAGCTCGTGGCAGGCCGGCTGGAGGATTCCCGCTGCCCCCAACCCAGCGGATGTGATTTCGGAGGACGATGCGGCGGAGCGAAGCCGGGTGGAGCGCGCGAAGCTCGAGATGCGGCAAGCACGGTTGCGCGACTGCCTGAACAAATGGCAGGGAGAGGTGAACGACTTCACCGGGCGAATCGACCACTATGACCGGGCGGGGCCGCAGTGAGCCGGCGGGCGAGACGGAGGAAGCAGCAGCGGAAGAACCTCCTCGGGGGGACCCTGGCCGGGGTGGTGTTGGTGGCGCTGGCCGCGGCCTTCATATGGGGCACCATCGGCGGCGACCGCGAACTCGACGAGGCCAACTGTCCGGCGGACGGGCGCTACGCCGCGCAGGTCGCGATCCTGGTCGATCCCTCCGATTCCCTCACCGCCGTGCAGCGTTCGGTGGCGCCGCGCATCCTCGAATCCATCGCGAGCGACGCACCCGAAACCGCCGAAATCCGCGTCTACACCCTGGCCCGGGCCGGAAGGGGAGACACCGCGTCGGCGCTGAGGTTGTGCGTGCCGCGTCATCCCGATTCCGTTTCCTCCGCCACGGGGAACCCCGCGATCGCCCGCCGCCGCTACAACGAATTCATCCAGTCGCTCGAGGAGTCTCTCTCGATTCTTCTCAACTCGCCGGGCGACAACATTTCGCCGCTGATCGAAGGCATCCAGGTCGCCGCGGTGAGCACCTTTCGCCCGCGCAGCTCCGATATGCCGCGCCGGTTGTTCATCGTCTCCGACATGCTCCAGCACTCGTCCGCCGCTTCATTCTACCGAGGTGAACCGGACTTGAGCGTGCTCATGCGGAGCCCCGACTACGGCACCCTGAAGGTGGATCTTTCGGGGGTTGAGGTGTCGGCTTTCCTGCTGGCGCGCGCGGGCAACGCAGGGCGCATTCAGGCTGACGGAATGCGGCGCTTCTGGGAGGACTATTTCCTGGACCAGGGGGCGCATCCCGCGGCCCGGCCGCGCTGGGTGAATGTGGAAGGATGAACGAAGCAGCCCGGCGGCGCGACGCGGAGGAGGCGCGGAGATGGCACAGGGAAGCCTGGCTCTATGCGCTGGCCATCGGATCGGCGGTCATCGCGATCGGCAATTGGTTGGGATTCACGCCCTGGCTGATTGCATTGCTGGTCTCCGGCGTCATGGTCCTCTTCGCCGTTCTTGTGCACCGCACCGCGGTCAGCAGCGACTCCAAGGGTGACTCGCTCTATTACCTGGGGCTCCTCTTTACCTTCGTGGCGCTCGTTGCCGCCCTGGTCGCCTTCGACTGGGAATCGGGCACAACCGGGACCACCCCCATCATCCGCAACTTCGGGATTGCGCTGCTCACGACAATTGTCGGTCTGGCGGGCCGCGTGTGGTACGCCATGTCGGCGGACACGCCGGGCGACCTGGAAGATGCGTTGCGCAGCGACCTGGAAGACGCCGTTCGCGAGATGAGGGGCAGCCTGAACCGTGCGCGCGACGAACTGGACACCATGGTCATGAAGTTCGGGGAATCGGCCGGTGAAATGACGGAGTCGGCCCGCGAAACCAGCCGGGCAACGATCGGTATCTCCGCCACCGCGGACCGTGCCGCAGAGGCCGGGCGCACGCTGGAGTCGCTGGTGGAGCGAGTGACCGCTTCATTCAAATCCGTTGCCGGCAGGGTCTCCGAGCTGGACAGCGCCGTCGATGGCGGGAGCGAGGCCGCGCGGAAGTTGAATCAATCCGTGGAATCCCTGTCCGAACCCGCAACCAGGCTGGCGCGCGACATGGCGTTGGCGAGCGAAGGAGTGCGTGGCTTCAACAAAACCCTGGCCGACGCACGGCGCACCACGGAGCCGGTTGTGCAGGCCATGCGAGAAACGGCCGACGGCGTGGTTGAGGCGGCCGCCCGGACCGGAAGACTGAACCTGACCATTGCCGGCCTCGACCGGAGTGCGCGCAACGCCGGGGATGCGGTGGGCGAGGTCGCCGCCGGGGCCAAATCGACGGTGGGGGACGTGGAATCCACCCGGCAGGAGGCGAGTCACCTGGGTCACCGGATGCGCGAGCTGTCCGTGCACGCAGAATCGGTCGAGGATGAGTTCTCGCAAGCGCGTGAGGTGGCCCATGCGGCCCGGAGCCGGATCGACGGGGTGGCCGGGCGCGCGCGTTCGCTTGAGCAGCGGATGGCGAACGGCCAGAACGCCCTCGCGGAGAGCATGGAATCGGCGCGGCAGAGGGCCCGTAGCCTGGATTCCGGCCTGTCGGATCTGGGCAACCGGTCCGGCAAGCTGTCCAGGGCGGTTGATGTCGTCGCGCGCCGGGCGGAACGACTGGCGAAGGAACTGCAGCGGGCGCAGGCGCGGCTCAACGACGGAAGGTGGGGGAAACGGACATCGGGCTGGCTCCGGACAAGGTTGCCCTTCCGCAAACCCGGTCCCTCTGGTCGCGGCAACGGCCGGTAGATCGCAATGAGCGCTCAGCTCCCCGCCGAGAAGACGCACTATCGCAGGGGGCTCGCGCTGGGGCTGACTCTGGCCGAGACCTTCAGTATCGTCGTCTTCATTCTGCTTCTGGCCTGTGCCGCTCTCTTGCGCTTTGAACAGGTCCGGTCCGACACCGCGGAAGCCCAACGCGACACGGCCCGAGTCGACCTTCTGATCACTCAGGAGATGGTGCGCGGCGACAGCGTGTCGTGGGGCAATGCCAACGCATGGTTCGAGCGGTCGCGGGAGCTGGTTCGGGAGGCGGAGGCGGAGCGTCGGCGCGTTGAGGATGTGCAACGTTCCCTGGAGAGAGCGCGAACCCGGGTTGCGGAGATCGAGCGGCAACTGGCCGATGGCGGCGCGCAGCAGGAGGTTGTGGAGCGATTGGGCGAACAGGCGGTGGCGATCAACGCGTTGCAGGACTCGCTTGCGCGTACCCGGGGCGAACGGCAGGCGGCCACGGTGCGCGCGGATTCTCTGTTCAGGCAAGCCAGTGCACAGGGGGATTCGTTGCGGGCGCTGGACGCGGTGGCCGAGTTGGCCAAGCCGTTGGAAGAGGCGTTGGCGACGGGCGACAGCGCGGCCCAGGCGGCGGAGGCGGCCCGGCTGCTGGAACAGGCCACGCGGGCGGATCAACTGGAGGACTCGCTGGCACAGGCCCGTAGCACCGTTGCCGCGCTCGACCGCGAGATCCGGGCCACGCGGGAGGCGATGGGCGCCGACTCGGCGGCGGTGCTCGATTCGCTCAGGTCGGAGGTCACCGAGGTCCGCCAGCAACTGCAAGTCCGCGACGAACGCACCGCCCTCGCCGAACAGGAACGCGACGACGCCAACAACAATGCGCGCTACTGGCAGCGGCAGGCGGAGAGCTTGCGCGGGGGAATGGGTATCGATCCTCCGCCCTGCTGGCTCGACGACGACGGCAATCCGGAATACATCTTTCGCATTGAGCTCACCGACCGCGGCATGACAATCTTCCACATTGCGCCGGACCACCGCACCGGCAGCGAAGTCATGCGCCACGCAGCGGCCATCGCGGACGGCCAGGTCTACGATCCCGAGGCCTTCCTGCGCCTCACCCTGCCCATTTACCGCACCGGCGTCGCGCGCACCAACCCGCACGGTCCCAAGGGCTGCCGCTTCTGGGTTCGCCCCGTCGATCGGACCGGCGATCGCAAGGATATCTTTCGCGAGCGGGAAGCACAGCTTGGGCGGCGTTTCTGGTTTCGCTGGCCGTTGTAAACTGAATCCCCCGGATGGAGTCACCCAAAATGTCCACACGGAAGAAGTCGGCGCGGAGGAAGCACCGGAGTGGCGGAAGCGCCACCCTCATCGCCACGGCCACCCTCCTCGCGAGCTGCGGCGACGACATCACCGGACCGCAGGCGATCGAGGACGTGGAGTTCGCGGCGTCGCTCCAGATCAACCTGGCCGCCATGACGCGCACGGCTTCCGGCCTCTACTACGAGGACATTGAAGCGGGCAGCGGCGATCCGGCCGCGGCGGGCCAGGAGGTCACCGTCGCGTACACCGGCTGGCTGATCGACGGGAACGTCTTCGACGATGGCGAGTTCAGCTTCCGCCTGGGCGCGGGCCAGGTGGTGGCCGGGTTCGACGAAGGGGTGACGGGAATGCGCTTGGGGGGCGTCCGCCGCATCGTAGTTCCGCCCGAGCTCGGCTACGGAAGCCGCGGCAGCGGACCCGTGCCCCCGGACGCGATCATGATCTTCCGCATCAAGCTGCTGGAGATCGGGTGACCCCGGACGCGAGGCGCGACGGAGTGAGCCCGGGCCCCGAACGACCATCCGCTGCAACCTCCCCGGCGCCCATCGGCGAATCGGGCCGCCTCGTCGAACTCGATGTCGTGCGCGGCGTGGCGCTACTCGGCATCCTTCCCATGAACATCATGGCGTTCGCGATGCCCTCCGCCGCCTACTTCAACCCCACCGTCTACGGCGACTTTTCAGGCGCGAACCTCTGGGTCTGGACGCTGACGCAGCTCTTCGCGGCCGAGAAGTTCATGACGATCTTCTCGATGCTCTTCGGGGCGGGCATCCTTCTCATGGCCGAACGGGCTGCCGCCGCCGGGCGCAAACCGGCCGGACTTCACTATCGGCGCATGTTCTGGCTGATCGTCTTCGGACTGCTGCATGCTCATCTGCTCTGGTACGGCGATGTGCTGGTCTGGTACGGATTGTGCGGAATGGTGGTCTTCCGGCTGCGGGGCCTGAAGCCGGGCGCACTGATCGGGCTGGGGATCGCGTCGATCGGCGTCGCTTCCGCATTCATGCTGCTTGGCGGTCTGACGGTTGACTACTGGCCACCCGAGGTGTACGCCGAGACGATGGCGGAGCTGAATCCGCCTCCGGAGGTCGTTGCGGAGGAAGTTGCAGCCTACCAGGGCGGGTGGATGGCACAAATGCAACACCGTGTTCCGACCGCGCTCGCAATGGAGACCTCCACCTTCCTGGGCTGGGGGCTCTGGCGCGCATCGGGCGTCATGCTCCTGGGAATGGCGCTCTTCAAGCTGGGGATCCTGACCGGCGCCCGCAGCCGTCGCTTCTACCGTGGCCTGGTGCTGCTCGCACTGTTTGTGGGACTGCCGCTCGTCGCCTGGGGCATCCTCTACAACGTCGCCATCGGCTGGGACCCGCTGCGCACCTTCTTCCTCGGGGGACAGCTCAACTACTGGGCCAGCATTCCGGTCGCGCTCGGATGGATCGGGGTTGTCATTCCGGCCTGCCGCATACGCCAGCGGGACGCGAACGCGCAATCCGGTCGCCCCGCCGCCAGCGATCTTCCCCCTCTGCGCCGCGCCCTCGCCTCCGTCGGACGGATGGCCTTCACCAACTATATCCTGCAAACGGTCCTCTGCACCTGGATCTTCTACGGACACGGCCTGGGGCTCTTCGGGCAGGTCGATCGGACAGGCCAGATCGCCATCGTCGCCGCGGTGTGGGCACTACAGCTCGCGGTCTCTCCCCTCTGGCTGAAGCGATTTCGATTCGGACCACTCGAATGGCTCTGGCGGGCATTGGCCTACGGCCGGATGCCGCCGCTGCGACGGGCTCTCGGAGGGTAGCGGCTTCCCCCCCCGCCAAAGCGTCACCTGAACCGAACGGCCCTCGCGGTCGTTCACGATCTCCGGTTCGGGCGGATTGTGCCGTGCCATCTCCTCCTTCATGAGCAGCCAGCCGCATCCGCGCCGTTCCACCATGAGTTCGTTGCGGGAACGGGGCCGCCCACCGGCGCGCACACTCGGCGAAGGGTAAGGAATTCAGCGCGCGCATGGCTGCTACAGCCCGAGTTTCGCATGGGACCCGAGGCGGACCAAACGCAGGACGTCCGTGCCGGACTTCTGGTAGATCAGCAACAGGTCCGGTTTCAGGTGGCCGTTGCGGTGGTCTCCCCAACTGCCGCTCAACGCGTGGTCGTGGTGCCGTGGCTCCAGCGGCCGATCACTGGCCAGGGCCTCCACGATGGGAACCAGGGTGGCGTCGAGGTAGCTCCGGTGGTGTCCCCGTGACTCCCGCTTGTAGTCGCGTTTGAACCGGCTGGTCCGCTCAATCGTCCTCATGCAGATCGTCGAGCAACTCCTCGACGCTGGCGAACTGCCGCAGATTGCCTCGGCGGGCTTCTCTAATGGCCTCGATCGTTTCGGCGTTGGGGACCAGCGGCGCGAACGGCAGCGCCTTCTCGTGCGCGACCCTGGTCAAGAGTAGCCTCACGGCGCCAGACACGGTCAGTCCCACGGCCGCCAGCACTGCAGCCGCTTCCTCCTTGACGGCTGCGTCGATACGAGCTTGAACGAGTTGACTCGGCATGTTGACCCTCCTTGCATTGAATCGAAGTACAATATCATGCAGATTGGCAGGCTCGCGGTCAAGGTGGTCGGCTCCACGACTCGACTGATGGAACTCGGGGGGGATGAGCGGTACTCATTCCGGCGCAACGCGCCATCCTGGCTCAAGCGGCTTCCCAGGTCGGCTCGCGAAAGACTTCCTGCCTGTGCCAGTCCACGAACTGACAATCAGGCGCGAGCGCACCGGTCTGTGGCGGACGAAGCCGGGCCCCGCCAAAGTCGCGAAGCATACGCACTCCCGCGCTGAGGCCATTGACCTCGCTGGAGACAATGATCCTGACTTCGCGATCCACGCATTCAAGTCCCAGGGCGCCCAGGTCGAGTGCCTTGTGATGAAACATGCACAACGTCAGTCCGTTTGCGACCGTGTCGGGGCCTCCGGCTGCATGCCACTTGATATGGGCCGCTTCCAGTCCCAGCAACTGATCCTCGATTCGCACGTCGAAGCCGCAAATTGCGCAACGGCGCTCGTAAGCGCGCAGCACTTTGTGACGGAATCCGGGGTCGCGCTTCCTCTCCCTGACCACCTGGCGTCCTCGAACGGTGCCACGAAGCAGGTATTCCGGCAGACCCACCGCGTCCCTGATGTTCTCATGCAACGATCGCGGGAAGTGACCATTCAGAATCTCCTGCGCAGCTTCGACCACCAGCACGGGATCGGATTGCAGCATCTTGTACAGAGGCTCGGGGAATCCGCCCTGCGTCCCACGAAGGGCTCTCAGCAATGGAGCGCCGCTTCCCCCCGTCGGCAGATCAAAGAGACCCGGGATCTCCCAGAGGCCGTCACCGGGTAGCCGCCTGTAGGGTTCTTCCGGGTGGTGTGCCTTGCGCGGAGGACCGAATCGATTGAGAAGAAACCTGAGGCGGTCTTCAATATCGCCACCGTACCGGCCCAGACGTTGGTCACCCCGGTATACACGACCCAATGCGAGCAACAGCAGCAGAGGTTTATGCGGCGCCCGGCTCCCCGCCTTCTTCCAGATGTTGATGCCGCGGACCTTCTCCAGGAAACCGAGCCGATCCACGCTATTCCCTCGTCACGCTCCCACCGGCAAACCTTCCAACCACTCACCCCAGGCATCGACCTCCGCGCCGAAATCCTCGCCGCTTACGGCTTTCAGGAAGGTCAGGGCGCCGTCACGGGTGTATTCATGTTCGGCGGCGATGTGCGCGAGAAGCAGATCGGGGCTTTGGCGGGCCAACTGCCGGCCCAGGCCGGGGTCGATATCGGTAGCCGACAGGAGAGACAGTGTGTCCCTGAACATGAACGGGCTTGTGCCGTCGAAGATCGCCAACAGGGATTCGTGGGCGCCGGACCAGTCGACGGATCGCTGCTTCCGCCGAAGGAATTCGGAGAGCACATAATTGGCCACGGAGATCACGCGTGCGTGGGGATCGGTCATTGAGCCGACGAGAGCGTTCCACGTGGAATCGTGATCCGGGAAGTTGCCCAGGACGAGCGTCGCGGCAGCGCGCGCCGACCATGTGGAATCCCGCGCAAGGACTTCGTGGGCCAGGAGGCGGTCTTCCTCGCGGTTCGCGCCTTCGACAAGATCAAACACTTCGTCGACCTTTTGGGGATCAACGCCGTGGACCCTGGCCATCCTCTTCGGTGTGTTGAAAAGTCGGTTGAACAAGCCGTTGCGGGAGTGCATTGTGGCCGCAGCCACATCCAGGACCCGCATGTCCGTATCGGCCACGGCCTTCAATCTCCGCCAGCCCTCCGGCAGGGTCAGGTCTTCGTTGCCTGCCGGGCGGTAGCGGACGCGCGCGCTGTCCTCCACCCCGACGACGACCGTGTACCACTCGCTCGAATTGCCTTCCCGGAAACTCATTGCGGCGGCTTCGGCGAATCCCAGTTCGAACCGCATGACGCCGGCGCAGGCGTGAAATGGGCGACCGGGAGCCGTTGCGACGATGGCGTCGAACAGATCCTGGGCGTTCCACTGCTGCAGCCCGACGAACTCGACGGGACCCTCGGGGCCGCCGATCACCTGGCCGGAGCCGGGCAGCGCGGCGGCGGCGATCGTCAGAAACAACGCGCCGGATACCCTGCGGATGAACCGGCTGAAGTCGCTGAAGATGCACCTCGTCACAGTCACACCCCTGCCGCCTCCCCCAACACAAACACATCCGTCAGCAGCATCCGCACATGAAGCGATCCGTTCAGGTTGTCGATCAGTTGGGAAGAGACGGCATCCTGCGCCGCCACAAATCGCAACATGACCGCCGCGGCTTCCGCGTCGCGCTCCAGCAACGCCAGCGCAGCCTCCGTCGCGGCCGACAATCCCGACCCGTCATCCCTTCCCCCCCCGGCCCCATCCGAGCCTTCCCCACCTTCATTCTCGACCGCCGCCTCACCCTGCGGGTCGTCCTCTTCGCCCAACAACTCCGCCCGGAACGCCTCCATCAACCCGTCGAGCGCCTCCACGAAGCTGCACAGAAACTCCCGCAACTGTTCCCCCGACTTGCTTGCGGCCTCGCTGGTAATCCCTTGGGCCGCATAGGCCAGCAGGAATTCGTAGCCGCCCTCAATCGCGTTGATGCGACCCCTCAGGTCGCCGGCCAGCCCCTCAATCCCCATCCGCCCCCGCCTCCACCGCCCCCGACCCCGACTCGGCCACCACCCAACGCTTCGGATCGTGGTTTTGCAGGTACTTCTCGCGGTCGATCAGGCCGTGGATCATCGACCAGGTCATCCAGCGTTTTTCGGGGCGAATCGCGAAATAGACGTGCGCGATCACCAGGAAGATCAGCCCGATTCCGCAGATGCCGTGAATCACATAGATCCAGCCCCAGGCGGC
Source organism: Longimicrobiales bacterium (assembly GCA_965213665.1). Classification (GTDB taxonomy): domain Bacteria; phylum Gemmatimonadota; class Gemmatimonadetes; order Longimicrobiales; family Gaopeijiaceae; genus Bin94. The sequence goes on from CBDBZW010000002.1 coordinate 121,965, forward strand.
GTCGCTGAACATGTAGGTGTTCTCTGCCCACAGGAAATTGTCGATTCGGAACATCATCAGGATACCGGTCACGACCGCGCCGATGGTGACGATCATGGCCGCGTGATGGAACATCTTCTGGTCCACCGGATACTTCCCCGCGCGTGGACGCTTGCCGCCCGAACCGCCCTCATCCGACTCGTCCTCACCCGACTTGCCCGCACCCGCTTCTCCCGCCCCAGACCTGCCAAGCGCTACCTTCAGCCCCAGCTTGCCCTCCTCGATGTCGCGGCGGCCGATCCACATCGTCCAGAAGTCCTGCTTGGCGAAGACGTGCCAGATGTGGTACAGGACCGTCAGGATGAGGGCGACGCCGGCGATCCAGTGGATGGTCACCCAGGGGAACTGGATTCCGATGACCGGGAAGAAGGCCGTGATCAGCAACACGAACATCGTGGCGGACATCGACCAGTGGAAGCCGCGCGCCCCGGCCGTGTGACGCTGAATCCTGTCGGGGAGTCCGCGGGCCTCGCTCTCGTCGATTCGGGCCGCACCGGCTTTCTTGGGCACAAGCAGCGCATGGCCGACCACGAAGGCCGCACCAACGATGACCGCCGCCCAGATCAGATCCCACGACACCCCGATCGGGACATTTTCGCCCCAGGGGTTGAGTGCGCGTCGAAGAAACTCCATGGCTGGTCGCTCCGCCTCCTTGGGTGGTGTCGGATCCGGCGTTGGCCTGCGGGGGACCGGGCTTGCGGGATTTGGCCCGTAGGCACCTGGCTCGTGGGGACTATCTGCGTTACACGGCGTCGCGGATCGAGCGCTTCACGAGGTTCCGGGTGAGTGCGATCTTGTAGTCGTTGTGACGAAGGGCGCGCGCGTCCTCGATCGCGATCTCGCCGGCGATCTGTCCGGTCTCGTCGTTGGGTTCGCGGCCGCGGATCGCCGTCTCCGCCGCGGTCATCCGCACCGGGAAGGGAGCGATGCTGTTCACGACAATGCGCGCATCGGCGATCACGCCGCCCTCCACGCGCAGCACCGAGGCCACGCTCACCAGCGAAAAGTCCCAGGACTTGCGGTCGCGAATCTTCTCGAAGTACCAGCGGGCGCCCTCCCAGGGGGCGGGCAGCGCGATTCGGGTGAGAAGGTCGCCGGGCTCCAGCACCGTCATGCGCTCGATGTCGATGTCGGGGCCGATGAAGAAGTCGGCGGCGGCGAAGGTGCGTTCGCCGGAGCTGCTGGCCACGACCATCTCGGCGTCCAGCGCGACGAGCGCGGGAGCGGTGTCGGAAGGATTGACCGCCACGCAGCGATTTGCGCCCACGATGCAGTGTTCGCGGTTCATGGAGCGCGAGGTGCCGGCGTAGCAGATGTTGCCTCCGGCGCGGTAACAGGGCCATCCGCTCCGGTAGTACCAGCAACGAGTGTCCTGCACGATGTTTCCGCCGAGTGTCCCCTGGTTGCGGATCTGCGGCGTGGCCACCAGTCCGGCCGCCTCGGCCAGGAGCGGGTAGCCGCCCTGCACATCGGCGTGGTCGGCCACGTCGGTCAGGCTGGTCATGGCGCCGATCTCGAGTCCGCCGCCGGGTCCCGCCGTGATTCCACGGATCTCGTCCACCGCCGCGAGATCGATCACCGCGCGCGGCCGCTTGATCCGGTCCTTGAACCAGTCGAAGGTGTCCAGCCCGCCGGCCAGAACCCAGCCCTGGTCGCCGTACTGGTCCATGAGGCGTACGGCGTCGTCGATTCCCGCCGGTTGGTAGAGCTCGAAGGGCGGGATCATGTCGCGAATGACAGCCACTGTGCTTCTCCTTACTCGAAGGGCGTGGGTTGCGCCCGGGAGGTTCAGACGTGCGTGTCCAGGAGGCCGTAGGGGCGCGGACGACCCTCCAGCTCGGCCAGGATCATGTCGGCGGTGAGCGGCGTCCGGCAGAGACAGAGTCCGCCCATGGCATCGGCGACCGCACAGGCGTAGGCGGCCTCCCCGGCTCCCACCGGAGGTTCCCCGATTCCCTTGGCGCCGACCGGGGTGTGTGGATCAGGCTGGTTGACCGCTGCGAACTTCGGGCTGTGCGGAACATCGAGAATCCCGGGCGGCCGCGCGGTGTAGAAGCGCTTGGTGAAGGGAATCCCCCACTTCGGGTCGAAGACCCAGCGCTGGCTCTTGGCCATGCCGATGCCCTGGAAGACGCCGCCATTGGTCTGCGCGGCCAGGGAGCGCGGATGCACCACGGTGCCGCAGTCGGTGGTCGAAGCCAGCTCGACGATCTCGACCTCGCCGGTCTCCACATCCAGCTCAACCTGTGCGAAGGTGGCGACCCAGGTGAAGACCGCTCCCGCCCGCGGATAGTTGTCGCGCGCCGCCGCGATCAGGCCTTCTCCGGCCAGTCCGGCCACAGCCGCCCTGGTGGCGTCGTTGAGGTCCTCGGGCATCTCGCCGCCGCTGAACTTGCCGCCCCGCGCGATCGCCCGCTCCGCCGCCTGGGCAAAGCTGAGCCCCGACGCGCGGTTTCCGGCCCGGAAGACGCGCCCCTCGCTTACCCGGTAATCGGTCGGCGATCCGCCCAGCTCCAGCGCGGCCAGCTCCTGCAGGAGTCCGACCATGGCCGTTCCCGCCGCGTGGTTGGCGCGGGTGTGGGCGTGCGTTGTCTGGCTTCCCGCCTGCACGGTGCTGAAGGGAAGGTGTTTGCTGGTGTCGCCCCAGACGATCTCGACCTGGTCCCAGGAAAGATCGAGCACCTCGGCTGCGGGACGCCCGGTGTCGGCGATCGAATGGGTGCCCAGGTTTCCGATTCCCTGGTGAATGTAGAGCTTGCCGTCGGGCCGGATGACGAGAAGTCCGTCGCGCCCGGCGCTGCCTGCGGTGAAGGGACTGAGCCCCATCCCGATTCCGGTGACCTTGGTGCCGTTGCGCTGGCCCGAGAGCTGGATTCTCTCTTCCCAGTTGAAGAGTTCGCCGCCCAGGTCGAGTGCTTCGCGGACGAAGGCGCTGGTGAAGGGAGCCTGCTGCGCTCCCAGCCAGCCGTCGTGGCCCGGTGCGTTGATCTTGCGGATTTCGAGCCGGTCCACCCCGAGCTCGCGCGCGGCCTTATCGACCAGAGGCTCCAGCATGGCGACGATCTGCGCTCCGCCCGGCGCCCGCTGCGCGGAACGCGGGGGCGTGTTGGTATAGACCGGAACACCCTGGAAACGCATGTTTTCGGGCTGGTACGAAGCCGTGGCGACCGTTCCGGCGGTGCTGAAGTCGCTCGCGCGCCCGTACGGCCCGCCATCCTGCACGATGTAGAGATCCAGCGCGGTCATGCGGCCATCGGCGCGGAAGCCCATCTTCGCCCAGCCCTGGAATCCCGCGCGCGCCCGCCCGATATAGTTCTCCTCGTAGCGCGTGATCCGCAGCATGACCGGCCGGCCGATCTTCTTCGAGAGGGCCGCCGGCACCGCCATGATGGGGACGCCCGCGATCTTGCTGCCGAAGCCGCCGCCGCAGTATTCCCCGATGAACACCACGTCTTCGACGTCGACTCCGGCCATGCCCGCGACCGCGCCCCGGGTGCGTTCGGTGGACTGCGTGGAGCCGTGCAGGAAGAGCTTGCCGTTCTGCCAGTAGGCCATGCAGGAGCGGGGCTCCATCGGGTGGTGCGTGACCGATTGGTGAACGATCGTCTCCTCCACGATCACCGCCGCGTCGGCGAAGGCCGCGTCCACATCGCCGATCGTCCACTCGGTTGCGGGCTCGCCCATCGGCAAGCGATCCGGTCCCGCCTCGGCAAAGACCGAATCCGGCCACTTGAGCGTCGCCGCCTCGCCGCGGCCGCCGACATTGCCGTCCAGGCGCGCATCGGGTCCGCCCTCGCGCAGACTCTCCAGCGGATCGAGCACGAAGGGCAATGGCTCGAAGTCCACCCGGATCGCCTCCACCGCGGCGGCCGCCGTTGTTTCGTCCACCGCCGCCACCGCCAGGACCGGTTCGCCCTCGTACTTGGGCTCGTCGGTGAGCGCCGCTTCGCCAATCCCCTGCTCCTGCTGCGGCAGCTCCGACGCCCGCAGGATTCCGAGCACGCCCTCCATCGCTTCGGCCGCACTCGTGTCCACACTGCGAACGCGCGCGTGCGGCATCGGACTCAGCAGAAGCTTCGCGAAGACCATCCCCTCGGCGCGGAAGTCCTCGGCGTAGCGGGCCCGTCCCGTAATTTTCGCGGGCAGGTCCGGTGGGGAGATGTCGGTGCCGATGAGTTTCTCAGCCATCGTGAGTCCCCTTTCAGGCCCGGGCGCCGGACAGCTCGGCCGCCCGCATCGCCGTGTTCAGGATCTTGTCGTAGTCGCCGCAGCGGCAGAGGTTGCCGGAGAGCAGAACGGCGGCCTCCTCGCGCGTCGGATTCGGGTTGCGATCCAGCATTCCGACCATGCTCATCACAAAGCCGGGCGCGCAGAAGGCGCACTGGAAGCCGCCCTCGTCCATGACCGCCTGCTGAACCGGATGCATCTCGCCGTTGCGCTCCAGCCCCTCGATCGTGGTCACCTCGCGGCCGCGCACGGTATGGGTCAGGATCGAACAGCCGTAGTGGGTGACGCCGTCGATCAGCACGGTGCAGGCTCCGCACTCGGCCCGGTCGCAGCCCAGCTTGGTGCCGGTGAGCCCGAGCTGATAACGCAGCGTCATGGCGAGCGTCTCCTGCCGGGGAACCTCCACGCGGCGTTGCCGGCCATTGACGTTGAGGGTGATGAGCCGTTCGACGGCCCCCTGCGCGGTCAGGAGCGGCGAGAGCACCCCGCTGCCCCGGAAAAGATATCCCGCGGTGGAGGCGGTGGCGCCCGCAGCGACGACCCCCATGATGAACTTGCGGCGGGTGAATCCACCGCGTCGCGCCTGAATGACCTCTGGTTGCAACATCGTGCTCTGCACCTCACTGCAAAGGATTCGTGGGGGCCGGGTTTGATCGGACATTACGAATTTGATCGGACATTATAGGATGTGCCCGGGGAACGCGCGAATCCGGGCTCGGTCGATTCGATGCGGGAACCCCGGGCGATCCGCTGCGGCGACCCTGCGAATCAGCCGCCGCGGCGCGCATCCAGCGCCATTCCGTCTTCGTCGATCGTGCCCCAGAGGAGCAGCGAACCCGCCGCAATGATGGCCGACGGATAGAAGAGCACATTCGACCCTTCCATGAACCATCCCCAGGGGTCCAGGATCGACTTCCAGACGCCGAGCGCGGTGACCAGCAGCACGACGAACATGACCGGGTAGACGCGCCGCCGCCACATCCCGACGACCACCAGCGCCCCGAGCACGATCTCGATCGCTCCGAAGAGGTACAGCACGAAGGCCTGCGTCCCGATCCCGAGGTAAAATGCCTCGGCAACGCGCTGCCCGTGCTCCACATCCTGGAATTTGTCAATGCCCCAGAGAACAAGAAGCCACCCGGTCGTGATCCGCAGCAGAAAGAGTCCCAAAGCCTTCATGGTGTTCGCCTCCGTTGGTTGCAGGGGGAAGGATGACCCGGCGCGTTTGTGGTTCGGCGCGCGTACGGCTCCGGTTGCAGGATGGGGCGGGGGGTGGGGGATCGTCAAATCTCCTTCAGAAAATCCCCGACCGGCAGGACATCCACCCCGTCCAACACCTGCGGACGATCGCCGCAATACACCACGATCCGGCGCTTCACCCGGTTGCTGCGCGCCGAGAGCGACGCCAGGCCCCGCAACATGCGACGGCTCACCTGGCGGCCGGCCTTGACCTCGATTCCCCACAACTCCCGGCCGACCTGCAGGAACGAAAGCGACCTTCGCGCCCGCCCGCGTGTACAGAGCGGTGGCTTCCGGCCCCTGCGCGGGCCGGCCTGCGCAGCGTCACCGAGCCGGTAGGGTGCGCGCGCAACCCCACTCCGGGCGCTCCCGCCTGCGGCCCCGGTCACCCCTGCGACGCGCCCTCTCCCTCGCCCTCAGCCACCCGGCCTTCTCCATCGCACCGGCGGCGGCGGTTCGTCCGCGAAGATGACCTTGCCTCCGTTGTCCAGCAGACGCAGAGCCTCGCGCACGGCGGCTTCCAACTGCGGGTCGCCCCCGGCAATGACCGGCGCGGGATCGTTGCGCACCTCGATGTCGGGCGCCACCCCCTCGGCCTCGACCGCCCACTCGCCATTCACATCGAAGAATCCGCCGCGCGGCGCCACAAATCCGCCCCCGTCGATGAGCGGCGGCGTGTCCCAGGTGCCGACCAGGCCGCCCCACGTTTTGGTTCCCACGAGCGGGCCGATCTCGCGGAAACGGAAGAGGTAGGGGAGCAGATCGCCCCCGGAACCGGCGCGTTCGTTGATCACCATCACCTTCGGGCCAAAGAGCCCGGCCATGGGCTGCGTCCAGGGTTTGCGGTCGCCGGCGCGCGAGTTGAAGTAGCCGGTGAGTTCGCGGCCGAGAACTTCCACGATGTAGTCCGCCGCCGAGCCGCCGCCGTTGTTGCGCTCGTCGATTACAGCGCCCTCGCGGTCCTGCTGCGCGAAGTACATGCGGTTGAAGTACTGGTAGCCGCCCTGTCCCGTGTTGGGCAGCCAGACGTAGGCGAGCCTTCCGCCGCTCATCTCGTCGACGCGTGCCTGATTGGCATCGACCCAGGCCCAGCGCCGAAGCGATGCCTCGCTTGCGACCGGCTCAACCACAATGTCGCGGGTGTCGGCGCCGTCGGGGGATGACGCCACGGTCAGGGTGACGACGCGTCCGGCGGTCCCCTCCAGGAGGGCAAACGGATTGGTGGGTGCGCGCAGTCCGGCCCCGTCCACCGCGAGGATGTAGTCTCCCTCCGCCACATCCATGCCGGGAAGGGAAAGCGGCCCGGCCGTGCCCGGGGTCCAGTCGCCGCCGTCGTAGATGCGGGCGATGCGGTAGAAGCCGTCCACTTCCTCCAGGTCGGCGCCCAGGAGGCCGGTGCGGGGGTTGTCGAGTCCGGGGTAGTCGCCGCCACGCACATAGGAATGGCCGACCGCGATCTCGCCCGAGAGCATGTCGAGCAGGTGGTTGAAGTCGGAGCGGTGGCGCACATCGGGGAGCCAGGCCGCGTACCAGTCCCAGACGTCGTCCCAGGGCGCGCCGTGCTGGTTGTCCACATAAAGGAAGTCGCGCATGAAGCGCCAGCCGTCGCGGAGCATCTGCGCATATTCGGCGGTGGGGTCGACCCGCACTCGCATTCCGCCCAGATCGAGCGGGCCATCGCCACCCGACGGGGGACGCGCGGTTCCCACAATCCGCCATCCGCCGCTGAAGTAGAGCATTCGGCTGCGGTCGTGCGAGACGGCAATCCGCCCGCCTCGCTCCAGGAAGTCGTCCGCCTCGCGCTCTTCCAGCGAGTACTTGAGGACGCTGCCACCGCCGAAACCGCCCCCCGAGAGCACGAAGACGGTTCCCTCCGGTCCCGGCGCCAACCCCGCGTAGTTGTCCACCTCCAGCCCGGGTGCGTCGATGATTCGGTCCGCCATTCCCGCAAAGTCGATGGTTACCGTGGGCGAGTCGTCGCTGTCGGAGTCAACGCGGCCGGACTGCCCGGAGTCACCCGATTCGGTTTCCCCTTCGTCAGCGTCGTCGCTCTCCTCGTCTTCTCCCGCTTCCTCGTCGCTTTGGGGCAGGAAGGGCGAGGGTTCGTCGGCGCCGAGCAGCGCAAGGTAGAGGGCGCGCGTCACCGGGCGGTCGTACGAGGTCATGTCCAGCCAGCCGGTGTTGAGCGCGTAGTTGGTGGAGGCCAGAAAATAGAGATACCTGCCCGACTCGTCCCAGACCGGCGAGATCGCGTCGGACATGCCGTCGGTGAGCTGGTGCGTTTCGCCCGTTTCGGCGTTGTGGACGAAGATGGCGCGGAGCTGGTTGTCGAGCCGGCGGGCGTAGGCGATCCAGCGCGAATCCGGCGACCAGACCGGGTTCATGGAGCGCTCCGGGTGCGCGAAGCGGTCGGTGTCGACGTGTTCGACCTGACCCGATGCCACGTCCAGGATCAGCACGCGGTAGTGGGTGTCGGTGAAGGCGAGCCTGCTGCCGTCGGGCGACCACTCGGGCCTGAAGTAGAAGGAAGGCTCGGCGATCTCAATGCGGCGCGGATTCGACCCGTCCTGTTCGGCGATCACCAGCGCGTACTCGTCTCCGTCGTCGTTGAACCAGGCGATGCGCGACCCGTCGGGCGACCACACCGGATGCCGGTCGGCCACCCCGGGGCTGCGGGTCAGATTGCGCCAGGACCCTTCCTCGGCGGGCACGCTGAAGAGCTCTCCCCGCCACTCGAAGATCGCCCGCTTGCCGGTGGGTGAAAGGCGGGCGTCGCGGAGCTGGGCCGCTGGAATCGTCTCCCAGCGCGCGCGCGACCAGTTCATGTCGCCGGCCGCGTCGATGACGAGCTGGCGCGTGGTCCCGGTGGCCGGATCGAGTTCGTGCAGGTAGCCGGCCTGTTCGTAGACCACCACCCCGTCGCCCGCGCCGAGTGACTTGACGTCGAAGTCGGCGTGGCGAGTAAGCTGCCGCTCCTCGCCGGTGCGCGGATCGAAGGACCACACGTTGCTGGCCCAGTCGCGCTCCGACATGTAATAGACGACGCCGTCCATCCAGACCGGGTCCATCTGCCGCTCGCCCTCCCACGGCGGTGTGGTGCGCTCCCAGGTCGAGGTGGAAACGATCCCGATCGGTTGCGCCTGCCCGCCCCGGTAGTTGCGCCACTCGGGGTCCCAGTAACCGATCTCCTGGTAGGCGAGGTGGGCGCCGTCGGCGGACATGCCGCCCAGGTAGGCCTGGGGGAGAGCGAGGGGGGTGGGGAGTCCGCCGGAGGGTGACACCGTGTAGAACGTCCAGAGCCGCGTGGGCACGCCATCGCGCCCCGACTGGAAGAGTATCTCGCCGCCGGGCGTCCACCCCTGCACGACATCGGCGGATGGGTGCCAGGTGAGGCGCCGGGGTTGGCCGCCGGTGGCCGGCATGAGGTACACATCGGTGTTGCCTCCGTACTGGCCCGAAAAGGCGATCCAGCTTCCGTCCGGGCTGAAGGCGGCGTCGGTCTCGGCACCGTCGGAGCTGGTAAGGCGGATCGCGTCGCCGCCGTCCCGCGCGACCGTCCAGAGGTCGTTGGCGTGGGTGAAGACGATGTGGGTGGCGCTGATGTCGGGCTGGCGGAGGAAACGGGTGCCCTGGGGGTGGGCGGGGGTGGGGAGCAGGGCGGTGAGGGCGAGGGTCAGTGCCGTGACGGCGATGGCGGGGGGGAGCCGCAAGGAAACGCGGGCGGCCGTGCGCGCGAGGGTGGGGGCCGGGTGGGGGCGGGGGTGGGGAAGAGACATCGCTTCGGGCTCCGGGGCGGTGAAGTGGGCGCGGTTGTTGAAGTCTGAAAGCTCGTGGTTGGGGGTGTGGTCGCAAGTGGGTTGTGGCGATCCGTTAGCAGCAAGGGTTTTCCCAAGCGATCCGGGCCGCAAATCTATGGAATCATGGCGACCGCCTCACGGGGGGCCAGCACCGCTCCGAATCGGGGATTACTGTCAAGGAGGAGGCGGTCGCCGGTGACGAGGCGGCTTGAAGGCCAGCTTGCGAGGAGCGCCCAGAGATGGTCGTCCCCGGGATTCGGGGCGGGACCCGCCGGTGCAGGTTGACGCCACATGCCGTTCGCCGCGAGGACTGTCAGCAAACGGTCGACCTCGCGGGCGGTTCGCTGGTGAAGACGTGCGATGGCCGGGCGGCGCAGCACCTCCGAGTACTCGGCGAAGAGAGCCCCGGACATGAGGTAGACGAGGCGCCCGTCAGCCATCGCCTCGAGAATCAGTGCCGGGGGACTTGCCGGGTCGGCGCCGATGGTCCCGGACACGACTACGTTAGTGTCCACAATGAAGACCCGGGTCAATCTTCCTGTTCCGTCCGGTGAAGTCTCGTCTCTCGCACCGCGATAGCCATTGCCTCGTCGTCGCTCAGTCCAGCGGCGGCACGCGCGCGGGCGACGATCTCTTGTGCCTTGTCCAATGGGAGGATGCCCCTGAGTGCCAGACTCTCTTCAACGAGCGCACCCATGGAGCGGCCCTGACGCGCTGCTGCTTCCCTGAGCGCACGGTGCGTCCGTTCCTTAAGGCGAATGGTCAAGCGTGGCATGGCGTGTGATCTCCCCAAGTCTTAAGGTTCGTAGCGGTAAGCCATCAAGTCATCATTGCACCAACGCACCAAAAATGTCAAGTTTGGGTCCTGGCAACCCCGCTCCGTACCCGGCTCCCAATCACACGCAACCCGCTTGCGCCCCCGCCCCGCGCTCTCCATTCTCATTGCCCGGTCGCCGGGAGCCCCGCGCCATCGCGAGGTGGCGGCCGCAAGCGAAATCAGTTCCCCACACACACCCCGGAGACGCCCATGCCAACCGTCACCATGACCGTGAATGGAACCCAGCGCTCGGGAACGGTCGAGGGCCGCACCCTCCTCGTCGATTTCCTGCGCGAACATCTCGGTCTCACCGGAACCCATGTGGGCTGCGACACGAGCCAGTGCGGCGCGTGCGTGGTCCACGTCAACGGTTCGTCCGTCAAGAGCTGTACCTGCCTGGCGGTGCAGGCGGACGGCGCGGAGGTCACCACGATCGAGGGCCTCGCGAACGGCGCCGACCTCCATCCCATGCAGGAGGCCTTCCGCAATCACCACGGTCTGCAGTGCGGATTCTGCACGCCGGGCATGGTGCTGAGCGCCGTCGATCTGGCCAATCGCAACCCCGATCCGAGCGAGCACGAGGTGCGCGAGTGGCTGGAGGGGAACCTCTGCCGCTGCACCGGCTACCACAACATCGTCAAGGCCGTCCAGGAAGGCGCGCGCGCAATGGGAGGTAAATCATGAGTGCGAACGGAACCGGGAGTGCGAACGGAACCGGAATCGGAGCGTCGGTCAAGCGCAAGGAGGACGCGCGGTTTCTCACCGGACGCGGCCGCTACACCGACGACATCAACCTGCCCGGCCAGCTCTTCGGCTACATCCTCCGTGCTCCGGTGGCGCATGCGCGGATCGGGGGAATCGACGCGGGCGCGGCGCTGGCGGCCCCGGGCGTGCACGCGGTCTTCACCGGCAAGGACATGGAGGGCGTGGGCGGCATCCCCACCGGATGGCTGATTCACAGCAAGGACGGCTCCCCCATGGTCGAGCCTCCGCACCCCGCGCTGGCCACCGACAAGGTGCGCTATGTGGGGGACTGCGTGGCGATCGTCGTCGCCGAGTCGAAAGATCAGGCGAAGGCGGCGGCGGCGCTGGTCGAGGTGGACTACGACGAACTCCCGGCGGTGGCCTCGATTGAGGCGGCCGAGGCCGAGGGCGCGGCGCAGGTCTTCGACGAAGCGCCCGGCAACGTCTGCTACGACTGGGAGGTCGGCGACCGGGCGGCCACCGACGCGGCCTTCGCGGACGCCGCGCATGTCGTCTCGATCGACGTGGTCAACAACCGGCTCATTCCCAACGCGATCGAGCCCCGCGCCGCCATCGCCAACTTCGATCCCGCGACGGGGGACTACACCCTCTACACCACCAGCCAGAACCCGCACCTGGTCCGGCTGCTCCTGGGCGCCTTCGTACTCGGACTGCCGGAGCACAAGCTACGGATCGTGGCGCCGGATGTGGGCGGCGGTTTCGGCTCCAAGATTCCCCACTACGCCGAAGAAGCGATCCTGACCTGGACCGCCGGCAAGCTCGGACGGCCCGTCAAGTGGACCTGCGAGCGCATCGACGCCTTCAAGTCGGACACGCACGGGCGCGACCACATGAGCACGGCCCGCCTGGCGCTCGACGCCGACGGCACCTTCCTGGGGCTGCACGTCTCCACCAGGTGCAACCTGGGCGCGTACCTCTCCACCTTCGCCACCTGCGTCCCGACCTACCTGTACGGCATCCTCTTCGCGGGACCGTACACCACTCCGGCGGTCTACTGCGAGGTCAAGTCGTTCTTCACCAACACGGTGCCGGTCGACGCGCTGCGGGGTGCGGGACGGCCCGAGGCGACCTACCTGCTGGAGCGGCTGGTGGACAAGGCGGCGAACGAGCTCGGGATGGACCGCGTGGAGATCCGCCGCAAGAACTTCATCCGCGAGTTCCCCTACCAGACGCCGGTTGCGCTCCAGTACGACCAGGGCGACTACGACGCCACGCTGGAGCTGGCGCTGAAAGCGTCGGACTGGGATGGATTCGAGGCGCGGCGGGCCGAGGCGGCGGCGCGTGGAAAGCACCGCGGGATCGGGATTTCGACCTTCATCGAGGCGTGCGGGATTGCGCCGTCGGCGGTGGTGGGATCGCTGGGCGCGCGGGCCGGGCTGTATGAGTCGGGCAGTGTGCGGGTTCACCCGACGGGCTCGGTGTCGGTCTTCACCGGAACGCACTCCCACGGCCAGGGGCACGAGACCACCTTCGCGCAGATCGTCTCCGACATGCTCGGGGTCGACTTCGAGGCGGTGGATGTGGTGCACGGCGACTCGGCCCGGATCCCCTTCGGGATGGGCACCTACGGCTCGCGCTCGCTGGCGGTGGGCGGAACCGCGATCTACCTGGCGGTCGAGAAGGTGATCGAGAAGGGCAGGAAGATTGCCGCGCACCTGCTGGAGGCTTCCGTCGAGGACATCGAGTTCGAGGACGGATCCTTCACCGTTGCGGGTACCGACCGGTCGAAGTCGCTCGGCGAGGTCGCGCTGACGGCCTACGTGCCGCACAACTACCCGGCGGGGCTGGAACCCGGACTGGAGGAGACCGCCTTCTACGATCCGCTCAACTTCACCTTCCCGGCGGGCACGCACATTGCCGAGGTGGAGGTGGACCCGGAGACGGGCGAGGTGGAGCTGGTCGCGGTGACCGGCGCGGACGACGTGGGGCGCATCATCAACCCGATGATCGTGGACGGCCAGTTGCACGGAGGACTCGCGCACGGAATCGGGCAGGCGCTGCTCGAAGAGTGCCGCTACCAGGAGGACGGGCAGTTGGAGACGGGGTCGTACCTGGAGTACACGATGCCCCGCGCGGCCGATCTGCCCTCCTTCAACATCAATCACAACACGACGCACTGCACCCACAACCCGCTCGGCGCCAAGGGCGTTGGCGAGGTCGGATCGATTGGCGTTCCCCCGGCGGTGATCAACGCGGTGGTCGACGCGCTGCGCCCGCTGGGCGTCAACGACATGTCCATGCCGGCCACCTCGCAGCGGGTGTGGCAGGCGATCCAGCGGGCCCAGGGCTGATCGGAGACGAACGTGCAAGACTTCAACTACCACGCGCCGAAATCGATGGACGAAGCGCTCGCCGCGCTGCGGGGGGCCGAGGGAGCTACGCTGATCGCGGGCGGTCACAGCCTGTTGCCGGTCATGAAGCTGAACCTGGCCATTCCGACCGATCTGGTGTCGCTGGCGGGCGTGCCGGGGCTGGCGGAGATCGCCCAGGACGGGGACTCGGTGACGGTGGGGGCGATGTGCACCCACGCGCAGGTGGCCGCGTCCGGGACCGTGCAGGGGCGGATTCCCGCGCTGGCGCAGATGGCCGAGGGGATCGGCGACGCGCAGGTGCGTAACGCCGGAACGATCGGCGGATCGGTCGCGCACAACGATCCCGCCGCGGACTACCCGGCCGCCTGCGTGGCGCTCGGGGCCACGATCGTGACCGACCGGCGGGAGATCGGGGCCGACGACTTCTTCCAGGGCCTCTTCGCGACCGCGCTGGCCGAAGACGAGGTGATCACGGCGGTGCGCTTTCCCGTGCCGGCCCGCGCCGCCTACGCGAAGTTCGCCAACCCGGCGTCGAAATACGCGGTGGCCGGGGTGATGGTCGCCGACGGGCCCGCCGGGGTGCGGGTAGCCGTGACGGGCGCGTCGGGGGACGGCGTGTTCCGGGTGGCCGGGATGGAGGCCGCGCTTGCCGGTTCCTTTAGCGCCGAGGCGGTGGCCGGGATATCGGTATCCGCCGACGGAATGCTGTCGGACGCGGCGGCCGGGTCCGACTACCGCGCGCACCTGGTGGCCGTGATGGCGAAGCGCGCCGTGGAGGCTTGCGGATAGCCGGGGCGACGGCGACAACTCGGTCCAGGCGGGAACGATGAGAGCGGTGCGGGGTCGATGAGGAGTAACCCGCGTCCCCTCTCTGCGCCCACGTCCGTCGACGACGCGGTCGCGCTGCTCGGCGAGCACGGCTATGTGGCGGATGTCGGTCTCGGCACGGCCCTCTTTCTGTCCTTGAGACTGGGTCGGCCGCTTCTGCTCGAGGGCGAGGCCGGGGTCGGCAAGACCGAGGTCGCGAAGACGCTGGCCGCCGCGCTCGGCCGTCCGCTGATCCGGTTGCAGTGCTACGAGGGACTGGATCTGGCTTCGGCCGCGTACGAATGGAACTACGCCAAACAGATGATCCACATCCGGGCGGCGAACCCTTCGCACGCGTCCAGCGGGTCAGGCGCCTCGGTGACCGACCTGGCCCACGATGTCTTCTCGGAGGAATTCCTCGTCCGCCGTCCCCTCCTCCAGGCACTCGATCCACCCAACGGCATCGCCCCGGTCCTCCTCATCGACGAACTCGACCGCACCGACGAACCCTTCGAAGCCTACCTCCTCGAGATCCTCTCCGACTTTCAGCTCACAATCCCCGAGCTCGGAACGGTAATCGCCGCCGAGCCGCCCGTCGTCGTCATCACCTCCAATCGCACGCGCGAGATCCACGACGCCCTCAAGCGGCGCTGCGTCTACCACTGGATCGACTACCCCGACGCAGAGCGCGAGCTGCAAATCCTCGCCTCGCGAATCCCCGGCGCCCCGGCCCAACTGTCGGCCCAGGTGGTCGCCTTCGTGCAGAGGGTGCGCGAGCTGGAGCTGTTCAAGCGGCCCGGGGTGGCGGAAACGCTCGACTGGACGAAGGCGCTAATGGCGCTGGACCGGCACACGCTCGATCGCGAAACGGTGCACCGCACATTGGGCGTTCTGCTCAAGTACCAGGACGACCTGGCCGAGATGCGCGACGGCGGAGTGGAGGCGGGGATGGGGGTGGTGGAGTGAGGGAGTCTGAATCGATCAGGGGGGTGACAAGTGCCAAAGGGAGGTTCGGATTGCTGGCCTCGCTATCTTGAGACTGCCGAAAGGCCAGAGGCCCGAGGCCGGAGAGAGGAGAGATGAGCCCACTGGACCAACGCAATCTCGATCGACTACGAATCGATCTCGAGTCGGACCGGGTAGAACGCAAAGCATCAGCCGCCGATGCCAGCAAGCTTCGGCGGAACATCTGTGCACTCGCCAACGATCTCCCGGGCCATGGTCTGCCCGGTGTCGTTTTCATCGGAGCCAAGGACGACGGCGGCTGCGCCAACTTGACAATCGACGACCGGCTGCTGACGAAGCTCGCCGCCATGAAGGACGACGGGAACATCATGCCGATGCCATCACTCGTCGTCCAGAAGCACAACCTCTCCGGGTGCGAAGTCGCCGCGATCGTCGTCGAGCCTTCACGGAGTCCGCCGGTTCGCTACCGAGGACGGGTCTGGGTAAGAGTGGGCCCGACGGTGCGACAGGCCACTCCCGAGGAGGAGCAGCGCCTGAGCGAGCGGCGGCGCGCAGCGGAGCGTCCGTTCGATCAGCGGCCTGCCGGGGGCGCCACGGTGAAGCAGATCAACCTCGAGTATTTCGAGTCGCAATACCTGCCACAGGCGGTCGCGCAGGAGATTCTGGATGACAACCAACGATTGATTGAGCAACAACTCCGGTCGTTGCGTCTGCTCGTGGATGAGGTGCCGACCTGGGGTGCGCTCCTGGGTCTCGGACGGGATCCGCAGGACTGGATTCCCGGAGCCTATGTCCAGTTCCTCCGTCTCGATGGCACAGAAATCACGGATCCAATCCGCAGCCAAAGGGTCTTGACGGGTCGGCTCGACGATGTGTTGCGCCAACTGGACGAGCTCCTGAAGCTGAACATCTCGGTCCGCACCGAGGTCGCGACCGTATCCCGCGAGCGACGTTCGCCCGACTATCCGGTGGCGGCTCTCCAGCAGCTCGCGCGAAACGCGGTGATGCACCGGAGCTACGAGGGTACGAATGCACCGGTCCAGGTCTACTGGTATTCGAACCGCGTCGAGATTCGAAGTCCGGGCGGGCTCTATGGACGGGTCACTCCGGAGAACTTCGGCAGTGGCGCGGTCGACCACCGCAATCCGCTCGTGGCCGAAATCATGCACCACCTCGGCTTCGCTCAGCGCTTCGGTCTCGGTGTCCCGCTCGCGCGCAAGGCGTTGGAGAAGAACGGTAATCCAGAGCCGAGATTCGACTTTGGCCCTACTCACGTCGTCGTGACCGTAGAGGCCGCCTGATGAAGACCATCGCCTTCTTCAACAGCAAGGGCGGCGTCGGAGAGACCTCCCTCGTCTACCATCTGGCCTGGATGTACGCCCGGCTGGGCGTGAACGTGCTGGCTGCGGACCTCGACCCGCAGGCGAACCTGACCAGCATGTTCCTGAATGATGAGGAGCTTGAGCCGCTCTGGCCGGAAAACGGGGAGCGCCCGACCGTGTACGGTGCCCTCCGACCGCTGCTGGAAGGAACCGGCGACGTGGCCGCTCCTCGGGTGGTGGAGCCCGAGCCCGGTCTCGGACTCGTGGTCGGAGATCTTCTTCTGGCGATCGCCGAGGACGAGTTGTCGAGCCAGTGGCCCGCGTGTCTGGACCGCAAGCCGCGGGCGTTTCGCGTTCTGTCGGCGCTCGGGCGCATTCTTCGGCAGGGTGCCCTGCAAGTCGACGCCCAGGTAATCCTGGTGGACGTCGGACCGAACCTGGGAGCGTTCAATCGTGCCGCGCTGGTTACTGCCGACTCGGTGGTCGTGCCCCTGGCTCCGGATCTCCACTCGCTACAGTGTCTCCGCAATCTGGGGCCAACTCTCCGACGGTGGCAGGAAGAATGGAAGGAGCGCCGCGAGCGCAACCCGGTAGAGGGTCTCGCGGTCCCGGAAGGTGCGATGCAACCGATCGGCTACATCGTGATGCAACATGCGGTCCGTTTGGACCGGCCGGTCAAGGCGTACCGGCGTTGGATGGAACGGATTCCCACCGTGTACGCGGCAGCGGTCGTCGGTGACAACTCATCTGCACATGCGACAATGACCGATCACGATCCGAATTGCCTCGCGACGCTCAAGCACTATCGCAGCCTCATGCCGCTTGCGCAGGAAGCCAGGAAGCCCATGTTCGCGCTCAAGGCGGCCGACGGTGCGATCGGAGGACATGCCGCGGCCGTGCAAGGGTGTTATCGCGATTTCCGGCAACTGGCCAGGGCGATTGCGAAGCGAGCGGGGATTGAGGTGGAGCTTCCATGAGGGGCGGCGCTGGCAGCCGGCTTCACCCTCGGCGCCGACTGGAGTTGTGAGCATCAACCTGGCCCCTCCGACGATACAACCTGCGGCACGGCTCGGGAGCTTTTTTCAATCACCATTGTCGAGTCTGTTAGCTCATACTCCCGATCAATGAGCACTCGCGGCCCCCCCTCACCCCACCCTTCCAAACCTCACATCCCGCGTCCGCACGTTCGACAGGTAGAACCCGATGACCTCCCCGTTGCGGTCGCGCTCGAAGGCGAACGAGAAACTGCCGCCTGAGAAGTTGTCCTCCTCGCCCGGCGTGAGGGTCACGTCGCCCAGCCGCCGCTGGCGCATCATCAGCTCGCTCTCCTGGACCGCGAAGTCGTAGAAGGTCTCCAGTTCTTCGCTGTAATAGCGGCCGGTGTAATCCGCCAGGTCGTCCTCTGTCGGCGCCCACTCCTCGGGAGCTTCGCCCTCCAGGCGGGTTGCGGGCTGGTCTTGCCCGTTCTGGTGCAGTATCGCCCCCTCGATCTCGTCGTCCTCGCCACGCGTGAAGGTGACCGAAGCCTCGACGGCCAGGAGACGGAATGTCGAGTCCGAGGTGGGCACGATCTCAAGCCGCTGCTGGCCGGTCGCCTGCGCGTAGAAGGTGCCGTCTTCGCGCGTGAAGGCGAGGATGAAGTTGGGCGCCGCGTCGAGCGCATACCGGCCCACCAACTCGTCGAAGTCTTCGGGGTCGTACGATGCCGGATCGAAGTCGTCCACAGAAACGACCGCCGCCTCCTCTTCCTCCGGCTCCATCGCATCCTCGAAGAAAGCCGTCGCCAGCTCGAAGGCCACGTTGCTGCCGAACTGGGCGTGGTTGCTCTGAACCGTGACGCCGGCGTTGATCTCCGGGTAATACACGAGCATCGAACGGTGCGCCACGTCGGCGCCGCCGTGGTGGACCCGCTTCAGTCCGCGCTGGTCATCGACGGAAAGGCCGTACCCGTAGCCCGTCTCGTCGCCATTGTTCAGCACGTACGAGGTCATCATCTCGTCGAGGCTCTCGCGGGTGCCGACACGCGGGTGGGCGAAGTTTTCGACCCAGGTCTGGAGGTCGGCGATCGTGCTGTACATGCCACCGGCACCGACCGCGCCGCCCAGGTCGCCGATCTGGCGGTAGCCGTCGGGCGTAGGCGTGTATCCCTCGGACTGGTTGGGCACGATGTGGCGGATCGAGGGCCGTACCATCGTACCGGTCATTCCCAGGGGGCCGAATACGTTCTCGTGCATGAAGACGTGGAAATCCTGCCCCGAGGTGCGCTCGACGATGACCGCCGCGAGGCCGAAGGCGGTGTTGTTGTAATTCCACTCCGCGCCGGGGGCGTTCTGGAGCGCTGGCTGACGCTGCACGATCTCGATGAGCTCGGAGCGGTCGATCCAGTCGCCCCGGTCGAGGCGGCGGCCGGTCATGCGGAGCAGATTGAGAAATTCGCGCAGGCCGGAGGTGTGGGTGACGATGTGCCGCACCTGGATCGTCTCGTCGAACTCGGGCAGCTCGGGGATGTGGGTACGGATGTCGTCGTCGAGTGACAGGAAGCCGCGCTCGGCCTGGAGCATGATCGCGAAGGCGGTGAACTGTTTCGAGGTGGAGCCGATGTTGGTGCGCGTGTCCTCCTCGAACGGGATCCCGTAGGCGAGGTTGGCCATCCCGTAGGTCTTCGAATAGAGCGTCCTGCCGTCTCGCCAGACGCGGACCGCGGCGCCGGGCGAATGGTCGCCGTCGAAGCGCGCCATCATCTGGTCGGTGAGCCTTTTCGGGTCGGTGGCGACGCGTTCGAGGCGCAGGAGGGTGATTTCGTACGCGCCCGAGTTGGCAGTTTCGTTCGCGGCCCCGGCCCCGGAGTCGCCCCCGCCGTCCCCCGTGACGAACAGTTCGACCGTGTGAGTGCCCGCGTCGGTCGTTCGTCCGCCGAACCGCAAAGCCCCGCGACCCAACCCCCCAAAGCGCCCCAACTGCGTGCCTTCCGGGTCCAGCACCCGGATTGTCACGTCCACCGAGATCTGGTTGACTTCTCCGAGGACGAAGTCGTCTTCGTCCGCGTCGACCGTGTAGCGGGCGGTGTCGCCGGGTGACAGCGTGGCCGGCACGGTGCGGCCACGGCGTAGCTCGGTGGTCTGGGCCGATAGATCGGTGGCCGCCACAACGACCAGGAGTGCGATGCAGAGGGGAGACAGGAATTGGCGGCCAGGACGGATCGGGGAATACAAAATCATCAGAAGACTCCAATCATGGATGGACGGACGGCCGAAAAACGGTAGGGTGAAGCGCCGCGGGCGGCAAATGGGGCCATGAGGCACATGGGGCGGAACCGATAACCCCAAACCGGTTGTCGCCGCGGGTCAGGGCTTCCGGTAGGTTGGCAACAGAGACGGAGCAACCGTCATCCTCTCGAGAATCAACAGGCATGGACAAGCGCCTCCCCGCCAACATCGCCCACTTTGTCCGCCTCCTGCGCGGCGCCGGGCTACCCGTTGGGCCCGGCCACACCCTTGCGGCCACGCGGGCTCTCGCCGCGGTAGAGATCACCTCGCGGGCGCAGTTCTACTGGGCGCTGCACGGCACGCTGGTCTCCAGGCGCGAGCACCGTCACATCTTCGACAGCGCCTTCCGTCTCTTTTGGCGCGATCCCTTTGGGGCGGACGAGGCGCTGGCAGCCCTCCTGTCGCGGTCGAGGGTTCCCGCCGACCAGCCTCCGTCGCGCGCGCCGGCCCGACTCGCCCCCGACCCCCCGTCCGCCCCCCGCCCCGCCCCGCCCCCCAACCGCGCGGCCACCCACCAGATCCCGGTCCGGCTTGCCTGGTCCGGCTCGGAAGTCCTCCGCACGCGCGACTTCGACGAGATGACCGCGGCCGAGATGGTGCAGGCGCGGCAGGCGATCCGATCTCTGCGGCTCGATGTGCGTCCGATCGTCACCCGCCGCCACATACCCGACCCGCGCGGCCGCGTCATCGACATGCGGCGTACCCTGCGCACCTGCATTCGCACGGGCGGATGGCCGGTTCCGCTCCGCCGCAAGTCCCCCGCCACGCGGAGCCCCGTCATCGTTGCGCTCTGCGACATCTCCGGTTCGATGGAGTCCTACTCGCGCATTCTGCTGCACTTCCTGCACGCGCTGACCAACGCTCATGCGCACAGCGGCTCCCAGGCGCTTGTCCCGTCCCGCGCGCCGTCCCGCTCCCGCGCACCTGCGAGCGCCGCCGGACGCGTACACAGCTTCGTCTTCGGCACCCGCCTGACCAACATCACGCGCCTGCTCCGTGATCGCGACGTGGACCGCGCGCTCGAACGGGTGGGTGGCACGGTTCAGGACTGGAAGGGTGGCACGCGGATCGGTCGGTCGCTGCGCAGCTTCAACCTGCACTGGTCGCGTCGGCTGCTGGCGCCGGGCGCGGTGGTCATCCTTGTCACCGACGGCCTGGACCGCGAGGGCGGCCGGGAAGTACGCGCCGAGGCCCGCAGGCTGAGGCAGTCGTGCCGCCGTCTGATCTGGCTGAACCCGCTGCTCCGCTACGAGAGGTTCGCGCCCCGGGCGGCCGGAATCCGCGCGCTGTTGCCCGAGGTCGATGAACACCGGCCGGTCCACAATCTGGAGAGTCTGGAGCAACTGGCGGCGGCGTTGGGGGAGCCCGCAGCCCACCGGTGACGGTCCGCCGTCCCGCAGTCGCGCACCGAAGTTCCCCCGTGCGTGCGAAGGCCATCGTCCCGCCGGCTTCAATTGGCGCCCCCCGCCCCCGCCGCCCTATCATGACTTCTCACAGTAACGGCCATGGAATCCCCCCCCGGCCGGTCCGTCGTCAACTTCGCAAAGAGGAGAAGCAGGATGAAGAATCGGTTTTCCCGTCGGCATTTCATGGGTGGCGCGGCCGCTGCGCTGGGTGCGCTTTCACTCAGGCCCGCCTCGGCGCTGGGGTTGCGTCTGCCTCCGCCTCCGCCCGGCCTCGCTCCGGTCGATCCGTACGACGATCTGGTCAAGCTGGCCTCGAACGAGAACCCGTACGGTCCCTCCGAGAAGATGATGGCGTCGATGAACGCCGCGTGGAAGTACTCGAACCGCTACGGCTATCCCGATGGCGACATTCGCGAGAAGATCGCCGCGCACCACGGAATGGACACCCGCAACATCATCATGAATGCGGGATCGGGCGAGACGCTGCGCGTGGCCGGTCTGGCCTTCCTCGGGCACGGCGAGAAGGTGGTGGGGGTGGAACCGACCTTCATGACCGTCTATTCGGTGGCTTCGGGGATCGACGCCGACCCGATCATGCGGCCGCTTCTGCCCGATCACACCCAGGACATCGACGATCTCATCAGGGTCACCAGGCGCAACTACCGCGATGTCGGGATGGTCTACGTCTGCAATCCCAACAATCCGACCGGAGTTGTGGTTCCCGATTCCGACATCCGGCATCTCCTGGACAACATTCCCGAGGACATTCCGGTTCTGATCGACGAGGCCTATCATCACTTCGTGCAGGATCCGGGATACGCGACCGCGGTGCCCTATATCAAGGAGGGGCGCAAGGTTCTCGTCACCCGCACCTTCTCCAAGATCTACGGGATGGCCGGGCTGCGCCTGGGCTACGGGATCGCGCCGGCCGAGATGATCGACGAGATGCGCATTCACAGCACCGGCAGCGTCAATGCGCTGGTGAAGTGGGGTGGCGTGGCCGCGCTCGAGGACGGGGAATCGGAAGCGTGGGTGCGCGACACGACGATTGCGCTGCGCGACGCCACCGCCGCCGAGCTTCAGAGCCAGGGCTTCGAGGTGATTCCGTCCGAGACGAACTTCTTCATGGTCCACACCGGCCGGCCCGCCGCGGAGGTGAGATCCGCCTTCCGCCAGCGCAACATTGCCGTCGGCCGTGATTTCCCGCCGATGCTCGACTACCTGCGCGTATCGATCGGGACCGAGGACGAGATGGAGCGCTTCCTCGCGGGCTGGAAGGAGATCTTCCCCAACGGCATGACCGCCACGGGTTCGCGGTAGGGCCAACGCCCCCAGCCGGAAAAGCGGGCCCTACACCTCCCAGCCGTCGCGGTATTCGCGCGTCAGGAAGCGGTTGGACTCCGCTTCGTTGGTAATCCGCATCGCGTCGCCATCGTAGTGGATCGTGCGGCCCTGGCCGGTGCGCAGCGCGACAATCCCCAACAGCATGACCTCGGTGAGCCGGGCGGCGTAGCCGAAGGGGCAGGACGCCTCGCCTCCCTCCTTGCAGGCGCGGACCCAGTTCATCTGGTGCGTGTCTTCGATGCGGGGGAAGGACTGCGGCACATCCTCGGCCTCGCTCGCCAGCGATTCCGGGAAGAGGCGCGGATTGCGGCCGTAGGTCTCGTGCATGAGGATCCCGCGGTCGCCCACCATCATCACCCCGCCTTCGCGGTTGAGCCGGAGCTCGGTGGGCAGCTCTGGTGGCCGGGGCGGCATCAGACCGCCGTCGTACCAGTGCAGATCGACCGCCGGCAGCGACCCCCGCGCCGGGAAGGTGTAGTGCGCACGCATCGCCAGCGGGAAGGATTCGGGATCGCCGGAGGGGCCGCCCCAAGGGGTTGAAGTGGCCTCGATTGTGGTGGGCCAGCCGAGCTCCAGCGCCCAGTAGGGATGATCGACCAGGTGCGCGCCCATGTCGCCGAGCGCGCTGACGCCGAAGTCCACCCATCCGCGCCAATTAAAGGGGTGGTAGACGGGATGGAAGGGAATCTCCTTCGTGGTCGGACCCAGGTAGAGATCCCAGTCGAGGCCCGGCGGCATGGGGTAGCCCGCGTCCATCAGGTCGGCGGCCAGCGAGGAGATCGCGCCCTGGTGCCATTGCTGGTACCACCCCGGATTCAGTCCCTCTTCCCACGGCTGCGGACGCCGCACGCCCTGCGGCCAGATCGGTCGGTTGGTCCAGATGTGGACCTCGGTTACATCACCGATCAGTCCTGAGCGCACCCATTCGTTCACCAGTCGCGCGCTGTCGGCCGAATGGCCCTGGTTTCCCATCTGGGTGACGACCCCGGTGCGCGCCGCGATCTCGCTCAGCCGCCGGGCCTCGTGAACGGTAAAGGTCAGCGGCTTTTCGACGTAGACGTGCTTCCCCGCTTCCATTGCCGCCTTTGCGATCGGGGCGTGGAGGTGGTCGGGGGTGGCGATCAGAACCGCGTCGATCCCCTCCTCGCGGTCGAGCAGCTCGCGAAAGTCGGTGTACTGCCGCGCCTGCAGGAACTGTTCCCGCCAACGCTGCCCCTTTTCGCGCAGATTGCCGTCACCGTCGGTCAGGCGTTCCTGGACGCGCCGGTGAACGATCCCGAAGTGCACATCGCAGATCGCCGGAATCTGTTCGGTCCCGAGCTCCTGGGCGTTCTCGGTCCCCTGCCCGCCGACCCCGACGATCGCAATGTTGAGCTGGTCCGACGGAGCCTGCCAGCCGGGGCCTCCCAGCACATGGCGCGGCACGATCATCGCGCCCATCGCCACCTTCGCGCTCTTCTCCACGAAGCCTCTGCGGCCGATCTTCCCGGCGTCGGCGCCCGCGGTGGAATCGGTCACGGATTTCGCTGATTCGTTTGCGGCCTTGCTGGAATCGCTCACGGCGCTGTCCTCCTTAGTCTTGTGTGTTCGCGGTTGCAGTGTGTGTGTGCGCGGGTGCGCGTCTCCAAGGTTTGTGCGCCCGGGTTGCGCAACGGCCCGCCGGGAGGGAAGTTGTCCCCCGCTCAAACCCACCGTCGTCTGTCGGATTCCGGAGGCAAATCATGGCCCGCACCTCTCCCGCGCGGCAAGTCCACCGCGTCGTCGTCTCGCTCCTGCTGCTGGCGCTTCTGCCCGGCGCCCTCTCCGCCACCTGGTCGGTTATCGCGGTCGATACCCGCACCGGACAGGTCATCATCGCCTCGGCAACCTGTGTTCCGCAGGGACGCTTCGCCGGATTCCCCGCCAGGGGCCTCATGGACATCCAGGCGATCGTGGTGCCGGGGGTGGCGGTGGCGGCGGCGCAGGCCGGGGTGGACAACACGCGCGCGAACCAGGAGCTGGTCTACGCCGAGCTGAAGAAGGGAACCGAGCCCGGCCGAATCATCGAAATGCTCTCGGAGGATCCCGCCTTCGAGCGGCGCCAGTTTGGAATCGTGGACATGCAGGGGCGTTGCGCGGGTCACTCCGGAAGCGGCAATGGCGAGGCCTCGCTGGCGGTGGCGGATTCGATCCCGGCGCTGGGGATCTTCTTTTCGGTGCAGGGCAACATCCTGGCCTCCGACGACGTGGTACACAACGCGGTGGCCGCCTTCCACAACGAAGCCGAAACGATGGCCGACCGGGTGATGGCCGCGATGGAAGCCGCCGACGCGGAGGGAGGCGACGTCCGCTGCACCTGCGAGAGCGAACCGCTCCTGGAGCACGTCCCCTGCGACGGCAAGACCTCGCATGTGGCCTACATTCTCGTGGCCAACCCGGACGACGCGGAGGGCGAATCCTTCAACGACGGCGACTATTCGCTCTTCATCGACGTGACCGACGAGAACATCGTGGAGGGCGAAAACGCCAATCCGGTGCGGACGCTCAGAATGCGCTACGACCGCTGGAAGGCGGAGGCGGTCTCCGGCGCCGGCCGGCCGGGCTGACGACCACCCGGAGAATGCCGGACCGATCCTTGGGGGCGGTAAGGCCTGGCGGTCCGGTCCCCAGGGGAGCCTCATCGGGATTTCCCGCGCGCCGCCCGTCCGTTTCGCGGCGGCGGAGCCGGAATTCAGCCCTCGTCGCCGGACCCCTGAATCTCGGCCAGCGCGATCTCTTCCGAGTCGTACACCTTCAGGATCGCGTCGAATCCACTCGCGGCGAGCACCTTGCGCGCGAGCCGTCCAGACCCGCAAATCGCAAAGAACCGGTCCGGTCCGGTAAACCGCTTGGCCAGCAAGAGGAGGATGCGGAGCCCGGCGCTGCTTACGTAGGGAACCTGTTCCAGGCTGACGATCAGCTTCGTGTCGCCCGGCGCGATCCCGGATTCCAACTTGCTCAGCCAGTCAAGATATTCGGAGGAATAGATCCGCCCCGCCGGTCTCGCGATCAGAATGTCGCCGCTACGCGCCCAGTGAACCTGTATGTCGTTCGTCATCAGCCCTGTCCGCGCTCCGCCCAGGTTGTCAGCGCCGTTGCTTCCGCCTCCATCATTTCCTGCATCGTGGCGGGGCCGAAGCCGAGTTGGGGCGGCATTCGCAGTCCGCTGGCCATCGCGCCACCCGGGCGGTCTTCCTCGGTGAGCCCATTCCACCAATCGAGGGTGTCGGCAATCGTCTCGGCGATCGGCCGGCTCGTGTACCCGGCGGCAATCGCGCGCGACCCGTCCACCGAATGAATGGCGGCGAAGTTGCCCGTGTGCGGGGCCCAGATGGGGAAGACGAGTCCCTGCTCCTGCACGAAGTCCTCGTCCACCCAATGGAAAACCGTGTCGCTCCCGCTCACCTCGCGGCAGCTCTCCAGGAAGGGATCCATGTCCACCCGCTCCGCCGGTCCCACCGCATTGAAGACGCCGCTGACCTCCGCTTCGAGCATCCGCACCATCCAGCCGCCCAGGTCGCGCGCGTCGATGAACTGGATCGGGTAGTCCGGGGCTCCGGGCACCAGCATGTCGCCGCCGGCCGCAACCCGCACCGGCCAGTACGTCCAGCGATCGGAGCCGTCGCCGGGGCCGACGATGTAGCCGGGCCGCACGATGTTGGCGCGGTCGCCGAAGACCTCCTGCACGGCTTCCTCGCAGAGCGCCTTGAGAGGACCATAGGTGGCGTTGTCGACGACCTCGACGGTGGGGTCGTCCATGCGGCCGAGCTCGTAGTCCTCGGTGATTCCGGGGGTCGCGAGATCCTTGTAGGCCGAGAGGGTGGAGACGAACATGTAGCGCCCCGAATCGGCGAGCAGGTTGGCCGAATCGCGCACGTGGCGCGGCACGAAGCCGGAGTTGTCGATCACCGCGTCGAAGCGCCGTCCCTCGAGCGCGGCCAGATCGCCGTCGCGGTCGCCCACCAGCTTCTCCAGGTCGGGGAAGAGGTGCGGGTTGGTGCGGCCGCGGTTGAAGAGAGTGACCGTGTGGCCGCGCGCCGTCGCGTAGCGGACCATGTGGGGGCCGATGAAAGCGGTGCCGCCCAGAACGAGGATCGAGAGGGGGGTGGGGGCCGCGCCGGAGTCGCCTCCGTCGTCGTAGGGTGCGCAGGCCGCGCCGAAGCCGAGCGCTCCCGCGGCGGCCGAGGTCTTGAGGAAGTCGCGCCGGGTGAGGATCATGGGGGTGCCGGGGGGTGGGTGGGGTGGGAAGGTGGCCGCCGGACCGGGGGGCCGCAAAGGGACCTGCGCGTGGGCCGGAATCGCGGCGGCGACGGGCTGGCAATCTAGGGGAAGGGGGGGCGGGGGCGCCAATGGCGGGGTCCGCAGATGGGCCACCGGGCGGAGAGCCACAGGGCAGCGAAGCGGTCGCGGCCGGGCAACAATCCGGTCACCCGGGTTGCGAAGGCGGCCCCGCGCGGACAGCGTTCAACACCGCTCGGAGACGCCGGATGTCCGGGGGCGGCCCGACGTGATCGGTCGCTTGCGGCCGCCCGGCACCTCATCGGATTCCGCCATCCGTTCCAGTCCGCCATCCACTCCGGGGAGACCTTGATCCCATGCCCATGAATCGCCGCAGATTCATCCATCGCTTCGCCCGCGCAAGTGGCGGCGCCGTGCTCACCCCTTCCCTTGTCGGTCTCATGGCGTGCAGCCGCTGGGACGAAGACGCGGAGACGAGCGACGTGCCCGGAGCCCCGACGTCCATCATTCGCCCCTACGGAAATCTCGTTCGCAGCGCCGATTCTCCCGAGCTGGAGATCCCCGAGGGCTTTCGCTGCCTGCGGCTGAGCTCGGGCGGGATGCCATCGACGGTGCGCGAGGGGATGACGGTTCCCAACGCCTTCGACGGGATGGCCGCCTTCCCGCTCCCGAACGGCAACATCCGGCTGATCCGCAATCACGAAATGGTCGATGACGCCGAGACCGCCCAGGCGATCGGCGCGCCCGCCTACGACCCGCTGGGGAGCGGCGGCACGAGCTCGCTGGAGGTGCGCTTGACCGGGAGCGGGGCCGAGCTTGGGGTCGAGCTGGTCGACGAGTTCGTTTCGCTGGCCGGAACGCGCGTCAACTGCGCCGGCGGACCGACGCCGTGGGGAAGCTGGCTCTCCTGCGAAGAGATCACGTCGGGGCGGGGGCAGGGCTTCGCGCAGCCGCACGGCTACATCTTCGAGGTGCCAGTGGATGCCGCCGGGCCGGTCGATCCGGTGCCGCTCCGCGACATGGGGCGCTTCATCCACGAAGCGGTCGCGATCGATCCGGCCACGGGAATTGTCTACGAAACCGAAGACACCTGGTATGTGCCCGGCCGGCGCCCGGGAGCGGGCTTCTACCGCTTCATTCCCAACCAGAGCGGCATCCTCGCGGCGGGCGGACGGCTCCAGATGATGGCGGTCACCGGCGAGCCCGGCTACCTCACCGCGCGAGGCCAGACCCCGGGAACCACGCTGCCCGCCCACTGGGTGGAGATTCCCGATCCCGATCCGGCCAACGCCGCCGACGACCCACTCGCCGTCTTTCGCCAGGGCGTCGACCAGGGAGCCGCGCGCTTCGCCCGTCTGGAGGGTGCCTTCCACGGCGACGACGGGATCTACATCGTCTCGACCAACGGCGGCGATGCCACCAGCGGCCAGGTCTTCCACTACCGCCCCATGGACGACGACCGCGGCGAACTCCGCCTCGTCTTCGAGTCCCCCGGACCGGAAGTCCTCGACAGCCCCGACAACATCGTCGTGAGCCCGCGCGGCGGTCTGGTCATGTGCGAGGACGGCTCCGGCGACCAGTTCATCCGGGGCCTGGACCAGGAGGGCCGAATCGTCAATCTGGTCCGCTCGCCGATGGAGCCCCAGGGGCGCCAGCCGGGCGAATTCGCGGGCTCGTGCTTCAGCCCCGACGGGCGTGTGCTATTCTTCAATGTTCAGGGTTCCCGCGAGGCCGGGGGCGAGGTTGCAAGCGCCACCTACGCTCTCTGGGGGCCCTGGGAGGCGGGACCGATCTAATTCCTAAGGACCGCAGCATGGCAAGGAAGAAATCTCCGCGCGTCCCGACCTTTGCTGAACTGGGGATCAGTGATGAGGAGGTGAACGAGCTTCAGCGTTCGATTGCGCGGAAAGCCGCCGAGCGCGACCGGCAAGCAACCGGGCAAGGTGCGCCTGCGGGAGGCACGGCACCCACCGCGAGCGGAGGCCGGCGCATCGAGACGCTGCCCGTAGAGAAGATGCCGCCGTCCAGGAAGACAAGTCGCCGCGCTCGCCGTGCTGCCGGGGGAGTGGGCAGTCGGCAGCCCGCGCCGTTCGGGGGCCTGCGAGGTCCATTGACGCTGGCCGTGCTCCTTGCGGTGGCCTGGCTGTCGAGCAGTTGGCGAACCGTGCCCGGTCCCCTGCCCGCCAGCGCGCCCGATTCGGCGTTTTCCTCGGCCCGCGCCATGACGCACGTCGTCGAGATCGCCTCCGAGGCCCACCCCCCCGGTTCCCCCGCCCACGCCCGTGCGCGCGCCTACCTGATCGGCGAGCTGCGCATTCTCGGCCTCGATCCCGCGGTGCAGACCGCCACCTCGATGCTGGCCGGCCCCGACCACACCACTGCGGCCACCGTCCACAACATCGTCGCTCGCCTCCCGGGGACGGATGCGGGCGAACGCGCGGTTCTCGTCACGGCGCACTACGACAGCCGCGGCATCGCGCTCGGCGCGGGCGACGCCGGAACCGGTGTGGCCGCCATCCTCGAGGCGCTGCGGGCCGTTCGCGCTGGTCCGCCGCTGAGCAACGACCTCATCGTCCTCTTCAGCGACGGCGAGGAGCTCGGGCTCCTGGGCGCGCAGGCGTTCGTGCGGGAACACCCCTGGATGGACGATGTGGCGGTCGCGGTCTCGCTCGAGATGCGGGGCGGCGGCGGTCCCTCCACGATGTTCGAGACGGGCGACGAGAACGGCTGGGTCATCGCGGCGCTGGCGGAATCGGGCGCACCGGCCTGGGCGAACTCGCTCACCGACGACATCTACCGGCGGATGCCCAACGACACCGACTTCACCCGCTTTCGCGAGGCGGGCGTCCAGGGACTGAACTTCGCGGGAATCGGGCGGGCGCACCTCTACCACCAGCAGTACGACTCGCCGGCCAACCTCTCGGAGGCCACGCTGCAGCACCACGGCGAGAACGCGCTGGCCGTTCTGCGCCACCTCGGCAACGCGGATCTTTCCAATGTGAATGCCCCCACGCGCGCCTATCTGTCGCTCCCGTATCTGGGCATCGTCAGCTACGACTCCGTATGGGTTCGCGGATTCGCGGCCGCGGCGGTCGGCGCCTGGCTGCTCGCCTTCCTCCTTGCGCTCTGGAGCGGATCCAGCGTGGCCGCAATTCTGCTGGGGATGTTGGCGGCGGCGGTCTACCTGGCCGCCATGGGAGGGCTCGGCTTCCTGCTCCTGGAGTGGCGCGTGGGTGCGCATCCCGAGGTGGGCGCGTTGCAGGCGGGCCTCTTCCACCGCGAGGAGTGGTATGTCCTGGCCCTTGTGGCGGCGGCGCTCGCACTGGCGATGCCGGTGTTCGGACTGGTGCGGAAGTGGATTACGGCCAGCCAACTCGCCACCGGCGCCCTGATCATTCCGGCGGGACTCGCGGTGGGCGCCACCTCGATGGCTCCCCTCGGCGCGATGAATCTGCAGGGACCGGCGATCGCGGGATGCCTGGGCGCGGCCGCTCTGATCGGCGTGCGGCAGGGCCGTCGTCCCGGCTTGCTGCGGTGGTTGACGGTCCTGGTGGCGGCGGTCCCCGTTCTGGCGGTGCTCACGCCGCTCGTGGAGGGCGTGTGGATGGCCATGGGGATGGAGCTGGCGGTGATTCTCGCCGTCTTGATCGGGGTCGTGGCGGTCCTGCTCCTGCCTGCGCTGGAGGTGATGCGCGAGCCGGGCGGATGGTGGATCGGACTGGGCGCGACGGCGGCCGCGGCGGCGTGCCTGGCAATGGGGGTCTCCGACGCAGAGCCCTCACCCGATCGCCCGGCGCCCTCGACCCTGGTCTATGCGCTGGACCGGTCGGCCGAATCGGCGTGGTGGGGAACCGACCCTGCGCGCGCCGCCGATCATCCGGGGAGTGTGTGGGCAGCCGCGGCGGCTTCCTTCGATGCGGACACGCCGCCCGACTCGCTGCGGAGCTTTACCGGTGGCCGGGTGGGCTACGCGACGGCGGTGGCCGAGGTGGTGGATGCGCCGCTGCCCCGGGTCGTGGTGGTGGCGGAGGAAGCCGAAGAGGAGGACGCGGAGGCGGAGGACGAAGGCGCGGGGGATGCGGCCGCGGAGGAGGCGACCACAGAGGACGCTGCCGGAACGGCAACGGGCGCGGCCCCCGTGGATCCGCTCGGTCCGGTCCCTGAAGACGCGCTCCGGGTCGTGCTCCGGTCCGGGGTGGGCGCCGAGATGCTGCGAATCGAGTTCCCGGAATCGGGTGTCCAACCCATCGCGCTGAATGGCCGCCCCCTCCCCGAGGGCCCCGCCCCCGCGCGCATCGAGCACTGGGGCGCGGGCAGCGACGGCGTCGCGCTGGACTTCCCGGCCGCGTCCCGCGACCTCATCCGCTTCACCGTGACCGAGCACCTCCTGCGCCCCGGCGAAATCCTCGGCGGCGACCGCTTTGCACGGCCACCGGAGCTCGCTCCCAACATCCGCATGATGTCCGACCGCGCGATGATCCGCACCCGGGTGACGGTGGCGCCGGAGAGCGGCGAGGTGGTGATGGGGGGTGGGGGGTGAGCGCATCTGATCCTCCAGACGCGATTGCGCTACTTCGCCCACCCCGCCGACAGCGCCTCCGCCTGCTCCAGCACCGTCCTGGTCGCCTTCTCCTGCTTGTCGGGCGGGTAGCCGTGTTTGCGCAGAACCCGCTTGACCAAGCGCCGCAGGTTGGCGCGCACATTCTCGCGTAGCGTCCAGTCGATCCTGACGTTGCTGCGAACGGTTTCGACCAGCTCGCGGGCGATCCCGCGCAGCGCCTCGTCGCCGAGCACCTTGACCGCGCTGTCGTTCGTCTCCAACGCATCGTAGAAGGCCAGTTCGTCCTCGGAGAGCCCCAATTCTTCGCCGCGCGCGTTCGCTTCGCGCATATCCCGGGCAAGCCGAATCAGCTCCTCGATGACCTGGGCGGCCGCGATGGCGCGGTTTGCGTAGCGGTGGATGGTTCGCTCCAGCATCTCGGCGAAGGATCGCGCCTGGACGACATTCTTGCGCTTGCGGACCGCCAGTTCGCCCCTGAGCAGCTTCTGCAGGAGTTCGACCGCCAGATTGCGCTGCTTCATGCCCTTCACTTCGGACAGGAACTCTTCGGACAGGATTGAGATGTCGGGCTTCTCGAGACCGGCTGCGGCGAAGATGTCGACGACTCCTTCCGACGCCACCGAACGCGACACGATCTGCCGGATGGCGTAGTCCAGCTCCTCCTCCGGTTGTGCCTCGCCGGCGGCGCGCTTGGCCAATACCGCCCGCACGGCCTGGAAGAACGCCACATCGTCGCGGATCCGCAGTGCGTCGTCGTGGGGGACGGCGAGCGCGAAGGCCTGAGAGAGCTCGCGCACCGCCCGCAGACAGCGCTCCTTCCCCTTCTCCTGCGAAAGAATGTGCTCCTGCGCGGCCGGAAGGAGGCTTACGCTCTCGGCCGGCGTTCCATCCATCCATCCCGAATAGTCGAACCCGTGGAACAGTCCGCGGCACACCTCGTACTTCTCCAGCATTACCGCCACCGCTTGCGTCTGGTCCACGGTGGTCCTGCCCGTGCCGCCGCTCTCGGTGTAGGTCGCCAGGGCGCGCTTGAGCTCATGTGCAACGCCGAGGTAGTCCACGACCAGGCCGCCCGGCTTGTCGCGAAAAACCCGGTTCACCCGCGCGATCGCCTGCATCAGTCCATGGCCGCGCATCGGCTTGTCGATGTACATGGTGTGAAGGCTCGGCGCGTCGAATCCGGTCAGCCACATGTCCCGCACCAGCACCATGCGGAGGGAGTTGCCGGGATCGCGGAACCGGTTCGCCAGCAGTTCGCGGCGCCCCTTGTTGCCGATGTGCGCCTGCCATTCGGGCGGATCCGAGGCGCTGCCGGTCATCACGACCTTGATATGGCCCGCGTTGTCGTGGGCGTCGTGCCAGCCGGGGCGCAAGGCGGTCAGCTCGCGGTACAGGTCGATGCAGATGCGACGGCTCATGCAGACGATCATCGCCTTGCCGTCCATGGCCTCGGTGCGCCGGTCGAAGTGCGAGAGGAGGTCCCGTGCGATGAGCTTGACTCTCGGTCGCGCACCGGCGACGGCTTCAAGCTGGGCCCACTTGCTCTTCAGCTTCTCCTTGCGGTCGACTTCCTCGCCTTCGGTTGCCTCCTCGAAGTCGGAATCGATCTTCGGCCGCTCGGCTTTGTCCAACGCCAGCTTCGCCAGCCGGCTCTCGTAGTAGATCGGCACCGTTGCCCTGTCCGCGACTGCCCGCTCAATGTCGTAGACGCTGATATAGTCGCCGAAGACCGCGCGCGTGTTGGCGTCCTCCAGTTCGATGGGCGTACCGGTGAAGCCGATGAATGACGCGTTGGGGAGCGCGTCGCGCATGTGGCGGGCGTATCCGTCGATGAAGTCGTACTGGCTGCGGTGCGCCTCGTCGGCAATGACCACAATGTTGCGGCGCCTCGACAACGGAGGCATCCGGTCGCCCTTCTCATCGGGGAAGAACTTCTGGATGGTGGTGAAGACCACGCCACCCGATTCGACGGCCAGTCTGGCGCGGAGGTCGGCGCGGCTTTGGGCCTGGGTGGGCGGCTGGCGCAACAGATCCCGGCAGCGGGAAAAGGTGCCGAAGAGTTGGTCGTCGAGGTCGTTGCGGTCCGTCAGCATCACCACGGTCGGGTTTTCCATGGCGGGCTCGCTGATGATCCGCCCGGCGTAGAAGGCCATCGTCAGGCTCTTGCCCGAACCCTGGGTATGCCACACGACGCCGATGCGGCGGTCCCCCGGCGCGCCTCCCGGCTGCCTGCCATTGTCGTACCGGCCGCGAGGCTCCGCGACCCGGCTCAGTCGTTGCCGTCGCGCAGCCCGCAGCGTCTCTTCCACCGCCGTCTGCACCGCGTGAAACTGGTGATATCCGGCCATCTTCTTGGCCAGCTTGCCGCTGCCGTCGTCGTCGAAGACAATGAAGTCGCGAACCAGCGCCAGGAACCGGTCCCGTGCGCACATTCCTTCGAGCATGACCTGCAACTGGGTCAGACTCGGGTCGGCCAGCGCCTCGCCGGTGATCGTGCGCCACGGCTTGAACCATTCGTGCCCGGCGGTCAGGGTGCCGGCGCGCGCCCGCGTTCCGTCCGATGCGATGAGCGCCGCGTTGAAGGCGAACAGGTTCGTGAGTTCCGACTTGTAGGTCTGGAGTTGATTGAAGGCCTTGCGCAGGGTGGCCTTCTCGTCCGCCGCGTTCTTGAGCTCGACCAGCCCGAGCGGGAGACCGTTGACGAAGAGCACGATGTCCGGCCGCCGTTGCCGCTCGCCCTCGACGACGGTGAACTGGTTGACCGCCAGCCAGTCGTTGTTGGCGGAATGCGCAAAATCGAGGACCGAGGCCTGTGCACCGCGCACGGCGCCGCCCGGGGTGCGGAACTCGACCGTGACGCCGTCGACGAGCAATCGGTGAAATGCGCGGTTGCGGTCTTCCAGGGTGGAGCCG
The DNA here is from genome assembly GCA_965213665.1 of Longimicrobiales bacterium. Taxonomy (GTDB): domain Bacteria; phylum Gemmatimonadota; class Gemmatimonadetes; order Longimicrobiales; family Gaopeijiaceae; genus Bin94. The sequence continues at coordinate 156,003 of CBDBZW010000002.1, forward strand.
TCGGGGCGGGTCAGCTTGCGGAAAGCGTCGTCCAGGGCCTCGGCGGGCAGTGCGGGATTCAGGCGAGCCAGAGCGCCGCGCAACCGTCGTTCAAGGATGACTTCGCTGTGATCGGCTCGTTCCGGGTTTGCCGAGTGCGGAGCGATTGCGGGACCGTGGGCGGTCTGCCAGCCGAGACCGGCGAGCCAATTGAGGGCGGCGGCTTCGACGGTGGCTTCGGAGAAAGGGCTCACCCGGATGGCTCCGCGAGGAGGTTGACGACCAGACGGATCAGCAGATCCTTGTTTGCCGGCGCGCTCTCGGCGATCAGCAGGGTGAGAGCGGTGAGCGCCTGGGGGTTCAGATCGTGATTCAGCCCCTCCTGGCGAAGGTAGAGCAGGAACAGAAGCGACCCGATGCGCTTGTTGCCGTCGGTGAACGGGCGGTCCTTCACCAGAAAGTAGAGCAGATTGGCGGCCTTCTCCTCGCGGGTCCGGTAGAGGGGCTCGCCGAACATGGTCTGCTCGACGTTGCCGAGGATCCCTTCGAGCGCATCGCCCCGGGGGTTCCCGAAGAGGGACGTTGCTTCGCCGCGGGCCATGAGCATCGCCTTGAAGTCGGCGATCGTCGCGACTGCCTGTCCGTGGTCCAGCGCGGCGGAAGGCGGCCGGGCACCCGCTGGAGACTCAAGTCGATCCTCGTCGTATTCGAGCAACAGTCGCCACGTGTCGGTGTAATGGGCGACGATCTCCAGGACGGCCTCCCCGCCGGTGCCGCTGACGAGTGACTGGCTACGCAGCGTTCGCGCAAGCAGGTTGAGGGTGTCGTGGGCCTCGCGTAGGCCGCGCTCGGCAAGTCTGCGCTGGCTGAGGGTGTAGCCGCTGACAAGGTGTTCGCGAAGGATGCGAGTGGCCCATTGGCGGAAACGGACGGCGCGCTTCGAGCTCACCCGGTATCCGACCGAGATGATGGCGTCGAGGTTGTAGTGGGTCAGCACGCGTCGGACCCGCCGGGACCCTTCGGATCGAACGACCAAGAAATCCTTGGTAGTTGCCGATTCCTCCAACTCGCCATCGACAAAGATGTTCCTCAGGTGCTGCCGGATGTTCTCCGTGGTAGAGGAAAACACAGCCGCCATCTGCTCCCGGGTCAGCCAGACGGTCCCCTGTTCCAGGCGCACATCCAGCGCGACTTCGCCGTTCGCCGCCTCGTAGAGGACGACTTCGCCGCCGGGGCGGGCCGCTGTGGCGTCGGTCATCTTGCCTGTCCTTCGCGAAATCGGTTGAACCTCCGTGGGAAGATGATGTGGATCCGTCGTGCAGGGCGGTGGCGGGCGTCCCGGTTTGGGCTTCGGGTGGGACGCGGATTTCGCCGGAAATGAGCTTGGGGAGGAGGGTGTCGCGGAGGGCGGCGAGGGTGCGGGATTCCAAGATCTTTGCAACTCTCTGAACGTATATTGGGAGGCTGATCTCGGAAAAAACGCTGGCAATATTCGAATCAGGCATGACAAACTTGTGAGTCTTGACGATCCGTTGATTGATGTTCTGCTGCGCCGCACCAACTGCAACATTCCGAAAATGGGACCTTCCAAACAGCAATACGTAATACAAGAATAGACTGCCGAAGTCGGGTTCGGGAATCAACCCACAACAAGCTTGATTAGCGGTGGCAGGCACTTCCAGAATTCCGAGTCGTCCTACAGTCGGCGACGCGTAGAGAGCGACTAACACAGTTCCGACCGGCCACCGCTTGCAAGAGGAGTTCTTGAATCCCATTTCAGTAATCTGTTCAGATGACTCGAGAAGTGGTTCGTCCAGCAGTTCCGACGTCTTGAACCACATGACATCCCCATTCCAATACTCGTTCATCCTGCGTTTGGGCGTCCCGCCGTTTTCAACCCTCCTGCATATGTCGTTCACGCGCCCAACCCTCCACCCCTCCGGAATCTCGCCCAGTTCCGAATCCACCATGCGGTCGGGGAACAGGTCGGCGATCTCTGGCGGCAGGCCCGTGTCGCGGCCCTCCATCCTGGCGCGGACGGGATCGAAATCGACGAACCAGGACTTGAAGAGCGCCCGGGCCATCGCCTCCAGCGTCTCGTTCATCCGGCGATTCAGCTCGATCTTGTCGTCCAGGGTGCCGAGGATGTGGGCGATGGCGCGTTGTTCGCGCCGCGGAGGCAATGGGAGATCAAACTTAGGAATGTCCGCACACTTGAGGCTATCGAACACTGCGCCAACGTTCAGGTATTTTTCTACCTGTTCCCACCACTTGGGTCCGCGCATCATCCAGCGAAGAAACGGTCTATGGACTCGTGTTCTGTCGGCTCGAAGAAGGACTAGGTTCTGGCCCAACGCAAAACGTGACCCCCTACTATCGACGTGCCCAGTTTCGCCCGGATTGCACCTCCGAGAAAGGACAACATCATATTCCTGCGGACTTGCCCTCTTGGTCCACTCAATGAAGTCATTAGGGGCGATTAGCCGAGCGCTGTCGATATCAATGCGACCGTCCCTTACTTGCGGAATGCCGACATATGGAAGACCGTGGCGGGCAGCCGCAGGAGTTCGGTGCAAACAGTCTATCAGAGAAATGCCAGCATCGTGTAGAGTCGCGGTCGGCCAAGCCACCCCCCCCACCACCACATACCCCCGCTCAATCTCCCGCCGAAACCGCTCCGGCAACCGGGCCCAGTCCCGCGCTTCCACCAGAAACGGAATGTTCGACTCGCGCACCGCGTCCTCGAAATCGATCAGCCGTTCGAGCGCGATCTTCTTCAGCCCCGGTCCCCGCAGCACTAAATCCAGATCGCTTCCGTCGTGGCCCCGGCCGTTCACGCGGCTGCCGTAGGCCCACACTTCAACGTCGGGCAGGTGCTCCCGCAGCAGCGCCTCCAGGGTGCGGCGGTGCCTTGGCGCGAGGAGCAATCGGTCAGCCATCGTTCGTCCGGTCGAGCATGTCGGCCAGCGACCTGGCGTCGGCAATGAAGGCGGGAAGCAGGCGGAGAGTGGCTTCCGCGAAGTCCTCGCCGTAGTCGTGAACGGTGAAATTGCGATTGTCGCGGTAGCGCAGCCAGCGCTCGGCGGCGGCGGGCGCGATCAGGTCGTGGCGGGCGGCGTGGCGGAAGAGATCCTTGAAGTGGAGGCGGTCGGCCTGCTTGTTGCTGGCGAACCAGGCGGCCAGGCGTTTGCGTAGCAGCTTGCCGGACTGTTCGAGCACCAGTTCGAACTCCTTGACGCAGGCGGCGCGGTAGATGTCATACATGAAGTCGTCGTCGGCCTCGTCGTGTACGCCGACTCCCTCCACGGCCCGCTCGAGCGAGGCGATGCAGCGGCGCAGGAAGGCCGTGTCGATCCTCACGGGCGGCCTCCGAACCCCAGCGCCTCCAGATTCGCGCCGATCGCCGCGTCCAGCCGCTTCCCTTCGGCCTGCTGCTCCCGCAACTCCGCGACCAGCCGCGTCATCTTCTCGTCGAAGGGCTCGCCGTCCTCCTTCTGCGGTTCGACCCCAACGTAGCGGCCCGGCGTAAGGACATGGCCGTGCTTCCTCACCTCGTCCAGCGGGGCGCTCTTGCAGAATCCCGGCAGATCGGCGTAGCTGGCGTGCTCGGTCCGCCAGGCGTGGTAGGTGTCCGCGATCCTTTGGGTCTCCTTGTCGGTCAGTTCTCGGTGGGTGCGGTCCACCATGCGGCCGAGCTTGCGCGCGTCGACGAAGAGGATCTCGCCGCGCCGCCGCCGTCCACGCGCCAGGAACCAGAGGCACGCGGGGATCTGGGTCGAATAGAATAGCTGTCCCGGCAGCGCCACCATGCAATCGACCAGTTCGGCCTCGATCAGGCTCTTCCGAATCTCACCCTCGCCCGACTGCGCGGTGGACATCGAGCCGTTGGCCAGCACGAATCCCGCCACGCCCCTCGGCGTCAGGTGATGGACCATGTGCTGCACCCAGGCGAAGTTCGCGTTTCCCTTCGGGGGGACGCCGTAGCGCCAGCGCTTGTCGTCGGCCAGCCGTTCGCCGCCCCAGTCCGAGACGTTGAAGGGGGGATTGGCGAGGATGAAATCGGCCTTCAGGTCCGGGTGGCGGTCGTTGTGGAAGCTGTCGCCGTGCGCGATCTGCCCGCCGATTCCGCGGATGGCCAGGTTCATCTTTGCGAGCCGCCACGTCGTGTAGTTGGACTCCTGGCCGTAGATCGAGATGTCGTCGCGCGCCCCGGTCGCACCGTTGCCGTTTCCGTTGGCGTGTGCGCGGATGAACTCGACCGATTGCACGAACATCCCCGAGGAGCCGCAGCACGGATCGTAGACGCGGCCCCGGTAGGGCTCCAGCATCTCGACCAGGAGCCGGACGACGCAGCGCGGGGTGTAGAACTCGCCGCCCCTCTTGCCCTCGGCGCTCGCGAACTGCGAGAGGAAGTACTCGTAGACGCGGCCCAGCACGTCGCGGGAGCGGGCTTCGGCGTCGCCGACACGGACGTTGCCGATCATGTCGATGAGCTGGCCCAAACGCTGCTTGTCGAGCGCGGGCCGGGCGTAGTCCTTGGGCAGAACATCCTTCAGCGCCCGATTGTCGCGCTCGATCGCGGTCATGGCCCGGTCCACCGTCTGGCCGATCGTCGGTTGCCGCGCCTGCGTCTGCAGGAGCGTCCAGCGCGCCTCCCGCGGCACCCAGAAGATGTTCTCGGCCGCGTATTCGTCGCGGTCTTCGGCGGCCTCCTCGCCCCAGTCGGCCAGCACTTCCGCGCGGCGCTCCTCGAAGGCGTCGGAGATGTACTTGAGGAAGATGAGGCCCAGCACGACGTGCTTGTACTCGGCGGCGTCCATCGAGCCGCGCAGCGTGTCGGCCATTGCCCACAGCTCGGCCTCGTAGCCGGTGGTGGCGGCGCTGTCGTTCTTCCGTTTCTTGGCCATTTCTCGCACGTGGTTTCAAGGATGAGGTCGCAAACCCCAGGCTCCCTACCCCTCCCCAAAGATCCCCTTCGGCATGTGCATGCTGACCAGCATGTGCGGCACGTCCACCGTTTCGGAGATCTTGAGGTCTCCCGCCAGCGAGCAGAGCACGTAGGCTTCGTTGCGGGTAAGGCCGTGCTGTGCAACCAGATAATCGATCATGTAGCGGGTGGCCTTGCGCGCCGCGTCGTCGATGGTTGTGCCAAAGCCGGTGACCGCGTAGTAGTCGTCGGTCTCGTATTGGGGTTCCACCATTCCGCGCGCGTTTTCGATGACATCGAGTTCAACCACAACGCGCATGGGGGCCTCGATGGCCGTGCCCGAAACTTCGCCGTCGCCCTGCACGGCGTGGGTGTCGCCGATGGAGAAGTTGGCGCCCGCAACCTGGATGGGAATGTACACGGTTGTGCCCGGACCGAGGTAGCGGTTGTCCATGTTGCCGCCATTGGCCCGCGGGGGAATTGTGACAAGCATGGAATCGGTGGCGGGCGCGACGCCGAGAACGCCGGGAAAGGGGGCCAGCGGCAGCGTGATGCGGTCGTTGAAGCGGACCTGGGTCGCGCCGCGCTCCATGGGGAAGCCGCGGATCCAGGGTTCGGTGAACTCGTCGGCCAGGAAGCCGAAACCGGGGAGGATCGTGGCCCAGCCCCAGCCCAGGACCTCGACCTCGTGAATCGTGACCGCGAGGATGTCGCCGGGACGCGCGCCTTCGACCGCGATCGGTCCGGTGAGGGGGTGAATCGGGTCGAAATCGACGTTGGCGAGGTCGGGTGCGGTGGTCGCCTCGGTGATCTGGCCGTCGGACGCCTCTTTGGTGAGGATCTCGACGACGGCGCCGGAGGGAACGGTGAGGACCGGTGGAATCGCCGCGCTCCAGCGGGCGTGGGTTTGTTCGGCGCCGAGTGTGAAGCCGGGGACGGGCGGGCCGGCGGCGGTGGTCTGCTGGCCGCCTGGGGCTTCCTGGCTGACTTCGTCGGCTCGCTGGATGTCGCAGGCGGCGGCTCCCAGGAGCAGGGCGAGGACGAGAAGGGGGGTGGCGGGGTGGGGGAAGGCGGGCCGGGTGAAGGTCGAACGGGGGAATCGGGGTCGGACGGTCATGGGTCAGCTCCTGGCCAGCGCTGCGACCACGCGGTCGATCTCGGCGGTCGTGTTGTAGATGTGGGTCGAAATCCTGATCGCATTGTGCCCGTCGCGCTGATGCTCGTCAATGTGGATGCGCTCGCGCCCGGCCATCATGGAGACGGCGGCGATGGCGTCCAGGCCGTCCCGCTCGAAGATCGTGGAGCCCGGACAGGAGGTTTGCCGGTTGGGGCCGCTCAGCAGCGCAACGCCCGGAGTCTCGCGCAGCCGCGCCTTCAGGTAGTCCGACAGATGGCGAGTGCGCGCCGCGACCTGCTCCATTCCAATCGCCTCGAAGAAGTCCAGCGCCGCCGCCAGCCCCGCACGAACGGGCAGCCCCGTGGTCCCCGGCGGCCGATAGTTCGGCGATTCCGGTGTGGCGTCGTGCGCAAATGCCGACAGCACCCGGTCGCGCGCGTCCCGGCGCACAAAGAACACCCCCGTTCCCATCGGTCCCAGCAACCACTTGTGCAAACTCGCCGACCAGGTGTCGCACCCCAAAGCGTGCAGATCGACCGGGAACATTCCCGCCGCCTGCGCGCCGTCCACATGGCTGACGATCCCCCGTTCGCGTGCCAGAGCGCACAGCCTCGCCACCGGGTAGATGTGGCCGCCGCGCGTGACATGGCAAAAGGCAAGCACCCGCGTCGCCGGAGTCAGCGCACCCTCCACCCTTTCCACCACCTCGTCCCCGCTCGCAAAGGGGCTGGGGATGAAGACGGTGTTGAGCTTCACGCCGTCGCGCCGCGCACGCAGCTCCCAGGGCCGCCGTCCCGCCGGATGTTCCTGGCTCGTGACCAGAACTTCGTCGCCCGGCCGCAGCCCCACCCCGACAGCGCCCATGTGCAGCGCCTCGGTGGCGTTTCGGGTCAGCGTAATCTCGTCCGCCTCCGCGCCCAGCAGCGCCGCCAGCCCGGGAACGACGCGCTCCGCAATCACGGTGTTCAGCTCGTTCTTCGCCGCAAGCGGTTCGCGCGACAGCGCCTCGTACCCACCGGCAACAGCCTCCGCAACCGACGCCGGCGGAAGCCCCAGACTGGCGTTGTTCATGTAGGAGGTGCCGGATTGGAGGATGAAGTGGTCTCGCACATGGGCCCAGGCTTCGTCGTCCACGCCCCCGGGGCGCGTCAACGCGGGGCGCCTGCGGGATTCGCGGGACGCGGTTTCGCCAGAAGAGCATCCGGCGATCGGAGCGGCGGCGAGTCCGGCGGCGCCGACGCTCAGAAAGCTGCGGCGGGAGAGGGGGCGGGCAGGACGGGGCATGGCGGGGAGTTCCTGTGCGGTGAGAGGTTTCTTGCGCCGCGGCGGTCGTCTATTGGCCGATGCGGCGGCTGGGGAGATCGGGCCGAATGGTGACAGGAGATGAATTGCCGGTTTTCGGCTCCAGCCGCAACAGTTGGGATTGTCTCGAACGAGAAGATCCGAGCGCCCCCCTCCGGCCCCTGCGCGGGCCGGCCCGGAGCGAACCCGCGCCAGCCAGGGTGCGCGCGCAACCCCCCTGTATTGTTGATCCTTTGGGCATTCCGGATCGACGGAACGGAAGAGGCGGTCGGTCAGGAAGGGGGTGAGTTGCGGTCCTTCCGGCCGGTCACTCCGTAGACGACAATGCTCTGAGCGTCCATTTCGTCCTCCACCACTGCCAGAAGGAGGCCCCGCGCCACATCCAGGATGCGGATTCGCTCTGGCGCCTCGACGCGCCCCAGCCACTGGCCATCCGGCCCCATGATGACATAGCCGGAAGCGCCCTGACGCCCGGTGTCGATCTGATAGTCGGCCATCCAGACGCGGCCCTCGTCGTCGCCGACCAGGTCTTGCCAGAGGGGCAACGGAACGTCGTAGTCCGGTTGGTAGCGGTCGCGAAGCTCTCGCATCAGCCGCGCCCGGTCGCTTTGCGCAATGTCGCGGGCGTCGTACACGCGGCGCCACCGGTCCAGGAAAGCTTCCCAGTCCGCGGCCGTGGGGTAGCGCCGGTCGGGGTGCCAGCGGACGATCCGGGAGACCGCTCCATCCTGTCGGCGCCAGATGAGCTCGGGAGTGTCGGCGCGTCCCTGCACAAAGTGTTGGCCGGTGAAGGCAACGGAGCCATCGGGTAGAAAGGGAGACACCGGCCCGGGCGCCGGATTCAGCATTCCGTCCCACGCCGCCAGGGTGTCGAAGACGCGGGTGCCGAGATCAAGCCGGATGACGTGCCCGCGCAGCCAGGTATCGACCGGCGGTGGTTCGCTTTCTCCGGGCCAGCCGTAGGTGACCAGCAGCGGGTTGCCGGCGGAATCGGCTCCGGCGGCCATGGTTCCCAGGAGCTCCCGGAAGTGTTCGCGGAGGCTCGTGTTGCGCACCGGGGCGCCGCCGGCAAAGAGGGTGAACTGCGCATTCAATGCGTCCTGCGCGAGGATGCTGTCGGGACCGAGGACGATGAGGCTGGTGGTTCCGCCACCGACGTCGCCCGGCCCTTCGCCGGCACCGGCCAGTACCCCGTCAAAGGACCCGTCGGGAGCGAACAGAACGACTTCCCGGTTCGCCGCGTCGGAGATTACCGCTCCGCCCCCGGGGAGGAGGCGCCCGGCTCTGATATGCTGGAAGGGATAGTGGCCCTCGCGGTTGCCGTGCGCGTAGATCGGTTCGGGGGAAAGAGCGAGCAGATCCACTGTGTCCGGCGGGCCCGGGTATTCCACCACCCGTACCCCGGCGCTGTCCCGGACCAGGGGGTCGGCCGCGGGCGCCCGGCCTTCCTCACAGCCTCCGCCCCAGAGAGACGCGGCCAGGATCGCTACAGCGCCGGTTCGGCGAATGATCGGCTTCATGTCTCTTGCTCTGCCCGTTCCGGCCCGATAAGCCCGTACACCGCTCTCAACGAATGGAGGGATCGGACAGGCGCCCAACGAGGACGACCGTCGCGTCGAACTCATCCTTGCGAATGAACACGACCAGGCCATCGGGGCCAAAGGCGGCCGGCATCTCGGCAACGCCCTCGGCGAAGCTCCCAACATAGCTGCCATCTCCTGCGATGACGTCGATGACGCGGGCTTCGTCGAACATGTTGTCGTCGCACCGCTCGATCCAGATGCCGCCGCTCCAGGTTGTGCGCATGTCGCAGACGACGGGAACCTCGGGAAAGAACCGCATGTTGTCGATGGCGTCAAGGTGTAGATCACGCCACGGGCCACTCATTGTGGCAAACCGGGCGCGAGTGCGACGCTGTGTTTCCGCCCGCACGCTCCGACTGACCGGTTGGGGCGCAATGGGGCGTTGAATGATGCGGTCGACCGTGCCGTCGGGGCCTACGATCCTGATCAGGTAGCTGGACGAGTCGACCACCGCGAGCCCTCCTTCGGGCAGGCGATCGAATTTTGCGCTCGGAAACCATTTCTCGAATGGCGCCGGCGCTTCGAATCCCGAAAACCCGAATTCGACGCCGTCGCGGTGGACCTTGTCCTCGGGGCGCCACATCTGGAAGACGGCCCGGTGCAGGGCTGCACCGTTCGCCAGTGCTACAGTTTCTATGGTGCGAAAGCGGTCGGTCTCGAAAAGCGTGAAGAACGCAGGCCCGTTGTTGGCCGCCACAATCCTGACAGAGCTCCTGGTGATATCGCGAACGTTGAACTGTCCGACGAAACTGCCTCTGGGAGAAAAGGCATGATAGACCTGTCGTCCGGCGTCAAAGATGACCACCGTGCTATCCCGGGATACCAACAGCTTGCCCGCCGATGCGAACTCGCCGGGACCCTCTCCTCTTCCTCCGATTCGCCGCACGAGGCCTCCGCTGTCGTCTACGACAAGTACGGTAGCCTGGTCAGCATCGAGCACATACAGGTGCCCTCGCTCATCGAAGGAAACGGTTGGTACGTATCCGAGGGCCTGCCATCCGCGTGCGGCCGCGCCGCCGATCCGAAAGGCTTCGTCCATCGGCAGGGATGCGAGAGTTCGGTCGTTCTCCGGCAAATCCACAACGGCTTGGGCAGCGATTTCAGCGGGAAAGCCCACGGCCGATCCGATGCCGTGTACGACCATCGACAACAACAGAGGCACCAGGGTGCCGCGAGAAAGAGGTCTGAGAAGCATCGTTTGTTCCTCTTGATTGGCACTGGGCCGCTTCGGCCCGCGGGAGTGCCCCCCGGCCCCTGCGCGGGCCGGCTCGAAGCGAACCCGCGCCGACCCCGGTGCGCGCGCAACCCCTGTTAGTCGATCCTGTCCCCCCCGGCAACCCTTCCCCGCTCCGGCCTCATCCATCAGATTCGGTCCTTGCAAACAACAATCCCAACCCGGCACAGACAAGGTGGCATGAACCGCGACATCGAAGTCATTCAGGCAAAGATCCAGGAGGCGAGCGGATTCGTCGACCGGCTGCTGGGCGAGGTGGGACGCGTGATCGTCGGGCAGAAGGCGATGGTGGAGAAGCTCCTGGTCGGGCTCCTCTCCGATGGGCACGTCTTGATGGAGGGCGTTCCCGGGCTCGCCAAGACGCTTACCGTGCGGACCCTCGCCGACGCGATCCGGACCTCCTTTCAGCGCATCCAGTTTACCCCGGATCTGCTCCCCGCGGACCTGATCGGCACGCTCATCTACGATCCGCGCAAAACCGAGTTCAAGACGCGCAAGGGGCCGGTCTTCGCGAATGTGATCCTGGCCGACGAGATCAACCGGTCGCCCGCCAAGGTCCAGTCCGCGCTGCTCGAAGCCATGCAGGAGCGCACCGTCACGATCGGCGACACCACCTTCCCCCTCCCCTCGCCCTTCCTGGTGCTGGCCACGCAGAACCCGATCGACCAGGAGGGAACCTACCCGCTGCCGGAAGCGCAGGTGGACCGATTCATGCTCAAGCTCTCGGTGGGGTATCCGGACCGCGACGAGGAGCTGGAGATCATGCGGCGGATGAGCGCCGGTCCCATGCCCGAAGTCTCGCCGGTGGTGACGCCCGAGGAGATCCTGCAGGCGCGCCGCGCGACCGAGACGATCTACATGGACAGCCAGGTCGAGCGCTATATCGTCGAGCTTGTCTTCGCCACCCGGGAACCCGGCCGGTGCGGCCTTCGCGATCTGGAACCGCTGATCTCATTCGGCGCCTCGCCCAGAGCCACGATCTGCCTGGCCCGGAGTTCTCGCGCGCACGCCTTCCTCCGCCACCGCGGCTATGTGACGCCCGAGGATGTGCGTTCGGTCGCGATGGACGTGCTGCGCCACCGCGTCATCCTTACCTACGAAGCCGAGGCCGAAGAGGTGAGCGCCGAGGATGTGGTGACGCGGGTGCTGGACACGGTCGAGGTCCCATAGGGGACACGGGCTGGCAAGGGGAACCAGGGATTCGGAGAACGGTGCGCAGATGATTTCCCGCGAGATCCTCAGGCAGGTCAGGCTGCTCGAAATCACCACGCGAGGTCTGGTCAACGAGGTCTTTTCGGGCGAGTACCATTCGGTCTTCAAGGGCCGCGGAATGAGCTTCGCCGAGGTGCGGGAATACCATGCGGGAGACGACATTCGGGGGATTGACTGGAATGTGACCGCTCGCACCGGATCGCCGCACGTGAAGGTCTTCGAGGAGGAACGCGAGCTGACGCTGATGCTGGTGGTCGATGTGAGCGCGTCGTCGCGGTTCGGAACCCGCAGCCGGATGAAGGCGGAGCTGGCCGCCGAGCTCTGCGGAGTGCTAGCGTTCAGCGCAATCAGGAACAACGACAAGGTGGGACTGATTCTCTTCTCGGACCGGATCGAGCGCTTTGTGCCGCCGCGCAAGGGACGCCGCCACGCTCTGCGGGTGCTGCGCGAGATCCTCCATCACCGGGCCGGGGGCCGGGGAACCGACATTGCCGGGGCGCTGGAATACCTGTCGCGGGTGACGCGCCGCCGCGCGGTGACCTTTCTGGTGTCGGACTTCCTGGCGGACGGCTACGGGAAGGCGCTGGGGGTGGCCGCGCGGAGGCACGATCTGGTGGCGGTGCGCGTTCAGGACCGGCGCGAGTCGGAGCTGCCACCGATGGGATTCGTGGATTTCGAGGATCCGGAGAGCGGGCGGAGAGTGGTGGTGAACACGGCCGCGCGGCGCTTCCGGGAACGCTTTCGCCGGGAACGCGAAGGGGAGCGCAGCCGCCAGGACGAGCTCTTTCGGCGCAGCGGCGTGGACACGATCGATGTGACGACCGGGGAGCCGTACGAGCGCGCGCTGAGGCGGTTCTTCGAGGAGCGCGGGAGGCGGGTGCGGTGAGGGGGCGGAGGAGGTTTTTCGCGTGTTCCTGCGGCGCGTTGACTCTGGCCGGGTCGGCGGGCGTGGCGTTTGCGGGTGGCGTGTGTGGGGCGGTTCCGTTGGCGGGGGGTGCGGGGGAAGCGATGCCCGGCCCGGCTGCGGTTTGGCCGGCGGAGGCCCCGGTGACGGGCATGGCGTCGCGGATGGCTGGAGCGCTGGCCGAATCGGCGACGCGCGCGGGGCTGGGGGTGCAGGCCGTGGCGGGCGAGCAGGAGCCCCGGGTCGTCATGGAGGTGGGCACGACAGCCATTTATCTGGGGGATCCGGTTTCGGTGCTGCTGCGGGTCGATCATCCGGCGGATTGGTCGGTTGCGTGGCCGGATTCGCTCGCCGCCGGACCCTTCGAGGTGCTGCGCTACGAGACAACGCCGCCTGTCGTGGCCGACGACGGGAGCGCGTCTTCCTCCGCGGGCGTGGTCCTGACCAGCTTCGAGCTCGGCGAGCTGGAGATCCCCGCGATCGAGATCCCGGTGGTGGACCCCGGCGGTGCGGCGCGGTCGCTCTTCACCGACCCCTTCCGGATCGGGGTGGAGAGCGTCGGGATCGACGAGTCGGGCGACATCCGCGAGATCCGGGGGCCGTTGACGATCGCGCGCAACTGGTGGCTGCTGGCGCCGTGGCTGCTCCTGGTGGCGGCGGTGGGGGCGGGTGGGATCTGGTTGCGCGGCCGGTTGCGGAAGCGCCCCGTTGCCGAAGTCGCAACACGGCAGCAGCCGCCGCGGCCGCACTCCCTCGTGGCGCTGGAGGCGCTCGACGAGCTGGAGCGGTCGTCGCTGTTGGAGCGGGGCCGGGTGAAGCGCTGGCATGTCCGTGTGTCGGAGATCGTCCGCACATACGTCGAGGGCCAGCTCGAGGTGCCCGCCCTGGAGATGACGACGGGGGAAGTGGTGGCCGGGCTCCGCGAGGCCGCGCTGGGAGGCCGGCTTGTGGACCGCTTTCGCACCTTTCTGGAGCGCTGCGACCTGGTCAAGTTCGCCAGGTTGCGTCCCGGCGCGGAGGCGTCGCGCGAGGTGCTGGCGATGGCGCGCGCGTTGGTGGAGATGACGAGCGGACCGGGTTCGGAGGCGGACGCCACGCCCAGCTCTGGGGACGGCGCGTCCCCGGTGGAGGAATCCGCGGGTCCAGCGGCCAGCGGCGATCCGGCCCGCGAAAAACCCGCAGCCGCCCCGGTCGCGGAGGCCGCCCCATGATTCATCGCTTCGAGGATCCCTGGTTCCTGCTCTTCCTGGGCGTCGTTCCGTTGCTGGCCTGGTGGTATCTGTCGCGAGGCAAGGGGCGCCGCGGTTCCCTCACCCACCCGGACGTCGCGGGGCTCGAGCGCGCCGCCGCCGGCGAAGGGCAGTGGCTGCGGCACCTTCCGGCTGCGCTGCGCGGACTGGCGCTCGTCTGCCTCATTGTGGCCTTCGCGCGGCCGCAGACCGGCGTCACCGGCGAGAATGTCGTATCGGAGGGAATCGACATCGTGCTCGCGCTGGACGTGTCGAGTTCGATGCTGGCCGAAGACCTGTCCCCCAACCGGCTGGAAGCGGTCAAGGCGGTGGCCTCGGACTTCGCCTCGGGGCGCGGCAACGATCGGATCGGCCTCGTGATCTTTGCCGGAAAGGCCTTCACGCAGGCGCCGCTCACCCTGGATCACTCCGTGGTCACCTCGTTGATGGCCGAGCTCGAAGTGGGAATGATCGAGGACGGCACGGCGGTCGGCATGGGGCTGGCCACCGCGGTCAAGCGGTTGCAGGCGAGCGAGGCTGCGTCCAGGGTCGTCATTCTGCTCACCGACGGACGCAACAACCGGGGCGAAATCGACCCGGTCACCGCCGCCCAGGCAGCCCAGGCGCTGGGGGTTCGCGTCTATACCATCGGCGCGGGGGCACGGGGCATGGCGCGGGTTCCGGTGCCGGATCGCTTTGGCGGGCGCCGCTACGTGACCACCCGCGTCGATGTGGACGAGCCGGCGTTGCGCGCCACCGCCGAGACCACCGGGGGACGCTACTACCGCGCCACCGACCGCGCGAGTTTGGAAGCGATCTACGAGGAGATCGACCAGTTGGAGACCACCGAGATCATCGTGGAAAACTTTACGAGCTACGGGGAACGATTCGTGTTTCCGCTCGTGGCCGGACTGATCCTGCTGCTCGCCGAGGTGGTTCTTGGGCGCACCTGGCTGAGGACGCTGCCCTGATGTTCCGCTTCGGCGCCGGTCCGTGGCTGTGGGCGCTGGCCCTGGTCCCCCTGCTCGCGTTGCTGTACGGGCAGGCCGCCCGCCGCAGTCGCGCGCTACTCGACCGTTTCGGCGAACACGAGCTCGTGCGCCGCCTGCGGTCATCGGTCCACACGACGGCCGTGCGGTGGAAGACGGTCTTCATCCTGGGCGCGGTCGGCCTCCTCGGATTCGCGCTGGCGCGTCCCCAATTCGGCACCCGGGTGGAGACGCTGCGGCGCCAGGGCCAGGATGTCGTGGTTGCGCTCGACGTTTCCAACTCGATGTACGCGGAGGATCTGGCGCCCAACCGGCTGGAGCGCGCGAAGATCGAGATCGGCCGCATCATCCAGCGCCTGGACGGGGACCGGATCGGACTGGTGGCATTCGCCGGCGACGCCTTCGTTCAGAGTCCGCTCACCGCCGACTACGGCGCGGCGATGATGTTCCTGAATGCGATGGATCCGAGCCTCATCTCCATGCAGGGCACCGACCTGGCAAAGGCGATTGCCGTGGCGCTCGAGGCGCTCGAGGAGACGCCCGCCGAAAACAGGATCGTCGTGATCGCCACCGACGGCGAAGACCACGAGGGGGGACTCGCGGAAGCCATTGCGGCGGCGGTCGAGGCGCAGGTGACCATCCACACGGTCGGGGTGGGCTCGCCCGCAGGGGTTCCGCTGCCCGATGTGGAGGGGATGGAGGCGAGCGGCAGATTTCGCCGCGACGATCAGGGCAATGTGATCACCACGCGGCTGAACGAGACCGCGCTCCAGGATATCGCGCTGCAAACCGGGGGCGAGTACCATCGCATTGGACAGGGTACCGGGGGGCTCACGCGCCTGGTCGAGCGGATCGAGGCGGGCGGCCGCGAGGTGGAATCAAGGGAAATCACCCAATTCGAGGAGCAGTACCAGATCTTTCTCGGGGCGGCGTTGCTTCTGCTGGCGCTGGAGTTCATCGTGCCAGGCAGACGGAGGCGCCGGTCCCGGGAAATGGAGGAGGAAGCCGCATGAGAACTCTTCGGTTGCATGCACGGTTGCGGTCCGCCGGGACGGGCGGGGCGGGCGCGCTCTCGATTGTGGCCGCGTTTGCGGTTGCGATTGTCGCGTTTGCACCTGCCGGGCTGGCGGTTCCGGCGGCGGCCCAGGACGGTCGCCGCGAGGTCGAGGCCGGCAACCGGCTCTACGACGAAGGCCGCTTTCAGGAAGCCCACGCCCGCTACCTCGAGGCGCTGGCGAAGGCGCCCGGGCTGCCGCTGGCCCGCTTCAACGAAGGCAACGCGCTCTACCAGAGCCAGGAGTTTCAGCGCGCGATGGAGGCGTTCCTGGAGGCGGCCGAAGGCGCCGGTCCCGAGTGGCGGGCAAACGCGCTCTACAACCTGGGCAACGCACTGATCCGTCAGGAGCAACCCGGTCCGGCGGCCGAAGCCTACAAGCAGGCGCTGCGTCTCGATGCGGGCGACCAGGACGCCAAGCACAACCTTGAGCTCGCGCTGCAACAACTGGAGCAGCAACAACAGCAGCAGCAACGCGAGGGCGGCGAAGGCGAGGAGAGCGACGCGGAGAACCAGGATCAGCCGCAACCGGGGCAGGACCGGCAGCAGCCCCCGGATGGCCAGGAGAGCGAAGACGAGAACGACGCGTCACAGGGGGAAGACGACCAGCCGCAACCCCGGCCGCAGGACGGCGAACCCGACGGGGAATCGGAGCCCGGGGATCGGCAGGACGGCGAAGGGCAGGGCGAGATGCCGCCGCCGCAGATGACTCCCGAGCAGGCCGAGCGACTCCTGCAGGCGATCACCGAGGATCCGGGCGAGGTAAACCGGAAGGCGGCACAGGCGCGGGGCCGGCGGCCGAGGAAGGATTGGTAGGGGTGGCGATGTTGTCGGGAGGTCCCGGGACTGTAGGATGCGGCGCGGCGCGCGGATGGGTGTTTGGGGTTGCGGTTTATCCCGCAGGCGACGAAGTGTGGCGACCGTGACGGTCCTTGCCCGGGTCGTGGCCGCCGTGATGTGGTCGAGCTTCCTCCCCCTCTGGCTCTTGTTGGGCTCAACCGCGCCTGGATCGGTCCCGCTCGCGTCGGCCCAGGAGATTGGTGCGCGCGCCTTCCTCAACGCGCCGCAGGTGGGGGTGGGACGACAGTTTGTGCTGAATGTGGAAGTTTCTGGTACGCAACAGCTTGACAGTGACCCGGTGCTGCCGCCGATGGAGGATTTCGCCGATTTCCTGGGTGCGGGCACATCGACGTCGATTCAGATTGTGGGTGGTCGCACAAGCATGGCGATCACCTACCAGTACCGGTTTCAGGCCTTGACAGAGGGGACTTTCGAGATTGGTCCGGTGAGCGTTGCAGTGGGGGATCAGACGGTGCGGACGGAGCCGGTGATGCTGATCATCTCGGATGCGCCGCCGCCCCCCGGGGCCAATCCCGGTGCGGGAGCCGGAGCGGGTGACGGGAGCGGAGCCATTGCGCCGGAGGACCTGTTTGTCGAGACCGATCTGTCCGCAACCCGGGTCTTTGAGAACCAGCCGGTCACGGTCGAGTACCGGATCTTTACGCGCGTTCCGGTGACGTCCTACACGATCACGACGCTGCCGCAGGCGACCGGATTCTGGTCGGAGGAGCTGGAACAGCCGACCTCGCCGCAGACCGAGCAGGTGATTCGCGATGGCAGCGAGTACCTGACGGCGACGATCCGGCGGACGGTGCTCTTCCCCACGGGGCCGGGTGCGCGGACGCTGGACCCGATGAGCATCGAGGCGCAGGTGCGGGTGCGCGATCGCCGGACCCTGGACCCTTTCGCCGACATCTTTGATTTGTCGAGCGTGCTCGACCGGCGCGTTCCGGTGGTGGTGGCTTCCAGGGCGGTCACGATCGAGGTGCTGCCGCTGCCGGTGGAGGGCAGGCCGGAGTCGTTTGCGGGGCATGTGGGAACGCTGGGGGTGTCGGCGACGCTGAGCGAGAACGCGGTGGAGACGAATGAGGCGGTGACACTGCGGGTCGAGTATTCGGGGACGGGAAATCTGCGCACCCTGGCGCCGCCGGAGCTTGACTTTCCGGTGGAGTTCGAGGTTTTTCCGCCCGAAGCCAGCGACCGGATTGCCGAGGGCGGGGGAAGCCTGGCCGGGACGCGCACATTCGAGTACGTGTTGATTCCGCGGACGCCCGGCGAGCTGGCGATTCCTCCGATCGAGGTTTCCTGGTTCGATCCCGCTTCCGGGGAGTACGGGAGCGCGCGGTCGCAGCCGCTGGGGCTTTCGGTTACCGGCGAGGCTTCTGCGGGCGAGGGGTCCGGGGCCGTTCCGGCGGCGGTCGAGACCTTGCGCGACGAGATCCGCTTCATTCACATCGGGGCGCCCAATCTGCGCCGGGCCGATCTGTCGCTGTTCGCAACCGGTGCGTTCTGGGTGGTCTTCCTGCTGCCGCTGGTCGCCGCCGGGGGTGCGCTCGTCCTGCGCCGTCGCCGCGACCGGCTCGAAGGGGATGTGGCCTACGCGCGGGTGAGGCGGGCCAACCGCATGGCGAAGAAGCGGCTGGCGCGGGCTCGCGCTTTGGCGTCGGGCGATCCGCGGGAGTTCCATGCCGAGGTTGCCGGGGCGTTGCAGGGGCTGCTGGCCGACAAGCTGAACCTTGCCGAGGCGGGGTTGGTGCGCGAGGAAGCCGGCCGAATGGCGGCGCGGCGCGGGGTGTCGGAGGGTACGTTGGCGCGGCTCTTTGCCTGTCTCGACGACTGCGACCGGCAGCGGTTTGCGCCGGCGGGTGCGGATCGCGAGTCGCCGGAGAGGGTGCTGGCGAGGGCCGCGGCGATCATGGGCGATCTGGCGCGGGAGCTGGCCAGGTGAGGTGCGGCCCAGCGGCGTGGGAGCAGGGGAAGACGGCCTGGTCGCCCGCCACGTTGGAAGGAGCAGGGGAGGTGGGATCGGGTTGGCCGCGATCACGGGAGGCGAGCGAAACGAGGCACAGAAAATTTGGTCGTTGGGGCTGGAGGTTGGGGATGACGGCTTTGCTGGTTGCGGCCTCCCTCCCCGCGCCGATGGCCGCGTTCCCCGCACTGTCGGCCTCTCTTCCCACACCCACGGCCCCGCCGCCGATCGCTACGCCCCCCTTCCTCACACCCCCGTCCCCACAGGACGCCTCCTTCGCCGAGGGGAACCGCCTCTACCAGGCCGGGGATTTCGCGGGGGCCGTTGCGCAGTACGATTCGGTGCTCCGGGGCGGCTTCGAATCCTCCGAACTCTTCTACAACCTGGGCAACGCCCACTACCGCACCGGCGATGTGGCCCGCGCCGTCCTGAACTACGAACGCGCCGCCCGCCTGGACCCCGCCGCCGAAGACATCCGCGCCAATCTCGAAATCGTGCGGCGAACGCTTCGCGACCGGATCGAACCCCTTCCCCGCTTCTGGCTGCTCACGGCGGTGGATTGGTGGATGACTCTGATCCCGGGAGGTTGGTTGCTGATCGGGGCGGCGGCCTGTTACCTGGCGATGGGAGCGGCGGTCGTCGCGGTGGTGCTGCTGCGCGGACGCGGGCGGTTGCCGGCCGGGTTGCGGGCGACGCTCCACCTGGGCGCGTTGGGAACCGTACTCCTCGGCGGCACCCTGATCGCGCGCGAGACGGGAGCGCTGGAGGCGGAACGCGCAATCGTGATGGCCACGGAGACCCGGGTCCTGAGCGCGCCTTCGGAAGAGGGGGGACTGACGGTCTTCACGCTGCACGCCGGCACCGCGGTCCGGATCGACCGTCGCGCGGGCGAGTGGGCCGAGATCGTCCTGGCCGACGGGAAGGTGGGATGGTTGCGGCTGGAGGTCGTGGAGGTGATATGAGGGGGCGCGGTCGCGCGGCGGCCCCCGTCCGGATTCGAGCCAGGCATGGGGGCCGATGGTCCAGTTTGACCGATCTCACCGCAAGATCGCCGTCGAGCGCCATGAACGCCGGATACATTTCCGTCCCACCGGCAGTGGCCGAGATGGTGCCGCTCGCCCAGATCGAAGGATCTCCGTCGTGCCAACCGTACCTCTGCGTCCCCGCGCCCCGTCGGCCGCAAGAGGTCAACCCGTAGCTGTGGGAGCCCGCCGCCTTCAATCTCGGATTCCTGCGGCCCCAAGATCCAACTCCGGTTCTGGTCAACCGGGTTCGATTCCGAACATCGCCAAACGCTCAACCCCGAAATCATCCTGCTGGCGGACGAGCACGTAGTCACTTCCAATCTCGAGGATATCCTTGGAGGAGCCCGTCTTCATGCGCGCCAAGGGCACCGCGCCGTCGTCCAGGACGATCCAGTGCCGCTCATTCGCCATAACCAACATCTCATCAGGCACGTATTCAGAAATCCAAAGGTTTCGCGGTGTTCCGACAGATGCGACTTGAGCTTCGCCTCGTCCGGCGCGAGCGGGGCGACGCGTGCGCCACCACCCCTCACCCCACGCTGAACTGAATCCGCAGCATCCGTCCCGGTTGGGGAAGTCCGCACTGGTCCAGCATCGTCGCGTCGGCCAGGTTGCTCACGCTGACCATGCTCCGGAGGCGCCGTCCCCCGCTTCCCAGCACAAAGTCGCGACGGGCTTCCAGATCCACCGTTGCGCTCGCGTCCATGCGGTCCAGCCCCGAGACCTCGACATTCTCGCAGAACTGAACGCCGCGGTAGCGGACGAACCCGGCCAGGTCCAGATTGGAGACCGTGCGTACTCCGAGATTCATGGTGGCCGAGATCCCCGGTTCGTACTCGGCGCGCGTTTCTTCGTTGGCGTGGGGATCGGAGATGCGGACGCGCTTCAGGGTGAGGTCGCCGCCGTAGCTGAGTCGGCCGTGGCCGCCGGCGGCAAGGACTTCCAGTCCGGTTGAGCGCACGTTGTCGCGATTGACGCGCTTGAAGCGGATGCCTTCGGTGGTGACGGTCCGCGCGCGCACGATGCCGTCGGTAAGCCGGTGGTGGAATCCCGCGACTTGCACCCGGTTTTCGCCCATGCTGACGGTGACGCCCAGCTCGCCGGCTTGCAGACTCTCGGGGCGCAGATCGGGGTTCGGCTCGAAGCGGCCCAGCGCACCGGAGTAGAGTTCGCGCAGGGAGGGGAAGCGGGTGCGGCGGCTGACGCCGGCGTGATAGAGGACATCGCCGCCCGATCCCAGAACCGTGATTCCGGTCCGCGCACCCCAGTCCCAGATGGCGTCGAGAGCCGGTTTGTCGCCCGACATCGGGGTGTCCGCGCCGTCCACCGAGGCGCCGACGCTCCAGATGACGCCGGCATCGCCGCCGATCTCGGCCTCGCTTCCCAGACTCCAGAGCCGCTGCGCGTAGTCGAAGGCGGTGCCGTCCGCGAAGCTCTCGGTATGGGTCACATTCGCCAGCGTCAGCGAACTCCAGAGCTCGGGTCCGTTGTTGAAGAGATAGTCGCCGAGCAGCCTGCCGGTCAGGGTAGTCGTGGCGCCGGTTTCGCCGTCCACGACCGAGCGGTAGAGGTGGGAATCGTACTGATCGATCGCGATGCGGGTGTGGTCCACCCCGAAGGAAGCCTCGACATCGCCGCGCCCGCCGGCATTCTCGAACTCGCTGGTGCCACCGGACATGGCCAGCACGATACGACTCTGGTCGGGGTACCGCCAAAGACGCGGATCGGTGACGTGCGCCTCGGGGGGAACGCCGCGCTCGCCGGCCGCCGCCGTGACCAGACTCGAGAACCAGCCGCCATCCTCGCCCTGGTAGCGCAACGAGAGGAAGCCGTCGGTGAGCTGGTGGTCGGAGTTGAGGCGGCGGCCTTCGGAGTCGGCCAGGAATGCCGGATCGAGATCGGGATCGGAGTGTACGCCGCCGGGAAGCGGAAGTCCGGGATTGTCGCGGTGTCCGGCCCCCGCGCGCACGATCCAGTCGGCGTAGTCGCGGGCGATGACCGCGCCGCCGCTGGCGGTGATGCGGGTGGCCCCGTCGGCCTGGAGCGAAGCCGCGGCCGAAAAGGGCGGAGCGGTCGCGGGGGCGTCGTCGCCGCTTGCGACTTTGAACTCGAAGGCGCCGCCGAGAACGTTGGGACCGTGCAGCATCGACGAAAGTCCGCGCAGAATCGTGACCGAACGCACCGCGGTGAAGGGAATGATCGACATGTCGGTGCGGTGATCCCACCCGACGGTGAGGGGGATGCCGTCGAGGAGGACGGCGATCTGGCGATCCTCGGCGCCGCGCAGATCGGGTTGGACCTCGCCGCGCGAGTTGACGCGCATCTGCACGAGCGGAACGCGCCGCAGGAACTCAGCGGCGGTGGCGGCCGCGACGACGCTCAGCGAATCGGTTGCGATCTCGACCGTGCTGGTGCCGCCGGTGGTGGTCGATGGTTTGGGGACCTCGACGCGCAGACCGCGTAGCCGGGTGACGGTGGTGGTGTCCTGGGCGGTGGCGGGGGGGGTGGGGGCGAAGGCGGCGGCAACGGCGGCGGTGAGCACAAGGCGGGTGATTCGGATGACTCGTCCGCTGCGCATTCCTTCCTCCCGGAGCATTGTTCCTGGTCGGCTACCCTGCAAGGAGGCCTCGCACGGCACGCCGCACCGCATCCGCGGTGATCCCGAAGTGGCGGAAGAGCTCGGGCGATGGCGCCGAGGCCCCGAAGTGGTCGAGTCCGATCGCGGCGCCCGATGCGCCGGTCCAACGTTCCCAACCGAGGGTGCTTCCTGCTTCAACGGCCACCTTGGGGACACCCGGCGGGAGGACTTCGTTGCGGTAGGCCTGCGGTTGCAGGGAGAAAAGCCGCCAGCTCGGCATGCTGACGACGCGCGCGCCGATCCCCTCCCCGGCAAGTGCGCCTTGGGCTTCGATTGCGGCGCCGACCTCCGACCCGGATGCGATGACGACCGCATCGGGCGTGCCGGCCGGGGCCTCGCGCAGGATGTAGGCGCCGCGGTGGAGGCCGCTGGCGGGGGCCGCGCCGGAGCGGCGGTCGATCGTGGGGACGGTTTGCCGGGTGAGGGCGAGAAAGGAGGGGCCGGTGCGGTAGCGGAGGGCGGCGCGCCAGGCTTCCACCGTTTCGGGTCCGTCGGCCGGGCGGAGATCCAGCAGACCGGGAACCGCCCGCAGCGCGGCCAGGTGCTCGATCGGCTGGTGCGTGGGACCGTCCTCGCCCAGACCGATGCTGTCGTGGGTGAAGACGCAGATGACGGGAAGCCTCATCAGCGCGGCCAGCCGGATCGGGGGACGCATGTAGTCCGAAAAGACCAGGAAGGTGCCGCCGAAGGGCTGAATGCCGCCGTGCAGCGCCATCCCGTTCATGATTGCGCCCATCGCGTGTTCGCGGACCCCGAAGTGAATGATCCGTCCCCCGGGCGACTCGGCGAGAAGGTCGCCCCCGCCCACGATGTCGGTCTTGTTGGAGCCGCCCAGATCGGCCGATCCGCCGACCAGGCAGGGAATCGCCTTCGCAGCGCCTTGCAGGACCTTGCCCGAATGATTCCGGGTCGCGGTCGCCGGAGCGTCGGCCAGGTCGGGCAGCGAGTCCTCCCACCCCCCCGGCAGCTCCCCCCTCATCCCGGCTTCGTACTCGGCCGCAAGCGCCGGCCAGTCCTTGCGGTACCGCTCGAAGCGCCGCTCCCATTCGGCCTGCAACCGAGCGCCCCGGTCGCGCTGCTTCCGCCAATGCGAGAGCGCCTCCTCATCCAGATGGAAGGCCTCCGCGGACGGATACCCCAGGTTGCGCTTCGTCGCGGCCACCTCCTCCGCGCCGAGCGGGGCGCCGTGCGTCGCGGCCCGTCCCACCAGATTCGGGCTTCCCTCGCCGATCCTGGTGCCAAGGACGATCAGCGTCGGCCGTTCGTCGTCGGTCCGGGCCTCGCTCAGCGCCGCGTCGATCGCCTGCGTGTCGGTGCCGTCGGCCACGGTGAGAACCCGCCAGCCGTAGCCCTCGAAGCGGCGCCGCTGGTTGGTGGCGGTGGCCAGATCGGTCGAACCCTCGATCGTGATCCGGTTGTCGTCGAAGATCCAGGTCAGCCTGCCCAGCCGCTGGTGTCCCGCGATCTCGGCCGCCTCGTGCGAAATCCCCTCCATCAGATCGCCGTCGGAGCAGACCGCCCAGGTTCGGTGATCGACGATGCGGTGCCCCGGCCGGTTGTAGCGCTGTGCCAGCCATCGCTCCGCCAGCGCCATTCCCACCGTATTCCCCACACCCTGCCCCAGAGGCCCCGTCGTGGTCTCGACCCCCGGCGTGTGACCGTACTCGGGATGTCCGGGGGTGCGGCTGCCCCACTGCCGGAAGTTGCGGATCTCGGCGAGCGGGAGGTCGTAGCCGGAGAGGTGGAGCAGGCTGTAGATGAACATCGAGGCGTGGCCCGCCGACAGCACGAAGCGGTCGCGTCCGGTCCAGCCGGGATTGCCCGGATTGTGCCGAAGGTGTCGCGTCCAGAGCACATAGCCGAGCGGCGCCAGCCCCATCGGTGCGCCCGGATGACCCGAATTGGCCGCCTGTACCGCGTCCATGGAGAGGATTCGGATGGCGTCTATCGCGAGCTTTTCGGTCTCTTCGACTCTGGGCGGTGCCAGTTGCATGCGTGTGTCCCGGCTCGGGTTTTTCCGGCGTTCGTTCAGCTACCGCGTCCCACTCCCGCGGCGCGCGCGACCACAAAGTTAAGGAGGCGGTCGGGAATGTGTACGATCCTGCGTACCTTCGTGCCCTCCAGGTGCCGCGCCACATTCGCCTCCGCGCGTGCCCGGGCCATGACCTCGTCGCGCCCGGCTCCCACCGGCGCCGTCACCGTGCCGCGAACCCGTCCATTCACCTGCACCGCGATTCGCTTCTCTTCCTCTACGCACTTCGCGGGATCGAAGGCCGGCCAGTTGGCTCCCTCGAAGATGCTTTCGCGGTGACCGAACCGGCGCCACAGCTCTTCGGCGATATGCGGCGCAAAGGGGGCCACCAGACAGACCAGCGGCTCGACCTCGGCCCGCCGCGGCCGCCTCCCCCCCGCCCGCACCGCGTTCAGGTATTCCATCATGGCGGCGATCGCGGTGTTGTAGCGCAGCTCCGCGAGCTGTTCGGTCACGCGCGCGATCGTGCGGTGCAGCTTCCGCTCGACACCCTCGTCGGCCTCCTTCACCGAGAGCTCTCCCTCTTCCGGAACCACGGATTCCCACAGCCGATGCAGGAAGCCGTGCGGACCCGAAATCCCCTGGTCCTGGTAGTCGCCCCCCTCCACGAAAGGTCCCAGGAACATGAGATAGAGCCGGAAGGTGTCGGCCCCGTAGCGCTCGATGATCGGATCGGGGATAATCACATTCCCCTTGCTCTTGGACATCTTGGCGCCCTCGCGGATGATCAGGCCGTGGGCACGGAAGCGGTCGTAGGGTTCGTCGAAGTCCAGCAGCCCCATCTCGTTGAGCGCCATGACCACGAAGCGCGAATAGAGCAGGTGAAGGACGGCGTGCTCATTGCCGCCGATGTACATGTCCACCGGGAGCCAGCGGCGGGTAATCTCGCTGTCGAAGGGACGGTCGTCGAAGTCGGTGGAGGGGTAGCGCAGGAAGTACCAGGCGCTGTCGAGAAAGACATCCGAAACATCTGTTTCACGCCGCGCGCTCCGGCCGCAGTCGGGACAGGGGACCTCGTACCATTCCCGCACGCGCGCCAGGGGACTGACTCCCGACTGGTCGGGCCGAAAATCCTCCACCTCCGGGAGCAGCACGGGAAGCTCCTCTTCGGGGACGGCGACCGGGCCGCAGTCGTCGCAGTGGACGATCGGGATGGGCGGACCCCAGTAGCGCTGCCGCGAGATGCACCAGTCGTGCAGCCGGTAGGTGACTCTTCTCCGCGCCAGACGCACCCGGCAGAGATCCGTGACGATGGAGTCCCGGCCCGCGGCGACCTCCAGACCATCGTAGATCCCCGAGTTGACCAGAACGCCCGCCGGGTACTCGTACGCTTCGGTCAGCGGGGTGTCGGCATCGTCGCCCGGCCCGGCCACCACGCGCACAATCGGCAACCCGTGCGCGGTCGCAAAGTCGAAGTCGCGCTCGTCGTGTCCCGGAACCGCCATGATCGCCCCGGTTCCGTACCCCATCAGCACATAGTCCGCGATCCAGACCTGGATGCGATCGCCCGTCGCCGGATTCACGCACAGTCCCCCGGTGAAGACCCCGGTTTTGTCCTTCTCGATCCGTTTCCGTGTCACCAGGTCCATGGCCCGGGCCCGCTCCCGGTAGGCCTCCACCTCGGCGCGGCGGTCGTCGGTCGTGATGTCGTCCACCAGCGGATGTTCGGGCGCGAGAACGACATAGGTGGCCCCGTAGACCGTGTCGGGCCGGGTGGTGAAGACCTCGACGATCAGATTCGGCACCCGCGGCCGGAAGACCGGGAAGCGAAGCTGCGCGCCCTCGGAACGGCCAATCCAGTTGGCCTGCGCCTTAAGGGTGACGCCGGACCAGTCGATGCGCTCCAGATTCCGCAGCAACCGTTCGGCGTAGTTGGTGATCTTCAGGAACCACTGGCGTATGAAGCGCTGCTCGACCCCGGTTCCGCAACGCTCGCACTCCCCCACGATCACCTGTTCGTTGGCGAGCACCGTCATGCACGAAGGGCACCAGTTGACCGGGGCTTCCTTCTTTTCGGCCAGTCCCCTGCGGTAGAACTGGAGGAAGAGCCACTGGGTCCAGCGGTAGTAGGCGGGATCGGTGGTGTCTACCGTGTGACCCCAGTCGAACATGCCGCCGATGCGCCGCAACTGGCGCTGGAAGTTGGCGATATTCGCCGGAATCAGCCGCGAGGGATGCTTGCCGGTCTGGAGCGCGAAGTTTTCCGAGTGGATCCCGAAGGCGTCGAACCCGATCGGCTCGAAGACGTTGTAGCCCTGCAAACGCTTGAAGCGTCCGTGGACATCGGCTCCGGTGAAGGCGTAGATGTTGCCCACATGCAGCCCCTCGGCTGAAGGGTAGGGGAACATCATCAGGTTGAAGTAGGGGCGCGGGGCCGTGCGCAGTTCGTCCAGGGAGAAGGAATTGGTGCGGTCACGCTCCCAGCGCGCCTGCCATCTGCGCTCAAGGGAGGAGGCGTTGTAGGCCTTGTCGCCGGGTACGGACATGGTCGCTGCGGGTAAAGGGGATCGGGCTCACAAAGGTAATGGACCCGGAGGAAGCGATCGGGTCAGGGGCGTGGTTGCGGCACCGGAGCCGGACGAAGCGTGGAGGGCGTGGCCGGGTCCGGGCGGTCCGCGGGTGAGGGGG
Source organism: Longimicrobiales bacterium (assembly GCA_965213665.1). Classification (GTDB taxonomy): domain Bacteria; phylum Gemmatimonadota; class Gemmatimonadetes; order Longimicrobiales; family Gaopeijiaceae; genus Bin94. The sequence continues at coordinate 182,665 of CBDBZW010000002.1, forward strand.
TGGGCGGGGCGGGGAGGAGGGTGAAGGGGTTGTCCGTTGCGGGAATCGCGGCCCTCAGCTCCCGGATGGCTGCCGCGAGCGATCCCCCGTGCGAACGCGACAGCGACTCGAACGCGGGCAACCGATGATAATAGCGCATCCGGGCGAGCAGGGTTGCGTTGTTCAGCGGAGTGGACTCGAAGCCGGCGAAGGAGAGCGCCACCAGACGCGGCCGCAGCTCCGTGCGAAAGCGCTCCAGGTGCGAAGCGAAGATCCGCTCCCGCCCGGCCACCTTCGCCGCGCTCACCAGCTCGGCGTCGCCATAGAGCGCCTGCAGGTCGGCCACCAGCTCATCCATGAAGCGCGAAAATCGCTGCACATCGTCCCAGCGGTCGCGCGCGCTGCGGCACCACTCGGCATTCGGACCCTCGCCCTGGCGGTTGCAGAAGAACTGAACCGCTCCGGCCCGGCCCACCCAGGTGGCGAAGCTCTCGTTGAAGCGCACCCGGCCCGGCACGAAGAGATGGTTGTGGGAAAGTTCGTGGATCACCGTCGTTACCAACTCCACCTCGTCGTAGCGGACCACCGTCGAGAGGAGCGGATCCGAGAACCAGCCCAGGGTGCTGAAGGCGGAGGTCGGGCGCAGCCAGGTGTCGAACCCCTCCTCCTCGAGCGATTCCTGCTCGCGCAGCGCCCCGTCGAGACTGAAGAATCCCCGGTACGGCACATGTCCCACAATGGGAAACCACCAGGTTAGCGCTTCCAGACGGTCGCGGTGCGCCGCCGAGAGCACCATCGCCAAGGTGTCGCGGTCGAGCTCGGTGTAGGTCGTGTAGCTGTCGCCGACGTCAAGACCCAACCGGTCCCTGGCAAAGGCGCGCGCCTCGGTCGCCAGGCGCAGCTTCACCCGCGTCCGCTCGGCGGTTTCCGGCGCGGCGATCACCTCGTCGATCGGCTGCCGTCCCCGCAGAATCCGCGCTTCCTCCCACCCGGCCCGGATCACGTAGACGGGCGAGCAACCGGCCCCCGGCCCCAGGAGCACCGCCAGCGCCACCACTCCGGCGAGCAGGACCAGCCAGCGCGTCCGGCGCCTTCCTCCGCGACCCACCTTCCCTTCCCCCCGCCCCGGGGTCCTACCTGCCGCCGCCCAGATTCCGGATCAGCGGAATCCCTCCCTCGGTGGGCACGTACACGAGCGTTCCCTCCGGCATCTGCGAGAGCTGCTGGATGTAGAAGAAGGTCAGGTATTCCTGCGACAGCCCCTCCGAGATGATCCGTTGGGCCTCGGCGATTCCCTTGGCTTCCTCGGCCTGTTGGCGCGCCTGCTCCTGGATGATCTGCGTCTGGAACTCCTCGGCGGCGACCTGCTGCTCGCGTTCCAGCTTCTGCTCGATCGCGTCGCGCACTCGCTCCGGCGCCTGGACATCGCGCAGGAAGACCTGCTCAACCTCGAACCGGGTGCCCGCCTTGGACTGGATCTCGGTCCGCATCGCTTCGGCCACATCGCGCCGGTTCGGCGAGAAGATCTCGTTGATCGACTTGGTGGCCACCGCGTCGCGCACTCCATTGCGAACCGAATTGAGGACGAACTGCCGCTCCATGTCGGATTCGCTGCCGATCTCCCTGAAGATCCCGGGCACGTTTTCGGTCAGAATCTTGTAGATGATCGAGACCTCCAGCGTGACGTTGAGCTGTTCCGAGGTCTGCGCATCGATCTGCTCCACGCTTCCCTGCGACGGATACGACTGCTCGCGAATGGACATCTTCTCCACGCTGGCCAGCGGATTGATGGTCCGGACGCCCGGTTCGAGTGGCCGGTCCTTGACGCGCCCCAGGAAGTGTTCGACGCCGACTTCGCCCACCGGAATTACCACGAAGACGTTGCTCAGGAGAACGAGTCCGCCGACTCCCATCAGGCCGAAGCCGACGAGTCGGTTGGAGACCTTGGGATTGCGCGAGGGAATGGTGAAGACGACGCCGCCAATGGCGACGAGGATGACTGCGATCAGGGGGAGTGCCATGAGATTGCTTCCTTACTTTCGGATTGTTGGAATGATTGGCTTGTGCCTGCCCGTGCCTGCCGGCTGCCGGGCTTTCGCCGGGCGCCTGCGCTTGCCGGCGGGACCCGGTTGGGGTCAGTCGCGGAGTCCCAGCGCCGGAAGATAGCGTTGGCCGCGTCCCTGGCCGACCACCCGAAGGAAGCCGTCTTCGGCGAGGCCGAGGAGTTCGCGGCGGGCGACGGCGTAGCTGGTGTCGAAGAGGGTGCGGTAGTCGGTGTTGCGTAGCCCGGACTGGCCGCGGAAGTACTCGCGCAGCTTGGGAACGCGGTCTTCGAGGAACCAGCGCCGCGCGTCGAGATCGGCCGTAAGGTAATAGGTGGCGGGCTTGCCGGCCCCGGAGGACACCGGCTCGACGATGTTCTTTTCGACGAGTTCCCGGAGGCGCCGCCGGGCTTCGGTGATGCCTGCCTCGTTCAGCCGGCAGTATTCGTCGCGCGTAAAGCCGTCGGGACAGGCAAGCAGAATCCGTTTCTGCTCCGGATCGATCTCCATCTTGCCCACGATTCGCTTCCACCCCGGTCCCGCGGGAGAGTAGGCGGGCGCGTTGCGCAGCGTGACCAGGAAGTGTCCGTTGCGGTGCCCCAGCTCGGGCTCGGCCAGCATCGAATCGGCCATGGCCCGGTAGGCGCCGGCGAGTCCCTCTCCCTTTGCCGCGACCAGCCCCGCCTCCTCCAGAATTCGGCACAACAACGGGTTGCGTGCCTTGCGGGCGACCTCGCCTCTGCGGATGCCATCGGGCGAGAGAGGCTCCGGAGGGAGTCCCGGGCTGGCGATCTCGACCCGGTCGTCGTAGAAGACCACCTCGATCTCGGATGTTCCCTCGTAGCTGCGGTGGACGATCGCGTTGAGGAGGATCTCGCGCCACGCCGCCCTTGGATACTCCGGCACCGGGCGGAAGAAGATATGCCGCAGCGGTTCGGATTCGCGGATGCGCTCCCGGGCCAGCCTGAGGGCGTCGCGCAGGGCGGTGGCGAGCGGCGGTCCCGCGTATCCCATCGCCGTGGTGCTGTTGCGACCGGGAATGCGAGCGGTGCCGGCCACCCTCATCACCCGGATCCCGGCGCCCGGATTCCAGTGGCGGGCGGGGGGGCGGGCGAAGAGAAGAAGCGCCGTATTGGTGATCTCCCAGCGGGGCTCCCGTCCACGCACCAGACCGTAGTAGCGCAGCGCGTCCAGCGGGGTCTTGCCGCTGCCGCCGCCGGGGGTGTTGGCGAGGAAGGAACCCGCCAGCTCAAGGTCGAGATCGTCGAGCGAAGCGTCAGGCCGCGTGCGCCGTTCGAAGTCGGCGGGAACGCTGGAGCTCTTCACGCCCCCGGGACGACGGCGGGTGCGCCGGGGAGCCGCAGCGGCCGGGCGCGGGGGATCGGGATGGTTCATCTGTCCTGCTTCCATGGATTCATGCACTTGGGCTCATGGTACATGCGGGGCCGCGGTGCGGGCAACGGGCCGCCATCCATTGCGGCGTCACGCGGCGCTTCCGGCGAATTGCAGCTCGTGCAGCCGACGATACAGTCCCCCGCGGGCAAGAAGTTCGTTGTGTTCACCCTCTTCCACCAGACGCCCGTGGTGCATGACCAGGATTCGATCCGATCCCTGCACCGTCGACAGCCGATGCGCAATCACCAGCGAGGTGCGGCCCCGCAACAGTCTTCCGGTCGCCTCCTCGATGCGCGCCTCGATCCGGGAATCGACCGAACTCGTTGCTTCGTCGAGAACCAGAACGGCCGGATCGAAGGCCAGCGCACGCGCGAAGGACAGGAGCTGGCGTTCCCCGACCGAGAGCCGCGTCCCCCGTTCTCCCAACGGTTCCTCCGCACCCTGGGGCAGCCGCGCGACAAAATCACCGGCGCCGACCGCATCCAGTGCCGCCGTTACCCCTTGCCTTCCAATCGACTCCGAACCCAGACGCACATTGTAGGAAACCGACCGGCTGAAGAGGAAGATGTCCTGCAGCACCAGCCCGATCCGCGCGCGCAAGTCCTCCAGGCGCAGCTCGTCGATCGGCACGCCGTCCAGGTGGATTCGGCCTCGCTGGGGTTCGTAGTATCGCATCAGCAGATTGATGATTGTCGTTTTGCCCGCACCCGTGTGACCCACAATCGCAAGCTTCTCGCCGGGCGCCACCGTAAAGGAAAGATCGCGAATCACCCACTCCTCGCCGTAGGCGAACCAGACCTTCTCGAAGCGAATCTCGCCGGTGTTTCCGCGGGGAAGCGACCTCGGCGCGGCGGGCGAACGGATCCCGGGTTCGCGGTCCAGCAGACGAAAAATGCGCTCCGACGACGCCATCGCGCCCTGCAACAGGTTGTACTTCTCCGACAGATCCTGAATCGGGCGGAAGAATTGCCGGGCGTAATCCAGGAAAGCGGCCAGCACCCCGATCGTCACGACTCCCTCGACCATGGACAGACCACCGTACCAGATAATCAGCGCCAGCGCAATCGAGGTGAAGAGCTGGATGATCGGGAAGAAGAGGGCGTAGGCGGTGATCGACCGCAGATGCGCGGACAGGTAGTCGTTGTCAAGGGACTTGAAGATTCGGTGGGCGGCGTTCTCGCGATTGAAGAGTTGAACGATGCGGATTCCCGTGAAGCGCTCCTGGAGGAAGGCGTTGAGGCGGGCGAGACGTACGCGGATGTCGCGGTAGGCGGAGCGGATGCGCGACCGGAAGAGGAAGGCGGCGTAGACGACCAGAGGAAGGACGCTGAAGGTGACCAGCGCCAGCTCGGCGTCCATTCGCAGCATGGCCGCCACAATGAAAAACAGGATGAAGAGATCGCCGAAGACCGTCACCACGCCCGAGCTGAAAAGTTCGTTGAGCGTTTCCACATCGGAGGTGATGCGGGTCATCAGCCGGCCCACGGGATTGCGGTCGTAGAACGAAAGGTCCAGCTCCTGCAACTTGCGGAAGATGCGGGTGCGCAGATCGTACATCACGCGCTGCCCCAGCCAGGTCGTCACCAGCGCCTGCACATACTGGAAGACGAAGATCAGGACGATGGTGCCCAGAAAGAGCGCGGCGAGGGTGGCAAGCTGGTCCAGGTCGCCATTCGGGATCGCTTCGTCGAGGGCGATCTTGGTGAGGTAGGGACCGACCACGCCCAGAAGCGCCGACAGCATGAGGAGAACCAGCGCCCCGGCCACCGGGAGCCGGTAGGGACGGAGATAGCGCAGCAGCCGCGCCATGAGGCGCGAATCGTAGGCCTTGCCGAGGACTTCCTCCTCGTAGCCTGTGCTCATGCCGGGGTTGCGGGCGAAGGCGTTGCGGCGGCGGTGCCGGTGGCGAGTGCGCCGCTGGCCACGACGTCGAGCGCGTCCAGGAGCCGCTCCATCAGCTCCCAGGGGGCGAGGGTGGCGCGCAGGCCATTGGCCAGCTCGGTGGGCCCGTGGAAGGGACGGACCCGGACGCCGAGGCGTTCCAGGGCGCGGGTTGTGCCGGCAAGCTGGTCGCGGGGGTGCAGGATGAAGACGAAGTTGGCGGCCGATACGGGGACGGTGCAGCCGCGGTGCCGCAGGCACGACTGAAGGCGCTCGCGGTTGGCGCGGGTCTCGGCGATGGTGTCGGCCAACCAGCTCGAATCGCTGGAGATCGCGGCGGCGGCGGCCCGCGAAGCCACGCTGGACACCACAAAGGGACCGCGCGCCTTGTCCACTTCAAGGATCAGCGAAGGATTGCCGACGCCGTACCCGGCCCGGAGTCCGGCCAGTCCATAGGCCTTCGACAGCGTCTTGACGCAGATCGTGCGCTCGCTCGCCAGCGCCATCTCGAAGGGCGTGCGGTCGTTCGGGGCACGGTTGTATTCCCCGTAGGCCTCGTCGATGATGAGGACGCTTCCGACCGCCTCGGTCTGTTCCTGCACGGCGCGGATCCAGTCGTCCGGGATCGCTTCCCCCGTCGGGTTCGCCGGATTCGCCACAAAGACGATTGCCGGACCGGAGCCCGCGAAGGCCACCGGATCCCCCAGCCCCGCCCCCCACTCCACCGCGACGGGTTCGTGCCCATTCATGCGGGCCAGCATCCCGGCCGCCGGCCACCCGGGATCCAGGTAACGCATCGTTGTGGGCGCCACCGACCGCATCAGCGCGTCCAGCACCCCCGTCCCCCCCGCCCCCGTCGTCACGCACGCGGGCGCGATCTCCAGCCGGGCCGCCACCGCTTCGGTCAGCGCCTCGGCGTAGCTGCCCGGATACTCGGACGCCTCGCGGGTTCCGGCGCGGGCGAGCACCTCCAGCGCGGCCGGATGGGCGCCCCAGAGATTGCGGTTGTCGCCCAGATCGGCCCGGATCGGCGAACGGTCCGGGAGGTAGCGCTGCATGCCGCGAAGATCGGCGCGCGGATAGATGTCCATGGGAACCTCACAGTGGGGTGGCCCGCGCACGAACCGCCGTCCCCGGCGCCGGGAAGCGGTCCACGGGCTGTTCGGGTTGCTGTAGCTTGAGAGACGACCGCCCATACGACCGCCCGCGCGGCCGCCCCCTGGAACTGGAATTGGGTGCGTCCGGCGTTCCACGGTCGGGGATTCCGCTCGCGTTGGCAACCGGTCGCTTACCCGCGCACGGGCGGACGCAGCGCGGAGTCTGTAGCGGGCGGCCGCAAACCGCACGGGGCGGCCCAGGGGGAAGACCACCCCGGCGGAGGGGATCCTGGAGTGAGGTGCGCTTGCCCATGGACAGGCCGATTCGGATCCGGGGCGCGCGCCAGCACAACCTGAAGGGAATCGACCTCGATCTGCCGCGCGGCGTCCTGACGGTGATCACCGGGCCGTCCGGGTCGGGCAAGTCCTCGCTCGCGCTCGACACCCTCTTCGCGGCGGGACAGCGGCGCTACGTCGAGGCGCTCTCCACCTATGCGCGCCAGTTTCTGGAACGCCTGGACAAGCCCGATGTGGACCATATCGACGGGATCTCGCCGGCGGTCGCGATCGAGCAGCGCAATCCCACCACCTCCAGCCGTTCGACTGTCGGCACCGCGACCGAGATCCACGACTTCCTGAGGCTGCTCTTCGCCCGCGCGGGCCGCACGATCTGTCCCGATTGCGGCGAGGAAGTGCGCCCCGATTCGGTGACCAGCGCGGGGGAACGGTTGGCGTCGCTGGCGGCCGGAACGCGCATCATGATCGGGTTTCCGCTGGTGCGCAGCGAACGGGTGACGCACCGCGTACTCGCTGAGAATTTGCGGGCGCTGGGGTTCGGACGGGTGATTGTGGATGGGGAGCCGGCCCGGATCGATGCGTTGTTGGCGGGCCATGGGGCGAAGGCGGACGCCGGGGGCGAAGCGTCCGCACGGAGCCGGCCGGGTGCTCGCGGCAGCGGCGAGCGGCACCACGCGGGGCAAGGTGATGCGGGCCGGGGCGGTCCCGATCTTGCCGCCGCCCGCGAGGTGATCGTGGTGGTGGACCGGGTAAGGGCGGTGGCCGGGCCGGACCGAAGCTGGAAGGACCGGGTGGCCGATGCGCTCACCACCTGTCTGCGCGAGGGGGAGGGGGAGGCGGTGGCGGTGCTGCCGGGCGCTGGGAAGGAGGGGGATCGCCGGATTGCCTTCTCGGAGCGCTTCCGCTGCCCGCGCCACCCGCAACGGAGCTTTCTTGAACCCGAACCGCGGCTCTTCTCCTTCAACAATCCCTACGGAAGCTGCCCTCACTGCACCGGCTTCGGCGCCACCCTGGAATACGATCCCGCGCTGATCGTTCCCGACGACGAGGCATCGCTGAGCGAGGGGGCGGTCGATCCCTGGGCCAAGCCGCGCTACGACCGCGAACGGGACCGGCTGCGCCGCTTCGCGCTGGACAGAGGCGTCTCGTGGCACGCTCCCTGGCGGCGTCTCCCGGCCGGTTTCCGGCGGGCGGTGCTGCAGGGAAGCGGCGACTTCCAGGGGGTGCTGGACTTTCTTGCCTCGAAGGAACCGAAGCGGTACAAGCAGTACATTCGCGTCTTCCTGCGCCGGTACCAGCGGCCGATGCCCTGCCGCGCCTGCCGGGGCACGCGGCTGCGCCCGGAGGCGGGATGGGTGACTGTGGGCGGTCTCGGGATCGGACCGGTCGCGGAGCTTCCGATCGCGGATCTTCGCACCTGGCTCGAAGGCCTGGAGCTGCGTCCCATGGAGAGGCGGATCGCCGCCACGCTCCTGCGCGAGCTTGCGTCGCGGGTCGGCTTTCTGGTGGATGTCGGCCTGGAATACCTGACGCTCGGCCGCCAGATGCGCACCCTCTCCGGCGGCGAAGCGCAACGGATCTCGCTGGCCAATGCCCTGGGCGCACGCCTGGTGGACACGCTCTACGTGCTCGACGAGCCCTCGGTCGGACTGCACCCCGCCGACATCGACGCCCTCCTCGCGCTGCTCGGCCGCCTGCGCGACGGCGGCAATACCGTTGTGGTGGTGGAACACAATGCGGCCGCGATCCGGGCCGCCGACCATGTCGTGGCGCTGGGACCCGGCTCGGGCGACCGGGGCGGCCGGGTCGTCTTCGAAGGCCCTCCGGCGGCGCTGGCCGAGCGCGATGAATGGCGGCACCGGAAGCAGGGCGAAGCGTCTGGTTCCCTCCACGTCTCCCGGCGTCCCGTCGATGGCGCGCGCATCGTCGTTCGGGGCGCCACCCTGCACAATCTCCGCGACGTGGATGCCGAGTTTCCGCTGCATGCCTTCACCGTGGTCACCGGCGTCTCCGGATCGGGCAAGTCCACCCTGGTACACGATGTCCTCTTCCGGGCGCTCGAACGCGAGGTCGGGGAGGGGCGCACCTCGGCCCGGAAACACCTCGGCGAGGCGGTCGGCTCGTGGCGCGCGGTCACCGGGCTGGAGCGGATCGACGATGTGGCGCTTGTCGACCAGAGCCCGATCGGTCGCACGCCGCGCTCGAATCCGGTCACCTACATGGGCGCCTGGGGCGAGATCCGGCGCATCTTCGCCTCGCAGCCCGGGGCGCGGCACGCGGGTCTGACGGCGGGTAGCTTCTCCTTCAATGTCAGGGGCGGGCGGTGCGAAGCCTGTGCGGGAGCCGGCTTCGTGCGCGTCGAGATGGTCTTCATGGCCGATATCCACGTTCGTTGCGAGCACTGCGGTGGCCGCCGCTACCGTCCCGAGGTCCTCGCGGTCCGGGTCCGGGGCCGTTCCATCGCCGATGTTCTTGAGTTCACCGTCGATCGCGCCATCCGCTTCTTCCTCCGCGAACCGCGGCTGGGCCAGGCGCTCTGGCAGTTGCAGCAGGTGGGACTGGGATATGTGCGTCTGGGACAGCCCGCGACCCATCTATCGGGGGGCGAGGCGCAACGTCTCAAAATCGCGCGCGAGCTGGCGGGCGCGGCCGGGCGCCGGGGAAAACGCAAACTCTACATCCTGGACGAACCCACGACCGGACTCTCGGCCGCCGAGGTGGCCCAACTGGTCGCGGTTCTCCGCAAGCTGGTCGCCGCCGGACACACCCTGATCGTCATCGAGCACGACCTCGACGTAATTCGCGAGGCCGACTGGGTGGTGGACCTGGGGCCGGGGGCGGGTCCAAAGGGTGGCCGCGTGGTTGCGATGGGGCGGCCGGAGGAGGTGGCCACGGTGGCGGAGAGCGCAACCGGGCGGTTTCTGGCGGCGGAGTTGGGGATGGGTGGAGGATGACGGCGTGAGCGGGCGCGGCCAGGCGGGCGGGCAAGCGGTGGCGGGCTCCGGGTCCGGCGGCCGGGGGGACGCGCGGCGCACCGGTCTCCTGGTCTCGGTTGTGCTCCCGGTACGCGACGCGGAGGCCACCGTGGGTGAGGCGCTGCGGTCGCTGGCCGCGCAAACCCATCGCCATATCGAGATCGTGGTCGTCGACGACGGCTCCCGCGACGGCACGGGCCGGGTTGTGCGGAAGTGGGCCCGGCGCGATGCGCGCATCCGGGTGGTGGGGGCGGGGCGGCGGGGGCTGGTGCCGGCGCTGCAACGGGGTCTCGCCGAGGCGCGCGGGCCATACATCGCCCGCATGGATGCCGACGACATCGCCCACCCGGAACGGCTGGAAGAGCAGCTCGCACTGCTCGAACGCTCTCCCGGGCTGGCCGGCTGCGGCACCGGCGTCCGGCGGATTCCGACCGTGGACATCACGCCGCGGGGCGCCGAATACATCGCCTGGCTCAACGCCATGACCGACTGCAAGTCCGTGGCCGCCAACCTCTTCGTCGAATGCCCGCTGGCGCACCCGACCTTCCTTTTTCGCACCCGCGTCCTCGCCGAAGCCGGCGGTTACCGCGACCGGGGCTGGCCCGAGGACTACGACCTCCTCCTTCGCCTCTGGCGCCGGGGCCACCGCTTCGTGAGCGTGCCGCGCGTGCTGCTCGACTGGCGCGACCGGCGGGACCGTCTCAGCCGCACGCACCCGGCCTATTCGCTGGAAGCCTTTCGCGCCTGCCGCGTACACCATCTGCGCCACAGCCTGCTCCGGGACCGCACCGGAGTGGTCGTGTGGGGAGCCGGTCCGACGGGCAAGGCGCTGGCGCGCGAGTTCCAGCGCCAGGGGGTGGGGGTGGAGGCTTTCGTCGAGGTCGATCCGCGCAAGATCGGGCAGGTGATTCACGGCGCTCCGGTGGTGGCCGCAAGGGATGCCGCGCGGACCGGCGGGAGGGCGCTCCACGTGGGGGCGGTGGCGCGTGCGGTGGGGCGCGAGGCCGTGCGGCGGGCGGTGCGGGGGGCGGGGCTGGCGAGAGGGACGGAGTTCGTCGCGATGGCGTAACGGACACGGCTCGCAACCCCTTCCCCAAAGTTGCCTAAATCGTTATCATAAAGGCTGTCCGCCACAATCACACGCACAATCAGATGCGTTGCCGCCAGGGGTCTTGCATGGCAGAAAACACAACCGGAAGCGTAGGCGAAAGAGTCCTCGAACGAATCCTTGAACAGGAGATGCGCGAGTCGTTCATCGACTATTCGATGAGCGTCAATGTGCAACGCGCGCTCCCCGATGTGCGCGATGGCCTGAAACCGGTTCACCGCCGCATCCTTTATGCAATGTCGGAGTTGGGGCTGTCGCCCGGGCGCCCCTACAAGAAGTGCGCGACTGTGGTCGGCGAGGTGCTCGGGAAGTATCATCCGCACGGCGATCTTGCGGTCTACGATGCCCTTGTACGCATGGTGCAGACTTTTTCGCTGCGCTATCCATTGGTGGACGGGCAGGGCAACTTCGGGTCGATCGACGGCGATTCCGCGGCGGCCTACCGCTACACCGAGGCCAGGCTGCAACGGCTCTCCATGGAGCTGCTGTCCGACATCGGCAAGGACACGGTTCCCTTTGCCGAAAACTTCGACGGGCGGCTGAAGGAACCCACCGTTCTGCCCTCGAAGGTCCCCAATCTGCTGGTCAATGGCTCGTCCGGGATCGCCGTGGGGATGGCGACCAACATTCCCCCGCACAACCTCGGCGAAGTGGTGAATGGCCTTCTGGCGCTGATCGACGATCCGGATCTGCCGGAGGAATCGCTCGAGGCGCTCATCACCGGTCCGGACTTCCCGACCGGGGGCTACATCTGCGGCACCGCGGGAATTCGCGAGGCCTACCGCACCGGGCGCGGAAGAGTCGTCATTCGGGCCCGTGCCGAGATCGAGGAAAACGACAGGACCGGCGCGGCGCGAATCATCGTCAGCGAAATCCCCTTCATGGTCAACAAGGCGCGCCTGATCGAACACATTGCCGCCCTTGTGCGCGACAAACGGCTGACCTCCATCCGCGACCTCCGCGACGAATCCGACCGCGACGGGCTCCGGGTGGTCATCGACCTCAAGCGCGACGCCGTCCCCAATGTGGTCCTCAACCGATTGTACAAGCATACCCAGATGCAATCCACCTTTGGCACAATTCTGCTGGCGCTGGTGGATGGCGTGCCCAGGGTCATGCCGCTGCGGGAGATGCTTCTTCATTTCATCGATCATCGCCACAGCGTTGTTGTGCGGCGCAGCGAGTTCGATCTGGCGGCGGCGCGGGAACGCGAACACGTTCTGGAAGGCTTGCGCATTGCGGTTGACAACATCGACGAAGTTGTGCGCATCATTCGCGGATCGCAGGATGCGGCCGAGGCGTCGGTGGCGCTCCAGGGCAGATTCGACCTGTCGGAACGGCAGGCGCGGGCAATCCTGGACATGCGGCTGGCCCGTCTGACCGGGCTCGAAAAGGAAAAGCTCGACACCGAGTTGGCAAGTGTGCGGGAACGGATCGGCGAGCTGGTGCACATCCTCTCCGACCGGGGTGTGCGCATGGAGATCATCAAGGACGAGCTGCGCGAGATGGCCGCGCGGTACGGCGACGACCGGCGCTCGGAGATCATCGGCACCGCCGCCTCGTTTGAGGACGAGGACATGATCGCCGACCGGGAAGTCATTCTCACGATGTCGCGCAAGGGCTATGTCAAGCGCATTGCCATCGACACCTACCGAACCCAGCGGCGTGGCGGACGGGGCATGTTGGGAATGGAGACGCGCGCGGAGGACTGGGTCGAGCACCTCTTCGTGGCCCGCGCCAAGGACTACCTGATGGTCTTCACCAACCAGGGGCGCTGTCATTGGGTCAAGGTCTGGAAGATCCCCGAGGGCGGCCGTTACGCCAAGGGCAAGGCGATCGTCAATCTCATTGAGCTGGCGCCGGGCGAGAAGGTGGCCTCGGTGCTGCCGGTGCGGGAGTTCGACGACAATCGCTTCCTCTTCTTCTGCACCCGCGACGGGATTGTGAAGAAGACGCCGCTCTCGGCCTACGGCAATGTGCGCACGCTCGGGATTTATGCGATCAAGTTCCGCGACGGCGACGAGCTGATCGATGTGCGCATTACCGACGGAGCCAACGAGATTGTGCTTGCGACGCGCGACGGGAAGGCGATTCGCTTCAACGAGGGCGATGTGCGGCCGATGGGGCGCGTGGCCGAGGGCGTGATCGGCATTCGGCTGATGGGCCGGGACGAGGTGGTCGGAATGGTGGTGGTGCGCGACGAGAGCGAGGCCTTGCTGGTCACGACCGAGGGCGGGGTCGGCAAGCGCAGCCGCATCGACGACTACCGGCTGCAGCAGCGCGGCGGACTGGGCGTGATCAACCTGAAGGCGTCGGAGCGCGGCGGGGCGGTGGTGGCGGTAAAGGCGGTGCGCGACCAGGACGAGATCATGGTGATTACCCGCAAAGGGGTGGTGAATCGCCAGCGCGTCGAGGAGATTCGGGTGATGGGGCGCGCGACCCAGGGCGTTCGCATGGTGAACCTGGACGAGGGCGATGCGGTGGTGGATCTGGCGCTGGTGGTGGGCGACGATCCCGACGCGGAAGACGGCGTGGCAGCGGGCGAAGACGTGACAGCGCACGACGTCCAGGCAGCGGAAGACGACCTGGCAGTGCGCGACGATGACGCAACCCACGACGATGATGGCCGGTAGCGCGGAGAAGGAGGCCGGGCGAGGCGGCCGCGAGGGTCACCTGGTGTCGCTCGCGGAGATCGAGGCCGCAGCGGGGCGGATTGGGGGGATGGTGGTGCGCACGCCCCTCATTCCCGATCCGGACCTCTCCGATGCAACCGGGGCCGAAGTGCGGCTCAAGTGTGAATCGCTCCAGAAGGCGGGTGCGTTCAAGGCCCGCGGAGCCTGCAACTTTCTGGCGCGTTTGTCGCCCGAGGAGCTTGCGCGCGGCGTCATCACCTATTCCTCCGGCAATCATGCGCAAGCGGTTGCGTTCGCCGCCGGACTCAGAGGTGTGCGGGCGGTTGTGGTCATGCCGACGACCGCGCCCCGGGTCAAGAGCGATGGCGCCCGGCGGCTGGGTGCGCGGGTCGAGTTCGCGGGCACGACTTCGGAGCACCGGCGGGTTCGCGCCGAAGAGATTGCGGCCGAGGAGGGACTGGTCATGGTTCCCCCCTTCGATCATCCGTGGATCATCGCGGGTGCGGGAACGGTCGCGCTGGAGGTGCACCGGGACTGGCCGGAGGTGGACACGCTGCTGGTTCCGATCGGCGGAGGCGGACAGATGTCCGGTTGCGCGGCGGCGCTGCGGCGGCTGAATCCCGACGCTGCGGTGATCGGGGTGGAACCGGTGGGCGCGCCCACCATGCGACGTGCCCTGGACGCGGGCGGTCCCCACACGCTGTCCCACGTCGACACCATCGCCGACGGCCTGGCCCCGACCCGCGCGGGCGACCTCACGCATGCCCACGCCGCCGCGCTCCTGGACGATGTGGTGCTGGTGGAAGACGAAGAGATCCGGCGCGCGGCAGCCCACCTGGTCATGCGCCGCAAGCTCGTGGTGGAGTATTCCGGCGCGGCGACGGCGGCGGCGCTCCTCGGCGGCCGCATTGCCACCGCCGGACGGCGCATCTGCGCGGTCGTATCGGGAGGCAACCTGGACACTTCGCTCCTGGGAGAGATCCTGGGAACCGGCGCGGCCGCCAACTGACATCCGCTCTTGCTGCTTCTCTTCGACATCGACGGTACGCTCTGTACGGGCGGCCCCGCGCGCACGGCCTTCCGTCTCGCGATGGAGGCCACCTTCGGTACCGCGGGACCAATCGATCGCCACGACTTCGCAGGCAAGACCGACACCCGGACCATGCGCGAACTCCTCGCCGGTGCGGGGCGCGCATCCACCTGGACCGCGACCGAGATGTCGCGCTTTCGCGCGCGCTATGAGGCCGAGCTGGCCGCCAGGATCGGGGCGCACCCTGTAACCGTGTTGCCCGGCGTCCACCAACTCATCGATCAACTGGCCACCCGCGACGATCTCCATCTGGGTCTGGTCACCGGCAACCTCGACTGCGGCGCCCGCCTCAAGCTCACCTCTGCCCGCCTTTGGCGTCGCTTCCCCATTGGCGCCTTCGGATCGGACCACGCTTGCCGCAATCTGCTCCCCGGAGTGGCGTTGGAGCGCGCGGCTTCGCACTGGATGCGTCCCTTTTGCGGCCGCGACGCCGTCATTGTCGGCGACACTCCCCACGATGTGGCCTGTGGCAAGGCGGTGGGTGCCAGAACGGTCGCCGTGGCCACGGGGCGATTCACGCAATCGGAGCTGCACGCCACGGGCGCCGACCGGGTACTTGCCGACTTTTCCGACACCGAATTGGCGCTGGAGGCGTTGACGGGCGTTCCCTGACCGCTTGCGATGCCCATGGTTGTCCACCCCCGCGCCCGGAAACGTTATCGGCACGGTCGAGTACTTTGCGCTTGACCCGCCGCCAATCCGCCCGCGTCCGGATGCGACTGCCTACATCCCGGGTGGCCGGCCTTCCCCCGCCTGGGCCCATTGTCCCGCCGGAGCTTCGGCTTCATCTTGTCTGTCGGATTCTGCATGGGGCATTCGGCCTGTCGTTCAAACCGAGCCCGTCGTTCAAACCGAGCTTGTCGTTCAAACCGAGGAGGGGGAAATGAAGAACTTCTACATCGTCATCGGAGTCGTCGCGATCGTTGGCATCGCTGCGGTCACCTACTTGTTGCGCGGAGGTTCCGGCGCCATGGAACCGGTCGATCTGGGCGAGATCGCGGACCCGGAGCTGGTCGAGCTGGCACAAGGGGCGACCTACGGCAACGAATCCGCGCCGATCACCATCATGGAGTTCGGGGACTACGAGTGTCCCTCCTGCCGGATCTTCGCGCAGACGGTGAAGCCGCAGGTCGATCTGGCCTACATCCAGTCGGGACAGGCGAAGCTGGTCTTTCACGATTTTCCCCTGCCCGGATTTGCGCCCTCCTCCTTCGTGGCGGCGCGCGCGGCGAGGTGCGGAGGCGATCAGGGCCGCTACTTCGAATACCACGATGCGCTCTTCCGGACCCAGGACGAGTGGGCGCCGATGCCGGAGGTGGCAGGTCACTTCAAGGATCTGGCGGAGCAGGTGGGACTGGACGCCGACGCATTCGCATCCTGCCTTGACAGCGACCGCTTTGCGGATGTGGTGACCGCGAACCTCAGACTGGGCCAGCGGCTGGGCGTGGGCGGAACCCCCACGGTGTTCATCCACGACGGCGGCGCAGGACCGGCCCGGCGGCTCGGCAGCTCCCAGTTCATCGACATTCAGCAGGCCATGGAGGACATCCTCTCCGCATCGGAGCCCGGCGGGTCGAATTGACCGAGGCCAGCGCGTCTCCCCCCATCAACCGGATGGCCATCGCCATCCTCTCCCTGATCGGGGTTTTCCTCGCCTTCTACCTGGTCGGCGACAACCTGGGCTGGAGGGGTCCGGTGGCCTGCGGCAGCGGTGACTGCGGCACGGTGCAATCATCGCGCTACGCCTGGATCGGCCCGGTTCCGGTCTCGGCGATCGGCCTGGCCGGCTACCTGGCGCTCTTCGCCCTCTCGATCGCGGGGCTGCAACCCACCCGCATCCACTCGCGCCGGATCGCCTTCCTCCTCTTCGCGGGCGCCCTCTTCGGCGTACTCTTCAGCGCCTACCTCACCTACCTCGAAGCAATGGTAATCCGCGCCTGGTGCCGCTACTGCGTGGCCTCGGCAGTGCTGATCACGGTGATCTTCGGGGCGGCGATTCCGGAGTGGCGGAGGTGGCGGTGAAGGGGGGTGGGGTGGCGGGGACGCTGCGTACTTCCTGGGCCCCTATCCTATCGATCAGCCGACGCGCGGGGGAAGCCGAATCGCCGAAAATCAGGCCCCCGGTGGGGCTCGGGAATTGCTTGAGGGTGACATGGTGAAAAGGGTGCCTATGAGTACAGTATGTTGGTCCATTGGCTACTATATCACACACAAGTCCAACATCGTCGGCATTTGGGGCGAACGGGCTCTCTTGAGCCGCAATGCCGTCCATCGGACACATCGTCCGACCGAGATCGCGGATCCGGAGGTCAACCTGAGGCGGAAGGGCAAGGTCGATCCGATCTACGGTTGACCGCTACACGATTATGTGCCGCTGTACTTCCACGCGCGCAATCCCATGCTCTTCAAGCTGAAGGCACGGTGGGCGAGTCTTGTCGTGCTTCACGTTGATGCCAGCCTGCTCCCCCAATCGCGGTTTGTCTTTACCGACGGAAACGCCGCATCCGATGCTACTCGTTTCTTTTCCGATCTTGCTGACTTGGAGCAGATTGACTTGACTGGAAGTGCTTGAATGCCAAATATTGGCACGACTTCGAGGACGGAAAACGGAAGCGCTGCGCCGAAGTCTTGGTACCCGACCGGGTGCCGCTCTCCGCGATTGTGCGTGCGAGGGTCCAAAATGAGCCGCTGCGCCAATGGCTCAAGCGACAGGCGTGGCCTTCTCCCGTAGACGTGACGCAAGAGGGGTTCTTCTGACATGGTAACTGTCATCAAGGGCAATCTCTTTGCCAGCGACCGCCAGACGCTGGTGAATACCATCAATGCGTTGGCGTGATGGGCGCGGGAATTGCCTTGGAGTTCAAGCTGCGCTATCCGGAAATGTTTCGGCGCTACGAGGTGCTCTGCCGAGATTCGCGGATGAAAATCGGCAAGCTATGGCTCTACAAGCCGGAGGTCGGTGCCAGCGGGCCCTGGGTGCTCAACTTTCCGACCAAGAAACACTGGCGGTTTCCGTCGCGTGAAATGTACCTGAGAAAGGGATTGTTACCGGGCGCGCAAAGTTGCACAGATGTGGGCATCCAAAATGGCACAGTGTCGGACCCGGTGCGGGAGCGGCTTTGGGGGCGATACGCGGAGCGGGGCATCGTCGGGTCTGAAGGGGGATCGGGATATTCTGTCGTCTCCACTCAACGAGGGAGGCGCAGTGTTCGAGAGAGAGAAGAGGGTCCTTGCGAGGCACTATCTGGACGAGGGGATGAGCAGGGCGGAGGTTGCCCGCCGGGTTGGGATCGGCAGGCGGACGCTGTACAACTGGCTTGCGGGCGGGCTGCTTGAGGGTCGCCTGGGCGACCAGAAGGGCGGATACGGTCCACGGCAGCCTCGCGCGTCGAAGCTGGATCCCTTCAAGGGGATCATCGGTGCGCGGCTGGCCGAGTACCCCGAGTTAAGCGCGGCGCGTCTGTTCGAGGAGGTGCGGGCGGCGGGCTACCTTGGAGGGTACGACCAGGTCAAGCGGCATGTTCGCAAGGTCCGCCCGCGGGAGCCCGTGGAGCCGCCTGTGCGGTTCGAGACGCCGCCGGGGCATCAGGGCCAGGTGGACTTCGCGGAGTTCCGGCTGCCATGGGGCCGGCGGCACGCGCTGATGGTCGTGCTGGGGTACTCCCGGCGGATGTGGCTGCGGTTCTACGAGCGCCAGACGATGGGGGTGGTCATCCACGGGCTCGAGGAGTCGTTCGCATGCTTCGGTGGGGTTCCGGCGGAGATGCTGTTCGACCAGATGAAGGCGGTGGTGCTCGCGGACGGGCGGAACTCGGGCGGCCGCCTGGTAGAGAACCCGGAGTTCCGGGGCTTCAGCGACCACTGGGGCTTCCGGATCCGGGCGTGCCGCCCGTACCGCGCACAGACGAAGGGCAAGGTCGAGCGCCCGATCCGCTACGTGCGGGGTAACTTCTTCTACGGCCGGGACTTCGTGTCCGATGACGACCTCAACGCGCGGGCGCGACGATGGCTCGACGAGGTGGCCAACGTGCGGGTCCACGGGACGCTCGGGGAGCGGATCGACGACCGCTTCGCGCGGGAGCGGCCGCTGCTCGGCCCCCTGGCCCCGCATCCATACCGGCCGGTCGTGCCGAGGCCCGGGCCTTCGGAGGTGCCGGCCCCGGCGCGGACCGCCTGTGCGGCCCCGAGGGTCGAGGTCGAGCACCGCCCTCTGGGGGACTACGCACGTGTCGCGGGGAGATCACCGTGAAGGCCCCGTCCCGAAGGCAGCGCATCGCCGCCCAGCTGGCCGACCTGAAGATGCCGGGCGCGCTGGAGAGCCTCGACGAGGTGCTGGCCGGGGTGGACGGAGGCGGGTTCACGGCGGCCGAGGCGATCGAGCGGCTGCTGGCGGCCCAGATTGCGCTGCGCAACAGCCGCCGGCTGGCGACGGCGATGCGCTCCAGTCGTCTGCCCGGGCTGAAGACGCTGGCCGACTTCGACTTCAGCTTCCAGCCCTCGATCCGGCGGGAGCAGATCGACTCGCTGCACGAGCTCGGCTTCCTGGAGCGCAAGGAGAATGTCGTGTTCCTCGGTCCGCCCGGCGTCGGCAAGACGCATCTGGCGATCAGCCTCGCGGTCGCGACCGCCGAGAGCGGGCGGAGGATCTACTTCGGAACGCTCGCCGATCTCATCGACTCCCTCGAGGACGCCCACGCCGCAGGCCGGCTCAAGCAGCGACTCAGGACGCTGACGCACCCCGCCCTGCTGGTCGTCGACGAGATCGGCTATCTCTCGGTCACTCCGAACGGGGCCAGGCTGTTCTTCCAACTGGTCAACGCCCGCTACGGACACGCCTCGACCGTGCTGACCTCGAACAAGGGCTTCGAGCACTGGGGCGACATCCTGCACGACGAGGTCATGGCGGCCGCTCTCCTCGACCGGCTGCTCCACCGGTGCCACATCGTCAACATCCGCGGCAACAGCTTCCGGATGCGGCGGCACATGGAACTGTCGAAGACCATCCACCCGACGGCGTCCAAAGCGGCGGACGCCGAGAGAGCCCAGAAGGAAGGCGAGTCGTGAGCCGTCACCACCCGCGACAGGCCCCAGCTCCGGTCGCTACGCTCCCTCCGCAGGGGCCGGTCCGGAGTGTGCCATTTTCAATGCCCGGAAGTGTGCCATTTTCGATGCCCATTGACAGGGATTGGACAAGTTTGTCAGTACCTACCAGCGACTGGGAATCAAGTCGGTGGCATTTCCGATCCTGGGATCTCAGCACGGCGGTCTGCCGGAAGATCAAGTGCTGGAGCTCATGAAGGCGAGTCTCGAGGTCTGTGAGATTCCGGTGGACATCTACCGCTACGACCCGAGCGCGAAGGACGAATGGATCGATGAGCTAAAGTTGCGATTCACGGGTGTGGCAACTAAGGAGTTGGCCGCATTGACCGGAATCCAGGTGAATCGCATCGGTGCCATTCAGCGAGCTCTGGAGCGGAACCAGGTATGTTCAGTCGGGCAACTGGCTGGGATCAGAGGGATCGGCGAAAAGACCCTGGCCAAGGCCTTTGCCTGGATGAGACAGCAGCCGGCGCAGATAGAGATGATCCTGTAAGACTCCCCTCACCCCACCCCACCCCGGCCACCGCCCCGCCCCCCACTCCTCCTCCAACCTCACGGCCTCCTCCCTCGCCCGCTCCACGAACTCTTCCCGAAAATGCTCGCCTTCGAGCCCGGTCAGCGCGGCCAGCCCCCAATCAACCCCACCGCCTCGGTCGCCGCCAACTCGTCCTCGTCCAGGAGCTGCGCCCGCTGCCCGCGCGGGATCCAGATGTCGAGGCACAGATCGGTGGTGCGTCACCCGCCGACCAGGGCCCCACTCCAGCATCGTCGCTTGATCGCGATCATTGAACCGATTAGACTGGGATCCCCAAGGAAAGGAACTTTCCATGACCAAGGTTGCCGCCACCAAACTGCGAACTACGATTTCCGGCCTTCTCGACCGCGTGGCTCACAACGGCGAGCGAGTTTCGGTAGAGCGCTACGGAAAACCGGTGGCCGCCCTTGTTAGCTTGGCGGACCTGGAGCTACTCCAGGCAATCGAGGACCGAATGGACCTTGAGGCCGCTCTGGAAGCACTGAGGGAACCCGGTCGTCGGAGTTGGGACGAAGTTCGGGCCGAGCTCGCCTTGCGGGACGATGCCCCGGTTTGACTTGACCGGCAATCCGCGATTTACCGTTCTTCTGAAGCCTGCAGCGGAACGGGCCCTCAAGAAGCTTTCAGACCCGACGGCTCGCCGCCGAATCGTCCGAGCGATCGACGGGCTCGCCACAACCGCGCGGCCGCCACAAGCGGCAAGGATCCGGGGGTCTGACAGGTTGTTCCGCGTCCGCGCCGGTGACTACCGAATCATCTACGCCGTCGAGGACGCGACGCGCACCGTGCTTGTCGCGACGATTGGCCACCGCCGCGATGTGTACCGACGATAGGCTTCAGCTCCGTCGCACCCCACCACCCCACCCGGCCACCGCCCCGCCCCCCACTCCTCCAACACCCTCGCGGCCTCCTCCCGCGCCCGCGCCGCCACCTCTCCCGCGATCAACCCCGCCGCCTCGGCCGCCGCCAACTCGTCCTCATCCAGAAGCTGCGCCCTGCCGCCGTGCGGGAGCCAGATGTCGAGGCACAGGTCAGTCGTCCGCCATTCGTTTGGCCCGACGAACTGCACCGGGGTCAGGATGTTGGCGTAGATGCCGGTTGGGGTGCCGTCGGCGAGGGCAAAGATGCCGATGTCGTGCCACGCGCTCGGAAAGGTGAACCAGATGACCGGCGAACTGGGCTCCAGGATCGTCGCGCCGTTCACCCGCATCGGTGCGTCCAGCGGGGTACTTTGTTGAAGGGTGACGATCGCGCCATCCTCCCTGGCCAGCACCCGCTGCCGGTAGATTTCGGTGCCCCGTCCCGGACGGTGGTAGTGAATGACGACGATCTCCGCCCCGTCCTCCGTGCCGCGTCCAACTTCGCGCCCGTCCGTCTCCCGCGCGCCCACCGGTCCGCTCTCCGGCCCGCCCGCCGCCGCAGATCCCGCTTCACACGCCAACCCGGTCGCGCCTGCACAACCCGCCAGGGAATCGTCGCTCACCGTCCGCGCCCTCTGTCACCCGTCCCGCCTTCCCCCACCAATCTCAACCGTCCAACCAAATGGCGATTCGGGGGGGCGCGCGTTGGAGCCTCAGCTTCCCTCGCCATCCGCTCCTGGCACCGCCACCGCCGCATCCGCCCGCTCAATGAAGATGTCCATGATCCCACCGCAGACCGCCGGACTCCAGGTCGTGAAGTCATCGGTCAGATCGACGCGCACGATCCGCGGCGGCCCACCGTCCAGCAACTCCTGCGCAGCCGCAACCACCTCGCCCTCGCCGCAACCGCCGCCGACCGTTCCGGCCATCACCCCCTCGCGCCCGACCAGCATCCGCGACCCCGTCTTCCGCGGCGTCGACCCCTTCGCGGCCACGATCGTCGCAAGCACCGCCGGCTCCTCCAGCACGGCCAACCGCCCCATCAGATCCTTTTCGTCCATCGGTCCCGCTCCGTTCTCGTCAAATCCTCATTTCCCGCTGCCCACTCGATGTCGCCCGGCCGAGTCCGGCCGAAATCGCTGCGACATCCATTCGTCCCATTCCTCACCCGCTCCCGAAAAATCGCTCCACCACCCGCTCCTTCGCGACCAGCGGCAGGCCCGTCCCGCCCGCATGAAACAGAATGATCTCGGCCGCAACCGCAACCGCAATCTCCGCCGGGGTCTGTCCCCCCAGATCCAGCCCGACCGGCGCCCGCACCCGCAGCAGGTCGTCGTTCGTAAAGCCCTCGCGCCGCAGTTGCTCATGGGTCGCGCGCACCCGCCGCCGACTTCCGATCATGCCTATATACCCCGGGGGGGATGACATGCGCAGGAGCCGCACCAGGCACTCGTAATCGAAGCTGTGACCGCGCGTGACAAGCACGATGTGGTCGGCGGGACCGGGCCGGGTTGCGGCAAAGGGATCGCGAAAATCGATCACGCGCACCGCATGGGCAGTGGGAAAACGCTCGGCCGCGGCAAACTCCGTACGGTCGTCCAACACCACGACGCGCAACCCCAGCATCGCGCCGATCTGCGCCAGCGGAACGGCGATGTGACCAGCGCCCACGATCACCAAACGCGCCGGAGGGCCATGCAATTCGAGGTAAACCCTCGCCCAGCGACCCTCGCCGAACGAAAACCTGCGACTGAATGCGGCAGTGGATTGATGGGGGGGAAAGAACGACCGCAGCTTCCCGGCCACCGCCTCGTCGAGGGACCGGCTACCCAGTGTGCCACCGTTGAGCCTGCGGGATGACCACCACCAACGCCGCCCGACGAGCTCCGGGTCCGACGCCTCGACGACCACCGCGGTATGGATGCGTTCCTCCCTGGCGAGCGCCTCCAGCACTCGGGCGGCGACCTCCGCGGCCGAGATGTTCCCCCGGGGGTGGTGTGTGCTCATTCGGCGCGACTCTCGCCCCCCGGCCCCGGCACCTCAGCGCGTACGGATTCCACGCCCCCGGCCGATCCAGCGTTTGCCGCCACGGCCACCTGGGCGAAGCGAGCCCGGTACCGCTCCGGCGTGTCGAGGTCGTCGATGGCGCCGCGGTCGGCCACCGCCACCTCCCGCACGCGGCCGGGATCGCGCCGCACCACTCCACGGGCGCCCTCGGCCAGATCCGGCGCGTCGAACTCGTGGGCGATTGCCATGTCAACCAGGACGGGGTGGCCACGCTCCCCATCACATCGCGGCACAACAATGCGGGAACCGGTCTCCCGCCAGGCAGCGATGAGCGCGCGGATGGTCCCGGGTTGCACGGCGGGGTTGTCCACCGGGGTAAAGAGAGTCGCGGCCGCTCGGCGTTCCAGCTTCCGGACCGCCGCCAGCCCAACGCGCAGCGAGGCGATCTGGCCGCCGCGGCCACCGGGGTTCAGCGCGGTGCGGCAGCCGGCCCGCCGCGCCTCCACCGCAACTTCGCCGTCATCCGACGGGATCACCGCCACGATCTCGGTGCAACCTCCGCTCCGCATTGCACCGGCGAGACGACCGAGGAAGGTTGCGCCGCCGGCGTCCAGGAGCGCCTTCGCTTTTCCCATCCGGGTCGAGGAGCCGGCCGCCAGCACAATTCCGGCGATCACGCGGCTGCCCCGCCATCGGCGTGAAATCTTTCCCCCGATTCTGCCAGCCGGACCAGGAGCGCAGCCGGTTCGAAGCGCGCCCCCCAGCGGTCGCGGAGCGTCTCCAGGTCGCGCACCAGCGAGGCCGCGCCCCGTGTGTCGGCGTAGCGGAGCAATCCCCCGCGAAAGGGCGGGAAACCGGCGCCCATCACCATCCCCAGATCGACGTCGGCCGCCGAATCGACCACGCCTTCCTGCAGAACCCGCGCCGCCTCGTTGATCATCGCCAGCACCAGCCGTTCCCGAACGATTGCGGGATCGCCGCGCGGCCCCGGTCCGGACCATCCGATGTCGGCATCCACCGAGCGGTCAAAGCGTGGCTTGCGTCCGTCGCGGTAGCGGTAGAATCCCCGTCCGTTCTTCCTTCCCAGGCGGCCCGATTCCGCCAGTGCGAGCAGTGCCGGCGCCGGAGTGAGCCGGGCACCCAATCCCTTCGCCAACGCCTCGCCCGCGTGCCGCACCACATCGATCCCGATCTCGTCGATCAGGCGAAAGGGTCCCATAGGCATCCCGAAATCACGCCAGGCCCGGTCCACCGCCGCCACCTCCCAGCTCTCGTCCAGAAGGTGTCCCGCTTCGTTCAGGCATGGGCCCAGAATCCGGTTGACGAGGAAGCCGGGCGCGTCGCGCGTCACCACCGGGGTCTTCCCCATCTTGATCGCCAGCGCGGCCAGCCTCTCCACCGTCTCGGGGCTGGTCTTGTGTCCGCGCACAATCTCGACCAACGGCATGCGGTGTACCGGATTGAAGAAGTGCATACCGGCCAGGCGTTCGGGCCGCTTCAAGCCTTTTGCCAGTTCATCGATCGAGAGCGACGACGTGTTGGTGGCGAGGATGGCGCCCTTCCCCGCCCGCGCCTCGAGGTCGGCCAGCACCTTTCGCTTGACATCCAGCCGCTCGACGACCGCTTCCACCACCACATCGGCGGTTCCCACGCCGGAGAGATCGGTCGTGCCCGAGATAAGCGCCATGCGCCTGCCGGCCTCGCGCCTGGAGAGCGTCCGGCGACGAACCGCCTTGTCGAAGAGCCTGCTGGCGTGGGCGAGTCCGCTGGCGACCGCTTCGGTCCGGATGTCCGCCAGCCGCACCCGGACCCCGTTCCAGGCCGCCACCTGCGCGATGCCGCCGCCCATCGTGCCCGCGCCGATCACCGCCATGCGCCGCACCGGTTCGAAGCCCGCCCCGGCTCCAGCTCCCCACCCGATATTGGCCGTTCGCGCTCGCCGCCGCGCTCCTTCGCGCAGTCCGAAGAGGAAGAGGAGATTTCCGCACACCGGCGAGACCACGAGTTCGCCCACCGCCCGCGCCTCCAGCTTGAAAGATCTCGCCGCCGGACCGCCGATGCCGCGCTGCATTACCTCCAGAATCCGGTGCGGGGCAGGGTAATGGCGACCGGCCCGCCGAATGACCCGCTGCCGGGCGGCCCGTAGCGCGAGGGCCCGGCCGGGTACGGTGCCATCCAGGAAACGCCGCGCGAGCGAACGACGGGGGGGCCTTGACTTCCGGGGGACGCCATCGCCGAGCCTGCGCGCGAATTCGAGGACGAGCGCGTCGAAGCGGGGAGCCGGGAGGAGGCGGTCAACGAGTCCGATGCGGTGGGCCCTGGCGGCGGACACCGACTTGCCACCGAGGATGATTTCCAGCGCGGCCGTGAGACCGATCAGGCGTGGCAGGCGGGTGGTGCCGCCCCACCCGGGCAGAATTCCGAGCTGGACCTCCGGGAGGCCGATACGGGTTCGGTCGTCGTTCGCGGCGAGGCGGTGGCCGCAGGCGAGCGCGAGTTCGGTGCCGCCGCCGAGACAGACGCCGCGAACCGCCGCCACCGTGGGAACAGCCAGCGCGGCAATCCGGCCGAAGAGATGCTGACCCTCCCGCGCGGCGTGCTCGCCTTCGGCGGCCGTGCGGATGGCGGCGATGGCGCCGAGATCGGCACCCGCAATGAAGGAGTGGGCCTTGGCCGAACGGAAGACGAGTGCGCGGAGCGTTCCCGTGGCGACGGCGGCCTCGGCCGTGTCCATGGCGTGGCCGAGCGCGCCGAGAACGTCCCGGGCGAGGATGTTCTGTTGCCGCGCGGGATCGTCGAAGGTGACCCGTCCGATCCCGTTCGGGTCAACCTCCAGACGCGGGTTCATGATGCCACCGCGGCGGCGCACCCGGCGCAACCGCCCGGCATCTGGCAAAGCAGCCGATGGTTCAGAAGATCGGCCGGACCTCCGCGTTGTCCCGGCGCAGGCGGAGCACGAAGGGTTCCTCGCGCGTAACGGTGATCGGTACGTTCCAGTACAGCTCTTCGTAGGGGAGCTCGTAGCGGGCGTACACCCAGTAGTTGCCGGGGGCTACGCCATCCTGGAAGTCGGCGAATCCGGCCACGTCGGTGGTGTCGGCCACCGGTTCGATCCCGGCCTCCTCAATCCGCGCCGCGATCACCAGATTCACATCGGCGAAGACCTGGTCCTCCCAGTCGGCGAGCACGATGCTCATGCTGTCGCTCCGGCCGATGATGGCTCCCTGAAGGCCGGTGAAGTTCTCGAAGGCCCGCTCCTGTTCCCTCTCGGCGCTCGCAAGCTGGCCGTCGGCGTCTTCAAACTCCGCATGGAGCGTGTGATACTGGGCCTCGGCCGGATTGAGCTCTTCGAGCTGTTCGGTCAGGCTCAGCACCGACGCACGCAGATCGTTCCAGCGCGCATCGGCGTCGCGCCAGGCCTGCTGCGCGGCCGCCACCTCGTCCTGCGCGGCCAGAAGATCGGGGGGAACCTGCGGCTCGGGCGTGGCGGCGGCGGCCACCAGCGAGTCGAAGATCTGGTCGCGATCGTAGGGCAGCAACTGGACTGCGACCGACTCGATCGGCGTGGGCTCGGGGTCGCCGTCCAGGGCGACCTGAATCGTCACGTCCGCCGGTCC
Organism: Longimicrobiales bacterium; assembly: GCA_965213665.1. Classification (GTDB taxonomy): domain Bacteria; phylum Gemmatimonadota; class Gemmatimonadetes; order Longimicrobiales; family Gaopeijiaceae; genus Bin94. The sequence goes on from CBDBZW010000002.1 coordinate 209,281, forward strand.
GCACGCGGCAGGGACCAGGGCCGCGAGCAGCGCGGTGGTGAGACCCGAAAAGCTGTTTCGACGCGTCATTGTTTCTCCCTCGGGAAGGCGGCGGAGTGCCGAAATTACGGATTCCTTATTGTGCAGCGAAATCGGCTGCGACGCTACCGGTTGACAGGCAAGAGAACATAATCCAGCGGGTCCACGGCTCTTCCATTCACCGCTACTTCGTAGTGAACGTGCGGACCGGTGCAGACGCCCGTACAGCCGATCTCGCCGATCTGCTGCGCGCGGCGCACGCGGTCGCCCCTCGCAACGAGCAGGCGCGAGGCATGAGCGTACAGCGAGGTGAGGCCGAATCCGTGATCGATCTCGATCGTCAACCCCAATCCGCTTCTCCACCCGGCCACGACTACCCGGCCGTCGCCCGTTGCCACGAAGGGCTCTCCAACCGGACCGGTCTGGTCGACTCCGTCGTGGGGCAACACGCGCCCATGCACCGGATGGAAGCGGGCATCGCTGAAGCGGCTGGAGATAGGGCCGAAGCCGGGCAGCATCGTCGGCATGGCCCGCATCAGGTCGTACCGGCCCTCGAAGGAAGCCTCCGTCTCGGCGAAGCTGCGTTCCAGGAGCTCCGCCTTCCGCACGACGGTGGCGAGATCGTAATTGATCGCGTACACTGCCTCGGAGGCGCCGGGATCGTGCGTCCACAACCTGCTCTCTTCGGGGCGCGCCAGACCGGGCCCGCCGATTCCGACCTGGAAGACCTCATCGTCGATCGCGACCATTCCGGCCAGCATGCGCATTCTGCGGTCCTTCTCGGCAAGGTTGCCGATCTCGCCGTCGATCCGCGAAACCGCATCGCGCATCCGGTCCAGCTCTTCGGTCAGGAGTTGGTTTTCTTCGCGGAGCGAGGCCACATGCAATCCGCGACCCCCCTGGATCGCCATGAAAACCAGCACCGCAAGCAACAATCCGCCCAGGACATACGCCCCCCTGATCCAGTGGCGCACGACCACTCCGGGCAGACCGAGCTGCCGCGTATTCTCCGTGCCTCTTCCGACGATGAGCACGTTGGACTTGTCGATTCCCATAGGGCCGATAAGATAACGGGCCTTTCCCGGTCGTCAAGCGACCTTTCCCGCAATTTCGGGTGCCATACCGATGAATCAAACTGTCAAGACTCCGATCGCCGCCGCCATCGTTGCCGGAATCCTCCCGCTTCTCCTGGCCCCACCCCCCGCCATCCCCCAGTCGTCCGGCCCCGGTCTCGTTGCCGAAGCCACCCGGGGACTCGCCCTGCGCGGGATTGGCCCGGCGCTCATGGGCGGGCGCATTGCCGACATCGCCGTCCACCCCCGCGACCCCGCCACCTGGTACATCGCGGTCGGATCGGGGGGCGTCTGGAAGACCACGAACGCCGGCATCGCCTGGACCCCCGTCTTTGACGACCAGCCCTCGTATTCGATCGGAGCGCTGGCGATCGATCCCACCGACCCGGACATCGTGTGGGTCGGCACCGGCGAAAATGTCAGCGGACGGCATGTGGCGTGGGGCGACGGCGTCTACCGCAGCCGCGACGGCGGACGCAACTGGGAGCAACGGGCGCTGGCTACCTCCGAGCACATCAGCAGGATTCTGATCGATCCGCGCGACGGGAACACGGTCTTCGTGGCGGCCGAGGGACCGCTCTGGTCGGCCGGGGGCGAGCGCGGCCTCTACCGCACCGAAGACGGCGGCGAGACGTGGGAGGCCGTGCTCACCGTTGACGAGAACACCGGGGTGACCGACATCGAGTTCGATCCCGCCGACCCGGACGTCATGTACGCGGCCACCTACGAGCGCCGCCGCACCGTCTGGTCGCTCCTGGCGGGCGGCCCCGGTTCGGGCATTCACAAGTCCAGCGACGGGGGGCGCACCTGGCGCCAGCTCACCACCGGCTTGCCGACGGGCGACATGGGCAAGATCGGCATCGACGTGTCGGGTGCCGACCGCAACCTCGTCTACGCCACCATCGAGGCCGGACCCGGCGAGCGCGGCTTCTACCGCTCCACCGACCGGGGCGAAAGCTGGGAGCGCCGCAACGACTACATTTCGGGCGGCACCGGCCCCCACTACTACCAGGAGATCGAGGCGTCGCCGCACGACCCCGACCTCGTCTACCAAATGGACGTCTTCGTTCACGTCACCCGCGATGGCGGCGCCACCTTCGCCGAGCTCGGCACCGGCCGCGAGAAGCACAGCGACAACCACGCGCTCTGGATCGACCCCGCCAACGGCCGCCACCTCCTTGCCGGCACCGACGCGGGCCTCTACGAGAGCTTCGACGAGGGCACGACCTGGCGCCACTTTCCCAATCTGCCCGTCTCGCAGTTCTACAAGCTCGCGCTCGACAACACTTCGCCCTTCTACAACATCCTGGGCGGCGCGCAGGACCTGGGAACGCTCCACGGGCCTTCTCGCACAATGAACCTGGAGGGCGTGCGCAACCGCGACTGGTATGCTCCGCTGGGCGCCGATGGCTACGCCGCCGCCTTCGACCCGTCCGATCCCGACATCGCCTTCATCCAGTCGCAACAGGGCAATCTGCAACGCGTCAACCTGAACAACCACGAGCTCATCAACATCCGCCCCCTCCCGGCCCCCGGCGAGCCGCCCGAACGCTGGAACTGGGACTCGCCCGTCATTGCCAGCCCGCACGCCGAAGGCCGCATCTACTACGCCTCGCAGCGCGTCTGGCGGAGCGACGACCGCGGCAGCTCCTGGACGGCGGTCAGCGGCGACCTCACCCGCAACGAAAACCGCTACGAGCTGCCGGTCGCGGGCCGGGTCCGCAGCGTGGACGCCCTCTACGGGAACACGGCCATGTCGTGGTACAACACCATTTCGGCGATTACCGAGTCTCCCGTCGACGGCAACGTCCTCTACGCCGGCTCCGACGACGGCCTGATCCACGCCACCGGGGACGGCGGGGCCACCTGGCGCCTTGCCACTCCCCCGCCGGGGCTGCCCGAACGCGCCTTCGTCAACGACATCAAGGCCTCGCAGCACGACGCCGCAACCGTTTTCGTGGCCGCCGACAATCACAAGGAGGGCGACTTTGCCCCCTACCTCTTCGCCAGCACCGACCACGGCCGCACCTGGCGCTCGATCGCGGGCAACCTCCCCGGCGGCGTCATCGTCTGGTCGATTGAGCAGGACCACGAGAACCCCGAACTCCTCTTTGCCGGGGCCGAGAACGGCATCCATGTCACCCTCGACGGCGGTGCCAACTGGCAGCGGATGGCGGGCGCGCCGACCATTTCCTTCCGTGATCTGGAGATCCAGCGCCGAGACGATGATCTGGTGGGAGCAAGCTTCGGCCGTGGCTTCTACATCCTCGACGACTATTCACCCCTGAGAGATCTGGCCCACGGTGCGCCTGCGGCGGGAGCCGTTCTGTTCCCCGTGCGGGACGCGTGGTGGTACATCCCGAACACCCCGTTGCAGGCTCCCGGCCAGCCGACGCTGGGCACGACCTCGTATGTGGCGCCGAATCCGCCCTTCGGGGCCACCTTCACCTACTGGCTGGCGGATCCGCCCGAGACGGCGCGCGAGGCCCGGCGCGGGGCCGAAAGGGCAGCCCGCGAGCGCGGCGAGGACATCGCCTTCCCCGGCTACGAACGCTTGCGGGCCGAGGCGCTGGAGAGCGGACCGCGGGTGGCGCTCCTGGTGCGCGACGCGGCCGGCGAGCCGGTGCGGCGGGTCATCGGTCCGGCCAGCCGGGGCCTCCACCGCGTAAGCTGGGACCTCCGCCGCCCCGCCCCCGACCCCATCGACCTGAGCACGCCGGGGTTCACGCCGCCGTGGGCGGGTTCGCCGCGCGGCCCCCTGGCACCGCCGGGCGACTACACCGTCGAGATGGCGCTGATCACGGAGAGCGGGGTCGAGCGGGTGGGCGAGCCGCAGACGTTCACGGTCAAGCCGGTGCCGAACATCGATGCGGCGACCGATTTCGCGGCCGTGATGGCCTTCGCGGAAGAGACCGCCGAGCTGCAACGGCGGGCGCGGGCGGCCGCGGGCGAGATCGGGGCGGCGCGCGGCCAGCTCCGCCACATGCGCGCGGCGCTGGACGAGACGCCCGCTGCGGGCGACGACCTCTACACGCGTCTGGAGATGATCGAGACCCGGCTGGCCGGCATCGCGGGGCGGCTCCAGGGCGATCCGGCGCGGTCACGGCTCAACGAACCGAGCGCCCCCTCGATCATGGGCCGCATCGGCCAGGTTGCGGGCGGCCACTGGGGTACGCGCCAGGCGCCCACCGCGACGCAACGGGAGAGCCTCGAGATCGCGCGGAGCGGATTACAGAGGGTGACGATCGCCTTGACAACGCTGCTGGAGGAGACGATGGCTGGAGTGGAAGCCGACATGGTAGCGGCGGGGGCGCCGTGGCCGGGCCGGGGACGATGAGCGGGGAAGGGGGGGTGGGGGAGGCGGAGCGTCTCCGCGAGGCCTATCTGTCGCTTCCGCAGGCGGCGCGCCGCGCCGCGCTGATGCTCGGCGTGGGCTATCCGGCCTGGATCTTTCCGGGGGCGCTCGCGACGGCCCTCCGGAAGTGCGGGTTTCGGGATGAGCATGGACGCTTCATCCCGAAGTATCGGTACAGCGAGGCCGGCCCCGCCCTGATCGAGGCGGGGATCGCCTACCAGAAAGAGAGAAGCGGGCTCATGGCCTACGAGCGGTGGGCGCCCTGGCTCACCCTTCAGGCCTTTCGGGAGCGTCGTCTCGAGCAGATCGAGGGCGCCTTTGTCAATTCACTTCCCGGGCACACTCGCTACACGATGGAGTTCGACGCCGAGGGCATCATCCGCCGCCATGTCGTGGCCGGACGGTTCGACGACCTCCGTCATGCCGTGGACAAGGCCGAGAGTGACGAATGGCGCTGGCTTGCCCGGCCCGGAGTGACGCACCTGCTGGCGACGCTGCCGGAGCGCTACCTCGACGACGCACTCGAAGCCTGCATCTCCGAAGTGGTGGACACCGCCGCCGATCCGGCGCCCATTCTCGCGACCCTGCATGAAACCGGGGCCGACCAGGGACGCCACAGCGCTTCGGCTGCGCTCATTCATCTGTTGCGCGGACGCCCCGGCCACGCCCTGGAGCTCTTCGCCCGGCTCCCGGACGGAGTGGCCGACGGCAAGCTCGCCCGCGTGGGACAGGTCTCGGCCAGGGCGCTGATTGCCACCCTGGAGGGCGACGACGCTACCGCCGTTCGGCATCTCAGCCAAGCGATTGCGCACGACAAGGCGGGAACGCGTCGGCGCAATGTCTTCCCCCTTGCCCCCCCCTTCGCCTTCGCCATCCTCTCGCTGGTGCGCGACGACAACCCGCAGAACACCGCGTTGCTTCAGCACCTGTTGCGGGTGGGCTCCAAGCTCAATGTCAACGCGACGATCTTCGGACTGGTACGGATGGCGGCCGCTCTGCGCGCGGGCAACGAAGTCGATGGCATGTACGGCCTGGTCCCGGCCACCTTCCCCGGGCTCTGTGAAGGCTTGGTGGCGTGCTGGCAGGAAGACTTCGAGGTCTACGCCGAGGAGGGCGGGTTCGGGGCGCTCTGCGATTTCGGCTTGCGCGCCCATGCGAACGGCTACCGTTGGCTCGCCGCCGAGTCGGCGGAGATCATGGCGCGGCTGGCGGCGGCAAAACCGGAACATCCGGAGGTGGACCGGGCGACGGAGCTCGCGCGGGAGCTGGCGGACACCGACCATGCCGCCGAGGCGGCCCGCGGCCTGCACCGGAGGATGGGAACCGTAACGCTGGCCTCGCTGCTGGCGCCGGCGCCGGAGTGGGAGTACGCGCTTCGCGGAATCGAGCAGTTTGCGCACGAGAGCGGCAGCAGGAATTCAACACGGAGGAAGCCTGCCGCCGCCCGGGAGAAGCGGCTGGTCTGGGTATTCGAGGTGGACGACCGGGAGGATCTGGAGATCGTGGCGCGCGAGCAGGTCCGCCTCCGCAACGGCAAATGGAGCAAGGGACGGGTGGTGTCGCTGCAAACGCTGCGCGACAGCGCCCCCCGGCTCGACCACCTGACCACCCGGGACCGCAACGCTGCCAGCCACATCGTCCGGAGGGATATCTGGCCCCGGCCCGTGGTCTTTCTGCCTCCGGCGGGGATCTTCGCGCTGGCCGGGCACCCCGCCGTCTTCAATGGGCGCGGCCAGCCGGTTGAGGTCGTGCGCCGCGAACCCGAGGTCATCGTTACCGAGCGCGGCGACCGGATTCGGGTGACGGTGGATCCGCACCTCAAGGAGTCGGGTTCCGGCGAGTACCGGATCGCGATGGTCGGCCCGACCCGCTTCGAAGTCACCCGCTTCGGCGAAGGCCACCGCCGCATCTGCAGGGCCATCCCGCTGGAGGGAATCACCGTTCCGGCTGCCGCGCAGGACCGCCTGATCCGCGCGCTCTCGTCGCTTGCCAACGAAATCCGGATCCAGGGCGTGCTCGACGGCGAGGCCCGCGCGGTGCGGCAGACCGAGGGCGATCATGTGCCCTGGGTGCGGCTGGAGCCCGGTGGAGCGGGACTGAATGTGGCGCTCCTCGTCGAGCCGGTTCCCGAATCGGGAATTTTCTTTCCGCCGGGAATCGGCGGCACCACAACCTTTGCGACCGTCAAGGGGGAAGGCGTGCAGGCGCGGCGCGATCTGGACGCCGAGCGCAAGGCGCTGGGGAGGCTCGTCGAGAGTTGCCCCGCGCTCGCCGCGGCCGGACCCGATCTCACCCTCGCACTGAGCGATCCGGGCGAGTGCCTGGAGCTGATCGACCAGTTGGAAACAACCGGGGCGCGCTGCCAGTGGCCGCAGGGCCAGCCCTTCCGGATTGCGGCCCGGGCGGAGGCGTCGTCGCTGCGCCTCGCGGTCAAGTCGGCCGCGGACTGGTTCACCGCTTCTGGATCGGTTGTGGTGAACGAGAGGCAGGCGGTTGATCTGCGCAAACTCTTCGAACTGCTCGACGCCAATCCCTCCTCCCGCTTTGTTCCCCTGGGCGACGGCGCGTTCCTCTCGCTATCGAGCTCATTCCGGCGCCAGCTCGACGATCTGCGCGCGGTCTCGAGGCCGAGCGGCAAGAAGCGGATTCGGCTGCACGGTCTGGCGGCGCTCGCCCTCAACGAATTTCTGGAGGGAGCCCGGCTCACCGCCGACGCCGGCTGGGACCGTCTGCGCGAGAAGCTGCGCGAGGCGGATGCGTTGGAGCCCCGAATTCCGCGAACGTTGCAGGCCGAGCTCCGGCCCTACCAGGAAGACGGATTTCGCTGGCTGGCCCGGCTGAGCCATTGGGGTGCGGGCGCCTGCCTGGCCGACGACATGGGGCTCGGCAAGACGGTGCAGGGACTGGCACTGCTCCTCGAACGGGCGGCCGACGGACCCGCGCTGGTCGTGGCGCCCACCTCGGTGGTGGCCAACTGGGTGGACGAAGCTCGCCGCTTTGCTCCGACGCTGAAGGTTCGACCGCTGACCGGAGCCGTTGCCGCCCGCGCCCGGCTGCTCGACGATCCCGCCCCCTTCGATCTCTTCGTCACCACCTACGGGTTGCTGCACAACGACATCGATGCGCTGGCCGAGGTCGAGTGGAGCACGGTGATCCTTGACGAGGCCCAGGCGATCCGGAATCCGGCGACTCAGCGCGCCCGTGCATCACGCAGGCTCAACGCGCGATTCCGGATGGTGACGACCGGAACACCCATCCAGAACAGTCTGGCCGATCTTCATTCCATCTTCTCCTTCCTCAACCCGGGATTGCTCGGAAGCGCCCGCGGATTTCGCGAGAACTTTGGCCTTCCGATCGAGCGGGGCAGCGACCCGGTCGCCCGGCTGCGGCTGCGGCGGCTGATTGCTCCCTTCGTGTTGCGCCGGGTCAAGGCCGATGTGCTCGATGACCTGCCGTCGCGCACCGAGGTCACCCTGCACGTGGAGATGTCGCCCGAGGAGGCGTCCTTCTACGAAGCGCTGCGGCTGCGCGCGGTGGACGACATGGAGGCGCTGGCCAACGGACAGGCGGACGATGGACTGGCCGAAGCTGGACAGAGGGAAGATGGACGGGCGCAGGGGACGGACCACAGGATGCAGCTTCTTGCGCACCTGACACGGCTTCGTCTGGCTTGCTGCAATCCGGCGCTGGTTCACGCCGACGGACCCGCCAGCTCCAAGCTGCGGACCTTTGCCGACACCCTCGGCGAGCTGCGCCAGGGACGCCACCGGGTGCTCGTTTTCTCGCAGTTCGTGCGCCATCTGAGGCTGGTCGAGGACCATGTGAAGGGGGCGGGAATTCCGTACCAGTACCTTGACGGATCAACCCCGGCGAAGACGCGCGCGAAGCGGATTCAGGCCTTCCAGCGGGGCGAGGGCGACCTCTTCCTGATCTCGTTGAAGGCGGGCGGAGTGGGACTGAATCTGACCGCGGCCGATTATGTGATTCACATGGATCCATGGTGGAATCCGGCGGCGGAGGACCAGGCCTCGGACCGGGCGCACCGGATCGGGCAGACGCGGCCGGTAACGATCTACCGGCTGGTGACGCGCGGCACGATCGAGGAACAGATCGTCGAGCTGCACCGCCACAAGCGCGAACTCGCCGACCGGCTCCTGGAGGGAACCGATGCGCCGGCGCGGCTGAGCACCAAGGAGATGCTGAGGCTGCTGCGCGAGGGGTCGCGGTAGGGCTTGTCGCCGCAGGGCTGATGAGCGCACGCGCCTGACGGAATCGGCACTTCCGTCTCGAGGTCCTCGCCCGCTCCGACAAAACGCACCACTCCGTCCCGCACGCCCACCGCGAAGCGCTCCCGGTCGCCGTCCGCGAGCTCGTGGGTCAGCACGTCGGCGTCCGGGTCGGCGGCCGCGAAGCTGCCCCTCGGCGCGCTCCCTCCGTCCTTGTTCTTGCAGAAGAGGACTTCAACGTTTTAAGGTAAACATCTGTCTCAGAACAGGACCAGGCGATCGCTTCCGAGGGCTCTGAGAACCAGTCGGAGTCCACCCCTTGGAGCTTTCCCTTGCCCTCGGACCGTCCAACGAAGTAGGACCTGGCTAGTAGCGGAGGTCACCAAGCCATGCTTACCCAAAGAGCACCTGCTGTTGCCGTCACAGTTGCCGTCACAGTGCTGGCGTACGCTTGCATTGACGGGTCCTCCTCGCCCGTGCAGGTGGACCCCGGACCTGCCACCCGCGAAGCCGCCGACCGGTCGACCGACAGCGTGCCCGGCCAGGCGGCGGTGGCCCGGGACTCTGGTGGGGAGGGGGAGGTCGATGTTTACGACTGGAGGCACTACTGGCCAGCGGATGGGGACGGCGCGCCCTGCCCCTTCGTGAGCAATGCCGCCTGGAGCCCGCGAATGGCGTTTCGCGCGTACCGCTGGCCCTACTACGGCGATCTGATGCGCTGGGTGGATCTGGGCGGTGTGGACGATCCCGAGGAGGTGTATCACCGGTTGCACGACTCGGCCATCCAGAACGACGGATACTCGGACGTGGCCGAGAAGTGGCATTACCTCCGTGTGACCATGCGCCGCCTCGCCCGCTCGCACGTCACCTTCGGCGTCCCCGGCCGCCAGTTGAGTAAAGGCAGGAGGGTTCCGGACTTCGAGCAGGGATGGGGAAAGGAGTACACACTCAACATCCCGTGGAGCAGGCCGGGCGAGGTTCGGTCCAACGCGGAACGTCCGGTCGCCGTCATCAACGGCAAGGAAGAGGGCGAGGGCAATGAGCCATGGTATGCGTCTACCGCCGGCTACGAGTTTCGGGGCGACCACAACGGCGCAGCGTGGGCACGCATCTGGTTCTATCCCCGCGAGGGCTACGGCCGCAGTTTTGGGGACCACCCGTGCGACCAGAGCATGTCCCTGAATTACGACAGGCGCTGGTGGTTCTGGGGCAAGACACCCCCGTGGCCCACATAGGATTCCTGAAACGGATCGAATCCGAAGTCGGGGGACCGGAGCTCTTCGTAGGGAGTCATGACGAGCTCCTGGGAATGCTTGCTCCTGGGAATACTTGCTCCTGGGAATACTTGCTCCTGGGAATACTTGCGTTGTCGTCGTCCGTTGGTCATTTCGACGAGGACCGGTGCACGAGTTAGGCGCACCGCGTAGCTTGACGGGATTGGCGCGAAGAACGAATCACCTATGGCGGGAGGCGAACCATGACCAGACGGGACCGCGGAATGGTCACGCTGATCGTGGCGCGGGCGATGTTGTTGACGGCGCGGTTGTCCGTGGCCCGGTTGTCGCTCGCGATGTTGTCCATGGCGCTGCCGTCATCGGCAGGGGTCGAAGCTTCGGTGCTCCGGCTCGGCGCGCAGGAGGTGATCGCGCTGCCCGGCGAAGACCGGTTGCTCAGCCCGGACTTCCAGGAGCTGTACCGCGTGGGTTCGCTCACCGGCGACGTTTGGGACGCCTTCGGACGGATCGGCGGGCTCGGTTTCGATGGCGAGGGCAACCTCTACATCCTCGACACGCAATCGGTGCGGATCTCGGTGGTGGACCCGCAGGGCAATCTTGTGCGCCAGTTCATGGGGGAGGGCGAAGGACCGGGCGAGTTCGCGGGCAGCTACGCGGCCGCACTGGAGCTTGCCGTCATGCGGGACGGACGGGTTGCCGTGTACGATCCCGGTCGCATGGGGTTCGCGTTGTTCGGTGCCGAAGGGACATTCGTACGGACGGTCCCCCTGGGTGGACCCGGCCGTCAAACGCCGATGATCGGGGGGATGGCGGCGGTCCCGGGGGTGGAGCGGGTGCTGGCGACGACCGAGGTCCGTTACCTGTCGAGAGTCCGGCCCAATCCGGACGACGAGGCGCCCCCGGTCCAGCATCGCTGCGTCCTGAGCTACGATCTCGGCGGCGGCGAGGTCCGAATCGATTCAGTTGCGAGGGCGTGGAAGCCCCCCGGCGATCCGGACGGTCGGCCGGCCGGAATCTTCCCCGTGCTGAGAGCCGGCGTTCTGCCGGACGGGAGGGTGGTCTTCACCGACTCCACCGGCTACGCGATCAAGGTGGCCGGACGCGACGGCAGCCTGGCCCGAATCCTGACCCGGCCCTTCCTGCCCGTGCCCGTGACGGATCAGATCAGAGCCAGCGAAATCGAGCGCCGGATGGACGGTATCGACAGCCAACCGGGAGGTGCGCCGACGGAACAGGCGATGATCGAGTTCCAGCGCGGCCAGATCGAGTCCATGCCCTTCCACCACGAGATGCCGGTACTGCTCGCTCTGCGGACGAGCTGGCAGGGCACCATCTGGGTTCGCCGCCGCGGAGAGGGTGGCGCCGAGGGCAATCCCACCGATCCGATTACCGCCGACGGACGCTACCTGGGCACCTTCGCGCCGGGCGCCACGGCGCTGCCGCGGGCATTCGGTCCGGATGGGTTGGCGGCCTTCCTGGAGACCGATGATCTCGACGTGCCCTTTGTGGTGGTGAAGCGGCTGCCGGAGGGGGTGCGCTGAAGTTCGGTGGTAGACGGAACGTCAGTTCCCCTGGCCGCGCAGGATCTCCGCCATCTCGCCGAGACCGATGACCTCGATGGCCCTTGCCACGGGGTAGCGGTCTTCGCCGGAGCCGACGATGAAGGTGCGTTCCGGATCGAGATCGGCGCGCGCGCTGTGCATTCCGCGACTTGGCCGTGGCGCCAGTCCCAGCTTGACCTCGATAGCCCATGGCCGGCGACGACCGGGCAGGTACAGCACCAGGTAGATTTCGGCCCCGGCGCGCGTTCGGTAGAATCCCGCTCGCGTTCCCGCCGGGGTTACCGCAAGGAGATTCTCGATCACGAATCCCTCCCAGCTCGGACCTGCGACGGGGTGCCCGGCCAGTGCACGGTAGCTCTGGATCTCATCCAGAATGACCAGTTGGTCCTCGAATTGCCCCAGAAAGAGATTCGGATCGATCAATCTGGCCCGGTCGGCGCTCGATTCCAGGTCAAGGTACAGGGCGTCGCGGCGCTTGGCGATCTCGAGCGCGAGGGTGGTCTTGCCGACCTGTCGGGGTCCAAGCAGGGCTACGGCGGCCTGGCGATCCAGGGCCGTGACGACATGCGCATGGGCTCGTCGGGGAATCATGCCTTGCGAATCCAAAGGGGCGTGTCAGATTAGCAAGGAAACATCTGGTTGTCGCACCCTGCCCACGGCGGCTTCTTTCCCCCGTTGGCACGGCCCCGGGAATCCCGTTCCTCGCACCAAAGCACCCTTCCCCCAACTCCAGGGATCGCCCGCGAAGAATGGCGCTCACCCTCGTGATCCTCGCGGCCGGACGCTCCACGCGCTTTGGCCGCCTCAAACAACTTGCCCCGGTCGGTCCCGGTGGCGAGGCGCTGCTCGATTACGCGCTCCACGACGCCGCTCTGGCGGGATTCGACCGCTTCGTGCTGGTGATTCAAGAAGCGCTGCGGGACGGCTTCGATGCGCACCTGGCGCCTGCGCGCGCGGCCGGGCTCGACATACGCTACGCCTTCCAGGGGCTGGCCCACCCCGGACTGATCGACGCGCCGCCGCCGCAGCGCAGCCGCCCCTGGGGAACCGGTCATGCCGTGCTGGTGGCCGCTACAGCCATGGACGGGCCCTTTGCGGTGTGCAATGCGGACGACTTTTATGGCCGGGGAGCGTACCGGGCGCTGGCCGGGGCGATGCGCTCGTGGGGTAGCCGCGAGGAGGGTGAAGACGGACGCGCGCGGGAGGGTGGCCGGGGCGGGGGCGGGTCGGTAGCCACGCACTCCGGCCTTGCGCGCGAAGGCTTTCGGGAAGAAGGGGCGGCGGCGGTGACGATCGGGTACCCGCTCGCATCCACGCTGTCTCCGTGCGGAGGGGTGTCCCGGGGGATCTGTGAAGTCGATGAGGAGGGCGCTCTAAAACGCTTGACCGAGGGGCTGGAGCTGCGCCGCGACGGGATGGTGGTGAGGGGCAGGGAGGTGGCCGGAAGGCCGGTTACCGTGGATCCGGATGTACCTGTCTGCACAAACCTCTGGGGATTCCAGCGCGAAATCCTGACCAGTCTGCATGAGCGCTTTGCCGCGTTTCTCGCTTCCGCGCCGGGGCCCGACCGCGAGTTCCATCTGCCGGAGGCGTTGAACGACCTGATCGCCGCGGGCCGGGTGCGGTGTTCGGTGCTGCCCACGAGGGAGCACTGGCTGGGCGTGACCTTTCCCGGCGATCGTGCGGGAGTGGCCGAATCGCTGCGGGGGCTGGTAAACTCCGGGGTCTATCCGATGCGCATTTGGGACACTGTGCTCCCCTGACGGCGGGCCAACCCCTCTCTCCAACAAGACCGGACGCCGAATGCAGCTAACCACCCTCGACTGGATCGTCATCGCCCTTTACGGCCTCGCCGCCGTCGCCATCGGCCTCCGCTTCGCCCGGCGCGCGGGTCTGGGAGCCGACGAGTTCTTCCTCTCGGGGCGCAAACTGCCCTGGTGGCTCCTGGGCACGTCCATGGTCGCAACGACCTTCTCGACCGATACCCCGAACCTGATCGCCGATTTCGTGAGGCGCGGGGGGGTGGCGCAGAATTGGTCGTGGTGGGCGTTCCTGATCACGGGAATGTGCACGGTCTTCTTCTACGCGCGGCTGTGGCGGCGCTCCGGGGCGCTGACCGACATCGAGTTCTACGAGTTGCGCTATGCGGGACGGGCGGCGGCCTTCCTGCGCGGCTTCCGGGCGCTCTACCTCGGCGTCTTCTACAACGTGATGATCATCGCCACCGTGACGCTCGCTGCAACCAAGATTGGCGGCGTGTTGCTGGGACTCGACCCCTTGACAACGGTTCTTATCGCAGGATCGGTAACGGTGCTGTACTCGGCGACCTCCGGCCTCTGGGGAGTCGTCGTCACCGACCTGATCCTCTTTGCCGTTGCGATGATCGGGTCGATTGCGGCAGCGGTCTTCGCGCTTCAACAGCCCGAGGTGGGCGGCCTGGCGGGACTTGTCTCGAATCCGCAACTGCAATCCGCGATGAACTTCTTCCCCGACTTCAGCGACTGGAGCGTGGCCGCGGGAATCTTCATCATTCCGATCGCGGTGCAGTGGTGGAGCGCGTGGTACCCGGGAGCGGAACCGGGCGGAGGCGGCTACGTCGCGCAACGGATGCTGGCCGCGAAGAACGAACGCGAGGCGATGAAGGCGACGCTCTGGTTCAACATCGCGCACTACGGGTTGCGGCCCTGGCCCTGGATCATCGTGGCGCTCTGCTCGATGCTCGTCTACCCCGAACTGTCCGACATCCAGGCGCGCTTCCCCGGCCTTGACCCCTCTCTGGTGGGTGACGATCTGGCCTATCCGGCCATGTTGGTGTTCCTTCCGGCGGGTCTGCTCGGTCTGGTGGTCGCGTCGCTGGCGGCGGCGTACATGTCGACGGTCAGCACGCAGCTCAACTGGGGCGCATCGTATGTGGTGAGCGACTTCTACCGGCGCTTCGTCAATCCGGAGGCAAGCCAGCGGCGGCTGGTCAGGGTTGGGAGGCTGTCGACGATCGGGCTGATGGTCCTCGGCGCCCTGGTCGCGCTTCAGCTCGACACCGCGGGGCAGGGCTTTCAGATTCTTCTGCAAATCGGTGCGGGGACTGGACTTGTCTTCCTGCTGCGCTGGTTCTGGTATCGCGTGAATGTGTGGAGCGAGCTGGCCGGAATGACGATTTCCTTCCTGGTCGCGATCTACTTTGCGTGGATTCACCGGGCGCTGGGATTCGCGCCGCTGCCGTCCTGGGAACAGTTGGTGATCGGAGTCGCGGTGACGACCGTCGGGTGGATCGGAGTGACGCTCGCGACCCGGCCCGCGGATGCGGCGACCTTACAGCGATTCTTCGACCGGATTCGGCCGATGGGAAGGGGTTGGGGCCGCGTTGTCAATACCAGCAAGCGCGAGGCGGAACCGGGCTCGGTGACGGCGGCCTTCCTGGCCTGGTTCCTGGGCTGCGTTCTGGTGTACGCCGCGTTGTTCGGCACGGGATACCTGTTGTACGGTCAGGCGCTGTCCGCGGTGGTCGCGCTGGGAATCTCGGCGGGCGCGGGGGTTTGGCTGTTCCGGCTATTGCCGCGGCTGGGGATGAGTGATTAGGGAAGTGGACGAGCCATCGCGCTCCGGGATCAGGGGTGGCGACGCATGACGCCGTGGGCCTCGTGGGACCTTGAGCACACCGCCTCGGGGAAACGCCTCTCGCGGCGGTGGTGGAGAGGCAAGGGTAAAGGGGTGTCGCATCACGCGGAAACAAAGGTGCGGGAGCGGCGGTGACCGCGTCGGATCGCGCGTACCCCCACACCGCCGTGGTGCCCGGACGCGTCAACCTGATCGGCGAGCACATCGACTACAACGGGCTGCCCGTGCTGCCCATCGCGTTGGACCGCAAGGTGCGGATCGATTTCCGCGCAACTCGCGACCCCGTGGTGCGGCTCGGCAACACATCGGAGCGGTTCGCGCCCTTCGAGTTTCGGCTGGACCGGCCGATTGGGGCAGCGGCGCAGGGGGACTGGTCGAACTATGTGCGCGCCGCGGCGCGGGGGTTGCTGGCGCACGGGGTCGAACCGGGCTGCGGCATCGAGGGGACGGTTGCGGGAGATGTGCCGATTGCGGCGGGGCTGTCGTCCTCGTCGGCGTTGGTGGTCGCGTCCGCGCTGGCGCTGCTGAGGGCGAACGGGGTGGAGGTGGTGGCAAACGAGGGTGAACCAGCCGGGCAGGTGGCGGCGGTGTTCGGTCCCAGGGCGGGTGCATTTGTGTCCGATGGGCGGGATGAGTCGGCGGCGCCGGAAGACCATACGGGGGAATCGATTACGCGCATCGAGCTCGCGGCCCTCATGGCACGCGCCGAGCGGTTTGTGGGGTTGGAGGGCGGCGGAATGGACCAGGCGGCCTGTCTCTGCGGGGTTGCCGGGCACGCGCTCCGCATCGAGTTCGACCCGTTGCGGGTGACGCCGGTGGCCGTGCCGGAGGGGTGGCGGTGGGTGGTGGCGTCGTCGCTGGCGCGCGCGGAGAAGTCGGCCGGGGCGCGGGAATCGTTCAATGAGCGGGCGCGTCAGTGTCGGGAGGCGGTGGGGGGGTTGGGGGAGGGGGTGGCGATGCGGGGTGGGGCGGCCACGGCGATGCGAGAGCGAGGGGGTTTTGCGGGGGATGGTCTGCGGGCGGCAGGCGGGAGGGCGAGCGCACGAGAGGTCCGACTGATCCGAGGAGAGAGCGCCGCGATCGCGAGAACGGGCGGCGGCGCGGCCGATTCTGCGCTTACTTATCAGGATCTTGTCCAGGTGGACGATGTGCAAGGGCTCTTGCGCCATGCCCGCCGGGTCCTTCCATCCGTGCTCTTTCGCCGTCTTCGCCACGTCGTGACGGAGGGGAGGCGGGTCATGCTGGCCGAGGACGCGTTGCGCAATGGCGATATCGGATGCTTCGGCGCCCTCATGGTGCGTTCCCACGAAAGCCTCCGCGACGACTACGAGGTGAGCACCGCAGAGCTGGACGCGATCGTGGCGGTGGCGCTGGAGGCGGGGGCGGCGGGCGCGAGGCTGACGGGGGCGGGGTTCGGGGGCTGCGCGGTGGTTCTGTGCGACGAGGCTACCGTGAGCGCGGTGATGGAGGCGCTTGCGGCGGGGTGCTACGAGCCGCGCCTGGGGAGGCGGCCGACGGGGGAGGAGATGTTTGGGGTGGGGGTGGGCTGCTAGACCCTGGCACGACTGCCGCTTGACGAACGCGAGTTCTGATGCCATACATCTTTGTATCCAACACTGACCCCGAAATTGTTATCCATGAAAAATCTACCCCCCCCCCCCCCCCCCGAACACGTCCCGAATTGGGAGTCCGGTCATTTGCCGAGGAGTATGCCGATGTGCCACACATCGTCAAGTTCTCGGGTGGGCGTTCCTCTGGTGCGTTAGCCTTTCTCCTGGCGGAAGCTGGCGCTCTCCGTCCTGAACGTGGTGACGCGATTCTCTTCGCGAACACCTCGGCGGAACATCCAGGCACCTACAAATTTGCTCGAGAGTGCAAGGCACGACTCGAGCACGACTTCGGGCTTCCCTTCTTCTGGTTCGAGTTCTGTACCGTGGAAGATGCGGCAAGGGGAACATATTCCCGCCGTCCCTCCTATCGCCTGGTCCGATCGGTGCCAATTGAGGACGATCCGTACGGCTATCGTCACAGTGGCGAAGTCTTTGAAGAAATGCTGTCGTACCAGGGCATGCTCCCCAACCCCCACGCCCGTTCCTGTACGGCCAAGCTCAAGCTTCACCCCTCTCATCAGCTCTTGGCAGAATGGCTCGGCGGTACCGAAGGGCCTCGACACGCTGGACATCACGGGGATCGCCGATATCTGTCTCCGGAAGCGGGGCTCGCCAACTACCGGAGAAGCGGCGGCAAGGCGCCCGGTCACACCTACTTGGGCCGCGTCGACTACATGCACCGACAGCCTGCGATGCGTTCCGCGCAGCGATGGAGTGACTTCACCGACGCGCCGGTGCATGTGGCCTCATCGACCGAACTGGCGCCCATGTGGGGCCCGAACGCGACCATGCATATTACCCTCCTTGGTCTTCGGGCCGACGAACCGAGGCGCATCGACAGAGTACTCGCGAGGTCCATGTTCGCTGAGGGTGCCGGAAGCCGGAAGTGTCAGGTCAGGAATCAGCCTCCGGGCGAGCGGCCACAGTTCCCACTCGCCGACTGGGGATACGATGACGCCGCAATTCGCCGATTCTGGAGCGAGCGCGAGCCGGAGCTGACCATTCCCGAGTATGCGGGAAATTGCGTGTTCTGCTTCATGAAGGGCACAAGATCCCTGCGCAACGCCGCGAGTGCACCCGATCCGCACCGAGTCTTGGGCACACCCTCGGATGTCAGATGGTGGGAGATGATCGAACGCCGATATGCGCGCGAGGTTCCGGCCCGTGACGGCAGTGGAAACGTGCGCTTCGGCTTCTTCGGCAAGCGCGGACCCACTTTCTCGGAGATCGCGGATGGTGAGGCCGGTGGATCCTCCTCTCGTTACGCCCACGGAGTGCCCGCCTGCGACTGCACCGACTAACTAACTAACTAACGTCTCCCAACCCATCACTTACCATGCGCCTACCGTCTTCCTCCAGTCCCGCCTCCCATCGGCCTGACCTCGTGTTCCCACAATCCGGTCTACCGCAGGGGTTCGCAACGCTGGCAACTACCCAATGGGACGGAAACCCCGAACCCGTCATACGCGAACTCCTCCAGAATGCGCTGGATGCCGCGGCGAAGGCAGATCGTGATCGTTGCGAAGTCCACTTCACGATCCGGGACATTCCGGTGAAGGACCTACCAGGAATTTACGCATACCGGGAGCATTTTGAGAAAGCGGTCGAGGAACGACGCGGGACGCCCCAGGGGACCGCAGAAAAGACCATCATCGCGAGGATCAAGAGTGTGCTTGATCAGAATCAAGTCCGCATCTTGCTCTGTCGGGACAACGGTATCGGCGTCAATGAACAAAGCATGGTCCGCTTGCTCACCGAGGGCAACACCGACAAGGAAGAAGCGGGCGCCGGTGCCTTCGGAGTTGGACACCTAACGGCATTCGCGGCATCCGATTCCCGTTATGTCCTCTACGCGGGCCGTTCCAGAGGCGCAGACGATGATATCAAAGTCGTTTCCAGCGCCCACGCCATTCTGGCCTCCCGCACAGAGAGAGACCGTAACGGGATACGGGGCCTTGGCGCGCACGGATACTGGCTGCTCTATCGCGGAGGCCCTGACGGAGACCAGCTCGGCCTTTTCGATCCCCGGTATCCTAATGTTGCGCCGGCGCTACTCGACACCGAGCTGACCATGCTCCGCGGATCCGGCAGTGTGATTTGCATCACGGCGTTCAATGGATTCCGCAGTGAAGACGAGACTGCCCTGGATGCCATCGCCAGGGTGGCGGCCAAGAACTTCCTTGTCGCGATTCAACGACAGGAAATGACAGTGCACGTTGTCGATGAGACCGGTGACACGGCTCGGAGACGTGTCGTGGATGCACATGGTCTGGATGCACTGCTGCGCAAGCTCAGAAGCCAGAAGCGGATCAAGAGGGGCTGGTTTCCGGGAGAGCAGGCCTATCGGTGTCTTCGCACATTGGTGGAGGGGCAGTCGATCGCCCTCTCTTGCAAAGCGACTGCAGTAGTCCGAAGGCTGGGGTCATCCGAGGGTGCATCGTCCCATGTTCAGCTTTTCCGAAACGGAATGTGGATCACGAATCGAGCGGACGCGCTCACCCCTCCCAACTTTGCGGGCTTCAATCCCTTTGATGCAGTAGTAACGATTCGCGATGGCGAAATTAGCAGATTGGTGCGAGAAGCGGAGGGACCCGAGCACAGGGGTCTGGATCGTCGACGCCTTCGTGACAAGGGGGCAAGGACGCGCCTTCTTCGCTTGTTGAGACAGATCCAAAACGAGTTGCAACAGCATGTCGGCAGGGTACGAAAGGCCAAGGACTACACCCCTGAAGATTTTGCCGTGTTTGGGAGGCGTGGCGGACAGCAGCAGGCAGAATTGGTGCGAGAATATCGGCCACGGACCGAAGTGACGAAGGGTGATGAGAAGCCGAACGTTGACTCATCCGGCCGATTGGACGACGACATTGGACCGGTCAACGGCGGAAAGACCAACAACGGGAACGGCAGGGGTGTTGGAGCGAAACCGAAGCCCGGCAGATCCGTGACGGGACGCATGTCAGTTGTGGCCGTGAGCGGTGATAATGGCATGGTTGATCGCCTTCGAATCCTATGGGAGCCGAGTTCCCCGTCGAAATGGCAGGGTGCGCTAGGAGCACGGATTCGGATTCCATCTGGCTCCGACTCCACCTGCGAACTACCGGTTGGTCCAAGGTGGATCAGGATCCACCATCTCCAAGCGGCTGACGGTACCACTGTGTCTCCGAACGACAGCGGATTCGAAGCCAGGTTGCCCGCAGGTCAACGGCGGTTTGAGGTGCGATTGGCGGAGCCAGTCACGCCAGCCCACGCTGCAACGATTGAGGTCGACATCGTCCGACGCATTGGTGCAGGTGGCAAGCTGGACACTTCCAAGGAGGAATCATGAACCCCATTTCGCTTCCCGTACTTCTGGAAGACGGATCACGCTTCGACTGGTGCCGAGCCCGGTACAATCCAGAGATCCGAGTGGCGCCAACCCATGCGGCCGTCATGCATCGATTGCAAGGGGCCCCGACGCTTCTGCGCCTGCTGGAAACCGGAGCCGTAAAGTGGGCCACAGAGCTACGGTGCCCCAAGACCCTGTATTGCCGCGTAAGCGAGTCGTTTGCATCGGATCAGACCGTCAAGTGGACCCGCGATGATGTTGATGGCGACATGTTCGTGATTCCAGGCCTTGTGGCGATTCGCGATCTTGTCCTACGACCGGAGCGAAATGAGCTCAGCTTGATCTGGTCCAACAGGGAGTACAGGGTCAGGAGGGGTTGGTGGCTGGTAAGAGGAACAGCCCGGCGCACCAGAACCCTGGGACAGTCGCTCCTCAGGTTTAGGGAAGACGACAAGCTGCCCGTCGGACAGATGCACATCCGGCGCGACCAGAGTACGGAAGAGCTACGTTTCCATGTCGGGCTTGCCCGGGACATCTGGGCCGAACGCACCAATCGTCATGTTCAGGTAGCCGCTCTTATCGGTGCCCTAGGCCAAATGGGCACCGCCTTTCCCGAAGGAGATGACGAACCGCCTGTCGCCCGGGAGATTCGGCATCGCCTTGAGGGCGCGGGTGTGCCTGCGTGGGATGACCCGGACAGCTACGACCCTGCCAGGGCGGCCACAGCCATCGAGCAGTTTGTTCCATCGGAAGTTGAGGGGTCCACCGAAACCCGACAACAAGGAGGCAGGTGATGATGACCAGCGTTCTGCGCAAGGCAGAAGCGAGGATCGGAGCGTGGCAGAGGACGATGATCTTCGACTCCAAGCGCTACAAGCACTTGAAAGACAAGGGCGATGCAGAAAGGGAGATAATCGGTCGGCGTCAGGAGAAGCTTCGGGAAACGGTCGCCAATGGTCCGGTCGAACTCGGCCTCTACCTACGAGAGACGCTGGGACTGAGCAAGGACGAACCCATCGGGGCGCCGCCCCTTACCCGCGTAGCGTTGACGGCCAACGAATACCTGAATCCGCCCATTGAGCTGGAAGCCGAATTGGGAAGGGCATGGGCGGACCGAATCCGACCCAGGGACGCATCGCGACCGGTGTTCTGGCTTGTCTGTCACATTGATTGGATCGAACAGGAGCGGTTTGGGCGGGGCAATCTGGGTCCGTTCTTTCTTGACGGGCCGAAAAAACCGGATAGCGAGCGCGCGACCCGCAACTTCTTGCGCCGAACAGGCGGCATCTTCGTACGAGGCAAGACATCGGTTTTTTCCGATTGCACCCTGGGACGGGCCTGGTGGAGGTACCGCCTCGCGTCCGATGTTGCCACGGCATCGCCCAATACTGTTTCGCAGGAGGATGCCCATCGGACGCTCCACGCAAACAGGCCGGCTTGGGAGACCCTTGTGACGGATTCCCTCCGGCGACTTGTGGCCATCAATCATCCGCGGGCCCGAGCTGTCATCGTAAGCCAGCTCGCACGAAGACTGGAGATTGACGGACGGATTGACAAGGCGCAGGTCCGACGAATGGGAGTCGCGATGGCTCGCCTGGGACTCCGAAACTCGCTCGGCCACCTCGGTCGCGACGCACTGGCGGACGCGGCAATGGACGCAATCCAACCACCACAATGAGAGGCTTTCCTGGCTTCTGGCCAACACATCGGAGAACCATGTCAAACAAGCCAATCGAATACGAGCGGAGAACGGTCAAGGAATGGCTCCTGGCTCTCCTGGATGGGTCGCTGGCCCTGCCCTTGTTCCAGCGCAGCTATGTGTGGACCGACTCGAAGACATCGGACCTCATCATGGCTCTGCTACAGGGTCGTCCCGTGGGAACGATGCTTCTGATCGACCGCTATCGTGATGCCCTACCCCAAGAGCCTACGCAAAGTCAGCGCCGGGAGCTACAGCGGTTTGCTCCTCGGTTGCTGGCTGGGACAGAGGGTAAGCTGAACACCTGTCAGGAACTGATTCTTGACGGTCAGCAACGCCTGACATCTCTTTGGCGAGCACTGGAACTCGGCACCGTTACAGGCATGGAGGAGACCGAGAGCCACGGGCGGCACGCGTTTCTCAAGGTGGAGGATTTGAGTTCCTCCACACTAAAGCCAGAATTAGTGTTTTGGCCATCCAAGAGTTGGGCAGGCCTACTTCGCTCCGAGCCGAAGAGAGCGCGAGAGGACGATCTCATTCCGCTCTACCTGTTCGATCCACGGAGCGCTGACCCGATGCAGGGACCCCTGCAAGACCCACTCCTAAAGTGGTGTGCAGTCGCGTGCGAGAACGAGATGGAGGCAGGCAACGACCTTTGGTGGCGTATCAGTCACCAACTTCGCAGCCTGCTGCTCACGCGCAACGTGTGGTATGCCAAGCTGCCAAAGACCATGACGCGTAGCCAGGCCATTGAGGTCTTCGTTCAGGTTAACCGATCATCTGCCGTGATTCGCCAATTCGACATTGCGGTGGCCGAATACGACCAGGGTACCGGAGGACGTTCGCTCCGGCGCGAGATCTCCGCGTGGGCGGAGTCCAACGCGTACGCTGAGGCATTCTTTGGTTCCGACGAGGAGAAGATGATTCCAAAGGTCGGAGAGCTTATCCTCAAGGTCGCTTGTCTGCAGGAGGGTAAGGCACCGACAGATAAGCAGTACACGAGCAGTCGAGTTCTAGACCGACTTCGGACGCCACAGCTACTGAAGATGATTCTCGACGGAATCGAATGGACCTTCGACTTTCTGGCAGAAGAAAAAATCTGGAAGGACAAGCACCTTCCGAGCGCGGTTCCTCTCCGCGTCTTGCCGGCGCTGTTTCCGGAATATCTACATCTCCGTGATAGTACTGATTCTGAGGGTAGAGCAAGACGCTGCGTCCGGGCATACCTATGGCGTGCTTTTGTTACGGAACGCTACAATCAAGCGGCGAATACTCGACTTAAGGAGGACTACGAGGGACTGAAGAAGGTGCTTGCCAACCTGAAAGGTACCGCGAACGCGCTTGCCGCCCTTCGCACTGATGTCCCGGCGTTCCGGGAATCGTGCCCTCTGCCTGGCGTGACTGCCCTGCATGACATGAATGCGCCATTGGCTCCACCGACGCAGAAAAACTCGCTATCGAGAGCCCTTCTGGTTGCAAGCCTGCATAAGGGTGCACTTGACTTTGCGAGTGGAGAGCCGATCTCGGCAGGCAACGTCAGCAACCGGGAGGCACATCATCTCTTTCCTCGCGGGTTCATCAAGTCTCACGTCGAAGGAAAGAAGCAGATCAACCACTGCCTTAACTATGCGCTTGTTTCGGGGCCAACGAACAAGAGGATCGCTGCCAGGCCTCCATTGCGATACCTCCGGGACCGTTACAGAGGCGACGAGCGCCTTACCAAAGGAGAACTCAAGAGGCGGATCGAGTCTCACATTATTCCCTATGGCGCTCTTGTCGTCAGGGAAGGAAGGGGAACCTCAGGCAACTTGCATCCCGACCAGATCAAGAAGACTTACGCGGGTTTCCTGAGGGCTCGCGCAGAGAGAATGCGGACGGTAATCGCCCAACTGGCGGACGGTTCGCCCGTGTAGCGCGATTCCGGCCAAGCCCTCACCCACCCCCCACCCCCAACACCCACGGATGCTCCACATCGTTCACATCTCGCCACACCCCCAGCACCTCCCCCACCCCGACCCGCATCAACTCGAACCGCGCGGGCGTCTCCACCGTGCCGAGCCACACACCCCCCGCATCCCACACGTACCACTTCTGCGGCTCGTCCCGCCGTGCAAGACCGAGGTATTCGCCGGCCCAGACATTGCCTTCGGCGTCCACGATCATGCTCTGGTAGGCGGGCTTCCCGGTTGGGTCGGGCAGGCCATCCACGAGACTTCGGGTGAAGGGACTCGGATCCGGTCCCAGCCGCACTTGCCGTTCGCGATCGATTTCCTCAGCGGTAAGCGCCAGCGAGACGCCGAGAATCCGTGCGATCCGCCGAAGCTCGCCGGTTTGGCCGTCCAGGATCTGGTATTCCAACGCATCGGCGAGTCCCACAACGACATTGCCATCGCTGCCCGGTACCACCAGGGTTTCCCGCGGCATCAGGGGGATCAGGTCGCCCTCGGGTGCGATGATGTGTTCCATTCCCGGTACGCTTGCGACCGAATTGGCCGACACTCGATCTGCCGACATTCGCACAATGGTTCCCGGGGTCCGCTGTAATCCCTGCGCCATGCCCTCGGATTCCATCGTATAGCCCGCGTCGAATCCCCAGACAACATCGGTGGGGACGGTATGGCGAACGGGGTATGCCCCCGACGGGATGCGGAAGGTGCCGACCAGACCCGAATCGACGTCGAACTCGGCGCCGGAACCGCCCGGCCTGAAGTCCAACGCCAGGATTGTGCCGCGAGGGGTGAGGACCAGGTGAAACAGGCTGCGGAACTCGCCGGGACCGTCGCCCGAACCGCCGAATGCGCGCAGGAAACGGCCGTCCGCGTCGTAGAGGCGGATCTGTTGGGACGCGTAGTCCGCGACCGCGAGATGTCCGTCCGGGGTGCGCAGGAAATCCCGGACCTGAAAGAAGATGTGCATGTCGCCCGAGCCGGTTGCCGCGAGATCCACGACCGGTTCGTCGTCGATCTGCCACGCGTCGGCCTCGGTCCAGAGCGGCGCAACCGACTCCACGATTGAGATACCCAGGCTGTCACGAGACGTGTTCACCGGCGCCGGTGCCGCTTCGCAGCCGCCGGCAGCCCAGATGATCCAGGCCGCCAGTCCCACCGCCAGGACCGGGAGGAAGCGCGACCAGTCGTAGCCGTTGATTCCCGTGAGGCTGATTCCCGTGAGGTTGATTCCCGTAAGACTCTTCATGGTTCCCACTTCCCTTCGATCGCAGTCCATCAGTCTCCTGTCCTCCCACCACGCCCCCGCCACAGTTCGCGCACCCTGTGCACGACATCCTGAAAGCGCGCATCGCTGCGCAGCGGATCCCACACCGCACTCGTCCTCAGCGAAACCAGAGCCGGATCGCGGGCCCGTATGGCCGCATCGAGGTGCTCCAGCGCGGCGGCGTGGTTGTCGAGACCCACGGCCGTCATCGCCATCTCTACCTCGGAAACGCGCTCGCCCCGCGCCGACCGCTCCGCGTTGTAATCGCGCCGCCAGCGCCAGTAGCTCTCCGGGTCCATCTCGTCGAAGGTCTTGCGCAGCTCCGCCACCGCCGCCTCCGCGCCCGGTTCGTCGCCGCGCGTCGACAGGATCCGCTCGGCCCGGACATCGACCGCGCCCGCGATGTTGCCCTGCCGCAGGTGCGCCTCCTCCAGACCGGCCCAGGCGGGAATCATCCTCGAATCCGCATCCAGAATCGCCTGGAACGCCACCGCCGCGCTGTCCAACCGGCCCGACTCCAGCAATCCCATCGCGAGCCCCAGCGGGGACTGCCGCCCGAACTGGCGTCCAAACCGCGTCGATTCCAGAAGCTGCCGCCGCCGCAGTGAATCGGTGGCCACGCCTGCGGCCGAACCGACCGTTGCCAGCACCTCGTCCAGACCGGCCCGGGCCCCCGTCGCGCCGCCGCCCAGACTCTCGCGCAGGATCACCATCGTCGCCGCAACCTCGTCCTCGGCGCCGCCCAGCTCGCCCGCCCGCCGCAGATCCTCGCGCACCCGTGCGGCCACATCGCCGGTCAGGGAATCGTCGTCGCCCGCCAGCATCAGCCGTGTGCCCGCGCGCCAGGCCAGCGGCAGTGCGTACCCCGGATCCAGCTCCGCCGAACGGTCGAAGTGACCGATTGCCGTCGCGAGCGCCTCCGGCGTCCCCCCTTCCAGTGCCCGTTGACCCCGAAGAAGGGCGCGGTACGCCTCCGGATCGACCTGGGCCACCCTTTCAACCTCATCGATCAACCCTGCGCCCAACTCGCCCTGAATGGTGCGCGCAATCTCGACCGCGACCTCGGTTTGCAGGCGAAGAATGTCCTTCATTTCGCGTTGGAAGCTACGCGACAGCATGTGCGTATCGGTCGCGGCGTGCAGGAGCTGAACCGAAATCCGCACACTGTCGCTCTCGGCGGGCATGGAGACCGAACCCGTCACAACGGCCTGCACCCCCAGTTCGGCGGCGATTTGGGGCAGCAGCATATCCGAATCGCCGTAGCGCTCGGCCGAGGTGCGCGACACGACCCGCAGGCTGGTGAGGAGACTGAGCTGCGTGATGATCTCCTCGTGGAGCTGGCGGGCGAAGAGATCGTCGTCCTCGGCGAAGTCCGCCAGGGGAAGCACCGCGATCGCCGTAATGGGAGCGTCGGGATCCAGGCTGGCCGTTCGCGCGGCGGCGGTCGGCGCGGCTTCGATCGTCTCTGCTCCCTCGCCCCCTCCCCTCGCGGCCCCGCTACGCTGGAACCAGATCGCGCCCAGCGCCACCGAGACCGAGGTCACCGCCACCAGCGCCAGACGCGGCGCAATCGTGGCCCTCGCACCGCCCTGCGACTCGCGCGTCTTCGCAAGCCCCTCCGGCGTCATGTCGTACACCCACGCGAAGGCCAGCACCACCGGCAGCCCCAGAAACACAAGCACCACAAGCGATTGCAGCACCCAGTCCGGCGCGTTGAAGGCCGGCAACACGATCTCGCCCAGTTGCAGGGCCACGAACCCCGCGGCCACGTACACGCCCCCCGTGCGCACGACATGCCGCCGCCTGAGTTCCTGCCAGAAGGCAACCAGCCCCTGCTTTCGCTTCATCGTTCGGACTCGTTTTCGTGTTGCGATCGTCTACACCGAAGTTCCCATAATGGGACAGCCGACTGCGTGATTTCGCCAGCCCGTCCCCGCCGAGGCGCCCTGGTTGGCCAGGCCGGGAACCAGCTTTGCCAGGGCGGGAACCAGCGAATACCTTGCGGATCACGAATCATGATTGCAGATTGGCCTCTATTGTGATCCAGCGACGCCACTTCAAATCCGTGCAGCGCGACCTCGCCGCATTTCCGGCGGTCGTCCTCCTGGGGCCTCGACAGGTGGGGAAGACGACCCTTGCCCGCGAGATTGCGCGACAGATTCCGCAGTCCATCTACCTTGATCTGGAGGATCCAGCCGATCTGGCTCGCCTGGACGACACCCGCGCCTATCTCGACCGGAACCGTGACCGGATGGTCGTCCTGGACGAGGTGCAAAGGATGCCCGATCTCTTCCGGGTCCTTCGTGGCCAGATCGACGCGCGCCGGCGGGAGGGACGAACGCATGGGCATTTTCTCCTGCTGGGATCGGCGTCCGGCGCTCTGCTTTGCCAGTCGGCGGAGTCGCTTGCAGGACGTGTCGCCTATCGCGAGCTTCCGGGGATCGACGCTCTGGAAGTGGGCGACGACCTGGACCGGCTATGGCTGAGAGGCGGTTTTCCGGACAGCCTGACTCCCGCCGCCGCCGAACTGAGCATGCGGTGGCGCACCCATTACATCCGCACCTGGCTGGAGCGCGATCTGCCGCAGGCCAGCATTCGGGCGCCTGCCGAGACGCTGCGCAGACTCTGGACGATGCTGTGCCACCGGCAGGGATCGCCCTTCAATGCGGCCGAGCTGGCGCGAAGCCTCGGAATCTCCGTTCCCTCCGTGAATCGCTACGCAGACACCCTCGTCGACATGATGCTCCTGAGGCGGTTGCAGCCCTGGTACGCCAATGTGGGGAAGCGACTGATCAAGTCACCCCGCATGTTTGTGCGGGACAGCGGCGTGGTGCACACGCTCCTCAATCTCCGGTCGCTCGACGATCTGCTCGGTCATCCGGTCGCGGGCGCAAGTTGGGAGGGTTTCGTGGTGGAGAATCTCGTTGGGGCCACTCCCGCCGGGACGGACGCATTCTTCTACCGGACGCGGAGCGGGGCCGAGATCGACCTGTTGCTGGCGCTGCCCGGTCAGGAGCTCTGGGCCGTGGAGGTGAAGCGTTCGTCGGCGCCCCGGGTGCCAAGGGGATTTCGCGAGGCGGTTGCCGACATTGCGGCCGATCGCAGCTTCGTGGTTCATGGCGGAACCGGAAGCTGGCCCATGGGGAAAGCAGACCCGCAGGAAAGTGACATTCTGGCCATTCCGCTGCCCGAGCTCATGAAGCGGTTGATTTCAAGGCAGTAGGGGCGATGATTTGCTTTCCGTATGGGAAGATCGGAGTCCTGGTCACCATCCGACCTGTTGCCGACGCCGCCAAAGGGGGTGCGCACGGATGGCTGAGCTCAACCCGCCGCTCCGGGAGGGCGATCTTTCCCGCTTCCACGTTCGCCAGGATGATTTCAACCTTCATGTCGGGTCTCCCCCCGAGTCACAGTTGGTCCAGTTCAGGCCAGTCGGAACCGCCGCCGCCGATCGCCCCCTCACCTCGCCGCCCACTCCCCCAACACCCCCCGCTCCTTCTCCCGGCTCATCCCCGCCCTTCTCCGCTCCCTCTCCGCCGCGGGCCGCGTCCGGTCCCAGTCCAGCGTATCCCGCGCGGTCACCGCCAGCGGCCGAAAGGTCAGCCCCGCCGCCACCGCCCGGCTCACATCCACGTATTGCAACGCGTCGCCCGGGATCCAGGCCGGAAGATCGCGCCACGGCAGCGTGTCGTGCGCCGCCAGAAAGTCCTCTGGAATCCAGGTGAACTTCATCGGGCGGCTCGTCACCGCGCGAATTCCGTAGAGCGTTTCGGCCATCGACAGCCGGCTCGCAGGGCCCGTCGCGTTGAAGTCGCCCATGATCCCCTCCTCCGCCACCCGCACCGTCCATTCCGTCAGGTCGCGCTGGTCGATGATCTGGTTGGAGTGGTCGGGATTCCCCGGCGCCAGGATCTCTCCCCCTTCGGCGATCCGCACCGGCCAGTAGGTGAAGCGGTCGGTCGGGTCGGTCGGCCCCACAATCAGCCCCGGACGAATCACCGTTGTCCGATCCGGAAATGCAGCGTGCGCAATGTCTTCGCTCAGACGCTTCATCAGGCCGTAGGGCGCGTCGTCGCCATCCTGCCAGCCCTCCGGCGGTTCGTGGCGCGCATAATCCTCCGGCACCGCGGGTTCCCACAACACCCGGCCGGCGTTCGCGTAGCCCATCCCCTGAATTGCATAGGCCGAAATCGACGAGACGAAGATGTAGTGCTCGGCCGCGTCCCGCAGCAGCTCGGTGCTTAGCCTGGCCCAGCGATAGTTCTGGCAGTTGTTGTCGAACACAGCGTCCCAGCGCCGTCCCTCCAGCGCGGTCAGGTCGCCATCGCGATCGCCCACCAGCCGCTCGACGTCGGGAAGGTCGGCGTCGGCGCGTCCGCGCGTGAAAATTGTGACTTCGTGACCGCGCTCCACCGCGTACCGAACCGTGTGCGGCCCAATGAACCCGGTTCCGCCCAGGATCAGGAAGCGTTTGGTTTGGGAGGGGGATTGGGGGGTGGGGGAGGACGGCCGTGGCGGCCATGGCAGCGCACCCCGGTCCGAATCGGCGCCGAATTGGGCCGCGGCCTCCAGGGGACGCAGAGCGAGACCGGCTCCCGCGGTCCCCGCGGCCACCAGAAAGTCGCGACGGGCGCACCTCGCGCGGGAAGGGTTGGCGGGCCGGTCGCTCCGGACGTCCTGAACGGCCGACGGATCGCTGCGGTACGGAGCCACGCGGTCGGGTGTCGCTGGTGCGGGAGCGTTGGTTGGACGCGATTTCATCGTTTGTTTCCTTTGAGGCGAGTGTTTCCTTTGAGGCAAGTGTTTCCTTTGTGAGGCAAGTGTTTCCTTTGTGAGGCAAGTGTTTCCTTTGTGAGGCACGTGTTTCCTTTGAGGCAAGCAGTCGGTTCAGTATCAGTCGGTTCGGTATCAGTCGGTTTCGGTAATCAGTCGGTCTCGGTATCGAAATGCGGCGGTAGCGGCCGTCGGTCCTGGGCTTCCAGTCGGCCACGAAGGGCTCCGACCGCGTCCATCAGTGTTCCGTCGGTTCGTTCCCGGAGTCAAGCCTACGCGATGCGGCCCCGGTGCCGCCCGGTCCTCACTCCTCTGCCATAGCCGGAGCGCCGGCCTGGATCTCACCACCTGCCTCGTGATTGCGAACTCGACCACTCGGCAGACCCGATGGCTTCCCCCAGTTGGCTCCGCTGCGCGCCTCCCCACCTTGCCGGATCGCGCCCCGGCGCCCATTCTCTCATTCAGTCCGAACTCCGCTTGCCCCAAGGAGGATTCGCCATGCGCACCCGCCCCTCCCCCCTCGCGACGGCCACCGCCCTCGCGCTGACCACCGCCGCCCTCCTCTTCGCGACCCCCCTCGCCGCGCAGACCCACCCGTCCCCCGCGAACGGTGCGGCCAACACCGCCGCCGCCAACTCCGAGGTCACCTTTGCCCGGGATATCGCGCCGATCCTCCAGGCCAACTGCGAGATCTGCCACCGGCCCGGCTCGGTTGGCCCCATGCCGCTCATGACCTACAGCCAGACCCGGCGCTGGGCCTCGCGGGCGCGCGACCTGGTCACCCAACGCCTCATGCCACCCTACCACCTCGACACCGGCGTCGGGATCCAGGAGGTCAAGGGGGACTGGCGGTTGAGCGAAGAGGAGATCGAGACCTTCGCCGCCTGGGTGGATGCGGGCGCCCCCGAGGGGAATCCGTCCGACCTTCCCCCGCCCATTGAGTGGCCGAACGAGCAGAGGTGGCAGCTCGAGGATGTGCTGGGCCCGCCCGATCATGTCATCAAATCCAGGCCCTTCGACGTTCCCGCCGAGGGGGGCGACACCTGGTGGCGTCCGCGGGTGCCGACCGGACTGGACGAGGACAAATGGGTGATGGCCTTCGAGACGCGGCCCTCCTTCCCGGCCGGTCGACAGGTTGTTCACCACGCGATTCCGCGGCTGCTGCGCCTCGACGACGAGGGCGAATACCGTCGTATCCAGAGTCTGTCGGAGTACGCGATGGGGAAGATCGGCGAGATCGTGCCGCGCGACGCGGGGCGTCTCCTCAAGGCCAGCGACATGATCGAATGGGACGCGCACTACTATCCGATGGGATTCGAGGTGGAGGACGACCAGCTCGAGCTCGGGATCTGGTACCACGAAGAGGGCTATGAACCCGAGTTCCAGCAGGATCTGCGCCTCTACCCGCTCCGGGGCGACATTGCGCTTCCCCCCGGCGGGACCGCGATGACGCAGGGATTCCGGCGCTGGGATCACCCGGTGCGCCTCGACAGCTTCCAGCCGCACGGCCATGTGCACCTTCACGCCATGTCGGTGCAGGCGCTGTATCCCGACGGACGGCTTGAGCTGATCAGCATGGTCACCGACTTCGACGCGCGTTGGCATCACAGCTACATCTACGAAGACGACGTCGCGCCGCTGCTTCCCACCGGCACAGTCCTGGTCATGACCGGCTGGTACGACAACACGCCCGAAAACGAGCTCACCCCCGATCCCGAGATCTGGTACGCGCGCGGGTCGCGAACGATGGACGAGATGTCGCACGCGTGGATGGCCGTCACCCACCTGACCGAGGAAGGATACGAGCGCCTGGCTGCGGAGCGGGAGAGCAAGCTGGCAACCGACGGCGCGGGGAGCGCGGGCAACTGATGCGCAAGCAACGGACGCGGCCCGGACCGCCAACGCGGAGGAAGCATCGGATGCGGGACGCGCGGATGCTCGGTGGGGCCACCGCTGTCTTCCTGGCGCAGACGCTGGCAACGGCGCTGATCCTGGCGCCGACCGGGGCGACCGCCGGACTGAACGCGCAGCAGCGCCGCCTTCCCCTGGCGCCAATCCTGCCGAAGGGCGACGAGGTGGCCCCCTTCTTCGAGGGCTGGTACCGCAACGACGACGGCACCTTCACCCTCTCCTTCGGTTTTTTCAACCTCAACCGCGCGCAAATCCTCGACATTCCGCTCGGCCCCGACAACTTCATCGAACCGGCCGAGTTCGACGGGATGCAGCCCACCCACTTTCCGGTGCGTCCCCGCCGCGACCGGGGCGTCTTCCACGTCACGGTTCCCGCTTCGTATGCCAATGGCGAGCAGGCGGTCGTCTGGACGATCACCGCCAACGGCTTCACGAACGCGACCCCGGGCCGGGTCGGCATTCCCGCGCTGCAGCTTGACTACGGCCCCCGGGCGATGGGATCGGTGCCGCCGGTGGTGCGCTTCGCCGCGGACGGGCCCCGGGGCCAGCACGTTCAGGGGGTGTGGTCGGAGCCGCGCACGGCAAAGGTGGGAGAGCCGCTTGCGCTGACGCTCTGGACCGAGGAGGTCTCGGTGCGCGCGCCCGACGACATGGTCAACGAGGTGGTCGATGTGGGGGTGAGCTGGTTCAAGCACCAGGGGCCGGCCGCGCCGGTGACCTTCGATCCCGCTCGGGTTGTGGTGGAGGGGGGAACCGGAGAGGCCGGGGCGACCGCACTCTTCAGCGAGCCGGGGGAATACCTGTTGCGCGCACGAATTGACAACTGGGACGCGAACGACAGCACCGGCGGAGACCAGTGCTGCTGGACCAACGCCTATGTGCGGGTGACGGTCACGCCGTGACGACCGCCCACGCATCCGTCATCGAGACGCACGGCCTGAGCAAGCGTTTCGGCAAGGTTCTGGCTGTGGAGCAGGTCTCCCTTGCGGTGGAACCGGGGCAGGTCTTCGGCTTCCTCGGGCCCAATGGAAGCGGCAAGACCACCACCATCGGCATGCTCATGGGCATTATCACGCCCACGGCGGGGAGCTTCCGGCTCTTCGGCGCAGGCGCACCGCGTGAACTCCTGGCCGCCCGCGCGCGCGTCGGCGCCACATTGGAGACGCCCAACTTTCATCCCCACCTCAGCGGCCGCGAAAATTTGAGAATTGCAGCCGCCATCAAGAAGGTCGGGGCCGCGCGCATCGAGGAATGTCTGGAGATTGTGGGACTGCGCGCCCGGGGCAAACACCGCTTCCGCACCTATTCGCTCGGCATGAAGCAACGGCTGGCGCTTGCGGCCACAATGCTGAACGATCCCGAGCTGATTGTGCTGGACGAACCGGCCAACGGACTGGATCCGCAGGGGATGAAGGAGGTGCGCGACATCATCCGGATTCTGGCGGACCGCGGCAAGACGATTTTCCTGTCCAGCCACTTGTTGTGGGAAGTCGAGCGCATGTGCACACATGTGGCGATTGTGCGCAAGGGGCGGGTCATGGCGTCGGGGACGGTGGCCGAGGTCGTGGCGAGCGAGACGGCGGCGCTGTTGCGCGCTGCGGACCAGGATGCGCTCTTGGCCGCGCTGGAGGACTACAGGGACGCGATTTCGGTGCGCGCAACGGAGGATGGAGTGCTGGTGGGGCTGGCGTCGGACGACCTGGCCGCGCTGAACCGCCATCTGGCCGGTCTGGGCATTCACCTGTCCCATCTGGCGCGCCGGAAAAGAAGCCTGGAGGACGCCTTTATGGAGCTGACCCACGAGGACCACGCCCAGTCGATGACCGAGATTGCGACGGGCGCGGCGAATGCGTCGACCGATTCGGAAGTTCCGCAGCCGGACCACCCGGCCGGGAGCGGAGGGGGGGAGGGGGAATCATGAGCCGATTGCGCGTTCTGGCCCGCATCGAGGCGATCAAGCTGCGCCGCAGCCGGAGTCTGCTGGTGGTTCTGGGCGTCTTCGCGCTGATCAACTTCCTTTTCACGATGGGCCAGGTGCAGGCGGCCGAGAGTTCCGGCTTCACCCTGGCGTTGCCGGATGCGTGGAACTCGCTCCTGGAGATGCCATTCGGGCTGGGGCCGATCATGGCCGGAGTCCTGATGATCCTCCTGCTGGCGCCGGAGTTCACCGCGAAGACCGCGCGGCAGAGCGTCATCGACGGCCTGGGCAAGAACGAATTCCTCCTGGGCAAGTGTCTGGTGCTGGCCGCGATTGTGCCGATCATCTTCTTAATTCCGATTCTGATCGGCGGGGGCGGTGTCCTGCTTGGGCCGGACGAGTCCTCTTCGCCGCTGGTCACCTCCGAGAATCTGACCCACATGGCCGCCTACGCGACCTGTCTCCTGCTCTACGCCAGCGCCGCCATGCTGATCTCCGTGCTGGTGCGGGCGTCGGGTCCGGCAATCGGCATCTTCGCCATCTACTGGATCCTGGAATCGATCGTGGCCGGGGCGATCCGCCGTCTCTGGGAGGGTTCGGAACGGGTGCTGAGTTTCCTTCCCGGCGCCACAAACCGAACGCTCCAGCAGGACGCCCTCCACTACGAGGCAATCCGCCAGGGGACGAACGAACGGCGCGCGGGCCAGGGTCTGGGGCCGCTGGAGCTTCCCGAACTCTGGGTGCCGCTGGCGGTGGCGGGGCTCTACATTGCGCTCTTCGTGGGACTGTCGTTTCGGTTCATGCACAGGCGAGATCTGTAGCCGCGGGCGGGCAAAGGGCGGCGGCATTTGGGGACCGGGCGCAGGCACGAGTACGAATCGCTCAAGGACGAAGCGCTGAAGGACCAGCCACTCAAGGACCAGTCACTCACCAGGAGCCAAGGGGAAGCGAAGAATGGCGACGAATCGACGTGATTTTCTGAAAGCCTCGGCGGCGGCGGGCGGCGTGCTCGCGGCGGGGGCCGGATCGATGGCGCTGGCGGGCTGCGCCGTACCGGACGACTCGAACGCGGGCGGCGGTTCCCCCTCGGGAGGGGCCGGACAGGACGGGGTCGGCAATCCGCTCCGAATCCTGATTCTGGGCGGAACCAACTTCATCGGGCCGCACCAGGTTGAATACGCGCTGGCGCGCGGCCACGAGATCACCCTCTTCAACCGGGGTCGCACCAACACGCACCTGTTCCCCGGTCTGGAGAAGCTGGTCGGCGACCGCAACGACGACCTCTCGGCGCTGGAAGGGCGCTCCTGGGATGTGGTCATCGACAACTCCGCCACCAATCCCGACTGGGTCGAGCGCAGCGCCAACGTGCTTCGGGACTCGGTGGGCCGCTACGTCTTCGTCTCGACGCGCTCGGTCTATGCCGACACCAGCCGGATTCCCATGTCGATCGAAGCGCCGGTCTGGACCTACGAACGGGCGGGGCTGGAGCCCGGCACAACGCAGCGGCCGTACGGGCTCAACAAGGCGCTGGCCGAGCAGAATGCGCGCGACATCTTCGGCGAGGAGCGCAGCCTGATCTTCCGCCCCGGACTGATCATCGGTCCCGGCGACACCACCGATCGGTTCACCTACTGGCCCGTGCGCATTCATCGCGGCGGCGAGGTCCTGGCCCCCGGCGACGGCACCGATCCCGTGCAGATCATCGATGTGCGCGACTTCGGCGAGTGGCTGATCCGCATGGCCGAGGCGGAGGAATCGGGTACCTGGAATGTGGTCGGGCCGCGCACCCCGCGCCCCATGGCCGAGCTGCTCTACGGAATCCGCGCCGTAACGACCGCCGAGACGACCTTCACCTGGGTCGACACCGACTTCGCCATCGAGGCCGGCCTGCGCCCCTACGCCGAACTGCCCGTCTGGCGCCCCGCCCGCGACGGCGCCGAGGGCTTCGCCCGCTTCGACCTCACCCCGGAAGTGGAGAAGGGTCTCACCTTCCGCTCCCTTGCCGACACAACCGCGGCCACCCTGGAGTACCACTTCTCTCGCCCGCCCGAGCGCCAGGCCGAGCTCCGCGCCGGAATCACCGCGGAGCGCGAAGCCGAGGTGCTGGCGGCGTGGCATGCGTCGTTGGGGTAGAGGGGGTCTGGAGGCAACCCGCCATGAGCAAGATCGGAGCGAGGCGATGGCAGCAACGGCTTGATACCTTTGGGACTGCGCTTGCCCGGCTGACGGATGCCTGCGCACGGGAATCGTACGATGATCTTGAGCTGGCCGGTCTGATCAAGACCTTCGAGTTCAGCTTTGAACTGTCGTGGAAGGTTCTCAAGGATCTTCTCCTCTACGAGGGATACGACGCGAAATCGCCGCGTGCCGTGATTCGCCAGAGCTTCGATACCGACTACATCGGCGAGGACGACTGCGAAACCCTGCTCCGCGCGCTGGACCAGCGCAACCTGTTGAGTCATGGCTACTGGGGCGACGTGGCCCTCGAAGCCGAGGATGTCATCAAGGAGGAGTACTATCCGGTCCTGCTCCGACTCCATCGGAACCTTGACGCCATGCGAAGGTCGTGACGCACCGTCTCAAGCGCGCGCACCGCGAAGCCATCGTTGCCGTGATCGCGGGCAACGAGCGCGTGAAGCGAGCGGTGCTGTTCGGATCCAGGGCGACCGGGACCAATACGATGTCGTCGGATGTGGACATCGCACTCTTCGGCGACGAGCTAACGTTGGCGGACCAGGCTTGTCTTGCCGCCGAATTGGAGAAGATTCCGATGGCGCAGTCGGTGGATCTGCTTCGGTACGCCACAATACGAGACCGGGCGCTGCGTGCGCACATCTTGCGGGAAGGCGTGGAGTGGTACGCACGTGCGTCACCAGAAGTTGCGAGTGGAGGAGAAAGAGCAATGAGAGCAGACACACCCCCGGTGTTTCCCCACGTCACGGGCTTGAGGGATAAGAATGGCGTCGAGGATCACGGCGTGTATGAGGGCAATCGAATCAGGACGCGGCTGGAAAGTGGCAAGTGGAGCTACTCTATCAATCGTGAGCGCTTTGTGGCAGTTGACGGGAATCACCGTTCAGATGCCGTGCGCGTCGCTATGGACGCGATCAACTTCAAATGTGGTCGGCTTTGTGAGTGAATCGGTAGCTTCGTTGAGCTTCGCCAGCCAGACTGCCGTAGGCGGAGAGGCGAGACTCCGGGCATGGGACTGGAGGAGGACGATGACGCACCGTCGGACGAACCCTCGTTTCCCGGGAGCGTACCGATGGATTTCGAACGTTAGATTCCTGCCTCTCCTCGATTCGCTGCCCTTCCAGCAAGGAACCGCACCCATGACCGCTGACCCACCCCTTCGCGCCCGAACGGCTAGCCCCCCCCGCCGCCCCCTCCCCCCCACCCTCGCGTCCCTGACCCTCGCCCTTGCCTGCGCCCCCGGCGCTGATCCCCCGCCCGCCCCCGACCTCATCCTCCGCGGCGGAACGGTCGCCACGGTCGACGCCGGCAACACCATGGCCGAAGCCGTCGCGATCGATGACGGCTGGATCGTGGCGGTCGGCAGCAACGAAGAGGTGGACGCGCTCGCCGGCAGCGACACCGAGATCGTCGAGCTCAATGGCCGGCTCGCCATTCCTGGTTTCATCGAGGGGCACGGCCACTACATGAGCCTGGGCAACAGCAAGACGATCCTCGATCTCAACGGGGCCACCAACTGGGACGCCATCGTGGCCATGGTCGCCGAGGCCGTCGCCGAGGCCGAACCGGGCGAGTGGATCCGCGGGCGCGGCTGGCACCAGGAGAAGTGGGATCGTCCCCCGGAACCCGCCGTCGAGGGCAATCCCACCCACGCGTCGCTCTCGGCGGCCAGCCCCGACAATCCCGTCCTCCTCGGTCACGCCTCCGGCCACGCCTCCTTCGCCAACGCCGCCGCCCTGGCCGCCGCAGGCTACGACCGCGATTCCGAGTCCCCACCTGGCGGCGAACTCGTCCGCGACGGGAACGGCGAGCTCACCGGTCTCCTCCGCGAGACCGCCCAGCGTCCCGCCTCCGGCGCCTTCAACGACTCGCGGATTGGCCGCACCGCCGAAGAGATCGACGCCCAGTTTCGCCGCGAAGTCCGCCTTGCCGCCGAGGAAGCGCTCTCCAAGGGCGTCACCTCCTTTCAGGACGCGGGCACGGGCTTCTCCACCATCGACCGCCTCCTCGCCCTGGAAGCCGAGGGCGCGCTCCCCGTCCGCCTCTACATCATGGTGCGCGGCCAATCCAACGAAGAGATGGACGCCCGCCTCGCAGACTACTACATGCCTGCCCAGGGCAACGACTACCTCGCCGTTCGCTCCATCAAGCGCCAGATCGACGGTGCCCTCGGATCGCACGGTGCCTGGTTGCTCGAGCCCTACACCGACATGGATTCCTCCGTGGGCCTCGTCCTCGAAACGGTCGCGGACATCACCGGAACCGCCCACGTCGCCCTCAAGCACGGCTTCCAGGTCAACACCCACGCCATCGGCGACCGCGCCAACCGCGAGGTCCTCGACATCTACGCATCCGTCTTCGATTCCGCCGGTTCCCCCCCCGATCTCCGCTGGCGCATCGAACACGCGCAACACGTCCACCCCGACGACGTTCCCCGCTTCGCCGAGTTGGGCATCCACGCCTCCATGCAGGGCGTTCACGCCACCTCCGACTTCCCCTGGGTTGCGCTCCGCCTGGGCGACGACCGCACACGCAACCGCACCTACCTCTGGCGTTCCTTCCTCGATGCCGGCGTACTCATCAACAACGGCACCGATGTCCCCGTCGAAGACATCGATCCCCTGGCCGGCTTCCGCGCCTCCGTCACCCGCCAGGCCGCCGACGGTTCCATTTATTATCCCGAACAAAACATGACCCGCACCGAAGCACTGCGCAGCTACACCATCAACAACGCCATCGCCGCCTTCGAAGAAGAGATCAAGGGTTCGCTCGAGGTGGGCAAGCTGGGCGACATCACCATCCTTGACCGCAACATCCTCACCGTCCCCGACGCCGAATTGTCCGGTGCGCGCGTCGACATGACGATCGTGGGCGGCAACATTCGCTATGCAAGATAGAACGGTCACGGGCAAACCCACGGGCAAATCCGGCTTGCGCAACAGGGCACGGCGCACAAGCACAACGAGGGGGATGAGAGGACGGCCATTGCCGTCGCGGCCGCCCCGCCCGCACAAACCGGCGAGCGGTGTCTCATGGTGGGCCTGCGCGATTGCGGTCCACATCGCCGCGCTGTTCGCCACCGGCGCGTGCAGTCCCCCCCCGCCACCCGGCAACGAAACCGCCCGGGAAGCCGGCCCGGTTCCCGAATCCGCGCGTACCGAATCCGCGCGTACCGAACCCGTGTCCACCGAACGCGCGTCCACCGAGCCCGCGCCCATCGAGCACATCGTCCCCGAAGGCGTCGCGCGTCTCCCCGTCTTCACCCCGGCGGTGGGCGTCGGCGACCTGGTCTTCCTCTCCGGCGCGATCGGCACCCCTCGCAGCGGCGAGCTGCGCGTCGTGGAGGGTGGCGTCGGCCCCGAAACCCGCGCCACCATGGAGAACATCCGGCGTATCCTGGACGCGGCCGGTCTCGGCTTCGCGGATCTGGTCAAGTGCACCGTATTCCTCGCCGACATCGCCGATTACGCCGCCATGAACGAGGTCTACGTCACCTACTTCGAAGGCATCGAGCCGCCCGCGCGATCGGCCATGGCGGGGAGCGGTCTGGCGCTCGGCGCGCGCGTGGAGATCGAGTGCATCGCAAGGAGATGAACGTCCGCAACGAGATCCAGACGATCTTCGGCCGCCTTTCCGTGTGGCCGGCCGCATCTACCAAGAACGTGAACCCAAGCAACCTCCACCGCCGTGCCCTGTGCAGGCTGGCGGTTGCGGTTGGCGTGTCGGCCGCCTGCGACAACAATCCCGATCCGGCCGATTGGCCCGACCAGCTCGAATACGGCGTACGGGACAGCGCAGGCGTCACCATCGTCGAGAGTTCCCGGCCCGCACCCGATTCGCGGATGGACTGGCGGGTCGGCGACGAGCCACGGGTGCGTTTCGGCGCGGCGGCAGGCGAGACGGAGTACCAGTTGTACGGGGTTGGCGGGGCAACCCGGCTGGCCGATGGACGGATTGTGGTTGCCAATGGCGGTTCCAACCAGCTCCTGGTCTTCGACTCGGCTGGCCACTACCTGGACGCCTGGGCGGGTCTGGGCGAAGGTCCCGGCGAGTTTCAGGCTCTGGGTTCGGTGCGCCGCTGGGGGCCGGATTCCCTGATCGCGGGCGATTCCGAAGAACCGGGACGGGTTTCAGTGTTCGATCTGGCAGGCAATCATGGGCGCACCGGTACGCTGCGGGGAGAGATCGCAGGGGCCCTGGCCCGAATCATGGCTACCGCCATTCGCGGAGGTGACGAAGACGCTCCAGGTTCGGAGTCGTCGCCGTTTTCGGAGGCCGGAGGCGGCGCGATCCCGCACGCGATGATCGATGTGCTTCCCGGAAACACGATCCTGACATGGGATCCGGGTGGCTGGCGGGGCAGCGGATTCTGGCGCTGGGATCACGCATACGGACTGGTCGGCGCGGATTGGGACGAAGGCGTCTCGCTCGGGGACTACCCGGGGCCCGAGACGTACTCGGAAGGGTATCACGACGGCCGACTCTTCCGCATCGTGCCGCTTCGGCACCCCTTCGGGAAGACCACATACACTGCGATTTGGGGCGACCTGGTCGCATTCGGACGCAACGAGACCTACGAGATCAGGGCATTCGCCAGCGATGGATCGCTCACCCGCATCGTCCGCCGTGACCACGCGATCGGCGCGCCCACGCGGGAGCAGCAGGAGGCGCACTTCCGAGAGCGCTTCGCCCATTTGTCCGACGAGGAGCGAAGGTCCCGGCTCGAAGTGGCCGCCAATGTTCCGCCCGTGGAGACCTTCCCCGCCTATTCGACCATCAAGGGCGACGCGCTGGGATACCTCTGGGTCGCCGAGTTCAGGCTGCCGGATGAGGACCGCGACTTCACCCTCTGGACCGTCTTCGACAGGGAAGGACAGGCGCTGGGATTCGTGGAAACGCCCCCGAGGCTGACGATCTACGAGATCGGCGCGGACTACATCCTGGGCAAGAGCATCGGCGAGCTCGATGTCGAATCGCTGGAGCTGTGGGGGCTGACGCGATCGTAAGTCGGGCCGCCCCTGGCGCCGCGCCCGCTACGCCACGCAGGTGCAGAGGCCGCGCGCGATCTCGGGAGGGACAGGCGCTGGGATTCGTGGAAACGCCCCCGAGGCTGACGATCTCT
This sequence comes from Longimicrobiales bacterium, assembly GCA_965213665.1. GTDB lineage: Bacteria > Gemmatimonadota > Gemmatimonadetes > Longimicrobiales > Gaopeijiaceae > Bin94. The sequence goes on from CBDBZW010000002.1 coordinate 250,129, forward strand.
GGCGCAACGGGGCGGGTTGTCACCGGGACTCGTCGGCCCCCGCCTCTTCCCGCAATCGCCGCAGCTCGGTTGCCGCCGCCTCCGCTCCCTCCCGTTCGATTGCCGCGGCGCCGGCATCATCGGTCAGCCTCGCCAGCCGTCGCCGCTGGTCTGCGGAAGGCCCGGTGAGCGAACCGGTCGTGGATGGGCCGCCGTCGAAGTTGCCGAGCAGTCCGGTCCACCAATTCCTCACGCTGCTGTTGATCCCCCGCCACCGCGCGGCCACCTCGCCGACTTGGGAGGACAGCTCGCGTGCGCGTGCAAGGTCGTCTTCATCCACCCCCTCCAGAACTTCCAGCGCCTCCACCGCCGCCTGCGCTTCACGCTCCAGATCGTAGGCCGCAACGCCCTCCTCGTAGGCCTGTCGCTTGAGTTCGTGCAGCTCCATCGTGAAATCGTAACGCGCCCGCCGCTCCTGGGCCGTGATCGCCAACCGTTCGTCGGGACGGACGGTCAGTTGCTGCGTGCGCCGCTCTTCGCCCACCCGCAGCGTGACCCCAAACTCGCCCGGCAGCACAAAGGGGCCGTCGGGACCGGAATCGAGCATCGGAACCTCGTAGCGAGTCGTGTCGTGCGGGATCGGATCATGGCGCAGGTCCCAGATGACGCGATTGAGTCCCCTTGCGCCGGGACCCACCAGGGTGCGAACCGCCCGCCCGTCGGCGTCGTGAATCGTGACGTGCGCGCCTTCGTCCACCGCTGCGGGCAGCCAGTAGTCGAACCAGGCGCCAAAGGCCGGATTGGTAGCGCGGTACAGCCCCTGTCCCTGAGAGGGCACGTTGTTGCGGTAGAGGAATATCGTCGCGGGTCGAGGCGGCGTGAAGATCGGCTCGTCGATCTCGGTCACGGTGCCCGACAGACCGTCGCTTTCGATGTACGGCAACGGCGTGATCAGCCCGATGTCGTCCAGGACGTAGATGCCGCGGCCGTGCGTCCCGGCCACCACATCGTTGTCGCGCGGGTGGATCTCGATGTCGTCGACGGGCACGGCCGGCATCCCCGAACCGAGGTGACCCCAGGTGGCGCCCCGGTCGATCGAGGCGAAGACGCCGTCCTCCGCGCCGACGATCAGCACGTTCGGATTGGCGTGGTGTTCGCGCACCACATTGACCGTCGCGCTTGCCAGGGTCGACGCGAGCGGCCGCCACGTCGCCCCCATGTCCTCGATCACGAAGATGTACGGCGCGTAGTCGTTGTCCCAATGGCCGTCCAGGCTGATGTAGGCGCGCTCGTCCTCATGATGCGAGGCCTCAATCCAACTCACGTAGGTGGGGAAGGAGGGCGAGCCGGTCGCGGCCAGGAGATTATCGGTCACATTGGTCCAGCTTTGGCCATCGTCGCGGCTGACCTGAACGGATCCGTCGTCTGCGCCCACCCAGATGACTCCCGGGGCCAGGGGCGACTCCGCCACCGCCGTGATCTCGCCATACCCCGATGCGCCATCGTGCCTGGAAAGCGTGGCCGAGTCGGGCAGCACTCCCATGATCGGAAGGCTGTCCTGGTCAAGTTGTCGCGTCAGGTCGTTGGTGGCTCGCCAGCTCTCGCCCCGGTCGTCGGAGATGAAGAGACGGTTGCCGCCCAGATACACGCGCGCCGGGTTGTGCGGCGATACCAGGATCGGCGATTTCCAGTCGAAGCGGAACTCTTCGGTTGTGTCGCGCGGGAAGGGCTTGAGCGCCTTGCGGTCGCCGCTGGCCAGGTCAACGCGCACGATGCCTGCGTTCTGCGAGGTGATGTAGGCCAGGCCAGTGTCGGTCGGGTCGGTTTCGGTGTACATGCCGTCGCCGTAGTCGACCACCTGCCAGTCGCGATTGAGGATGCCGTGGTAGCGCGTTGTGCGGCTGGGTCCCCGGTAGGAATTGTTGTCCTGCAGGCCCCCGTAGACGTTGTACGGATCGGCCATGTCCAGATCCACATCGTAGAACTGTCCGATCGGAATGTTGGCGATGAAGCTCCAGTTGGCGCCCCGGTCCCACGTCGAATACAATCCTCCGTCATTCCCCAGAATCATGTGTGCGGAGTTGCGGGGATCGATCCAGAGGTCGTGGTGATCCACATGTACGCCGGTGTTGTATTCAAGCTCCATGGGCAGCGCGGCAAAGGTGTCGCCGCCGTCGTCGGAACGATGTAGCGAACCCGCCACGAGGTACACGGTCTCGTCGTCGTTGGGATCGATGCGAAGCTGGCTGTAGTACATCGGGCGCTGGTTGAGCTCATTGACCCGCGTCCACGATTCGCCGCGATCGGTCGACCGGAATATTCCCCCGTCCTCCGCCTCCACCACCGCCAGCACAAGGCCGGATGTTCTTCGCGAAACCGCAAGTCCGATACGCCCCTTGTCACCCTCCGGCAAGCCCTGGGTCAGCTCGTGCCAGCTCTCGCCGCCGTCGCCACTCCTGTAGATGCCGCTCCCGGGTCCGCCCCCAATGAATCCCCACGCGCGCCGTTGTCGCTGGTACATTGTGGCATAGAGGATTGCCGGGTCGGACGGGTCAATGGCGAGGTCGATGGCGCCGGTGTTCTCGTCAATGTAGAGCACCTTCTCCCATGTGACGCCGCGGTCGGTTGTGCGGAAGACGCCGCGCTCCTCGTTCGGGCCGAAGAGATGTCCAACCGCCGCCACCCAGACGCGATCGGAATCGGAGGGATGAACCACAATGCGGCCGATGTGACGGGTTTCCTCCAGTCCCGCCAGCCGCCAGCTCTTGCCGCCGTCGGTGGAGTGGAAGACGCCCTGGCCCCACGGTGAACTGTTGCGATTGTTGGCCTCGCCCGTGCCGACCCAGATTTCGAGCGGATCGGACGGGGCCAGCGCAATGTCGCCAACGGACAGGTTGGGCTGTTCGTCGAAGATCGGCGTCCAGGTGGTGCCGTGGTTGACGCTCTCCCAGACGCCGCCCGATGCCGCCCCGATGTAGATGTGGGACTGGCTGCCGGGCACGATTTCGACATCGCTGATGCGGCCGCCGGAGATCGCGGGGCCAATGCTGCGCCATTCAAGGGCGGCGGCGATGCGAGAGGGAGACTGGGCGGCCAGGGGGGCGGGGGAAGGGGGAATCGCGGCGGGCGTGAGCAGGGCGCAGACGAGGAGGGGGCGCAGCGAAGTTGGCATGAGTCGATTTCCTCGCGGAGTGGCGAGTGGCGAGTGGCGGAGTGGCGAATGTCGAAGTGGCGGAGTGGCGAATGGCGGAGGTGGCGAATGGCGGAGCGGTGGATGATCGGTGCGTACGGCGGACAAGCCGGTTCGTCCGTTGGAATCTACGGCGATGGATGAGCGACGGCTGTCAACCGCAGTAGCGGGTAGGTGGAGGGCACCGCAGGTGGCCGGGGACAGGTGCATCGTTGACGCGGGAGGATGGCGGCGGCCACTCTCCATGTGTGAGGGGGGACGGTTGGCCGGGGGGACTGCTGGCGGAAAGGCGAACAGGATGGATTACCGACGTTGTGGCGTAGCTGCCCTTGCAACCGCCCTCGCGACCGCGTCCCCCGCTCTTGCACAGCCGGCCTGCATGGATCGCGATCTCCGCTTCCGCCTGGACGGCAATGACCACCTCTGGAGCGAGGTCGCAGCGGTCAGCGCCAACGATTCCCTGCTGGCCGTCCTTGTCCGCAGCGATCCGAGAATTCATCTCTTCAATCTTGCCGACGGCGCCTTGCAACGAAGCTGGGGACGGAGTGGCGAGGGACCCGGCGAGTTCGAATCGTCCACAGGAATTGCGCTGCCTGGTCGTCATCTTCATGTGGTTGACGCTAACCAGGCACGAGTTTCCGTTTTCGAGTTCACGGGTGAGCTGGTGCGCACCCTGGGGCTTCGCGACCACGGAATCTCCCTCCGCCCGACGTGGCTTGGCCGCACGGGGACGGACGCGCTTGTATTCGGATTGTCCCAGGCCATGGGCGACGCGAAGGCCGTCGCGTCGTGGTCGTTTGGGGCGGGAACCCACGAGGACTCGGTTCAGCATCGGACGGTTATCTCCTACGAGAGGGGAACGACAATGCGTCTCACTGCCCCGGAGGGACCACCGAGCCTTACCGTGGCGCTACCGTACTCGTCGGTGCCCCTCTGGACGCCCGTTGCCGAGGGTGTGGCTTTCTGGCCGGGAACGGACGCAGAGGTCCGCATTTTGGGCGTCGACGGCGAGTTGATTGCGATGATTCCGCTGGCCCTTGACGATCGCTTCGAAGTCACCCCCGAGGACAGGGAATACTGGTTCCAAAACGCAATCCCCCAGGAAATCTTCGGACAGGAAGGCGTCTTCGATGCCGTACGGAGGGAAGCGCGGCGAACCGTTGATTTTCCCTCGTATCACGCCCCGCTCAATGAGCTCCTGGGCGGGCCGCAGCGGCACCTGTGGGTACGCCGGACTCCCAACGGACGAGACCAGGTCTGGGACATCGTCGATGAGGGCGGCCAGGTTGCCGGGCGCGTTTCGCTGGCTCCCGGCGAGGAGCTCCTGGATGCGATTCCCGGTCACCTGGTGGTCAAGGCGACCGATGATCTGGGCGTCGAGTCGATTGACCTTCAGCGATGCGGAGTCGGCCCGGAGTAGCCTTGCAATGCAGCGCCGCCCTCGGGCCTGTGGGCGAACCATTTCGCAGAAGCTGGTCGACGGTCCCACACCTGCGGACAAGGCCATGCCGATGCGGAAGCCGAATCAAGCGTTCATTCACCCACCAGTGGCCGATAGTCCTCTCCAGACATCGGTTCGTATCGATTCCATTTCCCACTCATCTCGATCAGGACGCGTTCCAAAACCGCCGTCCGTCCCCTTGACGATCCTGGGGAATACCTGATACGAATCCGTCGCGCGGTACCCGCCACTGGTCGACATGATCTCGAACGGGTCTGCCCTGTCGGTCAAGTCGAGCCTGTGCAGATGATCGTTCAGATCGGGCCTGCGCCGGTTGATCACACGATTGCGAAAGAGTGGAAAGAGCCGTGACGCGCGGTAATCCCGTCTGAGCTCCGGAAACTCCAGGAGAAGCGGAAATCCGGCCTGGTCCTTCGCACGCTTCGCTCCCCCGATGTAGCGGAACCGGTAGGCGGAACGCTCCAGGTCTCCATCAAGCCGCCCCACCGGAAACCACTGGCGGCTTGTGCCCTTGTCTTGCCAGGCGAGAAAGAGGGTCTTGGTCATGGGACTGGCCTCAGACCTCGACCCGCGGAAAGAGCGGCTTGCCCACGCGGATTTTCCGTCCCGCGACCGCCACCCCGGGTAGCTCCCCGAAGCGCGGTACCCGGGCGAGTCCCAGCCGCCCCGCCAGCTCTGCCGCGCGTTTCGGCGCGACCGGTTCGAAGAGGCAGGTGAGGATGGCCAGGGTGCGGGACAGGGTGGTCAGCGTCGTGTCGAGGTCGGGGCCGCGGCCGGGTTGGCGTGCCAGCGCCCACGGTTCGCGCGCCTCGATGTAGCCGTTGGCCGCGCGTGCGAGCTCCATGGCGGCGGCGAAGCCCTCGTGCAGGCGGTAGCGGCCCAGGCCGCGGTGGTAGGCGTCCAGGGCCGTGGCCGTTGCGCGCTCCAGGCCGTCGGCGGGGGCCGCGGGGATCATGCTGGCGCGGTAGCGCCGGATCATGGCGAGTGTACGGTGGGCCAGGTTCCCCAGAATGTTGCGCAGCTCGTCGTAGCGGGTCAGGAAACGCTCGGGGGTGTAGGAAGCGTCCTGGCCGGTGGGCATTTCGCGCATGAGATACCAGCGGACGGCGTCGGTGCCGAACCGTTCCCGGAGCGCGAGCGGATCGACCACATTGCCGATCGACTTGGACATCTTGGTGTCGCCGACGACCCACCAGCCGTGCGCCAGGATCCTGCGGGGCAGGGGAAGGTCGGCGCCCATGAGCAGGGTGGGCCAGTAGACGGCGTGGGTCGTGATGATGTCCTTGCCCATCAGGTGAAGATCGGCGGGCCAGCGCGACGGATGCAGCTCTCCAAAGCCCTGTCTGGCCGGGGACGCCGCCGGATCGATGGCGCCTGAGGCGGTCACGTAATTGGTCAGCGCGTCCACCCACACATAGGTGACCTGATCCGGATCCCAGGGCAGGGGAATTCCCCAGTGAATGCGCGAGCGCGGCCGCGAAATCGACAGATCCTCCAGCGGCTGCGCCAGAAATCCCAGCACCTCGTTGCGGCGCGCGGCCGGCACGATCCAGTCGGGGTTCCGTTCGATGTGCCGGATCAGCCGGTCCTGGAAGCGGCTCATGCGGAAGAACCAGTTCTTCTCGCGAATCTTCACGACCGGCCCGCCGGCGATCGGGTCCACCCGCTCGGGTCCGATCTCCTTCTCGGTGAAGTAGCGTTCCTGGCTGACCGAATACCAGCCCGTGTACTCGGCCTCGTAGATGTGGCCGTTGTCGCGGAGCCGTTCGAGCAGGGCGCCCACCACGGCCAGGTGTTCGCGCTCGGTGGTGCGGATGAAGCGGTCGTGCGAGATGCCAAGTTCGTCCCAGGCGGCCTGGAAGCGGCCGGCCATCAAGTCGCAGAGTTCGAGCGGGGTGAGCCCTTGCGCCGCGGCCGCCTCCTGGATCTTTTGGCCGTGTTCGTCGGTTCCGGTCAGGAGGAGGACATCGTCGCCCGCGCGGCGGCGGTAGCGCGCCAGAACATCGGCCAGGATGGTGGTGTAGGCGTGGCCGATGTGGGGTTCGCCCGAGGCGTAGTAGATCGGGGTGGTCAGGTAGAACGATCCCACGGGACTACCCCGCCGCGGCCGCGCCGTCGCGAAGTTCCCGCTCGGCATCCACACCGGCGCCGATCACGCGGGCATACCAGAGGAGCGTCCCGGCGAAGCGTCCGAAGTTCTTCTCGTAGCGTTCCTCCAGCGGCTCGCCCTCCCCGGAAAAGCTGGCGGTCACATTCGAGACGGGCATTCCCGCGACCGGCAGTGCGCCTACCCGCAAGAGGAGAAGCTGCAGGTGATTGTGAACCAGGACCCCGCCGAAGGAGCCGCTCGAAACCGTGATGATTCCCACCGGCTTGCGCTGCCACTCGCCGCGAATGTAGTCAAGCGCGTTCTTGAGGACTCCCGGCATCGAACCGTGGTACTCGGGACTCACGACGACGACGCCATCGGCGGCACGGATCGAATCGGCGAACTCGGCCAGCCCGGGCGGCGGATCGTCGCGCATGTGGAGGCGTTCCTCCATGATGGGAAGGTTGAGATCGGCCAGATCGAGGAGCGGCGCCCTCACACCGGCCCGCGCGAGACGGTCGCTGGCGAAGCGCGCCACCCGGATCGAGTTGCGGCCGCGCCGGACCGACCCGACGAGCACGGGAATTTCAGGGGGATTGTTCATGACTGATTTCGGTGCTCTCCACGCGGGGACGCCCGGGGCCGCTGCGGCCGTCCCGCAAAAGTGGTGCCCGCAGCCGCGAGACCGGCGGGAAGCGGGACAGGGCCGCCGGAAGGGACGCCGTGCGGGGAAGGGGGTGCGTTATCGTTGGGGAACGGGGTAGCATAACCGAAATGGAGGCCGGGTCAAATGAGGAACGAGCGAGACGCGGGCGCGCATGGGACGGGGGCGGGGTGCCAGGGGTGACCGGTGCGGGGTGCGGCGGGCCGGCGGGAAACGAAATGGAGGCCGCGCGCCGCATGAGCGAAATCCGGGCCGGGCGATGGCCTGGAGCGCGGGCGCGACCGATGCCGCGGGGAATCCCGCAGGCGTACCTGCCTGGGGCGATGGCCGGTGGCGCGGGAAACCGGGAGGCGCCGCAATGACCGCCCTCTCCTCCCCCCTCCTCAAGCCCCCCCGGAGCTTCGGGCTCGATTGCGATGCCCAGAGCGGCGTTGCGCGGATGACGCTGAACCGTCCCGAACGGATGAACACGCTGACTGCGCAGGTGTACGACGAGTTGCGGGTGACCTTGCGGGCGCTGCACACGGAGCCGTCGGTGCGCGCGATCGTGATTGCCGGTGCGGGGCGCGACTTCTGTGCGGGCAACGACGAGGAGGAGATGGCGGCGCTGGCCGGGCGGAATCTGGAGGGGCTGCTGGAGTGGACGCGGATGGCCTGCGATCTGACTCTGGCGATTCGGAGCTGCCGCCAGCCGGTGATTGCGGCGCTCTGCGGACGGGTGGCGGGCGCGGGTGCGGTGGTGGCGACGGCGTGCGACCTGCGGATTGCGGCGGAGTCGGCCCGGATATCCTATTCCTTTGTGCCCGTTGGACTTTCGGGTGCGGAGATGGGCGCCGCGTGGCTGCTGCCGCGGATCGTGGGGCTGGGGCGGGCGAGCGAGCTGCTGATGACGGGGCGGTGGATCGACGCGGCGGAGGCGCACCGGATCGGGTTGCTGAACCGGGTTGTTCAGGGTGGCACGGAGGTGGAGGAGGCGCGGGCGCTGGCGGAGGAGCTGGCGCAGAGACCGGCCTTTGCGCTGCGGATGACCAGGGAGGCGCTGACCGCGGAGGCGCACCTGGAGCTGGCCGAGGCGCTGGAGGCGGAGGCGCGGGCGCAGGCGGTGTGCATGTTGAATCCGGATTTTCGGGAGACGCGACGATGACCACGACGACGGCCGGGGCGATGAACGATCAGCCGCCGATGGACTACCGGCGCTTCGCGATGCTGCCCGAACTGCTCTCGCTGCAGCGACCGCTGGCCGATCCGCCCGAACACGACGAGCTGCTCTTCATTATCGTCCACCAGGTTCACGAGCTCTGGTTCAAGGCGGCGCTCCACGAACTCGATCGGGTGCAGAGGCTTCTGGTGCGGGGCGATGGCGCGCGGGCGGCGGCCACGCTCAAGCGGGTGCGCTCGATCGTCAAGGTCCTGGTGGGCCAGCTCGATATCCTCGAAACCATGACCCCGGTGGAGTTCGAATCCTTTCGCGATCGGCTCGACACCGCCAGCGGTTTCCAGTCGGCGCAGTTTCGCGAGCTGGAGTTTGCCCTGGGAATGAAGCGCGCGGCGGTGCTGAAGGCGTTCCCCTGCGAGGACGAACAGCGGCGGCTGCGGCAGAGGCTGGAGGGACCGACGCTCTGGGATGCCTTTCTGCATTTCGTGGCCGGACGGGGACTGGCGGTTCCCGAGCGCGCCCTGAGCCGCGACACGGCCCGGCCGGTCGAGAGCGACCCGGAGATTCAGGCGGTGCTGATCGACGCCTACCGGACCGACCCGGAGCTGGTCAATCTCTGCGAGCGCCTGGTCGATCTGGACGAGGGATTTCAGGAGTGGCGCTACCGGCACATCAAGATGGTGGAGCGCACGATCGGCAACAAACCGGGGACGGGCGACAGCGCGGGGGTGGCCTATCTGGTGACGACGCTTCGGCCGGCGTTCCCGGATCTGTGGGAGATGAGGTCGGCGTTGTGAGGGTGCGGCTTCGGTGAGTGCGGCGCATGGGGCGGCAAGCGGTCGCGGCGGCGGACCGGATGGCGAGGCGGGTCCGGGTAGAACGGTCGGGTTGGACCGTGAGGCGGGACCGCGATTGTCGCCCGGGGAGCTGGCTGGCCACTACTCGCGGTTTCGGGTCTCGGAGCGCGTTCTTCTGACCGGACATTCGCACCAGGCATGGCCCGACGTGGCCTTCGAGGCGCAGCAACAGGCCTGGCTGGACGCAGCCGAGTTCGTGGACGACAAGTGGGAACGGGCCTTTGCGGTGGCCGACCGGGTGCGCGCAGGGTTTCGGCGACTGCTGGACGACGGGGAGGGGCACATCGCGCTGGGGCAGAACACGCACGAACTCGTGACCCGCTTCCTCTCGGCGCTGCCGCTTGGCGAACGTCCCCGGCTGGTGACGACCGACGGCGAGTTCCACACGGTGCGGCGGCAGTTGGACCGGTTGGAGGCCGAGGGGATCGAGGTGGTCCGGGTGGGGGTGGAACCGGCGCGGGCGGCGGGGGGCGGGGATGCGAAAGGGACGGACGGCGGGGCTGCGGGATCCCGTGCTGGCGGGGTGACGGGCGCCGGCGCGACGATCGCTGAACGACTGGTCGATGCGGTGGACGACCGGACGGCGGCCGTGCTGGTGTCGTCGGTGCTGTACCGCGATGCGCGCATTGTGGAGGGGCTGGGGGAGGTGGGGGCGGCCTGCGCCCGGGTCGGGGCCGAACTCCTGGTGGACGCCTACCACTCACTGAACGCGGTGCCCTTTTCGGTGGCGGAGCTGGGGTTGAACGGTGCGTTCGTCGTTGGTGGCGGATACAAGTACTGCCAGTTGGGCGAAGGGAACTGCTTTCTGCGCATTCCCCGCGACTGTGTGTTGCGCCCCGTGCTGACGGGGTGGTTCGCGGAGTTCGGGACGCTGGCGGCGGAGCGGGCGCGGGGCGCGGGCAACGGTGGAAGGGTTGGCCGGAAGCCTGGGGGCGGCGATCGGCCGGCCGGGGGACGAGGCTACGCATCCGTTCCCTACGGCGAGGGCCATCTGCGCTTCGCCGGATCGACCTGGGATCCGGTAAGCCACTACCGCGCGGCTGCGGTCTTCGACTTCTTTCGCCGGTGGGGATTAAACCCCGTGCGGCTGCGCGAGATCGGTCTGGCGCAGATTCGGCGGCTGGCCGCGGGAGTGGATGCGCTGGGGCTGGATCCCGCCGTGCTGGCGCGCGACCGGAGCCTGCCGCTCAAGCGAAGGGGCGGCTTTCTCGCGCTCGGGACGCCCCGCGCTGGCGAGATCTGCCATGCGCTGCGTGGTCGCGGGGTCTTTGCCGACTTCCGTGGCCGGGTGTTGCGGTTGGGGCCGGCGCCGTACCTGACCACGCGGCAACTGGATGAGGCGGTGGCCGGGCTGGGGGTGGTGGTCAACTCGCTGCCGCCTCGGCCGCCCGCTCAAGGAAGGTCTCGGCGGTGTCGCAGTCCATGACCGCGCTGACCACCATCCGGATGCGGGCGCTGTCGGCGACCCGGTCCAGTCCCGGAGCCACCTGGGCCAGCGTGCTCTGCCCGAAGCGTTGCACGACGAGATGGTACATGAGTGCGCGTTCGATGAGCGTGGACATCCTGCCATTTTTCTCCGGTTCGATGATTTGGTCGATTTCTTCTGCGGTGCGTCCCATGCGGGCGGCCAGCACGAGGCGGATCCAGGGAATGAAGCTGTCGAGCAGCTCCTCGGCTTCGGCGCGCTCGACCCACCGCGCGAGCACGCGCCAGACGCGCTCCAGATCGGCGGCTGACCGGACCTGCTCCAGGCGGGCGATCATCGCGAAGGGTCGTCAACAGCCCCTCAGGCGCCGCTCACCGCACCATCGCCTCCAGGTCTGCCGGTGTCCTGGGTAGTCCCGCCGTCAGCACCTCCGCGCCGTCCTCGGTCACCAGTACCACCTCTTCGACAAAAACCGACACCCCGATCTCGTGATTGTAGTACCATGGCTCCACCGTGAAGACCATCCCTGCCGCGAGCGGTTCGTCGATAAGGGCCGGATCTCCTGCCGACAGGCCGATGTGATGGCCGAAGAAGGTGGGCGTCTGCATGTGCGGTTCCTCCTCGTCGGGGATCGCGTCGTAGGCAACGGCGGTCAGTTCGCGCAACGTCACCCCGGGCCGCACCGCCGCAATGATCGCCTCGGCCGCACGGTTGCTCACATCCAGCTTCTCGCGTTGCAACTCGCTGAACGATCCATTCACCGGAAAGGTCCGCCCCACATCGCTCACATAGCCGTCCACCTCGCAGCCCACGTCAAGGATCACGAGCTCACCGTCGCGTAGCGCCCGGTTCCGCCGGTCATAGTGTGCAGCCAGGATGCGCCACGGCCATAGGCTGTTGGGACCGGACTTGACAATCGGCGTAAAGGGGATCGCCTGCGCTCCGAAGTTCCGGCAACTTCGCTCGAACTCGCCCTGGAGACTTCGCTCGTCGATGCCCGCCCGAATCCGCGCCGCCGCCGCCCGAATTGCCGCCATCGTCGCATCCGCCGCCGCGCGCATCCGCCGGGTCTCAGCCGGCGTCTTGATCATGCGCATGCGGGCCAGCACCTCGAACGCATTCCGGAGCTCTGTGTCCGGAAAATCGGTCTGGAGGCGGAGGATAAGGGTGGAGTTGGCATCCACGGTCCCGATCATCGGCACCACCGGCCGGCCAATGGGCCCGGCCCCGCCTGCGCTGACGCGGATCGCGGTCCCCCCGGCCACCCGGTCACGCAACCAGTCCTCCAGCCCGGCCACGTCGCGGTATTCTCCGATCCCCGCAATGCTGCGCAACCGGTAATCGCCAAGGAGCGGTCGTCCCGGAAAGTCGTTCGGCCTCCCCGCATTCTCAAAGCGAAAATCGCGCTCCGGCAGGAAGAGAATCGACCGCCGCGCGTCTGCGTCCAGAACGAGCATCGATCCCGGCACCTCGAGTCCGGTCAGATACCAGAAATCGTCATTCTGGCGGAAGGTTCCCCCGTGCGTTGCCCCGTCGGCCGAGGGCACCAGCATCACGCCCCCACCGCTCGCTGCGAGCCCGTCGATGGTACGGCCACGCCGGTATTCGTACTCCTGCGGGCGAAAGGGAATTCGCGTCCAGTCGGCGTAACGCTGCTGGGGAGTCTGGGCCGCGAGCGGATTCGGCGGCAGTCCCGTGAGCGCGATCGCGAGGACGGCCCACATGAGGCAGGCACGTAACAAATCGGATCGATGGTTCATTTCTGCCTTCCCGAATCCCGGTGCGCGCTCGTTGGTCAGCGTCCAGTCATCCTGGCGTGAGGGTTGCGGTTGCGCCAGCCACCGCTCCCCTGCGAGCCCGTCGAGCGCGCCATGTCCTGGCGTGAGAATTGGGGCCTCGCTAGCTTCCGCCGCATGAACACCGTCGCCGCGAGTCCCACTCCATGAAGATCGCGATCTACGGAGCGGGCGGTGCCGGTGGCTATTTCGGCGCCGTTCTGGCCCGGGCCGGACACGAGGTCGCGCTCATCGCCCGGGGCGCCCACCTTGCGGCCATCCGCGACTCCGGCCTCGCGGTGCAATCCCCGCGCGGTGACTTTCGCGTCCGCCCGGCCGCCGCCACCGACGATCCGCGCAGGGTGGGTCCGGTGGATGCGGTCATCGTTGCGGTCAAGTCGATGCACCTATCCGCGGTTCGCGACGGAATCGGGCCGCTCCTGGGCCCGGCCACCCTGGTCGTGCCGCTCCTGAACGGGGTCGATGCGCACAAGGCGCTGCTGCCATCGGCAGGGCGCGAGCGGATGGGCAAGGGACTCACCCGCATCATCAGCGAGATCGCCGCTCCGGGACGGATCCGCCATGTGGGAATCGATCCCCATGTGGCGCTGGCCGAGTGGGAGGGCAACCGTTCCGAACGGGTGGACCGTCTCGTGACCGCGCTCCGCGAGGCGGATGTGGAGGCCGAGGTACCGCCCGACATCGACGCCGCGCTCTGGATGAAGTTCCTGCTGGTGTGCTCGCTGGGTGGGGTGGGCGCGGCCTGCCGGGTGCCGATCGGTGCCGTGCGTTCAACGCCGTCCAGCCGTGACCTGCTCCGCCGCGCCATGGAGGAGATCGCGGCGGTGGCGGCGGGGCGCGGGGTCTCGCTGCCGAATGACGCGGTCGCGCGCGGAATGGCTCTGGCCGAGACCTTCCCCGCCGAGGGCACCTCTTCGCTGCAGCGCGACATCGAGGCCGGTGTGCCATCGGAGCTGGATGCCTGGACCGGCGCGGTGGTGCGGCTGGGTGCAACCGTCGCCGTGCCGACGCCCGTCCATTCCCTTGTCCATGCGGTCCTGCTGCCGAGCGAGCTGCGGGCGCGAGCGGGCGCCGAACAGTCTTCGCAGACGGGCCCGAGCGCAGGGCCGCTATAGATTACCAGGGCGGGATCGTCCACGACGGAGATTCCGGTGCGAAGGAAGGGGGAAGCGAGCCGTGTTCATGACGCCCCGGGTGCAGTTGCTCCTGGTTCTCAACATCGTGATTCATGTGGCGACCGTGGCGATGCCCGCACTGCGCGCCGAACTCGCCTTCGTGCCCGCGCTGGTCCTGCGCCAGCCCTGGACGATGATCACCTATGCCTTCGTCCACGCCAACCTCTGGCACCTGCTCTTCAATATGCTGATGCTCTTCTTCTTCGGGCCGCGGCTGGAGGAGCGTCTCGGCAGTCGGGTGTTCCTTGCGTTCTATCTGCTCTGCGGAGTCGGCGGTGCCGTCCTCTCCTTCTTTATTGCACCGGGCGCGGCGGTGGTCGGCGCATCGGGAGCCATCTTCGGGGTGGTGGTCGGATTTGCGCGCTACTGGCCCCGCGAAGAGATCTACATCTGGGGAATCCTGCCTATCCAGGCGCGGATGCTCGCGATTCTCATGGTGATCTTCAGTCTCGTGGCGGGCGTCACCGGAGCCCAGGACGGCATTGCCCACGCGGCCCACCTCGGAGGTCTGGTCGTCGGTTTTCTCTTCCTTCGGCGCTGGGAACGCCAGCGGCACCGGCGCATCGTCAAGCATCGGTCGCGGCCCCGGGTTCCTCTGGAGGTGGTGGAGGCGGATGCGCTGCGGCGCTGGGAGAAGACGATTCCCCGGGATCAGTTGCACGAAATCAACCTCGAAGAAGTGGACCAGCTCCTGCAGAAGGCCCGTAAATCCGGCGCCAGAACGCTCACCCGGGACGAGCGCGCCTTCCTGGACCGGATGTCGAAGCTGAAGATCGATCCCGCCGCCAATCCCGGGTAGGGCGGCTTCACTCCAGAACAAGGAATTCACCGATGTTCGAAGTCAACTGGCTGGCCGTGATTGTCGCCGGACTCGTGCCGCTAATCGTCGGAGCGCTCTGGTACGGTCCCCTCTTCGGCAAGCGCTGGCTGGCGCTCATGGAGATGACCGCCGAGGAGATCCAGGAGGGATTCAACCCGCTCCGCACCTACGGCCTGAGCTTCGTGCTGGCGCTGCTGACCGCATACATCCTGGCGCAATTGCTGGCCATGACCGGCGGTAGCGGCGGATCGGCGATGGTGGGGGTTCACCTGGCGCTGATGGTGCTGGTGGCCTTTGTGCTTCCGGTCGCGCAACAGGGCGTGACCTTCGAGAAGCGCAAGGCGGGCCTGGCCTGGCTGAATATCGCCTACAACGGCGTCGCGCTGATTCTGCAGGCGGTGGTGCTGTCCGTCTGGAGGTAGCGGGCGGGCGGTTGGCTGGCCGAACCCGTGGCTCATGGGGACCGGGCCGAAGACTCCCCGGTGGGGCTGGCTGTGCGCTTCGCAGTGGCGGGTTCCGGAGCGGCGGGTTCCAGAGTGGCGGGTTCGGCAGTGGCACGTCCCGATTCGCGGTCGTAGTCCACGATATTCTCCCATTCGGAGGCGTCGGAGCGCGCAACCACCGCGACCACATCCTCGCGGTTGCTCACATTGACGACTTCGTGCGGCACCCCCGGTTCAATGAAGATGAAGTCCCCCGCCTCATTCACAATCGAGTGGCGCAGATGCGGGCCGAAGTCGTGGCGAACGGTCCCGGCAAGGATGTAGAGCATCACCTCGAAATCGACGTGGATGTGCGCGAAGGCCACGCCGCCGGGTGGGATGCGGGCCACATTCATCGACAGCTCCCGCGCCGGCACATTCTTTGCCGACAGGCCGGTCTTGTAGTGGATTCCATTCCAGCCGCGGTGAAGGCCGTCCGCGCGAATGGTGTGGATGCCGTGGTCGCCGTCCGCAGTGCCGGGCCGGTCGTTCTCGGGATTGGCGTGTCGGTGGCCGGGGTGCGGTCCCCCGGTTGCGGCGCCCGAGGGGGATTGGCGGGCCGGGCCGGAAGAACTGCTCATTGCGTCGTTGCCTCCGCCGATCGGGTCGTCTTTCCCAGCAATCGGGTCATCGTCCCAGCAACAAGGCCGCCAGCGAGGCCATGTCCGGCACCTCGCGGTCGGGGCGGGCATCGGAGACCGGGGTCGCGCCGCTGCCCTCGCCGCGCGTCGGCCGGTTGACGTGCACGGTGGCGTAGCCGAGCGACGAAGCGGGGGCGATGTCGTGAAAGAGGCTCTGGGCCACATGCAGCGTCCGTTCCACCGGAACCCCCGAACGCAGCCCCATCTCGGCGAAGTGCGCGGTCGCGGGCTTGTAGCTGCGCACCTGGGCGGCGGTGACCACCCAGTCGAAGTCGGCGCCGAGTTGCCTGCGGCTGGCAGCGAAGAGCTCGTCGTCCACATTCGAGACGATACCCAGGCGGTAGCGGTCGGCCAGCCGGGCCAGCGCCTCCACCGTGTCCGGAAAGGGCGGCCAGTTGCCCACCAACGAAGCGAAGGCGTCGCACTCCGGTGGATCGGGGCGGAATCCAAGCGCGGCGCCCATCCGTTCCAGCGTCAGCGCCAGAACCTCGCGGTAGCTGCGATAGCGCTCACCCTGCACGACATGCTCCGCCGCGCCAAATGCGGCCAGAATCTCGGCGTCGGTGCGCGCTCGGCCCCGGGAAGCGCACAAGGGGCGTACGGCGGAGATGATCCCGGCCTCCCAGTCGATGAGGGTGCCGTAACAGTCGAAGGTGAGGAGATCGAATCGGTCCGGGTCGAAGGAAGACATCGCGGGGCTACATCTCCGGGAAGTCGGCGGTGGGTCCGAAGAGCTGCGGCACCGGAATGTCGAGCATTCGCAGGTAGACGCCGAGCTGGGCCCGGTGGTGAATCATGTGATCCAGAATGAAGGTGCGCACGACCACCGATTTGGGCAGGGTGAAGCGCACCTCGCCCCCGACCAGCATCGTCCAGGTCGCCGCCAGATCGTCGTCCGAGCAGGCTTCAATCGCGGAGCGGGCAGCGCTTGAGCTCTCCTCCAGGGCGGCAAGGAGAGCGTCGGTCGTCTTGTAGGCGGGCAGCGGTGGGGGACCGCTTCCGTCGGCGGGCGCGATGTCGAACTCGGATGCGGCCAGCGTCGGCATCGTCCAGTTGGGAAGGTTGGCGACGTGAGACGCGAGCTCGCCCATCGTCCACGACTTCGCGTGTGGACGCCAGGTCATCCGGTCCGTGGGAATGGCCTGGAGGACGGCGCGGGAGCCGGCGACGATCTGGTCGAATGCGGCAAGGGTGTGGCGAACGGACATGGCGAAACCTCCTTACAAGGGAAGAGCGGTCGGGGAAGGGTGGCGGCGGCGAAGCGTTCCAGATGAATGCGGTCCGGGAACAAGGTGCGGGACAGCGGACTCTGTCGAATCGTACCTGCAAGGTAGCTGGATCAGCGGCGTGCGCGGCGGAAGAGTCGGTCCGTGGCCACGGCCGCAACCGGAGCGCCGATCACTGCCATGACGAATCCGATCCCGGCCGATCCGGGGAAGCCGTCTTCTTCGTCGGTGAGCGCCAGAACGATGCCGGGCGTCGCCATGATCGTGCCCGCGACGGCGTTCTTCCACGCCACGCCGCGCGATCGCTCGGTTGCCCCGATTCGGCCCGCGAGGTAGCCGACCCCAAGCTGTGGCGCGGCGTACAGGAGAAGTCGCGATCCGGTGTTTCGCAGCGTTCCGCAGCGCGCACCCGCAAAGTGTTCCGAGAGTCCGTCGAAGCTGAGGCAGGAGCGCGCCGCAACGTAACCGGCGACCAGTCCCAGCGCATTCGCGGCGACCGCGCCCGCCAGCGCCTCACCCCACGGATAGGGTTCGGTTTCGAGTGCCCAACTGTAGATGCCCGCGGGAGTGGGACGGGATGGCGCCGACGGCTGCCCGCCGGTGACGGTCTCGATCACAATGACGCCGTAGCTGGAATCGGCGCCGTAACGAACGCCCGCCTCGCCCGGCGCGACCGCCTCGACGCTGCGAATGTGGGAGATGGGAAGGGTGTTGAGGGTGAGAAGGGGGTTGGCCTGGCGCACGTTGTCGACGATGACGACGGGAGTGCGGCAGCCTTGAGCGGCCAGGGAGGCGGGGTCGCGAAACTCCACGCAGACGAGTTGGCCGGGCTGGCTGCGGCCGCTGCGGACGCGAACTGCGGGGAGAAGCCGGGCGAGGGCGTTGGCCAGATGGTCGCCGGAACGGGCAATCGTGGCGAGCTGGGCGGCCAGGACCGCACGACGGGAGGAGGACCCGGTGGAGGGGCGGGAAGTGGCGCTGGCGGCGGGAATCTCGACGGTGAGGGGTTCCAGGGCGATCGCCGTGGGGGACAGGGTGATGCGCAGCGCGAGGGCGGCGCCGGGATCGAGATGGAGCTGTTCGCGGAAGGTGCCATAGGCGAGGTGCGTTACGGTGAGCGCGTACTCGGCGGGCACCAGCTCTCCAAACCGGAAGTTCCCCGTGCGACCGGTTACCGCCCGGGCCCGGAGCGAATCACCCCCCACTCGGCCACCATCCAGCACAATCTCCGCGCCCTCGATCGCGGCCCCGCTGCCCTGGTCCACCACCTGGCCACGAAGAAAAGCTGCGCGGTCCTGCGCGGCGGCGTTCGGCGGAGCGGCCGCCACACCGGCGCACATGGCCATACCCGCAATCGCCACCCGTGAAGCAACGGTCAAGCGGCCCGGCAGCGTGCCCTGCTCCCAAACCGCGTCCCGCCCACAACAGGCGCCCGCTCTCATTCCCGCTCCCCGCCCGTCCCCGCCACCGCCGCCCACCCGCGTCCCGGCCACCGGACCGGCCAGCGCACGGCGACCGTCCCTCTTGCCCGCTCCCCGCCCCGCAACGCTACCACTCAATCCTCCAGATCCGCCCCCCGCCCCCCGCCGCCCACCCCACGCGGCCGCCATCCGCGAACGCCACCGCCCAGGCGCTCACATCAGGAATCGCATGCCAGCTTGCGCCCATGTCCGCGGTGAAGGCGGCACCCGGGGGCGCCACGGCCACCACGCGCCGCGCCCCAAAGGCCCCACCGGCCGCGCTCCCGTACACGGCCCCCGCAATCGGAGCCGCAAGGGCCGCTGTCCAGCTCTTCCCGCCATCCGCCGAGGCCGCGGCATTCGTCGCCACCACCTCTTCGGCGCGCTCCAGATCGCCACCCAGCGCCATCACCGGCCGGCCCGCATCGACCGCAAGGGTGAAGATCCCGGCTGACTGGCCGGTTGTCATTGGCACGGCAACCTCGGTCCAACTCGCGCCAAAGTCTTCGGTGGCAAGGATCCGCGCCGATCCGCCCGCCCCCGTCCCGATCCAGCCGTGGCCGCCATCGCCGGTGCGCGCACAGGTGCCGCTGGCCGCAAAGCCGCCCTCGCCCTCTCCCGCCGCGGGCATGGCACCCGGCCGGGTCCGCGTCCAGCTCCGGCCGCCGTCCTCCGTCACCAGAATGTAGGGCGCACCGTCCAACGCATCCCCGTAGGCGAAACCGCGGCGCGCGTCCCAGAAGTCCAGGCAGTCGAGGAAGCCGTCGGGTTCGTTCATCAGAAAGGCGAGTCTCCAGCTTGCGCCGCCATCAGCCGTGCGATAGATGCGCGATGCGGGACCCGTGCCCGCCGTCAGCGCCACCACCGCCCGCGACGAGAATGCGTGGATGTCGCGGAACTGGAGCGAATCGCCGCCGGGAGCCGCAATCCGCTCCCAGAGGCGGCCGCCATCCCGGGTACGCACGATCACGCCGCCATGGCCGCTGATCCACGCCACTTGCGCCGACACCGGACTCACCGCCTGCAAGACCTCGTCGGCGCCGCTTGTCTGCACGGTCACGGCGGGCTGCCGCGGAGCCAAACCACGCCGGGCCTCGCCGGGTTCCAGCGCCTCCAGCGTCGTCGCGTCCACCGCCTCCGCCCCCCGCCGCCGGTACACCTCGCGCGCGGCCTCAAACTGGGCAAAGACGTGCTCCCGCTCCCGCCCGGAACGCCATCCGGGCCACTCGTCGGCCATCTCCTGGAGCCTGTCGATCCAGCGCAGCGCGTATTCGGCGGCTTCGGCACTGCGAATCGGACGGCCTCCAACCGTCACCCAGACCGGGTTCGTAAAGGCCTGCGGATACGAGGTGTCAAGGGGCCAGCGATCAGCGCCTCCCCCTTCGACCCGCAGATGCATCCACGCGCTCGCACCGATCGCCAGCGTTTCATCAATAGCCAGCGACTTGCGCTCCCCGTCCGGCTGCCAACTGCGCACGACGTTGCCATTCACCACCAGCTCGACCCTCTCCACCGGCACCACACTCCAGACGCGCCCCCGCAGCCGCACCTCGCCGGGCCCGTCAAGCGCCCGCTCCTCCCCCGGACCCCGCCCATCAACCGCAAACTCGATCAGCGGCCCGGAGCTCACGAAGGAGTGGCCGTCGCGCAGCCCCCGGAACCACCCATCGGCGGTCAGCGTGCCATCCGGCGTACGTACATAGGTGCGCATCGAACCCAGCAGAGGCGTTGCGTGCAGGCTCGAAATCGAATCCTCTCCGCCCACGACAACCGCGCGAATCCCATTGCTCCACACCGCGTAGACCGGCGGCCAGCCATCCTGCGGCGTCGACCACTCCACCGCATCGGCGGCGGCCAGCGCGGCATCGACGATAAACCCCTTCGCGCCCCCAAGATTGCCCTCCAGCGGATCGCCATTGTAGAAGGAGTGAACATAGGCCGTTGTCGCGCCCTGGGCCTTCGCCTTGAGCAACATGTCGGTATTGCTTGGGTAAAGGCTCTCGATCGCGGTGCCCTCATACCCCATTGCATACGGCGCAATCAGGTGCTCCCGGTGACCGAACATGAACACATGGCCATAGAAGGGCGGCCGGTACTCCTGGCCCACAACCAGAACGCGGCCCGGCTCGGACAGTGGATGCGCACCGCCTCCGGGAAGCCAGTACTGGTGATCCAGGATGCGATTGTCCTTGTTGGCCACCTGCTCGGCGACAACGTCCTGGTCCTCCGCGGCCGACATCATCATGAGGTTGGACAGCGAGTTGCGCAGATTCCCGGCATAGTTCATGTGCACATGAGTCGAGCCCGAAAACCAGCCTCGGGTGGAGAGGTCGGAGATCTCCTCAAGCGCGACGGTCAGCGCGGTGGTCTCGTCTGCGCGAACTTCGGCGGAAACGGTCACCGGCGTCGTCTCAAAGCCCCGCACCACAGTCACTTGCGCCTCGCCCGCCGGCAGCTCCACGGCGAAGGAACCCGGGTGGTGAAAGATGCGATCGCCCGCGCGGCTGATCCGCGCATAGGCATCGGCCGGAGCGTAGAACCTGCCATCGGCGGCGGTCAGATGAATGCGGCTGGCCACCGCTTCGTCCTGTGCATCAACCGTGGTGACCTCGAGCATCCCCGTCGGACGCGCCCAGTGCCGCTCAAGGATGTCGACACGGCGCAGTTTGCCGCCGTTCGCCTCGAGCAGGTACAGTTGCGGAAGCCCGGTCCGGTGGTGCGGAACGCCCTCGGTAAACGGCCCACCACCGTTGGCCACAAAGGCAATCCACTCGGCGTCGGGCGACCAGCGCGGATGAAAGGCGTCGAAGTCGAAGAAGGTCATCTTATACGGCTCGCCTCCGGTCGTGGGCTGCACATAGATGTTCTGAAACTGGTCCGCCGCCCCCGCGGTCGAGGAATAGACGAAGCGGCGGCCATCGTACGAAACGTGCGGTTGCGTGCGGTAGAGCGTCTGTTCGGCAAGCACAACCCGGGCGTCCTCGATGCCTCCCGCACGGGCGGGAACCCGGTACACATTCCCGCTTCCCAGCGCCACATTGCGATTGGAAACCAGGAGCAACTCTTCGCCATCGGGCAGCCACGCGGGCGAGATGTGCATGTCCCAGGCGCCGAAATACAGGCGGTCGCGGCCAAAAGAGTTGTCGGCGGTAACCGCAATCGCGGGCCCGCTCCAGGCGCCGTTGGCGAAGGCGCGAATCTCAATATTGAAGTAGCCGGTCGGCGCGGTCGTGACGTAGGCGATGCGGCTGCCGTCGGGCGAAAAGCGCGGATCGGTGTGAATGTGCTCGCCCGCGGTAAGACGATGGCGCTCGCCGCTGGCCCTGTGCATAACCTCCAGATCGATGGTGCCGCCGCCGTCGTCGACGGTATAGAGCAACCACACCCCGTCCGGCGAATAGTTGGGCGAGGAGATGTACTCCGTCCCGTACACTACCTCGAAGGCATCGCCGGAGGCAACGTCCACCTCCCAGATCGAACCGCTCATCGCAACCGCCACGCGCTCGCCGCCGGGATGCCAGGCCGGGTACCAGGGTGACGACGAGGGTGCCGGGGGAAAGTAGAAGTTGTGCATGTAGTTGCCGCCGTGCGCGGATGCGGGGTAGGCGCGCTGGGCAACGGCCGCGGGGGGCGCAAGCAGGGATGCGGCGACAAGAGGTGCGGCGACGGGAGGCACGGCGAGAAGCGTGGCCAGGAGAGCGAGGAGCGCCGGCGAGGTGGATGCGGCGGTGGCCGGGGCGCCGGGCGGGGCAGGGCTGATGCGAGCCGGAGCCGCACGACGGCGTGGACGGATCGAGTGGGAGGGTAGCATGCGCGGGGGTCCTGGTGGGGGGGAGGGGGGAGGGTGGGGTGGGACGGCGCGGCCGCCGAACCTGATCCTATCGCCGCGGCCTGCGCCCGTCCACGCGCCGGAGGTCCACCGCATGGGCGCGTCAGGCGGTTTCGCGGACCGAAGGACCGGGCAGGGAGGCGTCTCTTGCTGTACCACCGCCGCCCGCACGCATAGATTCCCGGGATCCACCCACCCACTCGTCGGCGAGTGCATCTCGCGGAGCAAATCATGCATGCCATTCGGGCCACGACCCTGATCGCCCTGGCTGGGGCCGCCTGCGAGCCGAATCCCGCTCCCCCTTCCCCCGCCACCACCGAGCTCGACAGCGCCGGAGTTGCGATTGTCGAGAATGCGCGCGCGCCGGAGGGGTCGCGGCTGCCCTGGCGGATCGGACCCGAGCCGTCGGTGTCGATCGGGGTTGCCGAGGGGGACGACCCCTACATGCTTTTCCGTGCCTGGGGTGCGTTGCGGCTGCGCGATGGACGCATCGTGGTGGCCAATACGGGCACCAACGAGCTGCGCGTCTTCGACTCCTCGGGGTTCCACCTGGCGAGCTGGGGCGGGCGCGGCGAGGGACCGGGCGAGTTCACCGGGCTCTGGGCGATGGCGCACTGGCCGGGCGACTCGATTGCGGCCTGGTTTGCGCCGCGGTCGGGGATTGCGGTCTTTGATGGGCAGGGGAACCATGGCCGCACCTTCTCGCTGATCAACGATGCGGTCTCGCCGATGCAGCACTTCTGGCCGGAAGGCACGACGCCCGATGGTTCGATCCTGGCCGTTCACCGCCCCGAGGTTGCCGACACGATCACCGTGCAGTTGCGCGACGGCGAGGGACGGGTGCGGAGCTCGCTGGGAACGCACCCGGGCTACGAGTGGCACCTCGCGAACGCGGGGACCGACCGCGCGAGGCTGTACCGGAAGGCCTTCGGGGGCGAGCCGGTGTGGACGCCGTGGGGAGATCTGGTCGCGATTGCCAACACTGGCCGGTACGAGATTCGCGCCTACCGGACCGATGGTTCGCTGGCGCGGATCGTCCGGCGGGATCACCCGGCGCGCCCGCCCACGGCCGACGAGTTCGAGGGCCACATCGAGGAGGAGGTCGCCCTGAACTCGCCCGGAACCGAGGCGGAGGCGAACCGGTTGCGGCGCCAATTCGAAGCGGTTCCCGTGGCGGAGAATCTGCCTGCCTTCGCCTCGATGATGGCGGACAGGATGGGCTATCTCTGGGTCGAGGAATACGTGGCTCCGGGGGACCGGGATCCGGGGGAAGCGCCCGCCGCGCCGCTCTGGAGCGTGTTCGACCGGGAAGGCAGATTGTTGGGGATGATCGAGACGCCGCCGGGCGTGCAGATTGGCGAGATCGGCGAAGACTACATCCTGGCTGCGGGCAGTAGCGAGATCGGGGTCGAGTTCGTGCAACTGTGGCCGCTGGAGCGAACGCGGTAGCTTCCCCGTGGGCCGAAACGGGCCAGGGGTGCAGGCGCCGCCGTGGGTGCCACCGCGAATGTCCGCGCCCGCATGGCCGCCGTGCGCGCCGACGTCGCCCTCTTACCCCCAACCCCCGCCAAAAATGACGCAATCTCTTGGATCCGTGCTCCGAAGCGCCGCCGTGCGACCGCTCGCCCTCGCCCTTCTCCTGCCCGTTCTTGCAATCCACAACCCGCTGCACGCGCAGAGCTTTCGGGTCGAGGAAGCCACGATCGCCGATGTCCACGCGGCCTTTCTTGCCGGGGAGCTGACATGCGCCGGTCTGGTGCGGTCGTATCTGGAGCGCATCGAGGCGTACGACGCGCGCGGCCCCAATCTGAATGCGATCGCGGCGGTCAACCCCCGTGCCCTGGACGAAGCGGCGCGCCTGGATGCGGCCCTCGCCGAAGGTGGCCTGACCGGACCGCTGCACTGCATTCCCGTGCTGCTCAAGGACCAGGTCGAGACGAGCGATATGCCGACGACCTACGGCTCCGCGCTCTTTGCCGGGTTCGTGCCCCACCGCGACGCGACGATCGTGCGGCGCATGAAGGCGGCGGGCGCGCTCATCCTGGCCAAGACGAACATGGGCGAGTTTGCGTCGCGCTACGTCGGGTCGGGCTTCGGGATCATTCGCAATGCATACATTCCGGCGCACAATCCGAGCGGTTCGTCGGGAGGAACCAGTGTGGGCGTCGCGGCCAACTTCGGCATGGTCGGGATCGGCGAGGACACCGGAGGTTCGATTCGGGGTCCGGCGGCGGTGGCGTCGCTGGTCGGGCTGCGGCCCACACTGGAGCTGGTCAGCCGCTTTGGCATGATGCCCGCCAATCCCACGACCGACACCATGGGACCGATGACGCGCACGGTAATGGATGCGGCGATCCTGCTGGATGCGATTGCCGGCTACGATCCCGACGATCCGGTCACGGCGGGCTCCTTTGGGCGGACTCCGGCGTCGTACACGGATGGGCTGGGGGAGGACGGGCTGGCGGGCGCGCGCATCGGGGTGATTCGCGATCCGATGGATGACCGCGTGGATCCGTCGTCGCGTGGATTTCGCGAGGTTCGGGCGCGGGTAAACGCGGTGATCGCCGATCTGCGCGGGCTGGGCGCCGAGGTGGTGGACAGCGTGACGATTGCGGGAATCGACCGCGTCAACCGTGTCTTCGGAATGAATGTGCACGAGACCGAAGCCGCCACCGACGAGTATCTGGCCGCGCACGCGAACGCGCCGGTGGGCAGTCTGCGCGAGATCCTGCTCTCCGGGCGGGTGACGCCCTGGCGGGCGGTGGGGCTGGCGGGTTCGCTGGGGAAGACGACGCGCGACCGGGGCTACCTGGAGCACCTCCTGGAGCGCGCCGAGATTCGCCGCGGTGTGCTGGCCGCGATGGCCGACCACCGCCTGGACGCGCTCCTCTACGCCACCTTCGACCATCCGCCAACCGAGATCGCGCCCGATGTGGAGACCAATCCGCGCCCCGCCGATCGCTACGGACTGGGGGACAACCGGCTGCTGAGTCCGCTGACCGGGTTTCCCGCGCTGACCCTACCGGCCGGGTTTACGCCCGCCGGCTTGCCGGTCGGGGTCGAGCTCTTGGGGCGTCCCTTCGCCGAGACGTTGCTGCTGCGCTTCGGGTACGCCTTCGAGCAGGGGACGGGGTACAGGAGGCCGCCGGAGTCGGCGCCGCCGTTGGGGGGTTGAAGATGGGGGCGACGAGAGGGCTGTTGGGGAAGCCGGGGATGGCGTCGCGCCGTGGGTCCGGCCGGGATCGGTCCGCACGGAATCGCGCAGGGGTTGCCGCGGTCCTGATTCTGCCGGTGGCGCTTGGATGTGAGCCGCAGGGGCCATCGGCGGACTCTTCCCCCTACCAGACACGCGACAGCGCCGGGGTGCGGATCGTCGAGAATGCGCGGCCGCCGGACGACTCGCGGCTGGGTTGGACGATCGGGCCCGACCCCGTGGTGTCGATCGGGGAGTTGGATGGCGAGGATCCGTATCTGCTGCATTGGGCGCGCGATGCGACGCGGCTGGCCGATGGCCGGATTGCGGTGGCGAATGGGGGCACGCAGGAAATCAGGGTATTTGACGCAGGCGGGCGCTGGCTGGACACCTGGGGACGAAGCGGCGAGGGACCGACGGACTTTGAGGCGCTGAGGCGTGTGGAGGTGTGGCCGGGCGACTCGATTGCGGCCTGGGCTTCGGCTGGGGGGTCGATCGCGGTCTACGACGACCAGGGAAACTTCGGGCGGACCTTTGCGCTGTGGAGCGAGGAGGCTGGTTGGCTCGCGCCGCGGCCCGAATTTGTGCTGGGAGACGGCCGTGTGGTGTCGTGGAGGGGCATCGAGCGGAGGGACTCGATCGTGGTCGAGCTGTGGTCCGGCCAGGGGAGGCTGGCGCGGTCGCTGGGAGCGCATCCGGGGGAGGAACCGTGGGACACGCGGGGTGAGCGCGGCGAGACGCTGACCGGGAGGTTGGCGTACGGGCGGGATCTGGTCAGAGGATTGTGGGGCGATCTGATCGTGGCGAGCCCGACGAGTTCCTACGAAATCCGGGCCTATCGGAGCGACGGTGCGCTGGAGAGGATTGTGCGGCGGGGACATCTGTTGCGGGAGCCGACGGAGGAGGACCGGCCAGCCTATGTTGAGGAGAGCATGGTGCATATTCTGGCCAGCCGCGACGGTCTCGCGAGTCGGGGTGCGCCAGCGGACATGATAGACGAGTACATGGACGAAGCGCGACGCTACTTCGGGCGGGTTCCCTTCGCGCGCTACTTTCCGGCCTTCGCGTCGGTAATGGAAGATGCGGCAGCCTACCTCTGGGTGGAGGAATACGAGCTTCCGCGCGAACAGCGGCCGGGATCGATCTGGACCGTCTTCGACCCGGAGGGCAGAGTGGCGGGATTCGTCGAGACGCCCGACGGGCTGACGGTCAGGGAGGTCGGCGAGGACTACATCCTGGGTTGGACCGTGGACGAACTCGGCGTGGAGCGGGTGGAACTCTGGCCACTGGGACGCGGGGCGGGATGAGGGGGTCCGGGCGGATCCTCCCCAGCTTCCCTCACCGACCTGTCTCATCGATGAGTTCGGGCTGTTCGGCCGGGTACTGCCGCCGGATAAAGTCCCCAAGAAGAGGAACGGCGAAAGAGTACTTCCCGTGCCGGTTCCTGAAGACGATTCCCGAGTTGATGAGTGCAGCAAGGATCTGGCTCGCGTGGCTGGGGCTGAACCCCTTCACCGGCATTGCCCTGGATAGCTCGACAATCTCCTGAACGCTGAACTCGGATTCGGGGTCGTCCAGCCGCGACACGACATGCAGGAGATCGCGCTGCCGGTCGGTCACCCTCGACCACCGGCCCGCAAAGAAATCGCTGTCCAGCTTTGCCGTGATCGCGTCAATCGGGACGCTCGGGTTGTTCGCTCCGGTGGTGATCTGGGACACGAAAACGTCGAAGGCTTCATGGCAGATGAACTGGATGAAGTACGGGTATCCGCCCGAGTGCTTCTCGATCTGGCGGATGGACTCTTCGGTGAAGCGGATCGGGCAGCCATCCTCCTGAATCGGCTTCACGATCGCCTCTCGAACGTCGGTGGGATCCAGGCGATTGAGGAAGAGCACGCGGAACATCCGTTCCGAGTAGGTTCGGGCCTCGACCAGCTTGGGGAAGAGCGTGGGCAGGCCGGTCAGGGCCAGGAGGAATGGTGCCCCCTGTCTCTGGATGGATTGGAAGACGTCAAGCATCACCGAGAGCGGGTATTCGTCCTTCCCGGCATGGTCCGCCATGTTCTGGGCTTCGTCGTACGCGAAGACGATTCCCCGGGGTGGGTTGGGCGATGCGTGCAGAGCCCGCCAAATGAATGTCAGCGCGGCCTTCAATCGATCGGCGACCAGGCCCGCCGTCCGTTCATACACCGCGCGAAGCGTCGGATAGTTGAGGGTCGCGTCGAGCACATCCGCCTGGCGTCCGAAACCGGGACGACGGACCGTGTGTCTGTCATAGATGAAATTGGAGGTTGCCAGGGCCACGTCAGTGAGGATCCTTGTGGCCAGGCGCCCCTCGTCGACCGTCGTGCTCTCGGAAAGGTCCGCGCCCACCCAGAGCCAGCCTTCCTGCACCGCCAGTGGCTTGAAGGTGTCGAGAAGAACCGTCTTGCCAACACCGCGGAGCCCGGTGAGGACGAGGTTGGAAAGGACGATGTCCTGCTTCAGAAGCTTGAGAAACTCTCTCCGCTCCTCCTTCCTTCCGGCGAGATACGGGGGCGTGTGGCCGGCCCCGGGACGGAACGGGTTCCGAAATACAGTTGCAGCTTCCATGGCGTCCACCGGATTTGTCAGGTGTTGTTAGCAAGAAAGAAATATTGTTAGCAAGAAAGATAAAGTTATCGCCGAGGATGACGTTAGGGCAACGCCTGCCGCATTCTAATTCCAGCTCCGCAACCCTCAACACCTGCGCGACCCGGGCCAGCGACGGCCGCAACGCCTCAAGACGATGCCGCCCATCGGTTCCCCCGAATGCCCCTCGTCGTCCATGGTCATCGTCGCTCCCCCGCGTCACACCTCCCCCCGCCGCGCCGCCCACACGGCGTAGTGACTCGCGCGGGCGGCCAGCGCCATGTAGGTCAGCGACGGGTTCTGGCACCCCGCCGAGGTCATTGCGGCTCCGTCCACCACGAAGAGGTTCGGGGCGTCCCAGGCCTGGCTGTGCGCGTTCAGCACCGAGCTCTCGGGGTCGCGTCCCATGCGGGCGGTTCCCATCTCGTGGATCGCCAGCCCCGGGGGCGCCATCTCGCGCTGCAGCACGATGTTGCGTCCCCCCGCCGCGTCGAGCATTGCGCCCGCCTCCTCGACCGCGTCGCGCATCATCACCCGTTCGTTCTCGCCCCAGGCGCACTGGATGCGCAGCGTCGGGATTCCCCATGCGTCCACCTGGGCGGGGTCGAGCGTGACCTGGTTTTCTTCGCGGGGCAGACATTCGCCGAAGGCGTGCAGGCGAAACTCCCACGGGCCGGGCCGCAGCAGCTCGCGCTTGAAGCCGGCGCCGAATCCCGCCATCGAAATCCCCCGTCCCCAGCCCGTCCGCACCGCACTGCCCTGGAATCCGTAGCCGCGCACAAAGTCCGATGCGGGCTCGGTCACATTGCGGAAGCGCGCGATGTAGATGCCGTTGGGGCGCCGGCCGCGGGTGGTGCGGTCCTCCCAGCCATCGAAGACGGCGCGGGTGTCGTCGCACATCATGTGGTCCATGAGGTACTTGCCGAGCACGCCGCTTGAGTTGGCCAGCCCGTCCGGGAACGCCGCCGACTTCGAGTTGAGCAGAATCCGGGTCGATTCCAGCGCCGATGCCGCCAGAAATACCACCCGTCCGCGCACGATCGTGTCTTCGCCCGATTCGCGGTCGATCACGCGCACGCCCGTCACTCGTCCGGCCCGCGCATCCCAGAGCACCTCCGGCACGATGCTGTTGGGACGCAAGGTCATGCGGCCGGTTGCCTCGGCGGCGGGGAGGGTCGCGTTGAGCGAACTGAAGTAGCTGCGGGTGCGGCATCCCCGGTGGCAGGGACCGCAGTAATGGCAGGCCTGGCGTCCCCGGTGATCGCGCGTCAGGACCGCCGTTCGCCCGATCGTCATGCGGCGCCGCCCCCCGAATGCGGCGGCGATCGTGTCGCGCAGATGCTCCTCCACGCACGACATCTGCATCGGCGGCTGAAAAACCCCGTCGGGAAGGTGCGCCAATCCCTCCGCCTGCCCGCTGATCCCCACAAAGGCCTCGACGTGATCGTACCAGGGGGCGAGGTCGGCGTAGCGAATCGGCCAGTCCACACCGTTTCCGTCGCGCGCGTTGGCCTCGAAATCCAGGTCGCTGAGCCGGTAGCACTGCCGCGCCCACATGATCGAACGTCCCCCGACCTGCCGTCCGCGAATCCAGAGGAAGGGACTGTCGGGATCGGTCGTGTAGGGGTGTTCGTTGTCGTTGACGAAGAACTTGCGCGCCACCTCGTCGCAGGCGTAGCACTGGCGTTGAATGGGCTGCTCGGCGGCCAGCGCCTTGCGGTCGTTCCAGCCGCGGTAGGGCATCTCGTAGGGCGGAAGGTGCTCGGCGTAGTCGCGTTCGGGGACGATCATCGGTCCGGCTTCAAGGACGAGGACATTGGCGCCGAGTTCCGTGAGCTCCTTGGCAGCCCACCCGCCGGACATGCCCGATCCCACGACAATGGCGTCGAACTCCTGGCGGCGCGGACGAATGTGGAAGAGGTCGCGGCGGCGGATCGTCATTGGTCGCGCTCCGGTCCGTGGCCGGGCGGGTCGGCCGGTTCGGGGGATTCGTTGTCGCCTGCCGGGTCGAGCGGTGCGCAGCCCTCGAAGGTGGAAAAGACCGTGCGATGGCCGAGCGCGGCGAGTCCGGCTGCGGAGGTGAAGTATGCAGTCAGGGCGAATCGCTTGATCTGGCCAAAATCGGTGGGGTGGAGGAAGCGCGACCCTTGCTGCCCGTCGGGGTCGTCGCGCCGGGCGGCTGCCTCCTGGTCCCACTCGCCAAGGAGGACGGCCTGGTTGGCCGGATCCAGATCGGAGAAGGGGACGGCGAAACGTTCGCGGCTGATCCGGTCCACCGCGTCGAGGCTTTCCAGGAAACGGTCGCGTTCGTCGTCGTCGAGCCAGCCGTCCACAAGCGCGGTCACGAATTCGGTCACGCCCGCTGCGGACGCGCCGGGGGAGTCGTCGGTTGCGGGAATGATCGCCTCGGCCAGCGCCTCCATCGCGCGGGCTCGCTCCGGGGTGAGGGTGGTGGCGGGGTTGGCGCCGACGTCGTTCGCGGCGGTTGCGCCGGACGGTGCCGCGCCGTTGGCCGCGCCACGCACCCGCGCCGCCCAGGCCAGCAGCCGCTCGATCTCGCCCGGGGGCGCGAGCAGGGGTCCGCCCGCGACCGTTCCCAGCATTCCAATGGCTGTTCTTCGTTTCATGGGTTACCGTACCTTGTCGATTGGGGCCGACTTGGCCCACCGAACCGCCGCCGCTTCCCTCGCGCCAGATCAATGGAGTCCGCTTCCGGATGCCCAACCTTACCCGGCGCCAACTGATCCGTGCAACCGGAGCCGCATCGCTGGGGGGGCTGCTCGGCGCCCGCGCGGGAACGTCCGCCACGGCGTCTTCGCTCAGCGACGGTGCGCCGCCAACCAGCCCCGGTCGCTCTCCTTCGGCCTCCGCGCCCGCCACTTCCCGCGCCGAAATCTCGTCCCCCGCTCCGGCCCAGGGCCTCGTCCAGTCGGTCGCCCGCTGGTGTTTCGAGGCAATTCCCCTGCCCGAGTTCTGCGCCGATGTTGCCCGCATCGGCCTTCCCGCCATTGATTTGCTTACGGTGGACGAGTGGGCGGTCGCGCACGATCACGGCCTGACCGTTTCCTGCGGCGATGTAGCAGCCGGCACGATTGAGGACGGTCTGAACGAGCCGCGCAATCACCCCGCGATTGTCGGCGCCTTCGAACGGCACATTCCCCGGGCCGCGCGCGATGGAGTCCCCAACGTGATCTGTTTCTTCGGCAACCGCCGCGGGATGGCCGACAGCGCCGCCATCGAGAACTCGGTCCGCTGCCTGCGCGCGTGCGCCCCCATCGCCGAGGCCGAGGGCGTGACGATCCTGGTCGAGGTGCTGAACTCCAAGCCGGGCGGCCACCTGGACTACATCGGCGACCGCATGCCCTATGCGCTGGAGATCATCCGCGCGGTCGATTCACCCCGGGTGCGCATCCTCTACGACATCTACCACATGCAAATCATGGAGGGCGACATCATCCGCACCCTGACCGATGCCCGCGAGTGGATCGCCCACTATCACACCGGCGGCGTCCCGGGAAGGGCTGAAATCGACGAAACCCAGGAGCTCTTCTACCCGGCGATCGTGCGCGCCATCCGCGCCACCGGCTTCAGCGGCTACATGGCCCACGAGTTCATCCCGCGCGGCGGCGACCCGATCAGTTCCCTGGCCCGGGCGGTGGAGATGTGCGCGGAGGCGTGAGTCGTCACACCGGCCTCTCCCCCCGAATCGTGACCCTGTACCCCGAGCGCGTGGCCGGCCAGTAGTCCCAGATTGCGTGGTGCTGCGTGCAGCGATTGTCCCACATCGCGACCGAGTTAGGGCGCCAGCGGAAGCGGCACTGGAAGTCGGGGCGGGAGAGGTGTTCGTAAAGGAAGGCGAGGATGGCGCGGCTCTCGGCGGACGGAACTCCCACGATGTACTGGGTGAACATCGAATTGACGAAGAGCGCCTTGCGACCGGTGACCGGGTGGGTGCGCGCGATGGGATGCTCGGCCGAGGGGTAGGTGCGTCCCCCGTCGTCGCGGCCGATCAGGCGGTTCGTCTCGCGGTAGTAGGGTGCGCCGTCGTGCACCGCGGCCAGGCCGTCAAGAAAGGTGCGCATCCGGTCGGAAAGCGCTTCCCACGCGGCGTACATGTTGGCGAAGAGGGTGTCGCCACCGGTCTCGGGCACAGTGTGCAGACGGAGGATTGAACCCATCGGCGGCCGCGGATCGCAGGAAACGTCGGAGTGCCACTGTTCGCCGGCGACGCGGCGGGAGTTGCGGTCCGCGTGAATCGGCATGACTTCGGGGTGGCCGTCGACGCCGGGATCGTTGGGATGGGCGACGAGCTCGCCGAAGCGGGCGCCGAATGCCTTGTGGCGGTCAATCGGGAGCGCCTGGTCGCGAAAGAAGATGACGCCGTGGGCCATGAGCGCGTCGTGGATCTGGCGGAAGTGGTCGTCGGTGAGGGCGGCGAGGTCAGTGCCGCGGATCTCCGCGCCGATGACGGGCGTTACGGGACGGACGGAAAGGGGGGTGGGTGGTGTCATGGTAGGTCCAGTGCGTTGCGGTTCATCTGTCGAAATGCTTCGCGGAGATCGCTGAGAAACGCCTTGAGGGAGGAATCGTTCTTTGCGGCTCGAAACAGATCCATGGCGTCCGCCAATTCGCGACCGAATTCGATGCCACCAAGAGGCGTCAGATAGCCAGCTTGCTGAATCGCAGTTGCCAACAGGTTCTTGTAGTGATCGCGCCGGCACTTGTTGGGCCCGAGCCGGGGTTCGATTCCCACGACGTCCGTAAAGGAACGCGGGTCCGCGAGATACCAGCGCTCGATGTGAGGGTCGGGGCACGCCACGACGAGCATGTGCGAGAACGAATCATCAGTGGCTTGCCGGATCTTGTTCCGTGCCGCCGAGAAAGACGAACAGTTGCCGTCGATCCCGACAACGAGCAGGGATGCCTCACCCGAATAGGCAATCTTCCTGCTCCGAAGGATCTGATAGTCCCTGTAGGACTTGAGCGCCCGGCCATGGCCTCCGCGTGCGTTTGCCACCCGGCAGTGAATTCGGACGGTGAGCTCTTCGCGCGCAATGCGTTCCGCCAGCGGGACGATCAGCTCTCGGTGAGCGGCGTCCTCCAAAAAGAACTCGACGAATAGGACTTCATTCATCAAAGAGTCCCGCGAGCATCAGGCCTTCGAACAGGTGGTCCTCGCCGTGCATCGACAGCGCATCTGCAACCTGCGGATCGTTGAACAGAGGCCCGCTGGAGTCAAATCGCTCCACTTCCGTTCCGCCAACGCCTCGACGCACATTGAACAGTCCAACATCATTTGAGGATCGCGTGCGTGCTTCCCTGAGCACAGCGTCACAAAAAAGGGGCGAATGACTGGTTACTACCACTTGCCGCCCCTGGTCGAGCGCCAGCGATGTAAGGATCTTGGCGATGAGTTCAATGCGCCGAGGATGCACGCCGTTTTCGGGTTCCTCGAAAGCAAGTAGCGAGCCGCTCCAGGGGTTTAGCGCGATGGCACACAATGCCAGGATGCGCAGGGTGCCTTCGGAGACAATCCTGGACGAGAATACGTTGCCATCCTGTTGAAAAAAGAAGGTCAGGAGACCTCGTGGATCCAATGCCACTTCAAATGTCGATGTTCCTGGAAGGATGGTCTTGATCGCCCGGCCTACGGACCGAAAGTGCTTCGCGCGTTCTCCCTTGAGCTTGTACAGAAACGGCACGAGATGCTGGCCGAACACGCCAATATCCGTGACATCCATGGGTGGCGCCTCCCGGCGCATCGCGACACGAGGATCGAGATAGTACGCCCTCCAGTCCTGCAACTCTCTTCGCGTCCGCTCAATGTACTTGTACCCCGGCGAGCCGAGGCGGGCATCCGACAGGACGGCGTAGTTGATCCCCAGTTGCTCCAGTCGCGGGCGGCCTCCACCGCTCTGGCGCCGTACCGAGAGTTGTTGGTCCGTCACCTCGATGGCGGGCACCCCCTTGGGACTTCCGGCCTTCGACAGTGCCGAGAGGTATTCGCCGCGGTTGGCCAGTGATCCCGATCTGAAACCGATTTCGATGTCTGTCCGGTAGCGGAAGGACGTGATCTGGCCACTATTGCGCTGAGGAAAGCTAAGATCGGCTTCGATCGAGAACCCTGCTTCGGAATCGGCGGTCGAGTTCGGGAAACCACCCTGCGGCATGGCGAAGAGCTCAAAGGCGTGCCCCCGAATCATTGAAGTTCCGAGCGCGTCCATCAGGGTGCGCTGTGTACCGATGCGGGACAGGGCCTGAATAGCGTCCAGGAGATTGCTCTTTCCCGCTGCGTTCGGACCAAACAGCACGGCCATTTTCGGGAAGTCAACCGTAACGTCCTCAAGCGACTTGAATCCCCGAACGGTGAGCTTCTTGAGCACCTGGGCCTCCTATCCCGTCGGAACCGCCGGCAACATCGCGTCCAGGAGACGCTTCTCCTTTCCTGGCGAGTAAGGCTTCTCCTTTCCTGGCGAGTAAGATAGTCCCGAATGACCCCGGCGGAAATCGTCATGCCTTCTGAGGCAACGCGCCGACAGCCTACCATCCATCCATCCGCGACTCCCTCCTTCCAATGCCGTTTCCGTTCTGGCATCTACGAATACACTTTGACATCTACGAATACAATAGTAACATTCACCCGCCTCCTGCCTTGCGTGTCCGGTTCCCCGCCCCCAACCCGAGCTCCCGCCTTCCCCGGTCTTCATCCCCAAAAAACCAATTCCGCCAATCCCCCCTCCCCCCAGGAGCCCCCCAATGCCCCCCAATCCATTCTCCCACCTCACTTTCCCCACTCTCCTCGCCGCCACCCTCGCCGGCGGCTGCCGGGACACCGCCTCCCCCGATCTCCCCACCTCCGAATCGCGCGACAGCGCCGGCATCGTGATTGTCGACAACGCCCGCCCGGCCGACGACTCGCGGCTTCCCTGGCGAATCGGTCCGGAACCATCGGTGTCCATCGGCGAGATCGACGGCGCCGAATCCCAAATGCTGCACCAGATCGGCGATGCCCTGACGCTCTCCGACGGCCGCATCGTGATCGCGAACCGGGGCACGGACGAGGTGCGGGTCTTCGATTCCACCGGCGAGCACGTCACCACCTTCGGTCGAACCGGAGAGGGTCCCGGCGAGTTCCTCAGCCTGGGCGGAATCGGGCGGTGGGAGGCCGACTCGATCAGCGCCTGGGACGGACGCAGCCGCGCCATTTCGATCTTCGATTCTCATGGAACGCTGGGACGCACGCTGGCCTTGGAGGCCGATCCGAGGCCGCTGGCGCCGGGCTCCACGTTGAAAAACTCACGATTCCTCGGTGCAGGCGCCCTCCCCAGGACCGGTCAGGGGTACCATCGCCAGGAGCTGGCCTATGAGGTGCGTGACGGCGACGGAGAGCAGATCGTCTCCCTCGGTGTGCACTCCGGAATGGAATCGTTCATGGATATGAGCGGAGGCATCGTCACCATGGGCATGCTGCCCTTCACCCGCGAAGAGTGGGAAGCGGAATGGGGCGAGCTTGTGATCCTTGCGACGAACGACCGCTACGAAATCCGCGCCTACGACATCGCGACCGGCAACCTTGCCCGCATCGTGCGCCGCCAGCACACCAACCGGTCCCCGACGCGCACCGAAGTGGACGACGCGATCGACGACGCGCTGACCCGCACGAACCTCAGCGGCGACCAGCTCGAACAAACCCGCGAGGGCTACAAGTCAATGCCGATCGTAGAGAGCTTCCCGGCCTACCGTTCGCTGATGACCGACGCTCTGGATCACCTCTGGGTGCGCGAAGCCACGCTGCCGGGAATGGAGCGGCCCGCACCGCTCTGGTCGGTCTTCGACGCGGACGGCCGCATTCTGGGGTTCATCGAAACGCCGAGCGGCCTGACGATCCAGGAGATCGGAGCCGACTACCTGCTGGGCACGACGACCGACGATCTGGGGGTCGAGTCGGTGCAGTTGTGGGCTCTGGAGCGGCAGGATGACTGAACCCGAATCGCCCTGCGCAAACACCCGACGCGTGGGGAACGCGCGGGCCAGGCGGGCGGGAAGCGGACGGAAACGAAAGCGGGCGGAAACCACCGGGTCGGGTTTGCGCGCGCACCTGACCCACACCGCAGGCATCCGGGCCGGCCCGCGCAGGGGCCGGGGGGAAATGCGATCGTTCCTCGCACAGGCGGCGGTCGGCCCTGGCGCCAGTTTCCCGCAACGGCGAGTGGTCAGGCTTCCACCACCTGCCTTGCCCGCGCCGCGAACTCCAACTCCCGTTGCGCACTCCAGGACTGCATCGGCCACCGCCGTCATCACCTCCGGGTCGGTCACACCGTCAAGCAGCGGACGCACCTCCTCCTCCACCCCGGATCCGAACCGCCGACTCGCCAACCGGCAGATGAGTGTCCGCCCTCCCTCGGCCATCCCCGCCTCCATCCCTGCTTCCATTCCCGCCTCCATTCCATCGGCCATCCCGGCTTCCCTGGCCGCTTCCATTGCCGCGGCCTCCCTGGCCTCCGCCTCTTCGCTCCACTGCCAGACCCGGTCGAACAGGTCTCCCGACACGAATTTCGTCATCTCAAGGTCCTCCTCCCCTTTCGGCATCAAGTCCGTGATTCCCTCCTGCGCGCCCACGCGCCGGGCCAGGACCATCGAGACCCAGGCGCGGAAGGTATCCAGTAACTCCGGCGCTGCGGATTCGCGAATCCAGGCCACCAGACCGGTCACCGCCGCCGCCAGTTCATCGGGCGTGCGCGCCTGCTCCAGCCGGGCCATCATCGCGATCGCCCCCGGCCCCGTCGACCGTGCGCACCCGCCACAACATATCGGCGTGGCGCGTCCCCAGAACCTCGGTGACGAAGCTGGCCGGAAGCCGCTCCAGTGTCTCGAAGTCCAGATGGCCCGCCAGCTTGGAGGCGGCCCCGCGCAGCGTATCGGCCACGGTGCGGCGGTGGCTGAAGAGGCTGCGGTAGGCGGCATCGTACTTCGTCCGTGCAAGTCCATAATCAAGGCGTGCGGGCCCCGGGGGTTCGTTGGTGGCTCCGTCCGCCAAACCCCTGGTCGCTGCCGCCGAAAGCCGGTTGGCCGTGCTCCGGGCTTCACCGAAATCGCGCGCCGAATCGCGGCGACCGTCGTCCTCGCCAACGACGGCGAAGGGGGGGAGGCGGCTGCAGATAACCGATCAGATGTTGCGCGCGCACCTGGTCAACACGGTCGCCATCCGGGCCGGCCCCGTCACCAATCCATGCGCGGCAGCACCTCGCCCTGCAGACGGAACATCTCGTTCACCAGACCGACCGCCTGGCGGTAGGACTCCGTCGTCGGATCAAGGAGGAGCGCCTGCAGGAGCGTGCCGCGCGAGCGATCGCGGAAGGCGTTGACCAGCAGCCGGTTGATGCTCACCTGCGTCCGCATCAGCGCCAGTACGGCCTCGGGTAGCGGCTCCATCGTCAGCGGCCGCAGTCCCGCGGCACCCGCCACCGCCGGCACCTCAACCACCGCTCCCTTCGGCAGTCCCGGCACAAATCCCGCGTTGGGCACATTCACCGCGGCGAGCCGGCGTTCGACCCCGCACAGGACGCCCTCCAGCAGCGGCACGGCCAGCTCGCCCGACGGCGCCAGAGTCGCGCTCGCCGGTGGAGCGTCCGCCGGTCCCGCCCGTCCCGCTTCGTCCGCCTGTGCTCCCATCCCGCTGCCGCCTGTCGCCGCTTCCGTGCGCTCCTCACGGGTCGGTTTCGCGCGCGCACGGGGCGCCTTCGGAAAGGGTGGCGTCGCGGTCGGGTTGTCGCCCAAATTGTACACCCAGGTCGGCACCGCCCCCGTTTCCCAGGGGTGCCCCTCGGCCGGATCGTAGAAGAACTGCACCGCGCTGCTCGCCAGAAAGTCTCCCGCCCAGCGGATGTATTCGCCGATGTGGTTGGCGCCCGGGCTCGGATAGCGGCCGAAGACGCGGAAGAGGATGCGGCTGAGCGCGATTTCGTCCCAGTCGTGGAGCCAGTCCGCCGCACGTTCGCGTTCGCGCAGCCGGGGATAGAGATCGTCGCCGGTCTCGCGGTCGCGCACCGAACCGAACCAGGTGAAGTGGTTGAGGCCGCTCGCGCGCGCGTCCAGCCGTTCAGGCGGCACCTCCAGGAAGCGCGCCATTTGTTCCACGCCGTGGAAAACGCCGTGGCAGAGGCCGGCCACGCGCACATCGGTGAGGCGGCTGGCCGCTTCGCAGAGCTTGGTGAGGGGATTGGTGTAGTTGACGAGCCAGGCGTTCGGGCAGTGGACTTGCATGGCGCGGGCGATTGCGACCGTCGGGCCCATGTTGCGGAGCGCATGAAACAGTCCGCCGGGACCGCCGTTCTCGCCGTAGATCTGGCGGAAGCCGAATGCTCGCGGAATGTGGAAGTCCTGCGCCCAGTGGAAGTAGCGGTTGATCTCGATGGCGAGGATGACCGCATCGGCGCCGGGCAGGGCGTCGGCGATGCGGGTGGTGGAGGTGACCGTGGCGTTGCGGCCGAGGCGTTCCGCGACGACTTCGGCGTAGGCACGGGTGCGCGGCAGGCCCGACGGGTCGGTGTCGACGAGGGCGATCTCGACGCCGCTGTCGCAGATCGGATCGCTGAGCAGGATGTCGCGGATGGAGGCGGGGCCGAATTCGCGGCTGCCCGCGCCGACGAGCACGATCTTCATTGGGGCGCGCTTCATTGGGACGCGCTTCATGGGGCGCGGCTGCCCGGTGCCGTGTCCGCGTCCGCCAGTCGCACGGTCACGACCGCGGCCGAGACGGACAGGACGAGAAGAAGCGCGCCCGCCGCCGGCCGTCCCGTCAACAGGCAACCGATGCCCAGCAGGCTGCCGTACACGAAGAGCGCGCCGAAGCCGAAGCCGAGCCACATCCGTGCGGCCCGCGGATCCTGCGATTCCACGCCCGTGCGTGCGGCAACCGGCGCCCACCATCCACCTGGCCGGACGCGGCGGTGGAAGCGGTCCAGCACCGCTTCGCTCTCCGGCTTCGTACAATGCATCGCGATCAGCCAGAGCAG
The DNA here is from genome assembly GCA_965213665.1 of Longimicrobiales bacterium. GTDB lineage: Bacteria > Gemmatimonadota > Gemmatimonadetes > Longimicrobiales > Gaopeijiaceae > Bin94. The sequence goes on from CBDBZW010000002.1 coordinate 289,199, forward strand.
CGTACAGGCGACGAGGATGACCACGGCCCGCACCAGATCCATCTCCGGCGCGTAGAAGCGGTCGGCGAAGTTGAGCAACGCCGCCGGGAGGGGAACGGCGGCTCGCGCCGCGCCCAGCAGGACGCCACCGTTGGCGAGCACCACCGAGCCCGCCATGGCGGCGATCTCCGCCCAGGCATTCACGCGCCACCAATACCACCTGAGCAGCCATACCACCGCCACGCCCGCCGTCAACTCAATGATATAGATCCACCCCCGCTGGATCGACTCCATCTGCCATGCGACCAGAGCGGCCAGCACCGCCAGCCCCACCACCGCCACCCGCGACGCGGCCACGTAGTGCCGTTCGGACCGCCCCCGCCTCACGAAGCGACGGTATACGTCGTTCACCATGTACGACGCGCCCCAGCACAGGTGCGTATCCATCGTGCTCATGAAGGCGGCGAGGAAGGTCGCGACCATCAGCCCGCGCAGTCCGGCCGGCATCAGGTCGCGGATCATCATGGGGTAGGCGAGCTCGGGATCGGCCGCCAGCGCCGCATCCGCGCCCGCGCCGGGGGGGAAGACGAGCAGCGACCCCAGGCCGGCCACGATCCAGGGCCAGGTCAGCAGCACCGTGCCCGCGAAGGCGAACCAGAGCGAGGCCATCACCGACTGCCGCTCGTCGCGGGTGGCGAACAGCCGTTGGGCCACGTAGCCATCCCCCTGACCGCTGCGCATCCACAGCACCAGGATCAGGCAGAGGAAGGACAGCAGCTCCAGCGACGAGGCATTCGCGGCGCCCGGCACCAGGTCAAGCGCCCCCGCGGGAAGGTCCGGTGCCGCCCGCACTGCCTCCGCCATTCCCCCCGGCCCCCCGAACCGCGCCAGCACAATCCCGGCCAGCGTGATTGACCCCAGCATGCCCGCCACGAACTGGAGCAGATCGGTCACGACCACGCCCCACAGCCCCGACGCCACCGTGTACACCAGCGCCAGTCCCACGCAGACGGTCAGCGTCAGCGCGGCATCCCAGCCGAGCAGCACCTGGCTGAACTTGACCATTGCGAGCATTACCCAGCCCATCACGACCGCGTTCTTCACCAGCCCCTGGTAGACCGCCGAGAACCCGCGCAGCATCCGGGCGGGGGCGCCGCCGTAGCGCAGCTCGATCACCTCGGCGTCGGTGAGCACGCCCGCCCGCCGCCACAAACGCGCGTAAAAGAAGGTCAGCATCAGGATCCCGGCGGCCTCGTACCACCAGAGCCAGTTGCCGAACACCCCCTGCCGTCGAACGAGCGCGGCGGTGGCCAGCGGCGCGTCGCTCGCAAACCAGGTGGCCGCGATCGAGGTGCCCGCGATCCACCACGGCAGCGATCGTCCCGCAACGAAGTAGTCCTCCATGCTGCGCCCCGCGCGCCGGGCCATCCGCAACCCGATCGCGAGCGTCAACGCGCCGTAGAGAGCGACGACGATCCAGTCGGCGGGGGCGAGGTTCATGGGCGCGGCCAGAGCGCGTTTGCCAGAATCCGGTACGCTCCCGGCACCCCATGGGGCAGTTGCCGGTGCAGCGCCAGCGCCAGGTAGCTGTAGCGTCCCGCGCCGGTCTCTGCCGTCAGCCAGATGCCCCGTTGCGGCGGCTGGCCGGTGTCGTGCGTCTCGACGAGCGGTGTCCAGGCCGGGTTCCAGTCGGCGAAGAACTTCGATCCGCGCTGCTCGAGCCAGCCGTTGAAGTCCGCCCCGGAGATCCGGTTGGGCACGGTCAGCAGGGGGTGGTCCGGCAGCAGAAACTCAACCGGCGCGTCCTCTTCCGAGACCTCCTCGGCCCCGGGCGGAAGCGACGCCGGCCAGGGTGCCATCTCGTCCGGAACGAACTCCTGCGTCTGGTAGAGGACGACCACATTGCCGCCGCCCCGCGCGTAGTCCAGGAGTCGCTGGTTGTGCTCGGCCAGGTCGCGCCGAACCGCGTATGCACGCGTCCCCACCACGATCGCGGCGAAGTCGCCCAGCTCCGCACCCGCGAGATCCGATTCGTCGAGGAGCCGCACCGTCGCGCCCAGCGCCTGAATCGCCGCCGGAACCTCGTCGCCGGCCCCCATCACGTAGCCGATCGCGAGGCCGTCCAGCGCCCGGGTCGCCACCGATCGCACCACGGTTCGCGCCGGAATCCGCAGCCGCGCCAGGGGGAGGTCCTGGTGATCGATCGTCTGGTAGCCGTCGCCAAAATCGCGGACGATGCCTCGCAGCGTGGCCCGGGCCGTTGCCTGGACGGAGATCTCACCGTGCCAGGCGGGTGGGGGTTGGAGGGAGAAGGAAGCTTCGGCCACCTCGCCGCGGCGGGCGAAATCGTGCCGGACGGCGGGCGGCCACACTGCCCAGCCTGCGGGAACTTCGAGCTCGGCGGACACGGAGAGATCCGGCGCGTGGGCCTCCATCCGCACCAGGAGTTCGATCGCGCGCGTGGAGTCGCTGGCCGCGCGGGCCGGTTCGGCCACCCCGCCCCGCCTCCCACCCCCCTCGGGCACCACCAGCACGGCCGGGGCCATCGCCACCCCCACCGCCGCCACCACCTCGACGCGCCGCTCGACCTGGCCATGCGGCAACCGTGGCACGGCCACCGTAACGGGCACGGTCCGCGAGACCTGTGCCCCGGCCACCGCCAGCTCGGCGACCGCGTGCAGACCCGAGGGCGACCAAGGCAGGTGCAGCGCCGCCGAATCGGCGACCTGGTAGTGATTCTCGTGGATTCCGGCGCGGGAAAAGTACGGCCGCGCGGTCGGCGCGTCGTCGGGGATGCGGACCCGGAACACCCCCGCGTAGGCCGCGCTCTCCAGGCGTACGTCGTCGTGGTCTGCCGCGGCGAGCGTCCCCCGGCCCCCGAGCGCAAACCGCACCGCCCGCATCTCCACGCTCCCCGCGATGGCGCTCTCCACCCTCATCCCCACCCCCACCACCTCACCGGGGACGACCACCCCGCCACCGGCCTCGCGCTCGAGCCGGGCCGCGACCTCCACCCCCCCCGCGGCCATGATCGCGTCCGCGAACTGCCGCTCCTTGATCGCCAGATGGAAGGCCATCTCCGGCGAAATCTCCGCTCCGCCCGCCAGGGCGCGCAGCAATGCCAGTCCGCGCACGAGCCCGGCCACCGAAGCGTTTGGCGCGGTGAAATCGAAATCGCGAATGACTCCCTCTATCGCCGCCTGGATCCCGGCGAGCCGCTCGGCCACCGGCGCCGTCACCGCTTCGCCCAGGAGCGCGGGCAGCCCGGTCAGCCGCGTGTCGAGCCCGGCGAAGAAGCTGTCGGCCGCCCGGTTGGCCACAGCCGATCCACCAGTCACGTCCGGCCCGGCGGTCATGTCCGGTCGGGGTGCCTCTGCCGCACCGGTCGCAGCGCCGCTCCCGCCGCCCGTTTCCGCATCCACCCGCTCGTACCGGTATACCTGCCCGGTTCCCCGGCGGACCCGGCCCGCAGTCTGCGATCGCTGCAAGCTCAACCCCAGATTCGCCCAGCGTTGCCAGCTCATCCCCAGCGACGGGCTGTACCGGTTCGCGTCCATCGCTACATCGTGCGGTTCGCCCGGGCGCACCCCGCCGCGATAGACCCTCGCCACCCGCCACGGCCGCAGGCCCTCGCTCGCAAGCTGCTCCGGAAAGCGCTCGGGATCGGCCGCAGCGGCCACGGCCTCCGGGGTGAGCACACCGGCCGCGTGATGGTTCCCGTGACCGTCGCGGCGGCTCCCGTGGAATCGCGACACCACCACCAGCGGCCGGTTGAGACGGATCACGCGCACCATGTCTCCGAGGACGGCCTCGCGGTCCCAGCTACGGAAGCTCTCCTCGACCGTCTTGGAGTAGCCGTAGTCGGCGGCGCTTGTGAAGTAGAGGTCGTCGAGACCGTAATGGCGTCCCGAAAGGACGAGCTCGCGGGTGCGGAGCAGACCCAGCGCGTCGAAGAGTTCGGGACCGATCGCGTTGGCGCCGCCTTCCCCCCGGTTGATGCTGAGCAGCGCGGTGCGGACGCCGCGGCCCCGGCTGACCAGGGTGAGCATCCCCGAATGCTCGTCGTCGGGGTGGGCGGTGATGTGGAGAACGCTGGCCGTGGTGGTGAGTTTGGCCAACCGGTGCCAGGCCCCGGCCGCGCCGAGATCGGGGTGGAGGTGCTCGCCGGAAATGGGCGGGGGGAAGGCGAGGACGCGGTCGAGGTTCGGTGGTTGGGCTGCCGCCTGGCAGAGGGCCACGAGAACGACCGCGCAGACCCGGAGCGTATGGCTTGGGATCATCTTTATTGCCCCTGTCCCTGATCCGGGGCCGGTGGCCGCGTGGGCGCGCGCTTGCCAGCGAACGATGCCGGATGCGGAGTTGGATCCGTGACTCCCGCTGACGAGGCCGGTTCCCGTCGAGAGCGCCCCCTGAATCCGGTCGCCTGCGCTCGGCGCACCTGGAGCGTCTTTCCCTTACCGCTTGCGCATCACCATCGGGCCCACGCGCCGGCCGCCCAACAGGTGAAGGTGCAGGTGATGGATCTCCTGTCCGCCATGTTCGCGGCAGTTGATCGTGACACGGTAGCCGTCGTCGGCGATGCCCTCGGCGGCGGCAAGGTCGGCGGCCACGCGCAACATGCGGCCCAGCGCGGCCTCGTCGAAGCGGGTAACGTCGGCGAGGGTCGGGATCGGGCGGTTCGGAACGATGAGGATGTGGGTGGGGGTGAGGGGGTGAATGTCGCGGAACGCGGTGACGAGGTCGTCCTGGTAGAGGATGTCGGTGGGGACCTCGCCGCGGACAATCTTGCCGAAGATGGTGTCGCGGGGCATATGCGGGATTCCGTTCGCGGGGAAAGCCGTTGTCATCGGGGCGACAGGATGGGCCGAGGGTGGTCGCGCTGTCAATGTCGTCTTGCCGATCGCTTCGGCGTGACGGACTCGATTTGCGACGCCGCGGCGGTGGACTACAGGTGGACAACGGGGCGTTGCCTGAGATATCGTCCTTTCCCGCTTTGCAATTTGCCGGATGCGATTGATGCCAACCTTTCCTTCCCCGATGCTGTCGCTGGTCCAGGACCGCAGTGTGCGCATTGTCGGGGATGCGCTGGTTGGGATCGTCGTCTTTGGTTCCTGGGCCCGGGGTGAAGCGACGCCTGGGTCCGATTTGGATCTGCTGATTGTCGTGGACGACCGGATTCCGCTTACGCGTGCGCTCTACCGTCGCTGGGACGAGTGGGAGCCGTTGCAGGTGAACGGGAGTCCGATTGAACCCCATTTCATGCACATGCCCCGGGCGGATGGCCGCTTGCGATCCCGGGTTGGCCCGAAGGTGGCGCCGTCGGATGATTCCGGTGCGGTGTCGTCGCTGTGGGCCGAGGCTGCCGTCGATGGTCTGGTTCTGCGCGATACCGGAACGAAGATTTCGCGTATCCTGGCGGCTATCGTGAGCAGGATTGCCTCGGGTGAGCTGGTGGCTCGGCGGGCCCACGGACACCGCTATTGGCTTGCCGGGGCCGCGCCATGAGGAATGGGGAGCTGGCGCGGGACTACCTGTGGCGGGCCGAAGCCAGGTTGGCGGTGCTGGACGTGCTCTTCGTGGCTGGGGCCTGGGCCGATGTCGTACGAGAGTCGCAGGAGATCGTCGAGCTGGCGCTGAAGGGACTGTTGCGCGCGTCCGGATTGGTTCCGCCGCGATTGCATGACGTATCGGCCGTACTGCTCCGCGAGAGGAATCGACTGCCCCGGGTACTTCAGGACGAGGTTGAATGGCTCGCCGAGACCTCAAGGCAGCTTCGGCGCGACCGGGAGCTGGCCTTTTCCGGCGCGGAAGACCTGACGCCTACGGATTTCTACAATCGCGACGATGCGTCGGCTGCCCGCGAGGCCGCCCGCCGGACGGTCGCGCTGGTGGCGCCGGAGGTTGCTGGCTGAAAAGCGCCGCAAGAACCATTGGGTCTTCCGTTTGGGGTCTACGGGGAGAAAGGATGATGCGCGCCTGACTCGAGGCCCTTCGGCAAGGCGGGCCGGATCGTGAATCGGGAGCGAATTGCCGACCCCCGCCGCCGGCACGCCGGCGGCGGGGGTCTTCGCGTGGCCTGACGGCCCCGCTCCCTGCAGCGGCCCTTACCGCTCGAAACGGCGGCGCAGACTCTCCCGGCGGCGGGAGTACGGGGCGTAGCGGCCCGGGCGGGGCCTGTCGGCGTCGCGTCGCGGCTCCGAGAAGGCGGTCATGTGAACCAGGATGTCGTCGTGGACCAATCCCCCGGCAACCACTCCATTCCCGAAAATCCCGACATCGCGTCCCAGTCCGACCGCGGGATGCTCGCTGTGCTCGGCGTCGATCACCGCGCTGATGAACTCCGCCGCGTGCTCCACGGTTCCCTCGTCGTTGCTGCCGCGCCCCGGGCGCAGCGTGTGGAGTCCGTAGCTGCGCAGGAGCTTGGGGAAGAAGGCGGCGAAGGTGGCGGGCTTGTCGAAGAGATCCAGTCCGAAGCGGCCGTGTCCCATCGAGAAGACCGCGCCGATCTGGTCCGGTGTCGGCTCCAGCGACTCCACGAAGCGGTTGAGCGCGTCGGCGTGCCGCTCGAACATCTCGCTCATCGCGCCGGTCTCCGAAGGGGCGTCGTAGGCCACCGCCTCCCGGGAAAGCGTGCGCCACACCTGCCCCTGGTCCGACCGGGGAGCTCCTCCGCCCATCTGCGCCCGTCGCACGCTGCGCAGCTTTCCGGCCCGGCTGCGCACATCCTGCATCCGGTCGCTGACACCGAAGTCGGGGCGGTTGTACGACCAGCGACCCGCCTCCACGCACGACACCGGAATGTTGGTGGTCGTCGCGCCCTTGATCAGCATGGTGAGGTTCGCCACCCGGTTCTGCTTGGCGCCGACCATCTCCTCCCCGTCGACGATCAGCAGCGGGTCGGGCGATCGGTTCTCGATGGTCAGCTCGGGGACGCTTCCCCCCTCCGAGACCTCGCGGATCGTGACGAGCTCGTCCTCCACCCCGTCCTCCAGGAGGATGTAGCGGAGCGCGCTCTCGTTCTTCGTGGCGAGCGGCACGACGGTGAGCCCCTCGTGGGTTGCCGGCTCTCCGGGCATCAGGGCGGAGAGTGCGGTCTTGACTTGGTCCATGTGTCACCTCCTTTTGGTTTGACAGTATTGACCAGTACTGAACAGTAACTGAAAATCATCAGCAAGTCAACAGTAACACATCATAACACGACAGTTGACAGGGCAGGGGAGAGGAACCGATGGCGAGCTATACCGCGAAAGAGCTGGAGCGCGAATCCGGATTCGACCGCCGGACGATCGCCTACTACGTGCAGGAGGGATTGCTGCCCAAGGTGGGTCGGCGGGGACCGCGAACCCGCTACCCGAAACTCTTCCTGGACCGGCTGCGCTTCATTCGCCGGGTGCGCATGGCCGAGGAGACGGGCGTCATCTCGCCGGTGACGCTCAGTGACATCCGCGATCTCTTTGTCCGGATTCCGCCGGCGCTGATTGCACGGGTGGGCGATGGCCGCATCGCCGTAACCGACGATCTGGTGTCGGCGCCGTCGACGGCATTTCGTGTGCCCGGGCTGCCCCGGGATGTAGAGATGGTGGGTGATTCGCCGCGGAGCTTGCCGGATCGGTCGGCGCCGAAAGACGAGGAGATCGATGCGGATCAGTCGCTGGAAGAGCCGGACGGACCGCAGGATGCCGCGGGGGAACCGGTCGAGGAGCGGCCGTCGGCGGGGCTGCGGTTCAGTATGGGCCGGCCGAGGGTCGTGGAGACCGAGGGGGAAGAGGATTTGGACGCTGAGGCGGAATCGGCGCGGGATGCGCCCGAAGCCGACCCGCAACCCTGGCTGGCGCGCAGACCGATGCGGCCTCGGAGGCTAACCGATGAGACATCGCATGAGCTGAGCGAGTGGGCAGCCGCGACCGATTTGCCCGGCGATTCACCCGCAGCGCGGGAGTTGCGTCGTCTCTTCGCCCCGGTTGAAGATGCCGATCCTGCGGACGAGGGCGTCATGTACGATCTCGCCGAGGACACGGCCATGGCTCCGCCCCGGATACTGGATCCGTCGGACGCAGCGGACCGGGAGCGGCGCGTCCTGCACCTCCTGGCCCTGCTGCAGCAAATCGCCCGGGAACGCACCGGGGATTCGGAATGCGAGGTGGAGACCTGGGCCAGGATCCGGATCACCCCCGAAATGGTGCTGTCGCTGCGGGGGATCGGCGAGGCGGAGAGCGAACTCGTCGCGAGGATCCGACGGGCGTTGCGGGCGGCATTGGGGCGGCTGGCGGATTATTAGTAGGACCGTAGGGCGGCCTGCCACAAACGCTCGGACCAATCACGACGATCAATGCTGACCGCAGCGATACCGCGCCCCAACCGGCGGCCGTAACCCAAACGCATCGAACCGATCACGACCGTTCCTTGCGCACGACATCCTTCAGGAGCTCCGACGCCTGCGAGACTCTGTTGGCGGCCCGATCGAGAAAAGGATAGGAGATCCCGTAGTCGCCCATCCGAGCCGGAGCAAGTTTCCCATTCCTGGCGATATAGGCCCGCACAAAAGCCGGATCCAGTGCGTCGTCGGGGTGTCGGCCCACGCGGTACGCGGCGTTGTGCTTCAGCATTGAGTCCCCGTGGAGCATCATCAAATTGTTGAGCTCCCCGAGGAGAAACGAGCTGTGGGTGGTGACCAGAAGTCGCACGCCCGCATTGACCAGCCCCGTGAGCACGCGCGCGAGTCGTACCTGGTTATCGGTGTCGAGGTGGGCATCCGGCGTGTCGAGAATGACAAATTGGCCCTCGTCCGCAACGAAGCGGGTGTAGAAGAAGAGGTCGGACAATCCACGCGCCGACGACGAAGCCAGACGCAGCGGAACGTTGAAGCGGTTGTCGCGCTTCTGCGACATGAACCGGATCTGGTCCTTGGCGTTGCTGTAGTAGCCGCCCATCATCTCCTTGATTGCGTCGGAGAAGTTGTGGCGGTCCAGGGGGCCGCGGCGGCGGGGCAGGTCGGACATGCCGCGGGTGGAATCGATGTTCTCGAGCACCGGCACCGGGTAGTGGCCGGGCCTGGTGTCCAGGTCGACCACGGGCTGGCCGCGCCGTTTGTGCGGGTTGTTGCCGAACTCCAGCAGAAGGTCCATGAGGCCGTTGCGGGCGAAGTCAAGGTCGTGGGCGAAGAGCGAGATCCCGATCCTGTCCGCGGTCAGCACCAGGGGGCGGGGGAACAGGTCGTGGAGAAGGAAGAAGCTGTACGCCAGCGCGATGTGGGCGGGGAGTTCGCCGCCGACCGATTCGTCCTCGGTCTCTTCCATGGAGATGACGGCATTGCGGCCCACGTGGCCGACGGTGAGCGCCATACTGCCGAAGGACACGCGCGCGGTGGAAGGCATTGTGGAGGACGCGGAGGAATGGAGATCGACCGAAACCTTTGTGTCCTTGTAGTGGTCGGATTGGGAACCGAGCACTCCGGACACGTCGCGCTCCGAGAAATCCCGGGCGGCGGCGGCGGCGAGGAGCTCCTGCTGTTCGCGGATTTGCGCGCGCCGGAGGGGGATTACGGCGCGGCCCCGGCCACGCAGGTCGTCTGCGGCCCCAATCATGTCGGGAAAGAGGGGTGCATGTTCCAGGATTACGTCCAGCGCACCGGGCCAGTAGCGCCACGCGTCGAGGAAGCCGTAGAGCAGGTGGGCGATGAGGGTCTTGCCGGTGTTGTTGCGGCCGGCGATGACGGTGAGGCGTCCGGGTCGCAGCGAGGCGTCCCCGATCGGGCCCAGATTCCGGATCCGAAAGGTGACGGGGTCGCCCCCGGGTTGGGCGGCGACTGGACCGCCGGGTGAAAAATGGGTTGGCCGGTTCTTGCTCATGGGTTGGATTCCTCCGGAGGCCGCTCCCGTGTCATGCGCAGCGTCACGCCTCCCGAGAACGCCGAACCGCTCCGCTCCACCTTGTGATCGCCATCGAAAAGGTAGTCCAGGATCGCCTGGTCCCACGACAGACCCGCCTTCGCCACCAGCTCCATCCAGGGCCCGTGAGCGGTCTCGTCGGGCGCCTCGGTGATGCCGCTCCAGATGGTGATGCGGGGATTGTAGCCGCCGCCACCGCCGGTTGAACCCTTTAGCGGCATCTCGATCAGGACGCTGTCCACCAGCGGCAGGCGAAAGACATCGGGATCCCAGGCCGCGCCGTAGCGCCGGTAGCGGTCGTAGTTGCGCTGGTTCATCTCGAAGACATCGCGGTTCGAGTTGATTGCGCGTGTGATGTAGTCGCGAATCCGGAAGGCGGCTTCCTTGTGCCGCGGATATTCGGGGCTATCGATATAGCCGAATCCGGGCATGAACCAGCCCTTGTTGAAGCCCCAGTTGCGTTCGGTGACGCGGCCGCGCCGCACAAGTCCGGAGTATTCCGAAAAGAGCTGCACAACCTGGTGGCTCGGATAGCCGTGCGGGTTGAGAAAGATGTCGGGCAGCCACATCTCCCAGAGCCGCCGGCGCACCCGCGATTCGGGGTAGATCGGAAAGTTGCCACCGCCCGCGCTCACATCCATGCCGAGCGAGCCCAGGTAACCCGCGTGCAAGATATAGTCCGGCGTGATTCGGTAGAGGTCGTAGGCAAGCTGGGCGCCGTCGGGGTTGGTAAAGGGGTGGATGACGACGTTAACCTTGTCCAGCCGGGTTCTCTGGGCCGAATCGGTGAGCAGCAGTTCGGCGTGGCGCAATACGTGACTTGTCGACGAGACCTCGTTAGCGTGCTGGCGCGCCGAGTAGATCACGGTGGGTTTGAAGGTCGTGGCCTTGACGCGCGACCAGTGCGTGGCCGCAATCGGCGCCATGAGATCCATCGCCCAGGTGGTGCGGCCCAGGTAGCTCTCGCCGGCCCGGTACATTGTGGCCTCGTCGAAGGCGTGAGCCATCTTGGCTGCCATCTCGTGACCTTCGAGCGGCGGAATGGGTGTGGCCCACTGGACAAGGCGTTCGCCGTTGTAGCTCCAGCCGTCCGGGAGCAGGTCGGTCCAGGCGGGCAGCGGCGCCGGGGTTCCGTTGGCGGGAAGAATGGCGGTGATTCGGGGGGAGGGACGTTCACCCGGGACGTCGTCGTCGGTGGAGGGCTCGCCGGGCTCGGCGTCCACTTCGGGTTCGTCCGCCTCCACCTCCGCGTCCGCCGTCCCTTCCTCCGTACCGAAGAGCTTCTCGTCGCGCTCCCCGGACCATTCCACGTGAACCGCAATCTCGCCCACCTCGTCCCAGGCCAGCGCGTTCTGGTAGATCCCCGCGTCTCGCAGCGCACCCATATTGGCGACGGTCGCCGCGATCTGCTCCGCCGAGATCATGCGCGCATCGACCGCCGCGGGCGAAGCCATCCGCAACAGCGCCTCGCGTTCATCCAATTCGGTGTCGGCTTCCATCCACAGATCCAGCCGGGACAGGACCGGCGATGTCGGTGCGACCACCACCCGCCGCAGACTCGGCCGCTCCATCGTCACCTTCGGAATGTCGAGCCGCCGCTCGCCCCGCCCTCCGTCCCGCGTCTCGTAGCGCACGATCACCGCCGGTCGGCTGGTGGCAAACCCGGTGAAGGTAATTCGTCCCCGCCCCGCCGCCCCGTCGCCCTTGGGACGCATCACCGGAATCACGCGCCCCGGCCAGCTCAGCCCCTGGCCCCGCGCATTGCGCCCGATCATGTCGAAAAACTCGATCGTGCCGAAGTAGATCTCTTCGTGCAGCGCGTCCATCGGCGCGATGATTTCGTTGTCGACGCCCAACCGGTAGTCCGGTTCGCTGAGCTCCAGCTCGACCGTGAGCGCTCCGAAGTGGGGGGCGTCCGTGCTGCCGCCGCGCGGATTCCCCTCGTGGAGCGCCATGACGTGGTCGTAGACGGCGGGCAGCGTGCGGGCCTGAAAGCGGTCCCAGAACCACTCGGGGTCGGTGACGATGCGCTCGTGCGCCAGGGTGTCGGCGGCGGCGGTTGCGGTGAGCCAGCCGGTGGTGACGCGAACCTGCTCGTAGTCCTGGAATCGGTCGAAGTAGGGACGGACAACCCAGACCGGGTCGAAGGACTCGCTCAGGATCTCGCTACCGTCGGGCGCCGCGACGCGAACGCGGTAGACGGGGCCGCTCTCCACCATCTCGAAGCGAAAACGGTCCACCTCGATCCCCAGGTCCGCAGCCAGGACCTCGTCGATGGGGAAGATCTCGTGCAGCCAGCGAACCGGGGTGTGAATCGCCTGCTGCGGCCACTCCGGCGGAGGGTCGTTGCGCAGAAACTCAATGACAATTTGCCGATCTCGCGGTCGGCCAGCCGCGGCGTCACCGATTCGCGCAGCCAGGAAAAGCCCTGCTTGAAGGCGGACAGGATCTCGACGGTGGTGCCATTCGGATCGGCCCCGGCCCGGAGCAGGCGGCCGCGAATCTCCTCGGCCAGCGCGCGCCGCACTTCCGGCGGCTCCGAGATCCGGGCCTGCACGCGCACCGCTTCCCCCGCCTCGAACCCCGGCAGCACCCGTTCCTCAAACGCCCGCCGCAGACGATCCACCTCCGACGGGGCTTCGAAGCGGTCGTCGAAGATCGTGTCCGCGCGCTGCACATCGCGGTTGTCGATCGTGACCGCAACGCTGTCGGCGCCCAGGGCCGCCGCGCGCGCCCGCACCAGGCTGGCCAGTCCCTCCTCTGCCTTCTCCACCGACAGCAGGATCTCGGCCTTTGCAACCCCTTCGTCGGCCAGGTCGGCCACAATCCGGTCCAGCTTGTAGAGTCCGATTGCGGCCTGCCCCGCAGGCGTGTAGCCGGAGAGCGACCCCCACAGCCCGGCCTCCACCTCGTCGAAGGACGGCGCGCCGTCCTCGCGGTGCGAGAGATGCGGAAAGACCTCGGCCAGGCGGCGAATCGCGCGCGACGCCCCCTCCTCGTCCGGCCCCGTTACCACCAGTCCCGGCTTGCTCCCGAAGGCATCCGGCACAACCTCGATCAGGCCATGGCCCGCGGGCAGCGTATCCGGCGCGACCCGCCCGCTGTCGGCGAGTTCCGCCACCAGCGGATGATTTGCCCCGGCCAGGACCAGGGTCGGTTCGCGCGCGGCGGCCTCGATCTCTCCCGGCCGCCTCACGATCGGGATGGTCAGCCCCGTACTCTCCAGCCCCAGCCGCGCAGCCAGCTCGGCCACCCCCTCCGCGCCGGGCGCCGGGACCAGCACCGCGTCGATCCGGTCGGGGATCGATCCGCCGCCCAGGAGCCCGTCGCCGGTGTAGAGGTTGGAGAGGTCGAGATCGCTCTTGGCGCCGCTGCCGGGACGGTTGCCTCCCGGGCCCGCTGCCGTTGAGGTGGCCAGGGTGGGAAGAACGACCCGTCGTGCTCCGTCGCTCACCGTGAGCGTGGCCAGGCCGGGGAAGCGCAGGTCCGCGCTGTCGGGTCCGGTGGCTGCTTCGCCAAGGCGTTCCCAGGCAAGGAGTTGGATGCGGTCGAGGGCGTCGGTGGCCAGATCGGCGGCGTTGGCGTTGGTGGGGGAATCGGCTGCGGCGCCGTCGGCCGGATACGCGATCTCGGCGAAGATGTGGAGGCCGGCGGGGACCGTGGCGGCGGTTGCGGCCGTTGTGGGAACCGCCGCGGAGGTGGTTGGGGCCCCAACGGTGGCCGGGCTCGCGGCGGCCGCCAGGGTGGCGCGGGAAAGGGTCAGCTCGGGCCGGGGAGCGGTGCTGTCGTTCGCGGTGAGCCAATCAATGAGTTCGTCACCCACATCGCGCAGCGACGGGCCGGAGAGGGTGCGAATGTGGGGAAGCGATCCAGCAAGAAAGCGGGCCGCGCGGAGAAGATCGTCGTCGCTGCCGCCCAGAACCGCCAGCCAGCGATCGCCCGGGGGCGCGGCCAGGGTGGCGACGGTGGGGGGAAGAGCGGGGGGGATCGCGCCGGAGCGACCGCGCGCCGGGGGACGGGCCACGAAATCCGCAACCGCGAGACCCGCGGCCGCGACCGCGCGCTCCCCGACGAGGATGCCGACCTTGCCGGGCCTGGGGCCACGCCGCAGCGGAAGGTCCAGGGCCATCGTCTCGAATCCGAGCCGGGCGGCGATCTCGGCGGCGGCGGCCCGCTCGGCGTCGGTGGGGTTGGGCGCGAGGATCAGGGCCGCACCGAGGCGGTCGGGCACATCGTCGCCGTTCTCGTCCAGGAGGAGATGACCGAGATCGTAGATTGCGGCGAGATCGAAGGGGGGTGGGGGGCTTTGGGTGGCGGCGGGGAGGGGGGGCGGTACGGCAAGAAGGAGGGCCAGCGCGGCAATGGCGGCAGTGCGCATCGGTTGCTTACCTGTCGAGTCCGGGGGGACTGCTTCCGGGGGAGGGCGTGGAGGTCCGGCTGAAGATGGGCGATCAGGGTCGGCTGGGCCACCAAACCAGGGTTGTGGTCGGCGCCCCGGTCACCCGCCCCCCAAAGGCTGCGCGTCAGCAGGCAGGGGCCGTACGCGGCCTGCCGTGGGGCGTGCCCTATCGAAGACATCGGCCACGGCATCCCCGGTTGCGGTTTCCCTTTCCGGGCGCGCGCTCCGCAGGCTATCGTGTGGGTCGCGCACCGCGATTCATGCAGCCCCTGCCATATGATCCCCACCGAGGAACCATGTTCAGTCGTCGCACAAGTCACTTCGGCCGCAGAGCGAAGCAGCGCAGCCGCACCTCAGCCCGGCGGACCGCTTTGGCCCCGCAAACCAGCGTAACCCCGCGAACCAGCCTACCCCCGCGAACCACTTCAACCCACGCCATCCGCACCGCGCTCCTGTCCCCCGTTCTTCTCCTCGCCCTTGCCCTCGTCCCCGCCCCTCCCCTCCCCGCCCAAACCGTCGCGATCACCGGGGGTACCGTCATCGTCGGCGACGACACGCCCCCCATCCCGAACGGTGTCGTTCTCTTCGCGAATGGCCGCATCACAGCCGCGGGCGCCGCCCCCGCCACCCCCGTCCCCGCCTCGGCCACCATCATCGACGCGAGCGGCAAGTTCGTCATTCCGGGTCTGATCGACGGCAACCTGCACCTCTTCCTCAACCTCGATCTCGAAACGCTCATCCTCCACGAGCGCCGCCTCCACGAAATCGTCCTTGAGGCCGCTCAGATCACGCTCAGGACCGGCCAGACCACCGTCTTCGACACCTGGGGTCCCCGCGCAGCGCTCGTCCAGGCGCGCAACATGATCGATGCGGGTGACGCCCCGGGGAGCCGTATCTTCCTGGCGGGCAACATTATCGGCTTCAGCGGACCGCTCGGCCCGGATTTCCGCGAATCGTACGCGGCCCATGTCAGCCAGGCCTTCGTCAAGCGCATCAACGACGCCTGGGAGGAGGGGACCGGCCGCGAGCTGCTCTGGTACGCCCCCGATTCGGTGGCTACGATCATCCGCAACTACACCAGTCTCGGCATGGACTTCCTCAAGTACGGGGCCAGCGGCCATGTTGACATGAACCTGATTTCCTTCTCGGAGCGGGTGCAGCGCGTGATCGTCGACGAGGGGCACCGGGCCGGTATGACCGTCCAGACCCACACCACCTCGGTCGAGAGCTTTGACATGGCGATCGAGGCCGGGGTGGACATCATCACGCACTGCGGAATTTCGGGGCCGGTAGTGCCGTTGCCGATGGAATCGATTCGCAAAATGGTGGACCGCGGAGTCGCCTGTTCCGTGTTGCCGATTACCGCGCGTCGGCTGGATGCGCTGGAGACGCACAACCCCGGCGGCACCCTCACCCCTTACATGCAGATCGGCGCGATCAACCGCCGCAACCTGATCGAGGCCGGGGCGAAGCTGTTGATGTCCACCGATGCCGGGATCGAGAATCCGGTGCTGAGGGCCGAATCGGCGACGCTGGCTTCGGACACGATCGATCCGCGGGTGAAGCTCGGCGAGGGGCACTTCAATGCTCTGGTCGCGCTGGAGGAGCTGGGGATGGCGCCGCTGGAGGTGCTACGATCCGCCACCAGCAACGTAGCCGAAGCCTACCGTCTGGACGACACGATCGGGACGCTACGGCCGGGCAGGTGGGCCGACATTGTGATCCTGGACGCCGATCCGCTGGCCGACGCGCGCAACTACCGCCGCATCCACATGGTGATCAAGGAGGGAAATACGGTGGACCGGGAAGCGCTGCCGGTCGCGCCGCTGATCAGTTCGCTGAGGTAGGCAGCACCTCCACGATCCCCGCGCATCCGATTCACTGCCCCCATGCACCAACCCTGCGGGGACTCCCGCGGCCGCGAGTAGCGTTGTCGCCACCGCTTCGCGCAACTGCACTTGCTCGACCGGAGGCCGAGGCCCGATGCGCGACGGGAGCCATTCAGCGCGACCGCCCCCCGGTTGGTAACCCCGGTATCCCATCCGCTCGCCGTCGATCAGCCCGCCCATGCCCGCGCCAACCGATAGGCGGCTTGCGGTCCCCACTTCGTCCCCGGCCCGGCTCCCCCCTGCGATATTCACCAGGGGCCGCAGGGCCACGATGGTCGGACGGTCGCGCATGACCGCAGGGCTGTTGACGAACCTGCGCGATGTACTGCGAGGACAAATTCGAGAAATTGAAAGGGATCTCAGTTTCGTTTCCCCTGTCCTGGGTCGCCTCCTCACCTCTCCAGAGTGACCAGGATCGCGCCGTTCATGTAGCCGGTGCCGAAGCGGGTGGAGGCGTCGGGCCCGTTGAGGTAGCGCATTTCGCGCACATCGCGGGCGGGGATCTGTTCCAGCTCGCTGACATTTCCGAGGGGCACCCCGTTCAGGTGGATTCTGGGGAAGGTGGAGCTCTCTCCCATCGCGACGGTGGGCCGGGATCCGGCGCGCAGCCAGTTGGGGCGCAGCCGCCGAATGGCCTCCAGAGCGTTGTGGTCGGGTAGCTCGGCGAGCTCCCAGTTGCCGATCAGGTCGGGGTTGGCGCCGGGTCCGGAGCCCGCCCGACCGGGGTAGCAGGCGCTCAGCAACAGCACGAGGGAAAGCAGGAAGAGGCTTGTGCGATTGTTTCTCATTCAATGTCCTCCGTATGTTCTTTTCGGTGATGTATTGTCCACGCGAGAGATCGACGGAAGGCCGAAGAGGTCAGTCAATCTCTTCCTCGCATACAACTGTTGCATGGAGGTCGTAGACTTCGGTCTCGGGATTCCAAACCGGTTGAACCGCAACGATACACTGTTCCTCGCCCTCAATCGTTTCGGCCAGGTCGCCCATGCACTCGGCGAAGTCGCGGAATTCGTGAGAACGATCTGATTGTCGGAGAAACGAGAACCAGCCTGGTCGATTCGTATCGTCGGCGAGGTAGCAGGTGGGATCCTCGTCGTCATCCTGGAACGCGGGAAACCCGGCGGGCAAAAGCCCGGCAATGGCCAGCGATGCGAGCGGCGGAGCGTGGCCCGCAGCCCGATATAGCATCCCGTCGCCCCAGGGGAAACCACCTGTCAGCTCGAATGAGCGAGCCAGGTCAATGTCGTGCGTGAATATCGCCAGCCGATCCTCGTCCGCCGGTATGTCGGTTACGAACTCGGCGAAGCGAAACTCCCGGGCATTCGGAGCAGGGATCCGGGCGCCGTCCCGAAAGAGAACCATGCCGTCAACCGGAATATCCTCGGTGTAGAAGCGAACCATCGCCCAGTCGTCCTCATTGGGGCCCGCCTCGGGACTCGCCGTCTCGTCGTCGCAGGCACCGGTGCCAACCAGCACGATCAGCGCGGCCAGTGTCGCAAAAGCAACTTTTTCATCGTGTTCTCCCTTTGGAGAAGCTTGCATGGGCGCCGCGTATACCCGAATGGCTCCCGGGAGGTTCAGCGATGTAAGCATGAGACTGGCGAAGACCCCCCACAAGTCAAGGGCTGCCGCCCCCGAACCACTGGGACGGCGCGGCCATTCAACTCGCGGGCCTGCGCCAGCAGGCCCGCCCCGCGAGATCCGGGAAGTCCCGTCCCGCGAGGCGGACCAGCCAGACTCCGAATCAGCCGCCCACTCCCGGACAGTTGATGTCGGCATTCGAATCGCACTCGATGTCCGCGATCGGCATGCACCACGCCACTCGCGACGGTCCGTTTTCGGCGCGCACCCGCGGATTGACGATATGGCCGTCGGCGATGTACGGGTGCTGCCAGCGCCTCATATCGGCGAAGCGGCGGCCCTCGAGGTGCATCAGCGTGTAGCGCTCGCCGTCCAGGATCGACCAGGCGTCGTCCAGCGCATTGGGGTATTCCAGCGCTCCGGCGGTCGTCGGCGTCTCGATCGGATCCATGCCGTACACTGCGCGGCCCTGGTTCACCAGGTCTGCGAACTGCGCCAGGTTGCCGTCCATCAGCGCCTTTTCGGCCCGGATCAGGAGCATCTCGGTTCCCCTGACCATCGGGAAATCGGCATCCTCGCCCGTCTGGCCATCGGGCCGCGTGAGCAGCCCCTGGGCCTCGGATTTCAGGGAGGAATAGAGCGGCATCCGGTTGCTTTCGGCCCGGAATTCCCCGCCGTAGCCGGCCGCGAAGTCGCACCGTCCGGTGTCGCGAATGTCTCCGCGCGAACCGTGCGTCGTCCGCAAGCTGTCGGTCCGCCACTCTCCACACTTCACCCAGGGTGCGCGCGGGTCGTCCGGAAATACACGGTGCAGCGGCGTATTCCAGAGGGTGAAGTCGTCGTTCTGGAAGGAAACGTCGAACCACCCGTTCTGCTCCACCGCCGGATGCGAGTGGCTGTAGAGAATAAAGTCGTCGGGAACCTGCGCGGCGTGCGACACCGCCAGATCCCAGTCGCCCATCAGCATCGCCGACTGCGCGATCCCGCCGTGTGCCGCGTACATGATCTTCATCGGGTCGAAGATGCGCGCGTCGCCGTCCGGAGTGGGAGCGCCGCTGGCCACCGCGGCTTCGGCGACCGCCAGCGCATTCTGCATCGCATTCACCGACCGCCGCATGATCGAGTCAATCTGGACGAGCTGCGAGGGGTCGTAGTGGTCGTTGGGTCCCATCAGGGCGCCGGCGCCCGGTCCGTAGTTGTAGATCGACTCGCAGAAAATCTCGCCGAGCATCCGCTCCGCCCACCCGGAGATCAGCCACGACCGCGCGATCAGGGGATGCGAGTTGGATTCTTCGGCGAAGACGCGCTCAGTCACATCGGCGCCGTAGTAGCCGGCCCAGGCGGCCTCGTGGAGCTGCGCCCAGGGAAAGTTGCCGGGCCGGTCGGAGTAGTTGCGATACTCCAGGATCTCCTCTCCGTTGGTGCTGACGCCGTCGTTGTTGAAGTCGTCGGTCGCGGACCCCGTGTACCACCAGACCCCGCTGAAGTCGCGCATGTTGTCGTGCAGCTCGGAGTTGATTCCCCGCACGAAGGCGACCATCAGGTTGGGGTTCTCGACGTCGTCCTCCACGATCACGCCCGTGATCTGGGTGTCCACGCACGCGCCCAGCGCAAAGACCACGGCGAGGCCCGCCAGAGCGACGATCGGAGTCGTCCTCCCGGGCGTCCGCGTGGTTCGTCTTGTCGTCTTTTTCATCGCGTTTGTCCCTCTCTTGGTCAAAGTCCTCTGGTCAGAAGTTGAGCCGCAGGTTCATGGTGAACTGCCTGGCCGGAGGCAGGATGTAGCCGTTGCCCCGAGCCGTCTGCTGTGCGGGTCTGAGCAGCGCATCGGGATAGAGCCCCGAGAAGTTGGTGATTGTGAAGAGGTTGGTCGCGCGCAACTGAAGCGTCGCCCCGGTCAAGCCGCCCGGCAGATACTCCTGCGGCACCCGGTAGGAAAGACTCGCGGACTGGAGACGGAAGTAGTCGGCCGGTTCCATCCAGTCCTCGTTGTCGGATTCGCTCTCCCAGCAACGCCCGATCTCCTTGGCCGTGTACTGCGAATACAGGCTCGGATCCTCGTTCTGCACGCCCGCGTTCACCGCGTCGTTGATCGGCCAGCAATCCGGCCACAATCCGTCGGCGGCGAGCTCCTGGGCCATGTCGTCGTAGAGCCAGTGCCCCATCTGCGCCACGCCGAAGACGTCCAGGATGAAGTGGTCGAAGAGGGTGGCGCGCACACCTATGGAAGCCTCGTGGGGCGGACGGCTCGGCGAGTAGAAGAAGGTGTCGGGGTGAGTGTCGATCTCGACCCCGTTGAGAACGCAGGTCGCGTCGTCGGTGTAAATGGGAAGCGCCCCCATCTCGTCGGGATTGCACACCTTCTTGCCGTAGAGCGACGGAATCGGGCGGCCGGTGCGGTAGCGGTTGAGGTAGTTGAAGGAGAACTGCTCGAACTGGGGATCGCCCAGGTCCACCATTGTGGTCTGGTTGTACTGGTAGTTGGCGTTGACGCTGACGCGGCTGGTGTAGCCCTCGAAGACCAGGAAGTCCACGCCGAGCTCATAGCCCTTGCTGTCCCAGATCCCCACATTCTGCGGAATCGACTCGGCCACGCCGCTGGAAGGCGGCGGAGCGACATAGATCAGGCCGTCGAAGGTGCGCCGCATGTAGTAGGTGCCGTTGAGCGCCAGGATTCCATTGAAGAGCGATGCGTCGAAACCGGTCTCGTACTCCTCGGCCCGCTCCGGCCCCAGCGCCCGGTTGGCCAGATTCTGGATGATGAAGCCCAGGTTGTTCTCGTCGGCCAGCGAAGAGGCCTCGAAGACC
This sequence comes from Longimicrobiales bacterium, assembly GCA_965213665.1. Taxonomy (GTDB): domain Bacteria; phylum Gemmatimonadota; class Gemmatimonadetes; order Longimicrobiales; family Gaopeijiaceae; genus Bin94. Next base: position 309,742 of record CBDBZW010000002.1, read on the forward strand.
GTCACCGAACCGCTTGCGGGCGGCGCCTCGCCCGACTCGCCATAGGCGGCCCGAATCCGGAACGTCTCCCACCACTGCGGCCAGAAGTCGTGATCGGAGATGGTGTAGGTGGCCTGGGCCTTGGGATAGATGGTGAAGCGCACGTCGCGCGTGTATTCCTCGCCGAAGGCGCTGTGGGTGTCGGCGCGGATGCCCCCGGTGACGAAGAGCCGGTTCCTCCAGCCGATCTGCTCCTGAACGAAGAATCCGCCGCCCTCGGTGGCGCTGCGGTCCTCGTTGTAGTTGGTGACCTCTTCGGCGTTCTCCAGAACCTTCGCCCCCGGTCCGATAAAGCCTTCCACATCGGTCCGGTTGCCGAGGTGCTCAAACTGATTGTACTGGGCGCCTACCGAAGTCGTGGAGGTGAAGTCGGCCGGAAGGTTCTGCAGGTAGGTCGAGGCGTAGTCCAGCGTAATGACGCGCCGGTTTTCGATGTCCACGGTGCGGGTGCCCAGCGGGTTGTTCCAGAAGAGCCAGGGCCGCTGCGTGATGTAGTGCGAGTTCGAATAGTCCAGCCCGAAGGTCAGCCGGTGGCGCATGTTGTCCATCGGCGACCAGTCGAGGTTGGCGCTGGTGTTGAAGTGGTTGACCACCTGGTCCTGGGTCAGATCCAGCACGGCCGCGTCGTCGTTGTCGGGCGTCTCGCCCTCGTCGCCGCGGGCCACATTGAAGAGGAGTCCTTCGGCGTTGTCGCCATTCGGAATCCAGTCGATGTCGCGGCGGGTGTAGAAGCTGTTCACATTGACCTGAAAGTTTTCAAAGCCGGCGAAGGTGAAGTTTGCGCGGACATTCACATCTTCCGACTGGTTGGGGTCGATCACGCCCTCGGTGATGCCGTAACCCGCCGAGGCGAAGTAGGTGACCTCCTGGCTTCCGCCGCGAACCGACATCGAGTAGTCCTGAATGTGGGCGTCGCGCAGCCAGGTGCCGTTGGCCGGGCAACCGGGGTCGGCGATCAACTGCCCCTGCTCGTCGCGATTGAAGAAGTAACCCTCTTCGAGCGAGTGGTTGAACTGGCGGGTGCAGTCGTTGACGCGGAGTCCGGTCGGGTCGATGCTCGGTCCCACATGGCCGATGCGCTGGAGGCTCTGCTGCACATTCATCGTCCAGCGCGGCGCCCCGGGCGCGCCCTTCTTGGTGAAGATCTGGATGACCCCGGCGCTGGCGTCGGTGCCATAGAGGCTGGACGCCGCCGGCCCCTTGATGATCTCGATCCGTTCGATGTCCTCTTCGCGGATGCTGCCCAGGAAGGTTGCGTGCTCCTGCGACTCGCCGGTGGCGTCTTCCAGGGTGCCGGTGGGCATGCGCACGCCGTCGACATAGATGAGCGGCCGGTTGCGGCCGTTGACGGAGTTGGTGCCCCGCAGAAGGATGTCGGATCCGGCGCCGGCGGTGCCCGACGAGCCGGTGACGCTGACGCCCAGCGCGCGGCCGCGGAGCGCGTCCTCCAGATTGATGGCGCCCGCATAGGCGAGCTCTTCGGAGGTAACCATCGAGATGCTGTTGCCGATCTCGCGCTGCTGGGCCGCGATCGCGGTTCCCGTCACCACCACGCCTTCCAGCTCGACCGCCCGTGGGAACATGGAGACGTCCATCACCTCGGACGCCCCATCGCCCATCGAGAGCGTACGCCGCGCCTCCCGGTAACCGATGAGCTGCGCCACCATCTCCAGCTCCCCGGCGGGAACATTCAGAATGAGGTAGCGCCCCTCGGAGTTGGTGACGTTGCCGAGTCCGGTCCCCTCGAGAGAGACCTGGACATTGGCGAGCGGATCTCCCGTCTCGCCGTTGATGATCACGCCGGTGATCGAACCCGTCTGCGCCGAGAGCGGCACGGCGAGAAGGGCGAGAGCCAGCGCGGGGATCCCGGTCCGCGCGATGCGGAGGCCGGGGTTGGGTCGGGGTTCGCTATACCCCCCCCCCCTGGAGTGAGCGAAGAAAACGGACCTGAGTGACATCATGGTTCCTCCCTGGTTGATGTCCGCAGCCATTGGCGGCAAAGCCCCATCGCGGGGCCCGCCCGGGGTGTCCGGCTTGCCTGCGCAAGACAGACCGGGAGCACCTACGGGCACAGTAGGCCGGAGGATGCAGAATCGCAAACCGGCGGAGGTTGTTGTCAGGTACGCAATGGGCGCCCAATGAACGACCGCTTTCGGTCGGGGCCAGGCGGATTTGCCCGCCCGATTCACGTCGCCATTCAGAGCAGCCAACTGGAATCCGCCGCACGGTGGAACCAGATTCAGTCGGAGGCACATTTCCGGCCGGCCGCCAGATCCCGGTCAGAAAAAACCACAAAATGCAAGGCCCGGTCCACAGGACAAAGCCTTCCGGTCCACAGGACAAAGCCTTCCCGGTCCACAGGACAAGCCCCGGACACATGGGTCCAAAGGTCCAGTCCATTGTACGAATCAAGTCAACAAAGCAAAGTGAACCAGACACCGAGTCACACCCATCAGGGCGTTCACGCCATCCCGCGCCGCCTTCCCTTCCTCGTGTCGGCCTTCGGCGTTGCCGTTGCACTTCTCCTGGCCGCCTGCTTGCCGTTGGACGAGCACACGAACACCGTCACCCAGGAGGTCCTCTTTGACAGCTCGCAGCCGGCGGCGGTCTCGCAGTACATCGAAGCTGCGGACGGGACCCGGCTGGCGGTGGACGTCTACCTCCCCGACGCCGGCCGCGAATCCGAAGCCGCCACGGAGTCCGAGTCCTTTCCGGCCCTCCTCACTCTGACCCGCTACCGGCGCAGCCTGGAGGATCCCGTCACCGGCGAGCACAGACCCGCGCTCTCCCCGCTCGACGGCCACCTGCTGTACCACGGCTACGCTTTGGTCAAGGTGGATCTGCGGGGCAGCGGCGCCTCCTTCGGCACCCGTCCGGTGGAGTACGGACCGCAGGAGGTTCTGGACATCCACGACGTGATCGAGTGGGTGGTGCGGCAACCCTGGTCGGACGGCAATGTCGGCGCCTTCGGCACTTCCTACACCGGCACCACGGCCGAGCTCGCGGCTGCGGTCGGGCACCCTGCGCTGAAGGCGGTCGTGCCCGGGTGGTCGGATTTCGACACCTACGCCAGTCCGGTGCGGCCCTATGGTCTGCTCGCGCGTTCCTTCCTGGAGGAATGGAGCCGGACGGTCGGCTACATGGACCGGAACGACACCGAGATGCTCGGGGCCAGCGTGCGCCGCGTGGAGGAAGACGCCGATGGAAGTCTGCTCGCGGCCGCGGTCGCCGAACACGCCGCCAATCCCGATGTCTTCGAGGCCACCCTGGCCGCCGGGTTTCGCGACGACGAGGTCGGGGGCGGGTACAGTTGGGCCGAGGCCTCTGTCCTGCACTGGCGCGAGGAGATTCAGGCTTCGGGCGTTCCCATGCTGGTCTTTGCAAGCTGGCTTGACGCCGGAACCGCCGATGGTGCCCTTACCCGGTTCCGCAACTTCAGCAATCCGCAGCATGTCGTCATCCTGGCCTCTACGCACGGTGGAGCGAATCACGCCAGTCCCTACCTGGTGGGCAGCGAGCCGCTGCCGCCGGATCCGCCGGTGGGCGAGCAGTGGGAGATGCGCCGCCTCTTCCTTGACCGGCATCTGAAGGGTGAAGCGAATGAGGTGGATGACTGGCCTGGGCTACGATTCTTCAATCTGGGCGAGGAGCGCTGGCACGACGCCGATCGCTGGCCGCCCGCGGGGACGGTGACGCGCACGCTGCACCTTGGCGCCGATGGCATGCTCGCCGCGGCGAATGCGGACGTCACCCCCGCCTCCGATCGCTACCCGGTGGACCGCGGGGTTACGGTCGGGCCGAATAATCGCTGGTACGCGCAACTCGGCAATCCGGTCCTCAACCTGGACGACCGCGGCGCAATGGATACGCGCATGCTGACCTACACGACACCGCCCCTGGAGACCGATCTCCAGATTGCGGGATCGGTGGTGGTGACGCTGCGCATGGCCGCCGACCGCGAGGACGGGTCGCTCTTCGTCTACCTGGAGGATGTGGATCCGGCCGGGGGCAGCCGCCTCGTGACCGATGGGGGAATGCGCCTGATTCATCGCAGGGTGTCGCCCAATCCGTACTTCCCGGCCGAGACTCCGTACCACTCCTTCGCGCGCGCCGACGCCGAACCGATGCCGGTGGGGGAAGCGGTCCGGGTCGTGGTCCGGCTCTGGCCCACCGCGGCCCTCATCCGTGCGGGCCACCGAATCCGCATTGCGATTGCGGGCGCCGATGCCGACACCTTCGATCCCGTTCCCGCCGACGGCGAGGTTTCCTTCACGATTCACCGCGGGGGCGCCGACGGATCGCGTGTAGCGCTGCCTGTGGTGGAGGGGGGATTGGGGGCAGGGGGACTGGAAGCCGGGGCGCCGGAGGCGGGCGGGTTGGCCGGAGTTTGGGCAGCCGGGGGACCGGGGAACGGGGGACTCTGAGGGTGGGCGACGAGATCCGGCCCGGCGCCGGGGAGAACAGCGAGGGAGACGCGTCGCCGGACCTGACCGCGCGCACGAAGCCTGGCCGCGCGTCGGATCCACCGGCCCGCGCCGCCGCCGAACTGCACCGCCGCGCCATCGTGGTGGATGGCCACAGCGACATTCTGATTCCCGTGACCGAGGGCAAGATGTCGCTCGGGCAGCGCGTGGAGGTGCCGGATCTGGACTGGAAGGCGCCACCGGGACTGGAGCGCAATCCGCTGGTCCGCTTCGGGATGGGAGCGCACACCGCCTGGTTCGGCTGCATGGGCCAGTACGATCTGCCGCGCTGGCGGGAAGGGGGCGTCACCGCGCAGCTCTGTGCGATCTACCTCGACGACGACTGGCTCGCCGATCCCTTCCGGCGCGGGATGGAGATGGTGTGGAATCTGCACGACCAGATCGGCCGCCACGACGCCCTTGTCCTGGCCACGACCGTCCGCGGGATCCGCGCTGCCAAGGCCGCGGGGAAGGTGGCGCTCGTCCTCGCCTTCGAGGGCTGTGAGGCGCTCGGCACCGATCCGCGCTTTCTCGACCTCTACTACCGGCTGGGCTTGCGCTCCGCCAGCCTCACCCACACCCGCCGCAACCTCTACGCCGATGGCTGCTGGGCGGCGAACCGACGCGGGGGCCTGACCGCGCTCGGGCGCGATGTGGTGAGGCGCATGGACCGGCTCGGAATCGTGATCGATCTGGTGCATATCGGCGAGGCCGGTTTCGACGAAATCCTGGAGATTGCCGATAACCCCGTCATCCTCTCGCACACGACGCCGACCATGTTCCCCGATACGGCCCCGGAGGCGCAGGATCTGCTCGGAGGACGGCTGCCGCGCCCGCGTCTGAAGTTGCCGCGCGACCGGGGTGCGCTCGAGGCGCTGGCGGCGAATGGGGGCGTGCTGGGATTGATCCATGTGGCGCACCGCGACCTGGCGAGTGTGGTGCGCGACATCGAAACGGCGCTGGAGGCGATGGGACCGGATCACATCGCTTTGGGCAGCGACCACTACGGCAAGGAGTTGGCGCCGGTCGGGCTGGAGGACATCTCGAAGCTGCCCCGCCTGACCGAGGCGCTGGCCGCGCGGGGCCACTCCGACGAGGTGATCGTCAAGTTTCTGGGGGAAAACTATCTGCGCGTGTTCGAGGAGGTATGGGGCGAGTGAACGACTGTTCTGGTGGACCGAGGCGTGAAGTGGAGTCGAAGCGGGGCGCGTGGCCTAACGGGGGCGCGGGGCTCCGGCGTGGTGTGGGGGCAAAGCGGAGCGGGTGGCCGCCGGTGGGGAAGGGTGGCGCAAGTCGACGTCGGCCGGGTCAACAGCGCGAAATCCAGCTCGGTGCGAACCGCGACGATGGAGGGCGGGGGCGACGGGTCGTATGGGCGCTGCTGGGCGTGGGGGCGCTGGCCGCGTGCGCCGGGGTGGGGGGTGGGGTGGGCGGTGGCAGCGGGGCGGGGGGCGGTGTGCGCATCGAAGCCGCCGGAGACGCCTTTCGGGTTGTGGGCGACAGCATTGAGGACGCGCCCGACATTGCCGCGCTGATCGCGCCGTACCGATCGCGGATGGCGGAGGGGCTGGGCGAGGTGCTGGCCGTGGCGACCGCGCCCTTCGTCAAGGCCGATCCGGAGGGGGAGCTGGACAACCTGGTCGCCGACGCGCTCCTGGCCGAGGTTCAGCTCCTCTCGCGCGACACCGTTCATCTCGCGCTGCTCAACGAGGGGGGACTGCGGGTGCCGATCGCGGCCGGGCCGATCCTGATGCGCCACGCCTACGAGCTGCTGCCCTTCGAGAATTACGTGACGGTGCTGGAGCTGTCCGGAGCGGAGGTGGAGCGTCTGGCCGACGAGATCGCCGCGACAAATGGCGAACCGATCGCGGGGTGGTCGATGGAGCTGGCCGCCGCCGACGCGGTGAATGTTCGGGTCGGTGGCGAAGGAATCGATCCGGAGCGCACCTACCGGCTGGCCACGGTGGACTATCTGGTGAATGGTGGGGGGAGCTGGACGGTGCTCTGGGAGTCGAGCGCGCGGGCGCGCGAGGAGCTGGATGTGCTGATCCGCGATCTGTTCGTATCGTACCTGCGGCGGCGCGGCACGGTGACACCGTTGCTGGATGGGCGAATTCGCCGGCGTGAAGGAGGCGAGCGATGAAGACGAAGATGACACAGGCAGGGGGACCGAAGGATGCCACCCTGACGCGGCGGGGCTTTATCGTCGCCCTGGGCGCCGGTGGACTGGCGCGGCCGCGCGCTCTGGCGGGGATGGAATCGGATTATCGCCATGTGACCGGGGTCGGCGGCGCCCCCGCGCAACGATCCGGCCGACGCGTGGACGACCCGGCCGCGACGCGACTTGTCATCCTCCATACCAACGACACGCACTCGCGCCTTGACCCCTTTCCGGCCGATGGAGGACCCTTTGCGGGACTTGGGGGTGCAGCCCGGCGCGCGACGCTGATTCGGCGCATTCGCGACGCCAACGAGCATGTGTTGCTGGTGGATTCCGGCGACATCTTTCAGGGGACGCCGTACTTCAACTTCTTCGGCGGCGAGGTGGAGTTTCGCGTCATGACGGCGATGGGGTACGATGTGGCGACTCTGGGCAACCACGACTTCGACAATGGCGTGGATGGGCTGGCGGCGATGCTGCCGGAGGCCGGTTTCGAGTTTGTGTCGGCCAACTACGACGTGAGCGCGTCGGCGCTCCTGGGGCATGTGCGGCCGTGGACGGTGCGCGAGTTCGGCGGTCTCAGGGTGGGGATCTTCGGGCTGGGCATTGCCTTTGAGGGGCTGGTGCTGGCGAGCTTGCACGAGGGTGTGCGGTACACCAATCCCATTGCGGCCGCGCAACTGGCGTGCCGGGAGCTGCGTGCGCGGGGCTGTGCGCTGATTGTCTGTCTGTCGCACCTGGGCTACCGCTATGGCGATCCGAGGCGGCCGAGCGACCGGGTGCTGGGGCGGGAGGTTCCCGAGATCGACCTGATCCTGGGGGGACACACGCACACCTTCATGGAGAGGGCGGAGGTCTTTGGGCAGGGGCGCACCGGCTTCACGCTGGTCAACCAGGTGGGGTGGGGGGGGATGCGGCTTGGCCGGATCGATGTGGCGTTCGATGGAGCGGAGGCGGTGGGGTGGGGGGTGGGGGGATACGAGGTGGACGCGGCCCTGGGTTGAGCCATGGCTGACGCGGACGATCCCACACTCCTGCCGGTGGGGGCAAGGGGGTCGCCGCGGTTAGGGCGCGCAGGCGGAGGCGGCGAAGTCGACGCACGGCTCAATGGACGACTCGCTGCGAAGCAAAGGGCCCGTCGCGGGTGGGCAGGGTCGACGCGCTTCGCCGGAGTGGCTGATTACCAACGCCCGGGAGTCACGAAAGTCATATGGAAGGGGACAATCTCCCTTAACGCAACGACCGCTCCCGCGCCAGCTTCGCCGAAGCCCAACCTGTCCGGGTTGCACTCCGTTGAACCGCCGCGGGAGCGGTCGCCCCCTGGGCTAGCGGGTTCGCGTACCGTCGCCGTCCCTCACGTGTGCCGTCCCCGGTGCCTGAGGGATCGTGCGGTTACGACCCGTCGCGGATAAGGGAACTACCCGTCGGATCCACCTGGAGCCATGGCAAGCGCCGCACCGGCGACGCCCGTGACCACCGCTGCGGCAACCACACTGCCGATCAGCGCTGCGTTGACTCCTCCCGATATGCCGGCGGCCAGCGCCATGGCAATGCCGAAGACGGCTCCGCCCTTTGCACCGTCCGCGGCATCACCGATACCCCTCCAGCCGAGCACGATAACGACCAGCGCACCATGGAAGAGGGCGTGGGCGAGACCCCAGACGGAGGTGTCGGCCCCAAAATAGTCACCGACAGTCGGCACCATCCCGAGGACGAAGTTGACGGCGAGCATCGCAACGCCCGCGACGACGGATCCCACAACGAGTTTCTTGATGTCCACGGCTTTCTCCTTTGTTTGTGGAGTGGACAAGTGGGGACACGTTCAGAATGGGGACCGAATCGTCGGAACGCAAGCGTGTGTGCGGTTTCGTATACAATCAGCACGGGGAGCGCAACCGGCAGGCCAAGCGCACGGAGGCGCGAAATCCGCGAGCGCGATGAGCCAGTCCCCGCAAGCACGATGCCCCGAGCCTCGGGCCGACACGCCGTCTGGGAGCGCAACCGACGCGCCGGAAGCACGGAGGTGCGAAAATCCGCGAGCGCGATGGGCAAGGTCCCGCAAGTGTCAAATCCGGCGACCAGCACCGCCTGCCCGCGACGCGCCCTCAGTCCCCGTAGACGAAGCGCTCCACCTCGCCGTGAATCCGCTCCACCGTCTCCTGCGGGGGTGGCCGCGTGGCCCGCGACACCGCAACCGCTACCAGGCAGTTGACCCCGAGCGACCAGATTGCCTCGTGAACGCCAAGGGGCTGCACCCAATGCAGGCGCGTCAGGTAGAGGGCGACCAGACCCGCCAGCACCCCCGCCACCACTCCCGCCGCGGTCAGCGGCCGCCGTCCGGTCGGGTAGCAGACCCCCAGCACCGCCGGCATGAGCTGCAGCGCCCCCGCGCCGGACATCGTCACCAGCACCACCAGATAATCCAGCTCCGAGATCAGCATCCATCCCAGCGCCAGCAGCGCCACCACCACCCAGCGCCCGAAGGCCAGATAGTGACGCTCGCTCCGATTGCGCGCGACGTAGCGCTGGTACACGTCCCGGGTCAGGATCGTCATGTTGGAGTGCAGAATCGAATCCAGGGTGGACATCGCCGCCGCCGCGGCCCCCGCCAGGATCAGTCCGGTCAGCCAGGCGGGCGCGAAGCGGACGAGCAGCTCGGGAAAGATGCGGTCGCCCACCTCCAGGTCGGGAAGGATCAGAGCCCCGCCGAGTCCCACCAGCGCCGCCGGAATGAAGAGCGTCATCAGGTAGATCGGAGTGGTGGCGCCCAGGAGCTTGAGGGTGCGCGCCGATGCGGCCGTGAAGTAGCGAATCATCATCTGGGGCTGAAAGATGATCCCGAAGGAGAGTGCGATCGTCATCCCGATCCACATTCCCGGCGTGAAGAACCCCTCCGGTCCGGGCAAGGTCAGCAGATCCGGGCGCTCGGCGGCCACCCGTTTCCACAGCTCAACCGGTCCCCCGAAGAGCTTCCAGGTCAACAGCAGACTTCCGGCCCAGACCGCGACGTACATCCAGATTCCCTGAATCACATCGGTCCAGTAGACGGCCCTGAGTCCCCCGACCATCAGATAGCCCGCGGCAACCACCAGCAAAATGAACGAAGCCAGCTCCAAGGGAATGCGATCGCCGGTGGCCACGGAAAGGATGATTCCCAGACCCTGTGCCTGCACCTGGATATAGATGATCGAGAAGAGCACCGAGACCAGTGCCACGATCACGCGCACCGCCTCGCTCTGATAGAAGTCCGCAAGAAGATCCGCCGGGGTGACGTAGCCGAACTTCTTCCCCAATGCCCAGATCCGGGTGCCGATAGTGAAGGTGATCGCGCCGACGAGGACCGTCCACGTGCCCGCCATCCAGAAGCCGATTCCATGCGTGTAGAAGAATCCGCCCGAACCGAGGAAGGCGAAGGCCGAATGGAAGGTGGCGACGACCGTGAGGTAGAGGACGACGAAGCCCGCCTGGCGCCCATAAAGGAAAAAGTCCTCCATGTTGGCGCTGCCGCGGCGATTGGCCAGCACCCCGATCACCACCGTAGCGACCAGGTAGAGGAAGATCAGCCCGGTGGAAACGACCCAGGGCTCCACCTTACAGCCCCTTGCGGTAGGCGCGGATGAGCACCGCGGTTCCGGCCAGGTAGACCACCAGCAGCCAGAAGAAGAGGAAGGGCATCCCCAGAATCCAGGGCTCGATGCGGTTCATGAGGCCATGCACGACCGGGGGCTGGGCGAGCAGCATGACGACAACGAAGGCGATCGTGCAGATCAAGCCGCGCCGGGTGCGGGGCCGGTAGTGCGAACGGGGGACTTGCATGGGCGGGCGTGGGGGGATTTGGATGGCCGGCGGGGTGGCGGGCGGACGCCCGCCACCCCGCCGGCCTCCCGGAGCTAGTGGAAGATCTGGAAGCCGAAGTTGAAGTTGCGCGGATAGCCGAGAAAGACCTCCGCGTCATCGGCCTTGTGGCTCAGACGCCCGGCCTCCCCCTCGGCGGAGTCGCGGAAGCCGTTGAAGCGCGAGTTGTCGGTCGCGTCCTGGATATAGATGGTGTCGAAGATGTTGAAACCATGGAGGAAGAGATGAACGTTGCCGCCGAAGGAGGACGCCATTTCCTCCGCGAGCCGGTACGATACGCGGAAGTCGAAGACGGTGTAGCCGGGCGGGCTCCACGACTGGACTCCGGCGTCGCCGTCGCTGGTGCGCGAGAAGGGATCGAAGTTTGCATAATGCTTTCCGTAGGTGCGGCCCGAGAGCTGCATCCACAGTCCGCCGCTGGGGAAGACCGACATCGCGTAGGCGACCTGGAACTGGGGCGCGTCGCCCACATACAGTTCCTTCACATAGAAGGTGTAGTCCAGGGTCCCGCCCCGCTGGTCCTCTCTTGCGTAGCTGCCTTCGATGTCGTCGGTGTGCTTCCAGTCGCCCAGCGAGAGCGCGCCGTCGAAGCGCATGAAGTTCGCCGGCTGCCAGGCGCCCTCCATCTCGATGCCCATGTGGCGCGCGTCCATGCCCAGCAAACGCACGATCGCGTCTTCGCCCTCGCCGAAGAAGTCGCGCGCGAACCGCCGCGAGGTCCGGTCATTCCACTGGGTGAAGTAGAGGTTGGCGTCGAAGGAGAACTGCCGGTTGAGGGAACGGAAGCGCGTCCCCGCCTCGAAGGAGAGGAAGGTTTCGTTCGCTGGATTGTCGATCAGGAGTCCGTTGATGTCGTCGATCGCGCCGTCGAAGATCGGCACCTTCGAGACGTAGCCGGCATTCCCGTACAGTGACCACTCGGGGCTGACGTTGCGCATCGCGCCGCCCTTGACCTGGTAGCCGGTCAGCCCGCCGCTGTTCAGCGTCAGGAAACCGCCGCCGCTGCCGCGCTTGAAGAAATCGGTGAAGTCGTAGGAGTTGCGCGACACGCCGACCATCCCGTAGTACGAACCCGCAAGCGAGGATTTTTCGGCCTGGAGGTGCGCGCCGACCCAGTTGACGTCGTTCTCGTTGTGGTAGTTGATCTTGTCGCCGAGTCCGCGATCCCCCTGGGCCTCGCTCCAGAACTCGGAGGAGCAGCCGCGGAAGCAGTCGTTGTAGTGGGTGCCGCCGAGCAAGTCGCGCACCTCGCGGTAGTGCTCGATCGTCGCGGTCCGCCAGTCGATGCCGAACTCGCTCACCAGCCCGTCGCCGAAGTCCTTGTTCAGCTTGACGATGGCGCCGTAGGTGTCCTGGTTGTTGACCGAGTTGCGCAGAATTCCGAAGGAGCCGCTGTCGCTGTTGCCGTTGCGGTCGATCGTGGCGTTCCAGTCGGCGAAGCGCTGCCCGTAGGTGTAGTCCCAGCGCAGCGATCCGTAGGTTCCGGTTCCCCCGCCCTTGCCGCCGGAGTAGTAGGCCACGGTGTTGGCGGTCAGGCCGTTGCCCAGGTTCGAGAACCAGTTGACGTTGACCTGCGGCTTGTGGAAGTAGTTTTCGCGTTCGTTGATGAAGTTGCGGCTGTGGCGGCTGAAGACGCCCGCGCCCGGTCCGGTGCTGGTGAACTGGCGGCCTGTGTAGCTCGGATCGACGCCGGCCACATTGGGGCTCCAGAAGCGCCCGGCCACCGTCGCGAACCGCTCCAGTCCGGCGGGATCGTAATCGCTGAGCGAGGCGGCGAAGTCGCGGTCCAGGGTGGCGATGTTGAGCTTGTAGAGGTTCTGGCCGTGCCGCTGCGGAGCGCCCACCGCGTAGAACTCGATGCGGTTGTCGTCGTTGAGGCGGTACTGCGAGGCGAGATAATAGGACCATGCGTCGGTCCAGGTGCCGTCGATGATGCCGTCGCCGGTCTTGCGGACGCCCGACATCGTCATGGCGAAGTCGCCGACCGCGCCGGTGGAGGCGGTCATGGTGGTCTTGAGGAAATTCCCCGAGCCGAATTCCTGTTTGAGGATGTAGCCGGGGTCCTGCGCGCTGGGGTCGGTGATGACATTGAGCGTGCCGCCGATCGAGGGCGTCGCCAGGTTGATCGCGCTCAGCCCGCGCTGAAGCTGGATGCTGGTGGCCGCGTCGCCGAGCCCGTCCCAGTTGGACCAGTACACCCAGCCGTTTTCCATGTCGTTGACGGGCACGCCATTGATCATGACGGCTGTGTTGCGCTGGCTGAAACCGCGGACATTGATGCGCGCGTCGCCGGCCCCGCCGCCCTGCGCGGTCGAATAGACCGAGGGCGTCACATTCAGGACCAGCGGCAGGTCGCGCGAGCCGAGCTCGGCCTGGATCCGGGTCTTGGAGATGTCGGTGAAGGCCACCGGTGTGCGCCGTGCCTCGGCCCGCTCCGCCAGCACCTCGATCCCGCCGAGTGCCACCGCGGTCGGCATCAGGGCGAACTCCAGCACCGGGTTGCCGCCCGCCTCGAACACCACCTCGCGGGTAGCGCTGGTGTAGCCGATCAACTGCACCGTCACCGAGTAGCTGCCCGCCGGCACACCAAGGATAGTGAAGCGTCCGGCATCGTTGGTGAGGCCGCCGTACTGGGCGCCCGTCACCGACCGGGTAAGCACCACCTGCGCGCTCCCCAGCCCGGTTCCCTCCGCGGTGACCGTTCCCGCCACCGTCGCGTTGTCCTGCGCCGCAAGCGCCGCCGTCCCCGGGACAAGCGCCGCTGCCGTGAGCACCGCCGTCGCGGAAAGCAGCAGTGCCCCCGCGAGAGCCAGCATGTTCGTTCCGTGTCGTTTCATCGTCCATCCTCCGTGGATCGTGTTTGAGTGCCGACAACCGGGCCCCTCGCCCGGTCGGGCCGTTCCCACCGCCGCCGGTCCGCAACCGCAGGAACAAGGTAAAGCTACAGAAAGGACTCTGCATCGGGTTCACCCACGAGTACCGGAGGCGTCACCGGCCAGGGCGCGGCACACCCCGGCCGGGAGCGGGCGGGGCGCGGCGCATCCAGAGAATCCGAACGGTCCGTCGCCCCGAGTCTGGACACTCTCGCCCGCGATTCCCACATTTGAGGCCGCCCACGAGGCCGCACATTTGCAGATTTCGCCATTCCCACACGCCCGCCTTGGGAATCCGACGCGGCGAGGGCCGCGCCAGGCGGGTGGAACGCAAACAAGGAGGAACGATGATTTCGGTTGAAGGGGTGACGAAGCGCTACGGTTCGGTCGTGGCGGTGAATCGCGCCAGCTTCGAGGTGGACCGGGGCGAGGTGGTCGGCTTCCTGGGTCCGAACGGAGCCGGGAAGACCACGACGATGCGCATGCTCACCGGCACGCTCCAGCCCGACGAGGGCACGATCCGGTTCGACGGAGTTCCGATCGCCGAGAAGCTCACGCAGTCGAAGGCGCGGGTCGGGTATCTGCCCGAGGCCAACCCGCTCTACCAGGAGATGCTCGTCTGCGAGTTCCTGGAATTTGTGGCGTCGCTGCGCGGCCTGGAATCCGGCGCGGCCCGGCGCGCGATCGGCGGTGCGGTGGAGGAAACCGGGCTCGAAGACGTCTTCTTCCGTCCGGTCGGCGAGCTCTCGAAGGGCTTCCGCCAACGGACCGGCATGGCCGGCGCGATCCTTCACAAACCCGAGATCCTGGTGCTCGACGAACCCACCGAGGGGCTCGATCCGAACCAGCGCGTCGAGATCCGCAAGCTGGTCGGTTCGCTGGGAAGCGAGCGCACCGTGATCCTCAGCACGCACGTCATGCAGGAGGTAGAAGCCACCTGCGACCGGCTGCTGATCATCTCGAAGGGCGCGATCGCCGCCGACGCCACCGTGGCCGAGCTGATGGATTCGCGGCGCGGGATCGCTCGCTACACCGTCGAGGCCCAGGGCGCGGACGTCGCCGAAGCGCTGGCCGGACTCGGGGGCGTGACCGGTCACAGCGCCGAGGCGGTGGACGGACGGGTGCGGGTTCGGCTGGAGGCCGCGGGCGATCATGAGCTGCGGCCCGGGATCTTCCAAATGGCGACCGAGCGCGGTTGGACCCTGTGGGAGCTGCGGCGCGAACGCGCGACGTTGGAGCAGGTCTTCCGCGAGCTGACGCTGACCGCTGGAGAGGAGGCCCGACAGTGAACATCCGCCATACCCTTCACATCGCGCGCCGCGAGCTGCGCGGCTTCTTCGACCAGCCGACCGCCTACATCCTGGCGGTGGCCTTCCTGGGGCTGGGTCTCTACCTCACCTTCCGGCCGCTCTACGCGATGTCGCTGGCCACGCTGCGGCCCTTCTTCGATCTCCTGCCCTGGCTCCTGGTGGTCTTCGTTCCGGCGATCACCATGAAGAGCCTGGCCGAAGAGCGGCGCGGCAACACCCTGGAGTGGCTCATGGCGCAGCCGCTCACCGAGACCGAGATCGTGGCGGGCAAGTTCCTGGGCAACTGGATCTTCGGACTGATCGCGCTGGCGGGCACCCTCCCGATGGCGCTCGGCGTGCTGGCGGTCTCGGAGGCCGACGCGGGGATCATGGTGGCGCAGTACTTCGGCGCCGCGCTTCTGATTGCGCAGATGGCCGCGATCGGGCTCTGGGCCTCGTCGATCACCCGCAACCAGATCACCGCCTTCATCCTGGGCGCGCTGATCTGCTTCGTTCTGGTCCTGATCGGGACGCCGGTGGTGCAGGTCGGCCTGCCGCGGCTGATCGGTGGCTGGGCGCTGCAACTCTCGGTCATCAGTCACTTCGAGAATGTGGCGCGCGGGGTGGTCGATCTGCGCGATCTCCTCTACTTCGCCTCCACCTGCGCCCTCTTCCTCCTCTTCGCGGTCGCGGCGCTGAGCCGGATCCGCCTCAGTCCCGGCAACGAGGCCACGCGGCGGCTGCGAATCGGAACGCTGGCGATCGCGGCGGGGGTGCTGGTCCTCAATCTTCTGGGCGGTCATGTGCGGGGGCGGCTCGATCTTACCCGGGGCGACCTCTTCACGCTGTCCGACGGCAGCCGCGCAATCCTGGGCGAGCTCGACGATGTGGTGAATCTGACGCTCTTCGTGAGTGGAGATCTGCCGCAGGAAATCCAGTTGACGCTGCGCGATGTGCGCGACCTGGTAGCCGATCTGCGCGGCGCCGCCGACGGAATGCTCAACACCGCCGAGGTCAACCCGGACGATGGCGACGAGGCGGGCGAACAGGCGTCGTCGCTGGGGATTTCGCCGGTCGAGTTCAATGTGATGCGCGCCGACGAGCTGGAGGTGCGGCGCGGCTACTTCGGGCTGGCGGTCACCTACGCGGACGAGCAGGAGGTGATTCCTCTGATCGACCGCGCCGACGATCTGGAGTTCCGCCTGGTCTCGGCGATCGCCAACATGACGATGACGGAGAAGCCGACGCTGGCCTTCATGTCGGGGTTCGAGGCGAAGGAGTCGTTTCAGTACCGCACCTTCCGCGAGAGCCTGGCCGACCGCTACAACGTCACGAGTGTGAATCTGGAGGACGATGCGGCGGTGCCCGGCGCGGAGGACGGGTCGCTGGAACCCGGGCCGGCGAGCGTGCCGACGGTGCCCGATTCGGTGGATGTGCTGATGATCGCGGCTCCCGCACGGCCGCTGTCCGCCGCGGCAGCGGCGGCCATTGAGGACTACCTGGACGACGGTGGAGCAGCCTTCGTTCTTGTCGAACGTCACTCGATCAATATGCAGCAATCGCTGACCGCAATTCCGGTCTCTACCGGTCTGGAGGAGCTGCTGGCCGCGCGCGGGGTCGAATCGTCGGGCGAGATGGCCTTCGATCTGGCTTCGTCCGAGCGGGTAAGCGTGCCGCGGGGGTTCTTCCAGGTCGTGCAGGCCTATCCGCTGTGGCCGATTGCATTTACGGGCGCCGATCATCCGACCAGCCGCGACCTGGGCAATGTGACCTTCGGGTGGGCCGCGCCCTTCAGCTTTGACGAGGACGATCCGTCGGTGACGCCGCTCTGGGTGACGACCGAGGGAGGAGGGGCGCAGGGTCCGGGTGCGATGATCGATCCGAGCTTCGAGATTCCGGTGAGCGAAGAGGATCTGGCCGTGCAGACGCTGGCCGTGGCGATTGCGCCGGTGGAGGGGGATGCGGGGGACGCGGAGGCGGATGAAGGGGATGCCGCCGGTGACGAAGAGGCTGGCGACGAAGAGGCTGGCGAGCGGCCGGGAGGACGGATTGTGGCGGTGGGCGACGCCGATTTTCTGGAGGACCGCTTTGTGCAGGCGAATCCGCAGAACGCGATCTTTGCCGCCAATGCGGTGGATTGGCTGGCCCAGGACGAGGCGCTGATCGGGATTCGGTCGAAGGACCGGACGCCGCCGGCGCTGGTCTTCGAGTCGGACAGCGGGCGGAATCTGCTGAAGTGGGGGTCGCTGATCGGGATTCCGTTGCTCTTTGTCGCCTATGGATTCTGGCGGGTGACGGGACGCGCGACGCGGGCCCGGAGGCGCTGGAACGAGCAGTCGGAAGGAGGATCACAATGAGCGCGAAGACGCTGCGGATGGCGCTGTACGGTCTGGTGGCGGTTGTGGTTCTTTACGGCGCCACGACGCTCCTGGGCGGGGGCGATGGCGGTTCGGCGGTCGGAGACGCGGCTCTGGAGGATGCGCTGGCCGGGCTGGCTACCGAGCCGCACACGGACTTCGCGATATTCGGTCCGCGCGACACGCTGCGGCTGGAACGCGGGGCGGCGGGCTGGATGGTCAATGGATTCGAGGCGGATTCCGGCGCGGTGGCGCGTCTGGTGCGCGCGGTTGCAGAGGTTGAGGTGGGCAATGTGGCCGCGACCAATCCGGCCAATCACGCGCGGTTGGGGATTGCCGGGGACAGCGCCTGGACGATCTCGGCCGAGGGGCGCCCGACGGTTCTTCTGGGGAAGGCCGGCAATCGCTTTCGCACCGCCTATGCCCGTCTGCCCGGCGCCGACCGGGTGAGCCACATCGAGGGAGACCTGCGCTCGGCGGCGGCGCGCCCCCTCTTCGATTGGCGCGACAAGGTGATCATTGAGACCGATACGGCGCTGGTGGCGGCGATTCGGGTTACGCATGGCGGTGCGACGGTGCTCTACGAGCGGCAGGATTCGAGCTGGACCGCGGACGGGGCCGAAGCCGATGCAACCACGGTGCGCAACATCCTGCAGGAGCTGGCCAACATGCGGGCGAGTGGGTTCGCCCCGGAGGGAACCGAGATGCCGGCCGAGCCGGAGCGCGCGGTGGTGGCGAGCGACGGCGAGGGGAACGAGTTGGCCGCGCTGGAGCTGGCCGGGGGCGAGGGGAACGTGCGCGTGATGGTGGCGGGGCGGCCGTACATCTTCGAGGTGGCGACCTTCCGGGCCGATCGCGTGGCGCCGGGGCCGGACGAGGGGTAGGCCGTGCACATGACCGGACCCGTGCGAGGGAGGCGGTCCTTGCGGGGGCCTGGTGGTGGGCCGCGGTTGCGCCGGAATCCCGAATACGACGCGATCGTGGTGGGTTCGGGGGCGGGGGGCGGCATGGCGGCCTTCATTCTGGCGACATCGGGGCTGAAGGTGCTGCTGCTCGAGGCCGGGCGCGACTACGATCCTGTTCGCGAAACGCCGATGTTCCAGTTGCCGCGGGACGCGCCGTTGCGTGGGGCGGCAACCGCGGCGAAGCCCTTCGGGTTCTACGACGCGACGGTGGACGGCGGCTGGCAGGTGCCGGGCGAGCCCTATTCGGTGGCCGACGGGTCGGAGTTCATGTGGTGGCGGGCGCGGATGCTGGGCGGACGCACCAACCATTGGGGCCGGATCTCGCTGCGCATGGGCGAGTACGACTTCAAGCCGCGCAGCCGCGATGGTCTGGGCCTGGACTGGCCGATGTCGTACGAAGATCTGGCGCCCTGGTACGACCGCACCGAAGCGCTGATCGGGGTCTACGGCTCGAACGAGGGGCTGGAGAATACGCCGAACTCGTCGCCGGGAGTGTTGCAGCCGCCGCCCAGGCCGAGGGCCTACGAGCTCCTGACGCGCAAAACGTGCCGCGAGCTGGGGATTCCGGTGATTCCGGCGCACCTGGCGATCCTGACGCAGACGCAGGACGCCGACCGGCTGCCGCGCGAGCTCTTTCCCGGAAACGCGCTGGCGCAGCGGGTCACCGCCGAGTCGATGCGGGGCCGGGCCGCCTGCTACTGGGCGACGCCGTGCGGGCGTGGCTGCTCGATTCGCGCCAACTTCCAGTCCACCACCGTGTTGCTGCCCCCCGCGCTGGCGACCGGCAACCTTGAGATTCGCACGGGGGCCATGGTTCGCGAGGTCACCGTCGATGACCGGGGCCGCGCCACCGGCGTCCACTACGTCGACCGCGAAACCCTGATCGACGAGTTCGCCGCCGCACGGGTGGTCGTTCTCGCCGCGAGCGCCTGCGAGTCCGCGCGGATCATGCTGAATTCGCGTTCGGCCGTCTTCCCCGACGGCGTCGCCAACGGCTCCGGCCTGGTGGGCAGGTACATCATGGACACGGTCGGCGCCGGCGTGTACGCCCAGATTCCCGCGCTGGAGTCCCTTCCCCCGCACAACGAAGACGGGGCTTCGGCGATGCACATGTACATGCCGTGGTGGCTCTACGGCGAGCAGTTGGCAGGGCGACTGGACTTCCCCCGCGGCTACCACATCGAGTTCGGCGGCGGACGGCGCATGCCCGGCTTCGGCGCCTTCGGCGGACTGGAGCCCCTCACCGGAGGCAGCTACGGCCAGCGCTTCAAGGACGATTGCCGCCGCTACTACGGCAGCTTCCTCTCCTTTGACGGTCGCGGCGAAATGATCCCCAACGACGACTGCTACTGCGAGATCGATCCCGGCCGGGTGGACCGCTACGGCATTCCCGTGCTCCGCTTCCACTGGAAATGGGCCGACCACGAGCTGCGGCAGGCGGTGCACATGCAACGGACCTTCGCCGGAATCGTGGACGAGATGGGGGGACGACTGCTTTCCGCGGTCCAGACCGACGGCGAGCGCGCAATCTCGAAGGGTGGCCAGATCATCCACGAGGTAGGCGGCGTCTGCATGGGCGACGATCCCGGCAGCTCGGTGCTGAACGAATACTGCCAGGCGTGGGATGTGCCGAATCTCTTCGTCACCGACGGCGCGCCCTTCGTATCGAATGCGGACAAGAATCCCACGCTGTCGATCATGGCGATCGCGTGGCGCGCCAGCGAGTACATCGTCGAACAACTGCGCCAAAGGAACATCGGATGAAGCGGGAGTGGCGCGAGGGCGCGAAAGCTGTGTCGGCCGAGCGGGACCGTGCGGCGACCGGAGAGGCGACGGCGGGCGACGCTGCGGCTGCGGATGGCACGGCTCCAGGGGCTGCGACCGGTTCGGCCGATCCAGACCGCGCGGGTGCGATCTCCCGGCGCGGCGCCCTCAAGGTCATTGCCGCGGGGACGGCCCTGGGCGCGGTCTCTTCCTGCACCCCCGACGGCGACGCGGCCCGGTCCACAGAGTCCGCCCACGAAGCGCTCTCCGGCTTCGACCCCCTCCCCCCCCGCAACCCCCTGGCCGCGGGCACGGCCGCCGACCCCGATCTTCTCGCCCCGGTTGTCCCCTGGGAGATGGTGCTCACCGACGATGAGATGGGGCTGGTCGCGGCCCTCTCGGACATCATCATTCCGGCGGACGAACGTTCCCCCGCCGCCAGCGCGGTGGGCGTTCCCGGTTACGTCAACGAGTTTGTCTCGGCGCCCGGCCACGAAGAGGCGCTTGCACGGCTGCGCGGCGGCCTGGCCTGGCTGAACCGGCAGGCCCGCGAACGCTTCGGCGCTACGGAGTTCCCGGCGCTCACCGAGGCGCAAATCCACGAAATCTGCGACGAGATCCGCTTCGAACCGGACACCGCCCCCGAGCTCAAGCCCCGGGCCCGCTTCTTCGACGAGTTCCGCGACATGGTGTCGACCGGCTTCTGGACCACCGACGAAGGCATGCGCGACCTGGGATACGTCGGCAACATCCCGCTGCCGCGCTTCGACGGCCCGCCGCCCGAGGTACTGGAGCGGCTGGGGCTGGAGGAGGAGGATTTGGGGTGAAACGAGGTCCGAAATACCCCCGGACCCCCTACTGGCCGCACTCGCCAACGATCGGACGCGGCGATGCTGTTCATCCCGATCCCGAGTGGTTTGTGGGGCGCCCGGTGGTTGTGACCGAGAAGCTCGATGGCAGCAATGTCCTGATCCATCGGGGCAAGGTGTACGGGCGCTCCGTGGCCGCCGAGTCCGCAAACAAGTGGATGGCGATGGTCAAGAAGCATCATGCGTGGAAGGTGACCGAGCCGGACGCATTTCTCTATGGCGAGGACATCTATGGCGTGCACAGCATTGAGTACGCGCCGGTCCGGGAAGACGAGACCTTTCGTGCGTTCGCCCTGCGGAGTTCAGTTGGGAATTTTCGCTCCATGGCCGCACTCGAGGAGTTTGCCGCCGAACGCAACATCCCCGTTGTCCCCGTGATTTTCCGCGGCCAGTTCGCTTCGGTTGGGGAGTTGAGGCAGTTCATTGAGCGTGAGCACGGGAAGCCATCGGTGCTTGGCGGGGAGTGCGAAGGCGTGGTTGTGCGTGTCGCAGAAGGCTTCGCGTCGGCCGATTTCGCCCGCAATTTCTGCAAGAGCGTACGCCCGAATCATGTGCAAACCGATCGGCACTGGACGCGCAACTGGCGACCCTGCGCGCTGCGGGTCAGCTCTGCTCGAACTGAATAGTCAGGCGCCGCAAAGAAGATTTCACACCTGCCGGAGCGAAACGAATGATTGCGACCCTTCGTGTATTTCGTCCTCACCGTCTCTCCAGAGCCTGGCTCGTGCCGTCGTGCATGGCCGCCCTCCTCCTCGCCGCCTGCGTTGCCCAGCCCCCCTCGCCCGACCCGAAGCTCCTCGCCGCGATCGACCACTACACCGGTGTGGCGGGCACGGTGGACGATGCGCGCGCGCGGCAACTCCTGGAGGAAGCGGTGGCGGACGGTGGCCCGATTGCGGTCATGTGGCTGGCGCGGGTTCACTCGACCGGACGGATGGGATATGCGCGTGATGAGGAGCGGGCGCGGGAGCTGGCGAGTTCGGTGATGCGGCGCGTGCGGCGCGCGGCGGAGTCGGGTGTGCCGGAAGCGGTCTTCCTGATGGGAACCGCGTACGACGAGGGGCTCGGCAGACCGGTCGATGCTGCGCGGGCGGCGGTCTGGCACCGGCGGGCGGCCGAACGGGGGCATGTGCTGGGGGCGCACGTACTGGGGAACCAGTACTCGGAGGGGCGCGGCGTGGCCCAGGACGACGAGCTGGCGGTGGAATGGTGGACTCAGGCGGCGGAAGAGGGCGACGCGATCACGCAGTTGCGGTTGGGCGAAGCCTACGAAGCCGGAAGCGGGGTTGCACGCGATCTGGGCCGGGCGCGAGAGTGGTTTGGAAGGGCGGCGGGGAAGGGGAATACGGATGCGCGGGCGGCCTTGGAACGACTGGATTTGGGTTTGGATTCGCTGCCGCCGGTCTGCGCGTCCCCACGCTGACTCCACCACAAACGAACGGCCCCGGACCGGCAAACCAGCACCGGACCGGGGCCGCGCGATTCAGGGGCCGCGTCAGAGCACCGGTCTCTGGCCTTCCCCCACGCTTCAGCCTACCAACTGTAGGTCAGCTTGCCGTAGTAGAAGCCGCCGCTGAAGCCGAAGGGGGTAAACTGGCCGTAGCGGTTACCGACGCCCGCCGCCGCGCCCGGATATTCCTCGGGGAAGGTGTTGAGCGCGTTCTGGGCGCCGATCGTCATCATCCAGTTGTCGCCGAAGCTGCGCGCCAGCTCCAGATCGATCAGTTGCCGCGCGGGGTAGTCGATCGTGTTGTCCGGGCTGCTCTCGTAGTAGGGCTGTTCGCCGTCGTAGTAGCCGCCCCAGTGGCTGGCCCGCACCAGGAAGCGCAAGCCGCCGCCGGTCATATGATTCATCGTGATGCTGCCGCGGATGTTGGGCAGTCCCTCTTCGAGAATCCGGATCCGGCTATCGGTGAGGGTTCCGGAGTTGAACTCGGTCACCGTTGTCGATGTCCAGTTCCATGCGCTGGAGAAGGTGGTGGTTGATCCGCTTGCGCCCCGGACCTCGTAGGCACCCACCAGGTCGATGCCGCGGGTGCGGGTTGCGAAGTCGTTGATGAAGAAGCGGAAGCGGGCCAGCACGCCGCCCGGCCGAATGATCCCCTCCGACACAAGCTGCTCAATCTCCGCCGGACTGAGCGAACGGTCCGCGCTCGTGGTCAGCCGGTCCGACACGTTGATCTGGAAGAAGTCCATCGAGAGGCTGAAGGGCCCGTCGTCAAAGACCGCGCCCGCCGCCACGTTCACCGACTTCTCCGGCGTCAGCGCCTCGCCGCCGAACCTCATCGCCAGCGGCGACGTCGACGGAATCGTCCCGTTGTTCGTCAGATCCATGATGACCGGATCGTAGATCGTCGAGATGTTGAAGGCGTTCTGCTGGCCCGGAGTCGGCGCGCGGAAACCCGTGCTCGCGCTCGCCCGCAGCCCGAAGCTCTCCGAAAGACTCGCGCGTCCCGCCACCTTGCCGTTGATCGTCGTGCCGAAGTCCGAGAAGTTCTCGAAGCGTCCCGCCACGCCGAAGGTCCAGGCGCCGTCGGGCTCGCGAATCTCCAGGTCGCCGTAGGCCGCGAAGTTGCTCCGGTTCCAGTCTCCCTCGGTCAGCGGCCCGAAACCGGTGAAGCCATTCGACCCCGGCGTGAAGCCCTGCGTCGCCAGCGGCCCCTCGGTCCAGGAAGGCCGGTCGCCCGGAATGATCTCAAAGCGCTCGTTCCGCCACTCGCCGCCGCCCGCCAGATTCACCCGTTCGTTCACCGCATAGGACAGATCGACGTTGAGGTTGGTCTCCTGCTGGTCGTAGATCCCGGGACTGAAGTAGGGCGTGCAGGACTGGTCGGGAACCACATGCGACAGCTCTCTGCTGTCGTCGGCGCAGGGCTGGTTCGGCCCCAGCGAAGCGTTGACCGTGTTGTACATGTAGAAGTCCATGTTGGACTTGCCCCACGATGCGCTCGCGTCCCACGTCAGATCGCCGGTCCCGCCCCTGAGGCCCGTCACCGCGGACGCATCCAGCACATACGCCCCGAACTGTGGCGTGAAGCCGCCGGGAAAAAGCTTGCGGAAGGTGAAGCAGTTGGGATCGCCCAGGACCTGGCTGTACGCTGCCTGGTCCGTGACCACGCCATCGCCGGTGACCGTAACCTCGGGGCAGCCTGCCGACCCGTCGAGCACTCCATCCTGCGCATCAAGCATGTCGCCGACCAGGAGAATCCGCTGGCCATCCGCGTTGGTCGTGCCGAAGACGCCGCTGCGCGTGCCCGGATTCCGGAAGTAGAACCCGCCCTCGACCTGCTTGCTCACGTAGTTGCCGTGGGCGTAGAACTGCATGTCCTCGCCCACAAGCGAGCCGGCATTGGCCCACAGCTTGAGCTCGTCGGACACGCGCGGCGCGCCCCAGACCTGCGCCGGATTGCGCACCGACGTGTTGCCGCCCGCGATCAGGGCGAGGGCGTCGTTGCGCTGGGTGCTGCGGTCGGTGGCCCAGGTATTGCCAAACTCGCCCGTCAGGTTGAGGAAGCCGTTCTCGCCCAGCGGAAGCCCGACGTTGCCGCTGATCGCGTACATCTCGCCGTCGCCGGGAATTGTGCCGTCCTCGAAGGCCGCGGTGGGATCCGCCAGAAGATTGGCGCCCGTCTTGATCTCGAGCGAACCGCCGGAGCGGGCGTTCTTCAGCACGAAGTTCATCACGCCCGCGATCGCGTCCGACCCGTACTGGGCGGCCGCCCCGTCACGCAGAACTTCGGCCTGCTCCAGAGCCATGCCCGGAATGAGCGCGATATCGGGACCCTGGGAGCCGTCGGCGAGGCCGTTTCCGTACCAGGTGATGACCGCCGTGCGGTGGCGCCGCTTGCCGTTGACGAGCACCAGGGTGTGGTCCGGGGCCAGCCCGCGCAGATTGGCGGGCCGCGCGAAGGTGGCCGCATCGCTGATCGGCTGAATGTTCACATTGAACGAGGGGACCACATTGCGCAGCAGGTTGGCGAAGTCGGTGTCGCCCTGCCGCACGATCTCGCTCGTGGGGATTACGTCCACCGGCACCGGCGATTCGGTCACGGTGCGTGGCCGCGCGCGGCTGCCGACCGCGACAAGCCCCTCCACCGCGATCGCGCCCACCGAGAGCGCCACATCAAGGGTGGCGGTTCCGCCCTCGGAAATCGTGACCTGGCGGCGTTCGGTCTGGTAGCCGATCAGGACGATCTCGACATCGTGGGTTCCGGCGGGAATCCCGTTGATCTCGTAGGCGCCGGAGGGATTCGTGCTGGCACCCATGTCGAGCCCTGTGAGATTGACCTGCGCACCCCCAAGTGCGCCGCCGGTCCCGGCCTGGGTCACCATTCCGCGCAGCGTCCCCTGGGCCGCCGCAGGAGCGGCTTGTGCGAGGATGAAGAGTCCCGCAACGACGATTGCTCGTACCATGTTCGCCTCCTTTTTCTTGGCGACAGGGGGGCGTCACGCCGGGAGAGATCCCCCCGGATTGTCCGGCGAGCAAACCGGATCGGCCATCGGCCCCCGTCTCTAGATCCATCCCTTCGTCCGAAAGTCCCGCAGGGTGTCGCAGAAACGCCCCATGTCCTCGGGCAGCCCGAAGGAGAGGCGATTCCAGTCCAGCTTGGGCGGAAAGTCCCGTCCTACCAGGAACCCCCCATCCGCCATCCGGTTCCGATAGGTCGCGAGGTCGCCGTTGATCCGGTGCATCAGGAAGTTGGCCTGCGTCGGCATCCGTTCCAGTCCGAGCTCGTCAAGGGTCGATTCTACCATCTCGCGCGCCTCGCGGTTGACGGCGATGCTCGTCTTGATCAGCTCCTCGTCGCGGAAAGAGGCCTTGGCGGCGGCCAGCGCGATCTGGTTGGCGTTGTTGCGCGAAGCGAAGTCGGCCAGGCGCGCGGCGGTGTCCGGGTGCGCGATCCCGTATCCGAGGCGGAGTCCGGCCATCCCGTAGATCTTGGAGAAGGTGCGCACCACGACCAGGTTGCGCTTCTTCGCGATCCAGGGGAGCGAGCTCCACATCCGGTCGTCCTCCACATACTCGATGTAGGCTTCGTCGGAGAGGAAGAAGACATGCTCGGGCGCGTCGGCGATCCAGGCGTCGATGTCGGCGCTCGGCGTGACCGTCGCGGTGGGATTGTTGGGATTGCAGAGGTAGACCAGCGCGGGGTGTCCCGAGCTCTCGGCGGCCTCGCGCATGCGGCCCAGATCGTGCTCGTAGCTCGCCGTGAGCGGCACCTTCACCAGCTCGTACGCTTCGGTGCGCTGGTAGTTGGTGACCGCCTCGTAGGTAGGATCGGCCATGACCAGCTTCGCGCGCGGGGCGGCGTAGGCCTGCACCACCATCTGGAGCACCTCGGCCGACCCCGTCCCCACGACGATCTGGTTCTCGGCCACCTCGTGCGCGGTGGCCAGCTTGGCGACCACCTCGGCCTGCTGATCCGACGGGTAGCGGTTGGCCAGCACCAGCGCCTCAAGAACGGCTTCGCGCGCGGCGGGGGAGATCCCCAGTGGGTTTTCGTTCGAGTTCAGGCGAACGGCGCCGTTCGAGCTACGGCGCCCCGGCGCGGCGGCGAGCGAACGGGTGGCGCCGGCGAAGAGCCCGCTTCCGGCGAGGGCTCCACTTCCAGCGAACAGTCCCGAAACGGTTCCGGCTTTGACAAAGTCGCGGCGGCGCATGAGATCAACTTCCTCGTCTGGGGTTCCCAGCGGCTCCGATCCTGCGCGGCGCATCCGGCACCGGAAGGAAACCGCATGAATGAACAAGTAAGCTGTCGGGGTGGAAAGCGCAAATCCGACACGTTCCCTGCGCCGGACCCGGAGGGTCAGTTCAGGTTCAGGATTGCGTGCTTATTGCCCGTCATTTCCCACCGCGTGAGCACCGTCGGAATCACCCCGGAGGCGTAGAACCCGTCGAAGAAGCGCGTGATCGAGAAGGCCGGACCCTGCCGGAGCGCCCATTCCCCGATCAGCTCTTCGATCTCGATCTTGCCGGTGAGGTAGCTCGTGCCGTAGCCGGGCTGCCGCAGATAGAGGTGCTGCTCGTTGCGAACCAGATCGGCGTCGGGGAGCCACCCGCGCGGCGTCCAGGTCGTGGAGTGCTCGACTGCTTCCTCCATGTCGAAGACGTTGCCGTGCAGGTAGAGTCCGCTGAGCGCCCGGGCAGCGCGCTGGGCCAGCATGATCCAGACCAATTCGCGCGACCGCGGGCTGGCGTCGAAGAGACCCGCGTGCATCATCATCTCCTCCATCCCGGTGGCCAGTCCCTCGGAGCGGGCATCCCAGATGTTGAAGAGAAGGGGGACTCTGCGGATCGGACTCGGGTGCGGCGCCTCGCGCATTGTGGCGAGCTCGATCCAGTGGTGAAGGTGCGTCCGCATGACGACGGGATCGCGGTAGTTGACCTCGCTGAAGAAGTTGCGAATCTCATCAGGCGCGGCGGGGGTGAAGCTACCGTTCTTGGCACGCAAAGCCGGGTCCATCCATGGCTGAACGGTCTGGATCCGCTCATCCTCCAGAAAACTCATGTACTCGGTGACGGCCTCGTTGAGGCGGCGGTTGTACTCCGCGGCGGTGGCGATGCGCGGCAGCTCGGGGAGGTCGCGGTTGCGGTGTTCCTCCAGGCGAAGCGAGGCGTGGGCGCGCGCAAGTTCCCTCTTCATCAGCGCGACCTGTTCCTCCCACGAGAAGGTGACCAGATGCACCTTCTGCATGTACCAGGTGTAGTTCTCGCGCCCCACACCGGAAGTGCCGGTCCTGGACGGGGCGAGCTGCGCGATCCAGTCGTGGAAGTCGTCAGTGGCGCTCGCGGCGTCGGCAATGGCGCGGTCCAGCGCCGGGCTGGCGCCCGCTACCCGCCCGGCCAGCGTCTCCAGGTTGGCGGCCTGGGATCGGAAGGAGCGCAGACCCGCCAGCCACAGATCGCGGGCGTCGCCGGTGAGGTTGTCGCGCGCCCGG
Organism: Longimicrobiales bacterium; assembly: GCA_965213665.1. GTDB lineage: Bacteria > Gemmatimonadota > Gemmatimonadetes > Longimicrobiales > Gaopeijiaceae > Bin94. Next base: position 337,316 of record CBDBZW010000002.1, read on the forward strand.
TCGAGGAGTTCCGGGATCGCGCCGATTCGCTCGGCCAGCTCGGAGGCGTCTTCGGAAGAGAGCGGATAGTCGTAGCTCCAGAGGTCGATCCAACTGTGGATTGTGGGGCCTTCGTGCGCGGGAACGTCGCTCTCGGCCATGTGAATGCTGGCGTAGAAGGCGGGATCGCGGGCCCACGGCCGGCGCACCCGGTGGTCGAAATCCAGACCGTTCATTTCGGCGCGGACGAGGTGCCAGTCGATCTGCTGCGAGATGGGCCAGGCCGAGGGGTCGATGGCATCCAGACGCGCGCGCCATTCCGCGAGCCCGGCCTGCTGAGCCGCCATCGCGCCGGTCGAGTAATCGGGCACGCCGCCCACATACTCCGGCGAGGCGAAGTCCCGCCACCCGGAAAAGAGCTCGACCAGTTCGCCGTGGGTGCTCGGGAGCGGGCTGCCGGTTGGGGGGGCGGCCTCGCAGCCCGCAACGAGAAGGGCGACGAGGGTGCCCGCCGCGCTCTGTCCTATGATTCTGCGAGTGGCCGTTCGAACTCTCGCCGTCTGCGCTTCCATGGTCGGCTGTCTCATGATTCCGTTTCCCGGTCGGCGTCGTTGTTTCCTTGTTGCGCGTCTTTTCTCACGGGGCGGCGGCCGCGGCGGCTACATGGACCAGGGCGGAACGACCCCGTTGGTGCGCGCATAGGCGATCGACTGCCCCAGATGTTCGTGGCAGTGCGTGATGACCAGCGTCAGCGCGGCGCGTGCCGTGGCCGGATTCCCGAAGAGACCGACCTCTTCCAGGAGCCGCTCGTCCGAAGTTCCTTCAATCACGCGGGCGACGAAGTCGAAGGAGGCGCCGAGAGCGGCGACGATCGTGGCCTTGTCGGTGACCGACTCCGCATCCTGTCCCATCCACGCCGGATCGGTTCCTTCGGGCGGGGACTCGCCCAGCACGCTCGCGACGATCCCGAAGTTGGCCGCCACGATGTGCATGTAGACCTCCGAGACCGAGCGCACTCCATCGGCGGGGCGCCAGCCGTAGCTCTCCTCGGGCACCGCTTCGGCCAGGGCGACGTATTTGTCGCGCAACTGGCCCAGGTCGGCGAGCCACTCGGATTGTACCGGCGGGGCGGTCGTCTGTGCGGCTTCCGTCGCGATGGCCTCCACGGCCTCGGCCTCGGTGGCTTCGGACGCGGCGTTGCCGCCGGTGTCGGCGGGGGCGCAGGCGGCCAGTGCGAGAGCCAGTGCCAGGGCGCCGATGGCCGGAAACTCAAGCCCTGATCTGCGGCTCTTCATCTCGCGTTGGCGTGTGCGGATTGTCATGATGGTCTCCTGGTTCGGGGGGTCTGTCCACAATGGGGATCTTCATCAAGTGGGGAATCTTCATCAATAGAAGCTCCCCGTGCCAATCGTGCTATGGTGAGCGCTTCCACCACAGAGAGGGCTTCAGGCGCTTGCCGCGTCCGCCGATTCGGTCCAGCCAGAGCGCCAGCCGCCGCGCCGGTGTCCCGGCCAGCCATTGCCACGCCCGGTTCCGAAGTCTTCCGTAGTCGCGGTTGTAGGGGCAGACGCGCACGCAGATCGAGCAGTCGGTATTCTGGTTGGCCCAGAAACGGAAGCACTTCTCGGCATCGGTGGTCCACTTGCGCACACCGCGAATGTTGGAACGGTTGTGGACCACGGCGGAGGGTTCGCCGCCGTCGATGGCTTTTGCGGGACAGGCGTCGGTGCAGGCCCGGCAACTCTCGCAGAGCTCGCGCACCCCGAAGCGAATGGGGCGGTCGTGCGCCAGCGGCATGTCGGTAAAGATCTTGCCCAGCCGGACCCGCGGCCCGAACTCGCGCGTGATGAGGAGGCCGTGACGGCCGTATTCCCCCAGTCCCGCCTTGATGGCAAGGGGAATGGCCAGCGCCGAGTCGTTCATGCTGGCCACCGCGCGGTACCCCAGGTTGACGATGTACTGGGCGATGGCCAGGAGCACGATGGTGTCGCGGGAATAGGCCACGCCGGTTGCCGCCCCGCTCAGAGCCGAGGGTGCGGTCCGCAACAGCTCCCGGTCCATGGACTGGCCGATCACAATCACGTTTTCCAGCCCGGGGGTGACTTCCTGTGGCTTCTCGGCCTCGGACTCGCGGCTGTAGGCGTGGGTGTAGAGCCAGCGTTCATCGTTGCCGGCAATCCCGGCCAGATCCGCCCCCAGGGTCTTCGCGGCGTGCTTGACCTGCCGTGCCATCTCGGCGGGGGATTCGGGAAGCGGCGTGCTCCCGGGACCCTCGCGCAGCACGGTGTAGGGATCGAGAAAGCCCTCGCGCCGGTCGTGTGTGTCCCGCAGTTCGGCAAAGATGTCGGTGACGTGCCACGAGGCATTGCGCAGTGCGTAGTCCCGCTGGGTGAAGCCGTCCGCCTTGCGCCACTTCAGCTTCGGTGTCCGGTAGGTTTCGTAGAACATATCCGAGCGTTCCGAACGCACCTCCGGATCCCAGAAGGAACGGCAGAAGATGTCGTCCCTCTGCGAAAAGGGGCGAAAATCGTCCAGAACCTCGAAACCGGCCTCGCTGTCGGAGGGGGATGACGCCTCCCCACCGCGGGACCCGACCACGCGCAACGCTTTCATACGGGTCAAGCTACGCCCCGCGGCCCCGTCGCGTCACGATTTGCGGTTTGAAGGGCGGGTTGTGCGCCAGGCGAAAGGGCGGGGATCCCCACGCGCTCCGGCTGCCGGTTCGGTCATGGGCCTGCTGTCACCCGGGCGCGGGAAGTGTCGGCCAGCTCTTCTCCGGGATTGACGAAGCGGTTCATTTCCAGCTCGTACTGGCGGTCGTGCAGCTCGCGGTAGCGTCCCTGTAGCGACATCAGTTCGGCGTGGGCGCCGCGCTCCACCACCCGCCCCTCCTCGATCACCAGGATCTGGTCGGCGCTGCGGATCGTCGACAGCCGGTGCGCGATCACGAAGGTTGTGCGGCCGGCGCGCAATGCTCGAAGTCCCTCCTGAATACGGGCCTCGCTCTCGGAATCCAGACTCGATGTCGCTTCGTCAAGGACCAGGATGCGAGGATCGGCCAGGATCGCCCGCGCAATCGAAAGACGTTGCCGCTGTCCCCCCGAAACCTTCACCCCCCGTTCGCCGATTACCGTGTCGTAGCCGTCGGGGAAGCCGGCAATGAAGTCGTGGCAGTTCGCCAGCTTCGCCGCATGTACCACCTCGGCCCGGGTCGCGCCCGAACGTCCATAGCGGATATTGGCCTCCACCGTGTCGTCGAAGAGGAAGTTGTCCTGGAGCACGACCCCCACCTGCCGTCTGTAGTCCCCCAGGCGAAGTTCCGCCAGATCCCGCCCGTCGATCAGGATGCGCCCGGAATCGGGCCGGTTGAAGGCGAGCACGAGGCTGACCAGGGTACTCTTCCCCGAACCCGACGAGCCCACCAGCGCCGTTGTGGAACCCGGGGGCGCCTGGAGCGAGATGCCGCGCAGGACCGGGACGCCCTCCTGGTACGAGAACCGGACGTCTTTGAAATCGATGCGGCCCTTTACCTTGTCCAGCGGGGAACGATCGTCGTCATCGTCGACTTCGGTGGCCAGCGCGCGCACCTCGCGGATCCGGTCCAGCCCCGCGAAGGCCTCGGTGATCTGGGTGCCGATTGAGGCCATCTGCACCAGCGGGCTGATCATCCAGCCGGTAAAGAAGATGTACATGATGAGGTCGCCAAGGCTCATCTCGTCGGCCAGCACCGCCGAACCGCCCACCAGCACCATGACCAGTCCCACCGCCCCCATCACCACCGACGAAAAGGCGGTCAGTCCCGCAACACCGGTCACCGCCCTGGCAACGTTGCGAAAGAGACGGTGCGCTCCCCGCGCGAAGACCAGGTTCTCCTTGCGCTCCGAGGTGTAGGCCTTGACGATGCGCACCCCCGCGAGACTCTCGCCCAGCCGTCCGGTGACCTCGGCGTTGATGCGGCCGCGTTTGCGGAAGAGGGGCCGCAGGCGACGGAAGGCGAAGGCCATGGCGCCGCCGAAGACGATGAGGACGACGATGGTGTAGAGGGTGAGCGACCAGTTGATGTAGAGCAGGACGCAGAGCGAGAAGATGGCGGTGAGGATGCCGCCGGTAAGCTGCACCAGCCCCGTTCCGACGAGGTTACGGATCCCCTCGGCGTCGGTCATGATGCGCGAAATGAGGACGCCGGATTTGGTGGAATCGAAGTAGTTGATGGGAAGCCGCGCGACATGCCGTTGCACGGTCTTGCGCATTTCGGTGATGGCGCGCTGCGCGGTGACGCCCAGGATCTGCGAGAGCGCGAAGGAGCTGCTGCCCTGAAGTAGAGCCGCCGCGGCGACCACCAGCGCCAGGGGAAGAAGGAGGTCGCTGCGAGCCTCGCCGATGACGTTGTCGATGAGGAACTTGGACGAGACCGGGATCGCCATCCCCGCGATGCGACCCACCGCCATGACGAAGAGGCCGAGCGCGATGCGCCGCCGGTAGCGCCGGATGATTTCGCGGGCCTCGCGCCAGACGCGGTCCCGTTTGAGTTTGCGCTTGCCGTTGTCGCTCACGTGGGCGGGCTCCTGATGACGGGTAGGGTCGGTGTCCCGGCGTCTCCGCCAGAGGGGGCGCGAACGCTACCGCGTAGGGGGTGGCCGGTCAATCCCGGACGTTGCCCCTTTCCCGTTCACCGTCACACGTTGGTATCTCAACTCAAGGTACGTGTTCCCTGGCAGGGAAGACCTTTGCTGCGCCCGCCTCCCCCCGCCCCCCCACCGCCCCCCACCCCCATGCCCCACAGCCCCGCCCCCACCCTCCCCGGACCCGCCGTCAGCGCGGCCTGGCTCGCCGCCCGGCTCCACCGTCCCGGTCTCGTCATCCTGGACGGCTCCTGGTATCTGCCCGGTTCGGGGCGCGATCCGGCCGCCGAGTTCACCCAACGGCGCATTCCCGGCGCGCGCTTCTTCGATATCGACGTCTGCAGCGATCCCGGGGCGGAGCTTCCGCACACGGTAGCCGCGCCCGCGCACTTCCAGGGTTGCGCCGAAGCGGCGGGGGTGTCGGACGGCTCGGCCGTGGTGGTCTACGACGCCTCGGGGGTCAACCTCAGCGCCGCGCGGGTGTGGTGGAATTTCCGCTACTTCGGGCACGACAACATCGCCGTTCTCGATGGCGGACTCGGTCAGTGGATTGCGGGCGGACACCCGGTCGAGGGCGGTGCGCCGCAACGGAAGATGGCCGGCGATCGCCCCGGCTTCACCCCCCGTCCCCGCCCCCGCCTCATCCGCCATCTCGCCGATCTGCATGCGGCCATCGGACAGGAAGATGTTCAGATCGTCGACATGCGGCCTTCCGGGCGCTATGCCGGGCGCGATCCGGAGCCCCGCAGGGGACTGCGCCGCGGCCACATTCCCGGCAGCCGCAATGTGCCGTACCTGGATCTGGTCGATCCCGCGACCGGTCTTGCGGTCACCGCGGCGGCGCTGCGGCGAATTCTCGCCGAGTCCGGCGTCGATCCGGCGCGGCAACTCATCGGGAGCTGCGGTTCGGGGACCAGCGCCTGCGCCTTCGCCTGGTTGATGGCGCGCGATGGGCACGGCGATGTGGCGATCTACGACGGCTCGTGGTCCGAGTGGGGCGGCCGCGACGATGTGCCGGTCGAGACGGGTGGATGAGGTTGCGATCGGGGCGGCCATCATTCGCCCAGCCGTTGACCCCAAGGATGTTCTCCCAGGGGCAACTTCCTATCGGCCGCTCCCCCTCTCGCCACCCACAACGGAAGCCGTCACGATCTGCTCCACCCCGAGGCTGTCCTGCACGATGCCGACCGTCACGGCTTCATCGGCCCAGAGGAGCCTGAAGGTCACGGGGAAGTTGTAGCTCTGCGACGCGTCTGTCCCGAAGCTGTAGGCCGTCCACCGGGCGGACCCCGGAAAGCGTTGGGTCCCGCCATCCTGGGGCATCCGGTAGTCGGCCACCCACAGGCGTCCGTCGCGACCGGCCAGAATCGCACCGATGGCGGGGAACGAATCGGGATAGGGCAGGAGATCCAGCTCGGCCATCCGGGCATCCCGGAGCGGTGTCGGCCGCCTGTATTCTCGTTCGATTTCGTCCCGCCGGATCGCGAGATCGGCTTCCACCTGCGCGGGCGACACGGCCCTTGTTGGAAAGCCGAAGCGGACGGAATCGAGTTGCATTGTGGAAGGAGTGAATCGCGTGGCCCGGGGCAGTAGCGTCGAACCGAAGTAGACAACGGAATCGGCGGCCACCGCAAAGGATTGCGGAGAGAAGGGAGCCAAGCCCCGCGCGAACCTGGACGCGCGATAGCGGTACAGGGCTGCTCCCTCGGTCTCGCCGACCTCCAGGAACTCGCGGCCCTGGGGCGACGTGAGAAAAACCGTCACCCGGCGAAAATGCGACTCACCAGCCTCGTCGTACCGATCGTCGGCTTCTTCCGCCGTCCACAGCAATCGTCCATCCCGCAACGCGCCCCGCAGAACCGGAAACCGAAGGCCGTCCGGCAGATCCGCCGGTGAAGTCCACCGGACGCCGCGCCCTTCGTACGGCCACACCGAAGCCCGGCGAGCCCACGGATCGAACGCCAACACCGAATCGCCCCGGTACTCGAATACCCCCCCCAGGCGCTCGAACTCGTCCGGTCCATCGCCGATGCCACCCCGGCTCCCGAGCCATTCACCGTCCATTTGGAAGAACCGGATCGTGCCGTCGCCCGCATTCCCCACCACCAGGAGACCGGCCTGGCTGTCGCGGAAAGCGCCGACGATCTCCTGGAAATCGGTTCCGCTTTCGCCCGACCAGTCGCCCAGGACGAGAGAGAGCTGCGGTGACACGATGGATTCGCCGTCACCCGGGCCAGGCTGCGCGGGACGGGCATCGGTGTCCCCGCAGGCAACGGACCACAGGGCGGGCAGGATTCGACAAACTACACCCAAGGCTCTGATTGTCTGCCTCCGCGAGTCAACGATTCGGGCGCGCATCCCCGGAGTGAAGGCCCGACGACCAGCCAGCCGCTCGCGCGGGGCGGCGCCGGGGTCACATCAGGAGGGTTGCATCAAGATCGGCCGCCGTTCACCCGCCGCGCAAACACCGTTCCGCGCTGGCTGCCCAGGATCCAATTTCCCGAGAAGGCGTCGCCGTCGCGTGCGAGACGCAGGATGAGCCTGCCGCGTTCGGTCTGCGCCTGCACGGTCATGTGACCGACGCCTGCCTCCACCGCCACGATGATCGCGTGTGTGGCGCCAACCGAAAGCGTACCGCCGTGTCCGTCGCGTAAGAGGGTGATCTCCATCTCGCCCTCCGACACCATCGTTGCCGAGGACATGGTGACCGCGTAGCGGCCCGCCGGGTCGAAATCGGCCACCGGCGCGGCAGCGGGGGCCGAACGGGGGACCGAAGCGCAGGCAGCGGCGCCTCCGGCAAGAAGGATCGCGACGACCGCCTTCACGCGGAGGTGGCGGCCCGGAACCAGTCCAGGACCGGCGGGAAGAGTCCCATCACCCATTCGCCCACCGCCACAAGACCGTCCAGGACGAGGGTGCGATCGAGGAGGCCGAGCCAGATGGCGATTGTAGTCAGGATCGCGACCACCAGCACAATCCGGATCGCGGCCCGCACGAACTCGCGCAGAACCGCCCAGACCACCGCCACCACAAGGACGAGAATCACCACCTCGCCGATGATCGCCGGAACAACCTCGCCCACCGCGCGCCTCCGCCCTCCGCCCGCTCCGCTTGGCTACTCGAGCCGGTCCTTGAGGTTTTTCGCCGCGCGGAAGGCCGGGAACCGCTTGGCCGGAATCTCAATGGCCTCGCCCGTGCGAGGATTGCGTCCCGTTCTTGCGGCGCGCTGCCGGGTCTCGAAAATCCCGAATCCACCGATCGTGACCTTGCCGCCGTCGTGCAGCTCTTCGGCGATGATCCCGTGGTCGGGGTTGAAGATGGTGTCCACGACATCGGCTGCGGCGCTTTGAGTGATCCTGGGGGCGCGTTTGGCCAGGCGTCGGGTCAGCTCCGTCTTGTTCATGCGATTTCTCCCGGTCGGTCGGGTGTGGTTGGGTGACGATGCGCGATCGCCCGTCAAAATTCGAAGGGTGTATGATACATCGGTCCGCGGCAAGCCGGAACAGCAAGCGGCGGGGCCGCGGCTGACGTCTCCCTGAACGAATCCCGGTTTGCGGCCGTCACGGCCCGGCGTCGCGCCCGGGCAACGGAACCGACAAGGAGCAAGCCAAGTGAGAGCAGCCATCTACAGAGACTATCGCGGACCCATCGAGATCGAATCGGTGCCGGATCCCGAACCCCCGCCCGACGGGGCGATTGTGCGCGTCGAGGCCAACGGAATCTGCCGCAGCGACTGGCATGGCTGGGTGGGCCACGATCCCGACATTACGCTGCCGCATGTGCCCGGTCACGAGATCGCCGGCGTGGTGGAAGAGGTGGGGCGGGATGTGCGGCGGTGGCGCCGCGGCGACCGGGTTTCGGTTCCCTTCATTGCCGGGTGCGGGCGGTGCCGGTGCTGCCAGGCGGGAAACCAGCAGGTGTGTCCGCGCCAGTTTCAGCCCGGGTTCCATGGTTGGGGGGGATTTGCGGAATGGGTGGCGCTGCGGCGCGCCGATCTCACCCTGGCCGCGCTCCCCGAGGAGATGGACTTCGTGACCGCCGCGAGTCTGGGGTGCCGTTTCGCGACATCCTTCCGGGCGGTGCAGGCGCAGGGACGCGTGACGGCGGGGGACTGGGTGGCGGTGCATGGATGTGGTGGAGTGGGGTTGGCGGCGATCATGATTGCGCGGGCGCTGGGGGCGAATGTCGTGGCCGTCGATATCCGCGACGAGGCGCTGGCGCTGGGGCGGAGGATGGGGGCGGGATGGACGGTGAATGCGCGGCGGTCGGAGAGCGTGCCGGAGGCGATTCGCGAGATCACCGGCGGGGGCGCGCACGTTTCCCTGGACGCGCTCGGTCACGGCGAGACCTGCTTCAACTCGGTTTCTTCTCTGCGGCGGCGCGGTCGCCATGTGCAGATCGGCCTCATGACGGGTGACCATCGTCGTACCGGGGTGCCGTGGGAGCGGGTGATCGGGTGGGAGCTGGAGCTACTCGGAAGCCATGGTCTGCAGGCGTGGGAGTACGACCGGATGCTGCGCATGGCCGCCTCCGGCGCGGTGGATCTCGCCGGTCTGGTGACACGCACCGTTACCCTGGAGGAAGGCGTGAAGATCCTGCGGGGAATGGACGAATACACCGTTGTGGGCGTGAATGTGATCGACCGTTTCGCCTGATTCCGGAGCTGCCGGGGGCCGCGGTTAGCGGGACGCGGGGGTCGTGGGGTGTGCGCCGTGGGAGCAGAAGGGAAGGAGGCCGACCAGCCAGGGTGAGGCCGCGCCGGTTGGGTTGCCGGCGTCCAGCCAGCGATCGCCGCCGCCGAAGAGGCCCGGCACACCCAGCCAGTCGCGCGCCGGAGAACCGATCGGGGCCCCGGGAGGCGGATTGGGCGTGACGGTGGGCGACCATCCCGCGTGGGGACGGGCGCGGAAGCGGGCGATGTCCGCCGCCAGCAGCGCGAAGTGGGCGCCCTGGTCGTCGCCGCTTCTCGCCTGCGCTTGGGCCGCGGCTTCCAGTCCGGCCAGTTGCTGTTCCGCCACCGCGCGCACCTGCGGCATCGGGGCGCCGCTCGCCAGTCCCATCAGTCCTTCCGCCACCACCCGCGTGATCGCGCGCCGGATTTCGGCCTCGTAGCGCGAATCGCCGCCGTTCGGCTCGGCCACCGCGAGGAGCGCGCCGATGACCGCGCGAAGATCGGGGAGCGAGGAGTCGAGGACCGCCTGCTCGACCAGCCGGGCCGCACGCGCCGGATTGAAGACCTCGCCGACGACATGCCCCGCCGCGACGACCGCGGGAGAGATCACGTCGAAGGCGCCGCCGGTGTAGCGGGGGAAGAGCTCCCGGGTGCGGCCGTAGCCGGAGGGCCGGGGCGGCAGCCGCTCGAGGACGGGGGTGGGGAGGGCGAGCTCCGACGGTTGCAGCGAGCGGACCAGAGCGTTCAGGGCGCGTTGCTGTTCGGCGGCGGAGGCGGGGCGGAGGGGTTCGAGGCCGTCGCCGCGCGAGGCGTAGCTGTAGTGCAGCCCGCCCAGCACCGATGCAGCGGCGGTCACCTGGTAGCGGTGGTGCAGGTAGAGCGGGACGAGCACTTCCTCCAGTTGCGCCAGAGGCCTGCCGGTGCGGATCGCGCGTTCCCCGAAGCGGTCCAGCGAGACGCGCCGCACATCGAGCATCCGGTCGAGCTCGGCTCCCGCATCGGTCCCATTCGACCATTGATCCGCCCGTGCATGCACCGCAACGTCCTGGTTGCTGAAGTAGCGAACATCGTCCTCCCAGGCTTCATCCAGAATCCGGTCCAGCTCCGCGGCCTCGTCCGTTCCCGGCGGGAAGTGCGCGTACCCGTAGCGAATCGCGACCTCGTCCCACTCGCCGATATCCACATCGTAGACCTCCGAAAAGTCGAAGTCGTCGCCGTCGTGGGTGATCAGCGGGTGCGGATAGTCCATGACCGAGATGCGGCCGGCCTCGCTGTCGTAGTAGTTGTGTCCCAGCCCCAGGGTGTGCCCGACCTCGTGCGCGGAGAGTTGCCGGATCCGCGCCAGCGCCCATTCCTCGATCTCGGCGACCGTCTCGTCGCCATTCTCATAGGGGGCCAGCAGACCCTCGGCGATCAGGTAATCCTGGCGGACCCGCAGCGATCCCAGCGTCACATTCCCCTTGAGGATCTCGCCGGTGCGCGGATCGGTAATCGAACCGCCGGTGCTCCAGCCGCGCGTGGAGCGGTGCACCCAGTTGATGACGTTGTAGCGCACATCGTGGCTGCTCACCTCTTCGGGACGGATCTCCACGCGGAAGGCGTCGATGAATCCCGCGGCCTCGAAGGCCTGGTTCCACCACCGTGCCCCGTCCAGGAGCGCGGAACGGACCGGTTCGGGGGTTCCCGGGTCCAGGTAGTAGACGATCGGTTCGACCGGTTCGCTCATCGCGGCGCCCGGGTCCCGCTTCTCCAGCCGGTGGCGGCGAATGAAGCGCTGCGTCATGGGGGCGCCGAGGGGGGCGGAATAGTCCAGATATGACATTGCGCCGTACCCGGCCCGCGAATCGTGCATGCGGGGAGTGTATTCCCCCAGTTCGGGCAGTTGAATGAAGGAATGGTGCATGCGGATGGTGGCCGCCGCGCCCGAAGCGGCCACATTGCCCACCCCCTCGATTCCCCCGCCCCCACCGCCGAAACCGCCTCCGCCACCGCCGCCCTGCCGCACGAAGGTCAGCGAGGCCTCCATCTCGGTGTTCTCCGGAAAGTTCATCGTCATGGGCAGATAAACCGCGCTGCGGGACGGATCGAGTCGGTAGCTGCCCGGACGCATGCGGTTGGCGAATCCGGCGATGTCCTGGAGCAGGAAGGGCGTGAAGTCGATCAGAACGCGCGATCCCGTGGCCGCGGCGGCCTCGAATCCCCAGAGCGTCGATGGCGCGAATGCGTCCGCCACCGCCTGGCGCTCGGCCGGATTGTCGCTGCTGGCGCGGAAGCGGTAGTTCGGCTGAATCATCAGAATGCGCGGCCCGACGCGGTGAAAGCGCACCACCCGCGAACCCGCGAGCTGGCCCCGGTCGATCCCGAGGTCGTTGGAGCCGAGTCCCGCGCCAATCCCCGAAGCGTGCATCAGGTCGGTGTCCCAGCGGTCGATCTCGAGCCAGAGCCGGCCGGCCTCGTCGTCCCAGTACATGGGGATAAAGCCATCCATGCGGTCCATCGAAGCAGTGGCGTCTTCGATTGTGGGGAGCGGTGGCGTGGAGCCGGGCGCACGCTGGCCGATGAGCGTGACGGGCGCGATGAGGGCGGCGAGGAGGGGGGCGGCGGGGGCGATGCGTCGGGTCATGATGCGTGTTCCTTCGGTGCTCGCGGAGTGGCGGATTCGCTCAATCCAAGCGGCCGGTTGGGGACGGGCCTGTCAACCCCTGCACACCCTGCGCCGGTACGGGTGAACGGGCAAGGCGTTCGTCGTTGTGGCCGGTGGTGTTCAGGGGGGAAGGGAAGAAATTCCCTGGGGGGTCCGGGTGGCTCGCGCGGCGCGGGTGTGGCGCCGAATCGACCGGTTCCCGCGGATCGTGCGCAGTTCCGAGTAGCCGCGTTCGTGGTCCAGATGCACGCACAGTGCGCGGTGGCGAATGCACTTGCCGCGAATTCCCGCGTTCTCCAGGCGTTCTCCGAGCTCGCGATCCTGGCCGCCGTAGCCCATGCGCTCGTCGAAGCCGTTGGCGGCGATCAGGTCGCTGCGCCACCCGGAAGCATTGTGGCCATTCCAGCTTGCGCGCGTCGTGGTCAGGAGGTCGGCGGCGGCGCGGGCCCACCCCGGCACGGCCAGCTTGGCCATGCGACGGAGGTTGCGCGCACCCTGCGACCGCAGCCACGGCACCGACAGGGCACGACCGGCTTCCACGTCGGCGCGGGAAATCGTTTGGCTGGCCCCCATCGGTAGCTTGACATATCCACCCGAGAGAAAACGGCCCGGTGCGGCCAGCGCGGCGTGTGTGGCCACGAAGTCGCGGTGCGGAATGCAATCGCCATCCGAGAAGATCAGGTAGTCGGCCTCGGCGGCGACAATCGCGCGGTTCAGAATCCGGGACTTGCGGAATCCCCGGTCGGCATGCCACACGTGGCGGAGTGCAAGCCCCTCGGCGGCGTAGCGGCGAAGGACGGCGGCGGTCTCGGCGGTCGAGCCGTCGTCGGCGATCACGAGCTGGAAGTTGCGGTGCGACTGGTTCAGATAGCCCCACAGTGACTTCTCCAACCAGAGAGGCGACTGGTAGGTGCTGAGAACGACGCCGACGGTCACGGAGCGCGCGCCCTTGCGGCAACGTCACACTGGCATGCGCCACCGCGCGGCAACCCGGTCTCCCGAACGCGGCCCCGGCGACCCCGTCTCACCCGGTGGCCCGCCTTCCGTCGTGCATCACCTCGCGGTAAACGGCCAGGTTTCCCTCCACCATCGCGTCCACCGAAAAGTGCGCTTCGATCCGCTTGCGAGCGCGCATCCCCATCCTCCGCGCGGCCCCGCCGTCGTTGATCAACCGGGCCATGGCGGTGGCGAGCGCACCCGCGTCCTCAGGCGGCGTCAGAATCCCCGTCTTTCCATCCGCGACCACCTCGGGAATGCCTCCGGCCCGCGCGCCCACCACCGGAATTCCTGCGGCTCCCGCCTGTAACGCGGCCACGCCCAGTCCCTCCATCAGCGCTGGGTGAACGCAGAAGTCAAAGGCGCCCAGCCACTTGTACAGATCGGTGCGAAACCCCGCAAACCGAATCATCTCCTCCACCCCAAGGGACCGCGCCTGAGCCGCGACCGTCTCGCGCATCGGTCCGCGCCCAAAGAGTACGACCTCCGCCTTCAACCCCCGGCTCTTCAGAATCGCCAGCGCCTGAATCAGCACCCAGTGCCCCTTGCGCGGCACGAACTGCGCGACCATGGCACCGGCGGCACTTTCGGAGGGCAGGTCGAATTCCTGATTGAGCTCGGCCCGGCTGCCTGGATCCAGCCACCGGGCCGCATCGACCGCGGAATGAACAAGGGAAATGCGCTCCGGGGCAACCCCTTGACTGGTCAACACATCGCGAATCGCGCCGGAGATGGCGATGACGTGCCGGTAGAGGGCATACTTGGCGGCGACGGCCCACGCGGCCTCGGGGTTGTCCACGCGCCGGGTCAGGATGAGGGGCGCGCGCGCCACCGTGCCGGCCAATCCGCCAAGCGTATCGGCGCCGCGCCGCGAGTGCAGGTGGACGATCTCGACATCCCCGCGGCTGAAGCGCCACGCCATCCGGGCCAGCGCAGCCGGATCGGCCTCGCCCCGGAAGGGGAACTCCTCCACGCGCAGCCACCGTTGCCGGGCGGCGGCGGCGATCTCCGAACCGCGCGGCACCATGAGGACCGACCGTACGCCGCGTTCCTCCAGGCCCTGGGCCAGGTAGAGAACCTGAAGCGCGCCGCCGTACAGGTGGCGACCGGTTTCGACATGGACAACGCTCACGGCCGGGATTCCTTGTGGATGCGTGGGGCCGTGGCCGGGCAATGGCTGAAGCGGTCGTTCGAGGATGCCCCACCGGGGGCGGCCACCGCTCTCGGAGCCGGAGCCGAATCGGCGTCCGCGGCTTTTCCCAGCGCGTCTGCCAGCGCCGCCAGGACCTGGTCCACCGTCAGGTCGCGCATGCAGTCGACGCGTCCGCCGCACACCAGCTTGCCGCGGCAGGGGGAACAGTCGCGCCCCGAGTGGAGGATGCGGGCGCCGGCGACCGGCGGATCCAGGTAGGGCGTGTTCGATCCGAAGAGGAGGACGGACGGGCGGCCAAAGGCGTGGGCCATGTGGCTCAGTCCGGTGTCGACGCCGATCAGCGCTGCGCAGCGCGCAACCACGGCGGCCGCTTCGCCCAGAGAGGTTTGCCCGGTCAGGTTGGCGAGGGCCGGGGTTGCCGCCCCGCCGATCCTGGCTGCGGCGGCGCGGTCCCCCGGTCCCCCGAGCAGCACCGCATCCATGCCTGTTTCCGCTGCAATCCGGTCGATCAGCGCGGCCCAGCGGTCCTCGAACCAGTGCTTGTACGGCCGCGTCGTGAAGGGGCAGAGCGTAATGAAGGGATCCCGCACCCCGGCCTCTGCGAGCATGCGGCGGGCGCGTGCGGACTCACCGGGCGAGCGGGGAATTGCGGGGGTGAAGTTGTCCGGGGCCGAGGGGTCGCGTTGGGGCGGTCCCGCGGCCAGTCCCAGGGTTTCGGCCAGGTGACGGTACTCCGAGGCGAAGCGCCGGTCGTCGCCCCCGCGCGCGACCACCGAGGTCATCAGCCAGCCCGAACCCTCCCGGGAACCCAACCCGATTCGTAGCGGCGCGCCGGTCAGCCAGGTCACCACCCCGCTTCGCAGCAGTCCCTGCGCGTCGATCGCAAGATCGAAGCGGCGGGCCCGCAGAGACTCCGCGAATTCGGTTGTTTCGCGCATCAGGGTGGCCCATCCGCCGCGCCGCAGGAGCGTCTTCCAGCGTCCCCGGTCCCACACGATCACCTCGTCCAGGCAGGGGTTGTGGCGAATTACATCGGCGGTGTGCGATTCGGCGGCCCACGCGATGTAGGCGTTGGGGAAGCGCCGCCGCAGAGCACCGGCCAGCGGAGAGGCGAAGACCAGATCGCCGCGCGCCGAAAGCCGCACCAGCAGGATCCGGGGAGCGCCCTGGGGAAGGCCGTCCAGGAGCCGACGCCCTCGCGCGGTGGACATGTCGGAATTCATGCCACAAAGGTTAGCGTTACCGCCATGATCGGACATCTGCGCAACCTGGCTCTGGGCGCGGGATTCGCCGCCTACCTGCTGCGGGAACGCCTCAGGACGGGACGGTGGCGAACGGACGCGCGTACGCGCAATGGCCGCGTCGGACCGATCCCGCGGCCCTTAGGGGGTCCCCGCCTCCTGGTGCACGGGGTCAGTGTGGGCGAGACGCACGCCCTGGTGCCGCTGGTTGAGGCGCTGGCCGGATCCGTCGCGGAAGGGGACATCGTGGTCAGCGCCAGTACCGAGACGGGGTTCGCCCGCGCCCGCAGGCTCCACCGTGACCGCCGCGCCGTGGTGCGCTTCCCGCTCGACTTCACCTGGATGGTGGATCGCTTTCTGAATGCGGTGAGGCCGGATGCGGTGGTCCTGGCGGAGCTGGAGCTGTGGCCGAACTTCCTGGCGGCCTGCGCTCGGCGCAAGATCCCGGTGTGCGTCGTGAACGGGCGCATGTCCGGGCGCAGCTTTCGCGCATATTCGCGGTGGCGTTCCCTGATGCGGCGAAGCTTTCGGCGGCTGGCACTGGTCGCGGCGCAGAGTGAGCGGTACCGGGCGCGCTTTGAGCGGCTGGGCGTTGAGGCGGAGCGGTGCCGCGTGACCGGAAGCCTCAAGTGGGACGCGGCGCACGCCGTTCCCGATGCGAGGGCCGCGGACCGATTGGCGCGCGATCTGGGGATTGATCGTTCGCGGTCGCTGATCGTGGCGGGTTCGACCGGGCCGGGCGAGGAAATGGCCCTGATGGACGAACTGCCGCACCGTTGCCAGCTCCTGATCGCGCCGCGCGACCCGGATCGCTGGGAGGAGGTGGCCGGGCTGCGCCCCGGAATGGTGCGGCGGACGAAGCCGGAAGGGACGGGGCAGGGGACCTTCTTTCTGCTGGATACCCTGGGCGAACTCACCACCGCCTACGCCCTCGCCGACGCCGTCTTTATCGGTCGCAGTCTGATTCCGCGCGGTGGCTCCAATCCGCTCGAAGCCGTTGCGCTGGACAAGCCCACGGTGATCGGGCCGCACCATGAGAACTTTGCCGAAATTGTTGCCGCACTGGCGGATGCGGGAGGGATCGCGGTGAGCGACCGCCCGATGAAGGTGATCCGCGAATGGCTGGAGGACCCGCAGGCCGCGCGGATGGTGGGGCGGCGGGGGAGCGGGGTGGTGGCGCGGGAGCGGGGGGTGGCGGAACGGACGGCGAGGCTGGTGATTGCGCGAACCCGGGCGCGCGAGCAGCTTCGTGGCTGATACCGTCTTGTCGGGGATGCCGTCTGCCCGGCGCGCGCCCCATGAGCCGGTCAACCCGAAACGGATCCCATGGCGACCCTCGACTGGCTGATCATTCTCGCATACCTCGGCGTGGTGGGCGGGCTCGCCGTGTGGGTCTTCCGCAGGCGCAAGGACACGCCCGACGACTACTTCCTCGCCAACCGCAACCTGGGCTGGTTCATCGTCGGCGCCTCGATCTTCGCGTCGAACATCGGCTCCGAGCACCTCGTGGGACTGGCCGGATCGGGAGCGACGGACGGGGTGGCGCTGGCGCACTACGAGCTGCACGCGTGGTGCCTCCTCATTCTGGCCTGGGTGTTCGTCCCCTTCTTCATGCGCTCCCAGGTCTACACGATGCCCGAGTTCCTGGAGAGGCGCTTCTCGCCGGCCGCGCGCTGGGTGCTCTCGCTGATCTCGCTCGTGAGCTACGTGCTGACCAAGATCGCGGTGGGAATCTTTGCGGGCGGTGTGGTCTTCGCGACGCTTCTGCCGGACATGCAGCTTCAGCTTGGCGCGTGGGCGCTGAACAGCTTCTGGATCGGATCGCTGGTGATGATCGTGCTCACCGGGATCTACACGGTGGCGGGGGGGATGCGCGCGGTGGCGTACACCGAGGCGTTGCAGACGCTGGTGCTGGTGGTGGGATCGGGGCTGCTGACGTGGTTCGGGTTGAACGCGCTGGGGGGCTGGGGGGGACTGAGGGCGGCGCTCGATCCGGACATGTTCAACCTGTGGAAGCCGGTGATTCCCGAGGGGATGGACGGGACGTGGGCGCCGGTCATGGAGCCGAACCGGATCGCGTGGTACTTCAACGGGAACTTCCCGTGGCCGGGGATGCTGCTGTGCGCGCCGATCATCGGGCTGTGGTACTGGTGCACCGACCAATACATCGTGCAGCGGGCGCTGGGCGCGCGGAACGAAACCGAGGCCCGCCGCGGGAGCATATTCGCGGGGATGCTCAAGCTCCTGCCGGTCTTCATCTTCATCATTCCGGGGATGATTGCGCTGGCGCTGGCCCGCATGGGGGACTACGGCGCGCTGAGCCAGATGGTGGACGCGGACGGGAATGTGATCCCCGGCACCGCGCAGGCCGCCTTTCCGCTCCTCGTGACGACAATCCTGCCGGTCGGGGTGCGTGGGCTGGTGGTGGCGGGGTTGCTCGCCGCGCTGATGAGTTCGCTTGCGGGCGTGTTCAACGCGTCGTCCACCCTCTTCACGATGGACCTGTACCAGAAGTGGCGGCCGGAGGCGTCGCAGCAACGGCTGGTGTGGGTGGGACGCCTGGCCACCGCGACGATGGTGGTCATCGGGCTGCTCTGGATCCCGGTGATCCAGGGTTCGCGGGGCCTCTACCAGTACCTGCAGGGTGTACAGGGGTACCTGGCGCCCCCGATCTTCACCGTGTTCTTCCTGGGCGTCTTCATGAAGCGGCTGAACGCGAAGGGATGCCTGGCGGCGCTCGTCGTCGGATTCGTGCTGGGGGCCTTCCGCCTGGCCGTCGATACGCCGGTCTCGATGGGGATGGCGGGCTTCGAGGCCGGCTACGATCCCGGCTCCTTCCTGTGGATCGTCAACAACATCTACTTCCAGTACTACAGCCTCTTCATCTTCGCGGTCTCGGTGGTGGTGATGGTGGCGGTGAGTTACCTGACCGAGGCGCCCTCGTACGGGCGGATCTCGGGGCTGACCTATGCGACGGCAACCGAAGAGCACCGGGCGGCGTCGCGGCGGAGCTGGGACCGGCGGGAGGTGATTGGTTCGGTGGTGGTTCTAGCGATGATTCTGGCGGCCTACCTGTATTTCAGCGGGTAGCGCAAGACGGGGGCGACCCCTCAGAAGAAAGTGCGAACCCCTCAGAAGAAGAAGTTGACCGACGCATAGATGAAGAGCGGCACCGACCCGAACTCCGATCCACCCCCCACCCCCCCACTCCCCACGACCGCCTCGGCGCCCGTGCCGGTAAAGGCTCCCGCCCGGAACGCGGCACTTGCGGTGGCCGAATAGCTCAGCCCGGGACCGATCAGGAGCGAGCCGTCGCGCAGGCTGCCCATCACCATGGTGTTCGCGGAAAGAAGGGGGTGCAGCGGCCACGAGAGCTGGACGGCGCCCACATCGCGTCCCGGCACCTGCACCTCGCCCTGGCGGTAGGCGCGGCCGGTTGCTACCCGCAGCAGCTCGTCCGGCGACGCGGCCCCGAATCCATCGTGCTGGTACTCGATCGCCAGATGGAGATCGCGTCCGCCCAGCGCAAGGGTTCGGTCCGCCCCCACCGCCCCCCGCACAACCGCCTCGCCATCCAGCGACCGGAGGACAAACTCGCCGCGCAGCGCCCAGAGTCCCACCGCCCCGCTTGCCGACAGCGCCGCGCCGAAGCTGTCGTGCACGGCCCCGGCCCAGAAGCCCAGATCCCATCCCGCGCGGTTCGTGGTTGCGCGCGCCGCCAGCGTCAGGGTAGTCGTGCCCCCCGCCCCGGTCCGCGCCGGACGAGCCACCACCTCAAGCTGCGTGAACGCCCCGCGATAGTACCGCAGACGAGCCGCGTCCACCCCGCCCCGATACTCGCGAAAGGGGTCGGCGGGGTCGAAGGGTGCGAAGGGATCGGCGGGGGTGAGGAAGAGCGTGGTCGCCCATGAAATCGATTGCCGCCCCAGGGTAAGATCGGCGTTCGGGCCCAGATCGAGGCGCACGTTGAGGCGGTCGAAACGGTGCCGCCACCGCACCCCCTCGCTCGCGTGGAGGTCGCCGCCGAGGGTGACCCAGTCGCCCCGAAAAAGGGTTCCCGCCGCTCCCGCCAGGAGCTGCGCCCCGCTTGCGCCCGGATCCTGCAGTGCAAGGGTGTGTTCGTAGGCGACCTCCAGGCTGGCCGGCCCCCGGCGAGGCTCCCACATCAGGCGAAGGCGCTGAAATCCCGAGCCGCCGCCCGCTCCCAGAACGCTGTCGTCCGCGCGCGTCCAGAGGTTCAGGTAGTAGCCGGTGAGTCCGCCGCCCTGCGCGGCCAGCGGGGCAGCGCGCGGTCCCGGAGCGAAAGTCCCCAGCCCCGCCAGCAGTGCCACACCCGCGACCCACACCGCATTGCAGGTCCCCCCGGCATCAGGCCCCCGAATCATCCACGCGCTCAATGCGGCCGTCAACCAGCCGAATCACCCTCTCGGCGCGCTCCATCACCCGCGGATCGTGCGTGGAGAAGACAAAGGTCGTGCCCTTTGCGCGGTTCAGGCGCTGCATCACATCCAGGAGCGCTTCGGCCGTTGCCGAGTCGAGATTCGCGGTCGGTTCGTCGGCCAGAACCAGCGCGGGCTCGCCCAGGACGGCACGCGCCACCGCAACCCGCTGCTGCTGCCCTCCCGAGAGCTTGGGCGGAAAGCGGTTCTCCATTCCCTCCATCCCGATCTCGGCGAAGAGTTCGCGTACGCGCT
This sequence comes from Longimicrobiales bacterium, assembly GCA_965213665.1. Lineage (GTDB taxonomy): Bacteria > Gemmatimonadota > Gemmatimonadetes > Longimicrobiales > Gaopeijiaceae > Bin94. The sequence goes on from CBDBZW010000002.1 coordinate 357,317, forward strand.
GCCTCCGCTCGGCGGCCGGAACCCCTTGCAGGAGCAGGGTGAATTCGGCGTTTTCGCGCGCGGTCAGCACCGGCAACAGGTTGTAGGACTGGAAGACGAAGCCGATTCGGTGCATGCGCACCCGGGCCAGCTCGCGGTCGGAGAGTTCGGTGATCTCGCGGTCCTCGATCCAGGTGCGGCCGCGGGTCGCCCGTGTGAGGCCGCCGAGCAGATTCAGCACCGTTGTCTTGCCGGAACCGGACGGCCCCGCCATGGCAAGAAACGCGCCGCGCTCCACGACCAGATCGACACCGCGCACCGCCTCGACCGGACGCGGCTCCTGCGGGTAGGTCTTCCAGAGATCCTCGGTTCGCACCGCGACGGGCGTAGCCGGGGCCGCCGATTGCGAGAGGGAAGCCGGGGCCGAAGCCGCATCCGTCCGGGAAGTTGAAGTCGTCCGCATCTAATCCACCTTGACCGAATCGGCCGGATCGAGGGCTGCCGCATGCCATGCGGGATAGATCGACGCCGATACCCCGATCACCGCCGTAAAGAACAGACTCTGAAGGAGGTGCCGCGCCTCGATGACCGGATACATGACCGGATCGAAGACGATGCCGCCGAAGGTGAAGTCCTGGGGCATCAGGCCCGTGAGGTCGAGTCCGTTGCGAAAGAAGATCCAGACCAGCGCGAAGCCGACCCCGACGCCGACCAGTCCGGCGGCCGCGGTGAGCAGCAGTCCTTCGATGAAGACGACCCATCCGGTCTCGCGTCCGCTCAGGCCCAGCGCGCGCAGCAGTCCCAGCTCGCGCTTGCGGTGCAGCACCGACATGAAGATCGCCGTGAGGATCGCCATCGCCACAATCGCAAAGAGAATCAGGTGAAAGACCCAGTCGCCGCCATCGTCGATCCTGACCGCGGAGTAGAGTTCGGGCGTCGATTCCTCCCAGGGGGTGACTTCGATGCCACTCGGCGCCACCCGCGCGCGGGTATCTTCCAAGGTGGAGGCGGTGAGGGAGGAGTGGGGAAGAAGGGTGGACACGGTGGTTGCGCCCCCGACGCCGAGCCAGTCGCGCGCCGTTTGCAGGGGAATGTGGACGAGCGATTCGTCGAGCTCCGTCAGTCCCGTGCGGAAGGTTCCCACCACGCGCACAAGCTGCCCCTCGATTTCGCCCGCGGCCGACTGCGCGGTCAGCACCATCCGCGAGCCGGTGCGCAGCCCCAGCCGCAGCGCCATGCCCTGGCCCACAAAGGCATGAAGACGGTCTCCCGCTTCGAGATAGCGGCCATCCAGGACTTCGGCGCCGAGGCGCGAGAAGGCGAGTTCGGCCTCCGCCTCCACACCGTGTACGGCGACCGGGATCGCGCCGTCGGGCGAAGAAGCCAGTCCCCGCGTCGAGACCCGCACCGAGGTGAGCGCCGAGGTGGGCAGTTCGAGCGCGCGCACCGCCGCCAGCGCCGCCGTCACCTGGTCCGCGGCCAGGCGGTCGTCGAGGCTGTCGCTGGTGCGGTGGCCGGGTGCGTTGAAAACGATGTGACCGGTCGCGAGGCGCACCCCCGAATCGATCCAGTCCTCGTGGGCGCCGTCGGACAGCGTGCGCGAAACGATCAGCAGCGCCAGCCCCCAGACCATGGCGGCGGCGGTAAGGGAGGAGCGGCGGAGCTCGCGGCCCAGATTGCGCAGCGCGAGGCGGAAGAGGATGGGGAGGCGGGAGGCCATCGGCGTCACCGTCCGGCCAGGGCGTCGGCAGGGGGAATGCGGACGGCGCGCCAGGCGGGATAGAGCGCCGATGCCAGTCCGGTGCCGACCAGCGCGAGTGCCGAGATGAGCGGTCCGTCCCAGGAATACTCGGCGGTAAGGTAGGGGCGCATCGCCGAACCCATCATCTCGTAGGTGCCGACGAAGGCGCTCAGGTCAAGGGGAAATTCGTGGAACCAGACGACGACCGGGATCGCCACCACCGCTCCGGCGGCGAGCGCCACGACTCCCAGAAAGAGCCCCTCGCACACGACGATCCGGACGATCGCGCGGCCCGAAGTTCCCAGCGCGCGGGCGACCGCGAACTCGCGGCGGCGCTCGAAGGTGGCGAGCAGCATCGTGTTGGCCACGCCGAAGATCGCCATCCCGAAGATCATCAGCGCGACGATGCCGTTGGCCGCGTCCATCAGGCTCGTCATGAAGTAGAGCTGTTCGAGGAAGACCGACCAGGGCTCGATTACCAGTCCCGCCCCCCCCACCGCCCCCGTCACCCGCTCGGCCACCGCATCGGCCTCGCCAATGCGCGCCACCGAGATCGCCATCTCGTGGATTCGCCCGGGGTCGAGCGCCATGAGCTCCTGCAGGGTGGCCAGCTCCAGCAGCGCGTAGCCGTCGTCGTAGCCGCCCACCCCCAACCGGAAGATTCCCGTTACGGCGAAGAGATCGTTGCCCGTGGAGCCGTCCGCCGCGGGCGCCACCAGCACTACCTCGTCCCCCAGCCCGGCCCCGATCGTCTCGGCCATCGCCGCCCCGATCGCGATCTCGCCCCGCCCCGACGGCAGCCGTCCCTCGGCCATCGCCGCCCCGAAGCGGCTCACCGCCTCCTCGCGCACCGCGTCGAGTCCCATCAGCACGGCGCCCGCCGTCTCGTTGCCGGAGCTGACCAGTCCCCCTCCGTAGACCCGCGGCGCGACCCCGCCGACCCCGTCCACCCCCTGAATCGCCGCCACCGTGCCCGCGACATCGATCCCCGCGCGCCCGCCCATCGTGTCGTGAATGCTCCGTTCGGGCCGGTAGTCGCTGGAGTGAATCTGGACCTGCCCGGTGACAACGCGGGTCCCGTTCGAGACCATCTCCTCGGTCATGCCATCCATCAAGGCGATCATGAGCACCGCCGACACGAAACCGAAGGAGAGCGCCGCCGCGGTCAGGATCGTGCGCCGCCGGTTGCGCCAGAGATTTCGCCAGGCGATCCGCCACCAGATGCGGCCGGACCGTTCGCGCGCCACCCGCGCCGCCGCTCCCGCCTCAGCGTCCTTCACCGCGCTCGCCCGAGCCCGTTTGCCGGAGTGCGGGGGGCCGAAGATCCAGCGATCCCGCTCACCGCCGCGCCCGCAGATTCCGCAGGCTGAAGAAGCCGGGTTCGAGTCCCACATCGAACTCCAGCTCCAGGTAGGTCACCACGGTGCGTTCGTTCTCGTCGGCCGGTTCGATGACCATGCGCGTGGGAAGGGTGCGTCCGCCGAGCACGGAGAAGCCCGAAAAGCGCATTGTTCGCATCAGCGCGCCGTCCTCGTCGAAGTAGCGCGCCACCAACGGCATGCGGTCGCTCTGGCGGACCTCCTGCTCGATCCGTCCCCAGATCACGGGGGCTTCCGGCTTCGGAGAAAGCGTGAACTCCCAGATCTCCTGGCCCGCGCCCGCCTCCTCGCCGCCTGCGGCCGCGCGCGGTCCCTCGTACGAGATGACGATGTCGTAGTCCTCGATGAGCCGGCTTTCCTTGACCAGATCGTCGTTGGTGAAATGGGACTCCATCCACGAGCCGAGCATCATCGAGGGGGGCAGCTTGATCGTGCGATCGACATTGGGCAGATAGTTCCAGACCTCGCCGCCGACCATCAGGGTGGCCATCCCGGCCTCGCGCGGGGGGGCTTCGACGCGAACCAGGGAGTGTTCGGTGCCGAGCGACCAGACGCGCATCTCGAGCGACCGCGACCAGTGTTCGGTATCGATCTCCATGCGCATGATGCCCGCGCTGCTCTCGCCCCGCATGAGGCGGTCCACCTCGTCGATGATCTCGAGGACGCGGGGGTCGGTCTGGGCTTGCGCGGGGGCGGGCGCCAGGGCCACGAGCGCAATCAGCGCAACGAGGATTGCGGCAATCGCCGCCGCGGGGCCGGCCCGGAGAGAGCGTCGCGGGGCCGGAGCGGTTGCAGCCGTGCGGTGTTCGTGCCGGGCCGGAGCGGTTGCAGCCATCGCCAGCGCCTCTTCCAGGGGTGGGGGCCGAAGGCCGTGCCAAAGGGCCATCAGTTGGCCATGTGGACGCTGTATAGTATCATCCCGGTCGTCTGAATGCGGGCGTCGCGGTCGTCCGTGCGCGGCAGGAACCCTCGGTCCGGGCACGGGAAACCGCCGTTCGCGGGCGCGCCAGCGCACGCCACGGCTCGCAGGCGCAACGGCACCCGCTACCCACAAGTCACTCCCCGCCAAGGAAGAGCGCAACGGCAATGGACGGTCTCGTCACCCTCTGGCTTCCGATTCTCCTCTCCACCGTCGCCGTCTTCGTGGCAAGCGTCGCCGTCTGGATGATCCTTCCGCATCACCGCAACGACTGGACTCCCCCGGCGGATGAAGACGCGCTGCGCGAGGGTGTGGCGAAGGGGACGGATGGCCCCGGCCTGTACTACTTCCCGTTCATGCAGTGGGGTGACCGCAGCGACGAGGCCATGGCCGACTTCAGGGAACGATGGGAGAGCGGTCCGGCGGGCGTCCTCCGCGTCCGCGATTTCACCACGACGGCAAAAATGGCTCCGGCGATGTTCAAGTCGTTCATCCTGTTCCTGGTCGTCACGGTCTTCGTTGCCTACATCGCATCGGCGGCGCTCGCTCCCGGCGCTTCCTATCTGGCCGTCTTCCAGATCACCGGCACGGCCGCCTTCATGGCGCATGGCTTCATTGGCTACCAGGAGAGCATCTGGTTCGGCCTCCCCTTCTCCGTCGCGGTCAAGCACAGCTTCGACGGCCTCCTCTACGCGCTTCTGACCGCCGGCGTTTTCGGTTGGCTCTGGCCCGCCTGACCGCTCCGGAAACAGCAAGACACGACCGACGCAACCTCCTTCACCCATGGAGACTCAATGAGCAAGACCGTCTACCAGGCCGACATCCGGATCGAACGAATCCGCGGACCGTTGCGCCTGGCCTGGCTGCCCGCCAACGACGAACCCGTTTCCTTTGGCGTTCACGGCGCGATCGCGGAGCACTACGGGGTGGCTGGTGTGGCGACCGAAACCACGACCACCCTGGATTATGTGATCGCCGCGACCGGAGGCTGACTGGTCGGCACCTTCGGGGGCGTGCTGGAGGCACGCGGGATCGGGGCGTCGGAGGGGAAGCTGGAGGCCGAGGTGACCGGGAGGGTGGGGAAGGAAGAGGGCGTTCTGGTGATTCGGGCGATTCATGTCCGGTACCTGCTGAAGGCGTCGGAGCGGCTGAACGAGACGGACCGGGACCAGGACCGGGAACGCGCTGCTGCGGCGATTCGCAGAGCCTTCGAGTTGCACCCCATGCGCTGTCCCGTGTACCGCACCCTGCATCGGTGCATTGAGATCACGACGGAGCTGGCGATCGTGTGACCGGCCGGGAGCGGTGGGCGAATGGGCGCGCGCGATCTCTTCGGCGACGGAGGCATGATCCCGGTGAAGGTAGAGGTGCCTGACCCTGCCTCCCGCCCCCCACTTTGACAATCGTCCCCGCGGCGCCCCACTGTAGAAGCCATGGCGAAAATCCTCAAGACCATCGCGCGAGTCATCCTCCGGTGGCTGCTGACGAAGATCTGATGGCGTCTGTGCGGCGCCCGGGATCTCGCTCTCCTCGAGGGCCAGGCATGTCCGGCAATTTCGTGGCGGGACGCCTGTCTTCCGTAGCGAAGCGCCCCACCTCCATGGCGGGCTCCGTGGCGGGCTCCGTGGCGGGGCGCCCGTCCTCTGCGGCGGGCCGTTTTTCTTCCACCGCGGGGCTGGCGCTGGTTCTCCTGGCCGGCCTCCCCGCCTCCGCCCCGGCCCAGCTTCCCCTGGCCGCAAATGGCGAAGATCTGGCCAATGCGAGCGGCGAGGCGATCTACGCGGCTTCCTGCGCCAACTGCCACGGACTCGACGGCACCGGTCTGGACCGCTACCAGGTGGCCTTCGAGGAGGAGCTCCCCGACTTCACCGACTGCGACTTTGCGGCGCGGGAACCCGACGGCGACTGGATCGCGGTGGCGCACGAAGGGGGTCCGGTGCGCGGTTTCAGCGAGATGATGCCGGCCTTTCGCGGCGCCCTGTCGCAAGAGCAGCTTGCTCGCGTGATGGGCTACATCCGCACCCTCTGCACCGACGACAACTGGCCGCGCGGCGAGCTCAACCTGCCGCGTCCGCTCCTCACCGAGAAGGCCTACCCGGAGGACGAATGGGTGGTGGAGGCGGGGGTGGACCTGGAGGGCGACGGTGGCCTCATGGGTGCGTACGTCTACGAGTACCGCTTCGGTCCGCGCAGCCAGATCGAGCTGGTGATCCCCTACGGCTGGACCGGAGGGCACACGGCGGCCGACGGGCACGATCACGATCACGGAGCTCCGGCCGATCCCGGTCGGCAAATGGCGAGCTACCGGGCTACGGATCATCCAATGGCGGGCTACCGGACGGGCGATCGTCAGAGGGCAGGCGCGCAGGCGGGTGCGGCGGAAGACGAGGGAGGCTGGCGGCACGGCCTGGGCGATGTCGTGCTGGGGGTCAAGCACGCGCTCCATCACAGTCTGGAGACGGGCACCATCTTCTCGGTGGGCGGCGAGGTCATCCTGTCCACCGGCGACGAGACGGCTGGGCTGGGGGCGGCGGGCAACGCGCTGGAGGGATTCGCATCCTACGGCCAGATCCTCCCCGACGACGCCTTCATTCAGGCGCAGGCCGGGTTCGAAACGCCCCTCTACGACAGCGGTCACAACGAGGGCTTCGGGCGCTTCGTCATCGGCCAGAGCTTCACCGAGGGCGACTGGGGACGCGTCTGGACGCCGATGCTCGAAACCCAGGCCAGGCGCGAGTTCGAGTCCGGCGCCGAGATCCAATTCGATCTTGTGCCGCAGCTTCAGGTCGCCCTCAATACGCGGCAGCATGTGCTCGCCAACTTCGGGTTGCTGGTTCCGCTGGGCGATGCCGGGGAAACTTTCCGCCCGGTGCGTTTTCTGGCCTATGTGCTGCTGGACTGGTTCGACGGCGGCTTCTTCGAAGGGTGGTGACGAGAATGAAGATGGCGGCTCCGGTGCGGTCTCCTGCGTGGCAAAGGGGCGTGGACCGCGAGGGTGCGCCTGCGGGACTGCGCGCTCCGCGGCAAAACCCCCGCTCCGCGCGCGCGTCCAGACCCCGTTGCGGCCCCGCAGCCGGACCGGTGGCCGGGTTGTTCTTCGCGGCTGCGGTGACTGCCATTGCGGTTGCCCTTCCCGTGGCCGGTTTGCTGGCTGTTTCGGCCTCGCGCGCGGCCGCCCAGGCGGGTTCCATGCAAACCAGCCCCGCCGACCACTTCCGCACCTCCGACCGCTGCGTCGCCTGTCACAAGGGGGTTACCGCCAGCGACGGCACCGATGTCTCGATCGGTTTCGACTGGCGCGCCTCGATGATGGCCAACGCGGCCCGCGATCCCTACTTCCAGGCTGCCGTGCGCCGCGAAGTCATGGACTACCCCGAAGCGGCCGCCGACATCGAGGGGGAGTGCTCGCGCTGCCACATGCCGATGGCGACGGTGGCCGCGCTCCAGGAGGGGGGCTCCGGACGGGTCTTCGCGAACCTGCCGATTGGCGGCGCCGAGGGACCGCACGCCGGTCTGGCGGCCGATGGCGTCTCCTGCGCGCTCTGCCACCAGATCCAGCCCGACGGGCTCGGCAGCGAGGAGAGCTTTACCGCGCGCTTCGTGGTCGCTCCCGATTCCCCGCCCGAGGGACGCGCGATCTTCGGTCCCTTCGAACCCGATCCGGGCGGCGTCGGCATCATGCATTCCGCCACCGGCTTTCGTCCCACCCAGGGCGAACATCTGAGCTCTTCCGCGTTCTGCGCCTCGTGCCACACCGTCATTACCCATGCGGTCCGGCCCGGCGGCGAAAGCCCCGCCTTCCCCGAACAGTCTCCCTACCTGGAGTGGCGGGCGAGCGCCTACGCGGATGGCGCCGAACGGGAGCACAGTTGCCAGGACTGTCACATGCCTGAGGTCGGCGAGGATGTGCCGGTGACGCGGGTTCTGGGGCAGGCCCGGCCCGAGGTTTCGCGGCACGTCTTCAGGGGCGGCAACTTCTTCATGCTGCGAATGTTGAACCGCTACCGCGCCGAGCTCGGCGTCACCGCACCGCCCCAGGAGCTGGAACTCGCCGCGACCCGCACCGCCGACCACCTCCGCACCGCCACGGCCACCCTCGAAATGGGCCCGATCGGAATCGGGGGCGGCCGCCTCGAGGCCACCGTGACGGTGCGCAACCAGGCCGGTCACAAGTTCCCGACCGCCTACCCGTCGCGGCGGGCGTGGCTGCGCTTCGTGGTCACCGACCGCTGGGGCGAGCGCGTCTTCGAATCGGGCGCCGTCAACCCCGACGGCAGCCTCGTCGGCGACGATCACGACAGCGACGGCTCCCGCTTCGAGCCGCACCACACGGTGATTACCATGCCCGGCCAGGTGCAGATCTACCAGGGCGTCATGGCCGATGCGAACGGCGCCGTGACCACCGGCCTCATGTCGGCCGCGCGCTGGGTAAAGGACAACCGCATCCTCCCCGACGGCTTCGACGCGGCCCGCGCCGACCCCCGCGTCCAGGTGGTGGGCAACGCCGCCGCCGACCCGGACTTCACCGCGGGCTCGGACCGCGTCCATTACACGGTGCCGATCAACGCCGCCAACGCCCCCTTCACGGTCGAGGCCGAGCTCTGGTTCCAGCCGATCGCCTACCGCTGGGCGCAGAATCTGGCCGACTACGACGCACCGGAAACGCGCCGCTTCGTGAGGTATTACCGCGCGATGTCGGGGGCGTCGGGGATGGTGGTGGCGCGGGCGGCGGGGGTGGGGGGGTAGGCGGAACCGGTTTCATGACCGACAACGTGGATCCGGCAACCCGCAGCAGGATCATGTTTTTGCTGTCTAGCGGCCGGGGCACTTGGAGGTCCCTTGCAGCTCTTTCTGGCGAGATCCCGGTTGATCTCGTTGTGCCGAGGGTATCGTCGAGACCTTCCTGGCCTGCCGGTTGATGTAGAGGGTGTGGTTCTCGCCCTCACGCAGGGAAGGCGCACCCCGTGCTGCGCCAAGTGCCGCAGCACGTCCCGGCGCTTCACGCCGTGACGGTGATGGGTTCTCCGAAATGACCGCACCGCCGTCGGCGTCTTCACGGGCCATTTCCCGGTTGGCTTCGATCACCATGGCGACGGCTTCGCGAAGGTTCGACCGAGCTTCTTCGAGGGAAGCGCCCTGGATGTTGGCACCGGGAAGCTCCTCGATGAAGGCGATGTAGCCTTCAGGAACCTTCCGGAACACCGCCATGCGTTGCAGGTCCACAACAGACCTCCTAGCTGTTAGCCTATAGCTATCGCCTACGAAACCCTCCTCATCTGCTGCATGATCTTGGTCATGTATTTCTCGAAGAACCACTTCTGGATGTCCATCATGTCGAGCTCGCGGCCCTGGATGTAGGCCTGCTCGATCTCGCTGGTCATGTCGAGGGGCGTGCCGGTGGTGATCAGGAGGGTGGCCTGCTTGCCGGGTTCCAGAGAACCGACGCGATCGGCGATGCCCATGAACTCGGCGGCGTTGATGGTGACCGCCCGGAGCGCTTCCTCTTCGGGGAGTCCGAAGGCGACCGCGACGCCCGCTTCCCAGGGCAGCCGGTTCGAGTAGAGCGAGCCGGAGCCGCCGGAGATCGCGAAGCGCACCCCGGCCTCGTGAAGGCGGGCGGGCATGGTGTAGGCGCCGTCGTAGCCCTCGTAGGGGCGGCCGGGGGCGGCCATGGTGGAGGTAAGGATGACCGGGATGTCGTTTGCGGCCAGGCGGTCGGCGACGTGGATGGCGTCGCGGCCGCCGCGGATGACGATCCTCAGGCCCTCTTCCTGGCCCCAGGTGATGGCGTCGTTGATCTGGCCGGCACCGTCGGCGGCGACGACCACCGGAATCTCGCCGTTGAGCGCGGGAATCATGGCGGCGTAGCGGGAATCGCTGCGCACCTCCTCGCCCGCTGCCAGCGCGTCACGGTAGGCGCGCGCCTCGGCGAAGAAGTCCTTGAGTTGCTCCACCTGTTCGGCGTAGGTCGGCATTTCGGGACGCTGGCCACCGCCGAAGGGCCGACCGCCACCGAATCCGCGGAACCTTCCCCCGCGCGGGTTGGGCCAGTTGACATTCAGGGCGGCCGCCGATTCCAGCGACATCTCTTCCCAGCTCCAGCCCTCCAGGCTCATTGCGGACGACATGCCCGAGACGAGCCCGCCTCCCGGCGTGGTCATGGTGGTGAGCACCCCCGCCGAACGGGTTGTCCCGATGTGCCGGCTCTCGGCGTTGACCGCGACATCGGCGCGCACGTTGGGGTTGAAATCCCCCAGCTCGTTCACGTCGTTGGAGACGTCGACGGCGCCGATCTCGGCAATCCCCACCGTGCTGTAGGCGTCGATCAGGCCGGGATAGATGTGCTTGCCCGAAAGATCCACCCGCTGCGCGCCCGCTGGAATCTCGACATCGGCGCCGATCGCGGTAATGACCCCGTTCTCGAAGACGATGGTGCCGTTTTCGATCACGCCCTGCGTGACGGTGTGGATCGTCGCGCCCTGGAGCGCCACGGCCTGGGACTGGGGCGGAACCGTCATCCGCACCTGCGCGCTCGCTTGGGTGGGCCACACCGCGACTGCGGCGACGGCAATGGCGGCAAGGATCGGGGTGGACGCGCTGCCGCGCCGGGACGCTCCGTACCGGGACACCCGGCACCGGGAAAACAGGCCCTTCATGATTCCTCCCATCGTTGTGGTCTTGTGCCGCGTGGTCGCGCTCGGTTGCGTAGTCGGGCTCGTTCGCTTGGTCGCTCTCATCAGTTGGTTCCTCCGGCGTTCCGTCCGCCGTTGCCCGAGGCCGAAAGCACCGCCTGAATGAGCTGCGTGCGTTCGCTCTCGATCTGTTCCCGCATGGCGGCGTCTTCCTCCAGCGAGAAGTAACGTCGTCCGTCCACCCAGGTTTGCTCGGCGCGGGTGAACTGCGACAGAGGATTTCCATTCCAGATGACGAAGTCCGCATCCTTGCCCGGTTCCAGCGAGCCCACGCGGTCGTCGATGGCGATGGCCGCCGCCGAACCGCTGGTTACGGTCGAGAGCGCCTGCTCCTCGGTCAGTCCGGAGCGCAGCAGCTTGCCCGCCTCCCAGTTCATGCGGCTGGCGATTTCGCTGTTGTCGGAGTGCAGCGAAGTCGTCACCCCGGCCTCGATCAGAACGCGCGCGTTGTAGAGGGTCGCATCGTAGGCCTCCATCTTGAAGGCGCCCCAATCGCTCCACACCACCGCCGCCACCCCCGAGTTGGCCAGCTCGGGCGCGATCTTGTAGGCCTCCACCCCATGCTGCAGCGTCTGCACGCGGAAGCCGAACTCCTCGGCCAGCCGCACCAGCGCCAGGAACTCGTCGGCGCGGTAGCCATGAGACGAGATCAGCAGCTCCTGGCCGAGAATGTCCAGGATCGCCTCCATGCGCAGATCGCGGCGCGGCGGAATCCCTTCGCCGGTGGCCTCCCAGCGCTCCCATGCGCGTTCGTAGTCGCGGGCCGCCATGAAGTGGTCGCGGATGATCTCCTGCGTTCCCATGCGCGTGTCGGGGTAGCGCCCCTGGCGCCGCTTCGGGTTCTCGCCGAGCGCGAACTTCACCGTGCGGGCCGGATGTTCGAGGATCAGATCTTCGGGCAGCGCCCCCCAGCGCATCTTCACGATCACATTCTCGCCCCCGATCGGGTTGGCCGAACCGTGCTTGATGTGCGCGGTCGTGAGTCCTCCGGCGAGCTGGCGGTACATCCAGATGTTGTTGTGGGTGACGACTTCGCCCATCTGTACCTCGGGAACGATGGCGAATCCGCTCTCGTTCACCGCGCTCACCCCGGAGTGGATGTGAGGATCGATCAGCCCCGGCGTCACGTGCTTGCCCGCCGCGTCGATCTCCACCGCGCCGCGCGGAGCGTCCAGCCCGGCTCCGACCGCGATCACCCTTCCCGCCTCCACCAGCAGATCGGCGTTCTCCATCCGTCCCCCGGGACCCTGGGTCCAGAGAGTGGCGTTGCGCACGATCACCGCCTCGGGCTGCTCGGGCAGCGACGCGCGCCCATACTCCATCATCGGGCGAATGAAGGGCAGGTCGATCTCGGGAACATTCATCGCGACCGTGCCGCGCGCCCCTCCCTCGAACCCCTCCACGCGCTCGCCGCGGAAGGACGGATCGGCCCCGTTGGGCAGCGAAGTCCAACCGTAGAACTCGTCGCCGCTAACCGATCCCGAGAGCAGGATCATTCCCTGGAAGCCCATCTCCTCGCCGTCGAAGCGGGCTTCGAGGCGGCCGGTTTCCGCCACCGCGGTTGCCGAAGCCAGATCGATGCGCAGTCCTTCCGGTATGTCGAAGCGAACTCCCGCGACCTCAATGGAGCCGCGCATCCGGTTCAGCGGACCCTCCAGGGTGAGGATCGCGTCGAATCCCCACTCGTCTTCCGATGCGATTTCCCAGGTGCCGCGCGGGTCGATCTGCGCCGGGCGGGTGACGCCGTAGACCCTCCCCTGCACCCACACGTCGCGGACCGTGGCCTCTTCGGTGAAGAGGTCGCCCTCGCTGACGACCAGATTCGCGACCTTGCCCTCGTCGATGGTTCCGTGGGTGCGGTCGATTCCGAGCCAGGAGGCGGGCGTGGTCGTGAGAGCCGCCAGCGCGTCGTCCTCGTCAAGCCCGCGCGCCACCGCGATCCGCAGATTGGGCAGGAACTCGTTCAGCGATGACAGGCCGTCCGAAGTGATCGCGAAGTCAACTCCGGCGTCGGCAAGCTGGGCGGGACTCGTCGGGGCAAGATACCAGTGGCGCAGTCCGGCCAGCGATGCATTCAGCGCGGCCTCCGGGTCGCCCACATCCGGCGCGTCGGGAAAGTCCAGGGGAACGATCAGAGGATCGGTGCGGCCGCGCAGCACATCGATCAGCCGGTATTCCAGCCCGTTGCCGCGAAACCACGGCGTCAGCCCGAACTCTCCGGCGAGCTTGTGCCCGCGCAGGTAGTCCTCCTCGCTGTTCGTCTCAAAGAGGACCGGTTGCTCTCCGTTGGCGGCGTCCTGCAATGCGGCGAGCGCCTCGCTTGTTTCCGGCGGCAGGAAGGCCCGGCCGCCGGTCTCGTAGGCATCCCAGGCGCGCGCGTACCAGTCGGCGTCCATCCAGGTCTGCTTTATCAGCGCTATGACCCCCATTGCCGAGTTCGGGTAGGCGCCGCCGAGCGCAAAGGAGCGCTGGAACCCGACCGACTGGGCCAGATCGGGGCGCAGCACCCGCTCGCGCACCCCCTCCTCGCCGAGATTCACCACCGACGCGGTCCCCCGGAAGATCCCCTGCTTTGGAACCACCAGCGCCGTGCCGAAGCCCTGCGAGCGCAGCGCCTCGCGCCGGTCCTCGTCGTCCTGGAGGTTGGCGGTCGTGCTGAACCAGGCCCGCACCTGCGGATTCCAGTGCGTGGGTCCGACATCGCCGCCCTCCGGAACCGCGTCCATCCCCAGATCGGCGTGCGCATCGATGAAGCCGGGATAGATTGTCAGCCCGCTCAGATCCCAGACGCGCGCGCCGGCGGGCGGATCCTGCCCCCGTTCAACCCGCTGAATGAGCCCGTCGCGGATCACGATGGTGCCGTTCTCGATGACCTGGCCCGGCCCGGTGACCACCCGCGCACCGACCAGGACGTGATACCCGGTACCGTTGTCGCGGATGCCCGTCACGGGTTCGGTTCGCGATGACTGTTGGGCGTCGGCCCCGGCGGTCAGGGCAAGGGCGAGGCCCGTTGCGGCAAGAATTCGACTCATGGATGTCTCCGTAGTATGGGTGCGCGTTGTTCTCGGGGAAGGGATTGTCTCGCAAGAAGGAATCGTCCATGCAGAAAACCGCCGATGATGGAATCGTTGACGAATCGTCGCGTTCTCTGCGGCACTGGACTTCGGGATACGGAATAATAGGGAGGGAAGCCGCCACAGGGACAAGTGGGGGTGCCGGGGTGTTGAGGGGGAGGAAGGGTCGCTGCGCCAGCCAGGTTGACCATTGGTTGACGGCCATCACAGGACTCTGACCGCCCGCCCTGACCGCGTTTGCGCCAACCCCCACGACGGCCTCACACCCTGCCCCGAAACTCCTCCAGCGCCTCCGGGTTGGCCAGCGCCTCCACATTCCTGACCGGCTCGCCGTGCACCACCGCCGTCACCGCCAGCTCTACGATCTTGCCGCTGCGGGTGCGCGGGATGTCGTCGACCTGGACGATCCTTGCGGGCACGTGCCGAGGACTGGCCTGCGTCCTCAGAGCCCGGCGGATCCGGTCGCGCAACGCCGCATCGAGCCGTAGCCCCGGCGCCAGCCGCACGAAGAGCACCATGCGTGTGTCCTCGCCCCGGCGCTGTCCGACCGCGAGCGCCTCGGCCACTTCGGGCATGCCCTCCACCGGTCGGTAGATCTCGGCCGTGCCGATCCGTACCCCGCGCACATTCAGGGTCGCGTCCGACCGGCCGTGGATGACGTAGCCGCCGCCAGCCGTCTTCTCGGCGTAGTCGCCGTGGTGCCAGACCCCGGGGAACCGCTCGAAGTAGGTGCCCAGGTAGCGGCTCCCGTCGTCGTCGTTCAGAAACCCCAGCGGCAGCGAGGGGAAGGGGGCCGTACAGACCAGCTCGCCTTTTCCCTGGTCCATCTCGGAACCAACGGGCGAAAAGACATCGACGGCCATGCCCAGCGCCGGACCCTGGATCTCGCCCGCCCGGACCGGCCAGCCGGGGACCCCGCCCACGAAACAGGCGCAGAGGTCGGTGCCGCCCGAAATCGACACCAGATGCACGTCGCGTTTGATGTGGTTGTACACATACTCGAAGCCCGCCGCGGCCAGGGGCGATCCGGTGCACAGCAGCGTGCGCAGCGCCGAGAGATCGTGGCTTTCGCGGGGGCTGGCTCCCTCCTTGCGAAGCGCTCCCAGGAAGCCGGGCGAGACCCCCATCAGCTTCATGCCGGTGTCGTCGGCGAAGTCGAAGAGCGCGTCGCCCGCGGGGTGTACGGGCGATCCGTCCCAGAGCAGGATCGTGGCCCCCGAGGCCAGCGCCGAGACGAGCCAGTTCCACATCATCCAGCCCAGAGTGGTGAAGTAGAAGACGCGGTCTCCCGGGCGAATGTCGCAGTGCAGCCGGTGCTCCTTGATGTGCTGCAGGAGGACGCCGCCCGCACGGTGCACGATGGCTTTGGGAGGACCGGTGGTGCCGGAGGAGAAGAGGATGTAGAGCGGATGGTCGAAGGGAAGCCTCGCGAAATCGATCTCGCGGGCCACGAAGGGGCGGAGGAAGGTGTCGAGTTCGACGGCGCGGTGAGATTCCGTCACGCGGCCTGTCCGCCCCGCCCCACCCCGGCTCGGCCCCCGGTCCCCACCCCCCCGAACCCCCCCCGCACCCGGTTCGGCCACGATCGCCGCGCCACCTGCCCCGCCGTCCGTTGCGGCCGCCGCCCCCGCCCGGCTGCGGTTTGGCCCGTGCCCGGCCGCAATCCCCGCACTGCCCCCCGCTGCCCTTTCCCGCCGAGCGGCCCCACCAGCCGGATTCGGCACGATCACCGTGCACTCCACCGTGGGCAGCCCGGCCACGATCGCCGGCACGCGCGGGAGCGTCTCGTAGCGGCGGCCGCGGTAGCTGTAGCCGTCCGTGACGAAGAGGAGGCGCGGGCCGACCTGGCCGAAACGGTCGATCACGCCGCGGGCGCCGAAATCGGGGGAGGCGGTGGAGAGGACGGCGCCGATCGAGGCGCTGGCCAGCATGATCGCAACCGCTTCGGGCACATTGGGAAGCAGCGCGGCCACGCGGTCGCCGGGGCCGATTCCGTGCGCGCGCATCGCCTGGGCCAGCCGCGAGACGAGGTCGTGCAGCTCCCGCCAGCTCACCGCCCAGCAGCGGCCGTCTTCGGCCCGCGCGATGATGGCGGGGTCGCCGGTGCGGAGGCGCAGAAGGTTCTCGGCAACGTTGAGCCGCGCGTCCGGGAAGTAGCGGGCGTCGGGCATTCGGCCGCCGCCGGCCAGGACGCGGCCACCCTTCTCGCCCACGATCCCGAACCAGTCCCAGGCCGCGCTCCAGAAGGCCTCCTGTTCGGTCACCGACCAGCGCCACAGGGCGTCGTAGCCGTCGCGGGAAAGGCGGCCATGCCGGGAAATGGTGGCCGCGAGGGGGCCCACGCCGTGCCCGCGACCATGGCCGCGCTCCGCCAACCAGGCCGCGAAGGCCGCGAGGTTGCTCGCGCGGACGCGTTCCCGCGACGGGGTCCAGAGCGGCGGCCTCGCTGCCGGCCCGCGAGGGCCGGCCGTGGCAGCCCGCCGAGAGGCTCTCGCACCGGGTGGGACGCAGGATTCGGTCATGGATGGTGGCCGCGTGGCCGGGCTCGGGCGGGCTGCCCCGCAGCCGCGCTCATCCGGTAGACGCCGCCGCCCTCTCCTTCCTCTGCTCCTCGACCATCCGGGCCACATCTTCGAGCAACTGCCGCGCGTCGTACACGATCCCGTCCTTGATCGTGTAGCGGATGCCGCCGATGCGCTCCTTGATGCCCGTGTCGGGGTTGAGGCGCTCGTGACCGGTTCCGTAGAGCACCTTGAGGTTGTCGATCGGGTTTTCGGGCACGATCACCAGATCGGCGAGCAGTCCTTCGCGCACGATCCCGAATTCGATCGGTTGCCCGGTGGGTTCGAAGAGCGCCTGGGCGCCGTGCATGGTGGCGCCGCGAATGACCTCCAACGGATGGAAGCCGGCCTCCTGCAGCAGCTCCATCTCCTCGATCGTCGAGAAGCCGAAGAGATTGTAAATGAAACCCGCATCGGAACTTACGGTGACCCGGCCGCCCATGTCCTTGTAGTCGTCGAGCAGGTCCATCCAGACGCGGTAGAAGTTCTTCCACCGGATCTCGTCGTGGGAGGTCCAGTCGTAGTAGTAGGAGCCGTGGTTCTCGCGGCTGGGCTCGTAGAAGTCCCACAGGCTGGGAAGGGTGTAGCGCTCGTGCCACTCGGCGGTGCGGGCGCGCATGACGTCGCGGCTTGCGAGGTAGGCGGTCATGGTGGGATCGAGGATGACGTCGTGCGAGAGCAGCTCGGTGAGCATGGCGTTCCACTGGTCGCTGCCCTGCGGGTGGATCAGATTCCACTGGGCCGCGACCTGTCCGAAACGGTGCTGCTCGTTGGCGTAGTTCATGTCGGACGGCCAGGGCTGCACGTCGTGGTCGTCGTAGAGCGCTTCGAAGAGGCCGTAGAAGTGCGTAACGGTGCCGAGGCCGAGGCGGGCTGCGTCGACGGCGTTCATCTGCGCGACCCCGAGCTGGGCGAGGTGCGCCACGCTGCCCATGCCGAGCTGGTTGGCCTCATCGAGGAGCGCTTCCATGATCTCGGGCGGGTAGGCCACGAACTTGATCCCGTCGATGCCCTGCTCGTGCGCCCAGCGGACCCAGGCGCGCGCCTGTTCCGGTGTCCGTACGGTGCCCTGGTCCCACCCCTGCCCGGGGCGCTGATAGACGAACATGCGCGGCGCGGTGATCTCGTTGTTGTTGGCGCGCTCGCGTTCGGAGAGCGAGAAGTCGGCCGGACCGTACTCGATGCCGCGCCCGGCGGTGACCCCATGCGCCATCCAGAGCTTGTAGACGTACTCGGCCTCGGGCGTCTTGGGGAGGCCGCCGGTGTGGAGGTGGAGGTCGACGAAGCCGGGCAGGACGTACATGCCGTGCGCGTCGATCTCGTGGGTGCCGGGGGCCGGGCGGCGGGATTCGTCGATGGGGAGGCCGGGGTAGCCGACGCCCGCGATCTGCGCGATGCGGTTGCCCTCTATGACGATGTCGACGGGGCCGCGGGGGGGAGCGCCGGTGCCGTCGATGACGATCGCGCCGCGAATAACGAGCCGGTCGAAGGGGCCGTCGCCTTCGGCGCGGTCGGGTGCCGGGGCGACGAACTGGGGTGTGGCGGGGGCGGGGGGGAGGGCGAGGCTGGCGATCAAGGGGGTGACGGCGACGCCGAGCGCGGCGTGGACGCGGCGGCGTGCGCGAGGGAGCGTCGGAGGGGACGAAGCGATCATGGGGCGGCCTCGGCTGCGGGTCGGGCGAAGAGGGGAGCTGGAGGGATCGTGGAAGCGCTGGGCAGGAGCGGCGACGGTGTCGGTGGACCGGACCGTGGGGGCGAAAAGGTGGGGCGGGGTGGGGCGGGACGCCAGCGCGGGTTGCCACGACCGCCAACCACATCCACCTTCGGCGACATTGCTTCTCGAGTCTCGCTGTCGAGTTGCCAGGATCCCGCCTTCCACAAGCTCAAGGCCACGCTCCGGGAGTGGTTTTCCCCAACCTAATGCGCCCACCCCAGCCCTTCGCGCAGCTCCCCCACAAATGCGCGCAGGCCGCGGCGTAGCACCGAGCGGAGGAAGAGGCCGGCCAGCAGAATCAGGCCGATCTGTTGCACGAGGGTGGCCGGGTCTTCGGTGAGGGCGGCGAGGGAAGGGACGGCGAGCGAAGCGAAGGCCGCATTGACCGCGATTCCCGAGGTGACCGCCAGCGCGACCATGGCTGCGGCGAAGGAGATGGCGGCGCGCCGTCCGTGCAGGCTGCTCAGGAGGCCCAGGGTGGAGATGTTGGTCGCGGGTCCCGTGATGAGGAAGGCGATTCCCGCACCCGGCGAGAGTCCCGTTGCGAGGAAGGCGGCCACGAGGGGAGTGGCCGAGGCCGCGCAGACGTAGGTCGGGAATCCGAGCAGGGCGAAGAGAAGGACATCGGCGACGGGCGGCAGACTGCCCAGCCAGCCACTCTCCAGGAAGGGGGTCACCAGGGCCGCGACCCCCAGTCCCAGGACGATCCAGGGCGCCGTGTGGTCGACCACTTCCCCCGTTCCCGTGCGGAGGGCGGCGTTCAGCCGTTCGCGGGTGCCAGGATTGGTCTCGGCGGTGGCGCCGGATTCGGGCGCGGGCTCGGCCGCCCTGATGCGTCCCCCCACCCACCACCCCACCAGCAGCGCCACGAGGGCCGCGGTGGCAAGCCGCAAGATGGTTACCTGCGGGCCCAGGAGGGGAATCGAAAGGAGCACGGCATCGACTCCCAGCTCCGGGGTGGCCACCAGGAAGGCGACGGCTGCCGCGGGCGGCGCCCCGCGCTTGATCAGGCTGCGGTAGAGCGGCACGACGCCGCAGGAACAGATGGGGAAGGGAAGCCCGATCAGCATGCCCCGGCCCGCGCGCGCGAGGCCACCGCCGCGATTCATCCATTGGACCGAACGCCGGGGAAGGAAGGCGCTGAGGAGTCCGGCGCACAGGTAGGCCAGAAGCAACGCGGGCGCGCTCTCGGCCGCGAGGATGTACAGTCGCGACAGGAATCCGGCGGCCCCGGTCCCGCCTCCACCCCCCGCAAAGACCCCCAACAGAAGCGCGGCTCCGACCACCGCCCCCCATCCCTCGCGGCGACGATCGATCGCGCTTTCCGCCGCGTCACGCTGGTGCATTACGACATGGACCAGCGATCCCCCCACCGCGGCCTGGAACCAGCGCACCGCCTCCGCTCCGGCCACCATCGTCCGGGCCGCGTCTCCGAGTGCAAAGCCGGCCAGGGTCGTGACGGCCAGGAGCGCGAGGGCGGCGAGCGAGGCCCGGCGGTCGATCTCCCTGCCGACCAGCCACCAGACCGCCGCGGCCACCGGAATCCGGTGCAGGATGGCGGCGAGCGGGAGACCAGGGGGCGTGTCGGCCGGGAGCGTAGCCAGCGCGGCGCCATCCATTCCGGCGTGCAGCGCGACCCCCGCGACTCCGGCCAGCAACGCCCACCGGTGCGTAGCGCGGCTCGCCCGGTGCGCGATCTTCTCCACGACGGTCGGCAGCGTCAGGCCAATGGCGAGGGCGAGCAGGATGCCCCAGCTTCCGGCGCCGATCGCCGCCGGGACGAACTCCAGGAAGACGAGCCCCGGAATCGCCGCCATGACGAGCCCGTCGAGCACCGGGGCCAGGGCGGCGCGGCGGTGTGCGGGAGCGGTGCCCAGGAGCGGGCCGACCGCCAGCGCCAGGAGTGCCGCAATCAGAAGGAGCATGGCTTCTGGTGTAGGGGGTAACTGCCTCGGACGGCATGCGCCGACGCGCCGCCGCACGGTCGTTCAATATGGTTGAAACGGTCGCCCGGGCAGCCTCCGTGCACCGCTCCACGCTATCTTATCCTTCACTTGGACCGGCTTAGCCTTCACCTGGACCGGTCCTCCTCCACCCGATTCGGGCCGCGGCGGCCGTTGCCGGATCGCCAACGCCGTCGCACACTAGCCAATCCCGCCAGTCCACCCCTCACTCGCTCGCGCCCTGCTTCGTCCCCACGCCGGCAAATGACCACACCCCCCCACCGCCTTCCCCTCCTCGGCCTCCTTGCCCTCGCGGCCTGCGGCGACCCCGCAGGTCCGGATACCCCCATGCCCGCGACGGTGGAGATCACGCCCGGAACGGCCACCTTCGCGTCGCTGGGCGAAACGATCCGCCTTGCCGCCACGGTGCGCGACCAGAAGGGCGAGATCATCGCCGACGCCGCGGTCGCCTGGATCTCGGCCCACAGCGAGGTGGCGCGCGTCGATTCCACCGGGCTGGTCACCGCGGAGGCCAACGGCGCAACCACCATCACAGCCACCGCCGCCGCCGCGACCGCCACGGCCGCGGTCGAGGTCGCACAGGTGCCCGCAACCATCGCGCTCCGGTTGCCCGCGGACTCGCTGTCGGTGGGAGACTCGCTTCAGCTCGGCGCGGAGGCGATCGACGCGCTCGGATCAGCGCTCGAAGCGGCCGTCTTCGCCTGGGAATCCAGCGATTCCACGATCGTTCGCATCGGCGGCGACTGGGCCCACGCGCTCCTGCCCGGTCCGGTCACCCTCACCACGCGCCTCGGCGAGATCAGCGCTTCGGCACCCTTCCGGTCGCTTCCGCTCACCGAACGAGTCGCGCTCCACAGACTCTACCACGCCATGGGCGGCCCGGTCTGGAAGGACAACTCCGGCTGGCGCAGCGATCTGCCGCTCGGCGACTGGAACGGCGTCCGAGTGGACGGCGAAGGACGTGTCGTTGCGCTGGAGCTGACCAACACCGGCCTTATCGGAACGATTCCCCCCGAGATTGCCAGCCTTCCCCACCTTCAGATTCTGCACATTGGACTGAATGCGCTGACCGGCCCGATTCCCCCCGAAATCCGCCACCTCACCCGGCTGCGGTCGCTGGAGCTGACCTACAATCGCCACACGGGAGCGATTCCCCCCGAGATCGGCGCGCTCACCGAGCTGGAGTGGCTGGGCGCATTCGGCAACGAGCTGGAAGGGGAAATTCCCCCCGAGATCGGAAATCTGCGCAATCTGGAGGTCCTCGACCTCTGCTACAACCGCCTCACCGGACCGCTTCCCCCCGAGATCGGCCAACTCACGAAGATGCGCCGGTTCGCCATCTGCGGCGTCGATTCCCGACCCGAGACCGGTAACCAACTGAGCGGCGCAATCCCCCCCGAGATCGGCGACATGGCCGCGCTCGAGATGCTCAATCTGGGCGCGAACCGTCTGAGTGGACCGATTCCTCCCGAGATCGGCAAGCTGGCCCAGCTCGACACCCTGCTGCTCTACAGCAACGAGCTCACCGCGATTCCTCCCGAGATCGGCCAACTCGAAGGGCTGGAGTGGCTTGTCCTCTACGGCAACCGTCTGGAGGGCGCGATTCCGCCCGAGATCGGTCGTCTGCGCAATCTGCGAGCGCTCAACCTCGGCTGGGGACTGGCGACCGGGCGCAATCTGTTGTCGGGCGCGATTCCGCCCGAGATCGGCAACTTGGAAAGTCTTGTGCACCTTGACCTTGGAGGAAACGGTCTGAGCGGCGCGATTCCCCCTGATATGGGCCGTCTGCGCGCGCTGGCCATTCTGGAGCTGGGATCGAACCGGCTCACGGGTCCGATTCCCCCCGAGATGGGCGAGATGACTGCGCTGCGGTCGCTTGCGGTCTGCAAGAATGAGCTGGAGGGACCCGTTCCCCCCGCGCTGGGCGGACTGGCGCGGCTGACCGAGCTCTACCTTTGCACGAACCGGCTCACGGGACCGCTTCCTCCCGAACTCGGCGAGCTGAAGGGCCTGCTGCGGCTGATTGTGGCGGGTAATCGGCTGACTTCGGAGCTGCCCCCGGCGATGGTCTCGCTGGTGCGGCTGCGCGAGTTTTTTTGGGGCAAGAACGACGGACTATGCGTGCCTCTGGGCGACGATTTCGACGAGTGGCTGGCCGGAATTGCCACAAAGGGCGGCGATCGCTGCGCGGCGGGGTTCGGTGCGGATGACCCGAGCGTGGCGGCGGAAACGGGGGGGATGACAGCCGGGGAGTTGGCGCGCGCGGCGACGGGAACTCACCGTCATGTGATTGCGGTGCAGCCGCAGCGACCGGGGTGAGGCAGGCCCGGCCTCCGAAGCTCTACCAGACCCGTGCGGGCTCGTCCCGCAACCCCGTGAAGCGCGCCTTGGCCGACGGGTGCGGTGGACGCGCCGCCAGCGCCGGGTGGTGGCCGGGCATCCCGCAGGCTACACTATTATGGAGTGGCCGCCGGTCCTGACCGGGGCGGTCGCCGCGGGAAGGACGTCGCGCTTCTTCCCCACTCCGCCCCCCAACGGATTCGATGGCGGTTGGGTGTTGCAACGGAATGACCTTCGGTCCGGCCTCGCAGACGCCCGTGAGGCCCGGAGATGGATAAGGTGGTGTGTGAAATGACCCGTGGAATCCCGCTTCTCGCCCGCATCGCGCTCCCGGCTCTCATCTTGCTGAGTCCGTCCATTGTCCTGTCTCTCGCTGCCCCGCTGGCCGCCCAGGAGACCGGCGACAGCGCCTCCGTTCCCCCGGACTGGATCGTCGGCCAGGTGATCGACGCCCGCAACGGAGAGCCCATCGTTGGTGCGCGCGTTTCGGCGGTTGGCACCGATTGGGCGTCCATTACCAACGCCACCGGACGGTTCGCGCTGCGCGATCTCGATCCCGGAATCTGGAATGTGCAGGTCGAGAATCTCGGCTACACCGCCCGGGCCGTGCAGGCCAGGGTTCCCACCGACGGCAGGGTGCTGGTGATTGAGATTGAGCCGGACCCGATCGTGCTGGAGGGGCTTGAGGTCGTCACCCGCCGCTTCGAGACCAGACGGCGCGCGGTGGGCGTGGCGGTCAGGGAGTTCGGCACCGACGATCTGGCCGTCTCGGGGGACCGGTCGGTTGCGGAGATGCTGCAGATGCGATTCGGACTGATGCCGGCGCGTTGCACCGATGGCGGCAATGGTTGCGTGTGGCTGCGCGGCCGGAGCGAGCGACCCGAGGTCTACATCGACGAGGCGCCGATCCTGGAGGGCTGGGAGGTGCTGGACCTCTTCCGTCCGTACGAGTTCCACATGCTGGAGGTCTTCCAGAGCGGCAGGCACATTCGCGCCTACACGCACGCCTTCATGGAGCGCGCGTCAAGGACCCGCTATCTGCCGATTCCGATTGGGGAATAGTTGGCGGGACTACGGTGCGAGCCCATCGTCTGGTCCGTTGATTGGCTGCGAATCACCGGCGACGAGCCGCCGCCCCACCACATGCGGCACGCCCAGCGGGTCCCGGCGAATTCCCCAGACATGGGTGGCAGTGGCGTCGTGGAATGCCAGCGATTCCGGGAGGAGGATGCGCCGCGGCGCTCCGGTCGCGTCGCCCCGCTTGAGCGCGTAGTATGCCGCAAGGGTGTCTACCGTCTCGAAGCTCTTCGGCCAGACCTCGCCCGAGGCCGTAAGGAAGAGGCCATTCGCAACCGACGACACATCGTACCAGTCGATCCCGAGTTCCGGGATTGCATAGGCGTCGCGCTCGGGCGGCGCGCGTTCGACGAGAGTCACCAGCGTACTGCCCAGGACATCGAATCCCACCAATCGGTCACGCACGCGAACGCTGCCCAGAAGGGTTGTGTCCCGGTACAGGTCCAGCCAGGAAACGCGGTCGTGATCTCTCGTGGTGCCAACCCAGAGTCGGTTGCGCGCGTCGTGGGCCATCGACCAGCCTCTGATCCAGAACAGCTTTGGCGTCTCGGCGTAGTCCCTTACGGCCGCTTCCGGCACCACGTTGTTGGGATAGAGGAACCGCATGGCCTCGCGAAAGGCGTCAATGTCCCGCGCGTTGGGCAACTCGGCGCGGAAGGTGGGCATCCGGATCAGGGAGACCTGTTGGCGACGGACGGTGTCGAAAAAGAGGATTCGGTCCTCGCACATGGGGAAAGCGGCGACCCCGCTCGGGCTGATGGATCCCCAGCCGAGTCCGCAATGTTCCGGCAGGCCAAGCGTCTCGGAGTTTGGAAGCGAGTCTTGCCACACCACGGTGCCGTCAGGATCAACTTCCGCCACGAGCTTGCCTCCTGACCCGGGCAGCACCGATTCCAACGTGCCAACCAGCGTCTCGCCGACTGGGCTCAGCGGCATGAAGATCACCGGCAAAGTGGTTTCGGAGGTCAACTCGCCAGCGACAGTAAAGACGCTGAGCCGGGACATCCCCGGATCCAGGACCGCGACCGTGCGCCCCGGACCTCGGAGCACCCGGCCTGGCATCACGAACTCGCCCGGGCCCTCGCCCTCCCGGCCGAAGACCCCAAACAGATGTCCCGTCCGGTTGCTGCATTGGATCTGGTGCTCCCAAGAGACGATTACGCAGGCCGTGTCTTCACTGACCAACGCGATTGACCCGTTCCTGCTGAGCGGTGTGGTCACGGAGGCCACCGGCGCGAGGTGGTAGGTGGGTGGGGCTTCCGTCTCCGGTGTCGAACAACCGGCCAGAGAGGTGACCAGGATGGTCAGGGCAACGACTGCAGCGTCGCCCCTCCTGCTCCTGTGGCGCCAGCGCGTTGGCGGAAAATCCAGCCTCCACGCGCGACCCGATTCCGATCGCCGGTCCCGTGCGGAACCGTGCCGGGCGAAAATCCGCGGGTGCCCGCCCCTCACTCCTCGTCTGGTTCCCCGCGCAGCCGCCACGAACGCGGAAAGGGCTTGACCAGCTCGCTGCGTCCGCTCGGCGCCCGCCACAGGCGCGCCGGCCTTCCCCCCTTGCGGCCGGGGGTGTTCCACTGCGCGACCGGGGCGATGAAGTCCTTGCTCTGCAACACCTTGCGCTGAAAGTTGCCCGGGTCGAGGGTTGTGCCCCAGATGGCCTCGTAGACCTTGCGCAGCTCGCTGATGGTGAAGCGGTCGGGGCAGAAGCGGCGGGCCACGGTGGTCGATTCGAGGGTGAGGCGGATGCGCTCGAGGGCGTCGGAGATGATGCGCGCGTGGTCGAATGCGATGCGCAGCCGTCCGCTCTCGATCTCGGGAGCCGGGACGAACTCCTGGTAGGGTCGGGGTGGAGCGGTGAAGGCCTCGGCGGGTGGGTCCAGGGAGCTGGCCCCGGTGGTGGCTTCGTTTGCGTCTTCCGCGTCGCTCTCGTCGCGCGTTGGCGGCAGCGGGGGAATCGCCCAGTGGCCAACCGTCACCACACGCGTCCGCGGATCGCGCTTCGGGTCGCCGTACGCGCCCACCTGCTCGATATGGCGTAGCGGCCCCTCGATTCCCGCGACCTCCCGCACCGTGCGCGCGACGGCGTCCTTAAGCGCCTCGGCCTCCATGATCACGCCCCCCGGCAGCGCCCACATTCCCTGGAAGGGTGGCGTCGGGCGCTGCACGAGCAGAATCCGGAGCTCGCCGCGTTCAATCCGGGCCAACACGACATCGACAGCGACGACGAGGGGACGGAAGGCGTCGGGGGTGGGGGGAGGCCGGCCGGATTCGTCGGACTGGCTGGTCTGATTGGACCGATTGGGTTCGTTGGACGGGTTGGACTGGCGGGATTTGGCGGTCATGCGGTCCCCCTCATCTCGGCGGCGCGGGCGTGGGCTTCGAGGCCCTCCATGCGGGCCAGGGCGGCGCAGTCGCGGGCGAGGCGCCGGGCGCCGGGGCCGTCGGCGATGGCCAGCCAGCTTGGGCGGCGCAGGAAAGCATGAACGGAAAGACCCCCCGTGAAGCGGGCGGTTCCCCCGGTGGGGAGGGTGTGATTCGGTCCCGCGCCGTAGTCCCCCAGAACCTCGGCGGTGGAGTCGCCTACAAAGATCGCGCCGTACCGGCTGAGACGGGAGCGCCATGCCCGCGCGCGCCTGCCGTGAAGCTGAAGGTGTTCGGGCGCGAGGGCCTCGCAGCAGCCCAGCGCCTCTTCTTCCGAAGCGACGACCGCGAAGCCGTTGGCCAGGGCGCGTACGGCGGTGGGGGCGGTGGGAAGATCGACAAGCTGGCGCTCCAGCTCGGTTTCGACGCGCTCCAGGAGTGTGGATGAATTGGTGATCAGGACCGGCAGGGCGAGCGGATCGTGCTCGGCCTGGGCGAGAAGATCGGCGGCGATGAGGGCTGGATTGCCGTGCTCGTCGGTGAGGATGGCGAGCTCGGAGGGGCCCGCGAGCAGGTCGATTCCGACGACTCCCGAGAGAAGGAGCTTCGCGGCGGTGACCCACTGGTTGCCGGGACCGACCACCACATCGCAGCGGGGCAGGGGACCGGTTCCGAAGGCCAGCGCGGCCACCGCCTGCACCCCACCCACCCCCCCCAGCCCCGCCACCCCCGCCACCGCCGCCGCAGCCATCACCGCGCGGGACGGCCGCGGCGAAGCCACCCACACCTCGCGCACGCCGGCCACGCGCGCGGTCACAGCCGTCATCAGCACCGACGACGGCAGCGGAAAGCGGCCCCCCGGCGCGTAGCAACCGGCCACACTCACCGGCACGATCTCGTCGCCGGCCCGGCCCCCCTCGACGGCCACCTCCACCGGCGCGACCGAGGCGAGCTGGGCGCGGGCGAAGTGCTCGATGCGGCGCGCGGTCCGTTCCAGGACGCCGCGATCCTTCCGCGGCAGCGACTCCAGCGCGGCGTGCAACTCCTCCGGGGGGTGGACCAGGGGAGCGCCCAGGGAAAGTCCGTCCCAGCGTTCGGCGTACCGGCGCAGCGCGGCCTCGCCGCCACTCTGCACGGCCGCAATAATCTCCAGCGTCGGTGCGATGATCTCGGGTGGCACCGCGCTCTGGCGCGCGCGCCCCACATCTCCGGGAGCCACGCGCCGCAGCCGAATGGGTCCGGGGTTCGCCTCCGTGCCCCTGGTCCGGGCGAGTGCCGTCATGGCCGGCTCACCGCTTCTCTGAGGCGTTGGCCGCGCCAGAGGATCCTTCCCCCGCCCCCGCGCCCTTTGGAGCCGAAGCCCGCCGCCGACCGACCTTCAGGCTGCGCCGGTCGAGTTCGCGTTCGACATCAGCGAGCTCAACGCCCGCGCCCGCCAGCGCCACCGTGACGAAGTAGAGCAGATCGGCCGCCTCCTCGACGACGCGCTGCCGAGCTTCACCGCAGCCTTCGCTATCCGCATCGATCCGTGCCTTGCCTGCATCGCCTGCGCCCGCCGCCCCATCGCCTTCACCCGCCGACGAGCTCCCATCACCCGATGTCGAATCCCCTTCACCCGCCACCGAGTCCACATCGCCCGCCACCTCCCCCGCCGCGTCGGCGAACTCTTCCGCTTCCTCCAGAATCTTCCCCCGCAGGAACTCCGGATCGGCGAACAACCGCGTCGTCAGCGATCCCGGCACGGCCCCGTCCCGCCGCGACCGCACGGTCTGCTCCAGCTTGCCGAGACCGGTCGCCGGACCAAAGCAGCTCCAGCTTCCCACATGACAAAACCCCGTTCCCGCCTGCCTCACCACAAAGCGCAGCGCGTCCCGGTCGCAGTCGGTGTCGATCCGCAGCAGCCGCTGCACAGCTCCGGAAGTCGCGCCCTTCCGCCAGAGCCCGCGCGACCGCGACCGATAAACGCCCCGTCCCTCCGCGATCGCCGTGCGCACGCTCTCCAGGCTCGACCAGACCATCCCCAGCGCCTGGCCCCCTTCGTCGCAGACCACCGTCGGCCAGAGCCCGTCGGCACGTTCCGTCTTCAGCGGCGCGGCAAATGCGTCGGCCAGCCCGAGAGTCCCCCGGTAGAGCGCCATTCCCACCTGCGCGTCGGCGCCCTCGCGGTCCAGCCAGGCGATCTCGTCCGGCGTCGTAATCCCCCCCGCGATCGTCACCCGCGCACCCGCGGCCGCCTTCACCAGGGGCCGAATCCGGTCCCGCGGAAATCCTCCCTCCATCCCTTCCCCCTCCACAAAGGTCACCAGAAATCCGCCCGCCAGCCCCTTCAGCGCCCGCATCCCTTCCTCCACCGTCCGCCCCGTCCGCTCGGTCCAGCCCCGCACCACCACCTCGCCACGCCACGCATCCAGCGCCGCAACCACCCGTTCGCGTGGCAACCCGGCGAGCACCTCCGGCACCGCCGCCGTCCCCAGCACGACCTTCGCCGCACCCCGGTCCAGCCACCGCAGCGCACCCTCGCGGTCGCGAATGCCGCCGCCCACCCGGCAGGGCGCAATCCGGCAGAGCTCCTCGATCACCGCTTCGTTCGACCCCTGTCCCAGCGCCGCATCGAGATCGACGACCGCCACCTCGCCCACGCGCCCGAACCGCTCCGCCAGAGGACGCGGATCGCCCGCATCGAGCACCTTGCGACGGCCCTGCACAAGCTGCACCGCCCGCCCCTCCATGAGGTCGATCGAGGGAATGATCACAGTGCCTCCCGAATTTCCCGGTGGGAAGGACGATGGGGCGGACGCACCGGAACGCCCAGTTGCGCCAGTTCGGACTTGACCCTTCCCACGGTCCAGTGGTGTTGGTGAAAGATGGAAGCCGCCAGCACCGCATCCGCCCCGCCCCCGACGGCCTCCGCCATGTGCCGGGCGGTGTCGGCCCCACCAGACGCGACGATGGGCACCGACACGGCCTCGCGAACCGCGCGCAGTAGAGGAAGTTCGTAGCCGCTGCGCGTTCCGTCGCGGTCAATGCTGGTGAGCAGAATCTCGCCCGCCCCGCGTTCGGCCGCCTCGCGCGCCCAAGCCACGGCGTCGCGCTCAAGCCGCTCGGTCCCCGACCGCACGACGACCATGTAGCCGCTCGCGCGGGGAGCCCCGGTCCCGCCTGCCAGCGCATCGATCGAGGCCACCACGCACTGCGAGCCGAACCGCGCCGCCAGCTCGGTCAGCAACCCGGGACGCCGGAGCGCCGCCGTGTTCACGGCCACCTTGTCCGCGCCCGCCTCCAGGAGCGCCGCCGCGTCGGACACCTCGCCGATTCCGCCCCCGACGGTGACCGGAACCGACAGCCGCGCGCGGACCGCGGCCACCGTGTCGAGGCGGGTGCCGCGCCCTTCCGTCGTGGCGGTCACATCGAGGACCACAACCTCGTCGGCCCCCTGTTCTTCGTAGGCGCCCGCCAGCGCAGCCGGGTCGCCCTGGTCCTGGAGGCCGCGGAAGCGCACGCCCTTGACCACGCGCCCGGCGCGCACATCGAGGCAGGGAATTACGCGAACGGGGAGCATCGGTCAGGCGGCGAGCCAGCGCGTCAGGAGCGCCTTGCCGTAGTCCCCCGAGAGCTCAGGGTGGAACTGGCAACCGACGACCGGACCGCGCTCCACCGCCGCGAGAAAGGGTCCGCCGTAGTCGCACCAGACCGGCGTCCAGCCCTCCGGGGCGCGCTCGAGACGGTACGAGTTGGCGAAGTAGGCGTATCCGGCGGGCACGATGGCGCAGCCGTTCGCGGGCGCGAGGCGGTTCCACCCCATTTGGGGTACACGCAGGCCGCCACCTTTCGGGTAACGTGTTGCGACGCCGTTCATGGCACCGAGTCCGGGCACGCCCGGCGACTCCTCGCTACCCTCGGCCATGAGCTGCATCCCCAGGCAGACAGCGAGTGTGGGACGACCGCGCGCGATCCGCTCCCGCAACGGAGATGCCAGATCGTGGGACGCGATGGCGGCCTGGGCCGCGGCGAAGGCTCCGACCCCGGGGAGCACCAGGCGACCGGCGGTGGCCACGACCTTGGGATCGGCGGTGGTGTGGACGCGGCAGCCGAGGCGTTCCAGGGCGGCGATCACCGAGGCGAGGTTGGCGGTTGTGGTGCGAACGACGGCGACGCCGGGGGCGGGTCGTGCGGCCGGTGGAGGACCGGCGCTCACAGAACCCCCTTTGTTGAGGGGACGTGGGTCGGTCCGGTGGGAGCCAGGGCCGAGCGCAATGCCAGCGCCACCGCCTTGAAGGCGGCCTCAAGGCGGTGATGGTCGTTGTCGCCGCGCAGCACGTCGATGTGGAGGGTGAGAGCGGCCCGCTGCGCGAAGGAGTGGAAGAAGTGCGGCGCCATCTCGCAGGAAAGCGCGCCCAGCCGTTCGCGCCGGAGTCCCAGATCACCGACGAAGAAGGGCCGCCCCGAGAGATCGGCCACCGCGCGCGCCAGCGCCTCGTCCAGGGGGGCGTACGCCGACCCGAAACGGGCGATTCCCCCCGCCCCCCCCAGCGCCTCCCGCACGGCCTCGCCCAGCGCGAGCCCCGCGTCCTCGACCGTGTGGTGATCGTCCACATCGAGATCGCCGTCGCAGCGCAGATCCAGCGCCCACCCCGCGTGGAATGCGAGCGCGTGCAGCATGTGGTCCAGGAAGCCGATCCCGGTGCGCACCCGGATCTCGGGAGGCGCTCCCCCGGCGGCCGCGGCGCCGTCCAGATCAAGGCGCACCCGCACCGAGGTCTCGCCGGTTGTGCGCGAGATGGTGGCGGTGCGGGGGCCGGTCATTGCGTCGCGGCCACACGCGCCGTCCCCGTCGTTGCCGCGTTTCGGTTCCTCAGGCATGATCCCGTCCTCCAATCGAGTCGCCCGTTGCTGTCACTCTTCGCTTCATTGCCCATCGAAAATTCGCCCTGGTGCGCGCGGGCACTGCATCGCTTCACTGCCATCGCTCATCGCCCAGCGGCTCGTCCTCCATCGAACAGTCCTCCGAGATGGGCGCCGGCCTGCACGATCCGCGCCGCCCCCGCGACCTCCAGCGCGCCCCACACCTCCCTCCCGCCCCCCGGCGGCACCACCCCGACCGGCACCACCCCCGCCCCCACCGCCGCCCGCACATCGTCGGGGGTGTCGCCCAGCATCCAGGCGGTGCGCTCGTCGAGCGCTTCAAGGGCCAACTGCACCGGGGCGGGATCGGGCTTCAGCGGGGCGTCCTCGGCGCAGACCACCACCCGAAAACACCCCCGGATCCCCTCGTCGCGCAGAAACCGTTCGGCGTCGGCGCGCGGCCGCCCGGTCACAATCCCCAGCGGAAAGGTGCATGCCAGCTCCTCGATCAGCTCGCGGTGCGGAATCAGTGTTTCATGACGGCGGAGCCCCGGCGCGTCCTCCGTTCCCTGGTAGACCGCCTCGAAGCGCTCCGTCACCTCGGCCAGCGAGGCCTCGATCCCGCGCGCGGCCAGGAGCAGTTGCGTCACCCGCCAGTCGCTGTTGGTGTTTCCGGCCGCTTTGCAGGCGTTGATGGCGCGGTTGTCCACCCGAACCCGGTAGCTCGAGCAGGTGCGAATGATCGCTTCCCGGTACGACCGTCCCACATCGGCCAGCACCCCGTCCATGTCGAAGATCAGCGCACCGGGGCGTTGCAACGCGTCCAGCGCGCACTCCAGGCGGCGGAACTCGGCATCGTTGCGCGGCACCGTAATCCGCACATGTTCCGGCAGATGCGGAAAATAGCGCACGCGAATCCCCTGCGCTCCCAGTCCCCTGTGAACCCAGCGCGCATCGGGAAAACCGGCCAGCACGAAGTTGGTCTGCGACGGCTGCGGTTCGCCCCCGGCCCGCCGCACCACCTCGGCCAGCCGCCCGCGCCGCGAACGCACATGGGCGACGAAATCCCACATCTCCTCCTCGCCGTTCTCCAGCCGGTCCAGCGCGATCGCGACGGAGGGTCCGGTGAGGGCGTACGGTCCCCCGAAACCGCGCAGCCGCCTGATTTGCTCAGGCGCGCCCACCGCGAAGCCGACGCGCAAACCCGCCAGTCCCCAGGACTTGGACATCGTGCGGATCATGACCGCGTGGGGCACCTCGAGCAGCGCTTCGGTGGGATCGTCGTCGGCGAACTCCGCGTAGGCCGAATCGACCATGAAAATCACGCCGGGCGGAAGCGCGCAGGCGAGGCTCAGCAGCGCGCGGGTGGAGAAGGCGTGTCCGGTGGGATTGTCGGGAGTGATGACCGCAACCACCCCGGTGGCGTCGCCGACCCTGTCCAGGATCTCGTCGTGCGGCAGCGTGCCCCAATCGTACTTGACCGGCACCAGGCGACCGCGGGCCATCCGGGCGCAGGACGGGATCATCTCGAAGGTGGGCGTGGGAAAGACCATCTCCCGGCCGGGAGACAGGAAGGCACGCAGCACCCGGTCGATCGCGTCGTCGCCCCCGGTTGTGGCCAGGACGCATTCGCTCTCGATGCCGAGATAGTTGGCGTAGGCGGCCTCGAGCGGCGCGGCGCCGGCGTACTTGCGCAGAATTCCGGGACCGATGCGCTCCAGAACGCCGAAGCACGCGCGGGGTGGCGGTTCCCCTTCGTTCATGCTGAGGTCGATCGCCGGGGGGACGGTCGTTGCGGTCATGGCAGCGCTCCCGCACGCGCGGCCGGGCGCCCTGCGCCGCCGCCGGTCATGGACGGATTCCCGCTCACGGCACGATCTGCTGCGGTTCCGACACGACCAGATCGGTGCCGCCTCGCGCCTTGACCGCCAGGAGAAGCGCCGGCAGCGCCGACCGGGGAACGGCCGCGCGCACCGCGTAGCCGGACTCGCCGTGCAACCGCGACGTGGTGGGCTCGCGCATGCAGGGCAGAATCGAAATGACCCGCTCCAGATCCTCGGCGGCCACATTGAGCTCCAGCATGACCCGCCTGCGCGCCTCCAGCACCGAGCGAAGGAGGAGGACAAGGTCGTCGATGCGGGCGGCGGTGGCCGCATCGTCGAGGGCGCGGGCGTTGGCGTAGAGCCGCGTGGAGGAGTGCAACAGCGTGGCGGTGATTTCAAGGCCGTTGCGGCGCAGCGTCGAGCCGGTGGCGGTGTTGTCCACAATGAAATCGGCGTCTTCGGGGGGGAAGACCTCGGTGGCCCCGTAGGACCGCACGATGGTGGCGGGGAAGGGCTGGCCCTCGATCCAGCGCTCGGTAACGGCGACGTATTCGGTCGCGACGACCATCCGCCGATCCGCGGGGAGCGCGCCCCGGTGGAGGAGGGCGGGGGGGGCGGCCGCGACGATGCGCACCGGATCGAGCCCCGTATCCAGCAGCTCGACGAGATCGGCGTCCAGCTCGGCAACCCAGTCCGCCCCGGCGAAACCGATGTCGCGCGATCCGGCGTGAAGCATCCGCACCACATTCTGGGGCTTCAGCAGCTTGGCCTGGAAACCCGGCCACGAGAGCGTGGGACGGTAGTTGCGCGAACCGACCCGCACAGCGATTCCCGCGCCTGCCAGCAGCTCGAAGACCCCCTGTTGCATGTGACCCTTCGGCAGCCCGATCCGGAGCTGGCGCTCCACCTCCGGCTCCATTTCCGTTGTCGTGGCCCCCGGCGCCTCGATCGTCTCTGCGCTCGCCGTCACGGGTTGTCGCTCTGCGCGAGGAAGCGCGCGCCCAGGGCGTCCCGGTCCAGCGCCTCGCCCCGCAGATGAACGGTGCGGATCCGGCGCGTATTCTCGATGTCGTTCAGCGGATTGGCGTCGAGCACGAGGAAATCGGCGCTCTTGCCCGGGGCGATTGTGCCCAGATCGTCCGCGCCCACGAAGCGGGCCGCAGTCCCGGTGGCGGCCACGATCGCATCGGCGGCGGTCATTCCCGCGCGCACCATGTCCGCCAGCTCCTGGTGCACCGCCCAGGGTGAACCGCCGTCGGTTCCAAAGGCGATCGGGAATCCCTCCCCATGCAGCCGCACCAGGTTGCGCGCCTGAATGCCGAAGAAATCCTGCGCCGCCGGCCGGTCGGTCGAAGCGGCGTTCATCTCGGCGATGCGTGCGGCCGGCACCGTGCCCGCCAGCCAGTCATACGCCTCGGCCACCCCCGGTCCGGGAAGATTGGGAACCAGCACGACCTCGGGGCGTTCCCGCCAGAGCCCGATCAGCTCGTCGTCGATATCCATGTCGCGGATTCCGTGGGCGAAGGCGTCGATTCCGGCTCGCAGCAGCCCCTTGGCGTCGTCCAGGCGAAAGACGTGCGCGGTGACGCGGAGGCCGTGCGCGTGCGCCTCGTCGATGACCGCGCCGTAGAGCTCGGGAGAGAGGCGTTCGTACTGTCCGCCCCGATCGTCCACCCAGATCTTGACGATATCGACCCGTTGCGCCGCCAGCTCCTGCACCGCTTCCCGCGCCTGTTCCGCGGTCGTCACCCAGAAGGGGACCTCGCTGCGGCCCGGCTCCGGCGAGGTAATCCCCCGTCCGGCCGTCTGCGAGCGCGCCCCGTCGGGCAGGATTTCGTCGCGCACCGCAAAGGCGTCGTTGCCGGCGTCCAGTCCCAGGCTGACCGCGAGCGAAGTCCCGTACCAGGCCGAATGCCGAAGTTGCTCGCGCCGCGCCCCGCGTTCGGGGTCAAGGTGGAAGTGCGCATTCACGATCCCCGGCATCACGGTCGCGCCGTCCAGCGCCACGCGCGCGGCCCCCTCCGGCGCACCCACCGCCCCCCGTATCCCCACCTCCGCGAATCGCCCGTCGGCCACCACGAAGGCTCCGTCCTCGATCACGCTTCCGTCGCCCACGATGATCCGCGCGCCCTCGTAGAGCACCGCGCCACCGGTCGCGGCCTCGTCCCCGCTTCCCGCATTCCCGTCCGCGCAACCCCCCGCGGCCAGCGCCATCCCCAGCGCCAGCGCCGTCTTCCCCCCGTGAATCCATGAGGTGCGGCGGGTTCCCGGCCCACGGTCGTTCGATTGACCTGCGTCCGTCCGGTGGGGGCGCGTCCGCAGGCGATTCCAGGTCGTCTTCATCATCCAGGTTGTCTTCATCGTCACTTCCTCGTTGTTCGTGGTCTCTCTTCGGCTAAGCGCGCGTCGTTTCGGACCTCGCCCGGCGAAAGGTCCACCCTCCGTAAAGCAGGCTCTTGAAGAAGCGGCGCGGCTTGTCGAATCCCGCCTCCCGGGCCAGCGCCACCACCCGTGCGGGCGGCGCAAAGTGAATCCCGTTCCGAATCCGCTCGCGAAAGGCGTCGGCGTCGCTCGGGGTCATCCCGCGAATCGCCCAGTAGCGCTCCCAGGCCGGCATGTAGAGCTCGTGCTCCTCGGAACCGGGGTCGCCGTGCAGGTCGAAGAGGACGAAGGTGCCTCCGGGCCGGAGCCGTC
The DNA here is from genome assembly GCA_965213665.1 of Longimicrobiales bacterium. Taxonomy (GTDB): domain Bacteria; phylum Gemmatimonadota; class Gemmatimonadetes; order Longimicrobiales; family Gaopeijiaceae; genus Bin94. The sequence continues at coordinate 392,477 of CBDBZW010000002.1, forward strand.
CGGCGATGTCGGCGAGGAGGGCGGCCTTGGCGCCGTCGTCGGGCACGAAGTGGAGGACATTGACAAGGGTGGCCGCGTCGAAGGGGGGGTCGGCCGGGACGTCGGCCGCGTAGCCAAGCTGGAGGGAGACGCCCCGGGCTCTGCCGCGCTCCTCGAGCCGCCGCCGGGCGATATCGAGCATCTGCCGCGAGGGATCGACGCCGTGCAGCCTCAGGTCGGGCCGCGCGCCGCTCAGCGTCACCAGCTCGATTCCGGTTCCCGCACCCACCACCAGGACGCGCGAACCGCGGGGAAGATCGGGATCGATCAGCGCCGCGATCATCGGAAAGAGGGTGGCGTAACCGGGAATGAGGCGGTGGGCCAGCGCCTCGTAGTCCGCCCCGTAGTCGCCGTCAAAGTCGAAGGAATGCGCATCGAAGCCGGACGGCGAAGGTCCGGGCGGGTCCGGGCGGGCGACACTCCCGCGCCGGTTCGGGCCGGGGGAGGGGTGCGCGGGGGCGGTCATGGGGCCATTGTCCTGAAGGGGCGGGGAGGTCTCGGGTGAGAGTCGTGCGCCGGACCGGGCACGAGAAATGACTGGGCGGCAAGATGACTGGGCAACAAAGAATGACTGGGCAACAAGAATGACTGGGGACAAGATAATGATCTGTGGCCGCCGCGACTTCGTGACGCGCGCCGCATCGGCTTCGGCGGTGTGGTTGGCCGGAGGGGGGACGGGATCGCTACGCGGACAGCCGCCGGTGGTGAATGGCGATCGCCTGAACCGGATCCTGAACGATTTTCGCCGGTTCGGCGGCACCGCAAACGGGGGAACGACCCGCCTGGCCTACAGCGACGAGGATCTGGCCGGGCGCGCCTACGCGAGGGGGGTGATGGGGGAGGCGGGGCTGGATGTGTCGGTGGATCTTGCCGGAAATCTGGTCGGGCGGCGGCCGGGAACCGACCCCGAGGCACTGCCGGTCGTGATCGGGTCGCACATGGACAGCGTACCGGCGGGCGGTAGCTACGACGGGCAGGTCGGGTCGGCGGGAGCGCTGGAGGTCGCACTCACCTTGCGCGATCTGGCGCTGCGCGACCCGGGGCTGGAGCTGCGCCATCCTCTGGAGGTCGTGATCTTCCAGAACGAAGAGGGCGGGAAGACGGGAAGCCGCGCGCTGGTCGGCCGGGTGCGCCCCTTCGAGCTCGACATCGTCACCGCCTCGGGATTCACCATCGGCGACGGCATCTCCCGCCTTGGAGGCGATCCCGCGCGGCTTGCCGAGGCCCGGCGCACGCCCGGCCGCATGGCCGCATTCCTGGAGTTGCACATCGAGCAGGGCGGCTTCCTGGAGGCGGACGGGGTGCAGATCGGGGTCGTCGAGGGGATCGTCGGAATCCGCCGCTGGAACATCGTGGTGCGGGGTGCCCAGAACCACGCCGGAACGACCCCCATGCCGATGCGCCGCGACGCGCTGGTGGCCACCGCCGACTTGATCCGCGCCGTCCACGAGGTCGCGACCGGCGCCCCGGGCCGCCAGGTGGCCACCGTGGGCCGGATCGAGGCCGTGCCGGGGGCGCCGAATGTGGTCCCGGGCGAGGTGCGCGCCACCCTCGAGATTCGCGATCTGGCGATGGAGCGCATCAGCGAAATCTTCGCCGCCATCGAGCGGCGGGCGCGCGCGATCGAGTCGGACCGCAAGGTGACGGTCGCCTTCGTCCCCTTCTACGAGAGCCTGGCCGCCCCAACCGCCCCCCACCTGCGCGAAATCGTTGCAAGATCAGCCGAAGCCCTGGGCTACAGCCATGTGCGCATGCCCTCCGGCGCGGGCCACGACGCGCAGAGCATGGCCGAGCTCGGACCCGTCGGCATGATCTTCGTCCCGAGCCGCGGCGGCATCAGCCACTCGCCCGCTGAGTTCACCCCGCCGGAAGACGTGACGCGGGGCGCGAATGTGCTGCTGGGGGCGGTGTTGGGGGTGGGGGGTGGTGGATCGCGTTGGCCCTCCCCCTCGGTTTAACCGATGACCCATCCGTTCATCAAGGCCTCGTCCTGATCGCATTTCTCGTTGGAGTAGGTTCGAGTGCGCTTGTGGCAATCATCGTGGTGGAGCTTGATCGAGAACCAGGCTGGTTCAGGCTTGCGTTGCGAGCATGCGAAAGAACTGCCCGAAGATTGAGATGGGAAGGAGGCACGATCCACGAAGGATGGGTCGAATGTCATAGAGCCGGTTCTATCGGTTCAGCTGTGGCCCATGAGATCGGCGGTAACAGCGCCGGCGGTTTCCCTTGCCGTGAATCCGGAGGCGCCGCGCTGTTCAGGCCGAGAGGCGACTCACCCGAGATGCCCCACCCACCCCCACGGATCCTCGCCCAGCCCCCCCGCCACCTCCAGGTACCGGCGCTGGATCCGCTCCGTCACCGGGCCGCGGCCTCCCTGGCCGATCTCAAGACCGTCCACCGAACGGATCGGGGTGACCTCGGATGCGGTGCCCGTGAAGAAGAGTTCGTCGGCGGCGTAGAGCATCTCTCGCGGGACGAGTTGTTCGCGCACGGTGATGCCCAGCTCCTCGGCGATCTTCAACACGCTGTGGCGGGTGATTCCCCAGAGCGAGGTGCCGTCCAGGATCGGGGTGATGAGGTCGCCGTCCAGGACCAGGAAGAGGTTCTGGCCGCTGCCCTCGCTGACCAGACCGCCGGGTCCCAGGCCGATCGCCTCGACGTAGCCGTGCGATGCCGCCTCCATCACCATCAGGCTCGACAGGATGTAGTTGCCGGCCGATTTGGCGCCGCTCGGAATCGTGTTCGGGGCGGGCCGGTTCCACGACGACACGCACACGTCCACGCCGCGCTTCAGCCCCTCTTCGCCCAGGTACGCCCCCCACGGCCACACCGGGATCCAGGTCTCGATCGGGCTGTGCTCGGGGTGCATGCTCGATGCCCCGTAGCCGCGCAGCACCATGGGGCGGATGTAGCAGGAACGCAGCTCGTTGCGCCGGATCGTGGCCGCAACCGCGTCCGCCAGCTCGTCCACCGAGTACTCGGGTTGCATGCGGTAGGTGCGGCTCGAGGTCATCAGCCGCCGCAGGTGGTCGTGCAGCCGAAAGACCGCGGGACCGTTGGGCGTGTCGTAGCAACGGATTCCCTCGAAGACCGACGACCCGAACTGCACCGCCAGACTCAGAATGTGGATCTTCGCGTCCTCCCAGCGCACGAACTCCCCGTCCTTCCAGATCCAGGGACTCCCCGACAGCTTGCCGGCCATGTGGCTACCCATCCTTCCCGCCAGCGCCCGCCGTGTTGGCATCGCGCAGATAGGAATCGGTCCCGTCCAGCCAGTCCTGGCGCGGCGGCGTGAAGACATCGACGTCGATCGTGTCCTCCAGCGCCACCGCCTCGTGCGGCACATGGCTCGGCAGGTGCAGAACCTCGCCCGAACGCACCACCAGCCCGTCGGGTCCGCCATTCCCGATCCGGAAGCGCAGCGCCCCCTCGAGCACATAGGTGATCTGCTCGTTGTCGTGCGAGTGCATCGGAACCACCGCGCCCTTCTTGAGATAGACGTGCGCGAGCATGGTCCGCTCTCCGGTGATCAGGCTGCGCGAAATGAGGGGGTTCAACTGCTCGGTCGGCTGATCGGCGACCCGGTAGTGGCGAACCGGCGAGTCGTTCATGCGGGAGGTCCTTATGGGTTGGGGGACTCAGGGCGACGGTTTCGGCACGGCGCGCGCACCGCCCGCTGGGGCCACCCAATCTGCACCCGGCAGGGGAGGATGGGAAGAACCCGGCCCCTGCGCGGGCCGCCATCCGGTATCCGCGGCGCCCCGCTCCCCCCGCCCCGGCCCAAAACGGCGTTCACACGGCGACGACCGCGCCAGCGCCCCCGATCGCGGCCTCCGAGCTGCATCGCGGCAACCGTTGATCCCGGCGCCCGGCCCCTGCGCGGGCCGGCCCGGATGCGAAGCCACGCGGATCCGGTGCGCGCGCAACCCCTCCGCCCCTCGAATTCTCTCTTGCGGGTACGGGCCGTTCGCACCGTTGCACCCTTGCCCGCCCGCACCAAAGACGGGATCATTTCACCCATGCGAACCTCCATGCGAATCGTGCGCCTTCCACCCGCCCTGCTCGTCGTCCTTGCGGCTACGCTCCTGGCCGCCCCCCGCCCGGCCACCGCCTCGGCGCACCCGGCCGCCACCCTGACCCCGGCCCCGCAGGACCCCGCCCCCCGCCAACCCCTGCGCGGCGTCGTTGTGGAGTCCGGTTCCGGTTTGCCGATCGCGGGGGCCATGGTCATCCTCTTCGACGCTTCCGGCGAACGCAGCGACCGCATGCTCACCGACGCGGCCGGACGCTTCGAGATGGTGGCGCGCGGGTTCGGTCCCCACTACATCACGGTGGAGCGGATCGGTTACCGCAACCTCACGACGCCGCGTTTCGAGCCGGCCGCCCACGCGGACAGTCCCATGACGATCGCCGTTGGGGTGGAGCCGATCGCGCTGACGGGCATCGATGTGGCGGCGGGGCAGCGGTGCGAGGTGCGACCCGAGGAGGGGCGGGCCACCGCGCAGGTCTGGGAAGAGGTGCGAAAGGCGCTGGCGGCGGAAGCCTTCACGCGCGAGGCGGGGCTCTATCGCTATGATCTGCTGCGCTTTACCCGCGAGCTGGACCGCGACGGCGAAGAGGTGATTTCGGACATTTCGCAGCTTTCCAGCGACCGCGCGGCGGCCTTTGTTTCGCTGCCGATCGAGACTCTGGCGCGGCGCGGCTTCGTGCAGGCCGAGGGCGATTCGGCGACGAACTACTACGCGCCCGACGCGGGGGCCATGCTCTCGGATCCCTTCCTGGACACGCACTGCCTGGGTCTGACCGAGGGCGAGGACGGGCTGATCGGGCTGACCTTCGAGCCGGTCACCGGGCGCTTCGTGCCGGATATCGCGGGGGTTCTCTGGCTCGACGCCGAGACCGCCGAGCTGCGGGGGGTGTCCTACCAGTACGTGAATCTGCTCCGTTCGCGCGAGATCGGGGAGCCGGGTGGCGAGGTCTACTTCGCGCGGTTGCCGGATGGGGCGTGGATTGTGCGGCAGTGGTGGATTCGCATGCCGATGCTGGAACCGGCGCGGCGCGGGCAGGTGCGGCGAACGGGGTACCGCGAGGAGGGGGGTGTCACCCACATCATTCGCGACGCATGGGGCAGGCGGGTGCTGGATTCGCGGGTGGCGAGCCTCTTCGGAGTGGTGGCGGATTCGGCGGGGACGGCGCCGCCCGATCCGGAGGTGGTGGTGGAGATGGTCGCGAGCGGGCGCGTGGTGGTGACCGATCCGGACGGCTCCTTCGTCTTCAGCGACCTGGCCCAGGGGATTCACCGGCTGCGGACCGTGTCTTCGCGCTACCGGCGCTGGGGGATTGCGGTTCCGATGGTGGAGGCGGCGACGCGCACCGGCGAGGTCGGCTACGCGCGGCTGCGCCTTCCCTCGATGGACGACGTGCTGGAACACTCCTGCGGGGGGGCGCCCCGGCCGGAGGGGACGGCGGCGGTTCTGGCACGGATCGTGGCGCACGGCGGGGAGGAGGCGGTTGCCGCGCGGGTGGGGGTCTCGTGGCCGGCCGCGACCGGTTTCGTGCCGCCCCCGACCGCCGCGCCGCTGCGTCTGGATGGCGCGCCCCTGCCCGTCTGGTCGGCTGCGAGGGCGGGCCACTATACGCGGGCGGCCACCCTGAGCGACGAGCGCGGCCTGGTTCTGCTCTGCGACGTTCCGCAGGGGTCGCGTCTCCGCTTCGCGGCGCTTCCGGCCCGGGGCGGCAATGTGCCCGCGCCCCGCACGGTCTTCGTGCCGGTGGGACGCAGGTCGGTGACCGCGACCATTCCGCTGCGTCTTCCCCAGGCGAGCGACAGCCGGGTTCGGTTGGTGGAGAGCGCGCGGGTCCGGTCGGTTCAGGATACGCCGGGGGCCGGTTTCGCCGTTGGATCGCGAGAGGAGGCTGGATCGCGGGAGGGACGACGATGAATCGCATCAGAGGCCGGACCGCCGTCGTTACCGGGGCCACCGCGGGCATCGGCGAGGCGTGTGCGCGGGCGCTGGCGGGCCGTGGCGTCCGGGTGGTGCTGACCGCGCGCCGGCGGGAGAGGCTGGATGCGCTTGCGGCCGAGATCGCCGAGACCGGGGCGGCGCCCGAACCGCTGGTGCGCGTCTTCGATGTGCGGGACCGGCCAGCGGTGGACGACTTCGCGAAGTGGCTGAAGGAAGAGGGGATCGAGGTCGACCTTCTGGTGAACAATGCGGGACTTGCGCGCGGCCTGGACACCGTGCAGGAGGGGCGCCACGAGGACTGGGACGAGATGATCGACACCAATATCAAGGGCGTCCTCAACCTGACCCGGGCGCTTCTCCCCGGCATGGTCGCGCGCGACCGCGGCCATGTGGTCAACATCGGGAGCATCGCCGGCCACCTGGTCTACCCGAAGGGCAACGTCTATTGCGCCACCAAGTACGCCGTCAGGGCGCTCACCGAGGCGGCCAACCTCGATCTGGTGGGGACAAGGGTGCGCATGTCCAGCGTCGATCCGGGGCTGGTCGAGACCGAGTTTTCGCTGGTCCGTTTTCGCGGCGACGACCATCGCGCAAGCACGGTGTACCAGGGTGTGGAGTCGCTGCTGGCGGAAGATGTGGCCGACGCGGTGTGCTATGTGGTGAACACGCCGCCGCGCGTGAATGTGCTGCACATGGTGGTGATGCCCACAGTGCAGCGCTCGCCCTATGTGATTGAGCGGGAGGAGTAGCATGGGACGCCGGTGGCTTGGAGCGGCGAGCGGGAGTGTGCACGGGGTGATGGGCTCATGGGGACGCGAGGCGGGCGCGGCGTGGTGGGGTTGGCGCGGAGTGGCTGCGCTGGCGGTACTGGCCTCGCCGTGGGGGGAAGCGCCGCCGTCGCCGCCCTGGGGACTCGATGGTCACGAGATGGCCGCCCGGGCCGCCGTCGCGATCCTGCCCGATTCGATGCCCGGCTTCTTCCTCGACGCGGGAGAACGGCTCGTCTACCTCAATCCCGAACCGGATCGCTGGCGTGTGCGCGAATCGGTCGAGATGGACCAGGGCTTCGCCTACGATCACTACATCGATCTGGAGAATGTGCCGCCGGGCGCGCTCGACGCACCGCACCGCTTCGCCTTCCTGGGGATTTTGCATGCGGCCGGGATCGAGCGCCCCGAACAGACCGTGGGACTGCTGCCCTACCGGATTGCCGAGCTGCACCAGCGCCTGGTGGCCCAATGGCGGCTCTGGCGGGCGGAGGAAGACGCAGTGCGGCGCGGCTGGATTGCCGAGAGGATCGTCAACGACGCGGGAATTCTGGGGCACTACGTGACCGACGCCTCGCAGCCGCATCACACCACGATTCACTTCAACGGGTGGGACGGCGACACTCCGAATCCACAGGGCTACACCACCGACCGCGGATTCCACGCGCGCTTCGAGAGTGCATTCGTCGAGATACATGTCGGCGATGACGAGATCGCGGCGCGGATGCCCGCCGGCCCGCCCCGGCTGCTCTCGGGCGAGGTGCGCCCCGCCGTGATGGCGCACATTCTGGCCGCGCACGAGGAGGTGGAAGAGCTTTACCGCCTGGACCGCGATGTGGGATTCGAGCCCTTCGAGGAGGCCGATCCGGCGGCGGTGACCTTCGCGGCCACGCGGATCGCGGCGGGGGCCGAGATGCTGGCCGCGCTCTGGTGGTCGGCGTGGATCGAGAGCGGCGAGACGCGGGAAAGCGGTCGCGGCCGATGAACGCCATCGGGACGATCGTGCTGGCGGCGGGATCGTCCCACCGGATGGGCCGTAACAAGCTGCTCCTGGAGCTCGGCGGCGAAACGGTGGTGCGGCGCGCGGCGGGAACGGCTTGTGCGGCGGCGCTGGGACCGGTCGTGGTGGTGATCGGGCACGCGCGCGCGGCGGTGGCGGCCGAGCTTCGGGGACTGGAGTGCGGGACCGTTGTGAACCACGACCACGCGGCGGGGCAGCACACCTCGGTGCGTGCGGGCTCGGCGGCGCTCCCGGCAAGTTGCGGGGCGGCGATCGTCATGCTGGCCGACATGCCCTTCGTGACTCCGTCCATGCTCCGCTTCCTCGCCCGCCGTCACCGCGAGACCGGCGCCGCAATGGTCGTCTCGCGTTACGGCGACGAGGGCACCGCCCCCCCGATCCTCTACGACCGGCGCCTCTTCGGCGAACTCGCCCGCGTGGATCGGCGTTGCGGCCGCCGCCTCATGCGCCGCCACCGCAAGGAAGCGGTCGAGGTAGTGTGGCCGCCATCCGCCATGCGCGATCTGGACCGGCCGGAGGACTATGAGAGGGTGTGCGGGGACCTGGCCTCCGCGGCGCTCCCGGATCGGGTCGGGCGAGCTGTGGCCGCGCACTCCGCCGTGGGCCTGGACCCGTCCCGGAGGTTGTCACAGGGCACGGCACAGGGCTCGCCCGGTGTCACGGCAAGGGACTTGTCAAATGGCTGGTCAAACGGCTCGGCCAAATGAACAGCGCGCTCCTCGCCGCGGCCACGCAGCTCCTCAGGGACCGCCGCGCCTACGCTCTGGCCACCGTCGTGCGCCGCGAACGCCCCAGCTCGGCGGCTCCCGGCAACACCGCGGTCATCACCACGGAGGGGCGGGTCCATGGCTGGATCGGCGGAAGTTGCACCCAGCCGGAGGTCGTACGGCACGCCCGCCGCGCAATCGCCGCCGGGCGGCCGCGGCTGGTTGGCTTCGGGGCGCAGCCCGGCGAGCGCGATGGGGTGGTGGCGGCGCCCATGTCCTGCGGAAGCGAAGGGAAGGTCGATGTGCACATCAATCCGGTGTTGCCCGTGCCGCGACTTGTAATCGCAGGGAAGTCGCCGGTCGCCGAGGCCGTGGCCCGGGTGGGCGGGGCGGTGGGGTGGGAGGTGGTGCGGTGGGAGCGGGCGGCGTCCAGGGCAGCCGCCGAGGCCGGGCTGGAAGGCGATCCGGCCAGGGACACGAGTTCAAACGAAGACACGAGTTCAAGCGAAGACACGAGTTCAAACGAAGGACGGTCGCACGAGAGCCGTGAAGCCTGGACTCCTTCCATCGGGTCCGGGCGCGCTCCCGGGGACCGCCTCTTCGCCGTGGTCGCCACGATGGGCCAGGGCGACGAAGCCGCGCTGGAAGCCCTGGCCGCGGCGCAGCCCGATTACCTGGGTGTGGTCGCGTCGCCGAAACGGATGCGCCAGTTGCGCCGCGGGCTCGTGGCGGCCGGTGTGGACGAAGCGGTGGCCGCACGGGTGCGGGGTCCGGCCGGGCTCGACATCGGGGCCGTGCGACCGGAGGAGGTGGCGGTGAGCATCGTGGCCGAGATCGTGGCCGCGGGGCGCGAGCCCGATGGAGGCCGGGCGCGGGCCGGGGAGAGCGGGAAACAGCCCTGCTGCGCAACCGAAGACGCGACGGTTGACGAGCCGGAAGGCGGCACCGGTGACACCCCCCCGAAACCGTCCTGCTGCGCGAAGGGCGACGGTGACCGCGCAGGTGACGAGGTCGCGGAACAGGCCTGCCACGCCACCGAAGACGCGACCGCCGCCGAGGCCGATTCGCGTGGGCCGGTGCAGAATTCGTGCTGCGACCAGACCCCGGTGAAGGCCGCTCGGGGGGGAGCCTCCCCGGACCCGGATCCCGATCTGACTGCGATCCTCAACAAGGCGGTCGAGGCGGTCGAGAAGAAGACCTATGCCGAGCGGATTCGCGACCGGACGGCTCAGTTCAAGAAGATACGGGCCAAGGATCTCAAGCAGAGGAAGGCGCGAGAGGCCGCGAAAAAGCAGGAGGTGGTGGTCCCGACCCCGGTGAAGGCCGCTCGCGAGGGGACCGTGCGAGACCGCGAGGCTGCGGGGTCGGCGCACCGTGCTCACCGGGGAGACGCGGGGTCGAGTGGGGACGCGCCGGGCCGGGGTGGGGTAGGGGGGCGGTGCCACGCGCCGGAATCGTCCCGGGAGGGGATGGCGGAAAATCCCGCAGGCGCACCGAAGATGGCAACGGACCCGGTCTGCGGCATGACCGTTCCCGCGGACGGATCGCGGCCCTCCTTCACCCACAACGGCCACACCGTGCACTTCTGCTGTCCGGGTTGTCGCGAGCGCTACGCAGCGAATCCGGCGGCCTGGGCCTGACGCGGAGACCAGATGAACCCCGAAATCCGGCGGCTGCAGGACACGATGCGCGGGCAGGGATATGTGGCCGAGCGCCCGATCGTGACCGCTCTGCACCTTGCCCGGTCGATGGAACGGCCACTCCTGGTGGAGGGCGACGCGGGGGTCGGGAAGACCGAAATTGCCAAGGTGATGGCGGCGATTCTGGAGACCGAGCTGATTCGCTTGCAGTGCTACGAGGGACTTGACGTCAGCACGGCGCTATACGAGTGGAACTACCAGAAACAGCTCTTGCGGCTGCGGATTGCGGCGGACGGCGGGCCGGGCGGCGCGGCCGGCGGCACCGCGAAGGAAGGTGTCCGGAGAGACGGCTCCCTGGGCCAGGACGCGCTGGAGGAGCTGATCTTTGGCCGCGGCTACCTTCTGGAACGCCCCCTGCTGCGCGCGATCACCCGGAAAGCGGGCGCGCCGGTCCTCCTGATCGACGAGATCGACCGCGCCGACGAGGGCTTCGAGGCCTTCCTGCTGGAGGTGCTGTCGGACTTTCAGGTGACGATTCCCGAGTTGGGCACGATCCGGGCCGCACACCGTCCGCTCGTGATTCTGACCTCGAACCGGACGCGCGAGATCGGCGATGCGCTGCGGCGGCGCTGCCTCTACCTCTACATTGAGCACCCCTCCTTCGACAAGGAGGTCGCGATCGTTCTGGAGAAGGTTCCCGGGATCGGCGAGTTGCTGGCCCGGCGGATTGCGGCCTTCGTGCAGGAGCTGCGCGGGCGGGCGCTGATGAAGCCTCCCGGAGTGGCCGAAACGCTGGACTGGGCGCGGGCGCTGATCACCCTGGGACTGAAGGGGGTGGACGCGGAGGTTGCGCGCGCGACGCTCGGCTGTCTGGTGAAGGACTGCCACGACATGCGCGATCTGGAGCGGGACGGGGGGGTGGATGCGCTGGTGAAGGCAGCGGAGGCGAGGTAGGAGAAAATGAACAGACGCGACACCTTCGAAGACCTCAAGATCCCCGACATGAGAGCGCGGAGCCTGCTGCGCCAGTTCGGTCCCGGAATGATTCTGATGATGACGGGGATCGGGACGAGCCACCTGGTGACCGCGCCGACGGCGGGTGGCCGCTTCGAATTCGCGCTGCTGTGGTGCATCCTGGCGGCCTACATCTTCAAGTACTACGGCTTCGAGCTGGCCTTCCGCTTCACCAACGCAACGGGCAAGAGCCTGATGGCGGCCTACGCGACCTCGTGGAAGAAGCTGCCGGTCTGGTATGTGCTGGTGACGACGCTCATCCAGTGCGCGGTGGGGCAGGCGGGGCGGCTGATCGCGGCGGCGGCGGTGTTCTACTACCTCTTCACCGAAACTCTGGGGGCGCCGGTTCCGCTCTGGGGGTGGGCGGCGCTGCTGGGCACGGCCTCGGTGCTCATCCTGCTGTGGGGTCGCTACGCGGCGCTCGAGGCGGGGGCCAAGATCGCGGGGGGACTGCTCTTCGTGTCGGCGGTGGTGGTGTACTTCGTGCGGCCCGCGCCGATCGGCGAGCTGTCGCACTTTGTGATCCTTGACGCGCCGGAGGGGTCGTGGCTGGTGATCGCGGCCTTCCTGGGGCTGCTCCCGACCGGGATCGACGTTTCGCTGCAGGCCTCGGAGTGGGGGAAGGCGAAGCGCACGGGGATGGCCCGGATCCGGGGCAGGCTGGAGGCGGCGGGGCTGGCGCCCTCCTTCGACCCCTTTGCGCCGCGGGTGGAAGATCTGACGGTCGACGTGCGCTCGCTCCCCGCGCGTGCCCTGGAGTACAGCCGCCGCTGCTTCCGCATCAGCCTCTGGGACTTTCGCCTGGGCCATGTGGTGTCGTTCATCATCGCCACGATTTTCCTGTTGCTGGCCGCCGTCTGGCTCTATCCCAGCCCGGTGGAGGGGCGCGCGGTGATGGGCGAGATCGCGGGAATCTTCACCGCGAGCGTGGGCCCCTGGATGATGACGATCTTCATGCTGGGCGCCTTCGCCGCCACCTTCTCGACCGCCTTCAACTACTTCGACGGATGGCCGCGGATCGTGGGCGCCTGTTGCCGCAACCTCTTCCGCAGCACCGCGGCGCTGGCCGGAACGGGCGCCGCCGACCTGACTCCCGAGCGCCGCCGCAGCCTGGTTTCGGAGTACAACATCTACCGCCTGACGATGCTCTTCTCGCTGGTGGCGGCGGTGGTCTTCATCGCGATTGTGCCCCGGCCGGTCTTCCTGGTGCTAATCGCGTCCGCGCTGGCCTACTTCGTGGCGCCGGTCATCTTCTGCCTCAACTTCCACTACTGCCTCAAGGCGATCCCGAAGAACGACCCGCACTTCTATCCGTCGGCCTTTGCGCGCGCCTTCACCTGGATCAGCATTGCGGTCTTCACCGGCATGAGCGCGATGCTTGTGCTGGACCGCGTGTTCGGGGTGTTCGGGTAGGGGGGAAATGGAGGGGAAGGGAAGGGGCGGCGTCGCCGGGCAAGTCCCCCCCGCACCCCCGGCCCAAGCCCCCACGCGCGCCCCGGTGCCGTCCAGCGAGGCATCCCCGCCGGGCCGGATCATCCACTCCGACAATCTCCCCGTGTTGCGCGCGATGGCGGCGGGCAGCGTCGAGCTCATCTACATCGATCCGCCCTTCAACACGGGGCGCGCGCAGCGCCGCACAACGATCCGGGTCCACCGCGACCGGGACGGCGACCGCACCGGATTTCAGGGCGCGCGCTACCGCACCGAGGTGGTGGGCAGGAGCGGCTACGACGACCGCCACGACGACTACCTGGCCTTCCTGGGGCCGCGCCTGCGGGAAGCGCACCGCATCCTCACGCCTGCGGGTTCGTTCTTCCTGCACATCGACTACCGCGAGGCGCACTACTGCAAGGTGTTACTCGACGAGATCTTCGGCCGGGCGTCCTTCATGAACGAGATCGTCTGGGCGTACGACTACGGCGGCCGCACGCGCAAACGGTGGCCGGCCAAGCACGACACGATCTTCTGGTACGCGAAGGACCCGTCCCGCTACACCTTCAACTACGCCGAGATGGACCGGATTCCGTACATGGCGCCGGGACTCGCGGGCCGGAAAAAGGCCGCGCGCGGCAAGACCCCGACCGACGTCTGGTGGCACACGATCGTGAGTCCGACGGGCCGCGAAAAGACCGGCTACCCCACGCAGAAACCGCTGGGCGTCCTGGAAAGGATCGTGAAGGTGCACTCCAACCCGGGCGACACCGTGCTCGATTTCTTCGCGGGGAGCGGCACCGCGGGCGCGGCGGCGGCCCGCAATGGCAGACGCTTCGTGATGGTGGACTCCAGCGCCGAGGCGGTGGCCGTGATGAGGGAGCGGTTGGGGGTGGAATCATGCGGGCCCCCATGAGCCGCTGCTGACGGGGATGGGGGCCGGTTGCGGGCGAAGGTCGTGGCCGGGACACGCGTGTCTTACTTCCCCCTGCTGGTTTTTTCTCCGAGACCTGTTCCTGTCCGGGATCGGTTCCTGTCCGGGATCGGTTCAGTTCGCCAGGCTGCGGTAGACGGCGCGCACGAAGCGGCCACCGGCGTCCTCTCCCCAGCCGGCGCCCAGATCGGCGGTCGGAGACGCGGCCACAACCTCGTCCTCGCTGTGGCCCTCGGCCACCATGCCCGCAACGCGCAGACGAACCGTTTCGAGCATGTCGCGGTACTCGCGCAGGTGCGCCGGAGTGGCCAGTTCGCCGTGTCCCGGAATGATCCGCGTGGCGTCGTTGGAACGCTCCAGAACAAAGTTCGCCGCCGCGATCACGCCGTCGACTCCACCGCCGCTGTCCACATCGATGAAGGGATAGCGCCCCCGGAAGAAGGTGTCGCCCATGTGGAAGACGTTGGCGCGGGGAAAGTGGACGATCGCGTCGCCGTCGGTGTGGGCCCGGCCGATGTGCGTGACCTCGATATGGCGCCCGTTCCAGTGAAACTGAAGGCCCTGGTCGAAGGTGACAACGGGAAGCGCGGGCTGCGGCGCCTGGCCCGAACGCCCGACCAGATCGGCGAACTCGGCCGGATTCATGCGCCGGTAGACGTTGCGGTGCGCGACGATCATCGCCCCGGCCTCGCCCAGATTCTCGTTGCCGCCGGTGTGGTCGCCGTGCCAGTGCGTGTTCAGCACCCAGCGCACGGGCTGGTCGGTGACGGCCGCGACCGCCGCCAGGATCCTGTCGGTCAGCGGGGCGTACTGGTCGTCGATGAGGAAGGCGCCGTCGTCGCCCACCGAGAGGCCGATGTTGCCGCCGCGCCCCATGAGCAGGAAGAGATCGTCTTCGAGTTCGATTGTCTCGATGACGACATCGGACATGTCGTTCTGGGCGGAGAGGGCGGGGGCGATTGCGGCGCAGAAAAGGGTGAGGGTGGCGAGGGCGGGCGTGGGAAACGCGCGGGAGCGTGATGCGGGTGTGGTCATGGTGGCCGGGTTCCTTGTGGGGGCGGTCGGGGTTGTGGGGGGTGGGAGTGGGGAAAGGGGCGGCTGCGGGAGGGGGGGGTACCAGGGAGTGTGGACGATTCGTTGCCGACAAGTATAGGTGGGACGGGCGGGAGGAGCGGCATGGCCGTAGGTTGGGGAGACCGTATCAACGCCCAAGCCATAAGTCTCAACAACAAGCCATAAGGAAGAATCATGACTCGACTGCTCGCCCTGGCCACGACCGTTGCGCTCGCCACCGCTTGTGCCGATGCGCCCCCCGCCGATGACGCTGCGCCCGCCGCCGCCGAATCCACTGCCGACGCCGAATCCACTGCCGCCACCGCATCCGGGCTGCCCCCCGCGATCGTGGGCAATGGTGGCGAACTGGAGGGTGCCGCGCTGCACTACGTCGAGGGCGACACGCTGACGAGGGGCTATCTGGCCGTTCCCCAGGGCGAAGGCCCCTTCCCCGCGCTGGTCATCATCCATGAATGGAATGGCCTCCAGGACCGGGTGCGGCAGCTTGCCGACGACTTCGCCGCGGAAGGATATGTTACGCTCGCGGCGGACCTCTTCCGGGGCCGAACGGGGTCGAACCGCGACGAAAACATGGCACTGGTGCAGGAAGCGCAAACGGACCAGGCCGGGATGATCGCCAATCTCAATGCGGCGGTGGCCTACCTCAAGGGTCGCCCCGACGTAACGGGACGGGTGGGGGCGATGGGCTGGTGCTTCGGCGGCGGCGTGGCGCTCTCCTTCGGCCTGGACGGCGAAAATCACGACGCAACCGCGATCTTCTACGGTCGGCTGGTGGACGATCCCGAGGTCGTGGCGCGGCTGGACCACGAGGTCTACGGCACCTTCGCCGCGCTGGACCAGGGTCCGTCCCCCGAGTCGGTGGCGGCGTTCGAGGCGGCATTGCAGGCGGCCGACGTGGAGAATGACCTGCACATCTACGACGATGTCAACCACGGCTTCTGGCTGCGCGTCGATGGGGATCCGGAGGTACGGACGGGCCCGGCGGCGGATGCGTGGGAGCGTCTGAAGGCGTATTTGGGTCGGACGATTGGGGGGTAGGGGGGGGGGGCGAAGAGACCAGGTTCGCGTGAGATAGGGTTGGAAGAGGGCGGCGTCCCGGCCGAGAGTCCCCACCCCCACACCGACCCAATCCCCCGCCGGTGGGAGCGTGGGATCGTCCGCGTCAGCTTGCCGCCCCCAACAACCCCGCCACCGCCGCCCGCTGCTGCACCAGCGCCAGCACCACATCAATCGTCGGGGTAGGTACCGCCACCAGCCGCCCCAGCTCCTGCACGGCGGTCACCAGGGCGTCAATCTCCATGGCGCGGCCGCGTTCCAGGTCCTGCAGCATCGAGGTCCGGTGAGCTCCGACCGCCGCGGCCCCGTCGATTCGACGTTCGGTGTCGATGCGAAAGCGCACCCCCAGCGCCTCGCCGATTGCGCGCGCCTCTTCCATCATGGCGCGGGCCACGCTGCGGGTTCCGGGTTCGGTGGCGACGCGGTCCAGGGTGGCCAGGGTGAGTGCGCTGATGGGGTTGAAACAAACGTTTCCGAGCAGCTTGACCCAGATTTCTTCGCGGATTCGGCGGACCGGCGCGCGCAGACCGGCTTCCCGGAAGGCCCCGCTGAGCTCTTTCACCCGCGCGGTCTTCCTGCCGGTGGGCTCCCCCAGCGAGAAGCGATTGCCGTAGAGGTGGCGAATCACGCCGGGCTCCCCGATCTCCGAAGCCACGTAGACCACGCAGCCGATCGCGCGCTCGGGACCGATGCCCTCCCACTGGCGGCCGCCCGGATCGACGCTCTGTAGGCGCCGGCCTTCCCACTCCCCCCCCGCCCCGTGAAAGTACCACCACGGCACCCCGTTCTGCGCGGTCACGACGGCGGTTTCGGGACCCAGCAGCGGCTGCATGGCATCAACCACCAGGGGTGCCGAGTGCGCCTTGAGGGTGACGATCACAAAATCCTGGGGTCCGGCCTGCGCCGGATCGTCGGTGCAGAGGGGATTTGCGACGAGCTCGGCCCCGGCCTCGCGCAGCCGTACGCCGTTTGCCTGCATGGCGGCCAGGTGGGGCCCGCGCGCGACCAGGGTGGTGTCGATACCGGCCAGCGCCAGCTTCGCGCCGAGGTAGCCGCCGGTCGCGCCCGCTCCGTAGATGGCGATCTTCATGCCAGCCCCAACTGCTCCGCCAGCCCGATTCTGCGCAACTTCCCCGTCGGGCCCTTGGGGATCTCGTCCAGAACGACCACCTTGCGCGGCACCTTGAAGGTTGCCAGCCGGTTGCCCGCAAAATCGCGAATGTCGCCCGGACCCGCCCCTGCGCCCTCGCGCAGGACCACCGCCGCGGCCACCTCCTCGCCCAGCTTCGGGTGCGGCATCGCAAAGGTTACAACCTGTTGCACGGCCGCGTGCTCCATCAGCACCTCGTCTACCTCGCGCGGTGAAATCTTCTCGCCGCCGCGATTGATGATCTCCTTGAGGCGTCCGGTGATGGTGAAGTAGCCGTCGTTGTCGCGAAGGCCCTGGTCGCCGGTGCGGAACCAGCCGTGGGTGAAGGCTTCCCGGTTTGCGGCCTCGTTGTTCTCGTAACCGGGGGTGACATTGGGCCCGCGAATCACAATTTCTCCCTCTTTGCCGGAGCGAAGGTGATTGCCGTCGGCATCCATGACCGAAACCTCGGGGCCTGCCGCGGTTCCCACGGTGCCCGCCTTGCGCACTGCGGGCGGTAGCGGATTGCATGTCATCTGGTGTGCGGCCTCGGTCATTGCATACGCCTCGACGACGGGCGCGCCAAAGACCTCTTCAAGCTCGGCCATCACGCGCGACGGCAAGGCAGCGGAAGACGAGCGGATGAAGCGCAGCCGCAACCTCTTGACCACATCGGAATTGCGGGCGGCCCGCGCCAGAATTGCCTGGTGCATGGTGGGCACCGCCGAATACCAGCTCGGGTCGTAGTCGGCCAGCCAGCCAAAGATGCGCAAGGCATTGAATCCCGGCGCACAATAGACGCTCGCTCCCGCATGCAACGTCGCCAGCACGCAGGCCATCAATCCATGGATATGAAAGAGCGGCATCACGTTGAGGCAGCGGTCGGCGGAATGCAGCCGCAACGTTTGGCGAATGTTGTCGGCCGACGCGCACACGTTGCGGTGCAGCAACGGCACAATCTTGGGCCTCGATGTGGTGCCGGAGGTGTGAAGAATGAGCGCGATGTCGCCGGATTTGGCAAGTCCTCCGCGCGCTGCGGGCGCGCCACGGGGTTCGTCCACGAAGGAAAAGGTGCCCGCCGAACGGTCCGGCTCCGCACGGATCTCCATGACCGGCACGCCCAGCGCGCCCGCGGCCGCCCGCGCCGGAGAATCGTCGCCCTCGGCCAGCACCAGCGCACTGGCCCGCAAATCCTCCAGATAGAACTCGAACTCGCCCTGGCGGTAGGCCGGGTTGAGCGGTGCGGTGGTCGCCCCGGCGGCGATGGCGACGAAGGCGCTCGCCATCTCGGGCCCGTTCGGCAGTACGATCGCGACCCGGTCCCCGCGGCCGATCCCGCGTTCGTTGAGCGCAGCGACGGTGGCGCGGACATGGCGGCGCAGCCCGCGGTAGCTCAGGTCGGGGCGTCCGGGTGCGGAGAAGGCGACCCGGCCGGGGGCGCCCCCGGCGAGGAGTGCGGAGAGGTGGGTTGGTGGCGTCATCGATTCCGACCGGAAGATGGATTGTTGGAGCGGCGGCGGCGGGAGCAAGGGCAGAGACTACCGCAGCCGGCGCCAGGGTTCAAGGCTGGGGCCGCGACTCCGGTTGCACCTGCTCAACCTTCCGGCAGCGCCAGCGCCACCAGCTCCCCCGGGTGACCCCGGGCCCCCACCGCCACCACAATGAACTGCCTCCCTTCGTGCATGTAGCTCATGGGCAGTCCCGTCTGGTTGGCGGGCAGCTCGATCTCGGCCACGATCAAGCCGGTTGCCTTGTCGTGCGCGCGGAGTTTGTTTCCGCCCGAACCGAAGGCCGCGTACATCCCGCCTCCCTCGCCCGCGAAGAGAAGGGTGCCGGTGACCAGGAGTCCGCCCCGGTCCGGCCGCCCCGTCCTTCCCACATCGATTCCCTCCAGCGCGGGATGGTTCCTTACGTAATCGGGCGCGTCGCCATTCGGCACTTGCCACGCGATCTCGCCCCGGTTCAGGTCAATTGCGGTGATTCTTCCCCACGGCGGCTTGAAGAGCGGCAACCCCTGCGGACCGCCCCCTCCCCGCAGCCTGAGTCCCCCGGAGCGGATATAGTCCATCTCGGAGACATCCGGTTCCGCCGTCAACGCGATCACGCTGGGCGCGGTGGCCGACTGCACATAGAGGGTGCCGGTGGCGGGATCGAGCGCGCCGCCGGGCCAGTTGGCGCCGCCGAGCGAACCGGGAACCATGAGCGTCCCCTGGGTGCCGCCCTCCACGGGGATCGAAGGGGGCGTGTAGAGGGGACCGTGTCTGAGCTGCGACAGGATCTCCTCGGCCTGGGCGCGGAGTTCGGGTGTGAAGTCGATCAACTCGTCCGGATCGACGCCCTGGCGGTCGTAGGCGGGAGGCCTGGTCGGGAAGGGTTGCGTGGGCGCCGTCCATTCGCCGGGCACGTCCGTTTGGGGAACGGGACGCTCCTCGATCGGCCAGACCGGTTCGCCGGTGCGCCGGTCGAAGACGAAGGTGAAGGTCTGCTTCGTGATCTGCGCGACGGCCGGAATCTCGCGTCCGTCCACCACGAGATCCGCGAGGATGGGCGCCGCCGGCGGGTCGTAGTCCCACACCCCGTGGTGCACCGTCTGGAAGTGCCAGACCCGTTCGCCGGTTGCCGCATCGAGCGCGACGATGCTCTGGGAGAAGAGATTGTCGCCCGGGCGGTGGCCGCCGTAGTAGTCGCCCGTTCCCAACTCGACCGGAAGATAGACGTAGCCGAGCTCGGGGTCGGCGCTCAGCGCAGTCCAGACTGCGGCGTTCCCGGTGTATTCCCAGGAACCGTCCTCCCAGGTCTCGTTGCCGAACTCGCCCGCCTGCGGAATCGTGTGAAAGGTCCAGCGCAACTCGCCGGTGACCGCGTCGTAGCCCCGCACATGTCCCGGCGGCATCTCGGGCGACCGCGGCGCTCCCCCCGAGGGCAGCGCGGATCCCACCACCACCACATCCCCCACCACGACCGGCGGCGAACTCGACCCGATCGGAGCGCTGGCCAGATCCACCTCACGGCCCAGTTGGCGGCGCAGATCCACCACACCGCCCTCTCCGAATTCATCCACCGGGTGTCCCGTCCCCGCATCCAGCGCAACCAGGTGGAATCCCGGGGTGACCAGGAAGATGCGCGGCGCGATTCCCGGTTCCTCCCACCACGCCACCCCTCTCCCCGAACTGCGGCGCGGCGCCGACCTGTCGCCCTCGTCCAGGCGGTAGCTCCAGAGCGTTTCGCCGGTTCCCGCGTCGATCGCGACCACCGCCCGCCGGTATCCCGCCGTGGCGTACAGCACACCGTCGACCATGAGCGGGGTCGTGCGGTAGTTGAACTCGGGCACGGGGCCGAAGTTGTCGGATCTCCAGCGCCAGGCGATCTCCAGCTCGCCGACGTTGTTCCGATCGATCTGGTCGAGCGCGGCGTAGCGGGTACCGCCGGGATCCCCACCGTAGTGGCGCCACTGACCGCCCTGGGCGCCCTTCTGGGCGGTAGCGGCGACGGAACCCGAAAGCGCGACCAGGAGCGCGGTAGCAAGGGCAAAGGTAGAATTGCGAGCGGTTTGCAAGGGGGACTCCGATCGGTTGCGGGGGACGGGCGGGCCCGTGCGGAAGGCAAATGGAACTTGCCCTGCCGCCAGCGGGTGAAGATGATGCCCGTAGCGCCGGTACGAAAGGGCTTGCATCCCCAACCGCCGCCGAACCCGCCCTGACATCCTCAAGCCAGCCTTAGTCGTTCCGCCAGCGACCGCGCGCCGCGCCATCCAAGACCAGCCTCTTCGTTTCGCCAACCCAAGCCCGCCCGCGCCATCCAATACCAGCCGTCGTTCGGCCAACCCCAGGGAGCCCGCGCCCATGCTCGCAGCCTACATCTTCTCGCTCGTCGTCGGAGGGGGACTTCTCACGCTCTCGCTCTTCGGCGACCTCTTCGGCGCCGAGGTTGACGCCGAGGCCGGCATCGACATCGATGTGGACGCCGACGGGATCGGGGACGGGGCCGATATCGCCAAGCTGCTGTCGCTCCGCGCACTGGTCTACGCGCTCTTCGGCTTCGGCGGCTCGGGACTGTTCCTCCACTGGATCTGGGGCGGTGGCCAGGCGCTGCTCACCGGCCTGATCGCGGGCGGGATGGGGGTGGGCGCGGGCGCGCTGGTCAGCACCGTCTTCGGCTATCTCAAGCGCACCGAGGCCGGGGAAATCCAGGGCGAGGCCGAGATGAGCGGACTGACGGGCAAGGTCCTTCTTCCGAT
The DNA here is from genome assembly GCA_965213665.1 of Longimicrobiales bacterium. Lineage (GTDB taxonomy): Bacteria > Gemmatimonadota > Gemmatimonadetes > Longimicrobiales > Gaopeijiaceae > Bin94. The sequence continues at coordinate 413,492 of CBDBZW010000002.1, forward strand.
TGGCCCCGGGGAGACCGGAGAGGTGCGGGTCACCAGCGGAGACCGCCGGTATCGGGTGCGGGCGCGCGCCGACGACGAATCGGGACCGGACGTGCACCTGGAGGCGGGACGCACGGTCATGGTGGTGGAGGTGAAGGAAGGCGTGGCCCGGGTTGCGCCGGTCAAGATGAAGCTTCTGCGGGACGAATAGGTAGCTGATCCCATTGATCCGAAGTACCTTGCGGACGCGTCTTCCCGGCGCCCATGCCGCGAGGGACGGCTCCGGACATTCCCCCGGCGGGGCCGAACGCGCCCCGCGCCAACAACCGCCTCAAGGAGGTAACCGCAGTGGATCCGATCGCCGCCCTTGGACTGGGCATCGTCACAGTCGTCGTCATCATCATGGTCCTCGTCACGGTCAAGACGCTGATCGTGATCGCGCCCCCCAACGAGGCCGCCGTCCTCACCGGCAGAAACCGGTTGCTCGGCGACGGCAAGAATGTGGGGTATCGCTCGATCTCGGGCGGGCGCACCTTCCGCGTGCCGATCATCGAGACGGTGCAGCACATGAATCTGGAGACCATCCCCATCGAGGTGCTGGTCAGCAACGCCTTCTCCAAGGGGAACATTCCCCTGAATGTGGAGGCAATCGCCAATGTGAAGATCGCCTCGCAGCCGGAGTGGGTCTTCAACAACGCCGTCGAGCGGCTGCTGGGCAAGACCGACGACGAGATCCGCGCGCTGGCCCAGGATACGCTGACCGGGAATCTGCGAGGCGTGCTGGCCACCATGACCCCCGAAGCCGTCAATGAGGACCGGCTTGGATTCGCCAAGGCGCTCTCGGAGGACGCGGGCGAGGATCTGGCCTCGCTCGGATTCCATCTGGATGTGCTCAAGATCCAGAACGTAAGCGACGAGCGCGGTTACCTCGAAGCGATCGGGCGCGAGAAGTCTGCCGAAGCAATCCGCCAGGCGGAGATCGCCGAAGCCCGGGCCGAGGCCGACACGCGCGAGGCACAGGCAGAGGCAAGAAGGCGGGCGGAGGTGCGCGAGGCCGGAGCGTCGATCAAGGTGGCCGAAGCGCGCAACGAGCTGAGGGTGCGCCAGGCCGAACTGGACCGCGCGGGCGAGACCGCCGAGAAGATCGCGCGGGTGAAGGCGCAGGAAGCGGAGGTGGAGGCCGAGAAGCTCCTCGAGATGAGGCGGGTGGAGCGCGAGGAGCAGCGTCTGCGGGCCGATGTGGTGGAACCGGCGAAGGCCGCGAAGATGGCCGCATTCGCTCGCGCCGAGGCGGATGCCGCGCCGATCCTGGAGCGCGGGAAGGCGCAGGTGGAGGTGCTGAGGCGGCTCTACGGAGAAGTTGGGGCCGGTGGCGAGGCCGCGTTCGCAGTCTTCCTGGCCGAAAAGCTTCCCGAGCTGCTCGAGATCGCGGTCGGCGCGGTCGAAGGGGTCGACATCGACCGTGTGGTGGTGATGGATGGGGGGCACGGGGAAGGGGTCTCGAACGCGGTCAACCAGCGGGTGCGCGGCGCCTACGGAACGATTGAGGGGCTGTCGTCGGTTCTCGGGCTCGACATCGGAAAGGTGCTCAAACGCGCGGTCGGGGACAAATAACAAAACGGCAATGCACCGCAGGGGTTGCGCGCGCACCCTCTTCGGACCACGGCGGTTCGGGCCGGCCCGCGCAGGGGCCGGAGGGCACGCCGGTCGTTCACTACCATGAGGGCCGCCGAGTCGTTACCATTCCGTGCGACGAAGTTCGCCGGTTCGACCCCACTACCCCCTGATCGGAGAGCGTTCCTTGCACAGGTCCAGGTCAGTTACCTTGGCGCTCGCATGGATCTTGATCTGGTCCGCATCGGCCCATTCCCAGGAAAACATCACCGCCCGGGCCGCCGAGGTCACGTTCGGTGGCCGCCTCCACTCGCAGTTCGCCACCAGCTCGGCCGAGGGTGGCAAGGCGACCGACTTCTTCACGCGGCGAGCGCGGATCACCCTGGACGTCGAAGTCTCTCCGCTCCTGGACGCCCGGGTTCAGCCCGATTTCGGGGGTGGCAAACTGGAGCTCAAGGACGCGTACTTCCGCCTCAACTTCAGCCGTGCCTTCCGGCTCTCGATGGGCCAGTTCAAACGCGCCTTCGACCTCTTCGAGCTCAATAGCTCGACCGACATCGTGGTGGTGGAGAGGACAGGCCGGATCGACGGCGTGGATGGATGCGCAGGACCGGGTGGAACCTGCACGCTGAGCCGCTTCACCGAGAAGCTGGCATATTCGGACCGGGATACCGGGATGAAGGTGGACGGATCGCTCGGCGAGCGAGTCAGCTACATGGCCACCATCACCAACGGTACGGGGACATCGGAAGCGGACGAAAACTCGGGGAAGTCTCTGGCCGGACGCGTGTCGTTGCGCCTGACCGATGGGATCGTGCTCTCGGGCAATGTGTCGAGGCACGACTACGTGGACGAGAACGACGCGACCGAAGCAGCCACGGCCTTCGGCGGCGACCTGGAGATCGGGGGCTTTCGGAGCGGCACGCACCTGCAGATCGGCCTTGTCGGGGGCGCGAACTGGCGGATTGAGTCGTCCTCGGGCGAGGTGCCCCGGTTCGTTGCGTGGCAGGGCATTCTCAGCCGGTACTTCCCCCTGGGCGGGGTGCGGATGGAAGGGATCGAGCCCATGGCGCGCGTAAGCTGGGGGGATCCGGACCGGGGCACCTCAGATGACAGCGGGCTCGTCGTCACCCCCGGCCTGTTCCTCTACGTGAAGGGCAAGAATCGCATCGGGGTGAACCTGGACGTCTACGACCACGGGCCCGATTCCATGCAGTACTCCTTCAAGCTTCAGACCTATGTGTACTTTTGAACCAACCGTGCCGGCTATTGAACCAACCGTGCCGGGAAGCGTGGCCCAGCGCTCGCCGCATCAGGGCCGACACATTGGTACATCGTCGTCACCATCACCACACGGTGACTCCGCCGTTACAGGCGTCTGGTAGAATCCCACCGTCATCCACATCGAAAATACGGAGAAAAGAGAGAAATGAAGCGAATCGCGCAACGGGTCGTTCCCTTCGTCGCCCTGGCCATCATCGCCTGCGGGCGCGGCGGCGATCGCGATCAGCGGGCGGTTATCCAGAATCGGGGCTCGGACACGCTCCTCAACGTTGCCCAGGCGTGGGCGGAGGCATACGCCGCGGTCAATCCGAATGTGGCGGTCGCCGTCACGGGCGGGGGATCGGGCACCGGGATCTCCGCGATGATCAATGGCAACATCGACATCGCGAATGCATCTCGCAGGATGCGTGATTCGGAGATCACAGCGGCGCGGGAAAACGGCGTCGAGCCCATCGAGTTCGTCGTCGGTTACGACGCGCTGGCCGTGTACCTCCACGAGGACAACCCCATCACTGGACTGAGCCTGGCCCAGCTCAGGGCGATCTATGGCGAAGGGGGGACGGTGACGCAGTGGTCCGATCTGGGCGTCAGCGTGCCGGGGTGCGGCTCCGACGAGATCGTGCTGGTGAGCCGCCAGAACAACTCGGGCACATACGTCTACTTCAAGGAGACGGTGCTCGGCGACGACGGCGAATACAAGCTTGGTTCCCGCGACATGCACGGCTCCAAGGATGTCGTGGAGCTGGTGGAGAACACGCCCTGCGCAATCGGGTACAGCGGACTCGCCTACGCAACCGAACATGTGGGCATGCCGTGCGTTGCCGTGGAAGACGGCGGCGACTGCGTGGTCCCGACCATATCCACGGCCGTCGATGGAAGCTATCCTATTGCCCGCCCCCTTCTGATGTACACGGCGGGGCAGCCACAGGGCGCGGTCAAGGAATACATGGACTGGATCCTCTCGCAGGAGGGCCAGTGCCTGATCCTTGAGCGCGGATATGCACCCTACACGGAAATGGAGTGCGCTTGAGCCTTTACGATAAGCGGCTGGAAGCGGACCTGCTCGAGATTCGGGCAAGTCTGCGCCTGGTTTCGGAACAGGTCGAGGACAACCTGAGACACAGCGTCCGGGCGGTCCTTGATTCCGACCCGCGCCTTGCCAACGAGACCCTGATCAAGGACCGCGCGGTCAATCAGGAGATCCGGGACCTCGATCACCTGTGCCACCTCTTCGTGGTGCGGCACCTGCCCAGCGGGAGTCACCTTCGTTTCGTATCGGCGGTGCTTCGCCTCTCGGTGGCGCTGGAGCGCGTGGGCGACTACTCCGTGGCCATCTGCCGGGTGGCGCGCCAGATCGCGTCTCCGCTGCCCGACACCGTTCGCCACAACATGGAGATGATGGGCCGGCACGCGGGCAAGGCGCTGGGCACCGCGCTGAAGGGATTCCTGAAAGGGGACCCGGACGGCGCGCGGGTCGCGCGTGGAGTCGCGTCGCAGACCGTCGAGATCTATCCCTACGCCCTTGAGATTCTGATTGGCGCTGCCGATTCCGATCGCCGGCCCACCCGCGACCTCTTCGGCGCGCTACTGGTCTTTCGGCTCCTGCTGCGGACGGCGGAACAGGCCGAAAACACCTGTGAAATGACGCTGTTTGCGGTCAAGGGGAAGCGGAAGAAGGACAAACGGTACCGGATCCTCTTCCTGGACGCGGACCACTCGTTGACGAGCAGGCTGGCGCAGGTGGCGCTGGAGGAGAGCTATCCCTACGCCGGACGCTTCGGTTCCGCCGGCCTGGCGCCCGCGGATGCCTTCGCGTCGAAGCTCATGGCCTTCCTCGGGCGCAGGGGTATCCCGTTGCCGGACGATGACAGGCCCCGTTCCTTCGAGGAAGCCGTTGACGTGGGTCCGCACTACCATGTGATCGTCGGGATCGGTGTGGATCCGCCCCCGCACTTCGACACCCCCTATCGGACGGTCGTGCTGCGGTGGGATCTGGATGAAGACGGTGTGACCGCCGAATCGAAGATGCGGGAGCTGTACCGCACCCTCATGGTCCGCGTCCGGGGCCTGATGACAACCCTCGGAGTGCGGGACGACGAGTGACTCCCACGAATCATTCCGGCGCCGCGGCGCATCCCGGAGCAATGGATCGCAGGGACATGGCCTGGTATGTGGACCGGGCTACACGGATTCTCGTGTTCATCGGGGGCATCTCGGCGATCGTCTTCATTGTCGGGATCTTCGTCTTTGTCACCAGGGAGGGTCTGGCCTTCGTCGTCGGGCCCCTGAACCTGGGAGAGTTCTTCACCTCGATTGCGTGGCGGCCCACGTCGAACAGCCCGACCTATGGAGCGCTGGCGCTGATCGTGGGGACCGCGAGCGTGACGGGGTTCGCGATGCTGCTGTCGGTGCCCCTGTCGCTCGGCGCGGCGCTCTTCATCGCGGAGTTCGCCACCGGCAAGACGCGCGAAACGCTGAAGATCCTCGTGGAGATGCTCGCGGCGATCCCGTCCGTGGTCTGGGGCTTCGTCGGAATGTCGATCATGAACCCTCTGATCATCCAGGTCTTCGATGTGCCGTTGGGGCTGACCGTGCTGAACGCCGGGCTCATTCTGGGGCTGATGGCGGCGCCGATCATGACCACGATTGCGGAGGACGCGCTCAAGGCGGTGCCGGATACCTACCGGGAGGCGGCCGAGGCCCTGGGGGCGACGCGCTGGGAGGTGATCGTCAAGGTGGTGATCCCGGCCAGCAAAAACGGGCTGCTGGCGGCGGTGCTGCTCGGGGTGGGGCGGGGATTCGGGGAGACGATGGCCGTACTCATGGCTTCGGGGCACGCGATCAATCTTCCCACGAGCCCGTTTGATTCGGTGCGGGCGCTGACCGCGACGATCGCCGCCGAACTCGGGGACACGGTGCAGGGCGGCAATCACTACGGCTCTCTCTTCACGCTGGGCATCCTCCTCTTCGTCGTCACCTTCGTCATCAACCTCACCGCGGACATCGTGGTTCGCGGAATCCGGAAGAAGTAGGCAGACTCGTGTTCACAGCAACCCGTCTCAACCGGCGCAGCTACCGCAACCAGAGCCTGGCCAGGGCCGTGTTCTTCCTGATGACGGTGGCTCTCGTGATCCCGGTGCTGGTCATCGTGGGCACGCTGGTCGTGAAGGGCGGGCCGGCGATCTCCTGGGAGTTCCTCTTCACCGCGCCCCGCAACAACATGACCGCGGGGGGAATACTCCCCGCCCTGGTGGGCACCATCTGGCTCGTCGTGGTCGCGCTCCTGGCCTCGGTGCCGGTCGGCGTGGCCGCAGCCATCTACCTGAGCGAGTACGCGCCGGACAACCTGCTCACCCGCACGATCAACCTCGCCATCATCAACCTCGCCGGGGTACCTTCGATCGTGCACGCGCTCTTCGGCGTCGGCGCATTCGTGTACTTCTTCAACATGAACCGGTCCATCCTGGCCGCGGGCCTGACGCTGGCGATCATGACCCTTCCAGTGGTCATCGTGGCCACCCGCGAATCGCTCCAGGCGGTGCCCCACGCGTTCAGGGAAGCCTGCTGGAACATGGGGGCGACGCGCTGGCAGACGATTCGCAAGGTGGTCCTCCCCAACTCGATCTCCGGGATCCTGACCGGCGTGATCCTGGAGGTCTCGCGCACGGCCGGAGAGACCGCTCCGATCATGTTCACCGGAGCCGCCGCCTTCCTGCCCTTCCTGCCGGAGAGCGTCTTCGACCAGACGATGGCCCTGTCGTACCATCTGTACTACACCGCGACCCAGGCGACCGACGTGCCCGAGCAGCTCACCTTCGGCGTGGCCCTGGTCCTGATTGGGATCGTGCTTGCCATGAACGCGACCTCGATCGCCTTCCGCGTCTACCTGAGGGGGCAGAAGAAGTGGTAGGCGGGACCGGCACGGCGGAGGTCGCGAGCGGAGCGGCGGGCCCACACTACCACGCGCCCCCGATCGTCGAGGTCCGGGACCTGGCGATCAGCTACGACGGCAAGACCGCCCTCAAGAACGTGACGCTGGACATCCACCGGCACGAGATCTTCGGGATCATCGGCCCGGCCAACAGCGGCAAGACGTCGTTCCTGCGCGCACTGAACCGGATGGAGGCCTTCAACCGGGGCATGGAGGTGCGGGGAAGCGTCAGCATCAACGGCAAGAACGTCATGGACTGGCGGAACGAGTATGCACTGCGAAGCCGGATCGGGGTCGTTTTTCCGCTGCCCGTGGGGCTCCCGCTGACGGTCTACGAGAACGTCGCATTCTCCCCGCGGCTGCGCGGAATCCGCAAGAAGGCCGATCTGGACGAGGTGGTGGAGCGTTGCCTGACGCGCGCCGCCCTCTGGGACGAGGTCAAGGACCGGCTCAATTCGCTCGGAAGCCTGCTTTCCGGAGGGCAACAGCAGCGGCTCACGATCGCCCGTGCACTGTCGCAGGAGCCCGAGCTGCTCCTACTCGACGAGTTCTCCATCGCGGTCGATCCAATCACCACCATGCGGATCGAGGATGTGCTCAAGGAGCTTCGCGACGAGCTGACGATCGTGCTGGTCACCAATCTGGTGCAGCAGGCGCGGAGGCTGGCGGATCGAACCGCCTTCTTTCTGACCGGTGAACTGGTCGAGATCGGCGACACCGAAGCCATCTTCGAAGGCAAGGTCAGGGACGAACGCACCACCGGCTATATCGAGGGACGTTTTGGATAGCGGCAACGGCATCGAATACGCCATCGAGACCCGGGGACTGAACCTCTGGTACGGCGACTTCCAGGCGCTCTACGACGTTGACCTGGGGGTGAAACGGGGGATCATCACCTCGATGATCGGTCCCTCGGGGTGCGGCAAGACCACCTTGCTGCGTACCTGCAACCGCATCATCGAGCGGCTCGGGTACGTGCGCGCGACGGGGAGCGTCAATGTCCTCGGACACGACATCTTCGGCGACGACGTGGAGCTGGTGCAGGTGCGCAAGAAGATCGGGATGGTCTTCCAGCGTCCCAACCCGCTTCCGCTCTCGATCCGCCAAAATGTACTCTTCGGGTTCAAGCTCCACGAGGCGCGGCTGCGCAAGGTCACGGCGGAGGAGGAGCACGAGGTTCTGGAATCGTCTCTGCGCCAGGTCCTGCTGTGGGACACCGTCAAGGACCGTCTGGACAGGCCCGCGACCGGCCTTTCGCTCGAGGAGCAGCAGAAGCTGTGCATTGCGCGTCTGCTCCCGGTGAAGCCCGAAGTCCTTCTCATGGACGAACCGTGCTCGGCGCTGGACCCTGCCGGCACCGAGGCCGTCGAGGAGCTGATCTGGAAGCTGCGCGGCGACTACACGATCCTGATCGTCACGCACAACATGGCCCAGGCGCGGCGGGCGTCGGAGGAATGCGTGTTCATGCTGCTGGGCCGGATCATCGAGCACGGCCGGACCGAGGAGCTGTTCCTCTCGCCGGAGCACACCGAAACGGCCGACTATATCGAGGGACGGTACGGGTAGCCGGCACTCTTCTGGACAGCGCCGTCTTCTGGACAGCGCCGCAGGACGAGACCGGCGGGATCGCATGGTGCTTACGATGCTGGACGGCCGGATTGTGCGCGACGCGGGATGCGCGCCCGCCACACTCGGAAGGGCCCGCGGTCGGCGATCGTTCGTACCCGCGGAAAGTGTGCCCGCAGAAGGCGTTGCAGGGGAAGGCGCCGCTGCGCGACCAGTGTGAGGGTGCCGCCGGAGGAGAGCGCGGCCGGGGCATCGCGGACCAGCCGTTCGACGGTGGCCAGCGTGTGTACGCCGCGGGCGTGGATCGGGGGATTGGAGACAATATGGTCGACGGGGAGGGGGGCGTGGCCGAGGTGGTCGCCGAGAATGCGCGGCGCGGAGGGAACGTTGTGCGCGGCGGCGGTGAGCGCGATCGCGTCGTTGTCGAGGAGGAGGATCTCTGCGCCGGGGCTGCGTTCGGCCAGCGCGGCCCCGATCGTTCCGGCGCCGGCGCCGTAGTCCAGGACGCGGGAGCCGGGCGGTACGGGCGCGAGGTGGTCGATCAGGAGCGCGCTACCCGCGTCGAGGCGGCCGCGGGCGAACAGGCCCGGGTAGTGAATCCAGTCGCGGGGGCCGTTGCCGAGGTCGATGGGGACGTGCATGGACCAGTTCTCGAGGCCGTCGGGGCGGGGTGGCGGGGTGGTGCGCGTGGCCGCCAGAACCCGGCAGCGACGGCGAATGCAGAGGGTGTGGGGTGGTTCGGCGCCGGCCGGAAAGCGCGCCGCCGCCGAGCGGATGCCCTCGTTGCCGGCGCCGTAGAGGAAAAGCTGGCCGCCGTCCGGCACCCGCGCGGCCGCCGCGTGGAGAAGCATCTCGGCTTCGGGCCAGGAGCGGGGGAGACGGACCCAGACTTCCGTAAAGGGGCCGGGCGGGGGCCAGGCCGAGCAGCGCTGATCTCGGGTGAGGCGCCGGTGCCAGCGGGTGACCGCGTAACCGCAGCCGAGCAGCGCGCGCGCCGGTTCTGGCGAGCGATCGCCCAGGATGAGGGCGGTGGGGGGTGGGGCGGGGGTGGGGCGGCCGCGGCGCTCAATCCACCAGGCAGCCACCCGCGAGGGCGCCTCGCGGGCAGAAAAGAGGGCATCTGTGGATTTCGTCACGGAGGGGCCGGCGTTCCCTACAACAGCGGACTGAAGAGCCCGGCCACATTTTCGGCCAGCCGCCGCGGCCAGCGACGCAACGCCCACCTTCTTGAATCCACCCTGCGGCAATCGCCCAGATAGCCCATCTGCAGCATCCTCAATTCCGACGCGAAGTCGCTGTCGTACACCAGTGTGCTCAGCTCGAAGTTGATCTCGAAGCTGCGCCGGTCGAGGTTGGCGGTGCTCACCATCGCGAAGTCGCGGTCCACGGTGATCGTCTTGGCGTGGAGCAGTCCCCGTGTGTATTCGTGAATCTCGGCTCCCGCGTCCAGGAGCGGTTGATAGAAGCTGCGGCTGGCCAGCGCCACCAGCGGCGAGTCGTTCCGCGCCGGCACCACCACGATCGTGTGTACGCCCCGCGCCGCGGCCGTCGTGATCGCGGCCAGTGTCCCTTCGTCCGGCACAAAGTAGGGCGTCGTGACGATGAGTTCCTCGCGCGCCATGTGCACCGCCGACTGAATCACCTGAACCAGCGCCCGGTTCTGCGAGTTCACCCCGGTTCCCACAATCTGCACGACCCTTCCCCCTTCGTGCCGCCCGGGATCCACCGCAATCAGGTGATCGAGGTTCTCGGCGCTGTCCATGTACCAGTCCTCGATGAAGAGCGCCTGCAAATCCCGCACCGTCGGCCCCTCGATGCGCAGCGTCGCGTCCACCCAGGGGGCAAAGCGCGGTTTGGGATGAAAGGCCTCCTCGGCGATGTTGTGGCTGCCCGTGTAGCCGACCCGTCCATCCAGGACCGCGATCTTGCGGTGATTGCGCATATCCAGCCGAACGCGCGCGACCCGGGCGATGCTGGTGGGAAGCGCGGCGACAACCTGCACGCCGGACCGTTCCAGCTCGCGGCTCAGCTCGGAACGCAGGAACTCGTCCGATCCCACATGATCGACCAGGAGGCGGCACCGAACTCCCCTGTCGTTGGCGCGCATCAGGGCGTCGGCGATCGCGCGTCCGGCCCGGTCGTCCAGATAGATGTAGAAGAGCAGGTGGACGTGTTCGCGCGCGGCGTCGATGTCGCGCACCAGCACTTCCAGGAAGTTGTGGGCGCCGGTCAGAAGGGTGAGGCGGTTGCCGCCGCGGGGAAGGGTCTCGCTTCCCAGCCGTGCGAGCCGTGCGAGGGCTTCGGTTCCGAGCGGAACGATTGCGGTGACGTCGTCGTCGCGCCAGGCCCTGCGCAGCACCGAGCGGATGTCGGCCTGAATGCGCCGGTGACGCCGCTTGCGCCGGCTCCCCGGCCGCACCTCGCCGATGAGCAGATAAAGGACGATGCCCGCAAAGGGAACCGCGACGATGAAGAGAATCCAGGCGACCGGCGAGCTTGTCCGGACCCGCGGACGCAACAGGATGCGAAAGACGAAGAAAAGGTGCAGCGCATAGGCAGCGACCGTGAGGGCGAATGCGGAGATGTTCCCGAACAATCGTTCCCCCCCGCCGGGTTCCGTGGATCGAGCGTCGGCCGGCCCGTCCTCCCGCAGCGGCCGGCTAGTTCTCCCGCGGCGGTACGATCATGATGTGGGCGCCGGGAGTGCCTGGAGCCATGATCCAGGGCCCGCCCGGCTGCGGCGTCGGCGAAAGTCCCGTCGATTCCGGTGTGGCCCCCGGAACGTAGATCACCCAGCGCACGGCTCCGGTCGCGGTCGCGGTTTCGGAGTCCCAGCTTCCGTCCAGGACGTACTGCGTGGCCGACATGACCGGCATGGGCAGCGATCCCGCCTCCATCTCCCCGTAGCGAACCTCGTAGCGCTCTTCGGTCGAGAGACCCTCGGCGCTGAGCTCGCGGCCGCGCGCGAAGTACGGTTCCAGCGAGGCGTGGTAGCAGGAGCTCGAAAAGCGCTCGTTCGCGGGATTCGCCGAGAGACAGACGAAGTCGTTCGTCCCCGGGCGCAGCTCGACCACGCTGCCGTCGGTGGCGTACCCGAGAATTGCCGCGCCTTCGGCCAGATCCTCGGGGGCCGCGGCGAGAGCCTGGGCGATCTGTTCCTCCGGGTTGAGGACTTCCTGCGACGCGGCGCAGCTCCAGGATGCGGCCAGCGCCAGGACGGCAAGGCCGGGAGAAAGGCGTTCAGCGAACATGGTCGACTCCGGGCAGGGGGTTGGGCGGCGTACGGGCGCGAGGGACAACGCCGGGCGAAGGGTAGACGATCAGAGAATGGAGAACGATCAAAGATACGCGGGCAGGCGGCCGGCGCCAGACAGGGAACCGCGCGCTGGCGCGACAAGCCGCGCCGGTGCCACATTTCCACCCATCCCCACCTCCCCCCGGAGACCCCCCCCCGCCCCCATGCCCGTCCCCCACCTCGCACGGCCACGCCCCCCGCGCCCCGCTGCGGCGGCACTTGCGGCACGACTTGCGGTTGCCATTGCGAGCGGGCCCGCGCCCGGAACAACGCCACGCCCCCCGCGTCCCCGCCCAATCCGGCTCGCGGCCCTGGCCCTCGCCCTGCTCGGCGCCTGCACCGATCTCCCCGTCAGTCCCGGCCCCGACGCCGTGCTCGATGTCGATCTGGCGCTCCCCTGGCGGACGGCCACCGTTGCCGATGTGGGCGGCGTGCCTGAGTTGGTCGCCCGGGGCATCGACCGTGCGCGCCGCAACCCCCGCATCCGCAGCCTCCTCGTGGTGCGCGACGGCCGCCTCGTGGTCGAGGAGTACTTCGGAGTGGGCGGCCCCGACGATCTGCACGACGTGCGCTCCGTGACCAAGAGCGTGGTCTCGGCGCTGGCCGGCTTTTCCCTTGCGCGCGGGGAGGTCCGTAGCCTCGACGACCCCGTTTCCGACTACATCGGCGCCTTCGTACCCGACCTCGACCCGGCCCGCGGCGCGATTACCATCCGCCACCTCCTCACCATGACCTCGGGTCTGGAGTGGGATGAATCGGAGGGATTCGGTTCCTACAGCGCCTGGATCCGCTCCGGCGACCCGCTCGGCTACCTACTCGACCAACCGTTCTCCCACACTCCCGGCACCCGCTTCACCTACAACTCGGCGGCGGTCCACCTCCTCGGGGTGGCGCTCGAACAGGCCAGCGTGATGCAGCTTCCCACACTCGCGCAGTTCGCCCTCTTCGAACCGATGGGGATCTCGCGCAGCCGATGGGAAGCTCTGAATGGCGGCTTCTACAACGGCGGTTCCGGCATCGACCTGAGGCCGCGCGATCTGGCCCGTTTCGGACAGCTTTACCTGCAGAACGGCTCCAGCGGCGGCAACCGGATTCTGCCTGCGGAATGGATCGAACTCACCACCGCGCCGGCTCGCTTCGGCAGCACCGTATTCGGACCGCTCGGCCGCGTCCGCTACGGACACCTCTGGTGGGCCGCCCCGGATGCGCCCGATCCGCTCTACTTCGCGTGGGGCTACGGGGGACAGTTCGTGGTTGTGGTTCCGGGGTTGCGGCTGGTCGCGGTTGCCACCAACGACTGGCGCCGGGTCAGCGAGGATGGCGGGGCGGGTCTCTACGAACGCATGACGATGGACATCCTGGTGGAAGACATCATTCCGGCCTTCCGGTAGGGGCGGAGAAGGCGGCGGGAGCGGAGGAAGGCAAGGTGCCCGCAAGTCGGCGTTGGCCGCGACGCCCGGCCCGGCGGCTCCCCCGGCGTTGCCTGCGACGCTCAGGGGAAGCGAATCACCTTCGGCGGATGATCTTCGGCCTCGAGAAAGCGCAGCAATCCCGCAGTGGAGAGCGTCGTCGTCCTTGCATTGTCCAGCGGATGAAAGTTGAGCGGTTCCTTCGCGATCAGATCAGCGTCCAGCGCGACCCTCACCACGCCGCCCCGGTCGTTCAGCACGGCAAAGGGCGAAACGGCCCCGGCACGAATCCCCAGAAACCCCTCCAGGCGTCGGCGGCTGCAGAAGGTCAGGCGTCCGGTTCCGAGCTCCCGCGCCAGCCACTTCAGATCGACGGTGCGCTCGCTGAGGCACGAGACGAGCCAGTGGCGCTGCTTCTTGTCGCGGATGAAGAGATTCTTGGAGTGCGCCCCCTCGACCCGGCCGCGCAAACGGCGCGCTTCCTCCACCGTAAAGACGGGGGCGTGCCGAATGGTGCGGTGCGTCACTGCGAGCTCGTCCAGGCGGCGAAACAGGTGGGCGGGGCCGCGCGGACGGCTGCCGTCGGCGAGGGGCGGCGGGTCCTCCGGTGTTTGGCGTTGGGCCACCTGCGCTCTCCATTTTCGGGTGAATGACGGGATCTTTTTTTTGGATGAATTGCTGGACTGCCGGTGCGGCCCGGTCGCGCCCAAACGTTGCGAAGGCGGGGCCGGGTGTCCAGAATATCGATTGCGGGCGATCATCCCGCTTCCGGATTCCCCGAGGACGCGCCCCCGGACATGCCTCCCCGGCCGGACCGGCGAAGCATTCAACGAAACCCGTGGACCAGACAGGTGAAGACCGTGACTCGACGAACCCCTGCTTCGCTCTCCCTCCTGCTCGCGCCGATGCTCTTCGCTCTGGGCTGCGGCGGCGAGGAAACCGTCGAACCCGATCCCGGCCCCCACGACCTCTCCGGCAGCTACACGCTGGTCACATTCAGTTCGGGTCTGCTGACCGGGGGACAAGCGGTCGGCCCTCCGGCGGTGAGCGGCGACTTTACGCTGCGGCAGACGGCGGTGAACGGCGACGAGGCTACCGGCACGATGGAGATCAGCCTTGTGCTCCCTCCGGGCGGGCCATTCGAGCGGGTGGCCGACAGCGGCACCTACAAGAACCGCACCGACGGCACCTGGGAACAGTTGGCGGCGGGATTGCTGGGACAGGCCACCGGGACCTTTGCCGTGGACAGCGGGACTTTGACGGTGACGGTGACCGAGCCCGCCCTGGCCGTCTCGACCACCGTGTGGCAGCGCCAGTAGCCGGACTGTTGTCGCCCGCCCGGCCGACTCCCCGGGCGGCGATGATCGTGGCGCTCGCCGCGGGGCTGGCGGCGGTGGCCATCCCGGCGCATGGGGTGGGGGCGCAGCAGGGCACGACGCTGCACGGACGCGTGGTGGAGGCCGGGTCGCGCGAAGCGGTCGCGGGGGCCGAGGTGGTGGTGCGATCGACCCAGCTCCGAACCCTGACCGGACCCGATGGGCGCTTCACGCTGGAGCTGCCCCCGGGGCCGCGACCGGTGCGGTTGCTGGTGGCGGCGGCCGGATACGCCACCATCGAGCACGAGACGGGGACCGCGGGCACGACCGAATCCCCTGTCCCCGCCAACCTGTTGATCGCGCTGGAGCGGCTGCCCTTCGAGGTTCCGGGACTCACCGTGACCGCCAACCGCGGCAATGCGCTTCCCGGCGAGGCCCCGGTGAGCGTGACGGTCATGAGCGGCGACGAACTCGGACGGCGCAGCGCCGCCACCCTCGACGAGGCGCTTCCCTTTGCGCAGGGCGTGACCTTCAACGCGGGCCAGATGGACATTCGCGGCGCCAGCGGGATCGCGCGGGGGGTGGGCAGCCGCGTCCTCATGCTGCTGAATGGGCACCGGGTGCTGACCGGGGTGGGATCGGCGATCGACTTCGGGCTGTTGCCGACGCTGGATGTGGAGCGGATCGAGATCGTGAAGGGACCGCACTCCACCCTCTTCGGGACCAACGCGCTGGGTGGCGTGGTGAATGTGATTACGCGGCCGCCGGTCGCGGGACCGCGCACGATCGTGCAGGGCTGGTACGGCCTCTACGACACGCCCGCCAACCTGGAGTTCGGGGTGGGTCTGCTCGACATGCGGGGACTTCGCCTTCAGCACGAGAGGCGGGTCGGACCGGTCGATGCGGCGGTGATGGCGGGGTGGGAGGGGACTGACGGATTCCGCCAGAACGGCCATGTGGAGCGCTGGCAACTGGGCGCGCGGAGCGTGGTCGGAGCGGAGTCGGCGCGGCCGCTGGAGCTCTTTGTGAACTTCAAGCGCGAAGATGCCGAAGAGTTCTTCACCTGGGCGTCGCCCGAACGACCCCTGGAGGTGGATCCCGCGGAGCTGGGGGACTGGGTTCGCGAGACCGACCTGGTTGCCGGGATGACCGCCACCCCGGTCGCGACCTCCACGCTGCGCCTCCAGCTTCGGCCGCAGATCCAGCACGTCCGTTCGCAAAACCACTTCCACGACAACAGCGACTTCCACCACTCGACCCGCTACGGAACCGACATTCAGCTTTCGCGCACCGGCCCGGGCCGTCATTCCCTGACCGGCGGCGCGGAGGCTTCGCGAACCCGCGTCTCGTCGAACTTTCTGGAACCGGATCCGGTGGTGACCGATCTGGCCCTCTTCGTGCACGACGAGATCGCCATCTCCCAGCGGCTCCAGGTAACCGCGGGGTTGCGCGCGGATCTGCACGGCACCGGGGTCTCCACGCGCGATCTGGCCCTCAACCCCAGGGTCGGATTCGTCCTGAACCCCTCCCCCCGCCTCTCGCTGCGCACCTCGCTCAGCCGCGGCTACCGCGCCCCCAGCGTGTCCGAACAGTTCACCGCCACGACCGTCTTCGGCTTTCGGGTGGTGCCGAACCTGGAGCTCCGCGGCGAGTCGGCGTGGGCGGGCGAGGTCGGTCTCACGGCTTCGCCCCATGCGCGCCTGCGCTTCGACGGCGCCCTCTTCTGGAGCGAGTACGACGGGCTGATCGAAGTGGCAACCGCCCCGGACCAGCTCTTCACCTTCCAGTTTCGCAATGTGGCCGGCGCCCGGGTTCGCGGCCTCGACCTTGGCGCGCAGCTCGCTCTGGTTCCGGGGGTGTTGAATGCCGGCGCCACCTGGCTCGTTCTCGATGCGCTCGACGAGGGTACGGGGCGGTCGCTGCCCTATCGTTCCCGGCACAACGCAACGGCAACGCTCTCGGCCTGGGAGGACCGCGTGGCTCTCGATCTGCGCTACCGCAGCCGCGCCGACCAGGTGCTCGCCTACCCGCTTGACGAGCGCGGAGACGCGACGATTGTGGATCTGCGTCTGGGCCGCAGCTTTGGCTCCATGGACATTCGCGTCCGCATTGCCAACCTTCTTCAGGCGCGGTACGTGGACGTCCAGGAGCGGAATCCGGGGGCGTCGCGGAGTGTGCGCATCACCGTGACCTCGCGCCGTTGACGCAAGCCGCGCCGCACAATCGAGCGCCTGGAAAAAAACGACGCCTTGTCCGCCGCCGTGCCCGAACCGTGGGGTGCGCGCGCCGGAGCCGCGGCCGGGCCGACCGCCCGTGTCGCCGGAATCCTCGCCATCCCAACCCGAGATCGCCGATGAACGTGCCAAGCCCCACTTCCCCCGTAGCCGCGCCACACAAGGTGGCCCCACTGGAGGGCCGGGTGGCCGCGCTGGCCATTGCCGCCCTCCTCCTCCCCACCCTTCCTGCCAACACCACAGCGGCCCAGGCGGCCTCTGCAACGATCGGCGCGCCGGGACTGCGAACTGGCGTGATCGACCCGCTGGTTGAGCCGGAGTGGCTGCTGGACCGGAGCGGCGACGAGGATGTGGTGGTGTTGCAGGCGGTGCGGCGCGAGGGCGAGTTTGCCCGGGAGCACATTGCGGGTGCGCGGCCGCTGCGGTTCGACGAGATCACCTGGGAGGGCGAGGAGGGGTGGGTGATTGAGTTTCCGGCAGTGGAGGCGCTTGTGGAGGTGCTGCGTGCGGCGGGAATTCGGCGGACTTCGCGGGTGGTGATTTATGGCGCGAGCATGACGGCGACGGCGCGGACGTGGGTGACGTTCGAGTACCTGGGGCTTGGGGAACGCGCTTTTCTGCTGAATGGAGGGATTGAGGATTGGAAGGCGGCGGGTGGAGCCGTGGCGAGCGGCGAGGCGGAGGCGGTGGCGCGTGGGGATGTGGAGGCGGGTGAAGTGGTTGACTTTCGGGTGTCGGCAGAGTGGATTCTCGAGCGGTTGGATGATCCGTCGGTGGCGCTGCTCGATGCGCGTCCGGACGACGAATACACCGGCGCGGACGATGGAATGGGGGGAATCACGACGCCGGGGCACATTCCGGGCGCGGCGCAGCTCTATTGGGAAGAGTTGATGGATCCGGAGAACAACGCGCGCTTTCTGCCGCGGGAGCGGATTCGCGCGATTCTGGAGCGGCACGGGGCGGGCGAGGGCCGGACCCACGTCGCATACTGCATGATCGGGATGCGGGCAAGCGTGGCCTACATGGCAGCCCGGATGCACGGGCTTGACATCCACCTCTACGACGGAAGCTGGCGGGACTGGGGGACGCGGGAAGGGGTGCCGGTGGAGACGGGGCCTGATCCGCGGGATGGGCCGGGGCCGGGGTAGGGCGAGAGGGCTGGCGTTGGCGGGAGCAGGCTGGTTCGGGGTCGGCGGCGCCAGCCCTTGACTGGCGTACGGTTGCGGTCAGCCTTCCGCCGCTTTGGCAGCCCGCGCCAGGAACTCGTCGGCGGAGGCGGAGTCCACCGCGGCGTTGACGATTTCGGCGAAGCGAACTCCGTTGGCGGGGGCGTCGAGCAACGCGGTCAGACTGTCCAGGGTGGCCGGACCGAATCGCCGCGTGACGAGTTGACAGGCCATAGCGCGTTCGCCCTCCAGTCTGCCCTCGCGTTCACCCTCCAGCCGGGCCTGGGCTCTTTCCTCTTCGCCCCACTTGCGGGCGCGTTCGATGAGCGTGGACATCCTGTCATTTTCCTCCGGTTCGATGAGTTGGTCGATTTCTTCTGCGGTGCGTCCCACGCGGGCGGCCAGCACGAGGCGGATCCAGGGAATGAAGCTGTCGAGCAATTCCTCGGCTTCGGCGCGCTTGACCCACCGCGCGAGCACGCGCCAGACGCGCTCCAGATCGGCGGCTGACCGGACCTGCTCCAGGCGGGCGATCATCGCGAAGGCGTTGTCGCGCGGCAGCGAGGCGGGGTCGAGTCTGGGGATGTCCACGAGAAGATACCGGTGGCGCGGCAGGTAACCAACCACATCGGCCGGTACGGCGGCGAAGAGGTCGCGAAAGTCGGTGGGGGCGGACCAGCGGCGGGTGCCGTTGTAGAGGACGACGGGAAGGACGGGTGGGTAGAGCTTGCGGGGTCCGAGATCGGGCGGATTGAGACCATCGACGATGCGTAGCGGTGTAGTCGAGCATGCGGCGGGCCATGCGGCGCTCGACGGTGGACTGGAACTCGAGGAGGACGATCATGTAGAGCCAGCCGCCGCCGGTGGAGCGGACGCGCCAGAGCATGTCGGTGTAGCGTTGGCCGAGGTGCCGGGTGACGAAGTTGGTGGGGAGGCGTTCGAGTGATTCGAGGTTGAAGTGGCGGCTGAGGTTGAGGGCGGTCCCCCGGAGGGTGTCGGCGAGGGTGCGGCGGCGGAGGAAGAGCTTCTTGTAGGCGGCGTCGTGCGGAGTCCGCGGGGTTCGCGCGGATGGGTTGCTTTGGTCGGGCATGGTCTCCGGGCTCGTGTCGGGTGGCGGGTACGGGCCGGCGGGTTCGGAGGTTGAACCGGGGCCGGCCGGTCGGTGCCGAGACACGATCGGCGAAATCCGTGGGCAAACGAATGGCGAAATGGGACAACCCGGCTGGCGGGCCGCGAGGGGGTCGGAGACACGGTCTCCGACTTCCCCCCCAATCACCCCACGCGCGTCATCCGGAGCTGCACCGTGGTTAGCGCGGGCACGATCATCATCAGCACGACTGTGGCGAAGACGATGCCGAAGCCGAGCGACGCGGCCATCGGGATCAGGAACTGGGCCTGCAGGCTGGTTTCGAAGACGAGCGGGGCTACGCCCAGGAAGGTCGTCACCGAGGTCAGGAAGATGGGGCGGAAGCGCGCCTTTGCGCCCTCGATGATGGCTTCGCGGCCCGGAACGCCGCGGCGCAGCCGTTCGTTGATGAAGTCGATCATGACGAGGGAATCGTTGACGACAACGCCGCTGAGACCGATCACGCCGAACATCGACATGATGCTCATCTGGAGGCCGAGCAGCAGGTGACCCAGGACCGCGCCGATGATGCCGAAGGGGATCGCCGCCATGATGATGAGCGGCTTGGTGTATGACGCGAAGGGGATGGCGAGGAGTGCGTAGATGGCAAGGAGCGCGAGCGCGAAGCCGCCTCCCAGCGCGCCGAAGGATTCCTGCTGTTCCTGCTGTTCGCCGCCGAAGGAATGGGAGAGGCCGGGGTAGAGCGCGGCCAAATTGGCCAGCACGACACTCTCCATGCGGTCCGTCACCTCGTCGCCGGTGACGACGGCGGTGTTCACGTCGGCGGTGACGGTGAGGACCCGCTGGCCGGCCTTGCGGCGGATGGTGGTCGGGGAGTTGCCGAAGCGCACCGAGGCCACGCGCGCCAGGGGGACTTCGCCCCCGCCGGGGGTGCGAACCAGGTAGCTCTCGACATCGGCGATTGCGTTGCGTTCCTCTTCGGGGAGACGAACGTAGACGCGAATGTCCTCACGGCCCCTTTGCACGCGTAGCGCTTCGTCGCCGAAGAACGCGCTGCGGATCTGGCGCGCGAGATTGTCCAGCGTCAGCCCCATCGTCCTCGCCTCGGGAAGCAGATCGAGCTGGATTTCGCGCAATCCCTGCGCCTGGTCGGCCTGCACGTCGAATACGCCCTCGAACTCGCGCAGATGCGTCATGACGGAATCGCCGATCTCGCCCAGCACAGCGGCGTCGGCGTGCGAAAGCTCGATATGCACGGGGCTTCCGAAGGAGATCAGCTCGGCGGTGATCGTCAGCGACTTCGCCTCGGGGAGCGGACCGAGCGTCTCGCGCCAGTCGTTCTGGAACTCGCTGGCGGACATCTCGCGCTCATCGGCGCCCACCAGCCTGAACTCGACGGCGGCGATGTTCGCGCTGGAGACGGTCTGCGCACCCGCCCCCCCCGGCCCCGACTGCCGCGCCGGTTGCCCGATCGTCACATTCACCCCGGTCAGCAGCGCCCCGGCCGCGTCGCCCAGCGCCATGTAGCCCGCGCCTTCCAGGGTTTCGGCGACAGCCAGGGTCCTCGTCACCGGCGTCCCCTCGGGCATCTCCAGGCTCGCGGTCACCAGATCGGCCTCGACCGTGGGCATGAAGTCCACCTTGATGATCCCCGCCGGAACCATCGCCACCGACAAGATGATCATCGCCACCCCCGCCGCGATCACGATCCCGGGCTGTCCCGTCGCCAGCCGCAGCGCGCGGTCGAGCGGCCCCTCGATGAAGCGCTTCAGTCCGCTGTCGATGCGTCCTTGAAGACCGCTGAACGCCAGTCGCAGGGAGCCGTGGCGCAAGGACCCGTCCGACGTCCGCGCCCGCCCCTTCCCCGGAGCCGGCAGGTGCGACAGGTGGTTGGGCAGCACGAGCAGCGATTCGATCAGGGAGAAGAGAAGGACGGAGATGACGATGATGGGAATCGTCCCCACGATCTTGCCGATCGAGCTCGGGATGAAGAAAAGGGGGCCGAAGGCGACCACGGTGGTGAGGACCGCGAAGATCACGGGTCCGGTAATGCGCCGCGCCCCCCGGATCGACGCCGTCACGCCCCGTGCGCCCTTCTCGCGTTCGGCGTAGATGTTCTCGCCCACCACGATCGCGTCGTCCACCACGATCCCGACCGCGAGGATGAAGGCGAAGAGCGACATGAGGTTGATCGAGACGCCCAGCACCGCCATCACCGCGAAGGTGCCCACGAACGACACCGCGATCCCGACCGCGACCCAGAAGGCCAGCCTCACCTCGAGGAAGAGGGTGAGCGAGAGGAGGACCAGAGCCAGTCCCAGGAGGCCGTTCTTGACCAGGAGGCCGAGCCGGTCCTGCAGGATGTCGGCGTCGTTGTTCCAGATCTCCAGAGCCACGCCGGAGGGCAGCGCGGGAATGATCTCGTCTTCCAGGTGCGCCTCGACCGCGGCCACGATGTCGAGCACCTTTTCGTCCGAGGTGCGAAAGACCTCCACATAGGCGGCGCGCTGTCCCCTGTAGCGCCCGATCAGATCGACTTCCTGGAATCCGTCGCGCACTTCGGCGATGTCGCCCAGCCGCACAACCGTTCCATCGGCGCGGCTCAGAACGATGATCTCCTCGAAGTCCTGCTGCGTGTAGTTCTGTCCCGTTGTGCGGATCCGCACCTCTTCGTCGCGCGTGTCGATGCTTCCGGCCGACAGGTCCAGCGACCCGCTCCGCACCGCCGCCGAGATGTCGCGCAGTGTAAGTCCCAGGGCGCGAAGCCGTTCCAGCGGAACCTCGATCGAGATTTCGTACTCGCGCACGCCGGTCGTCTCGACGTAGCTGACGACGTCCAGCGAGGAAAGCTCGTCCTCGGTGCGGTAGGCCAGCTCCTTGAGGGTGCGTTCGGGCACGTCGCCGAAGAGGACCAGCCGAATCACGCTCTGGCGATTGGTAAGCTCGGTAACCTCGGGGCGTTCGGCGCCGAGCGGGAAGGTCTGGATGCGGTCGATCTGCGCCTTGATGTCGTCGAGCGCACGGTTGAGATCCTCGCCCAGCTTGAGCTCCGCCACGACCCAGCCGCGCCCCTCCGCAGCGGTGGAACGAATCTCCTTGATCCCGTCGACCGCCTCGATCTGCTCTTCGATCTTGACGATGATCGATTCCTCGACCTCGTCGGGGGTGGCGCCGGGGTAGGGGACCGAGATGTTGATACGGTCCAGCGAGACTTCGGGGAAGACCTCCTGCACCAGCCCCCGTAGCGAGAAGAGGCCGGCCACCAGGATGAAGGCCATCAGCAGATTGGCGGCCACGCCGTTGCGCGCCATGTAGGCGACCGGACCGCGTTTCTCCCTCCTGCGCAGATCGTCGCTCCGGCTCATGGGGTGCCACCGGTGCGCACCGCCATCCCCTCGGTGGCGAACTGGATGCCGCTCACCACCACCTGCTGGCCGGGCGCGAGGCCGCCGGTGAGATAGACCGCGTCGTCGGCGCGCTGCAGGACGCGAACCGGAATGATCGTGACGCGGTTGTCGCCGCCCAGCGCCCAGACTTCGTTGCCGGTGCGGAGTGCGGCGCGCGGGACCGCGAAGTAGCGATCGGGGGAGACGCCGTCGATGCGGACCTCGACGAACTGGCCGACGAGTAGAGGGGGGGGCTGGAGGAGGGGGGTGGGGGATTCGTTGCCGAAAGTGGCACCGTTGGCAGGAGAGGAGCGGTCGCTGGAGACCGGAGCACCGCGGTTCATGGGACCGGGCACCCGCACCACGACGTCGATCGTGCGGGTCTGCTCGTCGAGCGCAGCCTCGGCGCGGTCCACGTAGCCGGTCCACGCATAGCGCATGTCGCCGTACTCGGCCAGGACCGCGGCTGCCACCTGCCGGTCGCCGTCGCCGGCGGCCAGCTCCCAGAGCCCGGGAATCAGCGAGGCGTCACCGTCTGCAAGCGGCACCACCACCTCGACCGCGTCGTCGGCGTAGAGTCGTCCCACGCTCTGCCCCGGCGCCACGAACTGTCCCGGGTCCACCGCCTCCGAGCGCACGATCCCGCTGAAGGGCGCGCTGACCTCGGTGCGCGCAAGCGCCAATTCGGCGTCGGCCAGCCCGGCGCTGTCGCGGGCGAGCGCGGCCCGGGCCGCCCGAAGCTGGGGTTCGCGGAGCGTCAGCGGACTCGCCTGTCCCGCTCTCGTGCCATCGGTGCGCCGCCGCTGAAAGCTCTCGTACTCGGCCCGCGCGATCCGCGCCTCCTCCTCGGCCTGCAACAGCGCCACCTGCTGCGCGGCCACATTCGCGCGCGCCTGC
>CBDBZW010000003.1:0-1242500 GCA_965213665.1 Longimicrobiales bacterium
CATCGTCGATGCGGAAGAGAATCTGGCCGCTCTGCACCCTTCCGCCACCCTGGAACGCCGGAGCCACCCACTCGACCTTGCCATTGATCTCGGCGGCGACATCGATCTCGGCGCGTGGCCGCACCGTACCCGCACCGAAGACGGGAATCGCGCCCTCGCGCTCCTCGGCGGCCGCGGTCGTTACGAAGGGCAGCCGCGAGGGGGGCTCGCGGAGGGGGGGCTCGGGCCGGAGTCGCACCATGACCACGGCGACCAGGACGGCGCCGAGAAGAATGCCCAAGGGCAGAAGCCTGCGAAAAATCGGGCCTCGGGAAACCGGGCCGTCGGAAATCGAACTCACCTGTGGTCCTCCGTCCTGTCATTCAACCTTGCGCGCATCACGGCTTTCGAACCGCCGCGCGGAGTGGCGGAGCCGCCGGGATCGGATCGCGTCGCACCGGGACCCCCGGATTCACCCGCGGGTATGGGCACCATGCGCGGTCCCGCCTCCCCCCCCGCCCCCTCTTCCACGCCTTCAGGCCGGGTCCACTCGCCCCCCAGCGCCCGATGCACGGCCAGCCGGGCCAGGGCCAGATCGCGGCCCGCACCCGCCAGCGTCGACTCCACATTGAGCAGCGCCCGCAGCGCATCGAGGTAGTCGGTGTAGCCACCCACCCCCGAGTCGTAACGGCGCGACTGGAGCGCCACCGACGCGGCCGCCTCCTCACGCTGCGACTGAAGGAAATCGTGGCGGCGGCCCTCGTTCGCCAGCGTGGCCAGCGCGGCCTCCACCTCGTACACCGCCGTCACCACCGCTCGCCCGTACGCGGCCGCCGCCTGATTGAAGCTCTCCTCGGCGAGCGCGATGTTGCTGCGAATCCGGCCGCCCTGAAAGATCGGCGCGGTCAGATTGCCCACCAGATTGCGAAACCACTGGTCCACATTGAAGAGCCCGTCCACGTCGGCGGACTGAAGACCGATCGTTCCCGAAAAGGAGAGCGAGGGCAGCCGCTCGGCCCCGCGCGCCCCGATCGCGTACCGCGCCGCCTCCATCCGCTCCCAGGCCGCACGCA
Source organism: Longimicrobiales bacterium (assembly GCA_965213665.1). Taxonomy (GTDB): domain Bacteria; phylum Gemmatimonadota; class Gemmatimonadetes; order Longimicrobiales; family Gaopeijiaceae; genus Bin94. Next base: position 1,053 of record CBDBZW010000003.1, read on the forward strand.
CATCGGGACGTTGCAGCAGGAGATCGGCGGGCACCCCCGCGGCCACCGCCTGGCCGGGCACCCCGGGAGCGAGCGAATCGGGCAGCATCGCATCCACCTTGGCGCGAAAACCGCCCAGCAACACTGCAAGCCGCCCTTCGGCATTCACGAGCTGGCTCTCGAGCTGTGGCAGCGAAGCCTGGGTATTCCGCAGCTCCTGGCGCACCTGGTAGAGCTCGAGCGAGGTCACCAGACCGCGGTCGTAGCGCGTCCCGGTCAGCTCCACGCGTTCAAGCAAAACCGCCGCCGCCTCGCGCGCCAATCCCGTTCGCCGGCGCAGATCGACGATCTCGAAGTAGGTCGTGATCGTCTCGGCCAGCACCCCGATGCGCGCCGCCCGGAAGTCCGATTCCGAAGCCAGGTACTGCATTGCGGCCGCCTTTGAGTCGTTGCGGGCGCGGCCCCAGAAATCGAGCTCCCACGCGAAGTCGGCGCCCAGCGAATAGGTCGTGATCCCCAACCGGTCGGGGAACTGGAAGCCGCCGGGAAGCCCGTCATCGCCGCCCGCCAGCTCCGAAAACTGGCGCCCGAAGCCGGCATTCGCGGGGGTGTCCTGATCGGTTGCCGAAGCGCTCGCCTGCACACTCGGGAAGAGGGCCGCACGCGCAATCCCCGCCTGGGCCCGGGCCTGCCGCACCCGCGCCACCGCCTCGGCGAGATCGAAGTTGGCGGCCAGAACCGAATCGACCACCGCGTTAAGGACCGGATCCTCGAAGGCGTCCCACCACTCGCGCGCATCGTGGCCACCGGTCGCAGCGGCGCTCTGGGCAAAGTCCATGGGCAGCTCTGCCGCCGGTTCGGGCACCGAGGGCGGGGGCGCGAAGGAACAGCCCGCGAGAAAACAACCCGCGACAAGAAGCAGGAGGAGGGGAGGAAGCGCGACGCTCGCGTCTCGGCGACCGTTGCCCGCCCGCATGGCTGCCGCCTCGCCCCGTTGCGCCTGCGCTAGCGCCGGATTCGTCGTGATTCCCGCCCGGGACCGGGTCGCGGAGTCCGCCCGCATCGCCGTTTCACTGCCGCGTGTGCTCCACCCGCGGGGCTCTGGCCTGTGCATCTCGTCCTCCGGCCCGCATTTCCGTTCGTCCTACAGCTCGTAATCCATAGTCAGCGTGTGCGTACCATCGCCGTCCACGCGAATTTCCATCGTTCCGGTCAGTCCGGCCAGTTCGCCCGTCCCCGATCCCGGCACCACATGCCCCGCGGTCCACGGCGGCGACGCTTCCGGCGCGACCCCCCAGTGGTGCAGCACAAAGCTCCCCACGCGGCCCGCCAATCGCCCCACCACCACCTCCGACACGATGTAGCCCGCGTTCCGGAGCGGCCCCTCGAGGCTGGCGCGGCACATCAGCAGCCTGGCCTGGCCGGTGCCCTCCAGCTCGCCGCTGTATTCCTTGGTCACGCGCGCGGCCGAAAGATGGGGTCCGCCCTCCGGCGTCGCCGAATTGTCTGCCGCGTCCGCCCGCGAGCCGCCGCCGTCCCTCTTGCCGGCGCCTGTTCCGCCCTCGCCCGCGCCCGCATCGCCTTCTCCCGCATCCCACGGCTCCGCTTCCCACCCCGTGACCCTGAACTCCGCAATCGCCTTCATGCTCACCCTTTCCGCAAGCCAGCTTCCCCGCATCGCCCAACCTTCACCCCAAGCCCCGCCCCCGCCCTACTACCCAACCCCCACCCCCGTCACCCGCCTCAGCGCGGCCGCGAAGGTCTCCACCGTGCGGTCCACATTGCCCAGCTTGTCGAGCCCGAAGAGCCCCAGGCGGAAGGTCGAAAACCCGATCGGCTCCCCGCACCGCAGCGGCACGCCCGGCGCGATCTGGATCCCTTCGGCGGCAAAGCGCGTTCCGTCGCGAATCCCCGGATCGCCGGTGTAGCTCACCACAACCCCCGGGGCCTCGAATCCCGGCGCGGCCACACTCGGCATCCCGTTCCCGGCCAGCAACCCGCGCATCCGGCGGCCCAGCTCCCACTGCCGCTCCCGCGCACGCTCCATCCCGAACTCGCGCGTCTCAAGGATGCGGTCGTGCAGAAAGCGGATCGAATCGGTGGGCACTGTCGCGTGATAGTGTTGCCCGCCACTGACATAGGCGTCCATCACCCGCATCCACACCCCCAGATCGCCGGCGAAGCTCGTGCTTTGCGAGGCCTCCACCCGCTCTCGCCCCTCCGGACCGAGCATCACCAGTCCGGCACATGGCGAACCGCTCCACCCCTTTTGCGGCGCGCTGATCAGCACATCGACTCCCGTCGCCTTCATGTCCACCCACACCGCCCCGGAAGCGATCGCATCCACCACAAGGATCCCACCGGCCGCGTGCGTGGCGTCGGCGACCGCGCGCAGATAGTCGTCGGGAAGGATCATCCCGGACGATGTCTCGACGTGCGGCGCAAAGACCACATCGGGCCGTTGGCGGGCAATCGCCTCCGAGACCTCATTGACCGGCGCCGGAATGAAGGGCGCAGTTGGCCCCTTGCCCGCCTGCCGCGCCCGAATTACCGCCGAGTGCGCGGGGATCCGGGCCGCCTCGAAGATCTGCGTCCACCGGTAGCTGAACCAGCCATTGCGCAGCACCAGACACCGTTTTCCCGTCGCGAGCTGCCGCGCCACAGCCTCCATCGCGTACGTGCCGCCGCCGGGAACGACCGCCATCGAATCCGCCGCGTAGGTCTCGCACAGCGCCGCCGAAACCGTCCGCATCACCTCGCGGAAGCGCGCCGACATATGGTTCAGCGAACGGTCGGTAAAGACGACCGAGTATTCCAGCAGTCCATCGGGATCGACGTGGGGATGAAGCCCGGGCACGACCACCTCCAGCGGTTGGGTTCAGGGCTCTGGGTGGGGCCGCCATCAGCGACAGGCCCGAGACGAGCAAGGTTCGCTGATGAGCGACCGGGTTGGAAGCTACTACATTCTCCCGCACGGCTCACCGGTGTCCCGGCGCGGCGAAGTCCCCAAGGTGGACCCGGCCGCCGGAACGCGTGGGCCAATCAGACTGCTCAGACTGCAATGGAGTAAAACCGATTGGAGGGAAGGAAGCATGAAGATTGCAATTCCGGTTCGAAAGATGGCGCTGGCGGCTGCCGCGCTACCCATTTGCGCCTGCGCTGACGCATATGTTCCCGAGCTCGGCTACGAGCTACGGCGCACCCTGCCGCACGACCCGGCCGCCTACACCCAGGGTCTCGTCATTCACGAAGGGGCGTTTCTCGAGAGCACGGGACAGTACGGAGAGTCGCAGCTTCGGCTCGTGGAGATCGCGACGGGGCGGGTTCTGCGCAGCGCCGGACTTTCCGACGATCACTTCGGCGAGGGTCTGGCCGTGGTCGGCGACCGGGCGCTTCAGCTCACCTGGAAGGCGGGGCTCGCCTTCGTCTACGACCTCGAGACCTTTGCGGTCACCGACACCCTGGAGTACGAGGGCGAGGGCTGGGGGCTCTGCTACGACGGCGCGTCGCTCTACCATTCGGATGGGAGCGGCACCCTGTTGCGGCGCGATCCGGCCACCTTCGCGCTCCTGGACGAGCTCGGCGTCACCCGCGACGGCTTCTCGACCCGGGGCCTCAATGAGCTCGAATGCGTGGGCGGCCACATCTACGCCAACATCTACATGACCAACGAAATCGTGCAGATCGACAAGGCCACCGGCGCCATCACCGGTAGCCTGGACGGGGTGCCGCTGGCCCTCGCGAGCGGCCGCCCCAACGATCCCGGCGCGGTCTTCAACGGAATCGCCTACGACGAGGCCAGCGGCAATTTCTTCGTGACGGGCAAGCTCTGGCCAGCGATCTTCGAGATTGCGATTGAGCGGTAGGACGAAACCCAAATCTTCGCGGTTCCTACTTCCGCCGGTCCTCAATCTTCCGAACAACGTCTCCCACAACCTTCTCGAACTCCTTGGGCACGATCGCGGGCCGTCCCGCGAGCCGTTGGAGCGCAGCCATCAGCGGCACCAGCGGCTCACAGTCTTCGGCAGCGTCGGCGAATGCGTCCGCGAATGACACCCGGCGCCGCACCGGCCGCAATCACATCGATCGTGTGCCAGACGATGTAGCTGACCATCTCGCCGTCGGCGACATCGAGGTCGTCGCACATCCGTCGGAACACGCGGACTGCCGCCGACTCTTCACGCTCGAGGATCAGGGCGTGTATCCGGCTCCCCATGGCGCGCCATCTAACAGAGATCTCGCGTTGCCCCGCGATGCTCCCGAAGTCGCGGACTAGAACATCGCATGCTTCGATGGCCTCAAGCCCGCGTCCCATTTGGTTCAGGATCATCGCCTTCAGCTCCAGCGCCGTGGCCAGCTCGCGCCGGAGGTCGTGGCGGTCGGCTGCCCCATAGCGGGCAATCGCCTCGTCACTAGCCGCAACCGCCGCATCGAGTTGTTCCATTTTCATCTGCGCGGCTGCCTTCTTCGTCAAGGCGTTGGCGACCTGCATCTGCACGTCCGGGTCGCTGTCCTTGCCAAACCGCTCGATGAGGTCGTCCCAGATTGCGACTGCCATGTCCATCGACTCGGGTGATTCCGGGTCGGCCAGTGCGGCACCCTTGTTAAGGAGCGACATCGCTACGGACGATCGAAGTTGGGGCAGGGGACTGTCTCCGAAACGCCCGATGGCGTCGTCATAGGACGCTATCGCCGCTTCTCGCTCGCCGAGTCGACCCTGCAGGTATCCCCGGTTCAACAGCGCGCGCGCCACGCATTCCTGGATGTCCGGCTCGTTCGAACCGCCGAAGCGCGTCACTACCTCGGCGAGACCGGTCACCGACGCTTCAGCCTCCCCGGCATTCTCTCTCGCAACGGCCCTGTTGAAGTATGCCCTGACGACCAGGACCTGCACTGCCGGGACCGTGGTGCGCTCGAAATGCCGGATCAGTTCCTCGTTGTACTCGACCGAGCGCTCAGCCCTTCCTGATTTTGCCAGCCTCACGCCGATGTTGAGCAGTTCGCCCGCCACATGGAGTTGCCAGTCCGTGGCGTCGAGCTCCCGAAATCGATTGCCGAGATCGCGATAGGTATCCGCGGCTCGCCCTGCGGGAATCTCGGCGCTTTCCCGATCGACATCCTCCTGTGCACTGAGGAAGACTTCCTGGAATCTCTCGTCGGAGAGCACGGACCCGATTATCTTCGCGGTCTCGTCCGGACCGTAGAAAGCCACCATGAAGCGAATCAGTCCCTGGACAACTGCCGCCTCGTCCCTCCAGCGCCTCAGCTTGTAGGTAGATGCAGTGGAGCGGCTCCGCGACGGAGTACAGCCGACTCCTTCCGTCTCCATCGGCAGTGACCGCGCCTCGCCCGCGCAGACGTCCCAGCAGGGCGGAGGTCTTCCGAACTCCCGATCGCGCTCTATTGGTGATCCTGACCCGTGCCCGCGGCCCGCGAGGAAAGGCGCTGGCGGGTGTCAGGGAGTCGCGCCCTGTTCGCCCCCGAAGACCGGTTCGCCCCCGAAGAGCAGCCGGTCCAGCCCCCGCACCAGCCCCATTACCCCGCCAACGCGGCGGGCGGCCAGTAGAGTGCCGGCCACATAGGGCGCCGGGCTCGTGCCCGCATCGTGGCGCAGCGTGAGGCGTTCGTCCGGCAGGCCGAAGATCGCTTCCACCGAGATCAGGTAGCTCGGGAGCCGCACCGCGTGCACCTGGGTACCCCCGATCGTGGCCCCGCGGGTCGCCGGAAAGCCCAGCGTTTCCTCCACGGGATGGGGTGTCTCATTGGGCGCGACTGAGTCCAGGTAGCCGGCCAGCTCCAGTGCGGTGCCGCTCGGTGCGTCGGGCTTGTGGGCGTGCGCATAGTCGATGATCTCGCGGTGCGGAAGGTGCCGGGCCGCGATTCCCGCCAGGTGCTTGAGGAGCGCCGCCGTCAGCGAGAAGTTTCCCGCCGCGATGACGCCGGAGTCCGCCTCCAGTGCCGCCCTCTCGATCTCGCGGTGGTCGGCGCCGGTCAGCCCGGATGTGCCGATCACGACGCGCGTTCCCGCCGCGAGCGCCGCCAGCGCATGGCCCTTCACAGCGGCCGGGTGGGTGTAGTCGATCCAGACATCGGGCGCAGCCGCCAGCGCCTGGGCCGGGTCCGCGGCAACCGTCACGCCTATCGGCTCCGGCCTTCCCAGGAGTTCGCCCAGGTCGCGTCCCGCCGAGGACCTTGCCAGCGCCGCCACCAGGTGCAGATCGGGCGCCGCCCACACCGCTTCCGCCACCGCCCTTCCCGTCCACCCCGTCGTCCCCGCCACGCAGACCCGAATTCGGCCACCGCTCCCGCGCCCGGTGCGGGTGGCGTCCGGCCCCTGCGCGGGCCGGCCCGGATCGTGACTGCGTCGGCAAGGCGCGCGCGCACCCCTCGGTTCGCCCCCACCCACCACCCCGCCGTCCCTTTCCCCGCGGCCGCCATCCATTTCACTCACGCGGCCGGTACTCATGCGAAAATCCCTCCCGGCGCGCGCCTCTCGTCGGCCACGAAATCGTGGAATCCCGGCACATCGGCGGCTGCCCGCGCAATCCGCGCCACCCCGCGCCGGATGTCGTCCATGCTGTTCGCGATCGACATGCGCAGAAACTCTTGTCCCCCGGCCCCGATCCGCCCGAACGAGGCCCGGTCCATCGTCGCGACGGCGTAGCGGTACAGCAGGAACATCTGAAGCATTCCCGCGGGCGTCGTCCTCCGTTGCACATGCTCCGGCAGCTCCGTCCGCGCCGCATGGACACCCAGCCGCTCGCACACGCCCGACACATCGGGAAAGACGTAGAAGGCGCCCCGGGGCAAGCGGCAGCTCACACCCGGAATGCGGTTCAACGCGGGCACGATCCAGTCGCGCCGCTCCTCGAAGGCCGCCACCATGCGCCGAACCTCGGCCGCCGAACGGGGATCGGTGTAGGCTGCCGCGCCCGCCTCCTGCAGAAAGGGGGGCACGCACGACATGATGTTGATGTTGATGCGCTTGAAGATTCGCGCTTCTTCCGGCGTCGGCAGGACCGCCCAGCCAAGCCGCCAGCCGGTCATGGCGAATCCCTTGGAGTGGCCGCTGGCGATGACGGTGCGTTCCCGCATGCCCGGGTGCGACGCGATGCTCTCGTGGCGGCGTCCGTCGAAGAGGATCTGTTCGTAGATCTCGTCGGAGTAGACGCGCAGCCCGGGGCGGCCGCGTTCCCGGATGACGCGCGCAATCCCGGCCAGTTCGTCGCGGGACAGCACCCCGCCGGTCGGGTTGGAGGGCGAACAGAGGATGATGACCTTGGTGCGCTCGGTGATGAGCGCCGCGAGGTCGCCGGCGGTGAAGTTGAAGTCGCGTTCGGGGGCCAGGTGCAGCGGACGGGGCACCGCGCCCACAAAGCGCACCCAGGACTCGTAGATCGGGAAGCCGGGCGAGGGATAGATCACTTCGTCGCCTTCGTCCACATAGGTCTGCAGCGTGTAGCCGATCGGCGGTTTGGCGCCCGGTGTGACGACGACCTGGCCGGGGGTGACGGGAATGGCGCGCGTGGCGGCAACATGATCGGCGATGGCTTCGCGGAAGGACGGGATGCCGGCGGGATCGCAGTAGCCCGCGCGACCGGCCTCAAGAGCGCGGATGGCGACCCGGTTCAGGTGCGGAGGACTGCGAAAGTCGGGCGCGCCCAGGTTGAAGCGGATCACCTCCATTCCCATCTCGACGCAGCGCTGAATGTCGTCGCCGAGCTTGAAGGCGTTTTCGGTGCCCAGTTGGCGCATGCGGCGGGCAATAACGGCCAAGGTGGTGTTCTCCGGGGCGGGGGGAGGGGGGAAAAAGGGGGTGAAGGTGTGTTGGGCGTGAGGGAAAAAGGGGGTGAAGAATGGAGGGTGAAGGGAAGGGGGGGTGGGGGATTGGTGGAAGTGTGCGGGGCGAAGGCGTGCCGCGATTCCGGTGAGGTGCAGGGGCGTACGGCGTCGGTGGTGGGTGGCGCGCGGCCTTTCCGCAGCCCACAATGATGGGTGGAGCATGGCGAAACGCAAGCGTCGGCCCACCCGCGGCACCGCAAACGCGCCCGGCCCGGACGACCGAATCCCGAAAAGAGGCCAGGATGAGCCCGTCTGAAATCAATCAGCCCGCAATCGACCGCGCTCCCAGGAACCGCCGCCGCTTCCTGGCCGAAGTCGCCGCTTCGGCCGCCGTGCTGCCCGCCGCGCTCGCGCCTTCCGCCGCCGCCGCATCCACCCGCGTCCCCGCCCCCCGCCTCCCCGCCCTCCCCCCGCGCGGCCCCCGCGACGAATCCTGGTGGCAGCAGATCCGCGCGCACTTCTCCTTCACCGAGGAGAGAGTCCCCATGAACGCCGCCAATCTCTGCCCCTCGCCCCGGGCGGTTGCGGAGCGCGTCGAGGAGCTCACCCGCGACATCGACCGCGACTGTTCCTCCAACAACCGCGCCAAATTCCGCGAACTCACCGAGGCTTCGCGCGCGGCGGTGGCGGCCCAGATCGGCGTCTCCCCCGACGAGATCGCAATCGTGCGCAACACCAGCGAGGCCAACAACATCGTCAACAACGGGCTGCCCCTCGGCCCCGGCGACGAGGTGGTCGTCTGGGACCAGAATCACCCCACCAACAATGTGGCCTGGGATGTGCGCGCGGCTCGTTTCGGCATCGTCGTCCGGCGCGTAACCACCCCCGCCCGTCCCACCACCCCTCAGCAGCTCATCGACCCCTTCGTCCAGGCGCTCACCGACCGCACCCGCGTCCTCGCCATCACCCACGTCTCGAATGTCAGCGGCGTCCGCCTGCCCGTCCGCGAGTTGGCCCGCATCGCCCGCGAGCGCAACCTTCACCTTCACCTCGACGGCGCGCAGTCCTGGGGCGCTCTCGACGTCGATCTGCGCTCGCTCGGCTGCGATACCTACACCGCGTCGGCCCACAAGTGGTTCATGGGGCCGAAAGAGGCTGGAATTCTCTACGTCCGCGCGGCCCGCATTCCCGCCATCTGGCCCAACACCGTGGCGCCCGGCTGGGGCAACGACGCCGACCCCGATGTGCAGGGCGCGCGCAAGTTCGAATCGCTTGGCCAGCGCGACGACGCCTGTCTGGCCGCTGTGGGCACGGCGGCTGGCTTCCACACAACGATCGGCCACGGCGAAATCGAGAGCCGCATCACCGAACTCGCCACCACGCTCAAGGAGGGAATCGCCGACCTCGGCCTGACGCTGGTCACGCCCATGGATCCTGCACTCTCAGGGGGCGTCTGCATCGCCGAAGTCCCGGGCGACCGCTCCACCGCGCTCCGCCGTCTCTACGAGGAACACGGAATCGCCGGCGCGGGAACGGGCGGCCTTCGCCTCTGCCCTCACATCTACAACACGCGCGACCATGTGGCCCGCGCCATCGACGGGATCAGGGCGCTGCGGGGGGTGGTGATTCCGGGGTAGCGGCCCGTGCCGCAAGAAGAAGGCTCCAAAAGGGTATATCCCTCCCAGCCAGCCAGCTCATCCTTCGCCGTGCACCACGCCACAGTTCATAGAACCCCCATTCCCGTCGGGGACATGGTGAAATTCATCGCACAAGGCCGGCGAGCGCTTTCCGTTCCCGACAACCTCCCCTATTCCCGCCGCACCGCGATCCCCATCACCTCGAAGCGCGCCCCGAAGAGGAGCGGCCCCGATCCCAGGAAGGCCCGCGCCGGAAATTCGCTCGTGAAGTAGGTGCGGTACACGTCGTTGAAGGCGCCGTAATCCCCCACATCCGAAGCGTATACCTGCACCACCACCAGGTCGTCCATCGTCAGTCCGGCGTTCTCGAGCGTCCCGCGAATGCCATTCAGCACATTGGTCGCCTCGGCCTCGGCCGTCTCGGGAACCTGTCCGCCCTCCAGCCCCAGCATGCCCGACAGGTAGAGGGTGTTGCCCACCCAGACCGCGCCGCTGAAGGGCGCCACATTGTCGCCGTCGGCGGGCGAACGCGGATTCACGTGCTGGACCGCCATATGTTCGGCGTGCATCTCGGCGTGCATGGCGTCGTGGTCCATCCCCGTTTCGTGCATCGCCTCCTCGCGCATTCCGTCGTCGTCGGCACAGGCGAGCGCCAGAGCGAGCATCGGAACGCCGAGCGCGAGGAGCGGCAGGCGGAAGGCAACGCGGGCGGAGGTTGGCGAAGTCGGAGTCATTGCGGTAATCCTTGTTGCGAGTGAGGAGGACGAGTGCAGCGAACGGACGGACGGCGAAGATGAAACCCGGTATCGAAACGAGACCACGCACGCAAGTGCCGCGCACCCACTGCCACGCACCCAAATGAACAGAACCGAGTGGGGGAAACAAGCCCGGCGGCTACATCTTCGGCGACATTTCCATACCACCGGCGCCTGGCTACTCGGCGCGCTTGCACCCCTCGCCGCCTGCGGCGACAACGGGGAACCGCCCCCCAGAGCCGCCCAGGTCACCGATTCGGCCGGGATCCAGGTCGTCACCAGCCTACACAACAGCGCGATCTACGCCACCGTGGCCCCGGAACCGGTCCTGTCAGTCGGCGTCCTCGAAGGCCCCGACGAGCTCATGTTCGGGCGCGTCGCCTCGGCGGCGCTCGACGGCGCGGGCAACCTGGTCGTCGCCGACGGGCAGAGCAACGAGATCCGCGTCTTTGACCGGGGCGGCAACCATCTGCGCACCTTCGGCGGCGCTGGCGAAGGTCCCGGCGAGTTCAGGAGCCTCGAGGGCGCCTGGCCCACCTCGGACGGTATCATCGTCGCGGTGGACAACCAGCTTGCCCGCATCACCCGCTTCGGTCCGGAGGGCGAGCTGCTCGGTTCGGCCTCCTTCAAGGAGCAGGACTTTGAGCGCACGGACCGCCTTGCCGGCCCGGATGCGGTGCTCAGCCGGGTGCGGGCGGCTCCCGAAGAGCCCAGGACGCCCGAAGAGAGGGTCCAGCAAATCATGGCCGTCGCGGGCATGGGCGGTGGAACCGATCATGTGATCCGCCACAGCCTGGACGGCGCTCTCATCGACACCGTCGCGACGCTTCCCGGCGAGGCCTCGGTGCTGTCCAGCCGGGGCGGCGGCGCCAGTTTGAGGTTTTCGCTCAGGAGGATTCCCCTCTCGCCCGTTCCCGCCCTGTGGTCCAACGGCGCCGGCCACATCGCCATAACCGAGGGCAGCTCCTACGAGTTCTCCCTCTACGGTCCCTCCGGCGCGCTGGAGCGGATCGTGCGCCTGGCCGAGGAGCCCCCGCTTCGCACCGACGCTGACCTGGAGGCCTACGTGCGCGGCAACGCCGACGAACCCATGGACCAAGCCGCCGTCCGGGCCGCGCTCCGCCGTTACGAGGAGATGGAAATTCCCGAACGGCTTCCCGCCTGGGCCGGGCTGGTCCTCGCCGACAACGGCCAGCTTTGGGCCCGCCGCTTCTTCATTCAGGGCGCCGAGAGCCCGCTCTTCGATATCTTCAGCGCCGAGGGCAGCCATCTCGGCACGGTCGCGCTTCCCGCCCACCTTGTCATTCAACAGATCGCGGACGGACGGCTTGTGGCCATCGCCACCGACGACCTGGGCGTTGAGCGCGTACAGATCCACGAACTGCGCTGATTCTCCGGCCCGCCCCGCTCCACAACGGTCGCTCTGGCCACTCTCCCCTCGCGCCGCGACATTTCAAACCGGTGCAATCCCGCCCCGGCATCTCAATGACCGGTGCAATCCGCCTCACGATCGACAATCGGGAGAAAGACGCATGAATCGTAGCGCACGACACACCGAGTGGGGGAAACAAGCCCGGCGGCTGCTTCTTCGGCGACATTCGCGCACCACCGGCGCCTGGCTACTCGGCGCGCTTGCACCCCTCGCCGCCTGCGGCGACAACGGGGAACCGCCCCCCAGAGCCGCCCAGGTCACCGATTCGGCCGGGATCCAGGTCGTCACCAGCCCGCCCAACAACGCGGTGTACGCCACCGTGGCCCCCCAACCGGTCCTGTCGGTCGGCGTCCTCGAAGGCCCCGACGAGCTCATGTTCGGGCGCGTCGCCTCGGCGGCGCTGGACGGCGCGGGCCACCTGGTCGTCGCCGACGGGCAGAGCAACGAGATCCGCGTCTTCGACCGGGGCGGCAGCCATCTGCGCACCTTCGGCGGCGCCGGCGAGGGTCCCGGCGAGTTTGAGACTCTCACAGGCGCCTGGCCCACCCTGGACGGCGTCATCGTCGCGGTGGACAATCGCGCCGACCGCATCACCCGCTTCGGTCCGGAGGGCGAGCTGCTGAGCGCGGAGGCCTTCAGGGAGACAGGCCTGGTCCGGCCGATCGGCCTTGCCGGGCCGACTGCTGTTTTGAGCCGCGTGCGTGTGCTGCCTAGCCCGAACAGCACGGCGGGCGGCGCGCCGGACCTGGCCGCGATGGCCGCAGCGCTGGAAGGCGGCACCGAGTTTTTCCTCCGCCACGGCCTGGACGGCGTCTTCGTCGACACCGTGGCCGCCCTGCCCGCCGCAACCACGCAATTCTCCGCCTCGGGCAGCGGCAACAGCCTGTCGATCGAGATCATGCAGGTGCCCTTCTCCGCCAACCCCGTGGCCACCGCCTCCGCCGCCGGCCGCATCGCCGTGACCGGGGGCTCCTCCTACGAGTACTCCCTCTACGGCCCCACCGGCGTCCTGGAGCGGATCGTGCGCCTGGCCGAGGATCCGCCGATTCGCACCGAAGCCCACCTGGAGGCCTGGGCTCGCGGCGCCTCTCCCGGTGGCGAATCCTGGAGCGAGGCCGAGGTGCGGGCCTTCCTGGGCCGCTTCGATATGCCGATTCCGGACCGGCTCCCCACCTGGGACGGGCTGGTCATTGCCGACAACGGCCAGCTCTGGGCCCGGCGCTATGCGATACGGGGCGCCGAAACGATCGTGCGCGACGTCTTCGACGCCGATGGCAGCCATCTCGGCACGGTCACCCTCCCATCCAGCTTCGGGAGGTACGTGGAACAGGTCATGGACGACCGGATCGTGGCCATCGCCACCGACGACCTGGGCGTTGAGCGCGTACAGATCCACGAACTGCGCTGACCGCCCTACATTTCACACGACCGCATTCCTGGCCCCCTCCTTCCGAGACCTTTCCGATGAGCGACAGTCCCGCAGTTTCCCACGACTCCGCCCCGAGGCTCGAATGGCGCTACCACCGCCCCGGCTGAACCGGCTGTAAACGCACGCAGGAGTTTCTTGCGCAGAACGGGGTGGAGGACGCCGCCCAAATCCAAAGCGCCACCCGCGACCCGGTGCCGGCCGCCGATGTGCCGCGTCTCCTCGAGGGCGTGAGCGAGCTGCGCGTGGCGCGCGGCAAGAAGATCGTGCGCGTCGATCTGACCGCCCCGGACCGCCCCGGCGACGACGAGATCGTGGCCATGGTGACCAGCCGCTGGGGGAAGCTGCGGGCGCCCTCGCTGCGGGTGGGAACGACCCTGGCGGTCGGCTTCAACCGCGAGATGCTGGAGTCGGTGTTCCGCGTCGGGGGGCGCTGAGCGGGCCGGCGCCGATGCCCTGGACTGGCGCGCCGCCGCCACGCTCGACAAGCTATCCTCATCGGTCGATTGCCATCGCACCAGGGCCGATCGGACGATGCCACCCGAAATCCTGGTCTTCGGGATTCCGCCGCGCACACCTGCGCGGTGCATCCCTCCCGTTCCCGCACCGGAGAACCCCGCCATGCGCCAGCCGCGTTCCCGCACGACGAGCTTCGCCCTCTTCCCCCTCCTGCTTTCCATTCTCTCGGTTCCGGTCCTCTCGGTCCGGTTTCCCGCGATTCCGGCCGACGCCCAGCAGCGCGCCCTTGACCACGACGATGTGCTGCGCTGGAACACGATCGCGAGTCCCACGCTCTCGCCCGATGGCGCCTGGCTGGCGTATGTGCTGACGGCCATGGAGGGCGATCCGGTGCTGACGATCCGGGCCGCGCGCGAGGCGGCCGAGGCGGTGACGTTTCGGGGGACGAGTCCGCGTTTCACCTCCGATTCGCGCTTTGTCGTGTGGGAGGTGCCGCCGGTAGAGGCTGTGGTCGATTCGCTGCGGCGCGAGGGCAAGCGGGGCGATGCGCTGCCGGGCGATTCGCTGGCCTTTGCCGAGGTGGCGCGGCTGCTGAATGGCGAGCCGGTGATGATGATGGTGGGAGCGGTCGATGACTTTCGGGTGGCGGGCGAAGGGAGCTGGGTGGCGTACAAGCCGAGCGACGCCGAGGAAGAGGAGGACGAGGCGGAAGAGGTCGCTGAGGAGGGGGAACCGGAGGAGGAAGCGGAAGCCGCAGCCGAGGATGCGGACGAGGAGGACGACCGCGACAAGGAGGAGGGCTCGGCGCTGGTGCTGCGGAATCTGGGTACCGGAAATGAGGTGCGCTTCGAGAAGGTGACGGACTACCTCTTTGCCGAGGATGCGGCGGTGCTGGCCTTCGCCACCTCGACGAGCGATGGTGCGGGCGACGGCGCGTATGTGGTCGATCTGGGCTCGACGAGGGGGATGACGCGGTGGGCGGTGCTGGAGGGGGAGGGGAACTACCGGCAACTTGCGATCGCGGAGGACGGCGCGCAGGTGGCGTTCCTGACCGACCGCGACGACTACGAGGCCGACCAGCCCGAGTTCACGCTGTACCATGCGGCCGGGCCGCCGTGGGCGGGCGCGGGCATGGCCAATTCGGCCACCGAGGGGGTGCCGGAGGGGTGGTGGGTGAGCGAGAACGGGAATGTGAGCTTTTCCGATGGCGGCGGCCGGATCCGCTTCGGCACCGCGCCGCGTCCCGAACCCGAGGACGAGGACGACGACACCCTGGAGCGCGACCGGGTGACGCTGGATGTGTGGAACTGGCGGGATCCGTACCTGCAACCGATGCAACTTGCGCAGGCGAACCAGGAGCGTCGCCGCACCTATGCGGCGGTGGTGCACCGGGATGGCGGCCGGGTGGTGCAGTTGGCGACGCCGGAGATTCCCACGGTGCGCTTTGCGGCCGAGGGCGACGCGGCCTTTGCGGTCGGCGCGACCGATGTGCCCTACCGGCAGCTCATCTCGTGGGACGGGCGCTACAACGATGTTTATGCGATCGATGTGGCCACCGGCGAGCGCCGCCTGGCCGTGGAGAGGACGAAGGGCTTCGGCGGGGCGCAGTTGTCGCCGACGGGCATGTACATGTTCTGGTGGGACGGCGAGGCGCGTCACTGGATGGTGGCGCCCACGGCGGGTGGCGAGGCCGTCGCGGCCAGCGCCGAGGTCCCGCACGCGGTCTGGAACGAGCTCGACGACCACCCCGATCTGCCGCCGTCGTACGGCGCCGCGGGCTGGACCGAGGGCGACGAGGGCTTCCTCTTCTACGACCGCTTCGACATCTGGCGCTTCGATCCGGCCACCGGCGCCACCACCAACCTGACCAATGGCGAGGGCCGCGCATCCGGCACCCGCTTCCGCTACGCCCGCACCAACTTCGAGCCGTCCCCGATCGCCGACGGAGAGACGTTCCTCCAGTCCTTTCACTACACCGGCAAGCAGTCCGGCTTCCACCGGGGGCGCACCGACCGCGCCGCCACGCCCGAGCCCGTCATCGTGGCCGACAAGACCTTCCGTCTGCGCGGCAAGGCCGACGACGCCAACCGCTGGCTCGTCACCCGCGAGGATTTTCGCGAATTCCCCGACCTCTGGGTCAGCGACGGCGACGACATTGCTCCCGCGGTTACCGACATGGCCCGGGTTTCGGACGCCAATCCGCAGCAGGCCGACTTCCGCTGGGGCTCGGCCGAGATCGTGGAGTGGAACTCGAACGACGGCACCCCGCTGCAGGGCATCCTCTTCACCCCCGACGGCTTCGACCCCGCCGTGCAGTACCCGATGATGGTGTACTTCTACGAGCGCATGTCGGACGGCGTCCACCAGCACCGCTCGGTCCGCCCCGGGGGATCGTCGGTTTCGGTGCCCTTCTACGTGAGCCGCGGCTACGTCGTCTTCATCCCCGACATCCCCTACGAGATCGGCTACCCCGGCGAGAGCGCGCTCGATGCGGTGGTGCCCGGCGTGCTCAGCCTGGTTGCGCGCGGCTTTGTGCAGGAAGACCGGATCGGCGTGCAGGGCCACTCCTGGGGCGGCTACCAGATCGCCTACATGATCACCAAGACCAACCTCTTCGCGGCGGCCGAAGCGGGCGCGCCGGTCAGCAACATGACCAGTGCCTACGGCGGCATCCGCTGGCAGTCCGGGATGAGCCGCATGTTCCAGTACGAACGCACGCAGAGCCGCATCGGCGGCACCCTCTGGGAATCGACCAGCGAATACCTGCACAACTCGCCGGTCTTCTACGCCGACAAGATCCACACCCCGCTCCTCATGATGCACAACGACGAGGACGGCGCGGTCCCGTGGTACCAGGGAATCGAGATGTTCGTCGCCATGCGCCGCCTGCAGAAACCGGTCTGGATGCTCAACTACAACGGCCAGGGCCACGGGCTGAGCCGCGAGGCCGACCGCAAGGACTGGTCCATCCGCATGCAGCAGTTCTTCGATCACTACCTGATGGACGCCCCGGCGCCGGTCTGGATGGAGGAAGGCGTGCCCGCGATCCTGAAGGGGAAGACGCTGGGGCTGGAGGTGCGGAGGAAGGTCTCGTAGGGGGATTCGGTCGCTCCCGGTCGCCCACTGACGGGATAAACTCTGCCAACGTTGATATAAATGGACCGCCGAACGAACCCCTACGCCCCCGGGGCGGGAACGCCACCGCCGGAATTGGTGGGCCGCGACGAACTCATTGAGGATGTGGAGATCGCGCTGGACCGGCTCCGAGACGGGCTGGCCGCGAAGAGTATCCTCGTGGTGGGGCTCCGCGCGGGGTGGGGAAGACCGTGCTCCTCAACCGACTCGTTGTGGACGCACAGCGGAGGGGGATTCGAGTGCGTCGTGATTGAGGCGCCGGAGGAACGATCGCTGCCGGCCGCTTTGGCGGGGCCACTGAATTCGGCATTGATCCGCATGGGCCGAAGCGCAGCAGCCACCCGTCTGGCGAAATGCGCACGCCGGGCGCTGGCGGGATTCGTGGGCGCGATGAAGGTGAGCTTTCACGACGTCCGCTGTCGCTTGATCTGGAGAAGGAAGAACCGCCTTCACCGTCCCCATCTTCGATCAGTTCCTGAAGCGCGCCATGCCCTCGGAACCCTGACGACAGCGGCGTGCCGCCTTCTTCACGCCTCCTGTTGCGCACGTTGCAGAATCGCGCGATCGATCACCTCCCGCACCCGAGGCCCAGCGCCCCGAATCCGCACCTTCTGCATGAATCCAAGAGCGCCCACGCGCACGAAAAGCTTTCCGATGAACTCGTCGGCGAAGCTGCTTGAGACGATCGGCAGTTCCTTGAAGTCCAGGTCGACGACACGGGTTGGGTACATCCGCATCAGATTTTCCAACTTGCCCCGTGTCGAACGTCCCGCCGTTCTCGATCCGACCGAGCCGGCTTCGTCCCTCACCACGAACCGGATCGCGTCCTTGTACTCGTCCTCGTAGCGAAGCTCCACATAGTCGCCGGCCAATTCCCGCTTGGTGCCCCCAATTTCAAGCGCGCGCCAGAGAGCCGCCGGATTCGCGTAATCGAGTCTCACCACCATCAACGTACCTGGAAACGGTACGCCAACGGCCATCGCCTGGAGTTGGGTTGTGAGCAGCGCCCTCCCCGAATGAATCTCGAACTGGCCCTTTCCGACCGTTGCCGCTCTGTGTGTGCCAAACAATCCGTTGCCTTGCCCAACATTCTTGTCCCTGGTGAATCCCTTCTGGATGGCAAGCTCCAAAGCCTCTGGATCGGTTGCGCTCTCGCGAAGCGTCCTGATGCTGTCCGGGATTCCTCGGCCCGCGTCGGCAACCACGAACTCAAGCAGTTGAGCGTCGGGATAGTGACTGACCTGCACCAATCCCCCCAGTGGCGCATCGGCGTGCTGGAGCACATTGTCGGTGACCTCATTCACCGCCCACTCAACGGCGCTCAGGCTCTCACGACTGATGGGGATCGGTGACGCCAGCACCGCGTCGACGATCTTGTCTACGAGCCGGTGCTGCTCCTCGGGGGTTCGGAACGTTGTCGCGGGCAGTGTCCCATGTGGATGCCAATGCGAGTCCGCAAAGCTCGCGGGATCGGCCAGATGTGCCCAGTTCGCGTTGGCGAAGAGGCGGCGCAGCGCAGGGTTCCGTGGCCTCACAAGAGAAAAATCGACATCGTCTTCGTCGCGGTGGCGGAGGCATGTGGCCAAGGTTGCGAGCATGGCGCCCGGGTGGGCGCGGACGGTGTCGCAAAAGTCGAGGGTGACCTTCGCATGTCCCCTCTCGACGGTCTGGTGTAGTGCGGCCAGGAGCTTGCGAAAGGAGTTCAGCCGAAGATCCCCCGCCACTACGATCCGCGGACCGTCGTGGTCGACCTGAAGTGGCTCGTTCATTCGACTTCTCCGGCGCAGGGCTGGCACGATCGGGTAGCGGATACGATTATCGTTGTCGCCTTGGGAGATGTCCACCGGGATGATTCGGAACATCGTCCCGGAGCGCCCACCCACCAACCGGTCGGTCAGCCATGCCCATCTACGAATACACCTGTAGCGATTGCGGACTCGACTTCGAGCGCCTGGTGCTGGGCGGCCGCACGCCCACCTGTCCCGAATGCGAGAGCGAAAAGCTGGAACGGAGGATGTCGTTGCCGCGCGTGAAGTCCTCGTCGACCCGGGCGATGGCGATGCGGGCGGCGAAGAGGCGCGACGCTTCCCAGGCCCGCGACCGGATGCACGAACGGATCCGGTACGAGGAGAGCCACGATCGGCACGGGTGAGCGGGAGGGACAGGGGCGATGAGTGAGGCTCCCTCGCTGAGGCGGCGGCTTGGCCTGCTGGGGCTGACCGCGACGGGGATCTGCGCCATGCTGGGCGCGGCGATCAACCTGATTCCGATCATGGTGCAGCGGAATGTGCCGGGGATCGGGCCGCATGTCCTGTCGGCGTACCTCTTTGCGGCGGTTCCGGCGCTCTTCGCGGCGCTGGCCTACGCGAGCCTGTCGTCGGCGATGCCGCGGGCCGGGGGCAGCTACGTTCACGTCAGCCGGTCGCTCAGTCCCTA
Source organism: Longimicrobiales bacterium (assembly GCA_965213665.1). Taxonomy (GTDB): domain Bacteria; phylum Gemmatimonadota; class Gemmatimonadetes; order Longimicrobiales; family Gaopeijiaceae; genus Bin94. Next base: position 20,094 of record CBDBZW010000003.1, read on the forward strand.
CTGGGGATTCGTGGCCAGCTTCTCGCAGTGGTTCGGGCTGTCGATTGCGATCGGAGTCGTCTCCTACGTCCTGGTTCCCTTTCTGCGCGACATCGCCGATGCCCTCGGGTGGGCGGGAACGGCCACCGCGCTCGAGACCGGTCCCGTGCGCGTCGGGCTTGCGCTCGCATTCCTCTGGAGCTTCGTGATTGTGAACCTGCGCGGCCTCGGCGCCTACCAGATCACGCTCATCCCCATGATGTTCCTCATGTTCGCGCTGGGAAGCGTGGTCATTGTGGCGGGATTTGCGCACGACCAGGCCGACTTCGCGGCCGCCCTCCTCGCGCGCGACGGCCAGGCGGTCCCTCCGGCAGCGGAGGCCCCCTTCCGTCTCGGCCCCTTCCTCGCGGCCGCCGCCCTCCTCTTCTCCTCCTTCATCGGCTTCGATGCGATCGCGCAGGCGGGGGGCGAGGCGCGGCGGCCGGGTCGCAACCTTCCCCTCGCGACCGGCCTCGCGGTCCTCACCGTGGGCGCCTTCTACCTGCTCTTTACGGCCGCCGTCTACCACGCAATCCCGTGGAGCTACATGGCCCAGGAGGCGCAGCTTCGCGATCTCACCGCGCCGGGTCTGCTCGGCTACCTGCTCCCCGTGGGGTGGACGGTCGCGATCGTCGCGGGGGCCGCGGTGGCGCTCATCAACGATCTGCCCGCGATGCTGCTGGCCGTGTCGCGCCTCATGTACGCCTGGGCCGCGGACGGGATCTTTCCCCGCCGGATCGCATCGGTTCATCGCCGCTTCCACACGCCGCACATCGCGCTCCTGGTCAGCGGATGCATGGCTACGGCCGGGATCCTGGGCAGCCACCTGGCGGGCGATTTCTTCCTCGGAATCGACATCCTGGTCACCTCGATGCTCGTCAACTTTCTCCTGATGTGCCTCTCGCTGATCACCCTGGGGCGGCGCAGTCCAAAGCGGGCCGCGGCGGCGCGGGTGCTGCGCAAGGAGGCGGCGCGGCGCGTGGTGGGCGCTTTCGGCGTGGCGTTGCTCGGTGTCTTTCTGGTCGTTCACATCCACCAGGATCTCACGGCCGAGGTAGGCGCCTGGTACTTCCATTCAACCTGGGTGTGGGTGATTGTGATGACGGCCGCGTCGGCGATCTTCCTGCGGGGGTCGGCCCGGATGCGACGGCGGGGGACCGATCCGGACGAGGTCTTCCGGGAGCTGCCGCGGGAATAGCGGAGATGCGATCCACCTCGATGTCGAGATCCATGATGGCATCGTTGCGCGAACCGACGCTACTGGCGCCGGGGCTCGAGATTTCGCGGATCGTGACCGGGCTCTGGCAGGTGGCCGACCAGGAGCGTCGCGGCCCCACGCTCGACCCGGATCGCGCCGCGCGCGCGCTGGACCCCTATGTGGACGCCGGACTGACCGCCTTCGACATGGCCGACCACTACGGTTCGGCCGAAATCATCGCCGGGAGGCTGGCGCGCCGCCACGCGGGCGAGGTGCAACTGCTGACCAAGTGGGTGCCGGAACCGGGGCCGGCACGGGCGGAGACGGTGGCCCAGGCGGTGAACCGGGCGCTGCGGCGGCTGGGCACCGAGTCGATCGACCTTCTCCAGTTTCACGCCTGGAGTTACGCCGATCCGAGCTGGCTCGACAATCTCTTCCTCCTGGCCGAACACCGGGCCGCGGGGCGAATCCGTCACCTGGGATTGACCAACTGCGACGCCGTTCACCTGGACATGGCGGTGCGAAGCGGCGTGCCGATCGTGTCGAACCAGATCTGCTTCTCGCTGCTGGACCGGCGGGCGGCGGGCGCGATGACCGAGGTTTGCCGCACCCACGGCGTGAAGCTGCTGGCCTACGGGACGCTGGCGGGGGGGTTCCTGAGCGAGCGCTGGCTGGGGCGGCCCCAACCGCGACCCGACGACCCGCTGACCTGGTCGCAGATGAAGTACCGCCGCTTTATCGAAGAGGCCGGGGGCTGGGATCGCTTTCAGGCCTTGCTGAGGGCGGTGAAGGGGGTGGCGGGGCGGTTGGGGGAAGACGATGCGGCGGGAGCGGAAGCGCGGGTGGCGCAGGCGGCGGCCGAGAATCGGTCGGGGCCATCGGGCGGCCGTGGACGCCGGGTGCCGACGATCGCCAACGTGGCCTGCCGCCACATCCTAGATCACCCCGCGGTGGCCGGAATCATTGTGGGGGCGCGGCCGGGTGAACGGCTGTACATCGACGAAAACCTGGGGCTCTTCGACTTCACCCTGGACGATGCGGCGCGGCGCGAGCTCGACGCGGCCTGCTCCCGGCTCGACCCGATTCCGGGCGACTGCGGCGACGAGTACCGCCGCCCCCCCTTCCTCACCGCCTCCGGCGATCTCAGCCACCACATCACGCACATGCCCGCGCCCTACCCGGTTGAGCGCTCAGGTTTCGTCGAGGGCGTGGGTCTCGTCAAGGGCGTGGGGCCCGTCAATGACCAGGGCGAGGTCGCGCGCGTCTCCACCGGGACGCCGTGGGAAGAGCTCGCGGGCTACAGCCGGGCGGTTCGGCGCGGCAACCGCATTCACGTTGCCGGAACCACGGCCAGCCACGGCGACCGTCTGATCGGCGGCCGCGATCCGGGCGCGCAGACCCACTTCGTTATCGACAAGATCGAGGGCGCGCTCCAGTCGCTCGGCGCGACGCTGCACGATGTGGTGCGGACGCGGATCTTCATTCGGAGCGGCGTCGATTGGGAGAGCGTGGCGCGCGCGCACGGGCAACGGTTTGCACGGATCCGGCCCGCGAACACGCTGGTGTATGCCGACACCGTTCACGAGGATCTATTGGTGGAGATCGAGGCCGAGGCGGAGGTTGTTGCGTCAGCGCAGGCTTGACGGACAACCCACACCGACCCGTTGCGGATGGAACCTGCGGCCGCGTTGGGGTGGTCGCGCTTTCCTTCCCCCAATCGCTTCTTCTTTCGGTTATCGGTTGTGCATCTCCGTCGCTGCAGCCGGTCTGCCCGCCACCCGGTAGAGCCCCAGCCCCGCGACGACGAGCACGGCCGCAACGAGCGCCTCGACGGGCCGGTCGCGCGCAATGAAGACAAGCGTCCAGCCGGTCAGCAACAGGTAGAGCAGGGGGGTGACGGGGTAGCCCCAGGCGCGGTAGGGACGCTCCAATCCGGGTTCGCGGATGCGTAGCACGAAGAGACCCGCGACAGTGAGGAAGCTGTTGAGCCCCAGGATGAAGCCGGTGAAGACGAGCACGGTCTCGAACGAGGCGGTCAGCGCGAAGACGAGGGTGAGGCCGGTCTGGGCCAGGATCGCGGCGGCCGGAATTCCGTTGGCCTTGCGGCGTCCCAGGGGGCGGAAGAGGGGGTAGTCCTCGCCGATTGCCTGTAGCACGCGCGGCCCGGCAAGCACCATGGCGCTCACCGTCGAGACCAGGAGCAGGGCGAGAGTGACGGCCATGATCGCGGCCCCCGCCGGACCGAAGATGTGGGTTGCGGCGACGTAGCCGACCTCGATCCGGCCCGCCATCTCGTCCATGGGCGCCGCGCGCAGGAACGACCAGTTGAGCGCCACGTACAGCACCGTGACCAGGAGGGTGCCCGCACCGAGAACGCGCGGAATGTTGCGCCGCGGATTGGCGAGCTCGCCGGTGAGGTAGGTCGCCGCGTTCCAGCCGGTGTAGGCGTAGGAGACGTAGATGAGGGAGATGGCGAAGGCGCCGCCGAAGACGAGTGGGCCATCGCCCGCGGCCGGGATGAGGGATACGGGTTGGGGTTGCTCCACCAGGGTCGCCGCGGCCAGGCAGAACGCCGCGATCAGGGCGACCTTGACGGTGGTGAAGCCGCTCTGGACGAGGGCGGAGCTCCGGTGGTTGGTGATGTGAATGGCGGCCATCGCCACGACCAGCGCGGCGCCGGCCCAGCCGGGGGAGACGGAGGGGAAGACCGAGGCCAGATAGGAGCCGAAGGTTATGGCGGCAAGTGCGGTGGGGGCCGAGAATCCCACGGTGGCCGACACGCACCCGGAGACGAAGCCGGCGGCGGGATGATAGATTCGCGACAGGAAGGTGTACTCGCCCCCGGAGCGGGGGATCGCCGCGCCCAGTTCGGCGTACGACAGCGCTCCGCAGAAGGCGGCCGCCCCGCCCACCACCCAGAGGAGCAGAAGCGGGAAGGTGGACCGGATGTCGAGGAGCTGGAAGCCGAGGCTGGTGAAGACCCCGGTTCCGATCATATTGGCGACCACCACCGAGATGGCCGCGTAGGGGCCATAGCCCTTGCCGGTGCGCGGAGCGTTCCTGGCCGGGGCGGGTTGGATCGGCACGGAGCCTCCACGAAGGGCGAGAGTTGGTTGGCGGGCTGCAATGGCCCACGTTGTTTGTGGAAGATCGGCCATCGTCCAGGGACGGGTGTCAGGCGAAGACCGGCTCCCCCGGAATCTACGCCGCCGTGGGTGGGGATCCACGCGTGGGTCTTTTGGGTGAAGGCATCCGGGCAAAGGGGATCCGGGGCGAGGCATCCGGGAGTGGGAATCCAGGGGCGAGGGATCCGGGAAAAAGGATTCGGGAAAGGCATCCACGAAAGGCATCCATGAAGAGGCTTCCGATCGTCGGCGTCATGGGATCGAGCGTTCGCGCGCACGACGCGCTGGCTGCACCGCTCGGCCGCCGGCTCGCGCGGCTCGGCGTTCACCTTCTCACGGGGGGAGGGCGTGGCGTGATGGCGTCGGTGTCGCGCGCGTTTGCCGGGGTGGAGGATCGCGCCGGGCTCGTGATCGGGGTGCTGCCGCGCCGGGAGGAGGGCGCCGCTACTACGGGGACCGAATCCGGCTTCGAGTCCGGCCGGGCCAACCCCTGGGTCGAGCTCGCGGTGCGCACCCACCTGGGCAGGCACGGCGCCAGCCACGACTCGCGCAACCACCTCAACGTGCTCACCTCCGATGTGGTGGTCGCCTTGCCCGGGAGCGCCGGGACGGCCTCGGAGGTCGAGCTCTCGGTGCGCTATGGGCGTCCGGTGATCCTCGTCGGCGACCTTGAACGGGCGAGCGGATTTCCGCCCGGTGTGGCGACCGCGGCGACGGTGGACGAGGTCATTGCGTTCGTGCGCGAGCAGCTTCCGGGTGGGGGCTGAGGGGTTGGCGGAGGCTGGATCGCGCGGGCGGCGACTCTCGGTCGGTTGGTGACTCTCGGTGGGCCGCCCGGTTCGTTCGCCCGGTCAGTCCAGCTCCCGCCTCGGCGGCATTGCCGGTTTCTCGATGGGCATGGTGGCGCGGGTAGCCGGCGACGATCCCGACAACGATTACCTTGAAGGCTGGCAGCGCCGCCATGGATCCAGGAGGCGATTTGTGAAGTGGAGCGATGTGGAAATCCGCCAGCGTTTGCGACTGGGCGAGGACGGCGGCTGGGAGTTCAAGCGGATCGAGTTCGCTGGCGACCGCCCGGCGAGCCCCCGGCGCGAGGATCTTGCCGACGAGATGGCGGCCTTCGCCAATGCGAACGGGGGGGGTGCTTCTCTGCGGTGTGTCCGACGACGGGCGGCTTCAGCGGATGTCCCCGAGGAGGATGGCCGAGCTTGACCGAATGTTGGTCGAGGTGAGCACCGAGGCCGTGGAACCTTCCCTTCGCATCAACGTTCATCATCGCGAACTCGACGGGGACGCCTTCGTCCTCGTAGAGGTGCCGCGTAGCGATTTCGTCCACGAACGGGCTGGTCGCGCATTCATCCGGGTCGGTGCGACCAAACGCCGCCTCGGCGGCGACGAACGTCTGCGGCTGGCGCAAAGGCGCGCGCAAAGCCGGTATGTCTGGTTCGATCGGCAGATTGTTCCCGGGACCGGCTTCGAAACCCTCAATGAGCGCCTGTGGGAACCGCTGCTCAGTGTGGCCGGTGCGGCCGACCCTCGCCGGGCACTGACGAACCTTGGACTGCTGGCGCGCGATGAGGCCGATGTCTACCGGGCTACGGTCGCCGGTGTGTTGCTCTGCACCGATTCGCCGCAGGAGTGGCTGCCGCAAGCGACGATCGCTGCGACCCACTACCGCGGCAAGGACCGCTCGTCCGGACAGTTCGACGCGCAGGAGATTACAGGACCGCTCCCCGTTCAGATCGCCGATGCAGTGAGGTTCGTGGTCCGAAACATGCGTGTCTCGGCGCGCAAGACGCCTTCTCGCGAGAACGTGCCCCAGTACAGCGGGACCGCAGTGTTTGAGGCGGTCGTCAACGCTGTCGTTCACCGCGACTACTCCATGTTGTCCCGCCGCATCAGGGTGTCGATGTTCAAGGACCGGCTGGAGATCGACTCGCCCGGCCAGCTTCCCAACGGAATGACGATCGCCGGCATGGATTCGAGCCAGGCAACCCGCAACGAAGTGCTGGCTTCCGTCTTTGGACGCATTCCCGTCGGCGAGCTTCCCGGGTCCCGGCACCGCCGGTATGTAATGGAGCGGCGGGGGGATGGCGTCTCGATCATCTTCAACGAGACCCGCGAGACCGCCGGCGCCGCGCCCAGGTACAGAATCCTCGATGAGTCGAATCTGGTCCTGACCATCCCGGCCGCAAGACTCGAGCTGACGCCGTCGGACGCCACCGTCACGGTGCACTCGGAAGGCGAACCGCTTGCGGGCGTAGATGTCCTTGCGCTGTTTCCGAACAAGACCTGGCTGCAGGCAACGACCGACCACGCCGGCGAAGCGGAGTTCGACCTGTACACAACGCACCTGCCGATGACCGTGTACTTGGCAGCGCCTGGATATACCGCTGGGCTGGCACGGGAATGGAGGCCGAATCAGGGCGGACTGCTGCTGGAGGTGGCTCCGCTGGCAGCCGGAGGAGCGGTCATCTTTCCGAATTCCGCCGGGCATGTCCCCGGCCTGCGCGGTCGGCTGAATCCGAAACGGGACGCCTCCGACCGGACCTACCTGTACGCCGACGACGTTGCGGTCAACGAAGGAAGGCAGCAGCCGGTGCCGTTTCGGCTGGGCAAGCCGCTGAGGCTCACGGACGCGTTCGGGGTGGAGATGTGGGTGACCATCGTGGACATCATTGGGCGGACGGCCCTGGTGGAATATTGGCCGTTCAACGCCTGAGCGGACCAGTGATGGCGGAAGGGTCGTGGTCGTGTCGCGCGGAGGGGGGTGTGGGCACGGGAGGTGTTGCGGCAACGAGGCGGTGGGGGGGGTGAGGATTTGACTTTGGGGCGGGGTGGGGGATAGGGTGTCAGCGTTTGGTCAGAAGTTGGTCAGTGTGTCTTAGTCGCTTTCGATTCCCTTTCCCTCCCCCCCAAATGACTCTCCGAGAACGCACTTGGGCCGCGCCGGACGAGGCCCTCGGCCAGTACATCGCCGCCCACACAGAGAAGACCGTCAGAGCCTGTCGTGAGCAACCCGCCCTGATCCGGGAGCACGCGAACCTGGAATGGGATACCGCTCGCGGCGGCTACGCCAACCGACAGTTGTTCGAGCTGGTTCAGAACGGCGCAGATGCCTTGGTGCACGGCGAAGGCGAAGGACGGATTTCGATTGTCCTGACCGAATCGCACCTCTACTGCGCCGACGATGGAAAACCGATTGACAAAGATGGAGTCACCGCGCTGATGCAGGCGAATCTCTCGCCGAAACGCGGAACCAGGGAGATCGGGCGCTTCGGGCAGGGATTCAAGGCGGTCCTGGGGGTCAGCGACGCGCCAGAGTTCTTCAGCCTTACGGGATCACTTCACTTCGATCCGTATACGGCGCGACAGCGGCTCCGGGGTTTGGTAAGCGAAGGGGAACGGGTTCCGACGCTGCGCCTTCCCCAGCCAATTGATCCGCAGAGGTCGCGGGCGGATGACCGACAGTTGAGAGCGTTGATGAGTTGGGCAACCAACATCGTCCGTCTCCCGTTGCGAGCCGGAGCGTCTGAGAAGATCAGGAAGCAGATGGAAGAGTTTCCTGCCGAGTTCCTGCTCTTTGTTGACCATGTTCGCAACGTAGGGTTGCGCGATGCCGTCAATGACAGCAACCGTCCCCTTTCACTTGAACGGATCGGCGATAGTCTCGTCTTGCGGGACGACGAGCGGCGTAGCAACTGGAAAGTGTTCAAGTCCATGCACCGACTGTCGGGAGCCGCAAGGCAGGACAGCAGAACCCTCGACAACGCGGATGAGTGCGAACTCCGATGGGCGGCCCCCCTGGGTAGGCAGTCGGGGACGGGCTACTTCTGGGCGTTTTTCCCGACCAACACATCGAGTCTTGTCTCGGGGATACTGAACGCTCCATGGAAGACGAACGAGGACCGGCAGAGTCTTCTCCCCGGGGTCTACAACGAAGAGTTGATTGAGGCCGCCGCGACGCTGATCGCGGAGAATCTGCCGAAGCTTGCGACGGCGCGAGATCCTGGTCGTCACCTCGATGCCTTGCCACGCAGAAGGGAGGCCGGGGATTCGAAGCACAGCGTTCGGCTTAGGCAGTGTCTGTTGGCTAGATTGGCGTGTATGGAAGTAATTCCTGACCAGACTGGGAAGTTGCGGTCGCTCCACCGTCTGAGATGCCCGCCCGAGGTGACGACAAAGAATGGGCGGGACGCTCTGGATCTCTGGTCAGTCTATCCACACCGTCCAACGGATTGGATTCACCAGAATGTTGTCATGCGGCCAACGCGGTTCTCCCAATTGGATCGGTTAGCCGACGTTGCATTCCGTGCTGATCTTCCGAGAGCATCGGTGGCCGCTTGGCTGGAGTCGCTCGTCAGAGATCAGAAAGGCGATGCGCTCACGAAGGCGTCTATGGTGGCGGTGCAAGTCGCAGCCAAGCTGCCGAGAGACCGCTGGCGCGGCCGACTATTAGCGCCGGATGACTACGGCCAGATCGTGCTAACGAGCGGTTTGGAGTTGCGCGCTCCCGATCCCGCCAACCTGTACCTGCCAGGAAGCCATGGGATCGAATCGCCGAACACCTTAGTTCATGGCGAACTGGTCGCCGATCAAGAGACGAAGGCGGCTTTGTCGCGATTGGGGTTTGAGACGGCATCTGCCAGAACCCGGTTCGAGCGAATGGCGGAAGTGGCACTGAACTCGGAGGAGCCAGTGGCAGATTCCATTTGGGACGCCTTCTGGCGTTTCGCGCGCCTTCTCTCATCAAGCGCAGCAGTGGCCGTAATCCACAGGGAGACACGAAGACGGGAGCCCCATGTCCTAACGGGAGCCGGCGCTTGGGCGAGGCCCAACTTGGTGTTGCTGCCCGGGCCAATCATTGAGTGCTCAGATGTTGCAAACGCATCAGTGGCGGTCGACACCGAATACCACGCGCCCGACCTTGAGCTGTTGAAGGGAATCGGCGTTGTGGCGGAGCCTCAGGAGGACGTTGACCTTTCTGGGGAGTCGTGGTATAAAAGGTTCTTGGCGCGGAAACGCAGTGCGTTTGCGTCACGCGAGCTCCCAAGCAAGCCGCGATGGCACTACATGGAGTTCAAGTCAACTTCGGGATGCGGTCCATTGGAGCTAATGGATCGCTTGCCTCCCGCTGCTGCTGCGCGCTATACGGAATCCTTGCTTCGACTTGACTCGTCCTATCGATGCTGGGTGATGTGGCATTGCACACAGGATAAGGTCTACCCGCGACTCGAATGTGAATCTCCCGTCATCATGGTTCTTCGTAAGCATGGTTGGGTCAACACCAAGGAGGGTCCCGTCTCAATCCGCGATGCGCTGGGACCAGAACCAGAGAACGAGTCGGCGCGCAATGTCCTGCTCGGTCACCCCAACTCCGAGCGGATCAAACGGGCCTTTAACCTGATCGAGCCCGATCCGGTGTTCACGGGCGAGGAGGACCCAATTGCACTTGTGGATTTGTGGCCCGGGTTGCGGGAATATCTTCCAGATAGTGAGCGACACGTCAATCTGCGAGGCTGTGAGCACATCACGGTGGCCGGGAATCTAGTAGACTACATCGCGTATGAGGGTGACTTTTACGTTACCAACGCCTTGAGTAAGGAGGAGCAGCTTGTCCGTGCGTTGGATTCATTGGGGCTATCGCTTGATAGGGACGAATTGGATGCCGTCATTACCGGCCAGACACGTGTCGAGATCATGTGGCGACGATCGGAGGTGGCGATGGGTGTCACCGCTGACGATCGCCTGCTTCGAGCGGCGGGCGAGCCAGTATTGCGCATGCAACTTGGTGATTCAACAGTTGCCGCCCTCGAAGCCCAGCACGGTCCCATGACCGGCGACAAGCTGGCTCAAGCCTTCATCGCAATCTGGCACACGGACGCCCTGCGGCGACTGAAATCTTCGCTTCGGCACCTGGGTCCACCGAGGCAATGGGCCGGCTCTCGACCGGCGATCGATTTCGTTGAGTCATTGGGTTTCTCCCGCGAATGGGCAGGTCAGCGGAGGAAACGGGGCGATCACGACGTCGAAGTTGCGGGGCCGGTTCGGCTCGGTACGCTCCACGTCTTTCAGCGGAAGATCGTAGACAAGATGCGGTCGCTGCTCGGCAATTCTGATGGCTTGACGCCGAAGAAGCGCGGGATGGTTTGCTTGCCCACCGGGGCTGGGAAGACTCGTGTCGCGGTTCAGGCGCTGGTGGAGGCGATTCGTGACGATGGTCTCGATACGCGCATCCTCTGGATTGCGGATCGGGACGAACTCTGCGAGCAGGCTGTGGATTCCTGGAGCCAGGTTTGGTCACGAAGGGGTGTTCGGAGGCAGTTGCGGATTGCGCGCATGTGGGGTAGCCGACCGGAGCCGAAACGTGCCGATGGTCCGCAGGTCATTGTGACCTCGATCCAGACATTGGGAAAAAGGCTGACAGAAAGGGTCACGGAAGGGCACGTCCTTGGGGGAATCGGAGTGGTCGTAATTGATGAGGCGCACCGATCCATCGCACCAATCTTCACGAGAGTAACAACGAGACTTGGGCTGACCCCGAATCAGAAAGCAGACGAGCCCTTCCTCTTCGGCCTCACGGCAACGCCCTACCGGGGACGCGACGAAAGAGAGACCGAACGCTTGGTCAATCGCTATGCCGGGAACAGGCTCGATCAAGGAGCGTTTGCAAGTAGCAATGCGGAGCATGTCGTCAGGACACTTCAACGGGAATGCATTCTTGCACTTGTTGACGAGGAAATGATCGGGGGTGGCAACGTCAGACTTACCCGAGACGAGATCGCGGATATCGAGAAGAAGAAACTCCCCTGGCTCCCGTCCGGTGCCGAGATTCGCCTTGGCAAGAACATGGAGCGAACGCGACGGATCGTGCAGGCCTTCGACGATCACATTCCCCGGGACTGGCCAACGCTCGTCTTTGCAACGTCGGTCGAACACGCCGGGATTCTGGCCGCTCTCCTGGATGCTCGCGGCATCCGTGCCCGCGCCGTGAGCGCACAAACCGAGCGGGCCACGCGCAGGCAGATCGTCGAGGACTATCGGAACGGCAAGATTCAGGCACTTGTCAACTATGCGATCTTCCGGGAGGGCTTTGATGCCCCCGGAACACGGGCCATTGTCGTGGCTCGGCCGGTCTACAGTCCCAATCTCTACTTCCAGATGATTGGTCGCGGGATGCGGGGTGTCAAGAATGGAGGAAACGACCGCTGCCTTGTGCTCAATGTCCGGGACAACGTGGAGAACTTCGACAGGGCACTGGCATTCACGGAGATGGATTGGCTGTGGTCGCGGGAAGACGACCTGCCCGACCATGTCACTTACTAGGGCGTGTTCACACAAGTGAGGAACGGTTGTATCTTTCATTCCGTGGTCTTGGGGTTGACGAACACGGAGGAGGATTGAGGACATGGAACTCACGGAAGCCCAGTATGAACAGATCGCGCCGTTGCTTCCCAAGCAGCGGGGAAACGTGAAGGTGTCGAACCTCGATGTGCTGAACGCGATCCTCCACGTTGCCGAACACGGCTGCAAGTGGCGGGGACTGCCGAAACGATTCGGCAGGTGGCACACCATCTACATGCGAATGAACCGCTGGTCGAAGAACGGTGTGCTGGACCGCGTGTTCGAGCACCTGCAACGGGAGCAGATCGTACGCGTCAAGGTGGAGGCGATGGGACTGGACAGCACCATCGTGAAAGTGCATCCGGACGGCACGGGCGCGGAAAAAAAAACGGCCCGCAAGCCATCGGGAAGTCCCGCGGCGGCTGGACCACCAAGATTCATATGGTTGCCGCGAATGATCGGACGGCCGTCGCCTTCTCACTCTCTCCCGGCCAGGCGCACGACGCTCCTCAGGGCCGCAAGCTCCTGAGGAGCATGGAGGAACGGCCGTCCGGCAACCCGGCACTGGTGATGGACCGCGCATACGAGGACGACGCAACCCGCCAGCTGGCCCTGGACCTGGGCTTCGCGCCGGTCGTGCCGCCGAAGAGCAACCGGCTCGACCCCTGGGAGTACGACCGGGAGATGTACAAGCGGCGCAATGAGGTCGAGCGTCTGTTCCGTCGCCTCAAGGGGTTTCGCCGCATCTTCTCCAGATTCGAGAAGCTCGACGTGATCTTCCTCGGATTCGTCGTCTTCGTGCTCATTATCGACGCACTGCGATAGTGTGAACACGCCCTAGCGATGCGTAGACTGGAGCCCAGCGTTGCGCCGGTCGGGTCACCACACGGGAACACCGACCTACCCAACCGCGTCACTGCGGCGATGCGGAGATTGGCTCGGTAGGCAGGTGTTGACGATTAGTAGCGGAATCACCTCACCCCCCCACCTCCCCCATCCAAGCCTGAATCGCCCGCACATGGTAGCTCGGACTGAACATCACCCATTCCCCCAGCGCGGCCGGCACCTCATACGAGTCGGCCACCTCGTCTGCGCTCATTCCCCGCCGCCACCCCGCCCTGGCCGCCTCCTCAACCGAATCCAGCAGCGCCACATAGCGCGACATCGCCTCCGCCCCGGCCAGCGGACCATGCCCCGGCACGAAGGTCGCCGCCCCCGTCCCCGCCAGCCGCCGCACCTCGCGCGACAGCCTGGTCGGCGCCGCATCCACGAAATTCGGGAACATGGCGTTCCACACCAGATCGCCACACCAGACGATCTCCGCTTCGTCGCGAGGCCCACGGCTTCCGCCCCCGTTCCCGCCACCTTCCGCCACACGCCGGCCTCCGCCTGGCCCGGTCGCTCCGCCCAGGCCCCGGTCGCCTCGTCCCTCTGCGCGTGCTCCATCAACACCGCCGGCTCCCGCTTCCCCGCCTGCGCCGCCCCCACCCTCCCGCACCTCCACCGTCAGGTCGCTGGCCGTGTGACCCCCACGCGGCACCACCGATACCGCCCGGCCCCCAAGATCGATCTCCAGCGGGCCGTCCTCGGGCACCACCACCACATCGGCCCACGGCGCCTTCGCCGTCGCGTTGCCAGGCCCGTCCCGCACCAACTCCCGCGTCGTCCCGGTCGCCCACAGCTCCGGCGCCTCGCCACCCGCACCCGTCTCCGCTTCCCGACCCGCAAACCCCGCCGCGCCCGCCGAATGGTCGCCATGGTAGTGCGTCACCACGAGATGCGTCGGCCACCGCCCCGTCAGCTCCCGCGCCTGCCGCGCCGCCCACTCGCCTCCCTGCGGCGTCGCGAAGCTCTCCACGACCATCGTGCCCGCTGCGCCTGCGATGATTCCGCCATTGCACACCGTCGTGTAGTCGCCGTCCAGGGGAGTCGAGACGATCGCGAAGAGGCCGTCGCCCAACTGTTCGATCCGCGCAAAGGGGGTCCGCACAACGACTTGCCCGTCCTGTCCACCACCGTTCGCAGGTCCGGCCAGGCCCGCCATTTCCCTTCCCCCGTTCCACGCACGCAAGGCCGAAGGGGACAGAAACGCCGCAGCTCCGGCGATCCAGGACGCGCACCCAGCCGAGGCCGCAACGAAGCGACGACGGCTGACCGCCCCTGGGAAACATTTGTTCTTCGGATCACCTTCGTTCATCAACAATTCGCTCCATGCCGGGGGGATTCGCCCGCCAATCTCGTCTTCCGCCGCACTCCGCGCTACGCATCCGTCGCCGCCTCGTCCGCCTGGTGCGGATGCCCGCCTTATTCACGGCTCCGGCCCACTCACCGCGAATCGGCCCAGTGCAGGTACAGATTCGACAACAGCCGCCCGGCCAGAAAGGCCACGAAGGCGGCGGTCGCGCCTACCCAGCCCAGTCCCCACGCCAGCACCGGAAACACGGCGGCGATTCCCAGCACTCCCAGAGTCGTGGCGACGGTAATCGCGCCGGTTCGCCGTGCAAGCACCATAAGCGCGCTCTGCTGCGAGAGCCAGAAGCCCAGCGCCGGCAGGGGAATCAGGACCAGCGCGGGGATGGCGGCGTAGCGGGCCAGCTCGGGGGTCAGCCCCGAGATCGTCTCGAACCAGAGCCCGAAGAGCGGCGTCAGCACGATCAGCGCGTAGCCGAGCGAGGTGGCGAGTCCCGCCCCAAGCGCAAAGCGACCGACCGCGCGGCGATGCTCCAGGTCCTTGCCCATCAACGCGATGGCGGCTTCCTGGTAGCTCAGTCCGGTGGCGCGGAAGAGGAACGACAGGGCGTGCACGACCGGCAGCACGGCCAGCGATTCCAGGGGGTCGCGCGCGCGGCCAATCATGAAGGTGAGAAGTGGATGGGTCGCCAGCGCCACCATCGAGGTCAGCGCGAGGGGGTAGTAGAAGGCCAGAATTCCCCCGTACGACATCGGCGCCGTGCCACTCTCCGCGGCCGTTGTGGCCAGCATTCGGCGGATCGAAACGGTGGCCATGATGCGCGCCGCGACCGCCTCCACGCAGACTCCGAGCGTCAGTGCGGCGGCGCCCACCCAGCTTCCCGGCAGGTCAAGGAACAGGGGGAGCGCAAATGCCGAAGCGGCCATCGCCACGAGCCGAAAGATGGTACCGATCGCGACCTGGCGGGTCTGGCCGGCCGAAATCATCACGCCGTGGACGAAGCGCCGGTAGCCGATCGCGCCGGGCCAGGGCAGATAGATCCAGAGCGCGCCGCGGACCAGATCGGCCACATCGCCGGGGAGCGCGAGAAGCCCGCGGAAGAAGAAATCGAAGACGGCGGGGACGAGCAGCACGCAGACCATCAGGGTGGCGAGCGCGTTCAGGCCGTGCGCGAAGCGGCGCAATCGGAGGAAGCTGTCGCGGTCGCGGACCAGCGCGGTGGCGGCCGTCATCAGCATGATCACCGGTCCCTCGACAAGGATCGCGATCGCAAAGACGACGCCGTGCGCGGCCAGATTGATCTTGGGATCCCCAAGGCGCGCGATCGTGGCCGCAATGAGGGGTCCCTCCAGCGCCATCATCAGCCAGGTCGCGGCCAGCGGAGACCAGAAGCGCGCGATGTGGCGGGCGGTGAGGGGGGCGGGGGTCGTCAAGGGAGGAGCGGCCAGTGGGCACCGGGGGCATCAGGGGTCGTGAGCGGGGGCAACGGAAGCGGCGAAAGTTAGCGGCAAGAGACCAGGGGGTTGCGCGCGCGCCTCACCGATGCCGTCACCATCCGGGCCGGCCCGCGCAGGGGCCGGCCGGGCGTTGGCCAGCCACTTGCCCCCAGCCGAAGCGGCCGGCTATTCATTCACCCGTAATCCCCCAACGGAAGATCCGATCGCATGACCCGAACACTCCTTGGTGTGCCCCGCGCTGGTGTGCCCCGTGTTGTTGGTGTGCCTCGTGTTGTTGGTGTGCGTCGAGTCGTTGGTGCGCCTCGATTTACCGCGTGCCTTGCGGCGCTGCTCATCGCCGGAGACGGTCTCATCGCCGGAAACGGTCACGCCCAGGAAACGATCGAGCTGCCACGCGCAGACCGGCCCCTGGCATTCGAACTTGCGGATGTCTACCGCATCGGATCGGCGGACGCGGCCGCCGACTGGGAGATTCTGAACCGGATTCGGGGCGCGGGCTTCGACGCCGCCGGAAACCTGCACTTCCTGGGCGCTCCCAACCGAGTCGTCACCGTCGGCCCGGGCGGCAACCTTCTGGGCCAGTTCGGCCGCATCGGCGAAGGTCCGGGCGAGTTCGCGGAAGCGGGCCAACTGGATGTCCTGCCGGGCGGGCGCATCGTCGTCTCGGATCTGCGGCGATGGGCCTTTCATGTCTTCGGCGCCGATGGCGCCTTTGAACGAATGGCAAGGATGGCGCTTGACATCTCGGACCGCGAGAAATTCCTGCGGGAGTCCTACGCCTGGCTGAGGTCCGAGGTGTATGGCGCGCGTCCCGCCCGCGAGGGTGCGGCCATCCTCTCGGACGGCATTCGCAAGATCGTGCGCACCGATCTGTCCTCGGACGAGGCGCGGGCCGAGACTTTCGTGGAAGCCTGGGTGCCGCCGGGAACCGAAGCGAAGTTCGGGAGTCTGGCCGAGGTGGCGGGCGGCGGGGAGTTGGGGTTCGTGCCGCCTCTCGTCTTTGACGCGCTGCCCGGGGGCGGGATCGCGTATTCCGATTCGTCCGCCTATGCCGTCAAGATCACCGGCTCGGGCGGGGAGTTGCTGCGGATCCTGCGCCGCCCCATCGACCCCCAGCCGGTCACCGAACGGCTGAAGCGCGCGGAGATCGACCGGCAATTGGCCCAACTGAGCCAGGCCCGCGACCCTGGTGGCAACGTTCCTCCGCTTGCCCGGGCGATGCTTTCGGTGGCCGGTTCGCGGGCGCAAGCGATCGAAGAGATGCAGTTCCTCGACGAAGTGCCGGTCCTGCACGCCTTGCGCACCACCTGGGAGGGCAATCTGTGGGTTCAACGGCGCGGCCAGGGACCCGACCTGGGGCTCGGGCCGATCGATGTGCTCACTCCGGACGGCCGGTATCTGGGCACGCTCGGCGCGGGGATGCGGATGCCCGACGAGTTCGGCCCCGACGGCCTTGTCGCCTTTGTCCAGAACGATGAGTTCAATGTGCCGGTCATCGAGGTCAAGCGGCTGCCGCCGGGAATCCGCTGAATCCACAGTCCCCCCATGCCCCACCCCCCCTTCCCCCAACACCCCTGGGGCGCCCTTCCCCCCACCGGCCCGGGACGATTCTGGCTCCGCGTCTCGCGCTTCCTCCCCGGCCGCTGGCCCTGGAACCGCTTCGCGCTGCTGGCCCGGCGGCTGGCGCGGCGACACCTCACCGGCCCCGTGGATGTGCGCGTCTGGGGCCTCGCGCTACGCCTCTTTCCCGATCGCTCGGTCTCCGAATCCCGCATCCTCTTTCTGCCGCGCTCCTGGGACCGCGCGGAGCGGCGCTGGCTCGGCGGCCGCCTCTCGCCCGGCTTCACCTTCGTGGATGTCGGCGCCAATGTCGGGGGCTACGCCTTCTGGGTCCTCTCCCGAACCGGCCCCCGGAGCCGCATCGTGGCGGTCGAACCCAACCCGGAGCTGGCGCGGCAACTGCGTTTCAACATCGCCGCCAACGCCGCGCACGACCGCATGACCGTCGTCGCGGCCGCCGTAAGCGAGCGCAGCGGGACCGGCCGCCTCTCTATTACCGAGCCGAATTCGGGCGAAAACCGACTGGTCCAGGATCCGGCCACCGCGTCCGCTTCCGTATCCAGCCCCGGCTCCAGCTCCGCTCGCACATCCAAGCCCAGCTCCAATCCCGCATCCGACCCCGAGTCCAGTCCCCCTACCGGCCCCGCTGCCGAGGCTACCGTCAAAGTCCCCGTACTCCCCCTGGCCGAGGTGGTCGCCGTCGCCGGACTGGAGCGCATCGACTGCCTCAAGGTCGATGTCGAGGGTCACGAGGAACGGGTCATTCGCCCCTTCATCGAATCGGCGCCGCCCGCGCTCTGGCCGCGCCTGCTTGTTGTGGAGATGAAGAAACCCAATCCCCCGGGGCGTGTTCCCGCACACCGCGACCCCGCCGCCGAGCTGGCCGCCTGGCTGGTTCGCCGCGGCTACCGGCTGGAGCGGCGCACGAAGCTGAACGGGCTCTTTCGTCTGGACGCGGCGTAGCACCTGGTCCCGCACGGCCCTCCCCCCGCGTGACCGGGGCCGACAAGTGTCCTATACTGGGTGTTGTACAATCCACAGCCGCCGCCCCTCCGACCAAGGGAAAACCGCCATGTTCCGGACCGTCCGCCTTCTCCTTGCCGTAGCCCTGGTTGCGTTCCTGAACGCCCCGGCCTCGGCCCAGCGCGACCCCGGCACATCCGTCGCCACCCAACTTCCCGACGGTTGGGTCGTGTCCTTCAGCCCCCGGGCCGGCTTCTTTCTGCCCGGCGACGGCAACTCCGTCCGGCGTCCCACCTACGGCTTCGAACTCGTCACCCGGCGGCGCAACTCGTGGTTCGGCGCGCGCGCCCTCTTCGAGCGGTCCACCACCTGGAACACCAACCGCAACCCCACCGGCAGCATCGTCCCCGACGGGCGTTTCATTATCGCCGGCTCCGTCCCCGACGCCCAATCGGAGGAGCTGCGCTTCTTCGAGACGGTCATGCTCGACATGATGGCCTTCGGTCCCACAGTCGACGGCGTACGCCCCTATCTCTTCGCCGGCTACGGCTCCAAGGCGATCGGCGAACCCCGCGAGGCCGGAATCCTGCCCTATTCGCTGACGGGTACCGAGCGCGCCCGGGCGCTGCATGGGGGCTTCGGGGTTGAGGCGCCGGTGGGTTCTGCCGGTGCGGTGGTCTTCGAGTTCGGCGACTATTTGGGGCCGAATGGGGGCGAGGCGTCGGTGCACGATCTGCATCTCACCCTGATGGCGCGCATCTCGGGATTGGGGGAGTTGATGCGGAAGCTGGCGGGGAAGGATGGCGAAGACGAGGTGGCGCCCCGGGGGTAGATGATCGACCTGCGCTCCGATACCGTCACCCGTCCCACTCCCGCGATGCGGGAAGCGATGGCCAATGCCCGGGTTGGCGACGACGTCTATGGCGACGATCCGACGGTGAGGCGGCTGGAGGAGCGAACGGCGGAACTGGTGGGGAAGGAAGACGCGGTATACATGCCCACCGGGTCGATGACCAACCAGGTGGCGATCCGCGCCCACACCGAGCCGGGCGACCGCGTCATCATGGACATCGGCTCGCATGTGGTGCGGTCCGAAGGGGGAGGACCGGCGGCGCTCTCGGGGGTGACCGTTCATCCGATCGTGGGGGACCGCGGCATCTTCACGGCTTCCCAACTGCGCGTGGCCCTGGGAGTCGCGCATTCGGGATCGCCCACCACCCTGACCCCGCCCGCGACGCTGCTCTGCCTGGAAAACACGCACAACGGCGGCGGGGGCAGCATCTGGCCGCTGGAAACACTCGACAGGGTGGCCGGGATGGCCCGTGCGGC
Source organism: Longimicrobiales bacterium (assembly GCA_965213665.1). Lineage (GTDB taxonomy): Bacteria > Gemmatimonadota > Gemmatimonadetes > Longimicrobiales > Gaopeijiaceae > Bin94. Next base: position 39,279 of record CBDBZW010000003.1, read on the forward strand.
CGGCCTGCGCTGCCACCTCGACGGCGCCCGCATCTGGAACGCCGCGGCGGCCACCGGGACCCCGCCCGCCCGCTACGCCCGCGATTTCGACAGCGTTTCGGTCTGCTTCTCGAAGGCGCTCGGCGCACCGGTGGGCTCGGCGCTGGCGGGCTCGCACAACCTTGCGGCGCGGGCGCGGCGCTTCAAGCAGCTCTTCGGCGGCGGCTTCCGCCAGGCCGGGATCATCGCGGCGGGAGCGCTCCACGCACTGGAACATCACCGCGGCGACCTGGCCCACGATCACGAAAAGGCCGCCCGCCTCGCCGATGTGCTGACACAACTTCCGGGCGTCGAACTCGCACGCGACCATGTGGAAACCAACATCGTGCGCTTTGATGTCGCGGAGGGCGCGCCGCGCTTTGTGGATGCGTGCCGGGCCCGGGGCGTCGCCATGCTGGTTGCCGGGGCGACGAGCGTGCGCGCGGTGACGCATCGCGACGTGTCGATGGAGGACATTCGCCGTGCGGGCGAGGTGATGCGCGCGGTCCTCTGATTGCCGCGGGGACCGGTTTGGCGCATCCTGCCTGCAGGCGCGCAATCGGCCGCCGCGACCCGCAACGAGGCCCCACGCATGAACTTCCGCACCGAGACGGCCGACGCCGCGCTTGTTCCCTCAATCCCGCTTCCCTCAATCCCGCTTCCCCTAATCCCGCTTCCCCCAATCCCGCTTCCCCCAATCCCGCTTCCCCAACCCCTGCATCCCCAACCCCTGCATCCCCGGCCCTTGCATCCTGGGCTCCTCCTGCTCGGGGCGCTCGCCTCTCTGGGAACCATGGCCTGCGACGCACCCCCGCCCACCGACCGCACGATCCGCACCGATTCGGCCGGGATTTCGATTGCGACGGCCACGCGGCCGCTCTGGGGGCCCGGCGAAGGCTGGACGGTTGGTCCGGAGCCGCTGGTGGAGATCGGGACGCTGGATGGCGCGCCCGAGTACCAGTTCGCGAAGGTTGTGGCGGCGACGCGGCTGTCCACCGGCGAGATCGTGGTGGCGGACCAGGATGCCTTCGAGTTGCGCAGCTACAGCGCCCAGGGCGGGTTCCAGTGGAGTGCGGGGCGCTTCGGCGAGGGGCCCGGCGAGTTCGAGAGCCTGGACTACCTGGGCCGCATGGCGGGCGACACTCTGGTTGCGTGGGATTCCAGCCTGATGCGGGTGCAGTTGTTTGAGCCGGGTGGTCGGGTGGTGCGGGGATTCCGGGTTGCGCTGGGCGACGAAGGGGATGAGGAGTGGGCCGTGGCCGACAAGGCGGTGGGCGTGGTGGACGGCTTCTTCGTGGTGCGCTTCATCGATTACGGCGAGGAGAGCCCCTCGGGGATTGTGCGGTGGCCCGGCGAGAGGCTGGGCACTGTGGATCTGGCGGATGGCTCGGTGCGGTCGCTGATGGTGGTGCCCGGCGGGGAAGCGAGTGTGAGCTGGGGCGAAGGGGACCGCTATTCGCACGGCTGGTACGTCTTCGCCAAAGGACCGGAATACGGCGCGGCGGCGGGGCGCATTGCGATTATCGACACCGAGGCGTGGTCGGTACGCCTGGCGTCTCCCGGCGACGGCGCGATCCACGCGATTCTGCGGCGCGATGTGGCGCCCATCGAGGTCACTCCCGGCCTTTTCGACCTCCACTTGGACGGCATGGAGGCGATCGCCTTCCCGGATCCGGATGCGGCCGACCCGGACGATGTGGCGCGGCTCCGGCGAATGTGGCGCGAACGCCCGAGGGCCTCGACCCTGCCGCTGCTGCGCGCGGTTCACCTGGACGCGACCGGACACATCTGGCTGGTGCCCTACTACGTTGCCGGCGCCGAGCCGCCGCCCTTCGAGATCCACGCCCCGGACGGAAGCTGGCTGGGGAGCGTGACGGCGCCGCCGGGTCTGGAGCGGGCCTTTGTCCAGTACCAGGCGCCCTACATGGAGATCGGCGAGGACTACCTGCTGGGCGTGTGGGTGGATGACCTGGGGTTGCAATATGTGCGGGTGTACGGGATTGAGCGGTAAGACAAGTCCTCGCGCGTCGATCGGTGGGCAGGTGGCCGGGACCCGACGGTAGCGGGTGACGGGGGGAGGGGCGCGGGGGAACGACGGGCTGCGAGCGACCCCTGGCGAGGGCAGAGGGGGTCGGAGAGTCCGCGGCTCCGGTGGGATCATAAGGGCTGGCTGCGGCGAAGTGGGTCGGGTGCGGCGCCGGCCTGAATCCCCCAGCCCTTGCGCGGATTTTTAGGCTTGCCTAAACTTTCCTGACCATGACCAATCCCGCCCTCGCCCTCCTCGGCTTCTTCGCGTTGGCCGCCCTCGCCGCCGTCCTTCTCTGGCCCGGCCGCGGAATCGGCGCGCGTCTCCGGCGCATCGCCCGGCTGACCGAACGCGTTCGCATGGAGGATGCGCTCAAACACATCTACAAGCTCGAATACGACCGGCGTCCGGCGACAGTGGAGAGTGTGGCCGGAGCGGTTCAGCTTTCACGCGCGCACGCGATTCGGCTTCTGCAGCGGCTCGAAGAGAGCGAACTCGTCACGGCCACCGACGACTGCTTTGCCCTCACCGGCGACGGACGCGCGCAGGCGCTGCACATCGTGCGGACGCACCGGCTCTGGGAGCGCTTCCTCGCCGATCGCACGGGCACGCCCCCGGAGGAGTGGCACCACCGCGCCGAGGCCCACGAACACCGGCTCACGGTTGCCGAGCGCGAGGAGCTGGCGGCCGCGCTGGGCCATCCGGTCTACGATCCCCACGGCGATCCGATTCCCACGGCCCAGGGCGAGATGCCGTCCCGGTCGGGGGTGCCGCTGACCGCGCTGGAGCCGGGGGAGCGCGCTGTCGTCACCCACCTGGAGGACGAGCCGCGCGAGATCTTCCGCGAGCTTGTCGGGCTGCAGATCGGGCTGATGACTCCGGTCGAGCGGCTGGCGGGCGAACGGGTGGCGGGCGCTTCGGGACGGGTGGCGTTCGTGGCCGGAACCCGCCGTCACGAGGTGTCGAGCGCGGTGGCGAGAAATATCACGGTGGAGCGTCGGGAAAGGGCGAAGGAACCGTTGGACGAACCGGTCTGGTCGCGCACCCTGGCGGAGCTGGCGCCGGGAGAATCGGGGACGGTGGCGGGGATCGCGCCTCAGTGCCGGGGACCCGCCCGCCGCCGCCTCCTTGATCTGGGAGTGGTGCCGGGAACGCTGATTCAGGCGCGGATGCGGAGCGCGGGGGGCGATCCGGTCGCCTACGACATTCGCGGGGCGCTGATTGCGCTGCGGCGGGAGCAGGCGGCGCAGATTCAACTTGCGGACGCCGCACCCACAGAGGGAGAGCGGGAGGATGGCGAGCGCGCGGCGGACCACCCGGTAGCGGATCGGCCTGTGGAGGCGGAGTCAGCGAAGACGGAGCCAGTGACCGACCACCCGGCGGGCAACAACGAAGCGGCAGCACGGAGGGCGTCGTGAGTCGGCGCGCACGGTCGCGGACGACGGCGTTCGGTGCGCGCGTTGGCCACCAGGACCCGGAGCCTTCACCCGCCGCAACGGCCATTCCCGTCCCCAGCGGACGCTCCCGCAACCTGGTCCGCCTGGGGCTGAGTCCGCACCGCTGGGATCTCCTGGTCGCGCTCGCAGGCAATCCCAATGTGGGCAAGACCACCGTCTTCAACGCGCTCACGGGACTCCGCCAGCACACCGGAAACTGGCCCGGCAAGACGGTGGCGCGCGCCGAGGGGGCCTTTGTGCACGACGGCCGCCGCGTGAAGGTGGTCGATCTCCCCGGCACCTATTCGCTCCAGGCCGGGAGCGCCGACGAGGAGGTTGCCCGCGACTTCATCCTCTTCGGCCAACCCGATGTGACGGTCGTGGTGGTGGATGCCGCGCGGCTGGAGCGCAATCTCAACCTGGTCCTGCAGATCCTGGAGATTACCGACCGCGTCGTCGTCTGCCTGAATCTGGTGGACGAGGCCGAGCGGCACGGGGTCCGGGTGGACGCCGGTCGTCTTGAGCGCGAGCTGGGCGTACCCGTGATTCCGGCGGTGGCGCGGCAGGGGCGCGGAATCGATGCGCTGCTGAAGGCGGCCGCGGAGGTGGCGACGGGCACGCGCACGAACCGTCCCCACCGCATCGAGAGGCATCCGGCGGCGGTCGAAGAGGCGATCGATGCGATTGCGCCGCTGGTCCGGGAGGAGTTTCCGGAGCTACCCAATGCGCGCTGGGTGGCGCTGCGGCTCCTGAACGCCGACGAGCGCGTGACCGAGGCGGTGCGGTCGGGCGAGATCGGCCAACTTGGCGGGAATGGCGCCGCGAGCCGGGACGACGAGCCCCAGACCAACACCGAGCAACAGGGGGTTGCGCGCGCGCCACGCCACGCTGCCGCCACCCGGGCCGGCCCGCGCAGGGGCCGGGCGCAACCGAGTTCGATCTTTCGGGGCGGGGAACGCATCCTGAGCGCGGCCACACGGCATCGCTGGACGCTCCGGCCCGGCTTCCACGACGCGCTCGCGCACAACATCTTCGGCGAGGCCGCGCGAATTGCCGGACGGTGCGTGGAGAGGGGGCGGGGAGGGGGGGCAGGGAAGCTCGACCGCGCCCTCGACCGCTGGCTGACCAGCCGCGTCTTCGGCTTTCCCCTCATGCTGGCGATCCTGGCGGCGGTCTTCTGGCTGACGATCGCGGGCGCCAACGTCCCCTCGGCGATGCTCGCCAGCCTCCTCATCGACCGGGCCCACCCCGCGCTCCTCGACCTTGGCGCCTGGACCGGGATGCCCTGGTGGCTGAGCGGCTTCCTCTTTGACGGGGTGTATCTCGCGACCGCCTGGGTGGTGAGCGTCATGCTTCCGCCGATGGCCATCTTCTTCCCCCTCTTTACCTTGCTGGAAGACTTCGGGTATCTGCCGCGCGTCGCATTCAACCTGGATTCGCTCTTTCGGCGGGCGGGCGCGCACGGCAAGCAGGCGCTGACGATGAGCATGGGATTCGGTTGCAACGCGGCCGGGGTCGTCGCCACGCGGGTGATCGACAGTCCGCGCGAACGCCTGATCGCGGTCATCACCAACAACTTTTCGCTCTGCAATGGGCGCTGGCCGACCCAGATCCTGATCGCGGCGATCTTCATTGGGGCGCTGGCTCCGCCGCATCTCGCGGGTGCGGTCTCGGCGGGTGCGGTCGTGGGGATCGCGCTGCTGGGAATCGCGTTCATGTTCTTGACGTCGTGGGGACTGTCAAGGACCGTGCTCAAGGGCGAAGCCACGACCTTTTCGCTCGAGCTTCCCCCCTACCGGCCGCCGCGCATTCTACGAACGCTCTACACCTCGGTCATCGATCGCACGCTGATCATCCTCTGGCGGGCGGTTCTCTTCGCCGTGCCGGCCGGCGCCGCGATCTGGCTGATCTCGAACGTGACGGTGGGCGACGCGTCGGTGGCACGGCATTCCATTGATTTTCTTGACCCGTTCGGGGCGCTGCTGGGACTGAATGGGGTGATTCTCCTGGCCTATGTGATCGCAATTCCGGCGAACGAAATCGTGATCCCCACCGTGCTGATGCTGACGGTGCTCTCGCTGGGATCGCCGGAGCTGGGGGCGGGGGCGGGGGTGATGTTCGAGACGGATTCGGCAAACGAGATGGAGGGACTGCTGCGAGCAGGCGGATGGACGTTGCTGACCGGCGTGAACCTTATGCTCTTCAGTTTGTTGCACAATCCCTGCTCCACGACGATCTACACGATTTACAAGGAGACGAAGAGCGGTCGCTGGACGACGCTGTCCGCGCTCCTGCCGCTCGCGCTCGGGTTCGTGGTCTGTTTTCTGGTGGCGCAGCTCTGGAGGCTGGCCGCAGGCAACTGAGGTTCCAAGCGAATTGAGCCGGTCCTTGACCTCGTCCCAGAGGGCGGCTCGGCGCGGGCAACGCTCCACCAGACCGGAGTCACACGCCGGCCACCCGCAGCATCTCGGCGACCGTGGTGAGCTTGACGCGCGGCCGCCCCGCCGCCTCGCCCCGCTCCCGTTCGTGCGCGTCGATCCGCCGCCACCCTTGGGCATCCACCCACCGCACGGCGCGACCCCGCAACAGATCGGCCAGATCCCGCCGCCCCGCCCCACCCACCCCCGCCCGCACCCCCGCCTCCCAATCCTCGCGCATCAGCGCGACCGTCGCCGCGGCGTCCGCCTTGTTCGTCCCGATTACGCCCGATGGCCCCCGCTTGGCCCACCCGACCACATATTCGCCCGGCACGACCTCGCCGCGGCGTACCACCCGGCCCCCCTCGTTCGGGATGATCCCGCGCCGTTCGTCGAAGGGCACACCCGCGATCGGCGCGCCCCGGTATCCGACCGACCGGATCACCATGCCGCACGGAATGACCCGCCTCTCGCCGGTCCCCACGGCGCGCATGTACCCGTCGGCCTGCTCGACCAGGCGGTTGCGCTCGATTCGCACGCCCGTCACGCGGCCCCCGTCGCCGAGCACCTCCAGCGGCGACACCAGAAAACGAAACCGCACCACCCGGTCGCCGCCCGGTGGATGGGAACCTGCGCCCGCGCGACCGGCCGGATCGGAACCCTCGCCTCCTCCGGCGCCCTGCGTTTCCGGCAGCCTTCCGGGGTCAGCGCCGCCATCGCCGCGACTGCCGCCGCCACCGCCCGCGCGGTCCTCGTTCGCGGCGTACTCACGCAGCGTGGCCAGGTTCCGCGTCTTCACCGGACTCTCCGCCAGCGCGGCCGCGCTGGCTGCCTCCAGCTCCAGCTCCCCCGCGCTTGCCACCGCGGTAACCCCTTGCAGCCGACCGAACTCGCGCAGCTCCGGGTTGGTAAAGGATGCCTGTGCCGGACCCCGCCGACCCAGCAGCGTGACCCGTCGCACCCGGCTGCGGCTGAGCGCGGCCAGCGCGTGATCGGCGATGTCGGTCTGGGCCAGGCGGTCGGGCGAATGGACCAGAATCCGGGCCACATCGATCGCCACATTCCCGTTGCCGACGACCACGACCTCCTCGCTATCCAGCTCGAACGACCGGTCGCGAAAATCGGGGTGGCCATTGTACCAGCCCACGAAGTGAAAGGCGCCGTGGCTGCCCTGCAATTCCTCGCCGGGAATTCCGAGCCGCCGATCGCTCTGCGCGCCCACCGCGTACACGATCTGGTCGTAGCGGCTGTGCAGATCGCCGAGCGTGAGGTCGCGGCCGAGCGCGACATTCCCAAAGTAGCGGACCCCGTCGCGAGCCAGGATCCGTTCGTAGACGCGCGCCACCGACTTGATCGCCTGGTGATCCGGGGCCACCCCGTCGCGCACCAGTCCGAAGGGAGCCGGCATTCGGTTGATCAGGTCAATGCGGGGCGCATCGCACCCCTTCAGCAGTGCCTCCGTCGCGTAGAATCCGGCGGGTCCGGCCCCGACGATAGCGATTCGCGGGTGTGCGTGGGTCATCGGGGGGCGGCGGATCGGGGAAGCGCGTTCATTGCGGTTGACCATCCGGGCGGAATCCGGCGACCTTCCAGTGGTCGTTTGACCCACAGGCAAAGTTCATTCATCAAGTCCAATGACAATGAGACGAAATCCGATGAGACGCAGTGTGCAGAGCAGGATCCTGGTTCCCGGTGCGGCCTTCGCGCTCCTGGCGGGCTGCGGCGGCGGCGATGCGGGCAACGAGGCGACGGCTGGCGGCGAGGGTGGACCGGCCGCGACGGAAACGGCCACGGAGGCGCCGGGTGCGGCCCCCCTGGCGATCGATCCCGCGCTGTTGCCGGAGGGCGTGACGGCTGAAATGGTGGAGCAGGGCCGCGAACTCTTCGTGGGCGGCGGCATCTGCTTTACCTGCCACACCAACGAAGGCACCGGCGGCCCCCTGGCCCCCGATCTCACCGACGACACCTGGATCAACGTCGATGGCGAGTACGAGTCGATCGTGGAGTTGGTGAAGACGGGGGTGGCCCAGCCGATCGAGCACCCGGGCGCGATGCTCCCCCGCGCGGGTCTGCCGCTGACCGACGAACAGGTCGAGGCCGTGGCCGCCTACGCCTACATGCTCAGCCGGATGTAGCGGGCGCGCCATCTCTGGATCGTACGCCGCGAGCGACCGGGGCGCCGTCACAGATCCAGCTCCAGCATTCCCTGCTCGCCTCCGCCGGGACGAAACGCGGCGGTGGAGAGGGAGGGCGGTGCGGAATCGAGTCCGGCGCGGCGCACCGATGTGCGAAAGAGCGCGCGGATGTGTTCGGCGTACACCCCCTGGCCCCGGAACCGGCGATGGAACCCGCCCTGATTGAGCTTGCCGCCGCGCACGTCGCGGATCCGGGCCAGAATCCGGTCCCTACGTTCGGGCAGCGCGAGATCGAGCCAGCGAACGAAGTGTTCGGCGACCCCGTCGGGGAGGCGCAGGAGGAGAAAACAGGCGTAGCGGGCGCCCGCGTTGGCCGCCGCCGCGACGATGGCGGGCAGCTCCTCGTCGGTGAGACCGGGAATGACCGGCGCCACGAAGACGCCGACGGGGATGCCGGCCCGCGCCAGCGCCTCGATCGCCGCCAGCCGCCGCGCCGGAACCGAGGTGCGTGGCTCCATGACGCGCTGCAAATCGTTGCGCAGCGTGGTCACCGAGACCGACACATGGGCCGCCTGGACCGCCGCCAGACCGGCGAGGAGATCGATGTCGCGGGTAACCAGGTGATTCTTGGTGATGATCGCGACCGGATTGCGGAAGTCGCGCAGCGCGGCAATGCACCCGCGCGTGATGCGCAGGCGTCTCTCCACCGGTTGGTAGGGATCGGTCACCCCCGACATGCCCACCACCTGGGGGCGCCAGGAGGGCCGACCGAGGGCCTGCCGCAGCAGCCCCGGGGCGCGTTCCTTCACCAGAATCCTCCGCTCGAAATCCAGCCCGGAGGAGAGGCCGAGGTACTCGTGCGTGGGGCGGGCGTAGCAGTAGACGCATCCGTGTTCGCATCCGCGGTACGGGTTGACCGAGAGGTTGAAGGCCACATCGGGGCTGTCGTTGCGGGCGAGCGCCGTGCGCGTCCGGTCGGCGAGGAACTCCGTCTTTGGCTTGTCCTCCGCCCTCTCGCCGGGTTCCAGCTCCAGGTGAACCGTTTCGAAGCGGTTCGGAGGATCGTATGCTATCCCCCGTCCCTTGAGCCCTCGTCCCTTGAACCCACCGGGTGCGGCGAGCGGCAAGCTGTGGGCGGATCGCGGCCGGGAAGGGGCGCCGCGAGGGCTTCGGGAAGGTCTGGCGGTTGGCATGAAGACATATTCGGTTTTTTTTCGGCTCATGTCAAGTCCGAAGGACCAACCGGGAACGGCGCGGCCAGGAAAGGCGCGGCAACAGGAGGGGAACCAGCGTGACGATTGAACAGCTCGAGAAGCGGCTCAACGCTCTCTCCGACCGGACGCTCCGCTACCACTACATCATCCAGTTGGGGAAGCGTCTGCCCGCGATGGACGCTGCGCTGCGAACGGAGGAGAACCAGGTGCGCGGCTGCATGAGTCCGGCGTGGCTGGCCGGGGCCGTGGAGGGCGATCCGCCCCGGCTCCGCTTCGTGGGGGACTCGGAGTCGGTGATCGTGAAGGGACTCTTTGCGATCCTCGCGGAGGTCTACAACGGAAAAACCCCCGAGGACGCGCTCGCGATCGATCTCTCGGACATCTTCGAACGGCTCCGCCTGGGCGAGGCGCTCAGCCCGAACCGCCGCAACGGCTTCTACTCGATGGTGAAGAAGATTCGGCGGGTGGCGTTGTCGCTGGCGTGACCCATTGCTCCGACCGGGTAGCGGACAGGCTCCGCCAGGGCGCCGAACTTTGCGCTACACCGCCTCGATTTCGTAGCTGATTCGCCAGTTGGAGAGGTTTTCGGGGTCGTCGCTACCCTCGTCGCCCGGTCGCACGATGCCCACATGATCGGCGATGGGGCCGGTGAAGGTACGGGTGTAGAACTCAAGCTCGTCGTTTGGGGTCCACTGGTCCAGTTCTTCGCCGCGCAGCTCGATCGCGAGATGGTCGGTCACTTCGCCCTCGAAGAGCACCTTGTCGAGATCCTTGAGCCGGTTCCAGCGGGGATGGTCGGAGATGGGGTAGTGGCCCTTGCGGGGAAGGCGGGTCTCCTGGCTGTGGCCGTCGCCGTTGTCGGTCCAGACCTTCGACCAGAAAACGAACTCTCCCTTGTCCTTGAAGAAGGGCTCCAGATTGTCGAGGATCTGCACCCAACGCAACGTGACCCTGATCCGGGTTCCGTTCTGTCCGCTCATCTGTTCTTGCTCCCTGGGTGAATGCGGGCGCCGTCTGCGGGCGCCGAAAAGGTCGAAGCGGCAAGCCGCGGGTCGATGCTACGGCAAACGAGCAAGCTAGGTTCCACGGCCCCGGTTGTCCAGTGTTGCGGGGGACGGGCGGCGCAGATGCCGCGCGATGCGTGCCAGAAAGGGAAGAAGTCGCGCCGGACGGGCTCCGCGGCGGCGGTTGGCGGCGCCGATGCGAAAGGCGAGTTGCCATTGGCGGAAGAGGGTGTGCCACGCGGTCGGCAGCGAGTTGGATGGGTCGTAGATGTGGGTTGCCTCGGAGGAAACCCCGTTGAGTTCGATGATGCGGAAACGTCCGGCCCGGATCTCGGCGAGGGTGGCGCCGCGGATGTCGTAGCGGCCGAAGTGGAAGCCGGGAATGCCGCGGCTGATGCGCTCGATGGCTCCCGCGAGGGCGGGTGTCTCGAGGTGGGAGCCGTCGCGGAATTCGCAACCGTGGCAGTGGTTTCCGCGTTCCTCCAGAGTGACCCGTTCGCCGGATTCGGGGATGCGGTCGAGGGCGTGGCCGAGTCGGCGGGCAAAGACGTGGTGCTGGCAGCGAAGTCGGCGGCGGGCCAGGATGAGCTCGCCCACGGGGCTCTTGCCGTCGCCCGTGACGACCGGCTGGCGCTTCTCGGTGATTCCGAAGATCCGGCCCCGCGCTTCGCCGGGAAGACGAATGTGGAAGACGCCCAGCTCCTCGCCCGGCACATGTTCCTGCACCAGTGTTCTGTTCCCGGCCGCGGCCAGCCGCCTCTTCAGCCCGGTGAGCGTTCGCGCTATTTCCACCCCCGCTCCCCGCTCCCCCACATCCGGCTTGACGACCACGGGCAGCCCCCCGGCCCGCGCGGCCAGTGCCTCGACATCCACCTCTTCGTCCGGATCGACCGCGACCGTGCGGGCCACGCGCCCGCGCTCGGCGATCATCGCCAGAATCTCCGACTTCGATTCGCCCACGAAACCCCCATCCGGAAAGGACGGGTTGGCCGCGGTGAAGGCCGTGAGGGAACGGTGGCGCACTCCGAGGAGGATCACCCACGCCACAACCGGAAGCTGCACGATCCACGCGGGCCAGAACTCCCAGCGCCGCAGCCGCTCCATGCGCGCGAAGAGGCGAAGTCGGCCCGGCCGGCTCAGCAGGGCGACAAAGAGGCGCACGGCGATGAAGGTGAGGAGGGTGCAGGCGAGGAGCCACGAGATGGTGCGCCCCTGAAACGATTCGACGTGTTGGGCGAAGGCGGTGCCGAAGATCGCGCTGGCGCCGACGAGGAGCGGGGTCCAGAGCGCTGCGGCGATCACGATCCAGAAGATGAAGAGAGGCAGCGGCATGCGCGCGATGCCGGCGGCGATGCAGGTGGGCAGGCGGGTTCCCGGAATGAAGCGGCTGGCCAGGAGCAGCGTCGCGCCGCGGCCGCGAACCCATTGCAAGGCGCGGACGAGTTCGCGCGGCCGGATGAGCCAGCGCAGCGGGGGCAGGGTGGCGAAGGGCCGGCCGGCCACGCGCGCCCCGAGATAGAGAAGGAGGTCGCCGGCCACGATTCCCGCGAAGGCAGCTCCCAGTCCCGGCGCCCACGGGAGCGATCCGCGCGCGATCAGCAACCCGGCGCCGATCAGGGCAAGGTCCTCGCTGACGAAGGTGGCCAGGACGATCAGCGCCAGCGCCAGGGTGAGGGCGAAGCCGGTGACCGGTGGGGCGGGGAAGTGGGTGAAGGCTGGTGCGGAGGCCCGGATCCGTGCGGCGTCGGCGGTGGCGCGCACGGTGGCCGCGCCGGTCTCGACGCGCTCCAGAAAGGCCGCGACCGGGGTCGCGATCCGATCGGGTTCCCGGAAGGTCATGAAGTGGTTGCTGTCGAGCATGACCAGTTCGGACTGGGGGACAATGCGGTGGTGCTCGCGGGCGGCGGCGGGGGGGACGAGGGGGTCGCGGGTTCCGTGGACGATCAGCATCGGTCCCGGGTAGCTCCGCAGAATTCCCCGTAGCGGGCGCTGGTCGGTGTCGAAGAAGTTGCGCGCGTAGGAATGGCCGAGGAAGGCGCCGTCGAGGGCGCCGAAGTGGGGAACCAGGTCGCGCAGGATGCGGAGGCCGACGAGTTGCAGACCGTGCACCGCGTGATTGAGGTGGTATTCGCCGAGGAGCTCGTGTTCCTGAACGCCGATCGCCGAGAGGAGAGTGATCGATGCAACCCGGTGAGGCACGGCCCGGATGAGCTCGAGCGCGACTCCCCCGCCCATCGAGAAGCCGACCAGATGCGCGCGCTCCACACCCAGGGAATCGAGAAGCTGAAGCGTCATGCGGGCGTGCGCGCGGATGGAGTAGTCGCGGATGCTGGCGCTCGATCCGCCGAAGCCGGGCAGATCCGGCGCGATGGCGCGTCGTTGGGCGCCGAGCAGCGGTCCCAGTCCCCGAAACGCCGACCCCGATCCGGGACTGCCATGGAGGAGGAGCAGCGGATGCGCGAGGGAGTTGGCCTCGTCATCGGCCCGGGCCGCGATCCCTGTGGCCGGTCCCGGGAGTACCGCAGCGGTGTCAAGCCCGGTGATTTCCCGGTCCGTTGCCGCGCTGTCCGCAACTTCCCCCGGTCCCCACTCCCGCCACGCGATGCGCACCCCTTGGGGCGTCTCGGGCCAACCTGCGACGACCACTTCCGACTGCCCCGGCCTCGCCCCTTCCTCCGGTCGCCCCATCCGCGCCAGATGAGACGCGCCCAGCAGCACCAGGTAGGCCAGAATCGCCATGCCGCGCCTGCCGGGCCGAAACCGTTGCCTGCCCGCGCGCCGCGCCCGCCCCGCCTTCCCCCGAAGCCCGGCCTTCCCCCGACTCATTTGCCAGGCTCCCGCGTCACGCGACCGGGACCGGTTTCGCGCGCCGGACTCCCGGGTCGCGCGGCCGGGATGGCCGGATCACTCGCTGGGAACAAAGCGTTGCAGCATGGCCTCCCGCAGCTTCGCCGCGAGCGCCTTCCGGTTGCCGTCCACGATGGGAACGTCGCTGAAGCGCACCGTGCAGTAGACCCGCTTGAGCGCCATGACTCCGGCAAGGTGCTGCCCAAGTCCGAGATCGCCCCACCAGCAGACCTGATTTCGGGCCGAGGGCTCGCCGGGCGGGGTCGCATAGCTGATCGTCGCCCAGTGCACGGGGGTGCGGTTGGCGGCTGCGTCGGCGAGGAGAGGGGGGCGGAAGGGGATGATGGTGTCGCCCGGGGTGCTGGTGGCTTCGGGGAAGAGCGCCACGATGTCGTCTCGGTCGAGCGCGCGAGCCATCTCGGAGCGGACCCGCAGAATGTCGCGCTTGGCGGTGCGGTTGATGAAGACCGTGTCCCCCCCCGCGGCCAGAATTCCCCAGACCGGCCACCTGCGCACCTCGGCCTTGGCCACGAAGATCACCGGCACGATCGAGCCGTACACCAGAATATCGAGGTACGAGAGATGATTGGAGACGAGGAGCGTTCCGGGTGGCGGAGGCGTTCCCTCGACCACGACGCGGACCTTGAGCGCCCTGGTCAGGAGCCGCCCCCAGATCAGCATGGCCTGTCTTCGAACCGGAGCCCGCCGCCGGTCCGATGGCCCGGGCAGCAGCGCGCCGGTCAGACGACTGACGGCCAGCCACGCGGAGGCCACTGCGGTTCCGGCCGCGACCATGGCCACCCCCGGGACCACGAGGGGCCACCGGCCAATTCCCACCTGAGGAGGCGGTTGGTTTTCCTGTCGGGTGTTCTGCTGCATGGTGGCGGCGGATTGGGTGCGCTAATCGAAGAAGGTCCGGTAGAAATGCGGCTCCAGTTCGCGGATATCGACCACAACCAGGAAGTCGATCGTGCCGAACTCGCTGTCCACGGCCGGGGGCCCGCAGATCCACGCCCCCAGATTGAGGTAGCTCTGGAAGAGCGGCGGAATGTCGGTCCCGGAAAGGGGTGGACCGCCTTTGGGGATGTGGGCGTCGCATTCGAGGCCGGGCAGGGGAAGAGCGCGGGCCTGAGGGTGCCGCCGGCCCTCGGCGACCAGGCGCTGGTAGACCTCGCGGCCCACCCGGCCGTCCTGCGTGGTCAGCGAGCAGCAACCGAAGACATAGCGGCTCTTGGTCCAGTTGAGGTAACGGGCAAGCCCCTTCCAGAGGAGGTGCAGGACCCGGCGGCGGCGGTGGTTGCGCGCGATGCAGGCCCGTCCCGCCTCGACCGCGCGATCGGCCACCGACGGCGGAAACCCTGCGAGATCGAACTCGCGCGCCGAATAGAATCCGCGGTTGGCGGCCGCCATCGCCGCCGTCTGCATCCGGTAGGTGCCGACCGCTTCGCCGGTCCGGTTGTGCAGGATGAGGATGTGGTGCATCAGCTCGTCGAGGTCGTCGCGGTCGAGCCCCGTTTCGTAGGACGATTTCAGTCCCTCGCCGAGCTCCAGGTTGAAGACCTCGAAGCGCAGCCGCTGCAGCGCCTCCAACTGCTCGCGGGAGCGCGCGAAGGTCAGCCGGTAGGGGCCCGCAACGATGTCCTCTAGCGGGAGTCCCGGGGCCGCCCCGCCGCCGTCCCCCGCCCCCCTCCCCGCCGTCCTCACTGCGGTTCGCACTCGTCGCAGGGGGCCAGCTTTTCGATGGCGGCCGGGTCCACCTGGAAGATCGTGGCGCCGTCGCGGCGAATCACGCGTCCCCGCACCCCCACTGGCCGCGCGATCAGCCCGGCCAGCCGGTCCCCGATCGCTTCGCCCTCCGGTCCCGCCAGGATCAGCCCCTCGCTTCGCCCGCCGACGCGGCGCACGGAGAGCAGCGGCGGAATCCCGCTCCGAATACAGCTTGTGGCGCAGGCTCGGTGCGCGACTCCGGATCCCGGATTCATCACGCCGAGGTAGCACTTCGATCCCACGATCTCGCCCTCCAGGTAGCGGTTCCCGAGGTCGGTTTGCACCCCCGAACGGCCGCCGCCACCGGCACCCGCGGCCGCCACCGATCCCGGCTGCACCTCGATCATCGCCACGCTTGCGCCCTCGCGCATGGCCTGGGTTCCCTCCAGGGTGACCGCCTGGCCCACGAAGCCGCGCACATGATCCTCGGCGCCGGATTTACCCGGCCCCGTCAGGAGGTAGCGGTGCGGCCCGGCGGTCCCGCGCACGATGAGCGAGGGATACGGATCCGCGACGAGAAGGCCCTCGAAGGTGCGCACGGCGCCGAACTCGAAGGTGGCGGCCGGAAGACGGCGCTGGCCGAGCGCGACGACGGTGGCCGCGAGGACCGCCAGGAGCAGCGAGGCGGCCGTGACCAGGCGCTGGGTGCGGCGGATGCGGGGCGGCGGGGGATCGGCGTAGCCGACGTAGAAGTCAGTCATGGGAGCAAGCCGGTCAGGGGAGCTAGCCGGTCATGGAGCGGCAGGGTGATGGGTCTTTATTCTTTGCAGGATCAACGGTTATGGGGTGGCGCCCGGCGCTGGTTGAACCGGTAGCCGCGCGGTCCGCGACGACCTCCCCAACTCATTCGCCTTTGGGTCTATCCAGACGAAGCCGCCCGCGATGGCCACGTCGTAGGTCTCAAGTTGGTCGTCGAAGGGCGGGGGTGCGCACCCGTTCACCGGATCGTACTGAAACCCGTGCCAGGGACAGGTGATGCAACCGTCGATGATCCGGCCCTCGCCGATCGGGCCCATCTGGTGGCGGCACACGTTCGAGACGCAGGAAACCTCGTCGCCATTGAGGAAAACGGCGGCGCGTTCGTCGCCCAGCACGACAACCCGGCCCTCGCCGTCGGCCAGATCGGTCACGGGGAGCGCGCGCAGGTAACCGGGGGGACTGGCTTCCTTGTCTGTTGCGGCGTGCGTGCGGTCGCGTCGCCACTCGCGGACGCCGGCCAGCAGGTGGAGAAAAACCACGAGGCCCGCCAGCGCCAGGACCGGAGCCCAGAGCCAGATCCTGCCTTCGCCCTGCATGGCGCCCAGCGCAACGTGTCCGACCAGGAGCGCAAAGGCCGCGTAGACCGCCATGTGGAGGGCCTTCCATGCGCGCGGCGTGAGGTTGGCGAGCCAGAAATCGTGGCTGGTTGCGGCCATCAGAAAGAGAATGACGAGGGCGGCCGCGCCGAGGGGCTGGAAGGGGAGCGCGAGGGGATCGCCAAAGGAGCCGTCGCTGACGAGGAGGCTGACCAGCGGGTTCAGACGCCCAAGAGCGTGGAACTGGAAGGTGGCCAGGGCGCCGTGCACGAAAGCGACGAGGAAGGTGGCGACCCCGAGGTGGCGGCGGTTGTAGAGCAGGGGAAGGAAGCGCGACGAGATGCGGGCCAGGGGGCCGATCAGAAGGATGAAGGCCAGCAGAAGGAAGGCGAGGCTGCCGGTGGCGCGGAGGAGGAGCGTCTCGATGGTGATGTGGGGCTGGGTGGCGAGGGTGACCGCCGCGAAGACCGCAAGGTAGGCGACGATGCACGCGGCCACGACGAGATCGTACTTCCGCTTCTGGGGCGACCAGCCAACCGCGCGATAGGCGAGGCTCATGGGGTTGTCTCGGGGGAAGGGAAGGCTGGCGCGGGGGAAGGGAGGGAAGCCGTGTGTGACTCGTCGGCGGGCGCGTTGGGCGCGGGGAAGCGGGGGGAGGCGGCGGACGCGGGCGCGGGAAGGTCGGCGGGAGCGGTTACGGGGCGGGACCGGTGCGCCCTCCACCCGGCCGCGAGGGCCAGCGCAATGACGGCGGCGGCCGCGGCGACGGCCACGATGTGCGCGGTGCGGTGGCCGCGCGTCACGGGGCGGGCTCCTGTGGATTGCGGCTCCGGATTGCGGCGCGATCCCGTTGCCGGCGTCCGGCGATCACGGTGAGTCCTCCCGAGGCGGCCCGGCGATCACCGCGAGTCTCCCTGTGCGGCGACGTTCCCGCGCGCAGCCCGCCGCCACTTCATCAACAACATGGGCCAGAGCGCCACCGTTCCCGGCACGATTAGCAGGCGAAAGCCGCGGGTGCCGCGCCGCGCGGCCGGGTCGAGTGCGCCGGCGCCCCGAAGCGCAAAGGGCACCGTGAAGACCAGCCCGCAGGCGGCGTAGATGGCCAGCAGGTCGACCAAGGTGGCGGCGATGGCGTGCGCGATGATCGTGGTCTCCGTGCGGCGGGTGCCGGTGCGAAGGGCGGTTCGGGTGACGCCGACGAACGGCCTCCCGGTCGAATCCGGCAAAGGTACAGCGGCGCGGGGGGGTGCGCATCCGGGCGCGGCTCAGTCCTGGGGGCTCCACCGTCCTGGTCAGCGACAAAGGAGGGGGACATTTCTACTCTTGGTACGGCAGGGCGCGGCTTACCCCCTCCCCCGTCCCCACTCCCGAATGAACGCTTCCGGCTCCACGCCCAGCCCGTCGGCGATCCGCGTGATGTAGTTGAAGAAGCCCACCACCTGTGCGGCGTCGTGGATCGCGCGGTCGTCGAAGCCCTCTTCCCGGAGGCGCTTCAGCTCTCCCGGCGAAGCCTCCCTTGCCCGCGCGGTCAGCTTCGCGGCCCATTCGCACAGCGCGCGGTCCCCCGGCGGCAGCGCGGTCCTCCGCCAATCGGCGACCACCTGGTGAACGAACTCGTCGGCCTCGTCTTCACCCGGATCGGTCCCCGCCGATTCCGAGTCCGCCAGTCCGTCCTTCCCCAAACCCGCTTCCGCCCATCCCGTCTTCGCGACCTCGGCCCGGAGGTCATGCGCGTGGCTCTGCGTTCAGTAGCGGCACCCGACCTCCGCCGAAACCACCGTGGCCAGCAGCTCGCGCTGCACCCGCGAGAGTGGCGAGGGACCGAACATGATCGCGGCGTAGTGGGCCATCGCCGATTTCAGCACCGGAGCGTTCAGGCTCATGACCTGCACGATATTCCAGACCCGGCCCGATCGCCGGACCGCCGCGCCGAGCTCCTTCCTGAGCAGCCCCGTGGCCTCGTCCGGGCCGATTTCCCTGATCCACGCCATCTGTCGCCTGCCTCTCGCTGGGTTGTCCGTGTCGTTTGCCGAAGGGCAGATCCCGCATGCGGCAATGAAACCCCTCCGGAACCGGAGCGTAAGATTGCGGATTGTCTCTGGCCGGTGGCAACTTTGTCCGGGATTCCCGGAGGCTCGCCGTGCTGCCCGTGGCCGGTGCCGCGTCCCACGCGCCAGATCATTCAGCCAGTCATTCAGGCCCCAAACCGTTCGCACCGACAGGAGAACCAACCGATGTCCGATCCGTACACCGAAGCCACGCGCCACGAGCGGAAGAGAATGCCCGCCTTCGCCAAGGTATTTCTGGTGGTGGGCGGCCTGGTGGCCACCGCTCTCGTCACCGTCGTCGTCATCGCGGTGATCTTCGTGAAGCGGCAGGTCGAGGAATTCGCGCACCACTGGGAGGACCCCGCTGCCTTCGAGTTCGCCAGCTCCGACGCGACCACGGCCGAAGCGGTAGCCAATGCCGCCGAGGCGCTCTTCGGGGACGAGGTGCAGATCAGCGCGAGCGACCTGGATGTGACGGGGCTGAATCCGGTCGAGCTGGAGTTGTCCCATCTGGACCTGTCCGAGCTGGGTCTGAGCGCGTCGAATATTGACGGGGAAGAGTTCCGCTTTGACTTCGACTTCAGCGAGCTTGAGGACGGTCTCCGAGAGATGGAAACCGCGCTGGAGACGCTCATCGAGGAGGCGGCCGAGAAGGGCATCCGACTTGAGGGGGGACTCGAGGGCGAGGAACGCTGGTTCAAGGTCGATTGCCCCGATTGCAGCAGCAGATTGGAGCTGAGGAGCGACGGGGAAGGGGGTTCGCTGCGCATTCGGGCTCCCGCGATCGACGCCCGCGTGGAGCTGGGCGACGAGGCGGCCCGGCTCCCCCGTTGGGTTCCGACCTACCCCCGGGCACGGTTGCACAAGCGGCTCTTTTCCGGTGAGAAGGATGGAGTGGAGTTCGGGGGCGTCCTGCATACATCCGACGCCGGTGCGAAAAGGGCGTACGACTGGTTCAAGGAGAATCTCCGCGGCCGCGTGCGCGTGGGTCGGGTATCGGACTGGAAGAGCGTGTGGAGAGACCGCCGTGAACGGGGGATGATTCAGTTGACCGCCACGGGGCTCTTCGGCGAACGTCGACTCGCCATCATTGTCTGGAAAAACAACGAGGGCAACACCTCCATCGTCACCATGCACAAGACGACGCGCTGACCGCCCGCCCCGGACTTGCGCTGCCCTGTCCGGATTGATTTCCGTAGCTGGGCGGCCCGGCGGAGGGCGTGATTTGCGAGCGTCCCCCTGACTGACAAGCGTCCCCTGACTGACAACGCGTCTCCTGACTGAGTAGACTTGCTTCCCCCCAACTTGGATTCAACGGTCCGGCTGACCCGCCGAGGTCGCCGGGCCGTTCGCTTGCCGTTCTGTGCCGGCCAGTCCAACTCTGCATGCGCGCACCGCTCCCCCGTCCTGGAGAAACCGTCCGATGATTCGTCGCCACGCCCCCGTTGCGCCCTCGTCCTTGCTGGCTCTGGCGTTCGTCTGGGCCTGCGCGCCCGACGGCGCCGAAGTCCCGGAGGAAGCAACGACTGCACCCGGAGGCGTGGAGATCGCGGAGGATGCGGTCGCAGCGGGCGGGGACACGGACGACACGGCGATCGCGCGGGCGGATTTCGAGCTGGATTTCGGCGCGCTGGCCGGAATGATCATCGAGCGGCTGGCTCTTGAGCCTGGCGAGCGGGTGCTGCTCCTGGGACAGGGCCAAGGCCGCTGGGATACGTTGACGCCGCTGCTGTTCGGGTCGGTCGAAGCCGCGGGCGGCGTTGCTCTGGGCGCGGTCGATGCGCAGGGCAGTGTGCTGCCAGGGACCGAATCCACCCCCTTTGCCGAGTTGCTGGCAGGCGGATCCGGGGCGTGGCCGGAGGCGCTGAGGGAGATCGATGCCGCGGTGAAGATGCCGGGTGCGCTGCCCGATCCGACCCTCCCGGCCGATCTCTACCGCGCGCTTCAGGACCTGCTACGCGAGGGCCGGGCCCGCACCGTTCACTTCCACTGGGCGGGGAAGACCTCCCTTGAGATGGAGGAGCTGGCCATGGACCCGCCCGCCGACCTGCTCTATCAGAGGGCGGTGCTCGACACCGATTACGAGGCGCTGGCGGCGGCCCTGGCCGAGTTCGAGACGGCGGCGCGCGGCGGCACAGTGCGAGTGACCACGCCGCTGGGCACCGACATTCACTTTGAGGTGGGCGAGCAACCGGTCACGCGCCAGGACGGCGATGCCTCGGCCGCGCGCGCCGGCCGTGCCCGCAACCTGATCGACCGCGAGGTGGAGCTGCCCGCGGGGGCGGTTCGCGTCTTGCCCGTGCTCGAAACGGTGGAGGGCCGGATCGCCTTTCCGCCCGCGACCTGGGGCGGGATGCGGGTGGAGCGAGTGACGATGAGATTCGAGCGGGGCCGGATGACTCAGGTTGGGGGGCCGCAGGCCGCCCTGGAGGCCGAGATGGCGGCCGCAGGCGAATCAGGCTTGGACTTCCGCGAGTTCGCCCTGGGTTTCAACCCCTTGCTCGCGGTTCCCGAGGGCGAAGACTGGATTCCCTATTACGGCTACGGCGCCGGCGTCGTGCGCCTCTCGCTGGGCGACAACACCGAGCTGGGCGGAACGATCGGCGGCGGGTACGTGCGCTGGAACTTCTTCACCGACGCGACGGTTACCATCGACGGCGAGACTTGGGTGCGGGATGGGCGGCTGGTGGAGCGATGAAACGTCAGCCCCGCCCCCGCTCCGCCTCAAACAGCGCATCCACCTCTTCTCCCCCGTACTGATCCGTCTGCCGCGCCACAATCCAGTACACCAGAAAGGATAGCGCAACTGCGGGGAAGACCTGGTGGACGCCGGCATGGAAGGGCATCCAGTCCCACGACAGCAGCACCACAAGCCCGGTCGCGAAGGACGCCAACGCCGCCGCTCCATTCCCCCGCCGCCAGTACAGACCCAGGATCAGCGCGGGTCCGAAGCAGGCGCCGTAGATCGCCCCCGAGAGTGCGGTGAGTCCTACGATTCCGTCTGGGGGATTGAGCGCGATGATCGCGGTGACCAGCGCGAAGAGCGCCACATAGAGACGGGTTGCCGTCAGCGCCCAACGCTCCGAGGTGGATCCGCCCAGCATTCCCACGATGTCGCGCTGCGTCGTCGAGGCCATCACCAGGAGTACGCTGTCGAGCGACGACATCGCCGCGGCCACCATCGCAAGCAGCAGGAAGGCGCTGGCCCAGAAGGGGAAAACTCCCTGTGCGGCAAGGAGTTGCGGTACCACCAGATCGGTGTCGGCCAGGCCGCTGCCCAGCACGTTGCGCGCATAGAGTCCCACCGGAATCAGCAGGGTGTACACCACAACGAAGGCCACCGTCGAAACCCAGACCCCCCGCCGGATCGCGGCCCGGTTCTCGAGCGCGTAGAAGCGAGAAAGCTGGCGTGGCTCGACCGCGAACTTCACCGTTCCGGCAAAGACCACCCCCAACGCGAAGGGAACCGAAACGCCGCCTCCCCAGCGCAGCAGCGGCTCGGTCAGCGGATCGGCGGCCAGCTCCCGGTACGATCCCAGCCCTCCCGCCGCCGCCACCGTTCCCCCGAAGAGCAGCATCGCCGCGACCGCCATCACCAGTCCCTGCACGGCGTCGGTCTTCACGACGGAGATGAATCCGCCGACCACCGTATACGCCATCACAATGAAAAAGACAACGATGATTGCGGTGCGGTAGGGGATCTCCAGAAAGACCTCCAGCAGATTGCCGATTCCCTTGAAGACCGCGGTCATGTAGAAGAACGAGGCGAAGATCACGATCAGCGCGGCCAGCACGCGCGCCGCCGGACTTCCGAAGCGGAAGCCGATGAAATCCGGAATCGTCAGCGATCCCAGCGATTCGGTGAAGGTGCGCAGCCGTGGCGCCACACCCACCCACGCGAAGAGCGACAGTCCCACCACGAAGGGAACCAGCAGGAACCAGGTCACCCCCCACTCGTAGGCCTGGCCCGAGAATCCCACGAAGGAGTTGGTGCTCGAATAGGTCGCGAAGAAAGAGAGCCCGATCGCCACCGGTCCCATGGCGCGTCCCCCGACGAAGTAGTCCGTAACGCCGCGGGTGCTGCGATTGCCCGACCAGGCGTGCCAGGCGAGGAGAACGGTATAGAGAAGCAGGAGCAGGTGAACGAACCAGAAGTCGCGCAGGTTGTCCAGGATGGCCTGAATCAAGGGGACTCCTTGCGGGAAGGGAGGGAAGGATTGGTGGAGGAACGGGTCGTGCCGGGCGGGGGATCCACGCTGTCCGACGTACCGGCGCCGTCCGACGTACCGGCAACGTCCGCATGGCCGGCGGCGGCGTCCATCAAGATGCGGGCGACCTCGGGCTTGCGCACCTTCCCCATTGCGTTGCGGGGAAGCGCGTCGATGGCCAGAAAACGGTGCGGGACCTTGTAGGGCGCCAGTCGTTCCTTCCCCCAGGCGCGCAGTGCGGCGGTGCCGGGGAGCGTGGAAGAATCGCTCCTTTGAGAGGTGGGGGAAACGGCCGCGGTTGGCGTGGGAACGTTTGTTTCCGCCGCCGGTTCATGGGCCGCCGCCCGGGAATCGTCGGCGCGAGCATCCAGAGAGCCGGGCGCATCGCCGGCCGTGGTCCCCCCCGCCGGAACCCAGGCCGCGCGCAACTGTTCGCCCCAGTCCGGGTGCGGAAACCCCACCACAGCCAGGTCGGCAATCCGGGGATGCGTCCGGTAGATCTCCTCGATCTCCAGCGCCGAGACCTTGTATCCTCCCGTCTTGACGATGTCCACGCTGCTTCGCCCCAGAATCCGCACCACGCCGTCCGCGCCCCGGCAAGCCTCGTCGCCGGTTCGGAACCAGCCGTCCCGAAAGGCCGCCGCCGTCTCCTCCGGTCGCCCCCGGTATTCGCAAAAAACCTGGGCTCCGCGGACTTCGATCTCGCCCGCCTCGCCTGCGGACACCGGCCGGCCGTCCTCTCCGACGATGCGCAGCTCGACCCCCGGCAGCGGCGTTCCCACATGGCCGGGCCGCCGTTCGCCCCGCAGAGGATTCGAGAGTGCCATCCCGATCTCGGTCATGCCGTAGCGCTCCAGCAGGGTGTGACCGGTGATTTCGCGCCAGCGCTCCAGCGTGGCGACCGGAAGCGCCGCCGAACCGGAGACCATGAGCCGCAGCCCCCGCGCACCCCGCGACCATTCGTTGCGCCGCTCCGCCGGGGCCTCCTCCCAGGCCTGAATCAGACGCCGGTACACGGTCGGCACCGACATGAAGAGGGTGATTCCGCCCGCCGCGAAGCGCTCCCAGATGGCCTGTGGCCGCGCCGAACCGAACTCGCAGCTCGCGCCGGACCAGAGCGCGCACGCCAGGGCGTTGACGACGCCGTGAATGTGGTGGAGGGGAAGGGTGTGGAGGATGCGGTCGGTGGCCGTCCACTCCCAGGCGGTGGTGAGCGCGGTGATCTGGGCCGTGAGGTTGCGGTGCGTGGTGAGCACTCCCTTTGGGCGTCCGGTGGTGCCGCTTGTGTAGATGATGAGGGCGGGGGTGGCGGTCGCTTGTCGGGTGGGATCGCCCAGCTCTGGCGCTGCGGGATGGCCGCGCCGGTCGCAAAGAGCCGTGGGCGCAGATCCGGCGGCCGTGCGCGCGGGGGGCATGGAAGGGGGGGGAGGGGAAGAGGCGACCACATCGATGGCGCGTGCGGTTGCGGCCGAGGCGAGATCCCGTCCCTGCGCGAGCGAAGAATCGACCACCACCACGCGCGGACGGGCGTCGTCCAGGATGTATTCCAGCTCCCGGAGCGGGTGGGACAGGGCAAGCGGCACGGCGATCGCACCTGCGGCCCAGATGCCGAGCTGCAGTGCGACGTGGGTTCGCCCCGGGGGCACCAGGTAAGCCACTGGCTGGCCACGCAGGACCTCTCCGCCTTCGCGGCATTCCTCTGTGAGCCGGGCAGACCAGGCCCACGCATCGCGTTGGAGGTCGCCGTAGCTACAAGGGCGCCCTTCATCCACTAGAGCAATCCGATCAGCGAATGCAGCGCGCCCGATGCGGGCGGGGAGGGTCGCCAAGAAGTCGTCGGTGCGCAGGATTGCCGCGGGGGTCGAGGTGGCCTGAAGTCGTAGCGGGTTTGGGACAGAAGAAAGTGTAGCCGAAGGTGCGGGCGCGACAACCCGGACTTGGCGCGCTTCGGAGCCGGACGCATGTTTCTCGCACCCGATGGGGCGATGCCCTGCGACTTCGCGCCAACCTGGAGGCAACATTGAGCGACATGGCCGACCGGGGCCTGATTTGGACCAGGGCTTTCGAGGGACCGCGACCTGGGGCGAGTTGCTCCGCACCCCGGGCTTTGCGCGCACGCCGGGGCTGTTGATCGTGCTGGCTCCGGTGGTGGGCGGGATCGGGTTCGTGTTGCAGGAGTGGATGCTCGCGGCGGGTATGGTCGCGATCCGGTGGGCGCTCGATTTCGGGACCCGGGAGGCGGTTCTGACGGCGTCGGATGGGGTGTTGCCGTATTGGGCCGGGTTGGCGCTGGTGTTGCATTGATCCGCGTGGCGGGGGTTGCATTGATCCGCGTGGCGAGGGTTGCGTTGGCGGCCGGAGCGGTGTTCGTCGTGCTGGCCGGTTCCCTGGTGCCGACCGGGCTGACGCAGGAGGTGCCTGACGGGCGCGAACTGGTAGAGGCTCTCGGTTGCGCGGCCTGTCACGCGGGGGTCCCGGACGGTGAGACGATTCGCGAGGTGGCGCGGCCGTTTGGTGAGGGCACCGCGCTCATTGCGCCGGCCTACATCTTCCACTACATGGCCGATCCGCAGACGGTGCGGCCCGATATCGCCCCGGCGCGGATGCCGCGCTACGAGCTCAACGAGTGGCAGCGGGTGGCGCTCGCGCTCTTGGTCACCAACGACGAGGAGCTGCACGGGATGGATGACGCCATGCGCGCAGCGATGGCCCGCCACCCGGATGCGGGCCGTGCGGCGGGGGCGGCGCTCTTCGAGACGCTGAACTGCGCGGGCTGTCACGCCCATCCGGATGTCGAGCCGCTGAGCACGGCCCCGGACCTGAGCGCGACCGGGGTGCGCTTGCGGGAGGAGTGGCTCGCCGGGTACCTGTCCGCGCCCGTGACGATTCGGCCGGCGGGGGCGGTTCCGGGCCGCGGCGGCCAGATGCCGGACTTCCGCCTCGACACCGCAGAGGTCACCGCGATCGCCGGCTTCCTCATGGAGGAGCGCGGTGCCGAGGTCCCGGCATGGGAGCCCTTGGCACTCTCTCCCTTTGCCAGCGAAAAGGCGGCAACGCTCTTGCGCGACCGCTGGAGCTGCCTGGGCTGTCACCAGCTCGGGGACGACGGCGGCCGCATCGGTCCGCGCCTGGACGGGATCGCCGACAGGCTGAAGCCCGCGTACGTGCGCGCCCTGATTCAGGACCCCGAGCACCTCGCGCCGGGAACCGTCATGCCCGGTTCGCTCGAGCAGCCGGATCGGTTGGACCTGATCGCGTCGTACCTGGTGGGGCGCGAGGGGCCCTGGGTGGGGAGCGAAACCGTGGCGGGCATGCCCGCGCTGCCTTCCCTGCCGGTGACGCCCGCCCCGACCGCTGCGGCGACTACCGACGGTGCCGCCCTCTACACCGCGCAATGTGCGCCGTGCCACGGCGTCCAGGGCGCCGGCGACGGATTCAACGCGGCATTCCTCCCCGTCGCGCCCACCGTGCACGCCGATTCGGCGGCCATGTCCGAGCGCCCCGACGACACCCTCTACGATGGCATCCACGCCGGGGGCTGGATTCTCGGCAAGAGTCATCGCATGCCCGCCTTCGGGGCGTCGCTGGATCACGACGAGAAGCGGGCGCTGGTGGCGTACATCCGCACGCTGTGCCGGTGCCAGGGGCCCGCCTGGTCGCGTGACGGGCGGCGGGGCCGGTGAGGCGGCCAGCACCCTTGCGGCAGCGTTTGTTCAGGCTCGCGGCCGTGGCGGGGGCGCTTGCCGTGCCCGTCTTTTTCGCCGCGTGCGGCGACCGCGCGACGTCCCCCGGTGGCCGGGCTGGGTCGGGGGTTGCGGAGCAGGGCGCTGCAGTGGTCGCGGCTGCCGACTTCGCCGGCTCGGAAGCCTGCGCCGGCTGCCATGCGGACCAGTACGCCGGGTGGGCCGCCTCCACACACGGCCGCGCGGGTGGCGAGCCGGGTCCAGAGACCGTCATCGTGCCCTTCGACGGGACGCCGATCGTCTTCCGGGACGGGACGGTGCTTCCCGTCGTCGACTCAGCCGGCGACTACATCTTCGTGGTGCGGCAGGACGGGCGCGCGGAGCAGCGAATCAAGGTGGATGGCGTGATCGGGGGCGGCCACATGCTGGGCGGCGGCACGCAGGGGTTCGTCAGCCATCTGGCCGACGGGACGGCGCGGTTCCTCCCCTTCGACTACTCGCGGCAGTTGGATGCCTGGTTCTGCAACACCGGGAGCCGGACGGACGAGGGGTGGGTGCCCGTCGACGCCGGCATGGCGCTGGCGGACTGCGGCGATTGGCCGCCCGCGCGGATCCTGGGCACCATGTCACGCTTCGCGAACTGCCAGTCCTGCCACGGAAGCCAGATCACCGCACGGCTCGATGCGGGGGAGGGCGTGGCCACCCGTTGGACCTCGCTGGACATCAACTGCGAGTCCTGCCACGGGCCGGCGCGCCGCCATGTGGAGCTGATGTCCGGGGGCGGCGCCGGAGAGGCGACCTTCGCCGACATCGGGCTGGACAGCCGCGTCACCGACGACGTCGACGAGTCGCTGGGCGTCTGCTTCCGGTGTCACGCACTCAAGGACGTGGTGCAGGAGGGCTACCTGCCCGGTGCTCAGCTGGCCGACTTCTACGCCCTCAAGCTGCCCGTGCTCGGCGATGATCCCTATCTGCCCGACGGGCGCGTGAAGTCCTTTGCATACCAAGCGACCCACCTCTCGTCGTCGTGCTACGTCGACGGCAGCATGACCTGCGTGAGCTGTCACGAGCCCCACGGACTGGGGTACTGGGACGTCAACCGAGCCCCGCTGGCCGACGAGACCGACGACCGGCAGTGCACATCGTGTCATGCCGCGAAGGCCGCGGATCCGGAAACCCACACCTTCCATCCGGCGGGTTCGACCGGCGCGAAGTGCGTCTCCTGCCACATGCCCTACCTGCAGCATCCGGAGGTCGGCCCGGCGGTCCCCTTCGCCCGCTCGGATCACACGATTCCCGTGCCGCGCCCGCAGCTGGACGGGCGGCTCGGGCTGGTCAGCGCGTGCCGGGGCTGCCACACCGACCGCAGCGAGATCGGCCTGCAGGCGCAGGTGGACGAGTGGTGGGGCGAGACGAAGCCGCACGATCGCGTGACGGCAGGGCTGTTGGCCGTCACCGACGGGATGGGGGCCGAACAGGCGGCCCGCATGCTCCTCCATCCCGATGAGCCCGGGGAGCTGGCGAAGTTCCAGGGACTGGCCCGCTTCCTGATGGCCCGGGTGACCCGTCTGGCCGAATCCGAGGACGTTGATCTGCGGGCGCTGGCGCTGGCAACGCTACTGGTTGCGGGTGCCGGGGTTGGCGCGGACGGACCCGCTGCGCGCCCGGACGACGGCCGCGCCACAGCCTCCGCCATCGCGGATGAACCCCTCGCCGTGCGCCGCCGCGTCACCATGATCCTCGGCTTCCTCTCCGACGAGGCACTCGCGCGTAGCGATGCCCGCACCGCCCACACCCTCCTCGACCAAGCTCTCGCGGTCCTTCCCGGCGACCCGAAAGTCCTTCGCTCGCAGGGCCTCGTCCACAATCAGACGGGCGACTACCCGAGTGCGATTGCGTCGTTCTCCCGGAGCCTCGCCGCCGATCCCGACCAGCCGCTCGTCCGTGTCAATCTCGGAATCGCGCGCGCCGCTTCCGGCGATGCGGCCGGGGCGATCCGCGAATACCAGGCGGCGATCGCGCTCAACCCCTACGAGCCGCTTGCCTACTTCAACCTCGGCAACATGTACCTGCGCTCCGACGACCTCGCATCGGCGATCCGGTTCTATGAGGGCGCCGTGGCGGCCGGTCCCGAATTGAGCCGCGCGCACCTCAACCTCGCGATCGCCCTGGCGCGCGCCGGCCGCGTGGAAGAAGCGATTCCGCACGGCCGCCGCGCCGTCGAATTCGCACCCGGCGACGAGACCGCGCGCGGCGTTCTGGAGCAGTTGGAGGCGGCAAGATGAAGCGGGTGCTGCGGATGCGGAGCGGCTTGGCGATTACCGTCGAAATGGTCATACTTCCTGCCGGTGACCCCCACCGCGCACGCCGACTCAGCGGCGATGTCGCTGGGCCCCGACGACACCCTCTACGACGGCATTCACGCGGGCGGCTGGATTCCGGGGAAGAGTCACTGCATGCCCGCCTTCGGGGCCTCGCTGGACGACGGCGAGAAACTCGCGCTGGTGGCGTGGATTCGGATTCTGTGCCGCTGCCGGGGTCCGGAATGGTCGCGCGACGGACGGCGAGTCGGACGATGAGGGGCGTGGCCGGGAGCCGGTGCGGGAACGGGATCGCGGCTGGACGGTGGGGCCGGATTCTCTCACAACTCGAACGGCGGAGGCTCCCATGAGCATCAGCGTCCTGATCATGATGGTGGCGGCGGTCGTTTTTCTGCGTGCGGCCCACCACCGCAGCCGGGGAAGCGAGTGGTTCGCGCGGATTACCCGCCTCGAAGGCCGCGTCGACGAACTTTCGGCCCGTGGCGGCCCAACCAACGACAGTCAACTCGCGAGAGAGGTGGAACGCCTTGAGGAACGGATCGACTGGCTCGAAAAGCTGCTGGCCGAGCGTCCCAAAGGGGACCGGCTGCCCCCGGGCGAGGAGTGAGCGGAGCGGGAGCCGGTACCGGCTGCGACGGATCATCCGCCTCTTGGGAGCTCTCCCGTCCGGGCGTTTCCCCCGGCGGCCCCGCGTTCACTCAGAGCTGCCACACCCCCAGAAGCTGCACCACGCTCTCGTCCACATCGGTCCCCAGCTTGTTGCTCCAATAGTGGTATTCGATGCCGACGAAGAGTCCATTGGCCCCGCCGATGTCCCAGCGGAGCTGAGGTTGCGCCAGAATCGACGCGGGCACCTCGTTGCCGAGCTCGTCGGTGGTGGCGGTCGCGTACTGCGCGTGGCCGGCGATCTGGAAGGACTGGCTGCCAACCGAGAAGGCCAGGAGCCCGTTCACGTCGATGATCAGCAGACTCTCCATCTCGGGTGGGCTTCCTCCCGCGTGCCCCCGTCCCCCGTCCAACGCCAGCGCAAAGTCAGTGTTGAGGAAGACGAAGCCGGGCAGGTTCCAGGAGGCGCGCAGACCGGGCAGCCACTGAAGGAAGTTGGAGTCCGTGCCGATCCCGGCCCCCGCAAACACCCCGAAGTCCGCAACCGGCCCGAAGCCCAAATCCCGTCCGGTCAGCTTGCCCAGGCTGAAGTTCGCGTAGAATTCGCCGTAGGCGTCCATCTCGTTGAAGCCGTCGGAGCCGCCGTCGTCGCTGAAGTCGATGAAGTAAAAGTTGTCGCCGTACTGCCAGAGCGAGGCGTGTTGCACCGTGAGGATGGTGGTCGCGGCGCTGGTCCCGGCAAAGGGATTGTCGAAGGTGCCGTACTGGTAGTGCACTTCGGTCTGGGACCGCGCGGGAGTTGCCGCCGCGGTTGCGCAGATCGCCGCCACCGCCAGTCCGGTCAGGTTCCGCAATCTCATGAGAACGATGTGCTCCCCCGCATGGACTGCTCCCTGGTCACGCGCGTTGCTCCCTGGTCACGCGTTGCGCTGGTCACCCGTTGCTCTTGAGGTCGCAGCCCGCCAGCTCCCGGTCCCTTGGCAATCATGAGCGCCGGGCCCCCGCGCCGCCACCCGGCACCCGAATCCGTTCCACCAGTTCGCGCACGCTTTCTGGCGGCGAAGGGGTGAAGCGCGAAACGGTCAGCGCAACCGCGAAGTTGACCAGCATTCCCACCGTTCCGATCCCTTCGGGCGAGATGCCGAACCACCAGTTTTCGGGGGTGTCGGCCGCCGGGTTCCAGAAGCGGAAGTAGAAGATGTAGGCCGCCGTCAGGGTGATTCCCGAGATCATGCCCGCCACCGCGCCCTCGCGGTTCATGGTGCGGGTGAAGGTTCCCAGGATGATCGCCGGGAAGAAGGACGAAGCCGCGAGGCCGAAGGCGAAGGCCACAGTCTGCGCCACGAAGGCCGGGGGATAGATGCCCAGGAGCGCCGCAATCCCCACGCCGGCCACCGCGCTCAGCCGCGCCGCCATCAGTTCGCCCCGCTGCGAAATGCCGGGCCGGAAGGTGCGCTTCAGCAGGTCGTGGCTGATCGCCGACGAGATGACCAGGAGGAGCCCGGCCGCCGTCGAGAGCGCCGCCGCCAGTCCCCCCGCCGCCACCAGCCCCGTCACCCAGTTCGGCAACCGCGAGATCTCGGGATTCGCCAGCACCATGATGTCCCGGTCAATCGTCAGCTCGTTCGTCTCCGCGTCGCCCACATACTGAATCCGGCCGTCGCCGTTGCGGTCCTCGAAGGTGATCAGCCCGGTGTCCTCCCACTTGTTGAACCACTCGGGCATCTCGGCGTAGGGCTGGTCGGCCACGGTGTCGAGCAGGTTGGCCCGCGCGAAGACCGCCACCGCCGGCGCCGTCGTGTAGAGGATCGAGATGAAGAGGAGCGCCCAGCCGACCGAAATGCGCGCGTCGCGCACCCGCGGCACCGTGTAGAAGCGGATAATGACGTGCGGCAGCCCCGCCGTGCCGACCATCAGCGCGGCCGTGATGAAGAACACGTCGATCGTCGACTTGGTGCCGTCGGTGTAGGGCGTGAAGCCGAGCTCGCGGTGCAGTCCGTCCAGCTTGTCCAGCAGAAAGACCCCGCTGTCCGGATCGGCGCCTCCGAATCCCAGTTGCGGAATCGCGGTCCCCGAGAGCATCACCGCCAGGAAGATCGCCGGAACCATGTAGGCGAAGATCAGCACGCAATATTGCGCCACCTGCGTGTAGGTAATCCCCTTCATTCCCCCGAGCACGGCGTAGAAGAGGACGATTCCCGTCCCGATCAGTACGCCCACCGTCACGTCCACCTCCAGGAAGCGGCTGAAGACGATCCCCACGCCGCGCATCTGGCCGCTCACATAGGTGAACGAGACGAAGATCGCGCACGCCACCGCCACCACCCGCGCCACCTGCGAGTAGTAGCGCTCCCCCACGAAATCCGGAACGGTGTAGGCCCC
This sequence comes from Longimicrobiales bacterium, assembly GCA_965213665.1. GTDB lineage: Bacteria > Gemmatimonadota > Gemmatimonadetes > Longimicrobiales > Gaopeijiaceae > Bin94. Next base: position 70,686 of record CBDBZW010000003.1, read on the forward strand.
GAATCGCCGCAGATAGGGCGCCAGCAGCATCGCCAGCAGCACGTAGCCGCCCGTCCACCCCATCAGGTAGACCGAGCCGTCGTAGCCCATGAAGGAGATCAGCCCGGCCATCGAGATGAACGACGCCGCCGACATCCAGTCCGCCGCCGTGGCCATCCCGTTCGCAAGCGGCGACACCCCCGTGCCCGCCACATAGAAGTCGCGCGTGGAACCGGCCCGCGACCAAATCGCAATCCCGATGTAGAGGGCGAAGGAGACCCCCACCATCACGAAGGTCCAGAGACGAACGTCCATCGCTTCAGCGCGTCCGGGGGTTGAATGTGCGGTCTGTGGCCGCGGCCGCAGCGGTCATTCTTCCGCCACTCCGAACTCGCGATCGAGCCGGTTCATCAGCCACGAATAGACAAAAATCAGCGCCACAAAGACATAGATCGAACCCTGCTGCGCAAACCAGAAACCGAGCTTGAAACCGGTACCGGGAATGCGAACCGCGTTGAGCGCGTCGGCGAAAATGATCCCGAGGCCGTAGGAGACCACGAACCAGATCGCGAGAAGAACGCCGAGATAGCGAAGATTGCGGGCCCAGTAGGCGGCGGCGTTGGTCATGGGGGTGGTTTGGGGGGGGTGGGGGGGAAGAGGGCGGCGGTGGCGACTCGGGCTCCCAAGGTGGCGCAGTGCGGCGGCCTTCGCCAGTGCGGCCCCCGGGGGACGCCGGGGCGCTTGCCCCGGACGCAGGCGGCTTCCAGCTCCAAGCGCCATGCGCAAGTTCAACACGGCCGGAACGGTTCGGCCCGCGCGTTTCGTCGTGGAGCGCAAGCTGGTGAAGCAGGGCCGGTCGCATACGCAGGCGGTCGCGACGGGACTTGAGCAGACGGCCGCCTGCATGGACCTCTGCGGGGGCTGGCACCGGACACCTGGTCGTCTTCGACATGCGTGCCGGTCGAGCCTGGTCGGAGAAGATCTTCCGCGAGGATCGCCGGTGGAGGGACGCGCGTTACGGTTTGGGGGGCCTGGGTCACCGCAGGGACGGCGGACGTATCCCGCGCTGGCGGCCCATACCCCGACGAGCGGGTGGGGTCCGTCCCCCTACATCAGCCCGCCGATCACACCGTCTTCGTCGATCGTCATGTTGAAGGCCGCGGGTCGCGCTGCGAGCCCCGGCATCGTCATGATCGAACCGGTCTTGACGACCACGAAGCCTGCGCCGGCCGAGGGCGTCACCTCGCGCACGGTGATGCGGAAGCCGCGCGGGCGGCCCAGGAGCGCGGGGTTGTCCGAGAAGGAATACTGCGTCTTGGCGATGCAGACGGGCGCTTCGGCCAGTCCGAAGGATTCCAGACGTTCCAGTTCGGCGGTCACGCCGGGCGCGAAGTCCACTCCTGCGGCTCCGTAGATCCGCGTCGCGACGGTTTCGATCTTTTCCCGCAGCGGCATCTCGTCGGTGTAGAGGGGACGGAAATCGGCCTCGCCGCTCTGGGCGATCTCCCACACGGCATCGGCGAGATCCACGCATCCTTCCCCCCCGCCCCCATGCGGGTCGGCCTCGACGGCCGCGATCCCGCGCGCCCGGCAACCGTCCAGCACCATCGCCACCTCGTCCCCCGAGTCGGTCGCGAAGCGGTTCAGCGCCACCACCGCCGGCACCCCGAACTTCGTCACATTCTCGACGTGGCCGTAGAGGTTTTCCATCCCGGCTCCGAGCGCGCCCAGGTCCTCGGTCGCCAGCGTGTCCTTCGAGGCGCCGCCATTCATCTTGAGGGCGCGGATCGTGGCGACGATCGCTACCGCGTCGGGACGCAATCCCCCCAGCCGGCACTTGATGTCGAAGAACTTCTCGGCCCCCAGGTCGGCTCCGAATCCCGCTTCCGTCACCACGATGTCGCCCAGCTTGAGCCCCGCCCGGGTCGCGATCAGCGAGTTGCAGCCGTGCGCGATGTTGGCGAAGGGTCCCCCGTGAATGAAGGCCGGCGTTCCCCCCAGCGTCTGCACCAGATTGGGATGAAGCGCGTCGCGCATGAGGACGGTCATCGCCTCGTGGGCGCCGATGTCGCGGGCGCGCACCGGTTCGCGGCCTCGCGTGTAGCCGACGATGATGTTGCCCAGCCGCCGCTTCAGGTCGGCCAGGTCGCGGGCCAGGCAGAAGATCGCCATAACCTCGGATGCGGCCGTGATCATGAAGCCGTCCTCACGCGGGATTCCCCCGAAGGGACCGCCGAGTCCCACAATCACCTTGCGCAACGCCCGGTCGTTCATGTCGAGGGCGCGTCCCCAGGTAATGCGACGATGGTCCAGCCCGGTGCTGTTCGGCCGGAAGAGATGGTTGTCGAGCATCGCCGACAGGAGCGCGTGCGCCGATGTGATCGCGTGAAAATCCCCCGTGAAGTGGAGATTGATGTCTTCCATGGGGACGACCTGCGACCAGCCTCCGCCCGCCGCGCCGCCCTTGATTCCGAAAACGGGCCCGAGCGACGCCTCGCGAATGCAGAGAACCGGGTTGCGTCCGCGCAGCGTCAGCGCATCGGCCAACCCAACCGAGGTCGTGGACTTGCCCTCGCCGGCGGCCGTGGGGCTGCATCCGGTAACGAGAACGAGCTTGGCCCCGCGATCGGGACGGGCCTGGACCACATCGAGCGGGACCTTGGCCTTGTAGTGGCCGTACTGCAGGATCTCGTCGGGACCGAGGCTGGCCTTCGCGGCGATCTCGGAGATCGGTTTGATGTCGTGAGCCTGCGCGATTTCGATGTCGGAGAGCATAAGGGGGCGGGGTTGGGGATTCTCGGGACTGGGTGCAATCGCCTCAGGGTGCGAAATGGGCGCCCGAAGTCTGGGGGGAAGGGGGCGGGGGGGCAAGGGTTGGGGGGTGACTTCAGGCCGGGCCCGCGAGTACGCCCATCCAGCACACCACATCGACGACGTCGTCGCTGATCGCTTCTCTTGTCTTGGGACGCCTCACCTTCCGTAACCCGAAGAGGCGGACGATCTCCACGATTCGCACGGCCGCGCCCGACCGGGTGACCTCACCGGCCTCCAGCAGGCGCTTCACCTCGCCCAGCGCGCGGCGCACGGGTTGGCCGCGTCCCACCTGCAACGTTTCGTAGGTATCCTTGCCGCCATGCGGAACGGCGACCGTCGGATCCGCCAACAACTCCAGCGCCCACTTCTGGATTGGGCCCACCGACCGCGAATCGCCTCGGGCCACCTCGTCATTGTGCTCATGCACGATCGATTTCACCGCCTTCTCCCATGCGGTCTCCAAGTCGATTGGCGGCGATGCCACGCCCTCGGCCATGCCCGGGTTGATCCGCCGCAGAATCGTCGCAGGTTCGGAGACTACATCGTCGCCCGAGACGTAGCGCCAATAGCGTTCGTCCCCGGCACGGCAGGCGAAGAAGATCCCGGGTGCCCCGCTTGAGGGACAGTCCGGTCCCTGCCGGAAGGCGGCGCCAATCCCCCAGGGAAGATTCTCCAACTCCTCGCCCCGGCCATCCTCCAGTTCGCGACGCAGATCGGCGCGCAGCGATTCACCCGAAAACGCACCTGTCCCTCCGGGCTCATGGGTCGCAGAAAGCTCCCGGTCCGGCCGCGGCGAGTGCGGCGGCCACGATGTTGCGGCGGCTACGGTTCATGTGTCGGTTCCCTCGCACACGAGCACGTCCTCGTTGAAGTTCGACGGAGCGGGATGCGGCGGCCTACCCGTCACGGAACTCGCGGAAGCGCTCCAGCAGCGCCTCGCGGTAGACCGGCGTCACGGCGTCCAGAGTGAAATCTCGGAAGATGACGTCGAGATCCGCAACGGTGAGGTTCCAGGCCCGGGCCGCGCGGGCGTCGATTTCAATGCGGAGACGCTGGCGCTGGGCGGGTTTCAGACAACCGAAGCTGTCTCGTCACCGTCGTTCTCGCCAGCCCCGCTCGCGCCTACTCCTCCCCCTCCCCCCGCTTCCGAAAGAACTCCTCCTTGCGCACCTTGCGCTCCCGCGGCGCCGCGCCGCGATAGTCGCGCACACTTTGTCCCACACTCTTGAAGGCCCCCTTCCAGCCGCCGCTGCTCGAGCGGAAGTTCTTTGCCGAGCCCCGGCCGATTCCCAGTCGTCCCGCCTCGGCGTAGCTGTCCTGGTTGGAGCCCAGGAAGACGAAGACCCAGGCGGCCCGCTTCAGCTCGGCGATGCGGTCGAAGAGGGTGGCGCGCGTCCACTTCCGGCTTGCGTTCTCGTGTCCGTCGGTGAAGATGACGACGATCTGGTCCTCGTCGTGGTCGAGCTTCTTCAGCCGCAACTGTGCGCCCTCGATCAGCGTTCCCAGCGCGTCGAGGAGCGGTGTTCCCCCTCGTGGCTGGTAGCGGTCCTGCGTCAGCTCGGGAACCTCCGCCAGCGCAGTCTCGGCGAAGACAACCTCCTGCGGATCCTCCGAATCGAACTGAACCAGGGTCAGCGCACAATCGCCCTCGCCCTCCCGCTGCTCCGCCACGAAGTCGTTGAATCCCCTGACGACCTCGCCCTCCAGTCCGCGCATCGAACCCGAACGATCAATCAGGAAGGACACATGCACGGGATTGGCCTCGCCCCTTCGCTCGTCCGCGCTCTCCTCGCCCGCCGCCGCGCCCCCCGAATCCTCCGCTCCCGGGGGCTGTGGTACGCTCTGCACCCGCCTGCCCGCGATCCGGTCCGCCGCAACCACGATGTCCTCCATTCCCCGAATTTGGGTGACTTTCCCCGCACCGCCCAGCCGTAGCGGATCCTGCTGCCCGGGCCACGCCCCCTGGCCGTGTCGCGCACCGACGCACGCCCCCGCCATGGCGCAGATGGCGTTGTGCAACCGGACGATCGTGTTGGCAGGCCACCGTCCATGACGACCGAAGAGCGCAGGCCGGATCGGAGCGGTCGCGGTGGCCGCCAGGTAGAGCGCCGCTGGAACGGCTTCGGTAACGAGCGCATCGCCGCCGAGCTCGCCCAGCGCTTCCCAGGGCGGAGAACCGAGCATCGCGGGCAGACGCCGAATCTGCCCGGCCACCGTCTTGCCGTAGACGGGTTCCTCGCGGTACTCGGCGACGATCTCCGCAGTCTTCTCCAGCCAGTCGGCGTCGAGTGGCCCGCGCCCGCTTGCGGCCAGCGCCACCCCCGCCGCGATGGCCGCCGCACCCGCGATCGCGGCGCCGTGGCCGTGCGTCACCGTAGCGGAGAGCGAGGCTTCGTAGGCGGCCCACTCGGGGTTGTCGGCCCAGAGCAGCCCAAATCCGGTGGCGCGAGCGGCGGCGGCGCAACCGGCCGAGTTGGCGGTCGCCACGTCCCACCACGGTTTGCCCGCGCGAAGCGATTGCTGCGTGACCCGGGTGGCTTCGCCCGCCCCGCGCTGCCGCACCGCCATGAGCCGGCCGGCGAAGCGCGCGGGGTGTTCTGCCGGGTCGGCGAGCACGCTGTCCGCGGTGATGAGCGTCATTTGGGGGTCCGCGCCGATGGCCGCTTCCCGGTTTCGCAAGGTGCGGTAGAGCGATTCCCCGACCGCGAGCCCGATCATTGCGCCCCGGCAGCGGTCGCGCGAGGCGGCGTTGGGCTGGGAGTCGCCCGTGGGCGGCAGGCCGATCCTGGCGGTGATGCGGCGGGCAAGGGACATGCCGAAGCGGGCATTGATGTCGCGTTGACGGGGCATGGACGGGCTCTTGGGTGGTGGGGGGAGGGGAGCGAGGCCTGCGGCCCCCAGCTCGAATTCCTGTGATGTGCCCGGGAGGGGATTGTCCAGGCGCACGACCACCCGGTGAACTGCCGGAGTGGTTTCTGGACCACCTGCGCGCAGCAACAGGCAGGCGTTCACGGATCGTCATCGGACATGTTCTGAGGCACGGATCCGTCACCACGGAAGAGCTGAGCGAGGAGTACGGGTACGGCCATCCGCCGCGTGCGGCGCGAGATGTGCGTGAGCAGGGGATCCCATTGGAGACGTTCGATGTCACGGGAAGCGACGGTCGCAGGATCGCGGCGTACAGGTTCGGGGATCCGGACGACGCGCGGCCCCACAAGTTGGGCGGGCGCGGAATCTGGCCCAAGGACTTGAAGGCCCAACTCGTCGACTCGTCGCGGTCGCGATGTGCCATCTGCGCCACGCCCTACTGGCGCGGACTGAATGAGAGAACCGCGTGGCCCCGGTCCCATCAATAGAGTAAGTCGTTACAATCGCCCGCGACCCACCTGGGTTCCCTCCCCCGCCCCCCCCAACGCCGGCGGAGGTCCCACCGCCTTCAGCGCCACCGGACACGCCTTGAGCGCCGCCGTCTGCGTCACCGGATCGTAGCCGCCCCCCGTCAGAACATTCACCGGCACGTCCTCGAAGGCGAACGACGCGAACACCGTCCCCTTCGGCGACTTGGTCGTGGCCCGCACCTTTACGTGCAGGCACCCGCGCGGATTGCTCATCTCGGCCCAGCCGCCGTCCTCGAGCCCCAACCGCGCGATGTCGTAGGGGTTGACCTCCAGCGTCTCCTCCGGCAGCAGGTAGTCGATTCCGCCCGAGCGCCCGGTCTGCGTCCGCGTGTGGTACTGCGGGAGCCGCCGTCCGGTGGTGAGCCACATCGGGTACTCGTCCGACAGCGTCTCCTCGGGGTCGCGGTACTTGAGCATCTTGAAGATTCCGCGGCCGTTCTCGAAGCGCTCCTCGTGCAGGCGCGGCGTTCCCGGATGCCCCTCTTCCGGCACCGGCCACTGGTAGTCGCCGCGGTCGATCCGGTCCCAGTCCAGTCCGGCGTAGATGGGGGACAGGGCGCAGAGCTCGTTGAAGACCTGTTTCGCCGACTGGAATTCGAATCCCTTCCAGCCCATCCGCTGAGCGAGCTGCGAGAGGATCCACCAGTCGGGCTTCGCTTCTCCTGGCGGAGGCACTGCCGCGCGCAGACGCTGGACGCGGCGCTCGGTGTTGGTGCAGACGCCGTCGGTCTCCGCCCAGGCGGTGGCGGGCAGGACCACATCGGCCACCTTGGCGGTTTCGGTCATGAAGATGTCGATCACGACCAGGCAGTCCAGGCTCTTGAGCGCGTGCTCGCAGTGGTGGCGGTCCGGGTCGGTGACGAGCGTGTTCTCGCCGTCGATGATCATCGCGTGGATGCCGTCGCCGCAGAGGTCCAGCGCGGTGACCTTCGTCATCCCCGTCTCAAGGTCGATCTTGCGCCCGTACGCCTTGCGGAACTTCTCCTGATGGGCGGGATCGGTGACCGCTTGGAAGCCGGGGTAGTTGTTCGGCAGCGCGCCCGCGTCGCCCGCGCCCTGGATGTTGTTCTGGCCGCGCATGGGGTTCACGCCGGTGCCCTCGCGGCCGAGGTTGCCGGTCATCAGCGCCAGGTTGCACAAGCTCTGCACATTGTCCACGCCGCAGATGTGCTCGGTAATGCCCACGGTGTAGTAGATCGCGCCGCGGTCGGCCCGTCCGTACCAGAGCGCCGCCTGCTCGATGTCGGCCGGATCGCACTCGCAGATCTCCGACGCCCACTCGGGTGTGTAGGGCTCCACGTGCTTGAAAAAGTCCTCGCCGTGGGCGGTGCGCTCGTCAATGAAGGCCTGGTTGACCAGCCCCTCGCGCGCGATCACATGCGCCATCGCCAGGAGCAGCGACACGTCGGATCCGACCCGAAGGGGAAGGTGCACGTCGGCGATTTCCGCCAGCCCGATGCGCCGCGGATCCGCCACGATCATCTTCGCGCCGCGCGCGAGCGCCCGCTTGAGCCGCGTGGCCGCGACGGGATGGCACTCGGTCATGTTGGTGCCGATGCAGAAGATCACATCCGGCTTCTCCATGTCCGCCAGCGGGTTCGACATTGCCCCTCTCCCGATTGTTGCCGCCAGACCGGCGACTGTGGGAGCGTGTCAGGCACGGCTGCAGTTGTCGATGTGGTTCGTCCCCAATCCCGCCCGGATAAAGCGCTGCATCATGTAGGCGGCTTCGTGGGGAGCGCGTCCTGAGGCGATTCCGTAGATGGCGCGACGCCCGTGGTCCTTCACCACCTTGCGCAGCTTGCCGGCCGCGAAGTCCAGCGCCTCGTCCCACGACGCCGGCCGCAGTTGGCCCGACTCTTCGTCGCGCACGAAGGGGGTGGCCAGGCGGTCGGGATGCCCCACGAAGTCGAAGGCGAACTGTCCCTTCACGCAGAGCGCGCCCTCGTTGGCGGGGCCGTCCATGGCGGGCAGAACGCCGATGATCTGTTCGCCGCGCGTCATGACATCGACCGAGCAGCCGACGCCGCAGTAGGGGCAGATGGTGCGCGTGGTCTCGGTCTCGCCGGGGACGTCCCGGTTGGCCAGCGACTTGAGGTCGCCGAGCGCGCCGGTGGGGCAGGTCTGGATGCACTGTCCGCAGAAGGTGCAGGCCGAGTCCTTCAGCAGGCCGCCGAATTCGGTGGTGATCTGCGTGTGGAATCCCCGGTTCATGATCGAGATGGCGTAATCGCCTTCCTGCTCGGCGCAGACGCGCACGCAACGGTAGCAGGAGATGCAGTTGTCGTAGTCGCGCTTGATGAAGGGATTGTCGTCGTCGTCGCGGCTCGCGCCTGACTGCGCGCCCTCGAAGCGGCCGGTGCGGGCGTCGTAGCGGTCAAGCAGCTCGGCCATCTCCTGGCTTGCGTAGCCGTGCATGGGGTCGACGTCGGTGTCGCGGTTCTCCGACGCCACCATCTCCATGAGGATGCGCCGCTGGACCTCCAGGGCGGCGGAGCGGGTGCCCACGATCATTCCGGGCTCGGCCTTCGTGGTGCACGATGCGACTGGATTGCGCGCGCCCTCCAGCTCGACCACGCAGAGCCGACAGCCTCCGAACGGCTCCAGCCGGGGGTCGTAGCAGAGCGTGGGGATCTCCTTGCGGTTGCGTTCGGCGATTTCGTACAGCGTCTCGCCGCGAGAGAATGCGACCCTGTTTCCGTCCAGCGTCAGGCTGAGCCCGGTGCCCGCGCCATTTGCCGACGGCGTTCCGTTGCGTTTCATCTCTCCTCCTGCGCTGTCACATGGTCGCGCACACGTTCCGGAAAGTACCGGATCAGACTCTCGGTCAGGAGTGGGGCCGCCTGGCCCAGTCCGCACGCGCTCGTTTTCTTCATGACTTCATTCAGGTCGGTCACCTCGTCAACCCAGGCATCCACCGTCCGGGGTCCCTGGCCATCCAGCCGCTCAACCAGCCGCTGGGTTCCGATCCGGCAGGGGAAGCACTTCCCGCACGATTCTTCGGCAAAGAACTCCATCGACTCGCGGGTGACCCGGATCATGTCGCGGGAATCGTCGAAGACCATGATTCCGCCCGCGCCCAGGAAGCTGCCCTTTGCGCGAATCGACGGTTCGTCAAGGGTGACGTCCAGGTCGGCGCCGGCGAGAAATCCGCCCGAAAGGCCCGCCATCGTCACCGCCTGAATGGTGCGTCCGGCGCGTGGACCGCCCGCCCAGTCGTGCAGCAGCTCCGCCAGCGGCAGCCCGATGGGGACTTCGTAGTTGCCCGGCCTCGCGATATCGCCCGACAGGCTGATCACCTTGGTCCCCGCGTGGTCGCCCAACCCGAGTCCGCGGTACCAATCCGCGCCGTGCACAACGATCGGGGGTGCCGAGGCCAACGTCTCGACGTTGTTCACCACGGTGGGCAGATCTTCGTAGCCGTGCGTGACGGGGAAGGGGGGGCGGTTGCGCGGGAACGGATGTTTCCCCTCCAGCGAGTTCAGCAACGAGGTCTCTTCTCCGCAGATGTAGGCCCCGGCGCCGCGCCGCACCATGAGATGGAAGCCGAAATCCGTCCCCAGGATCCGGTCGCCCAGCAGCCCCGCAGCAGCAGCCTCCGCGATCGCGCCCTCCAGGACGTCGAAGGTCTCCGGGTACTCGTAGCGCAGGTAGATGAAGCCCCGCACCGCCCCGGTTGCGTAGGCCGCGAGCGCCATCCCCTCAATCGTACCGTGGGGATCGTGGTCCATCAGCACCCGGTCCTTGAAGCACCCCGGCTCGCCCTCGTCGGCGTTGCAGACGATCGTCTTCGGCTCGCCCGGCGCCTCGGCCACCGCCCGCCACTTGCGCCCGGTGGGAAATCCCGCGCCGCCCCGGCCCGCCAACCCGCTCGCGTCGATCGCATCGATCACCTCGCCCGGCGTCATTGCGGTGACCGCCCGCGTGAGCGCTTCATACCCCCCCTGCGCCCGGTACCCATCGAGCGTGGCCCTCCCGCGCACCCGAATCCCCGCGAATACGCACTCCTTCACCCCATCCGGAACCGGCGGCGGCAAGAGCGAAGGCCCACTCGCCAGCGTCCCCGCGGTCCGCCCGGTCAGCACCGTCCCCCCGTGAATTACCGGAACCGGCTCGTCGCAGCGGCCGGGGCAGGGCATCGGCTGAGGATCGTGTCCGGCGGCACGCAGGCTGGCGTTCAGCACATCGGCGCCCCGCATGGTACAGACCGGGCCGTTACAGACCCGGGGCCGGTTGAGCCCGCCGGGATCGCGCGAAAAGTGGTGGTAGAAGGTGACCGTGCCGAAGAGATCGGCGATCGGAATGCGGAGCCCCTTCGCGACCGCCCGCAACGCCTCCTCCGAAAGCTGGCCATCGCGTTCGTGCAGGGCGTGAAGGAGCGGCAGCAGCGGCGCGGGCTCGTCCTTCCAGCGCGCCAGGAGCTCTGCGTGGGTCGGGTCTGGCATCGGGGGACCGGGTTGGGGGACTGGGATTTTGGCGGCCGGTGACGCCCGGGAGCCGAACCGGGATTTGAGGTCGCACCGGGGCCACAATAGATATAGGATCCGAACAACCCGCAAACCCCAGAGCGTTGGCCGGTCGTCGGCGCGTTCGGGGCGGTGGCCCGTATGCAATGCATCTTTCGCGACAGGAGTGCCCTCGATTGGCGACGATTTCCAGGCGCAGGGCGGCGAGGGTTCGCGTGCGGCGGATGAGGGGTGGGTGGAATTCCGAGCGAAGCGACAGCGTTGCCGTCGAGGAGCCGATGGAGATCCGCCTCGAGGTGCCCGGCGACGCAGGAAAACGCGAGTACCCCGTTTCGGTGACGATGCGTACGCCGGGCGACGACTTCGAGCTGGCCGCCGGTTTCCTCTTCACCGAGGCGGTGGTGACCGACCCGCGCGCGTTGGCCGACGTGCGCTACTGCCGCGAGGTCGAGCCCCAGGAGTACAATGTGGTCACGGCCACGCTGCGCGATCCGGGCGCCTTCGATGCGGCGAGCCTGACGCGCAACTTCTACGTCACCTCGTCGTGCGGAGTGTGCGGCAAGGCCTCGCTCGAATCGGTGGAGGTCATGGGTTGCGCGGCCGTCCCCGACGGCACCCTGCAGCTCCACGAATCCGGGCTGCGCGCGCTTCCCGGCCGGCTGCGGACCGCCCAGCACGTCTTCGACCGGACCGGCGGCATCCACGCGGCCGGGCTCTTCGACGCGGATGGACGGATCGTCCTGGTTCGCGAGGATGTGGGGCGCCACAACGCGGTGGACAAGGTGGTCGGCGCCCTGGTGCTCGCGGGCGGTTTGCCGGGATCGGCGCGCGGGCTGGTGGTCTCGGGGCGGTCGTCCTTCGAGATTCTCCAGAAGGCGGCCATGGCGGGATTCCCCATGGTGGTGGCGGTGGGGGCCCCTTCCAGTCTGGCGGTCACCTTCGCGCGGCGCTTCAACATGACGCTGGCTGGGTTCGCAAAGGCGGACAGCTTCAACATCTACAGCGGCCGTGAACGGATCGCGGGCCTGGAGGGAATCGGCGCATGAGTTTGCTCGGGGCCATCCTGGCCGGAGGCGGAAGCAGGCGCTTCGGCTCGCCCAAGACGCTGGCGCGGCTACACGGCCGTCCGCTCTGGCAGGTCGCGGCCCGGAGGCTGCGGGCGGTGTGCGACGATGTGGTGGCGGTGGTGAACCACCCCCGCGTGGCCACCGAAATGGAGCTGGAAACGCTCCCCGACCGGCGACCGCTGATGGGTCCGCTGGGGGGAATCGACGCGGCGCTGGACCGGGCGCTCAGGGACGGACACCGAGCGATCCTGGCGCTGGCCGTCGACATGCCGTGGGTGGGGACCGAAGCGCTCCGGCGGCTGGCCGACTCCTGGCGCGAGCATGGGCGCCCCTGCGTCCCTCGCACCGGACCTCCCTGGGGGCTGCATCCGCTGTGCGCCGTCTACCCCATCGAGGTGCTGAATCCGCTGACCGACGCGCTCGCCCAACGCAGACTCGAGAGCGGCGCCTTCGCCCGCTCGCTCGACCCGGTCATGGTCGACACGGGGTTGACCGCGAACTGTTTCCGCAGCGTGAACCGTCCCGAGGATCTGCCGCCGCCGGCTTTCTCGATCATCGGCAACAAGAAATCGGGGAAGACGACGCTGAGCGTGGGCGTCATCGCCGAGCTGGTCGCGCGCGGCCGCCGGGTGATGTCGGTGAAGCACGGGCACCACTTCCGCCTGGACACCCCCGGCACCGATTCCTGGCGCCACCGGCACGAGGGACGCGCCGAGCGAGTGCTGCTGGCCGGGCCCACCGAGTTCGCGCTCATGGGCGATTGGGGACCGGAGGGCGACCCCGCCCTGGATCTGCTGCTGAGCCGTCACCTGGCCGAGGCGGAGATCGTGGTGGTGGAGGGATTCCGCGATGCGCCCGTGCCCAGGATCGAGATCTTTCGCGCCGCCGCGCAGCCGGAACCGGTGGTGCCGCCCGAGGAGAGCCGCGACCGGCGGGTTCTGGGTGTGGTGACCGATCGCCCCGATCTGCCCTGGACGGTTCCGGTCTTCGCCGCCGACGCCCCCGATGTGGCCGCGCGGGTGGCCGATCTCGTCGTGGGATGGCTGCTGTAAGCGCTCCCGGCCGCCTGGCCTCGCTGGACGCCTTCCGCGGTCTGGCGATTGCGGGCATGATCCTGGTCAACAACCCGGGGAGCTGGGCGCACATCCATCCGCCCCTCCGCCATGCGACCTGGCACGGCGCCACCCCGACCGACCTGGTCTTCCCCTTCTTCCTCTTCGCCGTCGGGGTGGCCATGTCCTTCTCCTTCGCGTCCCGCGCGGCCCGGGGAGACACTCCCGCCCGGCTCTGGCGTCATGTGGCGATCCGCGCGCTCGTCCTTTACGGCCTCGGGTTCCTGATGACTGCCTGGCCGCGCTTCGACTTCGCCACCGTGCGCCTCGTCGGTGTGCTGGCGCGCATCGCGATGGTGTACCTGGTCGCCGGCACCATGGTCCTCTTCCTCTCGCGGCGGGCGGTCTTCGCGGCGATGCTGGCGCTGCTCTTCGGCTACTGGGCGCTGATGACGCTGGTCCCCGTCCCCGGCTTCGGCGCGGGCGACCTCTCTCCCGAGGGCAACCTGGCCGCCTGGCTCGACCGCATTGCTCTCGGCGTCCACATGTGGAGCGGTGGCGGCGGCGTCTACGATCCCGAAGGCCTGATCAGTACCCTGCCGGCGGTGGCCAGCACCCTGGCCGGTCTCTTCGCGGGGGACTACCTGCGCACCGGCGGGGCCGCAACGGGCCGTCTCCTCGGCATCGGCGCCGCGCTGGTTCTGGCCGGGCACGCCTGGGATCTCGTCTTCCCCATCAACAAACCGATCTGGACAAGCTCCTACGTCGTCTACACGACGGGCTGGGCGCTCCTGGCGCTGGCGGCGCTGCACTGGACGATCGATCTGCGCGGCTGGCGCGGCTGGGCCCGTCCGCTCGTCGTCTACGGCACGAACGCGATCACCGTCTTCGTGGCATCGGGATTGCTCGCCAAACAGTTGATCCTCTGGCCCGTCAGCGACGGCGCCGGGGGCGCGACCTCCGCCTGGAACCGGATCTACGAGTCGGCCTTCGCCTCGTGGGCGGGACCGCTCAACGGCTCGCTGGCCTTCGCGCTGGCCACGGTCCTGTTCTGGCTCGGGGTCGCCTGGGCCATGCACGCCCGCGGCATCCACCTGAAGGTGTAGCTCTACCCGCCCGAATCCCCGTCCGCGGAACGAGCCGCACCGGGGGGAAGGGAGGCCTGCTCCGGCCCCTTCAGCCGAGCGTCGAACTCCGCGCCCTCCACCAGCCGCGCCACCGATCCCTGCACATCGTCCAACTGTTCCTCCATGACCGCCAGACGCCGCTCAAGGAGCTTGCCGGCCTCACTCTTCTCCTGGCCGCGCAGGTAGCGGTCGAGCACACCCACGACCGGCTTCAGCGCAAAGCGGAGCGTCATACCCGCAACCGGAATCAGGACGATCGAAGTGCCCATGATTACAGCGACGAGTCCCACGACATCAATCGGCAGGACTTCCATTGGCTTCCTCCCCCCTTCCTCACATCGGTGTTGCCGGTGGAACTTCCGCGGCGGCGGCTCCCCGGACGGTCCGGCTAGCGGCGCGCGACGGCGAAGGAGACCTGGTAGCCCTCCCAGCGCAACACCAGGGTGGCGGCGTCGGCGGAGGCGTCCTCGAAGCTGAAGGTCATTCGTTCGGTGTGTTCGCCGGCGGATGCCATGCCCGTTCCGGAGGAGACGTTGTTTGCCGTGACGCCGTCGTTGATCGGAATTCCCCAGCGCTCCACCACGGAGTTGAAGTGCACCTCCCAGCCGTCCTCGCCCGGCACCGTATAGAAGGAGTACGACCCGGCGTCCAGCTCCGCGCCGCCCACCGTGGCCGCGAAGGAAAGGTGGATCGAGGTGGCCTCGTTGGCGCCGGTCCGCCACGGTGCGCCGAAGGGATGCGCCTCGCCGCCAACCAGGGTGCGTCCGCGGGCCGAGGGGGCTCCGTAGCAGACCTTCACCATGTCGCCGCCCATCGTCGCCATGGCCGAATCGAGGGGGCTGGGGCGATCGGCGGGATTCTCGGCGCGCGACCAGCAGCTCTGCGCATCCAGCGCCGGCGGGGCCGCTGCGAAGGCGAGGGCAAGCGACAGCGTGGCGATGGTCGGGATTGCGTTCTTCATCTCTGATTTCCTCTTAGGGGATGGGTGTTTTCCTGCGACGGGGTTGCCTGATGTCAAGGGGATCCGCGCGGACAATGATCCGGGCGAAAATGCGCACCGGCACGAGAAATGTGTACGCACCCGGCGGGCTCGTCCAGCCTCCCGCGTCCGGAAGACCGTTCCCGAGTCTGCGCCATGGGGCTGATCGGGCCTTGCACCCTCCGTACCCGAATGGACCCACCGCGTACGGATCGGTGTACCGAAAACGATCGCGGCAGGGCCGTCCCGTGAGGGATCTCGCCTTACCGCTCCCGCCCGCCCGCCCAACCCTTGCGGAGGTGCGTGGGGCTGGCGGAATGCCTGACCTTGCGGAAACGACTTGACCCTGTGGAAACGGACTTGACCTTGCGGAAGCGAAAAATATACATTACCGAATCTGTCGCCAGATGATTCAACATTGAGTGTGATTCGTCGCCAAACGATTCAACATCGAGTGATTCAATGACTGAGCCCTGACGTTGCGTCGGCGGATCGGCCAGGATGCGCGTTATCCGGATGCCGGATTCGCCCCGCCGCGTTCGGGCTCAAGCGTTGTCGGAACCCCCGTTCGAGGAACCAGAACCGGAGAAAGAGGAAAATGAGGAGTCGGCTACGGAACGGAATTACAGTTCGGGGACTGCTTGCCATGGCCGCGGTCGCGGTGGCGGGCAGCCCCATCCTCGCGACGAGCGCCGAGGCGCAGGCCGCGGAGCCCCTGACGGTCATGGTCACCAACCTCCGGCCGCTCGAGGACGCCGACAAGGACTTCGGGCGCGACCTGGCCAAGGAGCTGCGGGATCTCATCAAGGAGACTCCGGGCTACCAGCCGCTCGAGGAGAAGGTGGTGCGCGACGCGGCGCGGCAGTACGACATCGAGTACGACGAGCTCGACTGCATCCAGTCGCTGCAGATGGCCCCGCTGGTAAGCGCGCGTGTCGTCTTCTGCGGCCAGTCCACCGAGAACCGCGACGACCGCACCTTCACTCTTTCGGGTATCCAGTTCGCGGAGCCGGGCGGAACCAGCTTCACGATCGACGACCGCACCTGGCCCCGCGATGACGCCGAGGAGGCGGCGCAGGCGATCGCGCAGGAGTTCAACATCTTCCTGGAGCTGCAGCGCGCGGCGATCTTCTGCGGCCAGTACTTCGAGTCCGGCGACTGGGAGGCATCGGAGCAGAACTGTCTCAGGGCCCTGGAGATGAACCCGGACGATGCGCCGGTCCGCTTCGTCTATGCCAATGTGCTCAAGGAGAAGGGGCAGACCGACGCGGCCTACGCCGAGACGCAGCGGGTGATGGAGCTCGATCCGCTTCATGAGCAGGCGCTGCAGTTGGCGGGATTCCTGGCGGCGACGCTGGGCCACAACGAAGAGTCGCTCGAGTACTACAAGCAGTTCCTGGTGCTGAACCCCGGAAACGCGCAGGTCCGCATGCGCATTGCCTACGACGCGGCTCAGGCGGGCAACCCCGAGGGAGCCCTTCTGTTGGCGGAAGAGGGACTGGAGATCGAGGGGGACAATGTCGACCTCCTCCTTCAGCACGCTTCCTTCGCCACCGCCGTTGCCCAGAATCGCGTTGCCGACGCGGAGCCGAACGCTCCGATGTCGATGGAGACGGCGGAGCTCTACCAGAAGGCCCAGCAGTCCTACCAGAAGGCCTATGCGGAGCGCGGCATCGACATGGAGAGCGGTCACCTCCGGAACATGATCGCGATCTTCAAGGAGTTGGGTCAGCTCGACGAGGCGATCTCCATGGCTGAACAGGTGCTGGAGACGCACGACGACGAGGCGCAGTTCTGGTCGCTGTACGCCGATCTGCTCAACGAGGACGGCCGGGTGGACGAAGCCCTCGCGGCGCTCGACGAGACCGTGACGCGCGATCCGGCCTATCAGAATGTTCGGGGCCGCCAGGGGACCTGGCTGGTGACGGCGGGACGCGCGGACGAATCGCTCCCCTACCTGACGCAGGCCATCGAGACCGGGGAACGCTCCGCGGACGATGTCTCGCGCATCTTCTTTGCGGATGCGGTCAACAACGGGATCAACGCGAGTCCTACCGACCTGCCGTACGCGCTGCGCCTCCTCGAGATGGCGAGAACCTTCGAGGCGGAGCTCTCGGAAGGAGCGGTGGCTCCGATCGACTTCTGGGAGGCTTACGCGATCTACCAGGGGGCCGACGCGTCCTACAAGGCGTTGGACACCTCCAATCGGCAGGCTTCGGTGGCGCTTGCGAACAGACTCATGCCCGAACTGAGGCGGGCGAGCAGGCTCTTCGCGCTTGGCCGCGTGGCCGAATACGCCGCCACCATCTCCGGTGTGCAGCTCCAGCAGTTCCGCGACGCCACCCAGCAGTACATCGAGATCATGGAGAGAACGATCCAGCGCGGATCCTGATTGCCCGTTCCGGGCTGACCAGAGCCTCTTCGGCAAGGGGGGCGTCGCGGGAAGATTGATCCCGCGGCGCCCCTTTTTTCTTGCCCCCCGGTGTTCCCGTAGTCGCTCGGGCGGGTGGGTCGGTTCCCCGCACGCCGCGCAGCCGGAAATGGGCGCTCGGCCCAGGTCATGGATCGATTCACCCCCTTCGGCAATCGATTCACCCCCCTTCGGCAAATGCGTCTGGAAGTCCGTCCCAAACGTCCTGCGCAGAGGACGGACACTCCCCCGGCCGGTCGTCGGTTTTCTTCGCTTACGCCCCCTGATCTTGCGCCTGTCCGTGGTGGGTTTACGCCCGCTCCTGTTGCGAAAGGGGACGACAGTGTATTAGAGTGGGATACTGTGGGATAAAATGGGAAGAAAGACCATGTCCGGATTTCTCGGCCGACACGAATGCCAGATCGACGCCAAAGGAAGGGTGAGCTTCCCCTCGCCTTTCCGGCGCACCGTCACGTCTGGACCCCTCGTGCTCCTGCAATGGCAGAACACCCATCTCGATCTCTTCCCCCCCGAGACCTGGCAGGAAATCCAGAGGAATCTCCTGGCCTACCGGAAGGCCCGGCGCGACGGCGGCGCCTACGTCAGGCGGGTCACGGCCAGCGCCGTGGAGGTGGAACCCGATGCCCACGGACGCATCCGCATTCCCCCGTGGCTGCGCGAACAGGCGGGGCTTGACGAATCGGTGCTCTTCGTGGGCGCTCTGGACCGGATCGAACTCTGGAATGCCGCACGCTTTGACACGCTCGAACCTCCGGAGGACGGAGACGACGAATTCGCCACGCAGATCTTCGGCTAGGGAAGGGGGTTCGCAGATGCACTCCCAGCCATTTCACCGACCCGTTCTGGTCGACCAGGTCCTGCACTATCTGCTTGGCCGGGAGGCCGAAGCGGGAGACGGGTCCGGCGACGCGCTGTACCTGGATGGAACCGTCGGCGGCGGCGGTCATGCGGCCACGATCCTCGAACACTGTCGGCGTTGCCGGGTGTTGGGCCTCGACCACGACCCCCAGGCGCTGGCGGCGGCGCGGTCCCGGCTTGCGGATTGGCGGGACCGGGTGCGCTTGCGGCGACTGTCCTTTGGCGCGGTTCACGAGGATGCGGAGGTACGCGTGGCGGGGCTGGCGGGTGCGCTCCTGGATCTGGGGGTGAGTTCGTGGCAGCTCGACCGCGATGCGCGCGGCTTCACCTTCCGGCAGGGGGCCGTGCTGGACATGCGGATGGACCCCGACAACACGCTGACCGCGGCGCGCTTCCTCCGGGAGGCGACCAAGGTGGAGCTGGCGGCCTCGCTCCGCGACGGCCAGGCCCCCCGTCCGGCCGCCATCGCCACCCGCATCGTGCAGCGCCGCACCCGGCGTCCGCCGCGCACCAGCGACGATCTGGTGGCCGTGCTGGAGTCGGTGCTGGCCCGCCGCTCGACCCACGCGGAAAAGGCGCGTCTCTTCCAGGCGCTGCGAATCCGGGTCAACGACGAGATCGGGATCTTGCGCGCGGCGCTTCCCGCGATCCGCGATCTACTGCATCCCGGCGCGACGATCGTGGTCATCGCCTACCACTCGATCGAGGACCGGGTGGTCAAGCGTGCCTTCCGCGACTGGAGCGATCCCGCGCGCCGCCTCCCCCCCCGCCTCCCCGTTCCGGCCTCCGCCCTGGTGCCGCTGGGAACGACGCTGACCCGGAAGCCGGTCACCGCCGGTGCGGCCGAGATCGCTGCCAATCCCCGGGCCCGGCCCGCGAGGCTACGCGCCTGGATGAGGGCAGCATGACCAGGAAGCGGATCATCGCGCGCGCCATGTTGGCCATCGTGACGGTGTTGGCAGCGCTCACGGTCGTGGCCTGGCGCCAGTCGGCCGCCCGCGCGGTGCTGGCCGAGCTGGATTCGGTGGAGCGCGAGCTGGCCGAGGTGGCCGAGACGCGCGCGGAGCTGGGGCGCGCCGTGGACGTCATGGAAGCGCGTCCCTGGGTGGCGGCCGAGGCGAGGCGGCGGCTGGGAATGCGTCCTCCCGCCGAGAGCGAACTCGTCATCACCTCCGGAGACCACCCGTGAACGGCCCGGCGGGCGAGCAGTCGCGGCACGGACGGATCCGCACCCGGCGCGGCATCCTGCTGATGGGCTGGGTTGTGCTGGCCGGCATCATGATGGCGCGCCTGGTCGAGGTACAGATCCTGGAGCGGCAGGCCTGGGTGGACGACGCCCAGCGGCAGCACCGGCTGACGCGCGCGATTCCCGCTCCCCGCGGGCGCATTCTGGACCGCAATGGCAGCGAGCTCGCCGTCAGCCACTGGCAGGTCCGGGTGGCGATCGCCCCACACGAAGTCGAGGACTTCGAGGCGGTTGCGGCCGCGCTGGAGACGCATCTGGGGGCGTCCCTTTCCCCCTTCCCCTCCGCACCCGGCGCGGAGCGGCGCTGGCACTTCCTCCCCGGGCGGTATTCCTTCACCGAAGTGGCGCCCCTCCGCGGCCTGCGCGGCGTCCACATCGAGAGCGAGCTGCGTCGGCTCTACCCCGGCGGGGCCCTCGCCCGGGGCGTTCTCGGTGTGGTCATCGACGGCGCGGGCGCCGGCGGAATCGAACAGTCGATGGATTCGGTTCTGGCGGGGCGCAGCGGGCGCGAGGTGGTGGCGCGCGACAACGAAGGCCGCCAAATCCCCGGCGACGCGGTCACTCTGATGCCCCCGACGGCGGGTCTGGATGTCGTCCTCACGATCGATCAGGATCTCCAGGCCATCTCGGAGGATGCGCTGGCCGACGCGCTGGCAGCGACCGGGGCCCGGGCCGGCGACCTGGTCATCACCGATCCCCGAACCGGCGAAATCCTCGCCATGATCTCGGTGGACGACACCGGACGGTCGACGCTGTCGGCAGTGCACACCCCCTTCGAGCCCGGCTCCACGATCAAGCCCTTCACGACCGCGGCCCTGCTGCGCCACGATCTGGCCGCGCTCACCGATTCCGTCGACACGCAACAGGGACGGTGGAGGGTCAACGGGCGCACCATCACCGATGTCACGGCGAGCGGGTGGATGACGCTGCACGAGGTGGTTCGGGAGTCCTCCAACATAGGAATCGCCCGCTTCGCCGAGCGCCTCTCGGCGGGCCAGCAGTACACCGCGCTGCGCGACTTCGGCTTCGGCACCGAGACGGGGGTGGGGCTTCCGGGCGAGGTGTCCGGTACCCTCCGGCTGCCCGGAAAATGGTCGGCGACCTCGGCGCACTCGCTCGCCTACGGCTACGAGATCGCGGTCACGCCGCTGCAGATGGCGCTGGCCTACGGGGCGCTCGCCAACGGCGGACTCCTGATGGAGCCCCGTATCGTGCGCGAGATCCGCAACGAGTACGGAGAACCCAGGCACTACGGACGTGCACGAGTGATTCGCCAGGTGGTACCCCAGTGGGTGACCGAAAAGCTCACCCCGGTTCTGGTCGATGTGGTGGACCGGGGAACGGGAACCCGGGCGCGCCTCTCGTCCTTCCAGGTGGCGGGAAAGAGCGGCACCGCGCGTGCGACCGGGAGCGACAATGGCTATGAGGAGGGAGCCTACTACGCCTCGTTCGGGGCCTACTTCCCGGCGGACGATCCCCAACTCCTGTTCTTTGTACGGCTGGACCGCCCCGACAGCGCCTATTACGGCGGCGAGACGGCGGCTCCGGTCACGCGGTCCACCCTGCAGAACCTGCTCTCGGCCACCCGGATCCCGGTCGACCGCGGCAAGTTGGCGCGCGCCCGGCGCGATCGCCCCGTGTTCCCGCCGGTTCAGCCTCTGGTCCGCTTCGCCTCCACCGATCTGGCGGAACCCGGCGGCGGTGTCGTTCCGATTTCCTGGAGCTCGCTCCCGGCCCGGCTGGAGATTCCCGCGGACGCATCCGAACAGCCGCTCATCCTGCCGGATCTGGAGGGGGTGCCGATGCGGGTGGCGCTACGGCGCCTGCACAAGATGGGGCTGCGGGTGCGCGCCGAGGGCGGAGGAAGGGTGGCGGCGGTCTTCCCGGGCGAAGGGGTGGAGGTCGCGGCCGGCGACACCGTCCGGGTGGTGGGGGGGAGGTGACCGTGAGTCTGGGCCGGGTGATTGCCGCGCTGACCGAGGCGGGCGTAGGGGTGACCTCGCCGCTGCCCGCTGCCGAAACCCTGGAGCGGATGAAGATCCGGGGGGTGCGGAACGATTCGCGCCAGGTGCGGCGGGACGACCTCTTCGTGGCGTGGCGCGGTGCGGCGCACGATGCGCACGACCACATCGGCGCGGCCACCGAGGCGGGCGCGGCGGCCGCGATCGTGGAACGCCCGGCCGGACCGGCGGGATTGCCGCGCATCCAGGTGGACAACGCGCGCAGGGCCGCGGCGGTTGCGGCGGAATTCGTGGCCGGGTCGCCCTCGCGCGCGCTGCGGCTGGCGGGCATCACGGGAACGAACGGCAAGACCACGACCGCTCTCCTGCTGCGCGGCCTCCTCGCCGGCGACGGTCCCGCGGCGGCGATCGGCACCCTGGGGGTGGTCGGGGCCCAGGGGCGGGTTGTTCCCGGCACCGAGGGGCTCACCACGCCGGGATCGGTCGAGCTCTCCCAACGGCTGGCCGCTCTGGTGCGACGGGGCGTGCAAAGCGCGGTCCTCGAGACCTCGTCGCATGCTCTGGACCAGCTTCGCCTCGACGGCCTGCGCTTCGACGTGATGGCCTTCACCAACCTCACCCGCGACCACCTTGACTACCACGGCAGCTTCGATCGCTACCTGGCGGCCAAGGCGCGGCTCCTCACCCTGGGCAAGCCCGGCGCCGTCGCGGTGGTGAATGCCGACGATCCCGCCTGGCGGTCGCTTCGTCCCACCGGACCGGTTCTCCGCTACGGCCTGGCGGGAGATGCCGCGGTGACCGCCGAGGATGTCGATCTGACCAACCGGGGTTCCCGCTTCGTTCTGGTCGCCGAGGGTCGCCGTCTCCCCGTGCGGTTGCCGTTGGCGGGGGACTTCAACGTCTCCAACGCGCTCTGCGCCGCCGCCTGTGCCCTGGCTCTGGGAAACGATCCGGCGGCCGTCGCCCACGGACTGAACGACGCGCACCCGGTTCCGGGTCGGCTCGAACGCCTCGCGCACCAGCCATTCGACGTCTTTGTGGACTTCGCGCACACGCCCGACGCCCTGGACCAGGTTGGGCGCACCCTGCGGCCCCTCGTTGCGGGAAGGTTGATCGTGGTCTTTGGGGCGGGCGGCGATCGCGATCCGACCAAGCGTTCCCCGATGGGCGCCGCCGTCGCGCGCCATGCCGACCTCGCGGTCGTCACCTCCGACAATCCGCGCACCGAGGAGCCGGCGACGGTCGTGGCCGGGGTGGCGGCGGGGGTGACCGGGCTGGATGCGGCGTCGCGGCGAGCGGAAATGGTGGAGATCGTCGACCGGCGCGAGGCGATCCTGTGGGCGCTCGACCGGGCCCGACCGGGCGACCTGGTTCTGTTGGCGGGTAAGGGGCACGAGGAGTACCAGGTCGTGGGACGCGAGAAGCGGCCCTTCAGCGAACGCGAGATCGTGCGGGCCCACCTGGAGGGAGGGCGGCCATGAGCAGCTTCGCCTGGAACGACCGCGAGGTGCGGAGCGCGCTGGAACTCGGCGGCGGCGACCCCAGGCGGCGCTACCGGGGAATCTCGACCGACACGCGCACCCTCCGTCCCGGCCACCTCTTCGTCGCGCTCGCCGGCGACCGCTTCGACGGCCACGACTTCATCGGCGAAGCGATCCGGGCCGGCTGCGGCGGTGTGGTGGCCGAGCGCGCACCGGCGGCTTCCCCCATTCCCTGCTACCGGGTCGGCGACACCCTGCAGGCGCTCGGGGATCTGGCCCGCCACCGCCGCCGCGCCACCCGGATTCCGGTCGTCGCAATCACCGGGTCCTCCGGCAAGACCACCACGAAGGATCTCACGGCGGGCGCCCTTTCGCCGCGCTACCGGGTGCACACCACCCTGGCCAACGACAACAACCGGGTCGGGGCGCCGCTCACGATCCTGGCGCTGCCCGCCGACGCGACGGCCGTGGTGCTGGAACTGGGCACAAACGAACCGGGAGAGATCGCCGCGCTGGCCCGCATCGCCGAGCCCACGGTGGCGGTGATTACCACCATTTCCGAGACCCACATCGAACGGCTGGGCGATTTCGGGGGCGTGCTGGCCGAAAAGCTCGATCTCCTGCGCGGTCTGGGCAGCGGGGGACGGGCGGTGGTGGGGGACGAACCGCCGGAGTTGGCGCGGGCCGCGCGACGAATCGATCCGGGGGTGGCGGTGAGTGGCTGGTCCCAGCGCGCCGATCCCGGTCTCCGCGTATGCGACGCCGGTCTCCGCGGCGACGGAAGCTACGCCTTTGCGTGGGGACGCCGCCGCGTGGAGATGAGGATTCCCGGGGCGCACAATGTGGCCAATGCGCTCCAGGCGCTGGCCGTGGCCAGGATCCTGGGGGTGGGGGACGGGGCGGCGGCGCGGGGGGTGTCGGGAGTCGGGCCCGCGCCGATGCGGGGCGAGGTGCGCCGAATAGGCGGCCTGACGCTGCTTCTCGACTGCTACAACGCCAACGCGGCCGGGACCCTGGCGGCGGTCCGCACCCTCGCGGAGATGGACGCTCCGGGCCGCCGGGTGGCCGTGCTGGGGACGATGCTCGAACTCGGCGAGCGCTCCCACGCCATCCACGCCGAGACACTGTCGCGGGTGCTTCACACCGGGATCGACCGCTTTGTCCTGACCGGAAACTTCGCGCACGCCGCCCGCCGGAGCCCTCGCGACCAACGCATCCACCTGGCCGACGACATCGACGACCTCGCGGCGCGTCTTCCCGCCCTGACCCGGTCCGGCGACACCGTCCTCTTCAAGGCCTCGCGCGGGGTCGGACTCGAGCGCGCCCTGGGATCGCTGGAGGCCCGCTGATGCTGCATCGCTTCTTCGCCGGACTCGACGAGTTCCACATCGTCTTCAACCTCTTCAATTACCTGACCGTGCGCTCGGCGGGAGCGATGGCGACGGGACTGATCGTCACCCTGCTCCTGGGTCGGCCCTTTATTGCGGCGATGCGGCGGCGGGGAATCGTGGACGCTCCGCGCAGCGACCTGGACCGTGGCGAGGCCGAGGGACGCAAGGCCAACATGGGCGGTCTTCTGATCGTGGGCGTGGTGACGGTCTCCACCCTCCTCTGGGCCGATCTCGGCAATCCGTATGTGGTGATTGCGCTGGCGGTCATGCTGTGGATGGGGGCGATCGGCTTCCTCGACGACTACCTCAAGATCGTCCGCTGCTCGCCCAGGGGCCTGGTGGAGCGCTGGAAGTGGGCGGGTTCGATCGCGCTGGGGCTGGGACTCGGGCTATACCTGGTCCTCTTCGGTCCGGAGGCCTCTGTGGGCGCGACGACCACCAATCTTCCCCTCTTCGACGAATGGGTGCTGGTCCTCAACCCTGTCGCCTATGTGCTCTGGGTGACCTTCGTTCTCACCGGCGCCACCCACTCGGTCAACCTCACCGACGGCCTGGACGGACTCGCGCCCGGGCTCTCGGCGATCGCGGTGGGAACCTTCGCCGTCTTTGCCTACCTGATCGGACGGGTGGACGCCTCCGCTTACCTGGGGCTGCTCTACGTCCCCGGCGCGGGCGAGCTGACCGTGCTGGCGGGGGCGATTACCGGCTCGGCGCTGGGATTCCTCTGGTTCAACGCGCAGCCTGCCCGCGTGATCATGGGCGACACCGGTTCGCTGGCGCTCGGAGGCGCGATCGGGGCCATCGCAATTCTGCTCAAGGCCGAACTCCTGCTGGCGGCGGTGGGGGGCGTCTTCGTGGCCGAAACGGTCTCGGTGATCGTGCAGACGCGGTGGTTCAAGTACACGAAATGGCGACACGGAGAGGGCCGGCGGGTCTTCGCGTGCGCCCCGATCCATCACCACTTCCAGATGGCCGGCTGGAGGAATGAACAGATCGTGGTCCGCTTCTGGATCCTGGGAATTCTCTGCGCAATGGTCGGTTTCGCGACCCTCAAACTGCGTTAAGAAGTGAAGTCGAAAGGTGCGGACGGACGGCGGAAGACAGTGGACGGACGGCGGGAAACAAAAGGGCAGCAACGAGTTGCCATCATCGGGCTGGGGACGAGCGGCGAAGCGGCCGCGCGACTGGCCCTGGCGAAAGGAGCAGAGGTACATGTCACGGACAAGAACAGCAACGACGCAACTACAGCCCGTGGTGCAGTCCTGGGGGGACTGGGCGCAGACGTACGGCTCGGAGAACACTGCGTGGAGACGATCGCGCGCGCCGGCACCGTCGTCGTCAGTCCGGGAATTTCACCCGGCGTCCCCATCCTCGCCGCCCTGCGCGCTCGGGGCGTCGATTGGATATCGGAGCCTGAATTCGCCGGCCGGTTCCTTGGCGCGCCACTGACGATCGTGACCGGGACGAACGGAAAGACGACCACCGCGGCGCTGACGGCTCACCTGTTGGCCGCCGCAGGGGTGAAGGCGGCTCTGGGCGGAAATATCGGCGGGGGACTGGGACCTCCGGCCTCGATGCTCGCGCTCCTGGAGCCCGCGCCCGAGAGGATCGTCCTGGAGCTCTCGTCCTTTCAACTTGCCGACATTCGCGACCTGACCCCCGACATCGGCGTGATGACCAACCTGGGCATCGACCACATGGACCGCTACGCCACCGTGGCCGACTACCACCGCGACAAGCGGCGGCTCTTCGAGTCGGGAACCGCGCACACGACCTGGGTGCTCAATGGCGACGACCGCGCCGTGTTGCACATGGCGGAGGGGTTTCCCGGGCGGCGGGTACGCTTCTCGGTGGCCGGGCCGGTGCGTCCGGGCGCCTGGCTCGAGGGCGACGGGCTCTTCGTCGCTCCAACGGAAGAGGACGGCGATGCGCCTGTGCGGGTGGCCGCAAGGGACGATTTTCCCCTCCTGGGGCGGCACAACGCGGCGAATGCGCTGGCCGCGCTCCTGGCGGCGGTGGCGGTTCCCGGGGCCGACCGCGCGCTGATGGCGGAGGGGGGAGCCGTAGCCGCGTTCCGTTCCTTTCCGCCGCTCCCGCATCGCCTCGAACCAGTGGGTATGGTGCGGGGGGTGCGGTGGGTGAATGACTCGAAGGCGACCAATCTCGGGGCCGCGCTCAGCGCGGTGGAGAGTCTGGAAGGCCCGCTGGTGTTGCTGCTCGGCGGTACCGACAAGGGAGAGGATCTTCGCGATCTCGTCGCCGCGACGAGGCGGAAGGTGCGGGCCGTGGTGGCCTATGGGGAGGCAGGGGGGCGGGTGGAGCGCGAGCTGGCTTCCGCGGCCGCATTCCCGGTTGCGCGGGTGCGGGGTGCCTTCGCGGAGGCGGTGGCGGCCGGGCAGCGGGCGGCGCGGCCGGGCGACACCCTGCTCCTGGCGCCGGCCTGTTCCAGCTTCGACATGTTCGCCAATTACATGGAGCGTGGCGACGCCTTCCGGCGCTTGGCGCGTGCATGGGGCGGGGGGAGGGGGGCATGAGGACGCGAGCCCGGAAGCGAAGGTTGCGCCACGGAACCTGGGCGCTCGACGTCGCGGCCCGCGCGCGCATCTCGCGTCCCGAGACCCGGCTTGCCCGCGGATGGGAGGCCGGCGCGCTTGCGACGCTCGCGGTCATACTCATGGCCTTCGGTCTGATCACCCTGCACAGCGCCAGCTCGGTCATGGCCAGCCAGGGCAATCTCTCGCCTCACTATTACGTCAGCCGCCAGGCGACCGGAGTCCTGCTGGGTCTGGTCGTCATGGCCGCGCTGTCCCGCGTTCCCACCGCATGGTGGAGCCGGGCGTCGCACATCCTTCTCATCGGTACGATTCTGCTCCTCGCGCTGGTTGTGATGCCCGGGGCCGAAGCGATCGCTCCCCCGACCAATGGCGCGCGGCGCTGGCTGGATCTGGGCATCCGCTTTCAGCCCTCGGATCCGGCCAAGGTTGCGGTCGCGGTCTGGACGGCCTCCACGGCGGTGCGCAAGCAGGATCGATTCCACAGCCTGAGCCGGGGACTGGCCCCGTTCATCATCGTGTGGGCGGTTGTGGTCGGTTTGATTGCGCTCGAACCCGATCTCTCGACGGCCATCCTGGTCGCCGCCCTGGGAACCTGCATCGTCTTTGCCGCCGGCGCGCGCATCGGCCACTTCGCGCTGCTTGCCGCCGGGGCCACGCCCCTCGCCATCGCCATCCTCACCTCCGGATATCGCAGGGCCCGCTGGGACACGTTGCTCCTGGATCCAGGAGTGGTGCCGGAAGGGGGTGCCTTCCAGAGCTACCAGAGTCTGGTGGCGATCGGGTCGGGGGGAGTGACGGGCGTCGGATTCGGCGAGGGACAGCAAAAATTCGGTTTCCTGCCCGAGGCGCACAACGATTTCATCTTCGCGATGATCGGAGAGGAGTGGGGACTGGTCGGCTCCATGGCGGTCATCCTCTGCTTTGTAGGATTCGTGGCGATCGCCTTTCGCATCTCGCGGCAGGCGCCGGATCTCTTCACCCAGCTCCTGGCGGTGGGACTCGCCTCGCTGATCGGGCTCCAGGCCTTTCTGCACATCGGGGTCGGGCTCGGAATGATGCCGGCCACCGGGCTCTCGCTTCCTTTCATCTCCTACGGACGGAGCAATCTGGTGACGGTGCTGGCGGCGGTGGGGATACTTTTGTCAATCGCGCGCGAAGGATCGATGAATGCAATCGCGCGCGAAGGATCGCTGAAGCGGCGCCGGGCGCGGGCGCCAGCCGGAGTTCCGCCGTGGTAACCGGGGGCGCGGCGCCGTTGCCAGGGCGGCGAAGTGGCGTGCGGATCGTCTTTTCGGGCGGGGGAACGGCCGGCCACTTCCATCCGGCGCGCAATATCGCCGAGGAGCTGGCCGAGATTCTTCCCGGAGCGAAGCCCTACTTCATCGGTTGCGAGGGCCGAATCGAGGCGCGCGAGCTGCCCGCGTTGGGGTACGACCATCGGCTGCTCCCGGTAGCCGGGCTGCGCACGGGGCGCGAAAGAGGTTCGCTGGCGGCTGTGGCGGGGAATTTGCGGGCGCTCGCACTCCTCCTGATGGGAGTGTGTCGGCTCCTGCCCGATCTGCGCGAGCGCGAGGTCCGGGTGGCGGTTCTGACCGGAGGCTACGCATGCGCGCCGGCCGGAATCGCGGCCCGCCTGCTCGGCATTCCGGTGGTATTGCAGGAACAGAACACGCACCCGGGGAGGACCACGCGGCTGATTGCGCGCTGGGCCCGGCAGATTCACGTCGCGAGTCCGGAGGCACGGGCCGCCCTCCCCAAAAGAGTGCGCGACCGTGTGCGCGACAGCGGCAATCCGATCCGCCGCCTCCCCCACCCCCCCGAGCACGGCCTCGGGGCGGCGCGGCGATCGCTCGGCCTCCCCACGCACGGCCACCTGGTTCTGGTCGTGGGGGGCAGCCAGGGCGCGCGCGGCCTGAACCGGGCCACCCTCGAAGCGCTGCGCAGCGGCCCACCCGGCGGCGGCCACTTCTTCGTGTTCTGGGTGACCGGACCGGCGCACCACGAAGCCATCGCCGCGGCGATGGGCGGCACGGCGGGCGAGCGCTACCGCATCGTTCCCTGGCTCGATCCGGCGGCGATGTACCAGGCGCTGGCCGCCGCCGATCTGGTCGTCTCGCGGGCGGGCGCGATGGCCACCTCGGAGTTTCTCGCCTGGGGCCTGCCGGCGATCCTGGTGCCTCTGCCCACCGCCGCCGCCGATCACCAGACGGCCAACGCACGTGCCCTGGAGGCCGCCGGAGCCGCCCTTCACCTTCCAGAAGCCGACCCTGCCGGCCGCCCCCTCACCGGCGAACGACTCCGGAGCGAGGTCGGCGGTCTCCTCGCCGATCCCGGCCGGCTGGACTCGATGTCGCGGGCTGCCCTGGCGCGCGCCCGTCCCGCCGCCGCCCGCACCATTGCCGCGGCCGTCGCGGAGCTGCTGCGATGAACGCGCCCGCCACCCTTCGCACGCTTGCCGCCCAGGGTCCCGTGCACTTCATGGGAATCGGCGGCGCCGGCATGGCCCCCCTCGCCGAGATGCTACACCGGAGCGGCGCGGTCGTCACCGGTTGCGATCTGCAGGAATCGCGCACCACTCGCGGTCTGGCCCGGCTCGGCATCGTCTGCACCCGGGGCCACGATCCCGCCCACGTGGAGGGCATCTCCGCGCTGGTCTTCACCTCCGCAATCTCGCCGGGCCACCCCGAGCTGGAGGCCGCCCGCCGCCGCGGAGTCCCCGTCATGAATCGCGCCCGCGCGCTCGGCCAGTGGGTAAACGAGGGGCGCGTCGTGGCGATCGCGGGAACGCACGGCAAGACCACCACCACCGCAATGACCACCGCCATCCTCGAGGCCGGGGGACTGGATCCCACCGGGGTGGCCGGGGGCGAGGTCACCGCATGGAGGGGGAATCTGCGTCCCGGCGACTCGGATCTCTTCGTGGTGGAGGCCGACGAGTTCGCCCGCTCCTTCCTCGAGCTCCGCCCGGCCATTGCCGTCGTAACCAACCTGGAGGCCGACCACCTCGACATCTACGGCGACCTGGCCGGAGTGCGCGCCGCCTTCGCCGAGTTCGTGGATCGCATTGCGCCGGGGGGAAGGCTCTGGATCTGCGGCGACGACTCGGGAGCGGCCGCCGCCGGGGTGCGGGGGGGTGGACGCACGCGCAGCTACGGTCTGGCCCCGGGAGCGCAGCTTCGCGCCGTAGGGGTCCGGTCCGAGGGCCGGGGCAGCAGCTTCGCCATCGTGGAGAAGGGCGCAGGCGCGGGCCGCTTTCGGATTGCCGTGCCGGGGGTACACAATGTTCGCAATGCGCTCGCGGCCGTCGGGGTGGCGCGCACGCTGGGGGTGGGGTGGGGGGCGGTGCGCGAGGGGCTGGCCGCATTCCGGGGGGTCGTGCGGCGCTACGATCCGCTGGGAGGCGCGGGGGGGGTGGAGGTGGTGGACGACTACGCGCATCACCCGACCGAGATCGCCGCAACGCTGCGCGCGGCCCGCGAGGCGAGTCCGGAACGGAGGCTGGTCGCGGTCTTTCAGCCGCACCTGTATTCGCGCACGCGGGACTTTCACCGGGACTTCGCCCGGGCGCTGGAAGAGGCGGACCGGGTTTGGGTGACCGATGTCTATCCGGCGCGCGAGGCCCCGATCGCGGGCGTCAGCGGCGAGATGATCGCGACGGCGGTGCATGGCGGAGCGGCGTCCCGGGTGACCTACCATCCGGAGCTTGCCAGCCTGCCGGCCGCGCTGGCCACCGATCTGGCGGCGGGTGACCTCTGCGTGCTGATGGGAGCCGGGTCGATCGAGTCGGCGGGGCCGGAGCTCCTGGCCGCATTGCGCGACGGGGAAGCCGCAAATGGGGAGGGGGGCGGGTGAGGGCGGTGGCGGGGGTGGCGGTCGTGGTCGTGTTGGCCGTATTGGCCCTCCTGATTGCGATGTTGCCGATTCGCGAGGCCGCGCGACGGGCTTCGGAGGAGGAGGCGTCGCAGCCTCTGCCACTGGGGCCGGTCCCGGTGGGCCTGGTGGCTACCCCGGTGGCGACTCCGGTGGACCGCCGCGGAGACGAAATCGCAGTCGATCCCTCCGTCACGCTTCTCGACCTTCCCCTGCTTCGCGTCACCACTCCGCGCGCCGAAGCGCTCTGGGGCCGCCGCGTCCTGGCCCGCGACGCCGGCACGATCGCCGCGGTGGCGCCCATGGTCTTCGCCGTCATCTCCGAGGCGCGGATCGACGACCGCGAGGTCGTCCTCCTCGTCGGCGACGACCAGGTCCGCATCCGCTATCATCCTCCGATTACCGGCAGCCGTCTCCGCGCGGCGGTCGTGGCGTTCAACGACGCTCGCAGTCTGGACGGCCAGGTTCCCGGCGAGATCGACCTGCGCTTCGCCGACCAGGTTGTGGTGAGGACACGATGAGATCGGCGCTGATCTGCGGACTGGACGTCGGGTCCACCCGCACCCGGGCCGTCATCGGCGAGAGTCTGCACGAGGGTCACCGGCCCGTGTTGCGCATCGTCGGCATCGGTTCGACGATCACCGAGGGCGTACGCAAGGACATCATTACCGATCTCGATGCGGCCACCGAGTCCATTCGCGGCGCGGTCGAGGAAGCCGAAGCGATGGCGGGTGCGCGCGTCGATCGCGTTCATGTCGGGATTGCCGGCGACCACATTGGCGTGGAGCACTCGGTCGGCGTGGCGGCGGTGGAGGGCCCGGCGGTGCGCCCCGAGGCCGTGACCCGCGTCAATGAGGTGGCGTGCGCGGTTCCCCTTCCGCACGACCGCGAGATCCTCCACGCCATTCCGCAGCAGTACCGCCTGGACAACCAGTGGGGAATCCACGATCCGGTGGGAATGAACGGAACCCGGCTGGAGGCCGAACTCTGCCTCGTGACCGCATCCTCGGCAGTGGTCCGCAACCTTGCGAGGGCGGTTGAACGGGCGGGCTACCGCGTCCAGGACCAGGTGCTGGAACCGATCGCCGCGGGGTGCGCGGTGCTCGCCCAGGACGAAAAGGAGCTGGGAGTGGCGCTTCTGGACATGGGCGGCGCTTCCACCGGCGTCGTGCTCTACTACGAAGGCCGAACCATCGACCTCATGGTTCTGCCCTTCGGGGGATCGGCGATCACGAGCGATCTGATTCGCGGACTCTCGGTGCCCTTCGCCCAGGCCCGGCGTCTCAAGGAGGAACATGGGGCGGCTCATCCGAGAGCGGTCGATCCCTCCGAACGAGTTCGGCTCCGCACCCTGGGTGGCACCAGCGACGAACTCCCGCGCCTGCGCGTGGCCGTGCTGATTGAACGGCGGCTCCGGAGCATGTTCCGCGAAGTTGCGCACCGACTGGGCAAGATCTGCGATCCGGGGGCTCTGGGGGCGGGAGTGGTCCTGACCGGTGGCGTCGCGGCGACTCCCGGAATCAGCGAGTTGGCCGGGGAATGCCTGGGGGTGGGAGCCCGCATCGGCGTTCCCGGAGACGGGTTTCGCGGGACCTCGGATCCGCTGGCCCGGGCCGGATTCGCTACGGTGGCCGGACTGGTTCTACACGGTGCGGAGCGCTACCGGGCCACCGGAGAGGGTGCAACGACCCGCGCCTCGGGAGTGGTAACGCGCGTAGGCGCCTGGCTGAGGGAATTCTTCTGATGACACTGCTCTGACAACACTGTATCCGGACCCCGCAAAGGGCTGCGGCCGGCGGGACCCGGGTGCGCAAATTGGCGAAAGACACTACAATGGGGCGCTGTCCCCGGAGGAGGAGACCGATGTTCGAAGTGCAAGACATTCCCCGCAGATCCGCGCTCATGCGCGTCATCGGCGTCGGCGGCGCGGGCGGCAACGCCGTCAACCGCATGATCGACGAGAGCCTGGAAGGGGTCGAGTTCATTTCGGCCAACACCGATGCGCAGGCGCTCGCCCACTCGCGCGCCCCGGTCTCCATTCAGCTAGGCAAGAAGCTGACGCGCGGACTCGGGGCCGGTGCCCGTCCGGGAATTGGGCGGCAGGCCGTGGCCGAGGACGCGGCCGAGGTTCGCCGGGCGCTCGAAGGAGCGGACCTGGTCTTCATCGCGGCGGGCATGGGAGGCGGAACGGGCACAGGCGCGGCTCCGGTGATCGGCGAGATGGCCCGCGAGATGGGTGCGCTCACGGTCGCGGTGGTTTCCCGGCCCTTCTCCTTCGAGGGGAAGAAGCGGATGCAGCAGGCCGAGCAGGGGCTGGCCGAGCTCCGGCGCTCCGTTGACACCATGGTGGTGGTTCCCAACGACCGGCTCCGCGCCGTGGTGGAGAAGGGCACCTCCTTCCAGGACGCCCTCCGGAAGGCCGACGAGATTCTTCTGCACGCCACCCAGGGAATCAGCGATCTGATCCGGGTGAGCGGCGAGGTCAATGTCGATTTCGCCGATGTGCGCACCGTCATGACCTCGTGCGGCGCCGCGCTGATGGGCACCGGAGTGGGCCGGGGAGACGATCGGGCGCTGCGGGCGGCGCAGGATGCAGTCACCTCGCCCCTGCTGGACAACCTGTCGATCCGAGGCGCCAAGGGTGTCCTGATCAACATCACCGGCGGGTCGGATCTGGCGATCGATGAGGTGACCGACATCTCGACCCTCATCCAGCGCGAGGTCGGCGACGAGGCCGAGATCATCTTCGGGACCGTCCAGGATCCGGAGATGGAAGGCGTGATTCGAGTGACGCTGATCGCGACCGGCTTCGACGAGCCCGAAGAGGAAGAAGCGCAGGTGTCCGAGCAGGTAATCCGTCCGACCTTCGGCCAGGCCCGGGATGAGGTTCGCCCGGTCGCCGCGCAGGTGGCGGTCGCGGGTGGCTCCCCGTCGAGCGTTGCGTCGGTGCAGGGAACTCTGGCGGTGCCCGCGCAGGCACCCGTAGATGCGGATGGCCCGGTCCGGCCCGTTGGCATCCGCCCGCCGCCGCGCCGACCCGCTGTCGTTGCCGAGGGACCGCGGGTGCCGCAGCAGTCCGCCGCTCCGACAAGACCCGGTGGCGAGATTCGCCGAAACGCCGCACGCGGAGAGGGAGGTGGTATGTTTCGGTTCCGGGAAGTGGAGTTGCCGACCTTCGTACGGAGGGTAGACGCCTGAATATCGATCCCCGCAAGACAGGGGCCGGAGCCCTCGTCGCCACCGCCATCGCCGCTGCCCTTCTGTTCACAGAGAGAACACCGCCGAGCGAAGTCGAGATCGAGGGGGTTTTCGCGGAGACCCGGTTCAGTGAGGAGGTGCGCGAGCTGTCCTTCGGGATGACGCTTGGAGGCGTGTTGCACCAGGCCGGATTGGAATCGACCGACCAACAGGAGTTCCTCCTCGCATTCCGGGAGCACGGGAGCCCCCAGCGTCTGCGGGCCGGAACCGTGGTGACGATCCGCCGCCAGAGGGAGAACGACCGGATCGACGGCGTTCATATCGAGCTGGATGCCGACCGGAGGGTGTCTCTGCGGCGCGACCACTTCGGCCGGTGGCAAGCGAATCTTGAGGTACTGCCCACCATGGTCGACACCGTCTATGCCGTGGGGGAGATCGCGACCAGTCTCTGGAGTGCGATCGTGGACAGTCCCGAGCTGGAGGCGGTGCCGCGCAGCGATCGCATGGCCTTCATCGACGACCTCGACCGCGTCTTCCAGTGGGAGGTGGACTTCTACCGCGAGATTCAGGCCGGCGACAGCTTTCGTTTTGTTGTCGAGCGCGTCAAACGCCCCGATGGCAGCATGAAGTCCGGACATCTCCTGGCCGCCGAGCTGATCAACGACGGCGATCCCCATCACGCGATCTGGTTCGATCCGAATGGCGACGGCGAGGGGAGCTGGTACAACCTCGAGGGCGAATCGGTCCGCAAGGCCTTCCTGCTGCGGCCGTTGAGCTTCAGCCGAATCTCGTCGCGCTTCACCATGAGCCGCTTCCACCCCATTCTGCGGCGTTGGCGCGCGCACCGGGGCGTGGATTACGCGGCCAATGCCGGAACCCCCATCCAGGTCACGGCGGACGGGGTGGTCACGCGGCGCGGCTGGAACGACAGCTACGGACGGGTGATCGACGTGCAGCACGGCAACGGTATCCTCACCCGCTACGCGCACATGCAGGAGTTCGCGCAGGGGATCGCGGTGGGGTCGCGGGTCGGACAGGGACAGGTGATCGGCTTCGTCGGCATGACCGGCATGGCCACCGGCCCCCATCTCCACTACGAGATGCACACGCGCGGTGGCCCGGTCGATCCGCTAGCGGTCGATCTTCCCCCCGCCGAACCGGTTCCGGCCGAGGCGTTTGCCCAATGGGATCTGATTCGCGACGCGCACCTCTCGCTTCTCATGCGGCTGCCCGGCGCCGACCTCCTGAACTTCCGCTACGCCGACCAGCAGTAGGGCCGGCACTGCGGGGAGGTTGACGGGCGGGTGGCCACGCTGCTTCTGATCGCGACCTTTCTGGTAGCTGGAGGATTTTGCGTCTGGGTCTATCTGCGCCGGGAGTTCGCGGTGCGCAGCCGTCCCTACCTGCTGGCGGCGCGGTTGGTCGCGGTGGCCGGAGTCGTGGTTCTGCTGTGGAATCCGACGCTGAACACGGGAGCGCGCCGCGATGCGCCCGAGTTGGTGGCGGTGCTGGATGCGAGCGCGTCGATGGCCGCGCTGACCGCCGACGGGGCTTCGATCTGGGATCTGGCCCGCGAGCGCGCCCGGATTCTGGCGGATGAAGGCGCCCGCATTCTCGTGGCCGGGCAGACGGTGCGCGCGGTCGAGTCCGATTCGTTGGCGGCGCTGGCGCCCACGGGGACGCGGTCGCTCCTGGCCGATGCGGTGACGGTCGCTGCCGAGGCCGGCGCGCGCGAGGTGGTTCTCGTCACCGACCGTAGAGTTCAGGATCCCGTGGCCACGGCGCTGGCGGGGCGGCGGCTGGGTGTGGCGCTCTCGGTCGATGCGCCCGGTGAGGCCGGTCACAATGTGGGACTTGCGCGCCTGATCTTGCCGGCGACGGTCGCGGGGGGCGAGGTGGTGGGGGGAAGAGTGGAGATCGAGGGAAGCGCGGCTGTCGATTCTCTGGCGGTGACGATTGCCGTCGATGGGCAGCCGGTGCGGACGCTGCGGCTCGCGGCGCCGGACGCGGGGGGCACCCGCGGGGCCGACTTCCAGCTGGCGGCATTGGGCGGAGCGGGTAACTACCGGGTGACCGCGCGCATCGAGGGCGCCGACGCCTTCGAACCGGACGACGAACGCGCCGCGATGGTGCGCGTCGATCCCGAGGAGACCGGGGTGCTCCTGGTTTCCTTTGCGGGGGACTGGGAGCCGCGCTACCTCCTTTCCGTCCTGGACCAGGTGACGGGTCTTCCGGTGAGGGGATACGTGCGCACCGGGCCGGACCGGTATCACCCCATGAGAGTGGCGGTGGCGGGCGACAGTCCCGCGATCGACGGGATGGCGCTTGAGCGGATGCTGCGCCGGGCCGAGATGGTGGTGGCGATGGGGGTGGACGGGGACGAAGTGGCGATGCTCGAGGCGACCACCGCGCGCACGCGCCGAATGCTGATCTTTCCGAGCGATGGGGCGGGGGCGGGGTTGGGTGGGGTGGCCGCGGCCGCTCCGCTCGCAGGAGAGTGGTACCCCGACTCGCCGCCGCCGTCGCCGATTGCGGGCGAGGTGGAGGCCTTCGAGGCTGCGGGTCTGCCGCCCCTGACCGATGTGCTGCCCCTTGCGGGCGCCGCCGGGGTGGCCGCGCTGACGCTCCGCCGGGGTGGGGTGGGCGAAGTGGTGCCCGCGCTCGTGCTGCGGACGGGGGAGGGGGGGCGGCGGACGGGCGTGGTGTTGGCCCGCGGCTTCTGGCGGTGGGCCTTCCGGGGCGGCGAGGCACGCGAACACTACCGGCGGCTGTGGGCGGCGGCGGCGGGCTGGCTCATGGCCGACGAACCGTTGGCGACCGGTCCCGGCATCCGCCCCACCCGCCCCATCCTCCCCGTTTCGGTCCCGGCCACCTGGATCGCACGTGGCTACGAGGGCGAGCAGATCTCGCTGCGCGTCATCGGTGCGGAAAACGCCGTATTCCTCGATTCCACCTTTGCCGTTCCCCCCGGCGGCGCCTTCACCACCCCGCCCCTGGCCCCCGGCGGCTACCGCTATGCCGTCACCATCGCGGCCGCATCCGCGAACGCATCCCCCGATTCGGTCCTCGCGGCGCAGCCACCACCCACCGCCGACACCCTCGCGGGCAACTTCGAGATCGAGTCCTTCACCGCCGAGATGCTGGTCCGTCCCACCGACCCCGCCGACCTTGCGGTGCGCGCCACCGCCGATCGCGCGCTTGCCACCGCCCGACGCCCGCTTCGCACCTGGCCGGTTGCCTGGCTCCTTGTCCTGGCGGTGGTCTCGGCGGAGTGGATCGGCCGCCGCCGCGCCGGACTGCGGTAGAGATCCGTGGCGAAGCGCGGTTTCTGGTCACGGGCGATCCGTCGCGTCATCCCGAAGGCCTTCACGCGGATCGACGCCGACAGCCTCGAAGAGCTGGAAGAACGGATGATCGAGGCCGATTTCGGGGTCCAGGCCAGCATGCGCTTCGTGGAGGCCGTCGAGGCAGAGGCGCGAAAAGGGAGGGCGGGGGACGAGCGTTCGCTGAGCCGCATTCTGGAGCGCACTCTGGGAGAGGTCTTCGCGGGCGACGACGCCGGATCGCTGGCCGAGGCAGTCAACGGACCGACGATTCACCTGATTGTCGGGGTGAATGGCGTGGGCAAGACCACCACCGTGGGAAAGCTCGCGCACCGCTTCCTGGCCGGGGGCAAGCGCGTTCTCGTGGCGGCGGCCGACACCTACCGGGCGGGCGCGGTGGAGCAGCTCGAACACTGGGCGGAGCGCGCGGGCGCCGAGTTCCTCAGAGGACAGCCCGGTGGAGATCCGGCCGCGGTGGCCTTCGATGCGATCGGGGCGGCGCGGGCGCGGGGAGTTGATGTGGTTCTGGTCGACACGGCCGGCCGTCTGCACACCCACGGCGGCCTGATGGAGCAGCTCGCCAAGGTGAACCGCGTGATCGCCAAACAGCAGCCGGACGCCCCGCACGAGACGCTCCTGGTGCTCGATGCCACGGTGGGCCAGAATGGCCTGGTGCAGGCACGCGAGTTCTCCCGCTTTGTCGATGTGACCGGAATCGTGCTGGCCAAGATGGACTCGACCGCGCGCGGGGGAATCGTCGTCGCGCTGCGCGAGGAGCTCGGGATCCCGGTGCGCCTGATTGGAACCGGCGAAGGACTTCAGGATCTGGAATCCTTCGACGCCCAGGAATTCGTTGCGGGTCTGCTGGCCGCCCGCGCATGAGCGCCCGTCCGGTCCCGCCGCGACTTTGCGGTCCCCCCGGACTGCCGGCCGAGACGCTGGCAACCGCCCGATGAGCCCCCCGGACGCGGCGCTCCACCGGCTCGACATGCCCGTTCAATTCCTGAAGGGTGTGGGCCCGCGGCGCGCGGTCTCGCTCCAGCGCATGCAGATCCTCACCGCGCGCGATCTCCTCTACCATGTCCCGCGCCGCTACGACGACGCCTCCACGATCACGCCGGCCGAGAAGGCCCGGGTCGGGAGCGAGGCGACCGTCGTGGGACGGGTCCGCAGCACGGGGATTCTTCCCACCCGCGCCGGCCTCCGCATCTTCCAGGCGGTGGTCCAGGACAGATCGGGATTCATCACCTGCTCCTGGCCGGGGAAGCCCTGGGTCGAGCGCAGCGTCCGCACCGGCGACCGGCTGCTGGTCACCGGTCCGGTCCGTTTCTTTCACGGGCGCCAGCTTCAGCCGCGCGAGTTCGTCGTCCTGGCCCGCCACGACGAGGGCGAGCGGGCGTCTGCCGTGCGCGAGGGCGCCAACGGGTCACCCTCGGGAGCGATTTTTTCCACCTATCCCGCCTCCGAAGATCTTCCCCAGTGGATCTTCCGCCGCCTCTTCAAGCTCAATCTCGACCGGCTCCTCCACGATGTGCGCGCCGAGGAATACCTGGATTCGACCGTGCGCGCCGAGCTCGACCTTCCCGAACTCTCGGCCGCCCTCCACACCCTTCACCGCCCCGCCACGATCGCCCGGAAGGACACCGCCCTGCGCCGTCTCGCCTTCGACGAACTCTTCCTGCACCAACTCATGCAGGCCCGGGTCCGTCACAAGGCCACCGGCGAACGGCCCGGAGTCCCCCTCAGGCGCACCAACGAGCTGATCCGCTCCCTGCACGACTCTCTGCCCTTCACCCTTACCGGCGCGCAGACCCGCGTGCTGCGCGAGATCTTTGCCGACATGACCTCCCGGCGGCGGATGAATCGGCTCCTGCAGGGCGACGTGGGATCGGGGAAGACGGTGGTGGCGCTCTTCGCGATGCTGCTGGCGGTGGAAGGGGGCTGCCAGGCCGCGGTCATGGCGCCCACCTCGATTCTGGCCGAACAACACGCCAGGGGGATCGGGAAGCTGCTGGATGGCTTGCCCTGCGCGCTTGAGCTGCTTACCGGGGCGGCTTCCCCCCGCCGCCGCGAAGAGGCCCGCGCCCGCATCGCCCGCGGAGAAGCGCGGATCGTGGTCGGCACCCACGCCCTGATTCAGGAAGGAGTGGAGTTTCAGGGACTGGGGCTCGCTGTGATCGACGAACAGCACCGCTTCGGGGTTCGGCAGCGAATGGCTCTCTCCGAGCGCGCACCCTCCGCCGACACCCTCCTCATGTCGGCCACCCCGATCCCGCGCTCCCTGGCCATGACGCTTCACGGCGACCTGGATCTGAGCATCATCGACGAGCTTCCCCCCGGTCGCCGACCGGTCGCCACCCGCATCGCCGCGCCCCGGGAACGGTCGGCCATCTACGACAAACTCCGCCGCCGCCTCGACCGCGGCCGCCAGGCCTACCTGGTCTTTCCGGCAATCGAGGAATCGGAGCGAAGCGATCTCCGCGCGGCCGAGACCGAGTTCGAGCGGTTGCAAACCGAGGACTTCGCCGGGCGACGCCTGGCGCTCCTGCACGGCCGCCTTCCCGCCGGCGACAAGGAGAGAATCATGCGCGATTTTCAGCGTGGCGCGATCGACATCCTGGTGGCGACGACGGTGGTGGAGGTGGGGATCGATGTGCCCAACGCGAACACGATGGTGATCGAGAACGGCGAACGCTTCGGGTTGTCGCAGTTGCACCAGCTTCGCGGCCGGATCGGGAGGGGGGAGGAGGGGGGACTCTGCGTGGTGGTGGCCGAGGTCGAGACCGACCGGCTGGCCGTCTTTGCGCGCACCACCGACGGTTTTGAGATCGCGGCCGCGGACCTGCGCATTCGCGGCCAGGGCGATTTCTTCGGCGCCGAGCAGCACGGCCACGCGATCGAGCTACGCTTCGCCGACCTCCTCGAACACCAGGATCTGATCGGCCCGGCGCAGGAACG
Source organism: Longimicrobiales bacterium (assembly GCA_965213665.1). Classification (GTDB taxonomy): domain Bacteria; phylum Gemmatimonadota; class Gemmatimonadetes; order Longimicrobiales; family Gaopeijiaceae; genus Bin94. The sequence goes on from CBDBZW010000003.1 coordinate 110,840, forward strand.
AGCCCGGTGCATCATTGACGACGACCCCGATCTCACCGATCCGGCGCACGCCGTCATCCGCCTTCAGCTCGACCGTCGCTTCGGCGAACGCGCCCGTCTCTTCGGGGTCGGATAGCGGCTTGAACCGGACCCGTCTTCCGACGATCTTCCCCCGCCCGCACCGGTCCCGCGCGCGGTTGGCCGCCGTCCTTCCCGGGCGCACCATCCCATCCGGCCTCCCTCTCCCTTCCCCCGCCCACCCCCCCGCCATGAAATCCCCGTCCGATTCCACCGATTCCACCGATTCCGCCCCCGAATCCCCCGCCCCCCCGCCCCCCGCCACCGTGCGCGCACTCCCCGGCCACGCCGGCGGCCAGGTCACCCTCACGGGTTGGGTACAGGCGCTTCGCGTCCACGCGCGCGTCGCCTTCGTCATGTTGCGCGATGGCACGGGAACGGTGCAGTGCGTGGTGGTCCGCTCACAGCTCGGCGACGAGGACTGGACCCTCGCCACATCGCTCACCCGGGAGGCCTGCGTCGAGATCTCCGGCACCGTGCGCGCCGATGCCCGCGCCCCCGGCGGTCACGAACTCACCCTGACCGGCCTCCGCCTGATCGGCCCCAGCGAGGATTTCCCCATCCAGCCCAAGGAGCACGGCGCCGAGTTCCTCCTCGATCACCGCCACCTCTGGCTGCGTTCGAGCATGCAGCGCGCGGGCCTGCGCATCCGGGCCGAGGTGGAGCAGGCGATCCACGACTTCTTCTACGAGCGCGATTTCGTGCGGATCGATACCCCCATCCTCACCGGCGCAATCGGCGAGTCGGCCGGAACCCTCTTCGAGACCGACTACTTCGGCGACCGGGCCTTCCTGGCGCAGACGGGGCAGCTCTACGTCGAAACCGCCTGTCCCGCCTTTCGCAAGGTCTACTGCTTCGGGCCCACCTTCCGCGCCGAAAAATCGAAGACGCGCCGCCACCTCACCGAGTTCTGGATGATCGAGCCCGAGGTGGCCTTCGCCGATTCCAACGACAACATGGACTTGCAGGAAGCCTTCATCTGCCACCTCGTCACCCGCGTTCTGGAGCGATGCCCCACCGAGCTGGATGCGCTGAAGCGCGACCGTGCCGTCCTGGAACGCGTTCGCCCGCCCTTCCCGCGAATCAGCTACACCGAGGCGGTGGAACGGCTGAAGGCCGGGGGTCGCGACTTCGAGTGGGGACGCGATCTGGGCGCGGTGGAAGAGACGACGATCTCGGGCTGGTACGACAGGCCCGTCTTCGTCTACAACTATCCGAAGGAAGCCAAGGCCTTCTACATGAAGGAGAACCCCGACGACCCGCGCACCGTGCTCTGCAACGATCTCGTGGCGCCGGAGGGCTACGGCGAGATCATCGGCGGAAGCCAGCGCGAAGACGACCTGGACCGGTTGCAGGCGCGCATCCGCGCGGAGGAGTTGCCCGAGGAAGCCTACGGCTGGTACCTCGACCTGCGCCGCTACGGAACCTTCCCCCACTCGGGATTCGGTCTGGGGCTGGAGCGCACCGTGGGATGGATTGCCGGGCGGCCGCACATTCGCGAGCTGATTCCCTACCCGCGGCTGATCAACCGGCTGACGCCGTAAAGGGACCGCCGCGCATGAGCCGGATCGTGATCGACCTGCGCGACCGCCGCCCCATCTGGGAGCTGCCCGGCCGCGCCCGCCGCGCCATCGTCGCCGCGCTTCCCCCGGGCTGGAGCGTGCACTTCATGGAGTCGGTCTCCGACGGCTCCGGCGACGGCGCGGGCCGCGTCAACGCCGAACTCCTGGCCGCGGTGGCCGGGGCGCGCGTGTACATGGGCTACGGGATCCCGGCGGAGGTTCTGGAGCACGGCCCCGGATTGGAGTGGGTGCATTCGGGGGCGGCCGGGGCAGGATCGTCGCTGCATCCCGCCATGCGGGCCAGCCGGGTTCACTTCACGAACTCGGCGGGAATCCACGCCGTGCCGATGGCCGAGACGGTGATCGCGATGATGCTCTACTTTGCGCGGGGACTTGACCTTGCAACGCGGGCGCAGCGCGATGGGCGATGGGGGGCCAGCGCCTGGTGGGCGGCCGACGCGCCGGTGCGGGAGGTGGGCGGCGCGGCGGTGGGGATCCTGGGGTACGGCGGCATCGGGCGCGAGGTGGCGACGAGGGCCCGGGCGCTGGGGGCGAAGGTGACCGCGGTGCGGCGGCGGGGGGCGGAGGGGCCGGTCGGCGGCGGCGCGGGTGAAGAGGAAGCCGCGGCGCGGGTGGTTGTGGGGGAGGGCGGGGTGGAGGGGGTGGTGTCCGGGTCGGACTACCTGGTGCTCTGCCTTCCCGAGACGCCCGCCACCCGCGGAATCCTGACGCGCGAACGGCTCTTGGGCATGAAACAAGGCGCGGTGCTGATCAATGTGGCGCGCGGCCGCCTGGTCGACGAAGAGGCGCTCCTGGAGGCGCTCGCACCGGCCGGACCGCTGCGCGGGGCCGGGCTGGACGTTTTCCACCGCGAACCACTTCCCGCGGGCCATCCTTTCTACGCGCATCCCCGCGTACTGATGACGCCGCACATCTCCGCGACGACCCGCCGCTTCTGGGATCGGCAGACCGCGCTCATCGTCGAAAACATCGGGCGCTTTGCCCGGGGCCAACCACTCCGCAACCTGGTGGACAAGCGCGCCGGATACTGATCGGCGACCGGCGAAGGCCGGATACTGACCGGCGACCGGCGACCAGCAGATTTGCGACTCAGCCAGAGCCGGAGTGATGTGGGTCAGGTGGGTTCCGAGAGAAGGACCGCTTGACCTCGTCCCAGATGCGGTCGAGCTCCGCCAGAGGGGTGCCGGGCATCGGCAGGCCGCGCCGCCGCGCGATGCGCTCCACCTCGGCGAAGCGCGCCTCGAAGCGGGTGGTGGCGCCGGCAAGGGCGGCCGCCGGATCAATCCCGGTCATGCGCGCCACATTCGTCGCCGCGAAGAGGAGGTCGCCGAGCTCGCCGGCCAGGGGGGAGTCGGCAAGATCTTCCCGGTTGTCCTGCCGGGCGGACCCGGACATCGACGCTGCGGCCACCGCGCCCGCACCCTCCGGCCGAGCCATCTCCGCCCCCTCCAGCGCCAGCGCGGCTGCCACCTCCTCCGTCTCTTCGCGCACCTTTTCCAGCGCTTCCGCCGCTTCGTCCCAATCGAATCCCTTGCGGCGCGCCCGCCCCTGGACGGCAACCGCGCGCCGGAGCGCACAGGGGGAAGCCTCTTGCCGCGACCCGGGCGTCCTGCATCCGGAGGCGCAACCGTGGTCCGTTCTCGCCGGCATTGTCGTGCCCGCCCCTTTCCATGACAGAATCATGCAATGACAGAATCATGATCATGCCGGAATATTATGGCCCATGATCCCCCATCCCCGCCCTGACCCCCCCGAATCCGGCGACCGCGACCGCGCCTGGCTGGAGGTGCGCTTCGATGCCATGCTGCGCAACCTCGAGCGCGTCCGTGCGGCAGCCGGACCCGGCATCCACCTCATCCCCATGGTCAAGGCCGACGGCTACGGCCTCGGCGCCCTCCGCGCCACCGCCGTCCTGCACATGGCCAATCCCCTGGGCTGGGGGGTGGCCACCCTGGCCGAGGGCGAGGAGCTCAAGCGGCGCGGCGTCCCGGAACCGGTCATGACCTACACCCCCCTTCCCCCCGAATCGCTCCCCCGCGCGGTTGCGGCCGGACTCATTCCCGCCATCTCCGATCTGGAGAGCCTGACCGTCCTGGGCGAACTCGCCGCCTCCGCCACCAGCCCCATCCCCTTCCAGATCGAACTCGACACCGGAATGGGTCGCGCCGGATTCGACCTCGATCCCGCTTCCGCATCGACATGGCGCTCCGCCCTCCGTAAATCCAGTCGCTCCGCCCTCCGTAAATCCAGTCGCTCCGCGCTTCGCAAGTCCAGTCGTTCAGCGCTCCAGCAATCCAGTCGTTCCGCCCTCCACGAGTCCAGTCGCTCGAATCTCCGCCTCTTCGGCGTCTTCACCCACCTGCACTCCGCCGAAGTCCCCCGCCCCTTGGCCGCCCGCGCCCAGGTCTACCGCTTCGACAGCTTCGTCGATCTCCTGCGCCACGATGGCGTTCTCGCCCCCGGCACCCTCATCCACTGCGCCAACAGCGCCGCCGCCATGCGTCCCCGTCTCCGTTCCCGCACCGCCAATGCGGTTCGCCCCGGAATCCACCTCTACGGAGCGGCCGCCGGAGCGGAAGTCCCTTCCCCCGAACCCGTTGCCGCCCTGCGCGCGCGCGTCCTCCTGATTCGCAACGCCGCCCCGGGAACCACGCTCGGCTACGGCGCCACCTACCAGGCCACCGGCGCCGAACGCTGGGCCGTGCTGGGAATTGGCTACGGCGACGGTCTCCCGCGTGCGCTCGGCAACCGCGGATTCGTCCTGGCCCGCGGCCGCCGCCTCCCGATCATCGGCCGCATATCGATGGACACCACCGTGGTGCGGCTGGACGACTGCGATCTCCGCCCCGGCGATGTGGTTACCTTTTTCGGCCGCGATGGTGACACCGAACTGCCCCTGGAGGAGGTCGCCGAGCTGGTGGGCGCGATTCCGTACGAGATCCTCACAGGGTTCTCGCCGCGGTTGCCCCGGGTTCCGGCAAAGCAATAGATGGATCCACGTTCCCTCGAACGCCTGGCCGACCATGCGCGTGCCATGCTTCGCCGCGCCCACGCGCCCTACTCCGGATTTCGGGTGGGGGCCGCGCTGGAGTCGCGATCGGGGGCCGTCTTCACCGGGTGCAATGTGGAAAATTCCTCCTACGGACTGACGATCTGTGCCGAGAGGGCTGCGGTGACGCGGGCGGTCGCCGAGGGTCACAAGCGCTTCCGGAGACTGGTGATCGTGACCGAGGACGATGCCGCGGTCGCACCCTGCGGAGCCTGCCGCCAGGTGGTCGCCGAGTTCGGGACCGACATCGCAATCCACAGCTTCGGACGGACCGAGAGACGCCGTTGGCCACTCCGCGAACTTATCCCCCACGCCTTCGTCCTGGTGCCCGACAAACGGTCCACCGAACCGGATGCGCGGCCGGGGTCGTCGTCCAGGGTGCGCCCGCAGTCGGAGGAGAACCGGTTGGAGAGAGTGAAATGACCCCCGGGCTACCTTCCATCCAAGGTCGGGCGGTCCTCCTCTGCGCCCTCCTCCTCACGGCCTGCCAGGAGGAGCTTCCCACCGCCGAGAGCGACGATCTGGTCCGGTCCGGCGTCGCCATCGAGGTCACCCTGCCGGCCCGCGACTTCCTGGAGGGCGTACGCGTCTACGGAGGGTACGGCCGCGCGGCCGAGCTGGGCGGCGGGTTCATCGCGCACCGCTACGGCGGCCAGGACACGGCCGGAGTCGAGACCGGACTGGAGGCGGCCACCCTGCTGCGCTTTGGGCGCTACCCCCGCTTTGCCACCGTCACCGACACGGCGGGCACGGCGCGGCCGGATTCTTCGCTCACCTTCCTCTCGGGGCGGATCGTCGCGCGCTTCGACACCCTGGGGAGCGTCCACGACGGCCCGGTTGCCATTCGCGCGCACGCCCTCACCGAACCCTGGGACGGCCTCAGCGCGAACTGGGGCCACGCGATCGACACCGTCCAGCACCGGGTGGCCTGGTCGGCGCCGGGGGGCGGCGAGCTCCGCAATCTCGGCGAGGCCGTGTGGGATCCGGCCGCCGGCGATTCGGTCTCCATCGCGATCGATTCGGCGCAGATCGCCGCCTGGTCCGACACCACCGATCTGGCGCGGGGCGTGCGCCTGGGCACCAGCACGCCGGGGGTGCGCCTTCAGGTCGTGACCGCGCTGCTGCGGCTCCGGACGCTGCCCAGCCTCAACCCCGACACGATCATCCAGGTGCTGGCCACCACCGAGAACGCCACCTTCATCTACGATCCCCTCCCGCCCCCTCCCGCCGCCGGCATGCGCGTCGGGGGCGTTCCCGCGTGGCGCAGCATCCTCGACCTGGACATCCCCGCCACCCTCACGGGGCCGCCCGCGCTCTGCGCCGAGCTGGCCTGTCCCATCGAGATCACCCCGGACCACCTCTCCTACGCGGGGCTGCGCCTCACCACGCGTGCGCCTCACCCCGCCTTCGCCCCCTCCGACACGCTCAGCATCGATGTGCGCTCCGTCATGGTTCCCGACATCCTCCCCAAGTCGCCGCTGGGCGAATCGCTTACCGGGATCGCCGGAGTCATCCTCGCGCCGGAGTGGTTCGCGCCGCCGGGGGGTCACACCGTGGAGGTGCCGGTGACCGGACTGGTGCGCGACCTGCTGGCCGACCCGGGCGAGGGCGGCGATCCGATGAGCAGCACGGTGGCGCTCCTCTCCAGCTTCGAGCCGCTTTCTCTCGAGTACGCCTCCTTCGTGGGGCTGGGCCGAACGGGGGTGGTGGTGGGGGAGCCGGAGTTGCGCCTGATCCTCAACTTTTCGCGGGGGGGATCGTGAGCGGGGACCGGAGTGTCGGAGCGGCCTTCGTGCTGGCGCTGGGGCTTCTCGGACCGGCCTATGGCGCGGGGGCGCAGTCCTTCCTGGGATTTCGCGCGCTCGGGGTTCCCATCGACGTCGGCAACGGCCGACAGGCCGGGCTCGGCGGCGTGTCGATCGGGTTGCCCGGGGCCTTTGTCTCGCCCACCGATCCAGCGGCGGCGGCCCGGCTGCGGCTTCCCACCATCACCGCGTCCATGCAGCCGTTGTGGGGCGACTTCGAGTTCGGCGACCAGGGCGGCACGACGCGCACCACCCGCTTTCCCCTGATCGCGATCGGCTACCCCGCCTACGGGCGCGGCGTCGTCACCCTCTCGCTGGCCGGTCACATGGAACGAAGGTGGTCCGGCGCGCGCAATCGCCTGGTCACGCTCGGAGGCGCGGATGTTTCCGTCGAGGACCGCTTCGAGACCGATGGCGGCACCTCGGTCGCGCGGGTGGGGTGGTCGCAACCCCTCGGAGAGGCGCTCTCGCTGGGCGTCAGCGCGGGCCGTTATGTAGGACGGCTCAACCAGCGCTTCGACCGCACCCTCGATTCCACCTATGTGGGGCCCGATGTGCGCCCCTACCGCGAAGACTCGCAGTGGTCGTACAGCGGCTACACCTTCGCCGCCGGCTTCGGCTTCGATCCCCACGAACTCATCCATGTGGGGGGCGCGGCCGAATTTTCGACCGCGCTGGCGGAGAATCCCGGCGACGACACCGCCGGTCCCGAGAGCCGCTACGATGTGCCCCCGAGATTTTCGGCCGGCGCCACGGGACGGCTCACGCAACGGTTGCTTCTCGCGACTTCGGTGGTCTATCAGGACTGGTCCGGCGCGGGTGGCTTCCCCGAGGGCGTGCTCAGCGGACGCAGCCTGGGCTGGGGTGCGGGAATCGAGTGGCGAATGATCGAGCGCGAGGTGCGCAGTCTGCCCCTTCGGATCGGGTATCGCCGCGGGTCGCCGCCCTTCCGCTTCGAGGCCCGGGATCCGTCGGAATCGGCGTTTTCGGTGGGCCTGGGGATCAACTTCGTAGAGATTGAGGGACAGCCCCTCGGGTGGGCCGACATCGCGATGGAGCGAGTACGGCGCGACAGCCTTCCCCTGGCCGAGAGCTTCTGGCGGGCCACGATCTCGCTTGGCATTTCGAGCTCCTGACCCCCGGCATTCCGACTACCTGACGGCACGGGCCATGCGCGTTCATTTCAGGACCTTCGGCTGCAAGACCAACCAGTACGACACCGAGCGCATGCGCCAGTCGATCGAGGCGACCTACCCGGACGCGCGCACTGCCCGGCTGGAGGAGGCCGAGCTCTGTGTGGTGAACACCTGTACCGTTACCAGTCAGGCGGACGCCGATGCGCGCCGCTTCATTCGCCGGGCGGCTCGGCGCAGTCCGGGGGTGCGTGTGGTGGTGGCGGGGTGCTCGGCCGTGTTGCGGGCCCGCGATTACCGCGCCATGGAGGAGGTCGGGGCGGTGGTCGAGGGCCACGATCCGGATGTCGTTCTGGCGGCGTCGCGGCGGCTGCTGGCCCGCAACGGGCTCTCCGACCGGAATCGGACGGATGCCGGTGACGGGTCCAGCCCCCTCCTCTCCCTTCGTCGCGCCACCCCGCTGCGCCGTCGCGCCGGAGCCACGCGCGGCTGGCTCAAGGTCCAGGATGGCTGCGACCGCAAGTGTTCCTTCTGCGCCACCCGTCTCGCCCGGGGCGCCAGCCGCAGCCGTCCCCCGCGGGAGATCGTCGCCGAGGCGCGGATCCTGGCGCGCACCCACCCCGAGCTCGTCATTACCGGCGTGCACATCGGTCACTACGGCCGCGACCTGAATCCGCGCGGCTCCCTCACCGAACTCGTCCGCCGCCTCCTGGACGAGGTTCCCGCTCCACGCTTCCGGCTTGGCAGCATCGAGGCCACCGAGGTCGACGACGAGCTGATCCGCCTCCTCGCCGACGCGCGCGGCCGGCTCGCTCCGCACCTGCACATGCCTCTTCAGAGCGGGGCCGATCCGGTGCTCCGGCGTATGCGGCGGTGGCACACCCGCGAACAGTACCGCCAACGCGCGCTCGAGATCGCCGCCGCGGCCGCGCCGATCGGACTGGGCGCCGACATCATCACCGGCTTCCCCGGCGAGACCGAGGCCGACCACCGCGTCACCATGGAGCTTGTCGAGGAGCTTCCCTTCACCTACCTGCACGTCTTTCCCTGGTCGCCGCGCACCGGCACCGTCGCCGCCACGCTGTCCGGCCGCCTGCCCGAACGCATCTCGTGGGAACGCGCGCGCGCACTCCGCAGCCTCGGGACGGCCAAGGGCGAACGCTATGCGCGCAGCCGGGGCGGTTCCCGCGTGGAGGTGGTGATGGAGGGCGACAAGGGCACGGCGCTCACCGGCGACTATCTTCGCGTGCGAGTGGGTTCGCGGCCACCGGACGAGGCGCGGTCCCCGGAGCCGGGGCAATCGCTGCGAGAAGTCCGGCCACCTCGGGACGCGCGGCGCATTCACAGCGGCCGCCTGTCCTCCGACGGCCGCCGGGTGAAGCTGGCCGCCGCCGTGCCCGGAGACGCAACCGCGACCGCGCCCCCATCCTTCATTTCGCCATCCTTCATTCCCCCGCCCGCAGACACCGCCCGCGCGAACCGCCGGGCCATGGCGTCCGGCGCGCAGCCGCTCGTGGAGGCCACCGCATGAAGGCCTACGTCGAGAGCTACGGCTGCCAGATGAACATCTCCGACGGCGAGCTCATGGAGGGTGTACTGGAGGCGCGCGGCTACGAGATCGTCGATCGTCCCGAGGGAGCCGATGTGGTGCTGGTCAACACCTGCGCCATCCGCGAACACGCCGAACGACGGGTGCTGGGACGCGTCGGGCAGCTCAATGCGATCAAGCACGAACGGCCCGGGCTGATCCTGGGCGTCACCGGATGCATGGCGCAGCGCATGGGCACCGGTCTCCTGGAGCGGGCGCCGCACGTCGATCTGGTCATGGGTCCCGACGGCTACCGCTCGCTGGGCGACGCGCTCGACCGGATTCGCGAAGACGGGGCCAATGCGGGCACGGGCAACGGCGGTTACGATGCGGTCCCGGACACAGCCCCGGCGCCGAAGCGCAGGCGTCTCTCGGTTCTCGACCTCTCGCTCGACGAGAACTACCGGGGGCTCGAACAGCGCCGCCGCTCGACCGTTACCGCCTGGATTCCGATTCAGCGCGGGTGCAATCACCGCTGCACCTTCTGCATCGTCCCTTATGTGCGCGGCTCGGAGAAGAATCGCGACGCGCGCGAGGTCCTGGCCGAGGTGGCGCAGGCGGCCCGCGGTGGCATCACCGAAGTCACCCTCCTGGGCCAGACGGTGAATTCGTACCGCAACGGCGACTGGTCCTTCGCCCGGTTGCTCGAAGGGGTGGCCCGCGTTCCCGGAATTCGCCGCGTCCGCTTCACCTCTCCCCATCCCAACGACGTCACCGATGAGCTCGTCCGGGTCATGGCGCGCGAGCCGGCGGTCTGCGAGCAGTTTCACCTGCCGGTTCAGTCGGGCAGCAACCGCGTTCTGCGCCGCATGCTTCGCCGCTACACCGCCGAGTCGTTTCTGGAAAAGGTCGATCTGATCCGTGCCGCCGTCCCTGGCATTGCGCTCTCCACCGATGTGATCGTGGCCTTCCCCAACGAGAGCGAAGAGGACTTCGAGCAGACCCTCGAGCTGCTGGCCCGGGTCCGCTTCGACGATGCCTTCACATACAAGTACAGTCCCCGCGAGGGAACGCCGGCGACGCGGCTGCCCACGCACCAGTTTATCGACGACGAGGTCGGGCAAGGGCGGCTCGAACGGCTGATTGCGCTCACGCGGTCGATTCAGAGGGAGATCAACCAGGGCGAGGTGGGCCGCGTGGAGGAGCTGCTGATTGAGCGAACCGCGCGCAGCGAGGGGATGGTCCTGGGGCGGACGCGGCGGGGCAAAGCGGTGGTGGTGGAGGGTGGGGAGGAAGAGATCGGCCGCTACCTCACGGTTCGGCTGACGCGCACGACCGGTCCGACCTTCATTGCGGAGCGCCTGCGGGAGGAGGGGGCCGCGGGCGCGGGCGTGGCGGGCGAATGCGTCGCGGGTGCCGGCGTGGCGGGTGAACCGGTCGCGGCGGGTGCGCCGGTGATGGCAGCGGGGGTCTCCGCATGAGCCGCCTTCTGGTGCTGGTGGGACTGGCGGCGGTCGTCGCGCTGGGAATCGGCTTCGCCGTCGCCAACCAGGGCAACGAGGCCATGGTCGGGCTCGGAATCGTCACGCTGCGCGAGGTTCCGGTCACCTTTGTGGCCTTCGGGGGAATGGTTGTGGGGATGGTTGTCGTCGTCGCCGCGGGCATTCACACGGATCTGCGGGTCCGTCGCTTGCTCCGCGAGCGCCACATGACCGCCAAAGAGGGAGAATCGCTACTGGAGTGAGGGACTCGCCGCCGATCCTTTGGACCGCCGTGGGCTTCGCCGTCGGTGCGGCCGCCAGCACGGCAATCGGCTTCGACCGAACTCTCGGCTCCATCCTGGTCGCGCTCTGTCCCATCCTGATATGGCGCGGTCCCAAATCGCGCACACTTCCCTTCGTACTGGTTGCGCTGGCGGGTCTGGCCTGGGCAACCGGCGCGCGGCGAACCACCGAGCGCTGCCTTCCCCGGGTCCCCGATGGAGCGCCGGCCTCGGTCACCGGGTATTTCACCCGCGTCAGCGAAGAGGGGGCATCGACTCTGCGCCTGGGCTCCGGCCAAACGGGCTGTCCCGCCGATGTGCGCGTGTACAGCCGCGCCGGAGCGCCCCCGGAAGCGGAACCGGTGCAGGTGGAGGGACGCTGGATTCGCTCGCTCCGCCCCGACGGCACCGAAACACTGTACTTAAGTGCGAACTCGGTGGCCCGGACCGAATCCGCGGTGCCCGTGCCCTGGAGCGCCCGCATACGTGCACGGATCCGCGGCCGCGCGATGGAAGCCCTCGACCGGCGGCTCGCGGACCAGGCCGGGGTGGCCTCGGCGCTCGTGCTGGCCGACCGCGACGGAATTCCCCGCGAACTGATCGATGCCTTCGCGCGCTCCGGCACCGCCCACCTGCTCTCGATCTCCGGCTTTCACGTCGGAGTGATCGCCGCGCTCCTGAGCGCACTGGTTTCGGCCACCGGACAGCCACCGCGCCGCCGCGCCGCCCATGTCGCGATCGGGGTCTGGGCCTACGTGCTCCTCATCGGCGCCCCGACCTCCGCCACCCGCGCCGCCTGGATGACCACCGCTTTCGTTCTGGGGCGGCTTCGCCACGCCCCCGCCCGTCCCCTGGGCGCGCTCGGTCTCTCCATGTTGATGATCGCGCTGCTGCGTCCCGAACAGGTCGCGGGGGCCGGCTTCCAGCTCACTGTCGCGGGAACTGCCGGAATCCTGATCATGACGCGGTGGATTCTGCGCCACTGGCCCGAGCATCGCGGCCGCAAATTCATCGCTTCGCCGGTGGCCGCCGGAATCGGGGCGTCGGTCTTCACGGCTCCCATCCTGGCCTGGCACTTCGGACAGATCCCGCTCCTCTCGCTACCCTCGTCAATCCTGCTCACGCCGCTGGTCGCGGCCGCCGTCCCGGGCGTCATCGCCGCGATCGTCCTCGATGTGCTGCACATCCCGGGTGCGGCCGTGGTCGGACTGGGGGCGCAGGGGCTCCTGGATGCGGTCACCCGCACGGCGGCCTGGCTGGGCGGGCTGCCGGGAACGGTCGCACTCCTCACCCCTCGCGAAGCGGCGCTCCTCACGGTGGGGGCACTGGCGCCGATGGCGTTGGGACACGCGGGGTGGCGCAGCCGGGCCGCGGTTCGGGCCGCCGTGTCGATACTCGCGGCGCTGGCCACGCTGTGGGCCGGGCAGGCCGCGCTCTCGCTCGCGGGGCGGGGAACGCTGCAAATCGTCGCGATCGATGTCGGGCAGGGAGACGCGATCGCCATTCGCACGCCAAGGGGAAGGTGGCTCCTGGTCGATGCCGGGCCGCGCGGATTCGGCGGAACCGACGCCGGGCTGACACGGGTGGTTCCATACCTTCACGGGCAGGGCGCGCGCCGCCTGGAGGCGATAATCCTGTCGCATCCGGACGAGGACCACGCCGGGGGATTGGCGGCGGTGCTGCGCAATGTACGGACCGAATCGGTGTTGGGGCCGGGGCTGGGCGGGGGGCAGGCGGGGCAGATGGACGGGCTGGCCGAGGCGCGAGATGCGGGAATTCCGTGGCGGCGCGCGGCTGCGGGCGATGCGTGGACGATCGACGGGGTGGTCTTCCGCGTGCTGAGTCCGCCGCGCCCGGGGGAGGAGGGAGACGTGGAACCGCTCGATCCAGGCGAACCGAATGACTGGTCGGTCGTTCTCCACATCGAATTCGGCGAGTTCTCGGCTCTCCTCATGGGCGACGCCGGCGACGAGGTGGAGCGCCGCATCCTGGACCGCATTCCCGAAGTCACCCTCCTCAAGGTCGGCCATCATGGGAGCATTACATCAACCTCGGAGGCGCTCATCAACGCGGCCTCTCCCCCCTATGCCCTGATTCCGGTCGGCGCGCGTAATCGCTACGGCCACCCGGATCCCATTGTCCTGCGGCGCCTCGAACGGGCGGGGGCGCAAATCTACAGAACCGACCGCCACGGAACCGTTACCGTGATCGCCGAGCGCGATGGCCGGGTGAGGGTGCGGGGAAGGGGGGAACGATAGTCCCTGCGCGGCCCCGCTGAAGACGGCGCGCACCTCGTCCTTGCCCCCCGCCCCCCATCCGTGCGATCTTGGGCGCCATGCGAAGCAAGGTCGTCACCATCGATCGCCACATCATCGACGAGGAGCGGAGATTCCCCGGCGCGTCGGGGCGCTTCTCGGCGCTGCTCTACGACATCGCGCTGGCCGCCAAGATCATCTCGCGCGAGGTGAACATGGCCGGGCTCATCGATGTCCTCGGGCGCACCGGCGAGCGCAACATCCACGGCGAAGAAATCCAGAAGCTCGACACCTTCGCCCAGGATGTGATCGTCAAGGCGATGGACCACGCGGGGCACCTCTGCTGCATGGTCTCCGAGGAGTGCGACGAGATCATCCCGATTCCCGACCGCTTCGACATCGGTCCCTACGTCCTCCTCTTCGATCCCCTCGACGGCTCGTCAAACATTAATGTAAACGTGTCGATCGGGACGATCTTCTCGGTCCACCACCGCGTCACCCCGCGCGGGCGCCCCGGCCAGCTCGCCGACTGTCTCCAGGAAGGAACGCGCCAACTCGCCGCCGGCTACATCATCTACGGATCCTCAACGATGCTCGTCTATACGACGGGGATCGACCATGGCGTGCACGGCTTCACACTCGACCCTTCGATCGGCGAATTCCTGCTGAGCCATCCGAACATCCGCATTCCCGATCCGCCCGCCCGCATCTACTCGGCGAACGAGGCCTACTACGCCCGCTGGTCGCGCCCGCAGCAACGTCTGGTGGATCATTTTCGGGGACTGAACGACGAGGGAGGAGGCGACTTCAAGTCCCGCTACATCGGTTCTCTCGTCTCGGATTTCCACCGCACCTTGCTTCAGGGGGGCATCTTCATGTATCCTCCTGACCGGACTTCGCCGGGCGGAAAGTTGCGGATTCTCTACGAAGCGGCCCCCCTGGCGATGGTCTGCGAAGCTGCGGGGGGACGGGCCTCGGACGGCGCGCGCGACATTCTGGGGATCAGGCCGACGGGCCTGCACGACCGGACGCCGCTCTACCTGGGATCCACGAACTTCGTGACGACGGCGGAGCGCTACCTGGCCCGATCACCGGAAAGGTCCGCGCAATAGAAGGTTCCGCTGCAACAGAAGGACTCCACGCTATTAGGTCGGATTACTGAACAAGGAGGGTCGGATTACTGAACGCCCACAGATTTCCGGACGCCGTGACGGTGTCCCGGAACCGCTAATTCGTTGCTTATCAACGACTTGGGATTCATTCTGTTTCCGGCATCCTTTTTGCACTTACCCGCCTTCGCCCGGAGCATGGGCACTTTGAAATCCCTGACTACCGTCCCAGGCCACGGTCCGGGGCGCGAAATCATAGATTTTCCTGTCATTCCGATTCTCACCGGCACGAGGCCGTGAGAAGGAACGGAGTGGCAAACCTCCCATCCAAGGGGAATGGATGATCAGCATGAACAGACTCAAGCTGCTTGCGGCGGTCGCATTGCTTGGGATCCCTCTCGCTGCCTGTGAGGAGACGACTCCTCCTCCTCCGATCGGTTCGATCGGCGGGCAGGTCTCGATTGAGGGAACCGGGATCGACGGAGTGTCGGTCAACCTGAGCAACGGCCAGACGCAAACCACCTCCGGTGGCGGAAACTACCGCTTCGACAATGTCGAGGGCGGTGCGTACACCGTCACAATCAGCGGCTATCCGTCCGACGCAACTTTCGACGCCACCTCTCAGGCGGCAACGATCGCATCGGCGGATCAGTCGGTCACCCTCAACTTCTCTGGCTCCTTTATCAGGACAGCCAGCGTTATGGGGACGGTAACGGTAGAGAACACGGGGCTTTCCGGGGTAGTGGTACGCCTTTCGGGAGTGTCGGACGCGAGCGCGACGACGGACGCCTCGGGCCGTTATTCGTTCACCGGGCTCCGCATGGGGAACTACTCGGTGGAGATCTCCGGATTCGACTCGGACGCGGTCGGATTCTCCAGCACGGCCAGCTCGACGAGCGTGGGCGTGGGCGAGAGCAAGATCGTCAGCTTCGACGGCACCTACCTCCGCACTGCCGGCGTCAGCGGGCAGGTCAGCGTCGAGGGCGAGGGCCTGAACGGCGTGATGGTCAGCCTGCGCGGCGGGCCGGACAACGTCGACGAGAGCACGACGACGGACGCGGCCGGGCAGTATGCGTTTGCGAGCCTGCGCGCCGGCACCTACACCGTCGGCATCTCCGGCTGGGACGACACGGACTTCGAGTTCGAGGTCACCTCGAAGAGCGTGACGGTTGCGCTGGGCGAGACGGGCTACGTCGAGTTCGAGGGCGAGCTGCTGCGCACTTCCGGCCTTGCGGGCCGGGTCAGCGTGGGCGGCATGGGCATGGCCGGCATCACGGTCACGCTCTCGGGCACGGCCGACGCGACGGCGAACACCGACGCCAGCGGCATCTACGCCTTTGCGGGACTCGCGGCGGGCGACTACACCGTCACGATCTCGGGCTACGACGCGGTCGAGTACTCGTTCGACGACAGCCAGACCGTGACGTTGGAGATGGACAAGACGGCGATCGTCAACTTTGACGGCATGGCGCTGCGCACGGCCAGCGTCAAGGTGATGGTCACGGCGGACGGCGAGGGCGTGCCGGACGTGCAGGCGCGTCTGACGCTGGTGACCGGCACGGCCTCAGGGACGATCCTGGGCGGCGGCGTCACCGACGCGGACGGCATGCACACCTTCGGACCGCTGCTTGCGGGCAACTACATCGTGGACATCTCCGGGGCCGACGACGAGATCGATTTCGCGGACGGCATGAGCTGGCAGGGTCCGGTAGCGACCGACGGCATGGCGGAGGCCAACTTCGCGGGCATGATCAACCGCACGGGCAGCATCGCGGGCATGGTCACCGCCGACGGCGAGGGCATGGGCGGCGTGACGGTCACGCTCGGCGGCGCGGGCGACGCGTCGGCGATGACGGCCGACGACGGCAGCTACGGCTTCACCGGTCTGCGGCGCGGCGACTACACGGTCAGCGTCACGAATCCGAATGCCGACATGTACAGCTTCCCGACGACTTCGCGCGCGGTCTCGGTGGCGATCGGCCAGATGCACTCGGACGTGTCGTTTGCGGGCACGATGATCCGCCGCAGCAGCATCAGCGGCCAGGTCAGCGTTGAGGGCATGGGCCTCGGGGGCGTCGCAGTGATGCTTTCGGGCGCGCACGAAGCGACCGACTCCACCGACGCCAGCGGCCAGTACGTCTTCAATGGTCTGGGCGGCGGCAGCTACACGGTCTCCTTCGAGAATCCGAACGGCGACGCCTACGACTTTGACGCGACTTCGGCCGAGGTCATGGTCGGCAACGCCGAGGCGGCGACGCAGAACTTCACCGGAATGCACACGCGCACCGCGAGCGTCTCGGGGATGTTGTTCGTCGACGAAGTGGACAGCAACGACATGTACGACGAGGGCGAGGAGATGCTCGCCGCGGCGGATATCGAGGTTGCGCTGATCGGACCCACGATCGCGATGCGGCAGACGGCCAACACGGACGCCGAAGGCAACTTCACCTTCGAGAATCTCCGCATGGGCACCTACCAGTTGGTGGTGGGCGCCGAGGGAGTGCCGGACGACTACGGCTACGGCGGGCCCGCGACGGGCTACGAGCTCGAGGTCGGCGCAGGCATGACCACGACCCAGAACATCCCCTTCGACATCACGCACCAGACGGTTGCGTTCTCGGTCATGCTGAAGAGCGGCGACATGATGGGCGACGCGCTTCCGGGCGCAACGGTCACGCTCTACGCGGACATGGAAGGCAAGGACCGCGTTGCGAGCGGCGAGACCGACGAGATGGGCATGGCCTCCATCCGGTTCGCGCGTGCGGACGCCGGCGGAGACATGGTCTATGCCGGAGTGATGGCGCCCGAGGGCGACTTCGACGTCGCGGGCGACATGCAGATGGTCTCCTGGGCCTCGAAGGACAAGATGACCGCTGCGTCCAACAGCCAGGACGTTGTGAATCTGAAGGCCGAAGTCAGCTTCGCCGGGAAGACGATCACGACCGATCTGGGCGGCGGAATGGCGCTGGCCGGTTGGGCCATTGATGTGATGATGCCGGGCGAGGGCGACGAGATGGTTGCCGTTGAGGGCGACGACGTGCCCACGATGCTGGATGAAATGGGCATGGGCTCGCTCACGATGATGGCCGAGTCGGCGGACGATCTGCCAATGACGTACTACGTCGTGCTGGACGAGGCACAGGACAACGATCTGGATGGCGGCGAGAAGTACGAGACGGTCGACAAGGCCATGTACACGCACACCGGGCTGTCGCTGGCAACTGATATGGACGCCGGCACGGCGACTGTGCGGTATACGACGCAGACGCTGAAGGTGTATGTGTACGAGGAAGTGGATCAGATTCCGGGGTACACGGGGACGATCCACGGCCGCGACCGGCGCAGCGCCGCCGAGGTGGATCTGAGCATCCGCCATATGTCTTCGACGAACCGGAGGGCCACCTTCGATCCGGAAGTGTGGAAGTGGGCCGAGAGTGGCGCTAATCGCACGGTCTGGAGGAGCAACGGCGTCATCACCATGCGCGGCCTCCCTGCCTCTGCCAACGTATTCGTCCTTGCGGATCCGAAAGGCGGCCAGACGATCGAGATTCTTGATCTCAACGACGACCGCCATCGCGACGTGCTTGACACCTTCGACGAGCCTGGCGCCAACGATATGGGCGCGTTCGGCCCCGAGGGTGGTTTCCACCATACCGTGGAGCGTTGCCCGCTGCAGTCTGAGGACCACAACCAGGACGGCTCCGCCTGCGGCTCTTTCGCCTTCGTCAATACTTGGGAGGTGGAAGGTAGAGTCAGTAGGATGGACGTCGACAAAATGGACAATGGTTTCTCGACGCCTAAGGAACAGAGTGCACCCGGTACCACGTTCTCCCTGGAGTCGGTTGATGGCAAGAACCTCGCTGATGACGGGGACGATTGGATGGCTGCGAAGACCGACAACACCAGAACACCTATTGACGAGACCAAGCAGTTTGACTTCGGCCGGTTGTCCGCGGGTGTCTACAAGGTCAATGTTCCGAGCGGATGGACGACATCGATTGGCACTCGGGAGCACCTGCTAGAGAGCGACCATGCGAGGGATGTCGACGGGGACGGGGCTGATGATGAAGACCCGGACGACGACAACACGGAAATCACGGTCACACCCACAACGACAACCCTTTACGGACTCGTTACGGTCGCCGCTGGTGGCGATCCGGAGGGCGTGACAGTGACCGTCAATGGTGCAACGAGTGTCACCGATGAGTACGGTCGGTACATCCTCAAGAACGTCAGTCGTTCGCCACGCTTCAGACTGGGCAGGACGTGGTATTCGAACCACATTAAGGTCGAGGCTTCCAAGGAAGGATTGGAAGTGGCACCCGCGGCGGTCGTTCACAAGCCCAATGAGCCGACTGATCATCCAATCGACCTAACGGAGTCGAAGACTCTCGCGACCGTTTCCGGTGTGGTTACCGAGCGCGACGGCACACCGATTGCGAATGCGGAAATCATGGCCAACGGAAAGGCTCCCGAAAACAAGAGCGGTTCCCCCGCGAAGCTGGTGACTGGCGCCGACGGCAGCTACGAGGCCGTCGTCGACGTGAGTGCCGATCCCGATGCCCTTATCGAGATCGTGGTCGCGAAGAAGGACATGAACTTCCATCCCGGGCAGGGAACTCTTCGCGTGAGAGCTGGTGGCAAGGCCGATTTCACTGGGTATCACAACGCCGTCATCACGGGTGTCGTGCAAGGAAGTTCCGGTGCAGCAATTGAGGGCGCCACGGTAACCGTTACTTCCGAAAGCGACGACGACGAGACCGATGCCAACGGTTTCTTCCGCTTGAGCGTGCCTGCGGGCGGATACACTATTACAGCGAGGAAGGCGACCTACAGCGGATTCGCGGTGAACGTTCCTGAGAGATGGAGGGACGCATCCGGTCCTGCGACCGTGTACGCCCGAGATGGCGACCGGGTCAACAATGTGCGGATTACGTTAATGACGGTTAAGCCTGGCGTCGTCAACACAGAGAGACTACTGGCAGACGGTGATCCAAAGAGGTACAACGGCGACGTCAAGGTCACTTGGACGACAGATGTCACGGACGGAGTGACTTTCACCGTTGAGGCAAATACCGACGGAGATGACGATTGGGACGACCTGACAGCCGAGACTGTCGAGCCCGGTGCCACCGAATTCGCGGCCACTCTATCCGGCGCGCCGGACGGGGCCTTCAAGGTTCGCGTCAGGGCCACTACGGCGGATCAAGTCGACGGTCTGAGCACCGATAAAAAAGTTAGTGCGATCGCTCCGGAGGTAACCGATGTTGAGGCAGATCGCGACGAAAACACCGCCACCACCATCAACGTTTCTTGGACGTCTACGCCGACCACGCCGGATACGAACTTCCGTGTTTCCGTGCAGGCAGGCGGCGTGTGGTACATCACGACGACGACGGAAACCGGCGATACGCGGGCGACGCAGCTTGATCTCGCAAGCGGTGGCACCGGCTGGACGGACGATCGAGGGAACACGGTCACTGTGGACGCGGACAAGCTCACTGGCAGTCTCTCGATCCGGGTGGAGGCCAGACAAGGGGACAGTGACTGGGCGGGCACATCCGATTCCGTTCCCGCCATTCCAGGCTAACCCCCCATCCCATCAGCCCTTCCCACGCTGATGGACGCAGGTAGCAGCAAGCCTCACCCCCCGTCCGGTTCGCCGGGCGGGGGGTGAAGGCCGTTAGGGAGGGGCGTCGCCGACGCCCCTCGCCACCACCCCGTTCTTCGTCCTCCCTTCCCCTCTTCCCTTTTCCCCGCATCCGTCCGAGGGCCCCAAGATGACCTGCAAGAAGCTCACCGCATCGCCCCGATTCCTTCCCCTGGCCGCGGTTGTGGTCTGCACCGGTCTCATTCCCCCGATTCCCGCAGGCGCACAGACACAGTCCCCCACGTTTCATGCCCGCGAAGGTGCGATCCACAAGCCAGGTCATGCAATCGCTTCCCCCACACCCGCCCGCCCCACCGTCTCGATATCCCACGAGTTCACGGGCGATGTGCAGGAAAGTTTTGACCTCACTTTCACCTTTTCGGAGAGCGTCACCGGCTTCACCGAGTCGGATATTGCCGTGGAAGGCGCCACCCCGGCATCCTCTCTGACCGGGCCCGCTTCAGGCCGCACCTTTCGCAGAAGCTACGACACCGACGACGACTTTGAGGGCCGCATTCGCGTCACAATTCGGGACGGCGCGGCGGACAACACCCAGAACGAAGGCAGCGTCGGATTCACCTTCACCTTCCGGGCGGACAACCGTTCACCCGAGGCACTGCGGGCGGAGGTCAACGGCGATGAGCTGACGATCATCTTCAACGAGCGCCTCAACGAGAGCATTGTGCCGCCGGTGCGGGACTTTGCGGTGGATGTCCATGACCGAAACGGGGACTTGTCGGTTCGCGATGTGGCTGGCGCGGATGTTGTGCGCGACGAAGTTGTGCTGACTCTGGACCAGGCGGTTCGCTTTGACGACGAGGTGGAGCTGGAATACCTGGCGGGCGGTTCGGATGCGCTGGAGGACGAGGCGGGCAACGTTGCGGACGATTTTCGGCGGCTGGGGGTTCGCAATCTGACGCAGCAGGGCGGGTTGCCGGGTGCGCCGCGCAACCTGGAGGCGGATGCGGACGGGACTTCGGCGATTGAGCTGGACTGGGATGCGCCGCTGAGCGATGGCGGATCGGAGATTGCCGGGTACGAGATCGAGGTGTCGGAGGACGGCGGGAGCAGTTGGTCGGTGCTTGAGGACGACACGCGGAGCGCGGCGACGGACTACCGGGACACGGGGTTGGATGCGGGCACGACGCGGCACTACCGGGTGGCGGCGATCACGTCGGCGGGAAGCGGGCGGTGGTCGAATGTGGCGAGCGCGACGACGGCGGGCGGGGTGCCGAACGCGCCCCGGAATCTGCGGGCGGCGGCGGTGAGCGGGTCGGTGATTGAGCTGGATTGGTCGGCTCCGGTGCTGGGGCTGGCGGGCAGCGCGACGGGCTACCGGATTGAGGTGTCCACGCGGCGGACGGGCGGCTGGACGACGCTGGTTTCGAACACGCGGTCGCGGACGACGGAGTACCGGCACACGGGGCTGGATGCGGGCGCGACGCGCTACTACCGGGTGAGGGCGCTGAATGCGAACGGTGCGGGGAGTCCGTCGAACACGGCGAGTGCGACGACGGAGGCGGCTCTGCCCGCGGCGCCGCGGAGCTTGCGGGTGGAATCGGGCGGGTCTTTTCTGGGGCGAAGCCGGCTGGTTCTTGATTGGCTGCGGCCGGTGTCGGACGGCGGTGCGGCGATCGGGGGCTACCGGATCGAGGTGTCGGAGACGGGGACCGGGGGCTGGACGGTGCTGGAAGCGAACACGGGCAGTACAACCACGGGCTACAGTCACGAGGGCCTGTCACCGGGGACGACGTACCACTACCGGGTAGCGGCGGTGAACGCTGAAGGGACGGGTGCATGGTCGAATGTGGCGCGTGCGACGACGGATGCGGGTGCGCCGAGCTCTCCTCGGAATGTGCGGGCGCTGGGGCGGAGCTCGAGTAGCATCGAAGTGAGCTGGCAGCGGCCGCTGAACGATGGCGGCGCGGCGGTGAACGGCTATGCGGTGGAGCGGTCCCGGAGCGTGAACGGGCCGTGGACACTGCGGGTCACGAACACGGGCAGCACGGAGACGGCCTGGACCGACACGGGCCTCACACCGGTGACGGTCTGGTACTACCGGGTGACGGCGATCAACCGTGCGGGCGCGAGTTTGCCTTCGGGCGCGGCGTCGGCGCGGACCTTCCCGGGACCGCCGGATGTTCCGACGGGACTCAGGGCCACGGCGCAGGGCGCGACGCGGATCGAGCTTCGCTGGACGGCACCCTCGCAGACGAACGGCGCGGCGCTCCTCGGCTACCGGATCGAGCAGTCGCGCGACGGCGGCCGCACCTGGCTGGCGCTGCGGTCGAACACGGCGACGACGGCGACAACCTTCACCCACACGGGCCTTCCGCCCGGCACGACGCGACACTACCGGGTGAGCGCGATCAACGGAGCGGGCACGGGGGAGCCATCGAATGTGGCCAGCGCGATGACCGCGGCGGTTCCGGGCGCGGTGCGCAACCTCGCGGCGCGGTCCACCGGCACCAACCGGATCGACCTGACCTGGACGGCTCCCTCGGCCAACGCGGGCGCGCCGGTCACGGGCTACCGGATCGAGGTGTCCGGGACGGGCGGTGCGTGGCGGGTTCTGGTGGCCAACACCCGGTCGGCGGCAACGGCGTATTCGCACATCGGACTGTCCCCCGGAACGCAGCGCTTCTACCGGGTGAGCGCGATCAACGAAGCGGGCGCGGGCGCGGTCTCGAACATCGCCAGCGCGACGACCGACGCGACGCCGCCGGGGGTGCCGGCTGGTCTCACGGCGAGGCCGCAGGGCACGGACCGCATCAACCTCTCGTGGTCACCGCCCGGCAGCGACGGCGGGTCTGCTGTAACCGGCTACCGCATCGAGGCGTCGGACGACGGCGGCGTGCGCTGGCAGACCTTGGTCGCCGACACGCGCTCGGTGCGGACGCTGCATTCGGACACCGGATTGCAGCCCGCGACGACGCGCCACTACCGGGTCAGCGCGGTCAACGCGGCGGGCACGGGTGAGCCGTCGAGCACCGCGAACGCGACGACCGACGCGGCCGCACCCGATCCGCCGACGGGTCTGCGGGCGGTTGCCCGGGGTTCCGAGGCGATCGAGCTGCGCTGGAATGCGCCCCGCTACACCGGCGGCGCGGCGGTCACGGGATACCGGATCGAGGTCTCGCGCAATGGGGGCCGCACCTGGACGACGCTGCGCTCGAACACGGGCTCGGCGGCGACGACATTCGTTCACGAGAACCTCAGGCCGGTGACCACGCGGCACTACCGGGTGAGCGCGATCAACCGTGCGGGAGCGAGCGACTGGTCGAATGAGGCCAGCGCGACGACCGAGGCGGTGGTTCCGGGGGTTCCCGGGGCCCTGAGGGCGCTCGCCCTGGGCACCGCGCAGATCGATCTGAGCTGGCGGGCACCCGGTAACGACGGGGGCGCGCCTGTCCATGGCTACCGGGTCGAGGTCTCGGAGGACGCGGGCGCCACCTGGCAGGCGCTGGTGGCGGACACGCGCAACACGACAACGCGATATTCGCACATCGGCCTGGCCCCGGCGTCCACGCGCCACTACCGCATCCGCGCGGTCAACCGGATCGGCGCTGGCGAGCCTTCGCGCATAGCCAGCGCAACGACGGACGCGACGGTCCCGGACGCACCGACGAAGCTCACGGCCACGGCCACCTCGCCCACGCAGATCGACCTTGCGTGGACGGCTCCCGCCTACGACGGCGGCGCGGCTGTGACCGGTTACCGCATCGAGGTGTCCGAAACGGGCGCGGCCTGGACCGATCTGGCGCAGAACACGCGGACGACGGCGACGGCGTATTCGCATTCGGGACTCGTTCCCGGCAGCCAGCGCTTCTACCGCGTCAGCGCGATCAACCGTGCGGGCGCGGGTGCGGTCTCGGCCGTGGCGAACGCACAGACCGACGATCCCGTGCAGCGGGCGGGCCGGTTGAACACACGGGTGCTGCCGCATGTGGCCGCCGCGATGACCGCGAGCACGACCGGCGCGATCGCGGACCGCATCGATGCGGTGGCGGCGGGGTACGGCAGTGGCCAATCCGTCGAGATGGGCGGCCTTCAGGCGATGGCCGCGCGGTTCGGTGATCCGGGCATGGGCGGCGGCCGCTTTGGCGCATCGTCCCGGGACAGCCGCATGGGTGTCTGGGACCTGCTGGACGGCGCATCGTTCCAACTCGCGCTCGGCGGGGACGGTTCCGGCAACGCAGGAAGCACAACCTCCCAACGCGACCGGTTCGCTTCCCCCACACATACCGGCGCTTTCCCGTCACCGACCGGCATCGCGGGCAGTCGCCAGCCGGGGACCACATCCGGGACGATGACCGCCTTCTCTTCCCCCTCCACCACTTCACAACTCCGTTCGGGCCCCGCAATGTCTGTCTGGGGCGCGGGCGAGTACCAGCACCTGGGCGAACCCAACGCGGCGGCGCTCGGCTGGAGCGGCGGTCTGGCCAGCTTCCACATCGGGGCCGACGTCCGCATCGCGCCCGACATCCTGGGCGGGGTGGCCGTCTCGCACTCCACCGGCTCGTTTGACTTCACCGACAAGACCGGCGCGAGCCCCGTCGAGGGCGAATACGGCACCGCCATGACCAGCGTCAACCCCTATCTGGCGTGGTTGCCCGGCGGGCGCGGCAACGCGGTCTGGGCCACCGGCGGCTTCGGCTGGGGCGATGTCGAGATCGACGACGAGCGCGAGGACTTGCGCATGAGCCCGGCCCGCACCATCACCGGCGCGCTCGGCGGGGCCTACCAGGTGCTCGCCACCGGCGGCGGTGCGGTTCGCGTCAAGGCCGACGGCTGGGCCGGCCAGATCACGGTGGACGGCGCGGCCGGGGTCGGCAAGGAGGTACTCAACCTGCAGCGCGGCAGGCTCTTGCTGGAACTCACGCAGGGCTACCGGACCGGCGCCAACGAGGTCGGCCTGAGCGTCGAGGGCGGCATGCGCTACGACAATGGCGACGGCGCGAACGGCGCGGGAATGGAGGCCGGCGGGGGATTGCGCTTCGCAAACCACCGCTTTGGGCTCACGGTCGAGGGCCGCGGGCGTGTCCTGGTCACCGGCCGCGAGGGCTACGAGGAATGGGGCGTCGGCGGCATGTTCCAGTTTGATCCGGGCTCGCGCGGCCAGGGGCTGTCCATCCGCCTGTCTCCCACCTACGGCGACGCGGCCAGCGGACTCAGCGCACTCTGGGACCGCGGCGTCTCATCCCACTCAGCCCACTCATCCCACCCAACCGGCCGCTTCCCGGCCACCGCCCCCGCGCTCGACGGCGAACTCGCATACGGCTTCG
Organism: Longimicrobiales bacterium; assembly: GCA_965213665.1. Taxonomy (GTDB): domain Bacteria; phylum Gemmatimonadota; class Gemmatimonadetes; order Longimicrobiales; family Gaopeijiaceae; genus Bin94. The sequence continues at coordinate 136,056 of CBDBZW010000003.1, forward strand.
CGTCCCGCAGGGGAACCCCCTACGGCGGCTTCCACCTCACCAGCGACGGCCGCCAGGCCTTCAGCTCCGGCCTCCGCTACGACCTCGGACCCGGCTTCGGCCTCCGCCTCGAGGGCACGCGGCGCGACAACGGAACCGGCGCCAGCGAACACACCATCGGCATACGGGGGAGGGTGCGGCTGCGGTAGGGATGCTGCGGCAAGGGGCGCTGCGGCAGGGGATCCACCGCCACGGCGTCACCACCGAGCCCGGCTTCAATCCTCGTTCGCGCTCACGGCGGCATCCCCCGGAGCGATGCGGGAATGTCGCGCGGCGGGTGCAGGGGATAGCGCCCCGCGTCCAGATGGGCTCGCCGTCCGTTCCCGCCACGCCGCCGAATGCCGGCCGGGAGAGACTCGGAAACGCGCCCAAATCTCGCCATTTCCACCCCCCCTTCCAACCTGTCCCATTCAGCTATGGAAGCGCCCGGCCAAGTCGCCGACCCTGTCCGCACGACGGCGCCGCAACTCCGCGCGGAGCCCGCCACCGCCGCCCACCGGAGGCCCCGGCCGTGCACGACAGCCGCTACAAGAAGCTCTACGCGTTTCCCCGCATCTTCGAACACCTGGTGCGCGCGCTGGCCCCGCCCTGGGCGGACCGGCTCGACTTTCCCGGGTCCCGGCGCCTCTCGGCCGAGTATCCCGGCAACGGAAACCGGCGCGCGCGCTACGGCGACATGGCCTGGCTGGCGCGGTTTTGCGACGGCGCCCGCCTCCTCATCCCCATCGAGTTCCAGACCGCGGTGGATCCGGCAATGCCGCTGCGCATCGCGAACTACGCATCGCACGCGCTCCTCGAATGGACCAACGACCACCCGCTCTCCGGCGGCGCCCAACTGCCGCTCACGCTGCCGATCGTCGTCTACGGGGGAACGGTCCGGTGGCGCGTCCCGGCCACGATCGAGCCGCTCTACGGACCGGTGGACCGCTCCCGCCTTGAAGGCCAACTCTCCTGCCGGTACCATGTACTGGACGAGCAGCGGGGGACAGATCCGCTGCCCGGGGGCAATCTGGTCACCCACCTGGTCGAAGCCGTGCGGGCCCGTTCGACACGGGGAGTGATCGGCGCGCTGGAGCGGCTGCGGCAGGTGCTCGGCGAAGATGAAGGGACCGCGCTGGACCGGGCAATCACCGATTGGGTCCGCTCCATCCTGATCAACCCGCCCGCCGACATCGCGGCGGCGTCCACCCTCAAGGAGATAATCGACGTGCTCAAGCCAACCGGCAAATGGGAAATCCTCTGGTTCGAAGACGGCATCGAGAAGGGAATCCGGGAGGGCCGCAAGGAGGGGATTCAGGAGGGCCGCAAGGAGGGCCGCAGCCTGGGCCATGAGCAGGCGCTGCACCAGGTTGTCGCGATTCGCTTTGGCGACGCAGCCGTCCGCGCCCTGGCCGACCTGCCGCTCCGGCCATCCGGTCCCGCACACATCCGGAAGCTCATCAGCCTCGCCCTCGCCTGCGACACCGCCGAAGAGTTCATCGCCCGGCTGGAAACCGACCATCGGCCACCGGACACGCCCACCAACCGCCCAGCCAACGGCCCGGCCGATGATGGGGTGGCCTGACCGCCCGCGTCCGGTCCGTGCCCAGGGCCGTCGACCGCTGGGGCGAAACGCCCCCGTGCCAGTCCGTGTAGCCCACGGGCCGCGACCCTCTCTCAGATGATTTCCGCCAGCGGACTTGCCAAGGGATTCGGGGACCGGAACCTCTTCCGCGATGCCACCTTCGTCCTCGCGCCAGGCGAGCGCTACGGTCTGGTGGGCGCCAACGGTTCCGGCAAGACGACCCTTCTCAACATCCTGGCGGGCGACCTCGCACCCGACGCCGGTATCGTCAGCATCCCGACCCGCACCCGCCTCGGCGTCCTGCGCCAGGACCAGTTCGTTCACGAGACCGAGCCGATCATCGACACCGCGCTCATGGGGAATGCCGTACTCTGGCGTGCAACCACCGAGCTGGAAGCACTCCTGGCCCGTTCCGGCCACGACTTCGACGCGGCGCGCTTCTCGGCGCTCGAAGAGATCGTTCAGCGGCACGACGGCTACACCGCCGAATCCCGCGCCGCGGCCATCCTCGAAGGCCTCGGCATTCCCGCCCGCGCCCACCGCCGGCCCCTCTCCACCCTCTCGGGCGGCTTTCGTCTGCGGGTCCTCCTCGCCCAGGTGCTCGCCAGCCAACCCGACGCGCTCCTTCTTGACGAGCCCACCAACCATCTCGACATCCTCTCGATCCGCTGGCTGGAGAAGTTCCTGCGCGACTTCCGCGGACCCGCCGTCGTCATCAGCCACGACTATCGTTTTCTCGACAATGTCGCAACCCAAATCCTCGATGTGGACTACGAGACCGTGCTTGCCTACCCGGGCAACTACACGCGCTTTCTCGGTGCCAAGGCCGCCGAACGCGAGCGTCGCGAGAAGGAGATTGCGGTGCGGGAGCGCGAGATTGCGCACCACAGGAAATTCGTGGATCGCTTCCGCGCAAAGGCCTCGAAGGCGCGCCAGGCCCAGTCCAAGCTGCGTCTGATCCAGAAAAAGGCCGAGGGGCTCACCGAGCTTCCCCGTTCGTCGCGCCGCCATCCCACCTTCCGCTTTGGCCAGCGCCGTCCCAGCGGTCAGGAGGTTGTGCGCGTGCGCGGCGTCTGCAAGTCGTTCGGCCGCAACCGGGTACTGCACGACGTCGATCTGCGCGTCGCCCGCGGCGACCGTCTTGCCATCGTCGGGCCGAACGGGATCGGCAAGTCCACCCTGCTCAAGGTCATGATGAATGGAATTGACCCGGAGGCGGGGCTTGAACCCGACAGCGGCACCGTCGATTGGGGTTACGAAACGCACCCCGGTTACTTTGCGCAAGACCCGGGCGACCATCTCCGCACTCCCCGCCGCACCGCCGAGACCTGGATCGGCCAGTACTGCGATGGACGCGGCACGGGTTTCGCGCGGGGACGTCTGGGAATGGTTCTCTTCAGCGGCGACGATGCCGAAAAGCGTCTGCAGGCGCTTTCCGGCGGCGAGTCGGCGCGGCTGGTTCTCTGCAGCCTGATGATTCGCGAGCCGAATGTCCTGGTTCTCGACGAGCCGACCAATCACCTCGACCTGGAATCGATCGAGGCACTTGTCAAGGGCTTGCGCAGCTATCCGGGCACCCTTCTCTTCGTATCGCACGATCGCTGGTTCGTCGGCGCGCTGGCCAACCGGATCGTGGAGATTTCGCCGGAGGGGATTCGCGACTATCGGGGAAGCTACGCGGAGTATGTGCGGCACTGCGGAGACGACCATCTCGATGTGGAGGCCGTGGCCGAGCGCGCGCGCAACGAGAAGCGGAAGGGACGGCGCGGTGCGGGGGAGGCGGTGGCCGGGCAGGGTGGAATGCGGGAGACGCGTTCCGTCAATGGCTGGAAACGACGTTCGCCGGCGGCGGGGCCGAACCGGTGGCAACGCCGCAAGTCCGAAGCCAGGGCGGCCGATTTGACCGCGCGCATCGATGCCGCCGAACAACGGGTTACCGAGATAGAGGATGCCTTCGCGGCGCCTTCGTTCTATCGTGAAGCGGATCCCGTTCAGGTGCGGAAGCTCGAATCCGAACGCCAATCGCTCCTGAACGACATCGACCGCCTGATGCACCAGTGGGAGAAAGTCGAGGCCCGAATTGCCAACGATCACCAGCCCTCACACAGCAACCCGCGGCCAGGGCGCTGACCCGCCGAACAGCCGTCAACCGGCGCAACCCCCCCGTGCGGTCCGTTCTCCGCGCAGCCTTCACCCCTGTCGCACCGGCGCACGCGTCAACACCAGGGGGTGGGGGACTCAGCGCGGCGCGGTCCTTGCAGCCGCCATCATCGCAATGGTGGTTGCGTGCTCGGGCCCGGAGTGGAGGGATACCCCCCCGCTGGACCCCGCCGAACTGACCGCCGGCCACGAAGCCTGGCGCACCGCCCGCCGCGAGAGTCTCGCCAATCCCGACGCCGGCGTGATCGCGTGGATCGGCCTCTGGGAGCTCCGCGAGGGCGCCAATCCCTTCGGTTCCGACCCCTCTTTCCCGATCGTGCTGCCGATCGAGGATTCCCCCGACCGCGCGGGTACGCTCCACATGGAGGGCGGCCAGGTCCGCCTCGAACCCGCCTCGGGAAGTCCCGTCGCGCTCTCGACCGGCGAACGCGTTACCACAACCATTCCTCTGAACGACGATCTTTCGGGCAACACCACCGTCCTGTCCCTTGGCTCGCTCGGCCTCCGCATTCACGCCGAACCCGGCACCGACCGGCTCTGGTTGCGCGCCTGGGACACCGATCTCCCCCGCCTCGCCCGCTTCGCGCTTCCCTCCTACTTCCCGATTACCAACGACTGGCGGGTTGCGGCGCGCTTCGATTCCTACGCGGAACCCCGCACGGTTCCCCTGGCCGATGTCCGCGGCGGAATGGTTTCGAACCGGGCGCCGGGCGAACTCGTCTTCCGCGTCGATGGCCGCGAACACCGCCTCATCGCCTTCGCCACCGAGACCGCCAGCAATTTCTTCGTCACCCTCTGGGATTCGACCGCTGTGGCCGACACCTACCAGGGTGGTCGCTACCTGCGCGTTCCCTTCGCGGACGAGGAAGGCTGGACGACGATCGACTTCAACCGCACCTACAACGCGCCCTGCGTCTTCACGCCCTACTCGGTTTGCAGCCTGCCCCCGCGCGAGAACCGGCTGCCCCTGGCGATCACCGCGGGCGAAAAGCGGCCGCTCACCTCACCCTGAAGACTCACACGGCCAAACCGCCCCGCCGGATAACCGACCGGCCCCCTACCGCCTGAACCGAATCCACTTGGTGATCCGCCGCTGCGACACCTCGGCGCCGTACACGTTTCCATCACGGTCTACCGCCACCCCTTCCGGTCCGCTAAAGCCCATCACATTGGCGCGGTCGTCCGGAAGGAAGAAGTGCACCCAACCCTCGCGCGCGTCGCCGATGCGGATCCCCTTCTCCCACCCCGCGTTGCGCTGCCCGGTAAACTCGTTGGGCGCCGGACTGGACTCGGAATCGGCCACGTAGATGTTGTCGTCGGCGTCGATGTAGATCCCGCTCGGGCGCCCGAACTGCGTCCAGATCGCGAGAAAGTTGCCCTCCTGGTCGAAGATCTGGATGCGGTTGTTGTAGCGGTCGCCTACAAAGATGCGGCCCTCGGAATCCATCGCCAGAGCGTGCGGGTCGCGAAACTGTCCCGGCCCGTACCCGAGCTCGCCCCAGGTCTCCATGTAGTTGCCCTCGGCGTCGTAGCGGACGACGCGGCCCCGGCTGCGGTTGTGCGCATCAACCACATAGATCTGGCCGTTGGGCGCCACCAGCACATCGGAGGGCTGGGTGAGGTGTGTGGGCGGATCGCCGGCCTCGCCCGGGGTGCCGATCGTCATGAGCAGCTCCCCCTCCGGCGAAAACTTGAGAACGCTGTGACCGGTATTGGTTGCTCCGGGACGCCACGCATCGGTAATCCAGAGGTTGCCCTCGTGGTCGACGTCGATGCCGTGCGGCCAGGCGATCAGTCCGCCGCCGAAGCTGCGCAGAAGGTTGCCGTCGGTGTCGAAGAGAAGGATGGGATCCACATCCGAGCCGACGCAGGTGTTCGCGCCGCAGCGCTCCGCCACCCAGATGTTGCCGTCCGCCGCGATCTCGATGGCGCTGGTCGAACCCCACTCGCGGCCCTCGGGCAGCTCGCCCCAGCCGTAGACCGGCCGGAAGGGATTGGTGGTGACCGATTGGGCGTCCAGCGCCGGGGCGGCGGCGAGCGCAAGGCCGAGGAAAAAGGCGGCGGCGAGGGACGGGGGAAGGCCTGCGGGGCGAAGCGACGAGGTCATGGGTTGAGTCTCCAGGGAGAGGTGGGGAGGGGTGCAATGGACACGCTGCCAGCTTAATCGCGTGTCCGCGCAGCCGCCACCGCCCGACCGGGATGTCGTCATTCGACGAGTCCGGAGAGCCTCAATTCGCCAATCACGCCACTGGCCGAGCGACCTGGCCTCGCGGCGTGCCCGGGTCCGGCGGGTTGCACAACTCCCGGTCGGCCAGAGGCCGGTCCCCATCTGGCCTCCGCGCCCGGAGTCGCGTAGACTCCATCCTTCCCGCCTGATGGCCATTCCATGCCTGACGGCCCCCCTTATACATCAGCGAATGCCTCTTCCGGCTTCCATCTCACGCACAGGATCTGCCCAGGATGCACAGTCAACCATTCCCCACCGGCCATCGCGCCCACGCATCGTCCGAGTCCCCATCCCGGCACGCGGCACCTCCGGCCCGGCGCCCTTCGCGACACCCCCGCCCCACCGCGGCTCCCCTCCTCGCGGCCACCCTCCTTGCCTGGACCGTCATCGCCGTCCTCGCGGCCCCGGCCCCCCTCCTTGCCCAACGGCCCGGCGGCGCCGACGACGAGCCCGCGACCCTCAATGCCGGCCTCCTCTCCTCCTTCCGCTGGCGCAGCATCGGTCCGGCGGTGGCCTCGGGGCGGATTGCCGACATTGCCGTGGATCCCACCGACCGCAGCACCTGGTACGTCGCGGCCTCGTCGGGGAATGTGTGGAAGACGACGAACGCGGGCACAACCTGGTCGCCGATCTTCGACAACTACGGTTCGTATTCGATCGGCGCCATCGCGCTCGACCCGAGCGACCACCTTACCCTTTGGGTGGGCACCGGCGAGAACAACGGGCAACGCTCCACCGGCTACGGCGACGGCGTCTACAGGTCGGTCGACGGCGGGCGCTCCTTTCGCAACATGGGGCTCGAGACGTCGCGGCACATCGGCATGATCGCGGTGCACCCCGACGATTCGCGCACGGTATATGTGGCGGCGCAGGGACCGCTCTGGGCGGCGGGCGGCGAGCGCGGGCTCTATCGCACAACCGATGGCGGCGAGAGCTGGGAGCTTGTGCTTGAGATCGACGAGCACACCGGCGTCAACGAGGTCTATTTCGATCCGCGCAATCCGGATGTCATGTACGCGTCGTCGTGGCAGCGGCGGCGTCACCAGTGGACCATGATCGATGGCGGACCGGGATCGGGAATCCACAAATCCACCGACGGCGGCAACACCTGGCGCGCCATCGACCGGGGGCTGCCCGGGGGCGACAAGGGACGGATCGGGATGGCGATTTCGCCCATCAATCCCGATGTGCTCTATGCGATCGTCGAGGCGTCGGGCAATGATGGGGGAACCTTCCGTTCGGAGAACATGGGTGAAAGCTGGAGCCGGACTTCGCGCTATCAATCCGGCGCCGCAATGTACTATCACGAGCTCTACGCCGATCCGCACCGCTTCGACCGCATCTATTCCCTCGACACCTTTGTGCAGATGTCCGACGATGGCGGGCGCACCTGGGGCCGGCTGCCCACGCAGGGCGTCCATGTCGACCATCACGCGCTGGCCTTCGACCCGGACGACCCCGAGCACCTCATTCTGGGCAACGACGGCGGGCTCTACGAGACGCATGACTTCGGCGAGAGTTGGCACTTCTTCCCCAACCTGCCGCTCACCCAGTTCTACAAGGTCGCGACCTCGAACGACGAGCCCTTCTACTACGTATATGGCGGTACGCAGGACAACAACACGCTGGGCGGTCCGTCGCAAACCCTGGGCGGCGGCATACGCAATTCGGACTGGTACGTGACGCTGGGCGGCGACGGCTTCGACCCGGTGATCGATCCCGAAAACCCCGATATCATCATCTCGCAACTGCAATACGGCGTGCTCTCGCGCTTCGACCGGGGCAGCAAGGAGCGGCTGGACATTCAGCCCCAGCCGGAACCCGGAGGACCGCCGCTGCGCTGGTACTGGGACGCCGGTCTGCACATGTCGCCGCACGACAACAACCGCATCTACTTCGGTGCGCAGATCCTCTTCCGGAGCGACGACCAGGGGACGAGCTGGCGGGCGATCTCGGACGACCTGTCCCGCAACATTGACCGCAACCAGCTTGAGGTCATGGGGCGCGTGTGGAGCGTGGACGCGGTGGCCAAGAACCGCTCAACTTCGTCATTCGGCCACATCGTGTCGATCTCGGAGTCGCCGCTGGCCGAGGGGCTGATCTATGTCGGCACCGACGACGGACTTGTGCAGGTAACGGAGGACGGCGGCGCGAACTGGCGCGAGATTGCGAGTCTGCCGGGGGTTCCGGACACCAGCTTTGTGCATGACGTGGAGGCATCGTTGCACAATCCGGACGAGGTTTTCGTGGTGGTGAACAACTTCAAGCGCAACGACTTCAGGCCCTACGTGCTCAAATCCGGCGACCGCGGCAACAGTTGGACGATGATCACCGGGGGGCTACCCGACAACAGCCCGTCGTTCTCGATTGTGCAGGATCACGTCGAGCCGGGGCTGCTCTTCCTGGGTGCCGAGTTCGGAGCGTTCGTTTCGGTAAATGGTGGCGAGTCATGGATGGACTTCGCGAGCGGTTTGCCCACGATTCCGGTGCGCGAGCTCGAGATTCAGAAGCGCGAGGGCGACCTGGTGGCGGCAACGTTCGGGCGCAGCTTCTACGTGGTGGACGACTACACGCCGCTGCGAGAGCTGGCGCGCGAATCCGGCGAAATCCTGCCCTCGGGTGGCCATATCTTCGAGGTGGCCGATGGCGACATGTATGTGTCCTGGAATCCCGGCGGCGCGAATGGCAGCGACTTCTACGCGGCCGACAATCCACCGCTGGGCGTGACCTTCACCTACTGGGTGGGCGAAACGCTGCGGACCCGGGTGGCGGAGAGAAGAGCGGCCGAACGAAGAGCGCAACGCGCGGGCGAGGACACGCCGTATCCGACGTGGGAGGAGTTGGCGGAGGAGGATCGCGAAGAGGCGCCGAGGGTTTTTCTCACCGTCCGCGACGACGCGGGCGAGGTGGTCAACGTCGTCAATGGATCGACGAGCCGGGGCGTTCATCGCGCCGTGTGGAACTACCGCTATCCCGGGTACAATCCGGTGACGGGCGGCGGTGGTGGCGGGGGTGGTTTCGGGGGCGGCTTTGGCGGTGGCGGCGGCAATGGGCCGATGGCGCTACCGGGCGGCTACACGGTGTCGCTGGCGCAGCGGGTGGACGGCGAGGTGACGGAGCTGGCCGGGCCGGTGTCCTTTACGATTGCACCGATCAACGAGCCCGCGATTGCGCAGCAGGACCGGGAGGAGATTCAAGCGTTCCAGCGGCAAACGGGCGAGCTTCTCCGCGCGGTTACGGGAAGCCAGCGCGTGGCGGCAGAGGCAGGACAGCGGATCGCGGCGATCAAACAGGCGCTCCAGCGTTGGCCCGCTGCGCCGGGGGAGCTCGCCACCGAGGCCCGTGCGATCGAGCTGAGGCTTCTTGACCTCCGGGAGATCCTCGAAGGGTCGCGGATCAGGACATCGCGTGCAGAGCCCGATCTGCCGGGAATCACGGGGCGCGTCAACCAGATCGTGCGCGGCCACTGGAACGGAATGCACGGACCGACGCAGACGCACCGTGAGCAGTACCGGATCGCGTCCGAGGCGTTTGGCGCAATGTATCCCGATCTTCAGCGGTTGGTGGAGTCCGATCTGCCAAATCTGGAAGCGAGCCTGGAGGCGGTGGGGGTACCGTGGACGACGGGACGGGCGCTGCCGCGATGGCCGCCGGGAGCGGGGGAGGAGTAGTCCCGCCGCGTCCGAAGCGGTCAGGCCACCCCATCATCGGCCGGGCCGTTGGCTGGGCGGTTGGTGGGCGTGTCCGGTGGCCGATGGTCGGTTTCCAGCCGGGCGATGAACTCGTCGGCGGTGTCGCAGGCGAGGGCGAGGCTGATGAGCTTCTGGATGTGTGCGGCGGGACCGGATGGCCGGAGCGGCAGGTCGGCCAGGGCGCGGACGGCTGCGTCGCCAAAGCGAATCGCGACAACCTGGTGCAGCGCCTGCTCGTGGCCTTGGTCGCGGCCTTCCCGGAGCCCCTTCTTGCGACCCTCCTGAATCCCTTCCCGGATCCCCTTCCTGCGGCCTTCCCGGAGCCCGTCCCGGATGCCTTCCTGGCGGCCTTCCCGGATTCCCTTCTCGATGCCGTCTTCGAACCAGAGGATTTCCCATTTGCCGGTTGGCTTGAGCACGTCGATTACCTCCTTGAGGGTGGACGCCGCCGGTTCGGGTGTCGATGACCCGGATTCCAGTTCGGGGGCGAAAGCGGACATGGGCAACGAGACCGGAGCCGCCGCAGTGGGCCGCCGGGAGCGGGGGAGGAGTAGTTCCGCCGCGTCCGAAGCGGTCAGGCCACCCCATCTTCGGCTGGGCCGTTGGCCGGGCGGTTGGTGGGCGTGTCCGGTGGCCGATGGTCGGTTTCCAGCCGGGCGATGAACTCGTCGGCGGTGTCGCAGGCGAGGGCGAGGCTGATGAGCTTCCGGATGTGTGCGGGACCGGATGGCCGGAGCGGCAGGTCGGCCAGGGCGCGGACGGCTGCGTCGCCAAAGCGAATCGCGACAACCTGGTGCAGCGCCTGCTCATGGCCCTGGCTGCGGCCCTCCTTGCGGCCCTTGTCGCGGCCCTCCTGAATCCCCTCCTTGCGGCCTTCCCGGATTCCCTTCTCGATGCCGTCTTCGAACCAGAGGATTTCCCATTTGCCGGTTGGCTTGAGCACGTCGATTACCTCCTTGAGGGTGGACGCCGCCGCGATGTCGGCGGGCGGGTTGATCAGGATGGAGCGGACCCAATCGGTGATTGCCCGGTCCAGCGCGGTCCCTTCATCTTCGCCGAGCACCTGCCGCAGCCGCTCCAGCGCGCCGATCACTCCCCGTGTCGAACGGGCCCGCACGGCTTCGACCAGGTGGGTGACCAGATTGCCCCCGGGCAGCGGATCCGTCCCCCGCTGCTCGTCCAGTACATGGTACCGGCAGGAGAGTTGGCCTTCAAGGCGGGAGCGGTCCACCGGTCCGTAGAGCGGCTCGATCGTGGCCGGGACGCGCCACCGAACCGTTCCCCCGTAGACGACGATCGGCAGCGTGAGCGGCAGTTGGGCGCCGCCGGAGAGCGGATGGTCGTTCGTCCATTCGAGGAGCGCGTGCGATGCGTAGTTCGCGATGCGCAGCGGCATCGCCGGATCCACCGCGGTCTGGAACTCGATGGGGATGAGGAGGCGGGCGCCGTCGCAAAACCGCGCCAGCCAGGCCATGTCGCCGTAGCGCGCGCGCCGGTTTCCGTTGCCGGGATACTCGGCCGAGAGGCGCCGGGATCCGGGAAAGTCGAGCCGGTCCGCCCAGGGCGGGGCCAGCGCGCGCACCAGGTGTTCGAAGATGCGGGGAAACGCGTAGAGCTTCTTGTAGCGGCTGTCGTGCACGGCCGGGGCCTCCGGTGGGCGGCGGTGGCGGGCTCCGCGCGGAGTGCGGAACCGTCGTGCGGACAGGGTCGGCGACTTGGCCGGGCGCTTCCATAGCTGAATGGGACAGGTTGGAAGAGGGGGTGGAAATGGCGAGATTTGGGCGCGTTTCCGAGTCTCTCCCGGCCGGCATTCGGCGGCGTGGCGGGAACGGACGGCGAGCCCATCTGGACGCGGGGCGCTATCCCCTGCACCCGCCGCGCGACATTCCCGCATCGCTCCGGGGGATGCCGCCGTGAGCGCGAACGACGATTGAAGCCGGGCTCGGTGGGGACGCCGTGGCGGTGGATCCCCTGCCGCAGCGCCCCCTGCCGCAGTCCTGCCTACCGCAGCCGCACCCTCCCCCGTATGCCGATTGTGTGTTCGCTGGCGCCGGTTCCGTTGTCGCGCCGGGTGCCCTCGAGGCGGAGGCCGAAGCCGGGTCCGAGGTCGTAGCGGACGCCGGAGCTGAAGGCCTGGCGGCCGTCGCTGGTGAGATGGAAGCCGCCGTAGGGGGTTCCCCTGCGGGACGCGAAGCCGTATGCGAGTTCGCCGTCGAGCGCGGGGGCGGTGGCCGGGAAGCGGTTGTCTGAGTGGGCTGAGACGCCGCGGTCCCAGAGTGCGCTGAGTCCGCTGGCCGCGTCGCCGTAGGTGGGAGACAGGCGGATGGACAGCCCCTGGCCGCGCGAGCCGGGGTCAAACTGGAACATGCCGCCGACGCCCCATTCCTCGTAGCCCTCGCGGCCGGTGACCAGGACGCGCCCGCGGCCCTCGACCGTGAGCCCAAAGCGGTGGTTTGCGAAGCGCAACCCCCCGCCGGCCTCCATTCCCGCGCCGTTCGCGCCGTCGCCATTGTCGTAGCGCATGCCGCCCTCGACGCTCAGGCCGACCTCGTTGGCGCCGGTCCGGTAGCCCTGCGTGAGTTCCAGCAAGAGCCTGCCGCGCTGCAGGTTGAGTACCTCCTTGCCGACCCCGGCCGCGCCGTCCACCGTGATCTGGCCGGCCCAACCGTCCGCCTTGACGCGAACCGCACCGCCGCCGGTGGCGAGCACCTGGTAGGCCCCGCCGAGCGCGCCGGTGATGGTGCGGGCCGGGCTCATGCGCAAGTCCTCGCGCTCGTCGTCGATCTCGACGTCGCCCCAGCCGAAGCCGCCGGTGGCCCAGACCGCGTTGCCGCGCCCGCCGGGCAACCACGCAAGGTAGGGGTTGACGCTGGTCATGGCGGTGCCGTATTCGCCCTCGACGGGGCCCGCGCCGGTCTTGTCGGTGAAGTTGAACGAGCCGGTGGAGTGCGAGACGGCCACCCCGCCCAGGATGTCGGGCGCGATGCGGACGTCGGCCCCGATGTGGAAGCTGGCCAGGCCGCCGCTCCAGCCGAGCGCCGCCGCGTTGGGTTCGCCCAGATGCTGGTACTCGCCCGCGCCCCAGACAGACATTGCGGGGCCCGAACGGAGTTGTGAAGTGGTGGAGGGGGAAGAGAAGGCGGTCATCGTCCCGGATGTGGTCCCCGGCTGGCGACTGCCCGCGATGCCGGTCGGTGACGGGAAAGCGCCGGTATGTGTGGGGGAAGCGAACCGGTCGCGTTGGGACGCCGAGCCTGTCGTTGCGTTGCCCGAACCGTCCCCGCCGAGCGCGAGTTGGAACGATGCGCCGTCCAGCAGGTCCCAGAGACCCATGCGGCTGTCCCGGGACGATGCGCCAAAGCGGCCGCCGCCCATGCCCGGATCACCGAACCGCGCGGCCATCGCCTGCAGCCCGCCCATCTCGGCGCCCGTGCCCGCCCCGTACCCCGCCGCCACCGCGTCGATGCGGTCCGCGATCGCGCCGGTCGTGCTCGCGGTCATCGCGGCGGCCACATGCGGCAGCACCCGTGTGTTCAACCGGCCCGCCCGCTGCACGGGATCGTCGGTCTGCGCGTTCGCCACGGCCGAGACCGCACCCGTGCCCGCGCGGTTGATCGCGCTGACGCGGTAGAAGCGCTGGCTGCCCGGAACGAGTCCCGAATGCGAATACGCCGTCGCCGTGCTGTGCGTGTTCTGCGCCAGATCGGTCCAGGCCGCGCCCGTTTCGGACACCTCGATGCGGTAACCGGTCACCGCCGCGCCGCCGTCGTAGGCGGGAGCCGTCCACGCAAGGTCGATCTGCGTGGGCGAGGTGGCCGTGGCCGTGAGCTTCGCCGGTGCGTCCGGGACCGTGGCGTCGGTCGTTGCGCTGGCCACGCGCGAAGGCTCGCCCGCGCCGATCCGGTTGACCGCGCGGATGCGGTAGTGGCGCGTGGAGGCCGGGGCCAGGCCGATGTGGGAATATCGCGTTGTCGTGTTGCGCGTGTCCGCCACCAAAGCCTGCCAGGTCGCGCCCGCGTCCTCCGAGACCTCGACCCGGTAGCCATGGACAGGCGCGCCCCCGTCGTTACCGGGAGCCCGCCAGCTCAGATCGATCTGCGCGGTGCCCAGGGCGAGTGCCCTCAAGGCCCCGGGAACCCCCGGAACCACTGCCTCGGTCGTCGCGCTGGCCTCATTCGACCAGTCGCTCGCTCCCGCGCGGTTGATCGCGCTCACCCGGTAGTGCCGCGTCGTCACCGGTCTCAGGTTCTCGTGAACGAATGTCGTCGCCGCCGTGCCCGTGTTCGAGCGCAGCGTCGTCCAGGTGCGGCCCCCATTGCGCGAGACCTCGATCCGGTATCCCGTGACCGCCGCGCCGCCGGTGTAGCGGGGCGCATTCCAGCGCAGCTCGATCGCCTCGGAACCCCGGGCAGCCGCCCGCAGGCCCGTCGGGGGATCGGGTGCAGCCGCGTCGGTCGTCGCGTTCGCGGTGCTCGACGGCTCACCCGTGCCCGCCGCATTGACCGCGCTGACCCGGTAGTGGCGCGTCGTTGCGGGCTGAAGTCCTGTGTCCGAATGCAGCGTCCGCACCGAGCGCGTGTCGGCAATCAAGGTCACCCAGCGCACGCCGCCATCGTCCGATGCCTCGATGCGGTAGCCGGTTACCGGTGAGCCGCCGTCGATTGACGGAGGTGACCACGACAGGTTGATCCGGTCCGTGCCCTGGGGCCTCGCCGTCAAACTGGTCGGAACGCCCGGCGGCGTCGCGTCGGTCGTCGCGCTGGCTATGTTCGAGACCGCGCCCGCGCCCGCTTCGTTGATCGCGCTCACACGGTAGAAGCGCTGCGTTCCGGGGGACAGTCCGATGTGCGAATACGCCGTTGCCGCCGACCGGGTGTTGGCCACCAGAACCCGCCACGCGCCGCCCGTCTCGGACACCTCGATCCGGTAGCCCGTCACCGGCGCGCCCGCGTTGGCCGAGGGCGCCGTCCAGGTCAGATCGATCCGGTTCGTGCCGGTGGACCGCGCCGAGAGGTTGCGCACCGCGCCCGGGACCGCCGCCGTCATCGCGCTGGCCACATTCGATGGCTCGCCCGTGCCCGCGCCGTTGATCGCGCTCACCCGGTAGTGCCGTGTCGTGCCGGGCGGCAGGCCCGTGTGGATGAAGGTTGTCGCCGTCGTCGCCGTGTTCGACCGCAGCGCCAGCCAGGTGCGGCCGCCGTCGCGCGACTGCTCGATCCGGTAGCCGAGGACCGCCGCCCCGTTCGTCTGCGAGGGTGCCGTCCAGCGAAGCTCGATCCGCGTCGCGCCCTGCGCCGTGGCCCTGAGTCCCGATGGCGCATCCGGCGGTCCCGGGAAGGTCCGCGCCGACGCCGCGCCCGAAGGCGAGCTCGCGCCCGCACGGTTGAGCGCCGTCACCCGGTAGTACCACACCGTCACCGGTGTAAGGCCCGTGTCGGTGTACGAAGTCTCCGTTGTGCCGGTGTTCGCGATGCGTAGTTGCCACGGCCCGTTCACGCTCCGCGCCCGCTCCACCGCATAGCCTGTGACAGCCGCACCGCCATCGTTCAGCGGCGGCTGCCAGCTCACTTCGATGCTGCTCGAGCTCCGGCCCAGCGCACGCACGTTCCGCGGAGAGCTCGGCGCACCCGCATCCGTCGTCGCGCTCGCCACATTCGAGTATGCGCCCGTCCCCTGCCCGTTCACCGCCGCCACCCGGTAGTGATGCGTCGTCCCCGGTGACAGACTCCCGTGCGTGTACCTCGTCAAGGTCCGGCCCGTGTTCGCTTCCAGCACCGTCCAGCCGCCAGAACCCGTCTGCGAGGTCTCGATCCGGTAGCCGCTGACCGCGCTCCCGCCGTCCGATGTGGGCCGTGACCACGTCAGCACAATCTGCTCGCGCCCCAGAAACGACCCGCCCGGAACCGCCCGCAGAGCCCTCGGCGCGTCGGGTAGCGAAGCCGCTGTCGTCGCATTCGCAACGGTTGACGGCCGCCCCGTGCCATTCGCATTGATCGCGCTCACCCGGTAGTAGCGCGTCGCACCGGCCGCCAGCCCCGTGTGCCGATACTCCGTCGCCCGCGAACGCGTGTCCGCTTCCAGCACCGACCAGCGGCCCCCGATCGAGGTTCGCACCTCGACCCTGTAGCCGGTCACCGCGCTTCCGCCATTCGAGAGTGGTGCCGACCAATCGAGATCGATCGCCGACTCGCCCACCGCCGCCGCGCTCAGCCTCCTGGGCGCATCCGGGATCCCGCTGTCCGTCGTCGCGCTCGCCACATTCGACGACCGCCCCGCACCATGCTCATTGATCGCCGCCACCCGGTAATGGCGCGTCGTGCCAGGATCGAGCCCCGCGTGACGGTACCGTGTCGTTGCGTTCCGCGTGTCCTGAGTCAGCAACGACCAGGTGCTGCCCCCGTCGTCCGAAACCTCAATCTCGTACCCGACGATGTCCGCGCCCCCATCATCGCGAGGCGCATCCCAGTTCAGTTCGATCACCGAGCCGCCATCCGCATCCGCCGTCAGGTTGCGCGGAATACCCGGAAGCCCCGACCGCTGCGTACGGTTGCGCACCAACAGTCCCGCGACGCCCGCCGCCACATTGCCCGCCAAATCGCGAACCGGCCGCGTGCCCACGGTGTAGTCCAGAGCCACCGCGTCGCCAAACCGAACCACACTCGCCAGCGTAAGCACCACTTCGTCGCGCATCACCTCCACATCGGCCACCGGCACCTGCGACGTCCTTCCGTCGCGCGTGATCTCCACCGTGAAATCGGTGATGAAGGGAACGATGTTCGCGCTCTCGTCGAGATCTTCGCTGAAGACGATCCCGAGCTCATCGCGTACAACCTCGGCCCGCACCACGCCCGGCGCCCTGTTATCTGCAAGGAAGATGTAACGGCCCTCGTGGCTCGATTCGCTGGCGCTGTTGTTCGCCGCCTCGTCGCGAACCGTCACCTGAATCGTCCCCTCGTAGTTGGCCTCGGTCTCGAAGGTTGCCAGATAGGTCCCGCCACTACCGCTTACCGCCGACACAATCCGCGCATGGTCAACCGAAATGTCCGCAAGGCCAAAGCCCGTGACGCCCTCGGAAAAGAAGAAGTCGATGACGAACTGCTCGTGGACGCTGCCCGTGAACCGGTGCGCCATGGAGACCGTGGGGCGGGCGGTGGAAAGGGACTTCGCAATACCCGCTTCGGTCGTCGTCGGTGGACTCGCCAACACAACGTCGGGACGAAAGGCGCTGCGGGAGGCAACCGGGCCGACTGAACCCTCTGCACTTGCGCTGCCCACTCCAGAGTGGACAGAGGTTGACTGCTGCGCATCTGCGCCAACAACGGCCAGAGCTGAACAACCAATCAGCGCCGAAAGAAGGAAACAGAACTGCAAAGTGGGAACTGTCCGATTCATCGTCGCCTCGCTTGTCCGTAGCCCGTGCCAGGGTGGGGAGTACTTCGTAAACGGCCATCACCCCCCGCCCGGCGAACCGGACGGGGGGTGAGGCTTCCTGCTACCTGCGTCCATCAGCCGGGGCTGATGGGATGGAGGATTTGCTACTTCGCGGCGACCACGACTACAGCGCTCGTCTTCCGGGTCTTGTCGGTGGCCGATCCGTCACCTTGCCAAGTCACGACCCGAACTCTGAGCTTGCCGTCCTGGGTACCGTCAGATGCGACCGTCAAGGTCCAACTGGCGACCTTTCCGGCGTTTGTACCCTCGCCCGAGATGCTGGCGGCCGCCGTGAACTCCGTCGCGAAGTCGCCATCGCCGTCGGCGAATTCGATCTCGACGTCATAGTTCGACCTCGCGTTCGTGGCGGTTGCCGAAGTCCACGTCACCACGAGTTGATCCGGCTCGGGATCGGTGTTGCGCTTAGCCGTCACGCCGCTTGCGGTCGGATCCACCGCCTTAACTGGTGCCGCATCGGACATACTCACGACATCATCGCCAGCATCGGGGTTACTGTACGTGGCCCTGACCTGGACCATGACTACACCGTCGTTCTCGGCATCGTCTGCAGTGAATGTTCCACTATGGCCCGTCACGGTGGCATAAGCGTCTGTCCACTCCCCGGTGCCGATTTTTCTCCACACCGTGTATGTGGTGGAATCCGCAACCGTTCCGGTGCCGGGATCCCACGTCACGGTAATCTGATCGGTAGACTGCTTGGATTCGTCGATGTCGGTGGTCGTGGCATTGTCGGGTATCGTCGAGGTACGCTCGGCTTCAACGTTGACCGGCTGGCTGTTCCCCGCCGCTTCAAAGTCGCCGAACGAAACCGTCTGACCAGGACCGGTGCTCACGAGCCCACTCGGGTTCTTCGGGTTGCTGAAGTTGTAGCCGGTCCTCTTGGCCTCAACGGTAAAGCTGCCCGAAGGTACGCTGAGGCTGAAGGTACCCGTTGAATTCGTGACGTGCGTATCCGCCGGTTCGGTGGTTCCCGCCGCCGTCGATGTCGCGGTCACTGTAACACCAGCCATCGGTCCGCCAGCGGAAGCCTTCACGCGTCCCGTGATCGTCGCGTTGCCATAGGCAACGAAGTTGATGCCGCTGATGCTCGATTTGGCGAGCGCAGGAACCTGAATCCCTTCAGTCGGCAGAACCGTGAGACCGGTCTTCGTTGCGGTCACCTTGACATTCGTGCCCGCAGGCTTGGCGTTGACAACGACCATGTAGGAACCGTCGGCATCCGTGACGTAAATGTTGTCTGTCGGACTCCCAGGTGATCTCTTGTTCTTGTTGTTCGGTGCATTCCCGTCAACCTCGATCTTCGCACCGGCAACAGGCTCACCATTCATCGTGACCGTGCCGCTGATGGATGCGGTCTCGGTAGCGCTCCCAACCGTGAGATCGACGTTTCTTCCGCCAATGGGACCGTTACGGACAAAGGCCATGGGATCCGTCTTGTCGCTGGCACCATTCATGGCGGCCTCCACCACGACATGATTTTTCGCTTCGTTGGAGATTCTTGTTCCCGTGACACCGTCGATGATGTAGCGGCCGAACTGGTCGGTCGTCGCGGGCACACCATTCGCCGTCACTGTCGCGCCGACCGCCGGGAACCCGTCGCTTTTCTTCACGAATCCGTAGACGTAGCCCGTTGTCGGAGTGACATCAAGCCTGACATCGCCGCCGAGCGGGTCGACTGCAGCTGAGGCACCCCCACTCGCACCCTTGACGGCCATGAGATTATCCGCGTCCGCATTCGTTTTCACCTGCCAGCCGGACGGAATGTTCAGCTTGTACACGCCTGCGGCGACATCCGTGAACCTGAACTGGTGGGTCTCGTCGAGCTCATCGTCCCAATCGGATGTGGCTACACCCTCTCTACCGTTCCGGACCGGGGCTTTCGTAGTCGTATGAGACTCGTCCTCGCCCACAAGGTTCTTGCCCTCGACAGTCGTGAGGCCGACCGTGATTCCGTCTACGAAGGTGGGATCCTTCGGCTTAAAGCCTCCAGTACTCGTCTTCGTGTGGGACGTCTTCCACACCAGTCCTTCAACCGTGTAGGTGTTCACATAGGCGAACGAGCTACACTCGCCACCGCCCTGCCGGTGCTCCTCGGAAGTGAGCGGGCAGAGCTCCACGGTGTGGTGGAATCCACCCATGTCGCCAAAGGCGCCGCCCATCACGCCATTGCCCTCAAGTGCCTCGTAGGCAGCGAGCTCGCGGGCGCCAACCAGCATAATGTTGGCATCCTCGTCCTTGGCCCTGGCCCGGACGATGACATCATGGTCGGCCGGAACGTTCGTGAAGGTCACCACACCGTCCGAATCCGTATCGCCAACCTTGGCGGTCGTCGGGAAAGCGCGCGCACGCCCGTTAGCGGCGATGTATTCGAGCGTAATCATCAGCGGATTCGTGGACACTTTGCCGTCATTCATGGGCCGCACGTCCCCACCCAGCACATTCCCCGTATACCCCATGATCTGGTCCCGCTCATGGTGGATATAGACCTGGAGCTTCTGGGTCGTGTAGGTCGCGGTAATCGTGCCGGCGTCCTGCGCACCCATCGTCAGACCGGTGTGCGTGTACATCAGGGTGTCGCCCATGTACTTCTCGCCACCGTCCATGTCGTCGTCCTGGTCGGCGTCCAGCGCGAAGTAGTAGGTCATCGGCAGGTCGTCGGCGGACTCGGCCGTCGTCATGAAGGCGGCCATGCCGTCGTCGTCGAGCTTCGTCGGCGCGCCCTCAACGACTGCCTTCTTGTCGTCGTCGCCCGTCATCAGCACGTCAACGCCCCAACCGGCCAGCGCCTTGCCGCCACCGTATTCGGTCATTCTCGTCGCACCGCCGAAGGCTACATGGGCAGCCAGGTTGACGATGTTCCCGCTGTTGGCCGCAGAAGCCATCTTGTCCTTGCCGTCCCACGAGACCATCTGCATGCCGTCGGCAACCGCGTAGTCACCCTCGGGGGCCATCACCGCGGCGTAGACCATGTGGCCTTCCGTGTCGGCCCGCGCAAAGCGAATCGACGCCATGCCCATATCGTCGGTCATGCCGCTGCCAACCATGTCGTCGTCGTCTTCGTCGGCGTAGAGGTTGACCATGGCGCCCTCAACCGCCGGACCGGTGTCGTCGCCCGCACGCAGCGTCACCGAGAAGGCAACCGTCTGGTGCGTGATGTCGACCGGAATGTTCTGCATGGCCTCGCCGCCCGCCGCAACTTCAAGCGAGTAGCCGGCCGCATCGCCGCCGTAGTCGTAGTCCATCGGGAACTCGGCGTTGCGCGCAACCGTCAACTGGTAGTTGCCCGCCTGGAGCTCGCCGAAGGAGAAGGCACCGGTGGAGTCCGTGCTCGCCGACTGGGTCATTCCAACCGAGGGGCCAACCAGCGAAAGCTCTACGTCCGCTGCGGACAGCATGTCCTCGCCCTCGTCGTACATGTCGTTCTTGTCGGCCTCGTCCACATACAGCATCCCCGAAATGCTCGCAGTGCGCGTGTGCGTTCCGGTGAAGTTCTGCGTGGCCGAACCGCTGTTGCCCAGCTCGATGTCGGCTGACATCGTCTCGAAGGTGTAGGCCACATCGTCCGGGTTCGCCATCGACACCGTGTACGTGCCGCTGCCCAGACCGGCGAATGCGTACTGGCCGCTGGCATCGGTCGTGTCCGTCGCCTCGTGCGCGCCAGAAAGCATGACCGCAACGCCCTCAAGGCCCATGCCCTCAACGCTGACCTGGCCGCTGATGCTGCTGCGGCGGATCATCGTGCCCGCAAACGACACGTCCGAGTGCATCTGGCCGATCGCAACCGAGACCGCCCGCGAAGTCGTCGGGAAGCTGTACATGTCGGCATTCGGATTCGTGACGCTGACCGTGTAGTCGCCGCGCCGCAGACCGGTGAAGCCGTAGCTGCCGTCGTCGGCCGTCATCGCCGACGCGTCGCCCGCGCCGCCGAGCGTGACTGTGACACCGCCCATGCCCTCGCCGTCGGCGGTGACCATGCCGGCGATGCTGCCCGTGCGGTTGATCGTGCCCGCGAAGTTGGCCTCCGCCATGCCGTCGGTCGCTACCGGACCCTGCCAGCTCATGCCGTCCGCGAAATCGATCTCGTCGTCGGCCCCGGAGATGTCCACGCGGTAGTTGCCCGCGAGGAGCGGTCCGAAGGTGTGCATGCCGTCCGCGTCGGTCGCTCCGGCGCCAACGATGGTGCCGGAAGGCGGATTGAGGCTCGTGACCAGAGTCAGCGTTGCCGCAACCCCAGCAACCCCCCCGCCGTCCGCCGTGACCATCACCTTGACGCTGGCCGTGCGCAGCGCCATGCCGTCAAAGTTGACGATCGCCGTCTTGTCCATCTCCAACGTCACGGTCTGGCTGTCGTCGAACGAGTACTCGACCGCGTCGTAGCCCGAGATCGTGACGGTGTAGTCGCCCGCCGCGAGTCCCGCAAAGGCGTAGATGCCGCTGGCGTCGGTGTTCGCCGTCGCGTCGGCCGTGCCCGAGAGCGTGACCGTGATGCCGGCCATGCCCATGCCGCCCACGCTGACCCGGCCCGCAAGGCCGGAAGTGCGCAGCAGCTCGCCCTCGAACTCGACGTAGCCCGTCTCGCCCAGCGCAACCGTCACGCTCTTCGAGGTGACCTCGAACTCGAAGTCCGTGTCGTCCCAGCCGGAGATGCCGACGGTGTAGGTGCCGGCGCGCAGGCTCGCAAACGCATACTGCCCGGCCGCGTCCGTCGTCGTGCTCTCGTCGACGTTGTCCGGCCCGCCGCGCAGGCTGACCATCACGCCGTTCAGGCCCTCGCCCTCGACGCTGACCTGCCCGCTGACGCCGGCAGTGCGGAGGTAGGTGCCGTCGAAGCTGACGATCTTGCTCTCGCCCACGCCCACGCTCGTCGAGCTGGCCGTGCTGGAGAATCCGACCGCGTCCGAGTCGAATCCGGAGATCTCCACCGAGTAGTTCCCCATGCGGAGCCCGGTGAACGAATAACGGCCCGAGGCGTCCGTCGTCGCGCTCGCGTCCGACACTCCCGAAAGGCGTACCACTACCCCGGAAAGCCCCGTGTTCTCTACCGTTACCGTCCCCGCGTGTGTGTCGAAGTTGTTTTCTGGGTGCATGGCATCTCTTCCAGGGGCGCGAAGAACCCTTGCATTCGACCGCGATTGCGGCGAAGTTGGGGTCGTTCCGCATGGTGCCGGATGACTGTGATTCGACCCGCCGCGTAGCGCTTTTCGGCTCATTTCCCACTCCCGCATCGCACCCAGGCAGCCCCGCGTGATCCATCCCTACTCCGACCGCGAGCTCGAAGCCATGATGGCGGACCTCGAATCCGAGCTGGTTGAGCGCAAGGAATCGCTGCGGCGCGCGCCGGGCGGGAAGGATGGCCCCATCGAAAAGATTCGGCAGGCCGTCTGCGCATTCGCCAATGATCTGCCGGGGCATGGCCGGGCGGGCGTGATCTTCGTGGGGGCGCGGGACGACGGAACGCCTTCCGGAATCGCGATTTCCGATCGTCTCCTGCAGCGCCTCGCCGACATCAGGACCGACGGGAACACGCTTCCGCCACCGGTGCTTTCGGTTGCCAAGCGGACGCTGTTCGGGAGCGATGTCGCGGTGGTCGCCGTGCAACCCTCCGATGCCCCGCCGGTTCGCGCGCGTGGCCAGACCTGGATCCGGGTGGGGCCGCGGCGGGCGCTCGCCAATGCCCAGGATGAGCGGATTCTGAATGAACGGCGTCGTCACCGCGACGCGCCATTTGATGTTCGCCCGATTTCCAGCGCCACGATTTTGGACCTTGACCTGCGGCGCTTTGAGAGTGAATATCTGCCCCGTGCGGTTGATCCCGAGCTTCTTGCCGCCAACGATCGCACAACGGAAGAACGCCTGGCCGCAACCAGGATGATCGCTTCCTCCGATCCACCGACCCCATCGCTGGTCGGATTGTTGATTCTGGGATTCCGGCCGCAGGATTTCATTCCGGGTGCATACATTCAATTCTTGAGGATTGCGGGCACCGAGCTTCCCGGCGAGGTGATCGACGAAGGGCGCTACGCGGGTCCTGTTTCGCGCCAACTTGCCCGCCTCAACGACAAGCTCGAGGCGCATAATCACACCAGGGTTGACTTTGTGCATTCGCGAACCGAAGAGCGACGTCCGGCCTATCCGGCTTCTGCAATGCGACAGATC
This sequence comes from Longimicrobiales bacterium, assembly GCA_965213665.1. Taxonomy (GTDB): domain Bacteria; phylum Gemmatimonadota; class Gemmatimonadetes; order Longimicrobiales; family Gaopeijiaceae; genus Bin94. The sequence continues at coordinate 159,346 of CBDBZW010000003.1, forward strand.
GTGTACAATGCGGTCATGCATCGCACCTATGAAGCGACCAATGCGCCCGTGCGAATCAACTGGTTTGACGATCGGGTGGAGATTATCAGCCCCGGCGGTCCTTATGGCGCAGTGACGACCGACAACTTCGGCAAGCCATGGGTGGCGGATTATCGCAACCCCGGTTTGGCCGAATCGATGCGCACCCTGGGACTTGTGCAACAATTCGGAATGGGAATCAGCATCGCGCGGGCCGCGCTACGTCGCAACAACCAGCCGGAACCCCTCTTCGAGGTTCGCCCCAATTGGGTTCACTGCACACTGCGAGCGCGCCGATGAATGCGCCCACGCTGGCTTTCTTTGGCAACAAGGGTCAGGTAGGCACGACCTGGCTGGTCTACCATATTGCCTGGATGTTGGCGGAGATGGACATTGTGGTTCTCGTCGTGGACCTGGATCCTCAGTCGGATCTGACAACCGCGTTCATGGATGAAGGCGACCTGGTTGATCTCTGGGAAGGTTCGGCCGGCGGCGGGACGACGGTTCACAGGTGCCTGAAGCCGTTGGTTCGCGGCGATGAGGTGCTGGTGCCGAAGTCGCATCGGGTGGCGGATTGCCTGCATTTCCTGCCGGGGGACTTGCGGTTGGCGGATGTTGAGGATGTGCTCGCGCAGGAATGGCAGGCGTGCGTGGGCGGGATTTCGGTTGGTCGGGCTTCCAGTGGCCAGGCTCCCGGTGACCAGGACTTCGGTGACCAAGCGCCCGGTGGTCAGGTTTCTGGTGGTGCGGCTTCCGGTGATGGAGGCATTGGTCGTTGCCATGACGTTGTTGACGCGAAGCTGCGCCCTGGCCCACCGCACGGCGTCTCTTCCTTTCGGGGCCTGATTCAAGCGGGAATTGAGGCGGCGCACGCGGAGATTGTGCTTGTGGATCTGGGTCCGGGGCTGGGTGCGATCAATCGGTCGGGGCTGATGGCATCTGATTGTGTCGTATTGTCAGTCGGTTCGGACCTGTTGTCTCTGCGAGGCTTGAGGGGTTACGGCGCTGCGTTGCACAAGTGGCGGGGCGAGTGGAACTGGCGGGAATGGCGTTCGGAGAAATGTGGCGGGAGTGCGACTGAAGCCGGAAGCACGCGAAGGTCGCCGTTTGGGGAGGCGCGGCCGATTGGATATTTGTTGGCGCAATGCAGTTTGCAACTGACCCGGCCGATTGTGGTCAATGATCGTTGGGTTCGGCGTGTGCCGGCCGAGTATGCGCGCAGTGTGCTCAGGAGTGAGCCACCGGGAGAGCGGACGCCTGCGGATGACCCGAACCTGGTGGGGATTGTCAAGCCGTTTCGCAATCTTGTTGACCTTGGGCGGGAGGCGCGCAAGCCGATCTTTGCGCTGAGTCCGGCGGATGGGGCCATGGGATCGCATGCGGTGGCGGTGAATGCGGCGCACCGGGAGTTTCGGGGATTGGCGGAGGAGCTGTTGCGTCGCGTGGGACTCGGGTAACGACATGCCGCCCTCCGACACGAAAACCGCTGAGCAAGAGGACGACATGCCGAACGCCGGGCATCCCTACCGCAGCCGCACCCTCCCCCGTATGCCGATTGTGTGTTCGCTGGCGCCGGTTCCGTTGTCGCGCCGGGTGCCCTCGAGGCGGAGGCCGAAGCCGGGTCCGAGGTCGTAGCGGAGGCCGGAGCTGAAGGCCTGGCGGCCGTCGCTGGTGAGGTGGAAGCCGCCGTAGGGGGTTCCCCTGCGGGACGCGAAGCCGTATGCGAGTTCGCCGTCGAGCGCGGGAGCGGTGGCCGGGAAGTGGCCGGTTGGGTGGGCTGAGTGGGCTGAGTGGGATGAGACGCCGCGGTCCCAGAGTGCGCTGAGTCCGCTGGCCGCGTCGCCGTAGGTAGGAGACAGGCGGACGGACAGCCCCTGGCCGCGCGAGCCGGGGTCAAACTGGAACATGCCGCCGACGCCCCATTCCTCGTAGCCCTCGCGGCCGGTGACCAGGACGCGCCCGCGGCCCTCGACCGTGAGCCCAAAGCGGTGGTTCGCGAAGCGCAACCCCCCGCCGGCCTCCATTCCCGCGCCGTTCGCGCCGTCGCCATTGTCGTAGCGCATGCCGCCCTCGACGCTCAGGCCGACCTCGTTGGCGCCGGTCCGGTAGCCCTGCGTGAGTTCCAGCAAGAGCCGGCCGCGCTGCAGGTTGAGGACCTCCTTGCCGACCCCGGCCGCGCCGTCCACCGTGATCTGGCCGGCCCAACCGTCCGCCTTGACGCGAACCGCACCGCCGCCGGTGGCGAGCACCTGGTAGGCCCCGCCGAGCGCGCCGGTCATGGTGCGGGCCGGGCTCATGCGCAAGTCCTCGCGCTCGTCGTCGATCTCGACATCGCCCCAGCCGAAGCCGCCGGTGGCCCAGACCGCGTTGCCGCGCCCGCCGGGCAGCCATGCCATATAGGGGTTGACGCTGGTCATGGCGGTGCCGTATTCGCCCTCGACGGGGCTCGCGCCGGTCTTGTCGGTGAAGTCAAACGAGCCGGTGGAGTGCGAGACGGCCACCCCGCCCAGGATGTCGGGCGCGATGCGGACGTCGGCCCCGATGTGGAAGCTGGCCAGACCGCCGCTCCAGCCGAGCGCCGCCGCGTTGGGTTCGCCCAGGTGCTGGTATTCGCCCGCGCCCCAGACAGACATTGCGGGGCCCGAACGGAGTTGTGAAGTGGTGGAGGGGTTGGCGGTGCCTGGCGTTGCGTTGCCGGAACCGTCGCCGCCGAGCGCGAGTTGGAACGATGCGCCGTCCAGCAGGTCCCAAAGACCCATGCGGCTGTCCCGGGACGATGCGCCAAAGCGGCCGCCGCCCATGCCCGGATCACCGAACCGCGCGGCCATCGCCTGCAGCCCGCCCATCTCGGCGCCCGTGCCCGCCCCGTACCCCGCCGCCACCGCGTCGATGCGGTCCGCGATCGCGCCGGTCGTGCTCGCGGTCATCGCGGCGGCCACATGCGGCAGCACCCGTGTGTTCAACCGGCCCGCGCGCTGCACGGGATCGTCGGTCTGCGCGTTCGCCACGGCCGAGACCGCACCCGTGCCCGCACGGTTGATCGCGCTGACGCGGTAGAAGCGCTGGCTGCCCGGAACGAGTCCCGAATGCGAATAGGCCGTCGCCGTCGTCCGCGTGTTCTGCGCCAGATCGGTCCAGGCCGCGCCCGTTTCGGACACCTCGATGCGGTAACCGGTCACCGCCGCGCCGCCGTCGTAGGCGGGAGCCGTCCACGCAAGGTCGATCTGCGTGGGCGAGGTGGCCGTGGCCGTGAGCTTCGTCGGTGCGTCCGGGACCGTCGCGTCGGTGGTTGCGCTGGCTATGCGCGAAGGCTCGCCCGCGCCGATCCGGTTGATCGCGCGGATGCGGTAGTGGCGCGTGGACGCCGGGGCCAGGCCGATGTGGGAATATCGCGTCGCAGTCGTGCGCGTGTCCGCCACCAAAGCCTGCCAGGTGGCGCCCGCGTCCTCCGAGACCTCGACCCGGTAGCCATGGACAGGCACGCCCCCGTCGTTACCGGGAGCCCGCCAGCTCAGATCGATCTGCGCGGTCCCCAGCGCGAGCGCCCTCAAGGCCCCGGGAACCCCCGGGACCACCGCCTCGGTCGTCGCGCTGGCCTCATTCGACCAGTCGCTCGCTCCCGCGCGGTTGATCGCGCTCACCCGGTAGTGCCGCGTGGTCACCGGTCTCAGGTTCTCGTGAACGAATGTCGTCGCCGCCGTGCCCGTGTTCGAGCGCAGCGTCGTCCAGGTGCGGCCCCCATTGCGCGAGACCTCGATCCGGTATCCCGTGACCGCCGCGCCGCCGGTGTAGCGGGGCGCATTCCAGCGCAGCTCGATCGCCTCGGAACCCTGGGCAGCCGCCCGCAGGCCCGTCGGGGGATCGGGTGCGGCCGCATCCGTCGTCGCGTTCGCGGTGCTCGACGGCTCACCCGTGCCCGCCGCGTTGACCGCGCTGACCCGGTAGTGGCGCGTCGTCGCGGGCTGAAGTCCTGTGTCCGAATGCAGCGTCCGCACCGAGCGTGTGTCGGCGATCAGCGTCTGCCAGCGCACGCCGCCATCGTCCGATGCCTCGATGCGGTAGCCGGTTACAGCAGACCCGCCGTCGCTGCCGGGCGGTGACCACGAGAGGTTGATGCGGTCCGTGCCCTGCGGCCTCGCCGTCAAACCAGCCGGAACGCCCGGCGGCGTCGCGTCGGTCGTCGCGCTGGCTATGTTCGAGACCGCGCCCGCGCCCGCTTCGTTGATCGCGCTCACCCGGTAGAAGCGCTGCGTTCCGGGGGACAGCCCCATGTGCGAATACGCCGTTGCCGCCGACCGGGTGTTGGCCACCAGAACCCGCCATGCGCCGCCCGTCTCGGACACCTCGATCCGGTATCCCGTGACCGGTGCGCCCGCATTGGCCGAGGGCGCCGTCCAGGTCAGATCGATCCGGTTCGTGCCGGTGGACCGCGCTGAAAGGTTGTGAACCGCGCCCGGAACCGCCGCCGTCATCGCGCTGGCGACGTTCGATGGCTCGCCCGTGCCCGCGCCGTTGATCGCGCTCACCTGGTAGTGTCGCGTCGTGCCGGGGGGCAGGCCCGTATGGGTGAAGCTCGTCGCCGCTGACCCGGTGTTCGACCGCAGCGTCAGCCAGGTGCGGCCGCCGTCGCGCGACTGCTCGATCCGGTAGCCGAGGATCGCCGCGCCGTTCGTCTGCGAGGGTGCCGTCCAGCGAAGCTCGATCCGCGTCGCGCCCTGCGCCGTGGCCCTGAGTCCCGTCGGCGCATCCGGCGGTCCCGGGAAGGTCCGCGCCGACGCCGCGCCCGAGGGCGAACTCGCGCCCGCACGGTTGAGCGCCGTCACCCGGTAGTACCAGACCGTCACCGGTGTAAGGCCCGTGTCGGTCCAGGAAGTCTCCGCCGAGTTCGTGTTCGCGATGCGCAGTTGCCACGGCCCGTTCACGCTCCGGGACCGCTCCACCGCATAGCCGTTCACCGCCGCACCGCCATCGTTCAGCGGCGGCTGCCAGCTCACTTCAATGCTGCTCGAGCTCCGGCCCAGCGCACGTACGTTCCGGGGAGAGCTCGGCGCACCCGCATCGGTCGTCGCGCTCGCCACATTCGACCATGCACCCGTCCCTTCGCCGTTCACCGCCGCCACCCGGTAGTGATGCGTCGTGCCGGGCGGCAGACCCTCGTGCGTGTACCTCGTCAAGGTCCGGCCGGTGTTCGCTTCCAGAACATCCCACCCCCCCGTTCCCGTCTGCGAAACCTCGATCCGGTAGCCCACGATCGCCGCACCGCCGTCGGAACCGGGCCGCGACCACGTCAGCACAATCTGCTCCCGCCCCAGAAACGACCCGCCCGGAACCGCCCGCAAATTCCGCGGCGCCGCGGGCAGAGCCGCCTCCGTCGTCGCACTCGCCACATTGGACGAACTGCCCGTCCTCCCACCGATGATGGCCGAGACCCTGTAATACCGAGTCACACCAGCCGGCAAACCCCTGTGCGTGTACGAGGTGGCTCGCGAACGCGTATTGCTTGCGAGTACCGTCCAGCGCCCCGTCCTCGTCGCCCTCACTTCAATGCGGTAACCAGCCACCACGTCGGCGGAACCCGTAATGGGCGCCAACCAATCAAGCTCAATTGCCGATCCGCCCTGCGCCGCCGCCCGCAAATTGCGCGGTGCATTGGGCACACTACCACCCGTCGTCGCGCCCGCCACATTCGAGAAGCGCCCCGGGCCGTCGCTGTTGATCGCAGCGATCCTGTAATGGCGGGTCGTACCGGGTGCCAGACTCCGATGACGATAAGCGGTTGTCGTGCTCCGCGTGTTCGCGATCAACTGCGTCCAGGTGCCGCCGGCATCGCTGGAAACCTCGATCTCGTAGCCTGTGATCGGCGCGCCCCCATCGCTCAACGGAGCATCCCACTCCAATTCGATTACCGAGGACCCGTCCGCGGCCGCTCTGAGATTCCTGGGCGCTCCCGGAAAACTCCGGCCATTCGGGGAATAACTGAAGGCGTTGTCAAATCGCCCGGGTGCAAGTTCGGTCCATTGATGCGCGGTTGATATCGTCGGGAAGATCCCGGCCCGGGGTGCGGCTGGGTGTGCGGTTGTGTGGACCGCGCCGTCCGGAGAATGGGAATCCGAGAGCTGTTCCTGCGCATCTACGCTGTTGGACCCAATCCATCCGATGTGTGCGACAAGCACAGCCGAAAGAACAAGACGGGACGGGCAAGCGAGCTTCCTCGAGGTCATTTTGCACTTCTTGATGCTGAGGGAATGTTGGATTGAGCGCGCGTGTCCATCGCGCCCTTCCGTAACGGCCCTCACCCCCCGCCCGGCGAACCGGACGGGGGGTGAGGCTTCCTGCTACCTGCGTCCATCAGCCGGGGCTGATGGGATGAAGGGCTACTTGATCTCAACCGCGTCGGCCGAGTTCCATTCGCCGTCGGCGCCTTGGCGAGCTTCAACACGAATCTTGTAGATATCCGTGCTCGGATTCGCGGAATTGCTATCCGGATTGCCGGGCTCTTCGTCGGCGCGAGTAAGGCTTGTGAAGTCGGTCGGCAGCGTAAAGGACCAGCGATTGCCGACTGTGTCCGCGTATGTGCGATCAACCGTGCTGGCCAACACATACCAATGCGTTTCGGCGGCACTCCCGGCACCAGCGGTCAATTCAACCACCACACGCATCTGCGTGGTGGCATTCCCGATCGTCGTCCAACTGCCCTCAAGCCGATCGGTGCCTGCTGTAATCCGCTTCGCCTTGAAGTCCGTCGGCGTCGGGTCGATGGCCTCCACGGGAACTGTGGCCGAGGTATGGGTCACATCATCGTCCCCGCCCGCAGCTTCGTCCGGACCGAAGTCCGTCGCCATAACCCTGAAGTGGATTTTGCCGTCGCCGCTCACAGACGCTGTCACCCCGAGGTCGGCACCCGCATCATTAACAGCGGATCCGAAGTCGGTCCAGTCGTTGGTGCTCTCATCGCACGGATCGACGCAACTCTCTACCTGGTAGGAATCAACCCGTCCACCTGGGCCCGCTGCCCATGTCACCGTAACCATACCGTCGAACGAGCCATCGTCCACATCACGGTCCGCCGTGACATTAATCGGTGTGGCGTTTCCGGTGACCGTGATCTCGCCGATGTCCAGCTTCTGGCCGGCGGTAACGAATACCGTTAGAGGTTCAAAATCGTAGCCCGCTTTCGTGGCCTGTATCTTGACACTCCCTGCCGGCACGTTCAGGCTGAAGTCGCCGCGACGATCCGTGTCATCTTCATCGCCGCCGCCGGTGACCTTCACACCTTCCAGACCATTGCCATCGCTGTCGACCACGCGGCCCGTGATCGTGGCGTAGGCCGATCCCGTGAAGTTGATCCCCGGCACCGAACCGGCGTTGAGCCCGACTGTCTGAGAGGGCGGCTTGAAGGTGTAACCCGCCTTTGACGCCGTTACTTCGCCCGTACCGCCCGACTCAACTTCGGCCTTGTAGCTACCGTTGCTACCGGTCAGGAGGCCCTTGGTGCCTGCGTTGAGCGGATCGGCGCCGCTGACCCGGATGCGCACGCCCGAAATCCCCTTGCCGGAGTTGACATCAGTAACGGTACCGGTGATCGTCGTCAGCTCGTTTCTCCGGGTAACCTCTACGGTGTACGTCTTGGTGGTGCTCTTGTCCGAGGAGGTCACCGTCACTTCGATTTCGGTGATTCCGCTCTTGAGCTCCACCTGGTCCCCGGTTGCATCGTCGTCGGCGTCCGACGGATCGATCTCATAGGTCGCACCGCTGACAGCCGTTGTGGCCCTCACGGTGGTCATCTCGACGTCGTTGCTGACGGTTGCGGTGTAGTCCTCGTGGTCACTCTCGAATCCGCCGAGCGTGAGCGCGCACGGCTGAGTCCCGCGGCATAGTGACACGCCGCTCAGGCTCAGTGACAGGAGATCCGCGTTGTCCTCCTCCACCGTGAGCTCGACGTCGTCGATCGCCTTGCCGTCGTTGGGTACGTTGAACGTCCCTACGGTTTCCGTCCCATATCCGGGCCTGGTGGCTGTGACGTTGTACCGACCGTGGGGCACGCTGAGGGAGTAGATTCCCAGCGTACCGGTGGTGTCCGTATCCGCTACGTTCTTCTCACCCACCAGCGTCGCCGTCACAATCGCGCCACTCAGGGCATTCTCCTCACCGTCAACCACGCGGCCCCAGATCGTTCCGTTGTCGAAGGCGGTGAAGTTGATGCCGGAGATATTGCCGCCAGGCGTGGCCGTGACCTCATGCGCCGGCGGAGTGAAGAACATATCATCCTTCGACGCGCTGACGGTGACGCGAGCATTTGTAGCTTCGATGCGCAACGAGTAGTTGCCGTCGCTGCCGGCCACGTAGATGTCATTCGTCGCGCGCCTGGAATTCGACTTGGCGTTCAGGTTGAGAATCTTGCCGCTGCTTGAAATCTGGACATCCGAAACGCCATCGCCGGTGCCATCCTTGGTGACTCGGCCGCTGACCACGGTAACTTCCGTCGCGTCGGAAATCCTGATGTCCTGACGCACCGGATAATTCACAGCGAAGGCGGGCCAGTTAGTCGTCTCGGCGCTGCCTTCCTCGGCGGTGGTCACAACCGTCCGGTTCCTCAGGGTCGTTCTTGCCCCTTCCGGCCGGAAGTTCCTGGGACCGAAGCCCTCAATGGTATAGCGACCCTTCGCGTCGGTCGTGCCGGTCTCGCCGTTGGCATGAACCGTGACACCCGGCATCGGACGACCCTGCTTGTCAAGGACGGTGCCGTAGACATACCCGGTCTCCGGCGTCACGTCGATGTTGAGGGCCGAGTCCAGCGGCGAAAGGCGAGCGGCCAGATCCTTGGTGGGGTTGTCCGCCGGTCCCCGGTGCGCGACCCATCCGTCCGGAACGGTCACTTTGTACACACCAGACGCCATGTGACCGAAGTCGAAGGCCCTATTGTTGCCCTTCTCTTCATAGTCATCGTCGTCTCCGGCAAGGTTCTCGCCCTCAACCGGGTCCATGCGGACCGTCAGGCCCTTGTGGCCGGCCGGCGAGACGATCACGTTGCCGTCGGCATCCTTCGCGAAATCGTCGCCGGACTTGCTGACGACGTTCTTCCACGCCTGGCCATCGACCGCGTACGTCTGAACGAATGCGAAGGTGCTGCACTCGCCGTGACGCTGAGCGCTCTCGTCCGACATGAGCGGACAGAGCTCCACCTCGGGGCTGTAGCCACCCTGCTCGCCGAAGGCGCCGCCCATGATGCCGTTGGCTTCCGGATCCATGTAGGCGTGAACCTCATCGGCGTGGCTGCCTTCGCTCAGGATCCTGGCTGTATTGGCGATGTCGTTGCCGTCGGAGTCCTGGCCAAGATTGGCTTCCTCAGTCGCCGTAACGATCACGTTGCGATCGGCCGGAACGTTGGAGAATACGTACTCGCCGGGCTTGGGGTTGGTCATCTTGATGCTGTCGACCTCTTCGAAGGCCCGCGACCGCCCGCTGCCTGCAATGTACCGCACTTCCACTTCAACGAATCCGTTCATCCTTTGGTCTTCGCCGAGAACGGTTCCGGTGTACCCGACGACCTGATCGTTCTCCTGGTGGACATACACCATGAGCGTCTGGGTCGTGTAGCGGGCTTCGAGCGCACCCGCGTCCATCGCGGTGGCCACCTTGAGCCCGGTGTGGGTCAGGGCCAGCATTTCCACCGTCTCATGGTTCTCGCCGCCGTCCATATCGTCGTCCTGGTCGTCCGCCAGCGCGACGTGGTAGGTCATCGGCAGGTCGGCCGCGGATCCGGCCGTCATCGTGACCGTGGCCATGCCCATGTCGTCGAGCATCCCGGGCGTGCCTTCAACGGCGACCATGTCTTCGTCTTCGCCCATCATCGTGACGTCGATCGCCCAGTCGGCCAGCGCTTCGCCGCCGCCGAAATCGGTCGTGATCGTCTTGCCTGCGAAGCTGAAGGTGGCGGTCAGATTCACCACGTCCTGGCTGTTGGACGCCGCGGACATCTTGTCCGTCGATGCCCACTCGACCATCTGCATGTCGCCCGCGACATCAAAGCCGTCGGGCGCCATGACGCCAGCGTAGACCATGTCGCCAGACGCATCTGCGCGCGCAAAGCGAATTGTGGCCATGCCGTCGTCGTCGGTCTCACCATCGCCAACCATGTTCTCGCCATCTTTGTCCGCATAGAGGTTGACCGTTGCGCCCGGAAGCGCGTCGCCGGTCATGTCGCCGCTCTTGAGCATGACCGAGAATGCGACCGTCTGGTGCGTAATGTCGAAGGGGATGTTCTGGGTCGTGGTCATGCCTGCGCCGACCTCGAGCTCGTAGCCCGTCGCGGGCCCGCCGTAGCCGTAGTCGTCCGGCACTCCCTCGGCGCCCACCACCAACTGGTAGGTGCCCATGCGGAGATTCTCGAAGGTGAAGTTGCCTTCGGCGTCCGTGTTGGCCGTTTGCCGCATCGCGATCGTGGGTCCGATCAGCGCAACCTCGATGTCGGCCGCGGCGAGCATCTCCTCGCCCTCGTCGTGCATGTCGTTGCTGTCCACTTCGTCGACGAACAACATCCCCGAGACGCTCGCGGTGCGCGTGTGCATTCCGGTGAAGTTCTGCGTCGCCGCCTCGGCGTTGCCGACCATGACCTCGGCCGAAGTCGCGTCAAAGTCGTAGGCGTCGCCGTTCGGATTCTCGAAGGAGACCGTGTAGCTGCCGCCGCCCAGACCATTGAAGACGTACTGGCCGCTGGCGTCGGTGGAGTCGGTCGCTTCGTGCGCTCCGGAGAGCATTACCGCGACGCCCTCAAGCCCCATGCCCTCAACGCTGACCTGGCCGCTGATGCTACTGCGGCGGATCATCGTGCCCGCAAACGACACGTCCGAGTGCATCTGGCCGATCGCCACCGAGACCGCCCGCGAAGTCGTCGGGAAGCTGTACATCGCGTCGTCGGGATTGGCGATGCTGACCGTGTAGTCGCCGCGCCGCAGACCGGTGAAGCTGTAGCTGCCGTCGTCGGCCGTCATCATCGACGCGTCGCCCGCGCCGCCGAGCGTGACCGTCACGCCGCCCATGCCCTCGCCGTCGGCCGTGACCATGCCGGCGATGCTACCCGTGCGGTTGATCGTGCCCGCGAAGTTGGCTTCCGCCATGCCGCCGGTCGCTACCGGACCCTGCCAGTTCGTGCCGTCCGCGAAATCGATCTCGGCGTCGAAGCCGGAGATGTCGACGCGGTAGTTGCCCGCAAGCAGCGGACCGAAGGTGTGCGATCCGTCCGCGCCGGTCGGTGCGCCACTCAGGATCGTCCCGGAGGTCGCGCCGGTCACCAGCGTCAGCGTTGCCGTAACCCCGGCAACCCCCTCGCCGTCCGCCGTCACCATCACCTTGATGCTGGCCGTGCGGAGCGCCATGCCGTCAAAGTTGACGATCGCCGTCTTGTCCATCTCCAACGTCACGGTCTGGCTGTCGTCGAACGAGTACTCGACCGCGTCGTAGCCCGAGATCGTGACGGTGTAGTCGCCCGCCGCGAGTCCCGCAAAGGCGTAGATGCCGCTGGCGTCGGTGTTCGCCGTCGCGTCGGCCGTGCCCGAGAGCGTGACCGTAACTCCGGCCATGCCCATGCCGCCCACGCTGACCCGGCCCGCAAGACCGGAGGTGCGTAGCAGCTCGCCCTCGAACTCGACGTAGCCCGTCTCGCCCAGCGCAACCGTCACGCTCTTCGAGGTGACCTCGAACTCGAAGTCCGTGTCGTCCCAGCCGGAGATGCCGACGGTGTAGGTGCCGGCGCGCAGGCTTGCGAACGCATACTGCCCGGCCGCGTCCGTCGTCGTGCTCTCGTCGACGTTGTCCGGCCCGCCGCGCAGGCTGACCATCACGCCGTTCAGGCCCTCGCCCTCGACGCTGACCTGCCCGCTGACGCCGGCGGTGCGGAGGTAGGTGCCGTCGAAGCTGACGATCTTGCTCTCGCCCACGCCCACGCTCGTCGAGCTGGCCGTGCTGGAGAATCCAACCGCGTCCGAATCGAATCCGGAGATCTCCACCGAGTAGTTCCCCATGCGGAGTCCGGTGAACGAATAACGGCCCGAGGCGTCGGTGGTCGCGGATGCGTCGGATACGCCGCTGATGCGAACGCTGACGCCTCCGAGACCGGAGCCTTCTACCGTTACCGTCCCCCTTGCGGAAATGAACCCTGGGGGGAAGAAGGGTGGCACTTGCCACCGATCCATCAACCTGAAGGAAGAGGAGAAGCAAGATGAACGAATCCGCGATTACCGTGGCGCAGTCGAATGGCCGGATTGACCAGCGTTATCTGGATGCGATTCAGGCGGCGCTCGCCGACAGTCGGCGCGAGAGCACGCGGAGGTCGTACGCCGGGGCGTGGCGGCGTTTCTGCGCCTGGGCGGAGGCCGAAGGGTTGCAGACGCTGCCGGCCGATCCGATTACGGTCGCGGCGTACATGACGAACCGGGCCGATCAGGGCCTGTCCGGATCGTCGCTCTCGCTGGATCGCAAGGCCATCAGCTACCATCATCGGATTGCGGGCTGGCAGACGCCGACGCTGTCCGACGATGTGAAGCTGACCGTGGCCGGGCTGCGCAACCGGGCGGCGGCCGAGGGCAGGGGGGATCCGCGGCAGGCGCGGGGGCTGACGGAGCGCGATCTGGGGCGGATCGTCGCCACGGCTCACGAGAGGAGGAGGGGCCCCACTGGACGGCGGGAATCGGTGGAGGCGGCGCGGCGCCGGGGCGACCTGGACATTGCGCTGGTGTCGGTGATGCGGGATGCGTTGCTGCGCCGCGGCGAGACGACGGAACTGCGTTGGCACGATATCGATTTTCGGCGCGACGGTTCCTCGCGGATCACGATTCGGCGTTCGAAGACAAGCGTGACTTCGGCCGTCCAGTATGTGGGCTTTCGCGCGACGGCGGCGCTTCGGCGGATTGCGCCACCCGATCCCGATCCCAATGCGCGCGTCTTCGGTCTGCGTTGCGGCCGTTCGATCGCGAACCGGATCGCCTCGATGGCCAGGGCGGCGGGACTTGGCGAAGGCTTCAGCGGTCACTCGCCCCGGGTGGGAATGGCGCAGGACCTGACGGCCGCGGGCACGGGACTGACGGCGCTGATGGTGGCGGGGCGGTGGAAATCCGAGCGCATGCCGGCCCATTACGCGCGCGCGCAGGCGGCCAGACGAGGCGCGGTGGCGCAGTTTCATCAGGAGGCGAGCCGGGGGTGAGAGGGGGTGCCCTGGTCCGCAGGCTGCGTCACTGGCGCGTGACTCGCCGGGGCCATCCCTCGCTGGCTTGTGGCGGTCAGGGGTTTCTGCGAAGATACACGGACACATCCGCCTTGACCGATGGAGGGAACCCGATGAACACAGATACAATCACAGTGATCGTGACAATCTTGCTGGCTGTTGGCGGTGCCTACGTAGCCCTTTCTCGCCGAATCGACGATGGGCTCTCCCGGCTGGGGGAGCGGCTGGCCCACGTCGAAGGGATCATACAGGGCTGGCTGAATCCGCTTCCACCGAAGCCAGGCAACCGGGAAGAGAGGGACTGATGGCACGCGAGCGGCCGGACACCTGGTGCTATGTGATCAAGAAACACGGAAGGATCGTGCATGTGGGGATCACGACCGACCCCGCGCGCCGTGAACGGGAGCATAAGCGGACCTTCGGTGATAACGTCCGGATGGAACTCATCGGGGCAGGCCCGTACACCCACAGCGTTGCGAAGGACTGGGAGCAGGAACAGGGCCGGCTGGGGTATCCGATCGGCGGTTGAGAGGAAGGGAGAGACGGTAATCGGACACGAAGAGACGTTGATGTACGCGAATCTCCGGCGACGTTCGGCGCCGATGGCCGGACTCCCTACCTCTCCCCCGCCTCCCCGCCCAGCTCGTCGAAACCCGGCGGCGGCCGCCGGTGGCGCGTTCCCTGTTCGTAGGCGAAGGCGTAGCGGAAGAGCAACCCTTCCGACCAGGGACGGCCCAGGATCTGCAATCCGGCTGGATGGATGCCCTCGGTGAATCCCATGGGCACGGTGATCGCCGGCATTCCGGTGGCCGGAGCGACCCGTTGCGAATTGTCGCCGCTGTACTCCTCGCGGGCGCGGTCGATGTGCGCGGGCGGGCCGGTCCAGGTCGGGTAGACGACGGCATCCAGTCCGGCTTCGTCCATTGCGAGCACCAGATCGCTCAGATACGCCTGCCGCGACGGATTCTCGAAGTAATCGCGACAGGGAGGATCCCACTCGGCGGGGGGCGTCTCCAGCGGCGCGTCCCGGTACGACTCCAGAATTCCTTCCGCATGATCCGAATACTCGCCGCTGTCAAGCACCTCCAGCACATCGGCAAAGGGAGCCCGGTCCCCCAGCGATTCCAGGTACAGCCGCATGTCGTAACGGAAGCGGCGGCAGAACATGCCCTCGCGCTCAAGCTGCGCCGCCACATCGAAGTCAAAGGGATCGACGATTTGGGCTCCCAGCCCCGCCAGCTCCACCAACGCATCTTCAAATACCGCAATCACCTGCGGGTCCGTGTCCTCGGTATCCACCAACGCCCGCAGCACTCCCAGCCGCGCGCCCTCCAGCCCCCGCGCATCCAGGAAACTGCGGTAGTCGTCTTCGCGCCGTTCGCGCCCGGCCTCGGTGTAGGGGTCCGCGGGATCGTGCCCCGCCACCACATCGAAGACCCGCGCCACATCTTCTACTGTACGACCCATCGGTCCCGCAATGTCGCGATCGAAGGACAGCGGAATCACCCCATCCCGGCTCGTCAGCCCGATCGTTGAGCGAATCCCCACCAGCGCCAGCCGCGACGACGGCCCCCGAATCGAGTTCCCGGTGTCGCTCCCCAATCCAATCACCCCGAAGGCCGCCGCAATCCCCGAGGCCGTGCCCCCGCTCGAACCCGCCGGAGAGCGGTCCGGCGCGTAGGCGTTGCGCGTGGTGTCGAAGGACGAGCTGACCGACTGTCGCGGACTGAAGGCCCACTCGGCCATGTTGGTCTTGGCCACGACGATCGCGCCCGCCTCGCGAATGCGCCGCACCATGAAGGCGTCGTCGGGGGGAAGACTGCCGGCCAGCGCCACCGACCCGCCGGTGGTGACCATGTCGTGCGTGTCGAAGTTGTCCTTGACGAGCATCGGCACGCAGAAGAGCGGACCCGGTTCGGCGCCCGCGGCCAGCGCACCATCCAGCGAGTCGGCGCGCGCCAGGGCGGCCGGGTTGACCACGGTGATCGCGTTGATCCGTTCCTCATGGGAATCGATCCGGTCCAGGTGCGCCTGCACGATCTCGCGGCAGGTGGCGCGGCCCGCGAAGAGGGCGTCGTGCAGTTCGGCGATCGTGAGTTCGACGACGGGGAAGGGTGGGCGGTCGCGGTCGCAGCCGGCGAGGAGGGCGGCGAGGAAGAGGGCGGCCGTGGCTGTGCGGGAGCGGTGTGCGGAGATCGTCATGGCGCGGGGGGTCCGGGGCGGGGGGATGGGGAAGACGGAGTGGATGGGCGGAATGGGGAAGCAGACACACTTGTCCGAGGGAGCAGACGGGCGTTACCGAGGCGGAAGAGTGATGATGACGGTCGGATGCCGGGCGGGACAAGGCTGGTTTGCCGGTGGGGGCCGATCTGCCTTGGCGAAGGCTGGTTTGTCGCACGGAACAGGGCTGGTTTGTCGCACGGAACAGGCTGGATTGCGGCACGGAACAGGGATTGTTTCGGGGGGACAGGTGTTCGCGGGGACAGGCCCCGGTCCCGGGTCAGGGGGTGGGCGGCCGTTGTAGCGCGATTGTATGCGGGGCGCCGCGGTCGCTGCCCGGTCCGGGATGCGGCACGACGCGGAGCGGCCACCGGTACACCTCCTCCAGAATCGGCGGCGTGAGCACCTCGGCGGGCGTGCCCCGGGCCCGGATCTCGCCCCGGTCCATCAGCACCAGGCGGTCGGCGAAGCGGGCGGCCAGGTTCAGGTCGTGGGTGACGACGAGCAGTGCAAGCCCTTCCGCGCGAAGTTCGCCCAGGAGGTGAAAGAGCTCCATCCGGTAGCGGAGATCCAGGCCGGCGGTCGGTTCGTCCAGGAGAAGGATCGGGGCCTCCTGAACCAGTGCGCGGGCGATTCGGGCGCGCTGCCGTTCCCCTCCCGAGAGCGACTCGAAGACGCGATCGGCGAATCCGTCCAGGGCACAGCGGCGGAGCGCCATCTTCACCACCGTGCGGTCCGATCTTCCGGAACGCTCCCAGGCGCCCAGGTGCGGGTAGCGCCCCATGGCCACCATCTCGCGCACCGTCACGGGAAAGGGCGAGGACTCCGACTGCGGCACCACCGCGATGGCGCGCGCGCGCTCCCGGCTGCCGAATCCTGCGAGCGGCCGCCCGTCCAGCACGACTTCTCCCGCAGCGGCCGCCAGCGATCCGGCCAGGAGGCGCAGCAGCGTGGTCTTTCCGGCCCCGTTCGGGCCTACCACGGCGAGCAGCCGCCCCGGCACGACCGACACCGACACCCCCGTCACGGCCACCCTCCCCGCGCGTGGATAGCCAAAGCTGAGGCCGCGTCCCTCCAGCACGGCCGCCCCCCTCGCCCGCTCGGCCCGGCTCACCGCGGCTCCCGCCCCCGCCCCGCCCCCCCTTCCCCCTCCAGCACGGCCGCCCCTTCCCCTGCCCCCCCTTCTTCCCCCGCCACCCCCGCCCCCCCTCACCCCCGCCCTCCGCGCAGCAGCAGCCCCACGAAGAGCGGCACCCCGGCCACCGCGGTCACCACCCCCGTCGGCAGCTCGGCCGGCGCCACCACCAGCCGCGCCACCGTGTCGGCCACCAGCAGAAAGGCCATCCCGGCCAGGCACGAAGCGGGCAGCAGCAGCCGGTGATCATTCCCCCACGCCAGACGCACGGCATGCGGCACAATCAGCCCCACGAACCCGATTACCCCGGCCGCCGCGACCGCTCCCGCCACCATCAGCGACGCGGCCAGGTAGGCGGTCAGCTTCACGCGTTGCACCGACGCGCCCAGATACCAGGCCACCTCCTCGCCGCGCGACAGCAGGTTGAAGGCGCGGGCCAGCGCGAGCACCGCGACCCCGGCCAGCGCCAGAAACGCGCCCAGCACCCCGATCGGACCCCACTCGGCCCCCGCCAGGTTGCCCATCATCCAGAGCACCGCCGACCGGAAGGCCTGCGGATTGGCGAGCGAGAGCAGAAGGAGGATGAGGGCGTTGAAGAAGGCGCCGATGATCACACCGGCAAGGATCAGCACGCGCGTGTCCATGCCACCGGGGGACGCGCGCCGCGCGATCGCGAGGACCAGCGCCACCGCCGTTGCCGCGCCAAGGAAGGCGCCCGCCGCCAGAGAGCCGGGAAGAGCCGCGCCGATTCCCGTAACCACAACCACCACCGCGCCGACCGCCGCACCCCCCGAAACCCCCAGCACATAGGGCTCGGCGAGAGGGTTGCGCAAGAGTGCCTGAAAGGTGCAGCCGCTCAGTCCGAGCGCGCCCCCGACCAGGGCGGCCAGGACGGCGCGCGGGAGCCGCAGGTGGATCAGGATGGCGCGCGCGGTGGGATCGTCGCCGGAAAGGAGCGCCCGCCAGAGGTCGCCGGGCCCGAGTCCGGAAGCGCCGAAGGAGACGCTCAGCGCGAAGGCGGCCAGCGCGACCAGCGCAAGGAGAACGAGGCGGAGCGGAGTGCGCGTCAAGGGGGCGGATCCGGGCATCGAGTCACCAACGGATTGAATCGCCAGAGGTTGAATCGCCAGGGATTGAATCGTCACGGAGCGAGTCATCAGGCATTGAATCGCCACGGATCGCATCGCCAGCGGGCGGCCCCCCGTGCAGAAAGTGCGCAAGCTGCGCGACCGCCTGCGAAATGCGGGGTCCGGGGCGGTTGAAGAGCTCGCCGTCCACCACCAGAACGCGGCCGGTGCGCACCGCCGTCAGGTCGCGCCAGCCCGGTCCTTGGAGCCAGGGCATCCCGGCCGCCTCGGCACTGTGGCGGGCCACGACCAGAGCCACGGGGTCGCGGGCCAGCACCGCCTCCACCGAGACCTGCGGCCAGGGACGCGGCGAATCGGCAAAGAGGTTGCGCCCGCCCGCCAGCCGGATCGCCTCGTCGATGAAGGTGCCCGGACCGGTCGTCTGCGGCGGGTCGTGCCAGAGCGAATAGTAGAGCGAAACGGCCTCGCGCCCCCTCACCCCCGCGGCCACCCGCGCCAGCGCTGCGTCCAGCGAATCCACCACCGCGGCCGCGCGCGCCTCACGTCCCAGCAGCGTTCCCAACCGGCCCAGATGGCTGCGCATGTCGTCGATCGTCTGCACATCGGCGCGGTAGACCGGAATGCCCAGCGCGGCCGCCCGGTCGCCGATCGTGCCGAGCGCGTCTTCGGCCCAGGTCACCACCAGATCGGGCTCCAGCGCCGCCAGCGCCTCCAGATTCGGCTGAATCAGGTCGCCGAGCGAGGGCAGGTGCCGGATCGCGGAATCGCCGTCGAAGCGGGTGCGCGCAACGAGAACCCCGGGGTCGAGCAGGACGATCGACTCGGTCAGGGAGGGAATCACCGAGAAGACGCGGCGGGCCGGAGCGGCGAGCGCGACGATGCGTTCGGTGTCGTCGGTGACGGCCCGGGCGGAGGCGATGGAACGGTCGGCGGGGACGCAGGAAGTGGCCGCCAGGATCAACGCGCAGAGGGCGGACGCGCCGCGGGCAAGGGCGCCCGGGACAAGCGCGCCCGGGGGGGTGAAGCGGTCGCCATACGGGAAGCGAGAGCGATTCTCGTGGCCGCGCGGGTTCGGTCTGGAATATTTGATTCGCACGCCGTCTCCCTGAGTCTCCATGAGCCACGCGAGTCTCCATGAGCCATGCAACATGCCCCGTCATGCAGGAAGCTGGTTCAGCCGCGGCGGGCCGTAAAGGTGGCGCGGGGCGCCCGGTTGGTCTTTGGCGTCATGGCGGGTGGACCGTTCCGGAGCGGCGCATACCGCCTCGAGCGCCAAGAGATCGAATGCAGTGCGGGAAACCCGATTGATGTGGAAGGCGCGCAAAGGAACGCGGCGGTTCGAAGTTGCGTTGCGCGGTCGCGGCGGCTAGACTCTTCGCCACAGTTCACAGACGGAGGGGCACTCGGAAGTCCGGTTCAATCCCGGCGCGGCCCCGCCACTGTAACGGGAATTGGGGGGACTTCGGTTCCCCGCACCAGGGTGCGCTCACGGGCGGCCAGGCGGCGATTTCCCGCAGGGGATGCTTGTTCCCGCGGGGGATGCTTGCCAACGGTCGTGCAGCCACTGGACCGCGAGGTCCGGGAAGGCGGGCGCACCCGTCCCGAGCCAGGAGACCTCTCCTCCGTCGTCGGATCGACACCCTCGCGGGAGGGCGTGGTCCCGCGTCCGCGTTCTTGCCGCGGGCGTTCGGCCGTGCGTCTCCCCGTTCTCGGGAGGAGACGGGGCCGGCAGATGAAGACCTGGGATCCCAAGACCCGGAACCCGCGCAGCCGTGGTTTGCGGCATGTTCGCGGCGATCACGACGCTCGCTTGCCCGGGCGGAAATCCCCTTGCTTCCCTCCGCGAATGGCGTTGCCGTTGCGGGTCCGGGGCGGCGATCGCGGCACTCCCCGGCACAGGATCGCAAGAGGCAACCTGCGGGGCCGCCCCTCCCGGCTTCCCTTTCGGCGCACCCTGCTCGCGCTCGCCGCGGCCGCCTCCCTCCACCCGGCCGCACTCCCTGCGCAAGTGGTTGCGACCATTCGGGTTGCCGTTCGCGGCGTAGCGGCCGCCGCCCCTGCGGCCCGGGACGCTCCCGCTCCCCTCCCCGCCGCCCTCGTCACGGCGCCGGGAACGGGTCTGGCCGCCTTCACCGATGCGCGCGGCGAAGCGGTCCTGGAGGGGTTGCCGCCCGGTCGTCATCGCCTGCTGGTCACGGCGGCGGGCTTCGCCGAGGCCGCAATCGAGGTCCTGGCGGTGAATGGGCGGGTAACGCGCGCGCAGGTGCTGCTGCTGCTGGATCCCGTCGCGATCGCGGGCCTTCGGGTGCGCGCCGCGTCCCGCAGCGGTGGCGGGGGCGGAACGATGGTCGAGACGGCGACGCTGCCGCCCGGGGTGGCCGATCTGGCCGGTGCGCTGGACCGGTTGCCGGGTGTGACGGTGGTACGGGAGGGCGGGCCTGGGGCGCGCGCGACGGTGCAGGTGCGCGGTTCCGGCGACGACCAGGTGCTGGTACTGCTGGACGGGACCCCCATCAACTCGCCGCTGGACGGGGTGGCCGATCTGTCCACGGTCGAACTGGGCGCGCTCAGACGGATTGCCGTGCTGCCGGGGGCGCAGTCGGCCCGCTACGGACCCCGCGCGCTGGGTGGGGTGGTGCTGCTCGAGAGCCGCGACGGGGGCGAGGCCACGGGAGCCGCAGCGGTGGGAATCGGGGCCTGGTCGGATGCCGAGATGGCGGCGTCGGGGTCGTGGCCGTTGGGGGGACGGTGGGGTGGGGTGGGGGGTTGGGGCGGGGGAGGGGTGGCGAGACCCGAGCCGGAATCGGAGCCGGAAGAGGCGCGCGCCGCGGGTGCGGTGTGGACGATCTCCGGGGGTGGACGATGGCGGCGCTCCACAGGTGATTTCCGCTACGAGGCGCCGCCATTTCGGGGGGGCGGGGAGAGGCGGCGCGAGAACGCGGCCGCGCGGCGGATGGGCGGCGAGTTGCGCATCGTCAGGCGGGGCCGGGTGCAGACCTCGCTCCGCGCCGAGATCGGCGACTCCGAGCGGGGAAGCCCCGGTTCGATCGCCCAGCCCTCGCTCAGCGGACGCCAGGAGCACCGCCGCTATGGGCTCAGCGCGGTGATCGAGCCGGCGATCGCGTCTTCCGCCCTCGTCTTGCCCCTGGCTCCCACCTCGCAGCCACCCCGCTTTGGCGGATCGGCCCGCGCGACCCTCCAGTGGCAGCGCGCCGCCTACACCGACCCCACGCCCCCCTTCGGCCGCCCCTGGAACAACCGGACCCGGGTGCGGCGCGCCGAACTTGCGCTCGAAGGGTGGCGAGGCGCGGCCGCCGCGGCCGCCCCGCTCCGCTTCGGTCTCCACGCCGCCCGCCTCGATCTCTCGTCCAACGCCCTCGTCCCTTCCGCGCTCGCCCTGGACGAACTCGGCGCCTGGGCACGGGTCGCGCACGGCTGGTTCCTCGGCCGCGGCTCCCACCTGGGCCTCGCCGCCGCCGTTCGCGCAGACCGCCACGAACTGGTTCCCGGCACGACCTCTTCTCCCTCGATCGACGCCACGCTGGAGCGCGCCGGTCTCGCCCTGGGCCTCCGCTGGGCTCGCGGCTTCGCGCCCCCGGGACTGACCGACCTCTTCTTTCGCGAAGGGGTGCTGGCCGAACCGAACCCCCACTTGCGGCCGGAGCGCACCCGCGGCGACCTCTCGCTGTCGGTCGCGCACCGCTGGATCCTCGGTTCGGTGACGGGAGAGCTCCGCGCCGCCGCCTACCGCGCCGACATCGACGACATGATCCTCTGGCAGCCGGATCACCGCTTCGTGTGGCACCCCGGCAACCACGACGTCGCGCGCCGCGGCCTGGAGGCCGGCGCCACCCTCGCCCTCGCCCGTTCCGGGACCGCCGCCGAACACACCCTCGCGGCTCACGCGGCCTGGTCGCAGGTGACCTACACCGGCGCCGTGCTGACCGGCCAGGTCGCGTACCGGCCCCGCTTTGCCGCCGATCTCGCGCTGGGGGTGGCGCTGCCGGGCGCCGCGCATCTGACCGCGACCGCCCACCACATCGGCGAGCGCCGCACCGCACCCGGAACGCCGCAGAACGCGCTTCCGCCCTACACCCTCCTGGGCGCCGGACTCGGCCTTCCCGTCCCCCTGGCCGGACGCGCGGCGGAGCTGGATCTGGCGCTGACCAACCTCCTCGATGCGCGCGCCGCGCTCCTGGCCGACTACCCGTTGCCGGGCCGCGCCTGGTCCGTCCGCCTGGAGATCGAGGCCGGGCGATGAGCGACCTGCGATCGCGCAGGATTCCCGCAACCCACAACAACCCGTCTCCGCACCCGCAAAGGAACCCGCAATGACCAACTCCGAGCTTGTTTCCCCCAAGGCTTTTCTCTGCACCTCGATACTCCCCACCTCGCTCCTCCCGAACGACTTTCGGCGCCGGCGTGCGGTTGCCGATGGACAGCGTGCCGGGTTCCTCGATCTCGGTTGCCTGGCCCGGATGTGGCGCCGGTGGGTCGTGGCGGCCGTTGCTCTCCTCGTCCTCGCCGCCTGTCGCGACAGTCCGCCCACCGCGCCGGTCGAACCGGAACCTTCCGCGCCGCTGGAGTTTCTCGACGGAACCGCCGACGATCCGCAGATCGGGATGGTGATCAATTCGCTGGCCAGGACGTTGGGGCTCTTTCGGTTGGGGGAGCCCGGCAACCGGCGGGAGATCGCGCTGGGGGCCTCGAGTGCGGTAACGCCGGTCGGGTTCAGCGTGCGTGGCGAGACCGCGGTGGCGCCGTTGGGGAATGCGGCTTCGGTGGCGGTGATCGACCTGCGCGCCCGCCGCATCGACGCCTTCTTCCGCTTCGAGTCGGGGAATGCGACCGGTTCGGCGATTGTGGGTGACGGCGTGGCGCTCGCGGCCAACCAGGAGACCGACCAGGTGGGGCGTTTCGCGCTCGGCGGCGCGGGTGGACCGATCGGCGATCTTGTTGCGGTGGCGCCATTTCCCACGCGCATCGTGACGGCCAACGATTCGCTCGCGCTCGTGATCTCGGCCAACCTGGACGACAGCTACCAGCCGGTGGGCGACGGGGTGGTGACGGCGCTCGATCCGCGCACCATGACGGTGGCGGGGACGGTGGGGACGGGGGGGACGAATCCGCAGTACGGCGCGCTGGGCCCGGACGGGATGCTCTACGTGGCCAACACGGGGGACTATGTGGTGCCGGCGTCGGTGGCGGTGATCGATCCGGGAAGCCTGGAGCTCGTGGCGCTGCTGGAGGGATTCCCGGCCGGTTCGGGACACCTGCACCTCTCGGGGGACGGGATCCTCTTTGCCTCGGCCTTTTTCGCCGGCACCGTGGCGTGGGACACCGCGGCCGGCCGCTTCGTGCGCGATTCCTCCGATCCGATCTGCGCGCCGCTGGCGGACGGAAGCTGCCGCGGGGCCTTCGCCGCCCACACTGCCGCCGACGGGTCGCTCTACCAGACCTTCTTCGGCAGCGCGGCGATGGATTTGCCGCCCAGGATCTTCCGCTACGACGCGGGGACCTTCGCCCTGGCCGACAGCGTGGAGGTGGGGCAGGGGCCGGTGGGGCTGGAGATTCGGAGCTTCCGGTAGCGGCCCGGCGTCTCAGTTGCCTTCCCACCCCCGGGGAAAATTCCCCTTGATCTCGCCCGCATAAGAGCGGCGGCGCGGTCAGTTGCCTTCCCCCACCCCCGGTAGCGTCCCCGGTTCGTCGTCCCACCACCAGAGCGGCCCCACCTCGCGGTTGCCCGGGTACTGCTCGGCCAGGGTGTCGGCGTTGAAGAGGCGGCCATTCATCATCACCATGTGAATGCGGTTGGTGTTGCGGATGTCGTCCAGCGGATTGGCGTCCAGAATCACCAGATCGGCGAGCTTCCCCGCCTCGATCGAACCCAGGTCGCCCGCCAGCCCGATCGCCTCGGCGCCCAGGATCGTGGCGGTGCGCAGCGCGTCGTCTTCGGCCATGCCTCCGGCGGCCATCGCCCAGAGCTCCCAGTGGTAGCCCAGCCCCTGGAGCTGCCCGTGGCTGCCGACCCCCGCTCGTCCCCCCGCTTCCACCAGGTCGCGCACGAAGACCGCGTGATCGGCGAAGACGTGCTCCTCGTCGCGGAACCACTGCGCCCGGCGGCGCGTCCCCGAATCGATCACCGAATGCGGAACGAAGCGGCGCAGCTTGGCGTCGTCGTGCGGATTTTCGCGGCTGTAGAACCAGTTTTCGGCCCAGGGTCCCCCGTAGGAAACGAGCAGCGTGGGGGTGTAGGCGCGGCCGGTGGCGACGAAGAGCTGCACGTAGTCGTCGTACGCGGGATAGATGGGAATGGAATGTTCCAGCCCCGGATAGCCGTCGATCGTCTCGTTCAGATTCTGGCGAATGTTGAGCGACCCCTCAGTCGTGGGCATCAACCCCAGCTCGCGCGCGGCCATGATGATCCACTGGCGCTGCTGCCGGTTCCCCGCCACATACATCTTGATCGTTTTGGTGTCGAAGTAGCGGGCGTAGCGGGAGAGGAGATCGTGGGCCTTCTCCTCGGAATCGATCATGTGCTGCCAGAAGACGCCGGGTCCGGTGGAATAGACGCGCGGCCCCACGAGCTCGCCGGTGCGGACGCGGTCGGCGTAGCTGAGCACGTCGGTGGTGCCGGTCTGGGGATCGCGGGTGGTGGTGACGCCGTAGGCCAGATTCGCCAGGTAGGGCCAGACATCGGAGCGGTGCAGGTTGCGCGCGGGGCGCATGTGGGCGTGGGTGTCGACGAAGCCGGGGACGATCGTCTTGCCGTCCAAGTCGATCACGCGGGCGTCGGCGGGAACCTCCAGGGTTCCGGACGGTCCCACCGCGGCGATGCGGTTGTCGCGCACGAGGATGTCAGCGCGCTCGATCACCCCCGCGTCGGCGACGGTGACGACACGGGCGCCGCGAAGCAGCGCGGCTGCGCGCGGGATGTCGCGTTCGGCCTCGATCTCGATCCAGACCTCGGCCGGTGCGTAGCGATCGTCGTCCTCGCCGGACTCGTCACCCTCCGCCGCCTCATCCTCCTGGCCCGCCTCCTCTTCCTCTTCCTCCTCCTCCGCTTCTGCATCGGCCTCCGCCGCCTCGCGCTCGGCCTCGTGGGCCTGGGCCGCATCCAGGTCGTAGCTGAAGAAGGCGCGGCCCAGCGACCAGTGCACGGTGCGTCCGCTTGCCGCCCACACGGGGAACTCGCCGCCCACATCGGTGAGCTGGCGGACCGGCATCGCCGCGCTTCCCCCGCCGGCCACATTGATCAGCGGGGCCTCGCCGCCCACGAAGGGGACGGTCGCCGTGTAGATCTGGCCTTCGATCAGCGCCATGACCTGGTCTCCGCGCGGAGCCATGCGCAGCACCGCCGGGGTAAGCGCGTTGTCGCTGCCGGGGGGAGTGGCTCCGCGGATGCGCACGTGTTCGCGCTCGTCGGTGCCGTCCCAGCGGATCGAGACCAGGGTGCCCTGGCCGCTCTGGAGGAAGATGCGGTCGCCCGCCGGAGCGCCGCCCACGCCCTCGGCGAAGTGGGGACCGCGGCGGCCATCGACCGGCGCGATCAGCGTGGCCTCGCCCGGAGCGTCGCCGTTGGCCACCCAGACGATCTCGGCCGGAGCCGGAGCGCCGCCCCCGAAGCCGCCCGCCGCTTCGCGGAAGTCGCGCGCATGACTTCGCAGCGTCACGATGCGGTCGCCACCGGGCGACCACGCCGGAGCGATGTAGACCGCGCCGCGCCGGGTCAGCCGCACGGGCGCACCCTCGCCACTGGCCGCAACCTTCTGCAGATGGCCGGCCTCGCCCTCCCAGGTGGAGTAGACGATCCAGCTCCCGTCGGGCGACCAGGCCGGGAAGTGCTCGGAGTGCTCGTCGGTGGTGAGTCGCCGCGGCCCGCTGCCGTCGGCATTCGCCACCCAGAGACGGTCCAGCGCGGTGAAGGCGATGCGGGAACCATCGGGCGAGGGCACGGCGTCGCGGATCTGGCGCACGGTGAAGGTGGGCGTGTCCTGAATCGGGTATTCGAACTCGACGCGCGGTCCGAGCTCAAGGTCGTAGCGTACCCGGAAGGGGATCTCCTCCGCGCCGCCGCCGGTCACATCCAGCTTGTGGATTCCGCCCCCGTAGCTCGCCACCAGGTAGCGCGAATCCGGGGTGAAGGACATGCCGGGAAGCGCATCGAGAGTGCCGCGCGATTCCTGGTCGTCGTGCTGGACGGGGTAGGCGAGCCAGCGCTCGTCGCCGGATTCCAGGTCGCGAATCACCAGCCCGGTCTCGGCGTCGTGGCGCGTTCCATAGACGAGCCAGCGGCCATCGGGCGACAGGGTGGGACGAATGCCCGAGCCGTAGCGCGAACTCCGCCGGTAGCGCTCGCCGGTCTCGCGGTCGTACATGGCGAGCTGGTATTGGGGAAGCTGGGCGTTGTAGGTCCAGTCGCCGGTGCGTTCGGCGTACCAGATGTAGCGTCCCGACGGGTCGAAGGCCGCGCCGATCGTCTTGATGTTTTCGGGTTCGTCGATCAGCGCGACGCCCGAGCCGCCATCGACGTGGTGTAGCCAGAGCCTGGGCAGACCGCCGCCGCGAAAGCCCCCCTTCGACGAGACGATGTAGCGGCCGTCCGGGGCCCAGTCGGGCGACTCGGTACGGTTGGCGCCCCCCCGCGTGACCTGCACGGTGTCGGAGCCGTCGAGCGCCATGATCCAGACGTTCTGGCCGCCGCTGCGGTCGGAGGTGAAGACGATGCGCGTGCCGTCGGGCGAGAAGCGGGGCTGCGCGTCGAAGGCCATCCCGGAGGTGATCTGCGTGGCGTCGCCGCCGGTGATGGGGACCGTGAAGAGATCGCCGAGGTGGTCGAAGACGATCGTGCCGCCGTCAGGGCTCACATCCAGCGAGATCCACGAGCCGACGGTCATGTCGATGGCAACCGTGCGGTCGGTGGGGAGGGGGAGGGCGGCGTCCTCGTCGCGGCCGCCTTCCTGGGCCAGGACCGGTGCGGTGGCCAACGCGGCCGCAAAGGGGACCAGCGCGCCGAAGCCGCGCCGGAGGATCTTGCCCCGGATGACCCCGCCCCGGATGACCGGGAGCGTGGTTGTTGTGGCCGCGGTACCTGTGGTCCTCGTTCTCGTGGCCCTCGTTCTTCCGGTTGCCACGCGCGCGCTTGTCATTCCCATGCTTGCCGTACCCATGCTCGCCGTTCCCACGCTCGCCATTCCCATCTGTCGATCCCTTCCTTCGCGACCCGCTCAACCCCCGGAATCCCCGCCGTGCTCCCTGCCAGGTTCGTCCCCTGCCAGTTTCAGTTGCATCGGTCTGGGCCGCAACTCCGCAGGACGATCCGGCGCTTCCCCGGCTTCTCACACTGGCGCACTGCCGCCGCTGCGCGACAGATTCGCTGTCGGTTCCCCCAGCCCCCCCATCCCCAGCCCCCCCAAAAGAAGGAGCGACTTTCCCGTGCGCCAACTCCGGTCCCTCTCCCGCCCGGCTTCGCCTTCCCCCACCCCCACCCCCCACCGCCCCGCCACCCCCCACCGCCCCACCCCCCTCGTCGCCGCGGCCGCCCTCTTCTTCCTGCTCCCCTCCGCGCTGCCCGGCCAGGAAGCCGCTCCCCAATCGCCCTCTCCGCGCTGGCAGACGAGTCATTCCATCCAGGTTGGCGGCGATGTGGTCAACTACAACGCGGTGGTGGCCGGCACAACCCTCACCGGCTCCGACGGCAACGCCCAGGCCGAGCTCTGGTACACGGCCTACTTCCGCACCAACGGCGCCCCCTCGCGCGAGCGTCCCCTGGTCTTCGCCTACAACGGCGGCCCCGGTTCGGCATCGTTCTGGCTGCACATGGGGATCATGGGTCCGCGGCGCGTCGTCACCCCCGATGTCGGACCGCAGGGAGCCCCGCCCTACCCGCTCGAGGACAACGCCTTCACGATCCTCGACATCGCCGACATCGTCATGGTCGATCCGGTCGGCACCGGCTTCAGCCACACCGTGGGCGACACCCCGGGTTCGGAGTTCTGGGGAATCGACGAGGACGCGCGTTCGCTGACGCAGTTCATCCGCCGCTTCCTGAGCGAGCACGAACGCTGGAATTCGCCGCGCTACCTCCTGGGCGAAAGCTACGGAACCACCCGCTCGGCCGTCCTCGCAGGCCATCTGCAACGCGCCAACATCGATGTCAATGGAATCGTTCTGGTCTCGTCGGTGCTCCAGTTCAACACGATCCAGTTCGCGCCCGGCGACGACCTGCCCTACATCGTCAATCTGCCCAGCTACGCCATCACCGCGCGGTATCTCGACGCGCTGCCTGGGGGAGCCGCGGGGGAATCGGTTGCGGACGATCTGGAGGACTTCATGGCCGAAGTGGAGGAGTGGTCGCTCACCGAATACGCCACGGCGCTGCTGGCCGGAGCGACGCTGGACGCCCCGACCCGTGCGCGCGTGATCGACCGGATGCACCGCTACACCGGACTGAGCCGCGACTTCATCGACAAGTCCGATCTGCGGGTGACCGCTCCCGCCTTCGAGGCCGAGCTGCTGCGCGACGAGGGGCGGATCGTGGGGCGGCTGGATGCGCGCTTTACCGGTCCGGCGGGCGACCCGTTGGGGACGCGGCCCTCGCACGATCCACAATCCACGGCGATCAGCTCCGCGTACACCTCTTCCTTCAACGCCTACCTGCGCGACGAGCTGGGCTACGACGGCGACCGCGAATATGTGCCGAGCGGGGGGACGCGCAACTGGAACTGGGGGCGGCTGGGGGGTGGGGGATCCTTCGTGCGGGGTGGGGGAACGCCGAATGTGGCGCCCGATCTCGCCACGGCGATGAAGCGCAATCCCAGCCTGGAGGTCCTGCTGGTCAACGGCCTCTACGACCTGGCGACGCCCTACTTCGCGGCGGTCTGGACGCTGGACCACCTGGGTCTGCCGCCCGAGCTGCGCGACAACATCGAGCGCGCGGACTTCGCCGCCGGACACATGATGTACGTCGATCAGTCGCTGCTGCCGCAGTGGAAGGAGACGCTGGACGCCTTCATTCTGCGGACTTCCCGGCGCGCTGCCCCGGTGTCGTAAGTCTCCGTCTTCCTTGCCGCCCGCCGCCCTCGCGCTCCTGATCGGCGCCGGAGTTCTCCACGCATCCTGGAATCTGATCCTCAAACGCACGAGCGAACGCCTCCTGGTCACGGCCTGGGGGCTGCTCGTCGGCGCGGTGGTCTTTTCTCCGGCTCTGGTGCGCGCCTGGCCGCCTCCGCCCGAGGTCTGGCCCTTCGCCTGCCTCAGCGCCGCGACGCTGCTGGGCTATTACGGCGCCCTCGCCCGCGCCTACCGGGACGGCGATTTCTCGCTGGTCTATCCGGTGGCGCGCGGCACCGCTCCCGCCATGCTTGCGCTCTGGGGCGTCCTTTTCTTCGGCGAGCGGCCGTCGGCAATCGGGATTGTGGGGATGGCGCTCGTGCTTGGGGGACTGGTTGTGCTCGGGGGCGCTCCCCTTCTCTCGATCCGGTCCACGAACGGTTCGCCCTGGTCCGCGCTGCGGGGACACGGACGCGCGGCCGCCTTCGCCTTCCTGGTCGCGCTCCTGGTCTCGATCTATTCGGCGCTGGATGCGGCCGCCGTGCGCCGCTGGGATCCGATCCCCTACCTGGTTCTGGTCTTCGCGCTTTCGGGTTCGGCGCTCACTACCCTGCTGGCGCTTGGCCGCGGCCGCGACACGGTGCGGGTGCTCGGCTCCCACTTTGTGCCCACCGTGACCATTGCCATCCTCACCCTGGCCGCCTATTCGCTGGTGCTGCGCGCCTTCCAGCTTGCGCCGGTTGGGTATGCGGGCGCTGTGCGCGAGGTCGGGATCGTTCTGGGCGCGCTCGCCGGGTGGCTCATTCTGGGAGAGCGGCTTGGGGGCTTTCGCACTCTGGGCGCGGCGCTCGTCTTCGGCGGGATTCTGGTGCTGGCGGCGGCGGCCTGAGGGCGGATGCGGCACCGGACGGACCTTGCGCGCCGTAGCCGGGTTTTGCAACTTCGCAAACGCTTGTTTCCCACCGACCGGGTTTTTCTCGCAGACCGGGGTTTCTCCGACCGGCCGGGTTTTTCAGCCATCCGGACTAACGGTCCACGTGGGTCTTCCCGGCCATCGGAAGCGGCGTCTTGCCACCTGTCAAGCGAAGTTTCCGCCGGAAACGCGGTTTCTTCGCCTGGACGGATTGCCACCTGACCTTGCCACATCAACCATTTGCCACCTGACAAACAGTTTTGCCGCCCGTTTGGGGCGCTTTTCCGCCCGCGAGGGCCATTGACAAGGGTACGTGATGCGGGGACAGCCATGTACGAGCGCATAGTCTGCCTGACCGAGGAGCCAACCGAGATCCTCTACCGCCTGGGCGAGGAAGATCGGATTGCAGGAATTTCAGGATTCACCGTCCGCCCGGCGCGCGCGCGTCGCGAGAAACCAAAGGTCTCGGCCTTCACCAGCGCCAGGATCGAGCGCATTGTGGCGCTGGAACCCGATCTGGTCTTCGGATTCTCCGACATCCAGGCCGACATCGCGGCCGAACTGATCCGGAGCGGGATCGAAGTCCACATCTTCAACCACCGTTCGGTCGCCGAAATTCTGCGCACCGTGCGGGTGGTCGCCGCCATGACGGGTTGCCCCGCCAAGGGAGAAGCGCTGGCGGCCGAACTGGAAGCGCGGCTGGAGCGGATTCGCCGTCGCGCGCGGGACTTGCCGAGGCGGCCGCGCGTGTATTTCGAGGAGTGGTACGACCCGCTGATCTCGGGGATCCGCTGGGTGTCGGAGCTGGTCGAGATCGCCGGCGGGGACGACTGCTTCCCCGAAAGCCGCGCCGGATCGCTGGCCCGCGACCGCATCATTGCCGATCCGTGGGAGGTGGTGCGCAGGCAACCGGATCTGATCATCGGGTCGTGGTGCGGGCGCAGGTTCCGCCCCGAAAGGGTCACGGCGCGCGAGGGGTGGGGAGAGATTCCCGCGGTTGCGCGGGGCGACCTCCATGAGATCAAGTCGTCGCTGATTCTGCAGCCGGGACCGGCCGCGCTGACCGACGGCGTCGATGCGCTCCACGGAATCATCAGCGGGTGGGCGGGGGGAGGGGTGACGCAATGAGAGGCGGAAGCTATCAGTCCTTTGAGCAGCTTCAGGCGAAGATTCAGAGGAAGCGGCTGCGGGAGGTGGACGAAGAGGTCGTTCAGCCCGGAACGACGTTGCGTGTGCGCGCCGAGATCGAGGCCGCCGGCGACGACCGCGTCCTCCATGAATGTCGCTCGATCGTGCTGAGCTGGTTCGCCGACGAATTGGGGATCTCCTTTCCCCGCAAGGCCTGGCGCCACCGCTCCTTTGCCCGCACTGCGGACGACGCGAGTGTGCGCGCGGCCCATCTGAGCGAGACGGACCGGGATATCTGGGTGCTGCAGAGCGAACGCACCCCCGGACCCCAGAAGCGGGTAGTCACCGAGGTGGCGGTTGGACGCGAGGGCGCTTCGGCTCCCTTCGTCGCCATCTCCGTGAACGACCGGTCGGCGGCCCCGGTCGAGCTGGCCGATCACTATCCCGGCACAATGCTGGCGGCGCTCGCCGAAGCGACCCGGATGCGGATGGGAGACCGGCCTCTCACCGCGCAACCGATCGTGGTGGATTCGGTGTCGCTGATGCACATCTTCCTTCGGATGCTGGTCGATCCCCAGCGCGACCGTCGCACATTTCCCCTTGTAGTGGCGTCGGTGGCAACCGATGGAGAACCCCCGCCGGGGGAGGTGCGCCGCTGGCAGGCGCTGGCCCGCAAGCATATCGGCGTGGCCGAAACCTGGGTGTTGCCGCAGTCGCGCACCTACGACCTGAGCGACACAGTGGGCAAGTCCCACTCGGTTTTTCTGGGGGCGTGGCGCTTCTACAAGGCCGGTTTTTCGGGTGCATCGGAGCGCTCCGACCATCCTCTGGTGCTGGCCAAGCGCATGATCCGCGACGAAGAGGCCGATGCCGTGGCCGCACGATTCCTCCGGCTTGCCGTGCGGGAACGGTTGCGGTTGCCCATCGACGCATCCGGCTGGCCCCGATACGCTGCCATCGCGTCAACGGAGGCGCGCCCCGTGCGGGGTCCGGCCCGGTTCGTGAGCATGTTGCGCAGTGCCTTCTCTTGGGGCGGCGGTTCCCGGGCGGCCCAGGGGTACCGCGCGATGCAGGAGAGTTCGCCCGAGCCGGTTGCCGAAGTTGCGCCGGTGGCGGTGAGCGAACCCGCGGTGGCGGTTGCGACCGACCGCGAAAGAAGCTGGCGGCCGCGCGGCGAGGGCGAGTCGCGGCTGCGGGCGAAGTTGAGAGAGGCCGAGCGCAAGCTGAGAGAGGTGGAACGCAAGGCGCAGAGCGGACGAAACCAGTACGACGATGCGCGCCAGCGGGCCGAGAGGGCGGAGCGCGAGCGGTCGCAGGCCGAGGAGGAACGGGACCGGTTCCAGCGCCGGGTGGCCCGGCTCGAGGGAATGGTGCGGTCGATGGGCGGAAACGCCGATGCCGACATCCCCTTTCCGATCGTCTGGAGCGACTTTGTGGCGTGGTGCGAGGAGAACCTGGAAGGACGCCTGGAGCTGACCGGTTCCGCCCGCCGCGAGATCGACGACGCCGCCTACGAAGATGTTGGGCTGGTCGCCAAGTGCCTGCTCTGGCTGGCCGGCGAATACCGCGACGGGCGCATCAAGGGGAACAATCCCAACCTCATGGGGCACATCGACGCGATCGGCGAGGGGGTCTTCAACCGTCCCTGCGGCGGCGACAGCTTCGACTGCGTCTGGGATGGCCGCTCATGGCGCGCCGACTGGCACATCAAATCCGGCGCCAATACCCGCGATCCGCGCCGTTGCCTGCGCATCTACTACTTCTGGGACGACGATTCGCACAAGGTCGTCATTGCCTCGATGCCCGCCCACCGCAGGACGGCCTTCTCCTGACCTTCCCCTGATCCGCAGCCCGTCCCCGCGCCCTCACCCCCCCCCCGCCCCCGACCGACCCGGAGACAACTTGCAATATTCCCGTCTTGGCTATAGCGGAATGATCGTTTCGCGCATCGCGCTCGGCTGCATGAGCTTCGGCAGCCGCCAGTGGCGCCCCTGGATCCTGGAAGAGGACGAATCCCGGCCCTTCTTCCGCCGCGCCGTCGAGCTCGGCATCAACTTCTTCGATACCGCCGACGTCTATTCGCTCGGTGTGAGCGAGGAGATCACCGGGCGGGCCGTGCGGGAATACGCCGTGCGCGATGAGGCCGTGATCGCCACCAAGGTGCGCCTGCGGATGGGCGACGGACCCAATCGCGCCGGACTCTCGGCCAAGCACATCGTGCAGTCGTGCGAGGCTTCGCTGCGGCGGCTGGGCGTGGAGCGAATCGACCTCTACCAGATTCACCGCGCCGACCCCGACACCCCCGTCGAGGAGACGCTGGCCGCGCTACACAGACTTGTCCATGACGGCAAGGTGCTCTATCTGGGAGCCAGTTCAATGTACGCCTGGGAGCTGATGAAGATGCTTTCGGTCTCGGAGCGCAACGGCTGGGCGCGCTTTGTCTCGATGCAGAATCACTACAACCTGGTCTACCGCGAGGAGGAGCGCGAGATGATGCCGCTTTGCGTGGACCAGGGGATCGGGGTGATTCCATGGTCGCCGCTGGCCCGGGGGCTGCTGGCCGGAACGCGCCGGCGCGGCAGCGATGGAAACCCGAGGAGCGAGGGGGACGACGCATCGCGCCGCAGCGAGCACGACGCCCAGCCGGCCGGTCACCTGTACGACCACGAGGGCGACTGGGATGTGGTCGAGGCCACGTTGCGGGTGGCGGAGCGGCGGGGGGTGGAGCCGGTTCAGGTGGCGCTGGCCTGGCTGCTGTCGCGGCCGGCGGTGGTGGCGCCGGTGGTGGGATTCACGCGGGTGGCGCAGATGGACGCCGCGGCCGCGGCGGTGGATCTGGAGTTGACCGCCGCGGAATGCGCCGAGCTCGAGTCCCCCTACCGGCCGCACGCGGTGAGAGGATGGCTGGGCGGTTCGATTCGCCTGCCGGGGATCCGGTCATGACCGGGCTTACCCTGGCGCGCGCCGACTTCGAGGCCGCTCGCCGCAACGTCGCCCCACACATTCATCCGACCCCGGTCCTGACCAGCCGGTCGCTGAGCGAGGCCTGCGGGCTGGATGTGCGCCTCAAGGCCGAACTCTTCCAGCGCGGCGGCTCCTACAAGGTCCGGGGACCGCTGAACAAGATCGCCCGGCTGAGCGACGAGGAGCGCGCGCGGGGCGTCATCTGTTCCTCGGCGGGGAATCACGCGCAGGGCGTGGCGATTGCGGCGCGGCACTACGGGGTGAAGGCGGTCGTCTGCATGGCCGAAAACGCCACCCGCTCGAAGATCGCCGCCACCCGGGGCTACGGTGCGAGCGTGGTCCTGCACGGCCGCATCTGGGACGAGGCCAACGAGAAGGCGCTCGAACTCGTCGAGAAGAAGGGCTACACCTACATCCACCCCTTCGATGATCCCGACCTGATCGCGGGGCAGGGGACCATGGGGCTGGAGATCGTGGAGCAGTTTCCCGAGGTGGAGCTGGTCGTGGCGCCGATCGGCGGCGGCGGGCTCATCTCCGGCGTGTCGATGGCGGTGAAGGCGGTGAAGCCATCGGTTCGGGTGATCGGTGTGGAATCGTCCGGGGCGCCGGCGATGCAGCGCAGTGTGGCGCGGGGATCTCGCGTGACGCTGGACCGCGTGGACTGCGTGATCGACGGGCTGGTCGTGAAGCGGGTCGGCGAAAACACATGTTCCGTGGTATCGCGCTTCGTGGACGAGATCGTGACGCTCCCCGACGAGCAGATCTTCGACGCGGTCCTCTGGCTCATGACGCGCGCCAAGGTGGTGGCCGAGGGCGCGGCCGCGTCGCCGGTGGGTGCGCTCTTGCAGGGACTGGTTGATGCGCCCGCGGGCACGAAGACCGTTTGCGTGCTCAGCGGTGGCAATCTTGATGTGGAGAAGCTGCGGGGCACCTCCTGGAACTGAGTGGGGAGCCGAAGCCCGGAACCGCCGATGAGCCATGAATAGCGCTTCCTCCGCCCACATCGTGCGGGTCGCGGCCGAGGTTGCGAGCAAGTCGAACCGGACCCGGCGCCGCTTTCACAGGCAGCTCGTCCATAACCTGGACGACGCGCTGCGCTCTTCCGGGATTCCCGCGCAGGTGAGCGACCGCTGGAGCCGCCTCTTCGTCCGGGTGAAGGCTCCTCCGGGGGCCGACCCATCCAGCCATTCCCTTGACCCGGCCCGCCGTGTATTCGGCGTCAGCTCCTTTTCCCGCGTCGATGCCGTCGTTTCCGCCGATCTGGACGAAATCGTACGTGTGGGCCACGATCTCTACCGCGAGCAGGTCTCCGGCCGCCGCTTCGCCGTCGCGCCCCGCCGCACCGGTCGCCACCCCTTCTCTTCGCGCGACATCGGGGTCCAGCTCGGCGCCGCCCTCAATCCCTACGGCACCGTCGATCTCACCACCCCCGAGGTCACCGTCCATGTCGAGGTCCGCGATCAGCGCAGCTACCTGTACCGCGGCCGCACCGAAGGACCCGGAGGACTCCCCCTGGGGGTGCAGGGCCGTGCCGTCTGCCTCATCTCGGGTGGGTACGATTCAGCGGTTGCCGCCTGGCTTCTCCTCAAACGGGGCGTGGCGCTCGACTACGTCTTCTGCAACCTGGCCGGTCCCGCCTTCGAGCGCTCGGTCCTGCGCGTCACCAGGGTGCTCGCCGACCGCTGGAGCTATGGTCACCGCCCGCGCATCCACATCCTCGACTTCGCCGAACCGGTGCGCGCCCTCCGGAACCGCGTCACCCCCCGCTATTGGCAGGTCGTCCTCAAACGGCTCATGTACCGGAGCGCCGAGGCGGTGGCGCGCGAGATCGGGGCCCAGGCGCTCGTCACGGGGGAAGCGCTGGGTCAGGTGTCGTCGCAAACGCTGCCCAATCTGCGCGCAATCGAGGCCGCGGCGACCCTTCCCGTCCTGCGCCCGCTGGTCGGCTTTGACAAGGAAGAGATCATCCGGATCGCCAGGGGAATCGGAACCGCGGCGCTCTCGGCCCGGGTGCGCGAATACTGCGCGATTCTGGAGGGAAAGCCGGTCACGGCGGCGAAGGCGCTGGCGGTGGACCGCGAGGAGGCACCGCTCGATCCCGGCCTGATCAAGGCCGCTGTTGCGGCTCGCAGGGTGATGAATGTGCGAGAGCTGACCGAAACCGAGCTGCGCGACGACTACCTGTGGGTGGACTCGCTTCCCGCGGATGCCCATCCGATCGACTGCCGTCCTCCGCAGCAGGATGACGGGTGGCGCTTTCCCGGCGCCCGGCGCGCGTTGCCCGACAGCTTCCCCGACCTGGCCCCCACGCTGAACAGGGAGGCCCAATATGTCCTCTTCTGCGACAACGGCGTGCAATCCGGGCAGTTGGCCAACATTCTTCAGACCGCCGGCTTCGAGGCCTACGCACTGAGGGACGGGACCCGGGCCTTGCAAAGACAGGCTGGCGGACGCACCGACCCCGCGATATGATGTGGCCGCCCCCAATCCATGGAGACAACCGAATGACCCTGCGCATCAACGACATCGCCCCCGACTTCGAGGCCGACACCACCGAGGGCCGCATCCGCTTCCACGACTGGATCGGCGACGGCTGGGCCATCCTCTTCTCGCATCCGAAGGATTTCACCCCGGTCTGCACCACCGAGTTGGGCACCGTGGCCGGACTCCGCCCCGAGTTCGCCCGCCGCAACTGCAAGGTGCTGGGAATCAGCGTCGATGGCGTGGGCGATCACCACGCCTGGTCAAGGGACATCGAGCGTTCGCAGGGTCATGCGCTCAACTACCCGCTGGTCGGCGATCCGGAACTGAGGGTCGTCAAGGCCTACGACATGCTCCCCGCCAGCGCCGGCGAATCCGCCCGGGGCCGCACCCCGATGGACAACGCCACCGCGCGCTCGGTCTTCGTGATCGGTCCGGACAAGCGCATCAAGGCCACCCTGACCTACCCGATGAGCACGGGCCGCAACTTCGCCGAGATCCTGCGCCTGCTCGACTCCATCCAGTTGACCGCCCGGGAACAGGTAGCCACCCCGGCCAACTGGGAAGACGGGGACGACGTAATCATCCTGCCCGCGGTCTCCAACGAGGCGGCCCGCGCGAAATACCCGGCAGGCTGGGAGGAGCCGCTGCCGTATATCCGGATCGTGCCGCAACCGGAGTAGGGGGTTCAGGGGACTCCGCAGTTTTCAGGCTGCTTCGGAATCCAAAGGTCTTTCGGGAGGCGCAACGGATGGCCGGAGTGAGCTGGTCGGATCCCCCCTTCACGGCACCAGCCGCCGCGGGCGCGGACGCACAATGAACAGGCCTTCCCTTCGGCTGGACAGCAGAACCGTGCCGCTCTCGAAGTAGGGGTAGACGCTCCAGGTGCCGTCGAAGCCGGATTCGTCGAGGCCCCAGGGGGTGGTGTCGAAGTAGCCGAGTTCGGTGGGATTTTCGGGGTCGCTGATGTCGAGAACGCGCAGCCCGGCGCGGTTGTTGGACATGAAGAGGCGGTCGCCGCGGACATAGAGATTGTGATCGGTGGCGCGCGTTGGATTCATGTATTCGCTGATCAGGAGCGGGTCGTCGAGGTCTTCGAGATCCCAGATCAGGGTGCGGGTTGCGTCCACCAGGTTGCCCACTTCGTCGAGTTCGTCGTTGGAGTAGAAGTAGCGGTGGTCTTCGGTCAGCCAGCCCTGGTGTGCATAAGCGACATTGGGGTAGTCCGCAGCCGCGATCGCGACGGGATTGTCCTTGTCGGTTACATCGGCGACCGAGAGTGCGGTTTCGTTGGAGTTGACGCAGATCTCGCGGCCGGCGTAGTCCTGGTCGGGCCCGTGATAGACGACGCATTGGGTGTCGTGCGAGTTGCCGGTGTTGCGTCTGCCGGTGCCCTCGTGCGCAAAACACCCCGCGAAGACGGGATTGAGGGGATCGTTGATGTCGACCATGTGCGAACCGCCGCCGCAGCTCTCGCCTCCGTCCGACGAACCCACCAGGTAGGCAAAGCCGGTTTCTTCGTTAATGGCAATGTTGTGCGATGACGCGATGCCGTTGTACATCGCGGTGGCCTCGAACTGGCGTGGTTCGGTCACATTGCGCAGTTGGGTCAGGTCGAAGATCTGCATGCCGTGCTGGCCGGCGCCGTCCGCAACCACGAAGGCATGGTCGCGGTAGACCTTCATGTCGCGCCAGGTGTTGGCCCGGCTGCCCTCGGTCATGGCCAGGTTGCCGAGGTAGCGTGGGTTGGCCGCATCGGTCACATCGACGAAGGCGGTGCCGTCCATCCGTCCCACGAGCGCAATTTCGCGCCCCGTTTGGGAATCGGTCCAACCCCACACATCGTTGAGACGCGCGCCCCGGCCCGCGCCAAGCGCTTCGCGGGGCATGAAGGAAAGCAGATCGACGTGGTCGCAGTCGTAGCCGGCCGCGCCGCCATCATCGCAGGGAACCTCGCCGCCACGGATGGCGGGCAGCGGATTGTGATCGACAACGAGCCGGGCCGAGTGGGTCCAGGTGTCCCCGTCGCGGACCAGAACCGTGACCGCACCGAGCCCGAAGTCCGCCCCGGGATCGCCGAAGGCCGCCACGCCGCCGCCGAAGACCAATTTCTGGCTACCCACGACCGCCCCGCCGCCCCGGCCCGCACCCATTTCCGACGCGCCGGTCAGGGCCCAGTCGC
Organism: Longimicrobiales bacterium; assembly: GCA_965213665.1. Taxonomy (GTDB): domain Bacteria; phylum Gemmatimonadota; class Gemmatimonadetes; order Longimicrobiales; family Gaopeijiaceae; genus Bin94. The sequence goes on from CBDBZW010000003.1 coordinate 197,746, forward strand.
CGCCTTGCCGCACATAGGAGTAGAGCCGCGCGGATCCGCCGGCGTAGAGCGTCGTGCCGTCGAAGGCCAGCGTTGTGCCGAAGTCGCCGTCCCCTTCTTCTTCCGGAGCCAGCGTCCCGACCGCGCTCCAGTCGCCATCGACCTTCGCGAAGCGGTGGACTGCCGCGGGAGAATCGAAGAAGCGCATCTGTCCCACCAGAACTTCGCCATCGGCCACAGCCACCGAACTCCCGAAAATTGCAAGCTGATCCTCGTCGCCGGGCCATGCCAACTCGATGGCCGCGCCCCACGAACCGTCCTCCGCCCGCTCATGGATGTGGGCCGAGCGTCCCGGATTGGCCACCGCGAACAGATCCCCGGCAAAGTCGAAGATGTTGCCCGCGTCGTCGGAAAGCGCGAGCGTCGAGCCGTGCGACCACATGTCGTCGTTCCCCAACCGCCAGATCGACAGAACCCGGTCCCCGCCGTCGCTCCTTGCCGCCACCGCCAGCTCCGGTCCCGACGCCAGCAGCGCCGACCCGAAGCTGCTCAGTCCCTCTTCCTCGAGCGTCTGCACCGGCTCCGCATCGCCGCGCCCCGGATCGGCCAGCCGGTACACATTCACCCGGCTCTCCGCTCCCCGGCCCGTACCGACCAGCAGCATCCCCCGCACATGGGCCAGCGACCTGCCGAATCCGTCCTGCACCGCCGGTTCGGGAGCCTGCAGCGACCACAATTCCGACCACTCGCCGCCATTCATGGTGAAGGCCCGCACCGATCCCGGCTCCCGTTCGTGCGCCGACTCTCCGACGACGACCATCCCGTCGACCACCAGAACCGCGCCGCCGAAGGACTGCGCCGAAAGGCTGGCCGGGATGGCGAGCGCAAGCGCCAGCAGGATGAAGAGAAGCGCCAGCGGGGTGCAACGAAGCGCCCGCGGGGTGAAGGGAAGGAGAATGGAGCACGACGAGAGCGCGGAGGAAGGCGAGACCACGGGGGACGGCTTGTTCATGTGGGACGGCTTGTTCACGGGGGACGGCTTGTTCACGGGGGACGGATTGGCGCGCATGGGGAACCTCGGTCTGGCGTATGGATGGACGGGGGAAGGACTGCCACTGCGGGGGAAGCGAAGGATCGGACCGGCCGGCCGGGTCGTCCTCGGTCAATCCATCAATCTATAGCACCGGTGCTTGCGGAATGCACTCGCAACACGAAGAGCCCCTCGTCCCGGCTCGACACCAGCACGATCCCGCTTGGCAGGAAGGGATACACGCCCCATGCCCCCCCGGCCCCCGCCCTGTCCATCGCACCCGCATCGTCCCGCGCGCCGCCGCCCTCCGCTTCCGCACTCCGCCGCGTCACGAAGTACCCCATCTCGACCGGCGCCTCCCTCTCGGAAATATCCAACACCCGAAGTCCGCCCCGGTTCGCCGCCAGGAAGAGCCGGTCGCCGCGAATGTGCAGGTTGTGGTCGATCGCCATGGTGGACCCGGTATGTTCGGCTACGAGAACGGGATCGGCGAGCTGCTCGAGATCAAAGACCAGGATTCGGGTTCCGGCGACCGTCCCCGCCAGCTCGTCCATCTCGTCGGTCGCAAAGAGGTGGCGGTGATCTTCGGTCAGCCAACCCTGGTGCGCGTATCCGGTCGCGGGGTACCGAGCCGTCCCAATGGCCACCGGCGCCTCGGGATCGGTCAGATCGGCAATCGAAATCGCCGTCTCGTTGAAGCCGACGCAGATCTGGCGGCCGCGCCAGGCGGCATCCGGCCCCCGGTAGAGGACACAGTGCGCGTCGTGCGTCCGCCCCACTCCGCGGCGGCCCGTGCCGATGTGGAGGAAACACCCCGCCGCGACCGGGTCAAGGGGATCGTTCACATCCACCATCAACAACCCCGGGCACCGATTTTCGCCCGAGGTGTCGGCCAGGTAGGCGAAGCCGGTTTCAGCGCTGATCGACAGATTGATCGCCGTCGCGATCCCCATCCAGGTGGCGTCGGGGCGGAATTCCCGCGGGAGCGCGCTCTCCGGTGCTCCTTCAAGTTCCCGCAACGCGGTCAGGTCGAACACCTGCATGCCCTGGGGGGACCGGGGGGAGAGGGCGACGACGAAGAGGTGTCCGGCGTGGGTCTTGAGATCGCGCCAGGGGAAAGGAGTGTAGGGGTCCGTTCCGGCAAGGCTCCCGAGCAGACGCGCATTGAGAGGGTCGGTCACATCGAGGATGGCCGTGCCGTCCGTCCGCCCGACGAACGCATACTCGCGCCCCGTCGTGGGGTCGGCCCATCCCCATACATCGTTGAGGCGGACGCCGTCGCCGCCGCCAAGGTCGCCGGGCGCAAGGACCGCCAGCAGGTCGATGCCGTGGCAGGGAAATCCCCCCGCGCTGCCTTCGGTGCAGGGAATCGGTTGGGCGGGGAGGGGGGAAGGGGGGGTGGTGGCGAGGATGGCGACCAGGCCGGGAACCAGCGGGGTGAATCGCATGCGTGGGTTGCGCATCGGGGACTTTCCCGCGTTCGGGGATGGACACCGGATACTTTCTCGCTACCGCTACCCCCCCGTTGCGGCCGCGGTTCCACGCTGGCGCGGTTGTGCCCGGCTGCGGATCGTGTCGCACGCGAGTCCGGGAGTGCGGTTTCGTGATCGCACGGGCTGCCCTTCCCGGCGGTCCTTGCGGTTCCCGGGCCGCGAGGGCAGCGTTTCCCCATGCTCACCGGCCCCTCCCCCCGCCCGGGCCACCCCTTCTTCGGCGGTGCGCCCCTGCTCATTGCCCACCGGGGCGGCGCGGCGCTGGCCCCCGAGAACACCATGGAGGCCTTCCAGCAGGCGGTCTGCGAATGGGACGCCGACATTCTGGAGATGGACGTTCGTCTCACCGCCGACGACCGCCTCGTGGTTGTACACGATCCCACTGTGGACCGCACCACGAATGGCGGCGGGGCCGTGCGCGCACTCGCGTGGTCGCGGCTGCAACGGCTCGATGCGGGCTACGCCTTCCGTAATCCACAGGGCGACCGCTCCTGGCGCGGCCGCGGCGTCCGGTTGCCGCTCTTTGCCGAGGTGGTGGCCGCGTTTCCCGACACGCGCATCGTGGTGGAGCCGAAGGCGCGCGAGGCCGCCGCCCCGCTCCTGCGCGAAATCCGGGCCGCGCGCGCCGAAGAGCGTGTTCTGATCGGGGCCGAGTTGGAGTCGAACCGGGGTGGGGCGCGGGGGTACGGGGGGCCCTGGGGCGCATCGCGTCGCCAATCGGCGCTCTTCTGGTCGCTGCACCACCTGGGTCTGGCCGGAAGACTGTACGCCCCCAAAGCCGACGGCTTTCAGCTACCGGAGTGGTCGGGGCGGCTGCGCGCGGTGACGCCGAGGATGATTCGGGCCGCTCACGCCGCCAATCTCCCGGTCTTCGTCTGGACCGTAAACGACCCCCGCGACATGCGCCGGCTGCTGAACTGGGGCGTCGACGGCATCATGACCGACCGGCCGGACCTGCTGGCTGCGGCTCTGAACCAGCTCGCCGCCCGCCCCCCCGCCCCACCCGCGCCGTGAGCGATCTCGACACGCGCTTCGCCGGCCATCTCCGCGCGTCGGGACTGCTCAGCGACATCGGCGCGGCCGTGGTGGGCGTCTCCGGCGGCGTCGATTCGATGACGTTGCTGCATCTGCTCCGCTTCGGCCCCGCGTCGGCCGCCCTCGGCGCGGTCCGGGTCCATGCAGCGCACGTCGACCACCGCATGCGCGCGGGCAGCGGCGCCGAGGCCGAACGGGTCGAGGCCATCTGCGCGCGCTGGGGCGTTCCCTTCCACCTGCTGCGCGCCCCCGAACCGGTCGCCTCGGAGGCTGCGGGACGCGAGCTGCGCTACCGCTTCTTCGAAGATGTGCGGGGCGCGCTCCCGGGCCGCGCGGCGACGCTGACCGCGCACACGGCCGACGACCAGGCCGAGACAGTGCTCTTTCGCGCCGCGCGGGGGAGCGGACCGGTCGGACTGGCGGGAATCCGGGTGGTGCGCGCACCCTCGGTGGTGCGTCCCCTCCTGGCCTTTCGCCGTAACGAGATCGCGGCCTTCGCGGCGGAGCGCGCCGTTCCCTTCCGCGACGATCCCACCAACCGCGAACTCCGCTGGACCCGCAACCGCCTGCGCCGCCAGATCCTCCCCGCGCTGGAGGAGGCGGTGCCCGGCGCGGGCGGTGCGCTGGCCGCGCTGGCAGGCACCATGCAGCTCCACGCCGCCGCCCTCGACGAGCTCCTCGACGCCGAGATTGCCCACGCGGCGGCGCCCACCCCACCGGACGCAGCGCCGGTCCCTGCGAACCAGGATCGCGAATCCGGCCACCACGGCAACGCCTCCGAGTCGCCCCCATTCCCCCACCCCCCGCGCCACGCCCTGCGCCGCGACGCCCTTCTGGCGCTCCCGGATCCGGTCCTGACCCTTCTCCTGCGCCGCGCCGTTGCCCGGCTCGGTGGCCAGTGCGGACGCCGCGCCACCGCGCTCATGATCCGCTTCGTCCGCGAGTCCCCGAGCGGACGCCGCATCGATGTGGGGGCCGGTCTGGTGCTGGAACGCGACCGCGCGACCCTCCTCCTGCGCCGCGCCGCCGAGTCCCCTTCCCCCCGGCCCGGCCCCAATTCGGTATCCTTACAGGCTGCGAATCCCCCACTCCAGTCCCCCGCTACCAGCCCACACGCACCGCAGAACGGCAAGGCGGCACCCGCACGTCCGTACCCTGTCCCGGAAAGGTGGCCCATGCAGTCATCGTCGCGAAAAAAGCGTGGACTATCCGGCCAGCTTGGCGGCCGCCCCCTCCGCCGCGTGGTCTATTCCGCAGAGGCGATCCAGCGCCGCGTAGCCGAGCTCGGCCGCGACATCGCCGACTGCTACACCCCCGCCGACGAGCTCCTCGTTCTCGGCCTGCTCAAGGGATCCTTCATCTTCGTGGCCGACCTGGTCCGCGCGATCCCGCTTCCCGTTCAGGTGGACTTTCTGACCGCGTCCAGCTACGGCGTCGGCCGCGTCAGCAGCGGCAACATCCAGCTCCGGTGCAACCCGGCCGCCTCGATCGAGGGTCGCAACATCATTCTGGTTGAAGACATCGTCGACAGCGGCAACACGATCCGTCACGTCATGCGGGTGCTGGCGCGGCAGCGGCCGGCCAGTCTCGAGCTCTGCGCGCTCCTGCACAAGCGCACCGTCACCCTTCCCCACGAGGCGCGGTGGGTCGGCTTCGATGCCCCGGGGGAGTTTCTCGTCGGGTACGGGTTGGATTTTGCCGAGGACTTTCGGCACCTTCCCTGCATAGGCGCCATCTGATCCGGCCTCGGCCGAGCTAAGGACACATCATGTCGGAGCAGCCACAGAAGACCCCGAAGAAGGATTCGCGCAACCGGCGTCTTCCGCGCACGGCGACGCTCTGGTTCCTCCTTGCCCTCGTCTCGCTTCTCGCCTTTCAGTTCATGCGCGGCAACGACCGCGGCGGCGGCGAAGTCACCTACACCGAGCTGCACCGCCAGATCGAGAGCGACAACGTCCTCGAGGTCACCTTCCAGGGCGACACCCGCGTCGAGGGCGAGTTCCGCAACACCATCACCATCGACGAGAACGACGTCACCCAGTTCCACGCCCAGCTTCCCTCGGCCGAGGTCACCGACGAGCTCACGGAGCTCATGCGGGCGCACGGCGTCGAGATCGCCGCCCGTCCGCGCGGTCCAGGCATCGGCACCTACATGTTCTCGATCATCCCGGTCTTACTCTTCATCGCCTTCTGGATCTGGATGCTGCGGGCCATGCAGAGCGGGGGCAACCGGGCCTTTCAATTCGGGCGTTCGCGCGCACGGCTGATCAGTCCCGACACGCCGCAGGTCACCTTTCAGGATGTGGCCGGCGCCGAGGAAGCCAAGCTCGAGCTCGAAGAGATCATTGAATTCCTGAAGGATCCGCCGCGGTTTTCGCGCCTGGGGGGAAGACTGCCGAAGGGGGTGCTGCTGGTGGGTCCGCCCGGTACCGGCAAGACGCTCCTGGCGCGCGCGGTGGCGGGAGAGGCGGGCCGTCCCTTCTTCCAGATGTCGGGATCGGATTTCGTGGAGATGTTCGTGGGCGTGGGGGCGTCGCGGGTGCGCGATCTCTTCGAGCAGGGAAAGGCGCACGCGCCCTGCATCATCTTTGTGGACGAGATCGACGCGGTGGGACGGCACCGGGGCGCGGGGCTGGGCGGGGGGCACGACGAGCGCGAACAGACGCTGAATGCGCTGCTGGTTGAGATGGACGGCTTCGAGGCGAATGAAGGCGTGATCCTCCTGGCCGCGACCAACCGTCCCGACGTTCTGGACCCGGCGTTGCTGCGTCCGGGCCGCTTCGACCGCCAGGTGGTGGTGGATCTCCCGGATGTGAGGGGGCGCGAGGGAATCCTGCGGGTCCACGCCAAGAAGCTTCCCCTGGAAGAGGACGTGGAGCTCTCGCTGATTGCGCGCGGCACTCCGGGCCTGAGCGGCGCCGATCTCTCCAACGTCTGCAACGAGGCGGCGCTCTTCGCGGCGCGGCGGGGGGTGGAGCGGGTGGCGATGGAGGACTTCGAGCAGGCGAAGGACAAGGTCATGCTGGGAACGGAACGCCGCAGCATGGTGCTCACCGATGCGGAGCGGCGCCTGACCGCATTCCACGAGGCGGGCCATGTCGTGATCGCGGTCAAGGTCCCCGGGCTGGATCCGGTTCACAAGGTGACGATCGTGCCGCGCGGACGGGCCCTGGGTCTCACCGCCTCGCTCCCGGAGGAGGACCGCTATTCGCACACGCGGGACTGGCTGAACGGGCAGTTGGCGATGCTCTTCGGGGGAAGGGTGGCGGAAGAGCTGGAGTTCGGGCCGGAGAAGGTGACGACCGGAGCCGGCAACGACATCGAGCGCGCAACCGGGGTGGCGCGCCGCATGGTGACGCGCTTCGGGATGTCCGACCGGATTGGCCTGATGGCGGTGGGGGACTCGGACCAGGAGGTCTTCCTGGGCCGCGAGCTGGTGCAACGCCGCGATGTTTCGGACTACACCGCGCGCCGGGTGGACGAAGAGGTGAAGCGGATCCTGGACCATGCGCATGGCCGGGCGCGGCGGATCATCGAGGCGAACCGGTCGCTCCTGGCCGATCTGGCGAATGCGCTCCTGGAGCGCGAAACGCTCGACAACGTCGAGATCCGGATGCTGGTCGAGGGCAAGGAGCTGCCGCCGCTGAGGAGCGACTTCGAGGAAACGGACAAGGACGAGGGAGAGTTGCCGGGCGCGGCGGCCGAACCGGCTGCGGCTCCCAAACCCGGACTCGGGGGCGCGGAACCCCTTCCTTCCCCCGGCTGATCGTTCCCGGGCCGTTTGGGGAGGGCACCGAGGCCGGCGCCCCGGCCTGGGCGAGCGCGAAAGCTGCCGCCGCTACGGAAGCCGCACGGGGGTGGCCAGACCCGGCGCCGAGGGCAACATCCGCTCAAGCGCTTGTCGCAGACGGTCTTCGTCCACCCCGACCTCGATCTTTCCGGCCGAGCAGACCGAGATCCGCGAAGTCTCCTCGCTCACCACGATCACCACCGCGTCGGTTTCCTCGCTCAAACCGATCGCGGCCCGGTGGCGCGTCCCCAGCGAGCGGTCCCGCACCGGATTCTGGGTCAGCGGAAGGATCGCCCCCGCGGCGGTGATTCGGTCCCCCACCACGATGACCGCCCCGTCGTGCAGCGGCGACTGCGGCGAAAAGATCGTTCCCAGAAGAATCGGCGAGAGCGTCGCCTCCAGGGTGCGTCCGGTGCTCGCGTACTCGCGCAGTCCGATCTCGCGCTGCACCGCCACGATCGCCCCGGTTCCCGTAGCCGCAAGCTGCGTTGTTCCCTCCACCAGGCGGTCGATCAGGCGCGCCTCGCGCGGAGAACCGATCAGGCGCATGAGCGGACTCTGGCCGAGCCGTGCCAGGGCGGCGCGCATCTCGGGCTGAAACACCACCAGCGCGGCGATGGCCCCGTACTGGAGCAGCGCCTCGATCAGGCGGCGAATCAGCGAGAAACCGGCGAGAACCGCCCCGAAGTAGAGGAGGGCGAGCAGCGCGATCCCCAGGAGCATCTGCATCGCGCGGGTCTGCCGGATGAGTAGCAGAATTCGGTAGATCAGGACCGTCACGATGGTGATCTCCACCAGGTCCGTCCACCCCGGAATCAGGAACTGCAGTTGCCGCAGGAAACCGTTCATGACCCTCAAGATGGGCACACCGCGCCGCCACCGGAAGGCGGCTGCCGGCGGACCCGTCGTTGACGAGCGCGCCCGACCCGCCTACATTGCCCCGGATTCCGCACCCAACCGATCACGGCTCAACCGGAGCAAACCGTGGGCAGCAACAACTTCGATCTCCTCAGCCTCTTCGCCGATGGCGGCATGATGATGTACCCGCTCGTCATCTGTTCTCTACTCGGACTCGGCGTCATCATCGCGAAGTTCTGGACCCTATGGGTCGCGCACAAGAGCGCGTCGCAGGTGATCGGGGCGGTCGAGGACGCCGCCCTGGACGGACGGGTGGACGAGGCTGCGGCGATCGCGGCCGCCACGCCCGGTCCCGCGGCGGCAATCCTCCTGGCGGGGCTGCGCCGCATCCGGAATCTCCGGGTGAACAAGGGAGAGATCGAACAGGTCATCTCCACCACGGGGGCGATTGAGCTCAGCTTCCTGGAGCGCGGCCTCGTAATTCTCGCGACGATCGCCAATGTGGCCCCGCTGATGGGCTTCCTCGGCACGGTGGCGGGGATGATCCTCGCCTTCGAATCGATCGCGGCGGCGGGCGACGTGGATCCGGCAACGGTGGCGGGCGGAATCAAGGTGGCGCTCCTGACCACTGCGGCGGGGCTCACCATCGCGATTCCGGTCAACATCGGCTATAACTACTTCGTGTCGCGGATCGACAAGCTGATCGTCGACATGGAGGAGAGCACCCAGAAGATCCTCAACATCGCCTGGGACCTTGAGCGCACCGGCCGGCTGACGGTCGTCGCCACCTAGAGACAGCGAATCCCCCCCGCGGGACGCGGCCGGGCCGCCCCGCCGTCTAGGCACGGGGGAACTTTTCGGACCCGGCGCGGTAATAGCACCGATCACACCGGCGGCAGCCAACGGAAACGGGAGAAACAGAAAATGGCGGTTCTCGGCGGCAAGAAATCCAAGGTCTCCGACGAGATTCCATCCTCGTCCATGGCCGACATCGCATTCCTCCTCCTCATCTTCTTCCTGGTCACCACGACCTTCCCGAAGGACAAGGGGCTCAGCATGGTCCTGCCGGAGCAGGGCGAGGAGCAGGAGGTCAGCCAGAGGAACATCCTCCACATCATCATCAACCCCACCGGGGCGGTGACGATCCGGCGCGGCGAGAGCCAGCAGGAGCAGACGGTGCGTCCCAACGACGTGGAGTCGATCTGGCGCCAGGATGTGGCCGAGAACGAGAATCTGATCGCGGCGGTCAAGACGCATCCCGATGCGCCCTACCGCTTCATGGTCGATGTCCTGGACGCCCTGCAATCGGCGGGCTCCGAACGTATTTCCCTTCAAATCCTGGAGTAGCGCACCATGGGTCTCAGAGGCGGCAAACTCGAACGCAAGTCGAAGGCCTCGCAGGAAATCCCGTCCTCTTCCATGGCGGATATCGCTTTCCTGCTCCTGATCTTCTTCATGGTCTCCACCGTCTTCCAGAAGGACAGCGACCGCGAAATCGTGTGGGCGCAGGCAGAGGCGACGGAGAAGATCGACCAGAAGCAGAAGAACATCCAGAATATCTGGATCGAGACGAATGGCGACGTCTTCATCAACGACCAGCCGCTGCCCATGGAAGATGTCAGCGATCTCATCAGGCCCATGTACGCGAACAATCGCGAACTGGTGGTCTCGATCCGCTCCGATCGGGACGTTCCTTACCGATACATCGACGCCGTGCAGCAGGAGCTGGTATCGGCGGGTCTTCTCAGGGTCGTATTCGCGACCGAGCTGGAACAGGACATGACAAGGGAGAGACGATGAACGAGCAAGATCAAACCCAACAGATGGATGCCGGAGACGCCCGGGCCGAGAGCGCGAACGATCGCTTCAAGGGCGACTTCTCGTCCTGGTTCTGGGGATCGATGATCGCCGCCACCGCGTTGCACTTCGTCCTCTTCGCCTTCCTCCCGGAAATGCAGGCGGAGGACGTGAGCATCGCGATGGATGACATCGTGACGATGGACATCCCGCCGGAGGTCGAGATTCCGCCGCCGCCCGAGGCGATCCGGCGGCCGGCCACTCCGGTGGTAACCACCGCGACGATCGACGAGGATATCACCATCGCGCCGGTGACCTTCGAAGACAACCCGGTCGAGAACCTGCCGCCGCCGCCCGACGAGGTTGAGACCGACATCTCGGCCGCGCCGGTCTTCGTGGTGATGACGGTGAGGCCCTCCCTGATCAATGGCGATGAGCTCCAGAGGGCGCTGGAGCGCGAGTATCCGCCGTTGCTGCGCGATGCCGGGATCGGTGGCACGACCGTCGTTTGGTTCTTCATTGACGAAAATGGCGTGGTGCGGAACCAGCAGGTGAATACCTCCTCCGGCCACCAGGCGCTGGACGAGGCGGCGCTCCGGATCGCGCCGGTGGCGCGGTTTACCCCCGCGCTGAACCGCGACAAGAAGGTTGCGGTGTGGATTGAGCTGCCGATTACCTTCACCACGAGGTAGCCAGGCGCGGCTCCCGCCCCACCACCCCCCAGCGGGAACGCCCCGCCGGCCAAGGGGCCGGCGGGGCGTTCCCTTGCCCCCAGGAGACGATGGCCACTCAGGAGGCATACGAGCGCACACTTCGGGAGCGGTTGCCGCGCGTCCGCGAACGGATTGCGGCCGCCGCCCGGCGCAGCGGCCGCGAGGCCGGCGCGGTACGAATCGTGGCGGTTACCAAGGGCCACCCCGAGGGCGCGATCCGGGCGGCGCTGGCGGCCGGCCTGCACGATCTCGGCGAGAATCGGGTAGAGGAGCTGCGCTGGAAGGCGCCGCTCTTCGTGGACCGGGCGGACCGGGGCGATCAGGCCGGGTTGCGGTGGCATGCGATCGGGCACATCCAGCGACGCAAGGCGGGCGGCGCCGCCCGCCTTGCGTCGCTGATTCATAGCGTGGACTCGCTCCGCCTCGCCGAAAGGCTGTCGCGTTTCGGCGACGCGGAGCGGCGGCGCATCCCGGTGCTGGTGCAGGTCAACGCCTCCGGCGAAGCCACCAAGGGCGGCTTCGCGGTGGCGCGCGACCTGCACGCGGCGCTGGACGAGATCGCCCGGGTGGCCGCGCTGGATGGACTGCGCGTCCGGGGCCTCATGACGATGGCGCCCTTCGTTGCCGATGAACGCACGCTGCGGCGAACCTTTCGCCTCACCCGCGATGCGCTCGATGCGGTGGCCGCGGCGGAGGGCTTTGCGGGCCGCGAACTCTCGATGGGCATGTCCAACGATTACGAAATCGCGATCGAGGAGGGGAGCACGATGGTGCGATTGGGCACAACGCTCTTCGGGAGGCGGCCCGGATGAGCGCGGACGAGGGTGCGCGCATGGTCACCGGCGACGAGGACGGGTCCATCGAGGGCGAGACGATCGAGGCGCCGGCGACGCGCGGCGATGGGGGCCGCGACGCAGATCTGTCCACGGCGGCCCGCGACGAGATGGACCGGCTGACCGAGGCGGTGGCGGCGGTGCGGGAGGTGTGGCACGGAACGCCCCCGCTCGGAATCGTGCTGGGAACGGGGCTTGGGGAGCTGGCCGACGCGATTGAGGTCGAGGCCGCAATCGACTACGCCGAGCTTCCCCACTTTCCCCTCTCGACCGTCGCGACACACCGCGGCCGGCTGATCCTCGGCACTCTGGAGGGAACGCGAGTCGTGGCGATGCAGGGTCGCTTCCACGGCTACGAGGGCTACACGCAGCGGCAGATCGTCTTTCCCGTTCGCGTCATGCGGTTGCTGGGCGCCGGTACCCTGGTGCTGTCGGGCGCTTGCGGCGGGATGAATCCGCTCTGGGCTCCGGGCGATCTGGTTCTGCTGGACGACCACATCAACTTCATGGGCGACAGTCCGCTGATCGGGCCCAACCTGGACGAGCTCGGGCCGCGCTTTCCCGACATGTCCGCGCCGTACGATCGCGCGCTCGCAGAGAGGGCCGCGCAGGTGGCGCTGGCGGAGGGGCTCGTTCTGCGCAGGGGCATCTATGTGGCGGTTGGGGGGCCGCAGCTCGAAACGCGCGCCGAGTACCGGATGCTGCGCCGGATGGGAGCCGATGTGGTGGGAATGTCCACCGTGCCCGAGGTGATCGCCGCGCGTCACATGGGAATGCGCGTTCTGGCGGTGGCCGTGATTACCGACCAGTGCCTTCCCGACGCGCTGGAAGAGGTGGATATCGAGCGCATCGTCGCCACCGCGATGGCGGCGGGTCCGAAGGTGATCCGGGTGGTGACGGGATTGCTCCGTTCGCTTGCCGCCGATTCCGCCCCTGCCGACTGATGCGCTATCCCACCCTGCCCGCCTCCCGGGTCGAGCTGGAAGAGCAGATTCTGGAACGCTGGCGCGACGAGGACACCTTCGGCCGCACCCTGGCAGCCACCGCCGACGGCGAGCCCTTCGTCTTCTTCGAAGGACCGCCCACCGCGAATGGCCGCCCCGGACTGCACCACATCATTAGCCGCGCGATCAAGGATCTCGTCTGCCGCTACCAGACGATGCGCGGCCGCCAGGTCACCCGCATAGCCGGTTGGGACACCCACGGTCTTCCCGTCGAGATCGAGGCGCAGAAGCAACTCGGAATCGAGGACAAGCGCGAGATCGAGGAGCGGGGAATCGCCTGGTTCAATGAGCGGTGCCGCGAGTCGGTCTTTACCTACAAGGACGAATGGGAGCGCTTCTCGGAGCGCATCGGCTACTGGCTGGACTATTCGCGCCCCTACGTGACCTTCCACGCCGAATACATCGAGTCGGTTTGGTGGCTGCTCTCGCAGTTGGCCGAAAAGGGACTCCTGTACAAGGGCCACAAGGTCGTTCCGTGGTGCCCCTCCGACCAGACCGTGCTCTCGTCGCACGAACTCTCGCTCGGCTACCGCGATGTGAAGGATCCGTCGCTCTGGGTCACCCTCGAGCTCCTCGACGGGTCGGGCAGGCACGCGCTGGTGTGGACGACGACGCCCTGGACGCTGGTCTCGAATGCGGCGCTGGCGGTGCACCCCCAGATCGCCTATGTGGAGGTGGAGGACGGGGGAAGGACGCTGGTTCTGGCGCGGCGGCGGGCGGAGGCGCTCTTCGGCGCGGACCGGATCGGGCGCGAGCTGCCCGCGGCGGAGCTGATCGGGGTGCGTTACCGGCGCCCCTTCGAGCTGATTGCCGAAGACGCGGTGTGCGGGCGGGCGTGGGAGATCGTCGCGGGCGATTTCGTCTCGGACGAGGAGGGATCGGGGATCGTCCACATGTCTCCGGCCTACGGCGCCGACGACTACCTCGCGGGCAAGGACTACGGGCTCGCCGTCATGGAACCGGTCCGGAGCGACGGGACCTTTGCGCCCGATCTGCCGCTGGTGGGGGGAATCTTCTTCAAGGACGCCGATGCGCCCCTGGTTCGCGACCTGGAGGAGCGCGGGCTGGTTCATTCCTGCACCCACGAGACCCACTCCTACCCGCACTGCTGGCGCTGCGATTCGCCGCTGGTCTACATGGCCCGGCACAGTTGGTTTGCGCGCACCTCCGGCCTTCGCGACGAGCTGCTGGCCAACAACGACCGCATCAACTGGCACCCGGCGCAGGTGGGCGAGGGACGCTTCGGCGAGTGGCTCAAGGGAAATGTGGACTGGGCGCTCTCGCGCGACCGCTACTGGGGAACGCCGCTACCCGTCTGGGTGTCCGAGGACGATCCCGAGCACGTGGTCTGGATCGGGAGCTTCGAGGAGCTGGCCGAGAGGGCGGGGGGGCTGCCGGAGAACTTCGACCCGCACCGTCCCCATATCGACGAGATTGCCTGGCGCTGCCCCGAGACGGGTTCGCTCATGCGGCGGACTCCCGAGGTGATCGACGTCTGGTTCGATTCCGGCGCGATGCCGTGGGCGCAGTGGCACTATCCCTTCGAAAACCGCGACGAGTACGCGCGCCACTTCCCGGCCGACTTCATCTGCGAGGCGGTGGACCAGACGCGGGGGTGGTTCTACTCGCTGCACGCGATCTCGACGATGCTCGGCCTGGGTCCCGCCTTCCGCAATGTGATCGTGAACGACATGATCCTGGACGCGGCCGGGCGGAAGATGTCCAAGTCGAAGGGCAACGTGGTCGATCCGTGGGACGCGGTGGCCGATCACGGGGCGGACGGGGTGCGGTGGTACATGGTCACCGTGAGCAACCCCTGGCTGCCGACGCGCTTCGATCCGGACGGCGTGAAGGAGGCGTCGTCGCGCTTCTTCGACACCCTGCTGAACAGCTATCGCTTCTTTGCGCTCTATGGCAATCTGGAGGATTGGACGCCGGGTGGCGGGGGTGGCCACGCGGACGTGGGGCATCCGGCGCGCCCACAGCAGAGGTCAGGGTCGGACTGGACGCCGGGTGGGGGCGGTGGCGACGAGGGGCGAGACAGGTGCCTGCAGCAAGCGGCAGGGCCGGACTGGACGCCGGGCGCGGGGGAGAGTGGCGGCGCCGGAGACCCTGGTCCCTCGCGCGAAGCGGTTGCTTCTCCCCTCGATCGCTGGCTCCTCTCGCGGTTGCACCGCCTGATCGGGACGGTGCGGACCGAACTGGACGCCTACAATCCCACCCGGGCGTATCGCGCCGTGGCCGCCTTTGTCGATGGCGAGCTGTCGAACTGGTATGTGCGGCGCTCCCGTTCGCGCTTCTGGGGGAATGCCGCGAGCGTCGATTCCGCGGCGGCCTTCGCGACCCTCCACGAGGCGCTGCGCGTCACCGCGCTTCTGATCGCGCCGGTTACGCCCTTTGTGTCCGACTGGTTGCACCGCGCGCTCACGGGTCGTTCGAGCCACACCGAGCCCTTCCCCGAGTCCGACCCCGCTCTGGTCGACGACCGGCTCGAGACCGAAATGGCGCAGGTGCGTACGCTCAGCACCCTGGCCCGGGCCGCGCGCGAAGCGGTGGGAGTGCGGGTCCGGCAGCCGCTCGGGCGAATTCTGGCGGTTGTTCCGGACGAGCCCCCACCCGAGGAGATCGTGGCCATTCTGCGCGACGAGGTGAATGTCAAGCGAGTGGACTTCGCCGCCGACGCCGAGGGACTGGTGACGCTCGTCGCCCGGCCCGTCTTTCGCGCCCTCGGCCGTCGCTTCGGCAAGCTCACGCAAGAGGCCGCGGCCCGGATCCGGGAGCTGGAGGCGCCGCGTCTGCGGGCGGTGCGCGGTGGCGGAGTCGCGCGCATCGAGGTCGGCGGCGCCTGGCACGAAATCGGTCCCCACGAGGTGGAGGTGCTGGAGGAAGCCGCGGGGGACTGGATCGTGCGCGGCGAGGGGCGCTGCACCGTCGGTCTGGATCCCACGATCGACGATGGGTTGAGGTTGGAAGGACTGGCCCGCGAGCTCGTCAACCGCATCCAGCGCCTGCGGCGTGACTCGGGGCTGGCCGTGACCGACCGGATCGTGCTGGGCATTGCGGGCGACGAAAGGGTTCGCGCCGCCGCCCGCGAGCACGAGGCCACAATTGCGCGCGAGACGCTGGCAATCCGGATCGCGGCGGATGAGCGCCTCGGCGCCGGATTCGACTTCTGCATGGAGGACCGGCTGGACGGGGAGGCCGCGGTCGTGGGCCTGGCCGTCGCCCCCCGCGCGTGACCCGCCACCGCTGGACCGCAGCCGCCGGTGTGACCGGAAGGCTGGACAGCTACCTGGCGGCGCGGCTGGAACTTTCCCGCAACCGGGTGCAGGCTCTCCTGAGAGAAGGAATGGTGCGCGTGGATGGAGCCGCACCCAGAAAATCCGACCCCGTCGTGCCCGGCCAGGAGATCGAAATCCGTGTTCCCCCGCCCGCTCCGGCGCGCGCCGAGGCCCAGGACATCCCGCTGGAGATCGTCTATCAGGACAGGCACCTGGTCGTGGTTCACAAACCGCCCGGCCTCGTCGTCCACCCCGCCCCCGGCCACCCCGACGGCACCCTCGTCAACGCGCTCCTCCACCATGTGGGCGATCTCTCGGGGATCGGCGGCACGCTGCGGCCCGGAATTGTCCACCGGCTCGACCGCGACACCTCGGGGCTGATGGTTGCCGCCAAGACCGACCGCGCGCACCAGACGCTTTCGGCCGCGCTGAAGGAACGGCGCATTCGGCGCATCTACCTGGCCGCGCTCTGGGGGGCGCTCGACGATGGCGATGTGGCGGTGGACCGGCCGATTGGGCGGCATCCGCGCGACCGCTTGCGCATGGCGGTGGTTGAAGGGGGACGTCCTGCGGTCACGCGCTTTCGTGCGATCGAGCGCTGGCGAACGGCGACGCTCTGCGAGGCGCGGTTGGAGACCGGGCGCACCCACCAGATCCGGGTACACGCCGCGGCGATCGGGCATCCGGTGGTGGGGGACGGGCTCTACGGCGCGGGTCGGGAACGAGGCTACGGCGGACCGGACCGGGGCTGGGCGGCCGCGCTGGCAAGACGGACGCCCCGTCAGTTTCTGCACGCGCACCGCCTTGAGTTTGCGCATCCCGCGACGGGATCCCCCATGAGATTCGAGGCGGGGCTGCCGCGCGATCTGGCGGCGGTGCGGGGTTGGGCGGTGGGGGCGGGGCCAACCGAGTGAGGCGGGAGAGCATCCCATTGGCCAACCTTGAAGGTGCCCAATCGCTGATCCGGTTGCATCGCCGGGCTCAGGTCGTTGGCGCTGCGAGGTGTTACGGGTGGATAACGGGACCCGGCGAGGGGGGAGACCGATGACAGGTAAAGGGGCCTCGAAGAAGGTCGAAGGATGATGGCGCTCCACGGGGCGCTGACGGCCTGGATTCCCGCTGTGCTCGCGGTCTCCCTTTTCGGTGCACCCGAAACCGTCGCGAGTGCGCCGCCGGAGGTCGAAGGCCCGCTTATGGCCGCGCACCCGGTCGTGCCCCACGCGATCGCCGCATCGCCCGTTCCCGTCGGCTGGTCCTCCTCGGGGAACCCGCCGGTTGCGCAGGATCCGCCTTCGCCCCGGGACCCGCCCGCCACGCCCTGGCGCGAGATTGCGGGACGCACCGTCACCGCCCGCTACCAGGGCCGCGACTCGGCCCGTGCGCACCGCGCGGTCGCCACCCTGGACGCCCTCGGCCCCCTTCCCGTGCTGGGCGAACCCGCGTTTCGTGCCCTCCTGACCGTTGCCCCGACGCGCGCGGCGATGGACACCCTGGTCGGCGGCCGCGTTCCCGAGTGGGCGGGGGCGGTCGCGCTCTCCGATCGCATGGAGATCATCGTGCCGAGCGGCAGGTGGTGGCCCGGCGACCGCATCGAGGAGGTGCGGGTGTTGCGTCACGAATGGGCGCACCTTGCGCTCGCCCACCGGATGGGCCGCCTGCGAATCCCCCGCTGGTTCAACGAAGGCTACGCCGAATGGGCGGCGGGACGCTGGGACGAGAACGGCGGCCTGCGCCTTGCCATCGCCCTCGCTTCCGGCAATACTCCGCCGCTGGACTCGATTACGCTCGCCTGGCCCCGCGACCCCCTCCCCGCATCGGCCGCCTACCTGCTGTCGGCCTCGGTGATTCAGTACCTGGTCCAGTCCAGTGGAACCGACGGGCTGGAGGCCTTTATCGGGAGTTGGCAGGAGCACGAATCGTTCGGCGACGCCCTGCGGATCGTCTACGGCGCCACCCCCGGGCAGCTCGAAGCCGATTGGCGCAAATGGGTGCGGCGGCGCTACGGTTGGCTGACGATCGTCTCGCACTCGGCCGTCTTCTGGACGGCTCTGGTGGTGGTTCTGGCCGCGATGTTCCTCTACCGGCGACGCTACCGGCGCATCCAGTTGGCAGCGCTGCGCGCCACCGAACCTCCGGACGCTCCCTCCTGGTGGTCGGCGCCCGACGACGCCCCCTCCGCCGGGGTTGACCCCGCTTCCCCTTCCCGGTAGCCTCCCTTCCACAGCCACCTTATCCGGCCGTGGGCTTCCCCATGGCAGACCAGGCTTCCCCCATGGCAAAAGCAAAGACAGGGCGCGGAGAACCCACCCTCCAGTTCTCGAAGATCAACCTCTGGTTCGCGCTGGGCGGGCTGGCGGCGATCGCGCTCGGCTACATTCTCCTGGCGCAAGGGTCGATTACGGCCGCGCCGGTGCTCCTGGTGCTGGGCTACGCGGTGCTGCTGCCGCTGGCGATCATCCTGTGACGATGCGGTCGTACGCTGACCGTGCGCGCCTGGGCGCGTGGCCCTTCGTGGCGGCGCTTGCCTGGGCGGGGGGACTTCCGACCGCGGCGCAGCCCGACGAGTGGCGTTGTCCCGAGCCGGTCTCTCTCGTCGGCGATCTCACCGGCGAAATGGCACACGTTCGCTACCTGGCGGACGATCTCCTCGAGGGCCGGGCCGTGGCAACTCGCGGAGAGCGCTGTGCGGGGGATTACATCGCCTCGCGCTTTGCGGCGATCGGGCTGGAACCGGCGGGCGACGGCGGTGGCTGGTTCCAGAGCTGGACGATCGATTCCGACACTCCCCACGGCGGCATCGTTCAGGGCCAGGCGCGCAATGTGGCGGCGGTGCTGCGCGGCGCCGGTCCCGAACCCCGCCAGACGCTCGTCATCGGAGCCCACTACGACCACCTCGGCGTCGGCGGCTTCGGATCGCTTTCCCCCGACTTCACCGGAACGGTCCACAACGGCGCCGACGACAACGCTTCCGGCACCGCGGTCCTGATCGAAGCGGCGCGGTTGCTCGCCGGCGGTCCCCCCCTCGCGCAGGACATTCTCTTCGTCGCCTTCACCGGCGAGGAGCGCGGCCTCTGGGGGTCGGCGCACTATATCCGGTCGCCTCCGGCACCGCTCGAGCGCACCGTCGCGATGCTCAACCTGGATATGGTGGGACGCGTCCGGGACGACCTGCTGACGATTCTGGGGACCGGCACCGCCGAGGAGTGGACGCGGATCCTGGAGAGCGCCAACGATCGCACCGCCCACCCGCTTGACCTTCGCTTCAACAGCGACGGCTTCGGCGCTTCGGACCATTCGTCGTTCTATGCGCAGGGGATTCCGGTTCTGCACTTCTTCTCCAACACGCACCCCGAATATCATCGCGTGGAGGACGACTGGGCGCTGGTCAATGCGGCGGGAATGGCGCGCGTGACCGAGCTGGTGGCGGCTGTGGCGCGCGAGGTCGTGCCGGCGGCGGGGGTAGCCGCGCTGACTCCGGTGGCGGGCGCGGGCAATCCGCATGGGGTCTCGGCGGGGGACGGCGACTCGGCGGCGAGCGGTTTTCGCGTGCGATTGGGGACGATCCCCGACTACTCGCGCGAATCGGGCGGGATGGCGATTACCGCGGTGCGCGCGGGGAGCCCCGCGGAACAAGCCGGGATTCGGGGCGGCGACATCGTTGTGAGGATCGGCCCGCACGAGATCGACGACGTGTACGACTACATGGCCGCGCTGAACGAGTTCGACCCGGGCGATGAGGTGGATGTGGTGGTGGTGCGGGGCGGGGAGCGGGTGACGGTGCGGGTGGTGCTGGGGGCGGGCTGATCTGGGAGTGACCGGGGGAGATACGGTTCCCGGTGGAAGGCGCAGGCGAGATCATGCGAAGGTCCTGTCAACCGGCGATTGCGTTGGCCCTGATTCCGGCGTTCGCATCCGCCGTCGCCGAGGCACAGTCGCCCCAACCCAGGCCGCAGACCGAGCTTCGCCTCTCCGCCGACGCGATTCTTTCGATCGGGAGCCTGGACGGGCCTGAAGAAACCCTCTTTGCCGGGATCAATGCGGGCGCGCGCCTCTCCGACGGCAGCGTGGTTCTGTCCGACCGGGCACAGTTCAGAATCCAGCGATTCGGCTCCGGTGGGTCCCACCTGTGGAGCCGCGGCCGGAAGGGCGAAGGTCCAGGCGAGTTCGAGTATCCCCGGATCGTGGACGGGTGTGCCCGCGAGGATTCGATCGTCATCTACGACGTCCATACGCAGCGCTTCTCCATCTACGACGGGGCGGGGAATATCGTGGACGAGCGCCGCTTCCTCTATAACGGATTGCCGTTGCGCGGCTTCGCCTGTGCGCCGAATGGTCGTGTGGCCTTCCTGGGAAACAGCGTCCGCATGGGCGAGGAGGGACTCGAACCGGGGGAACTCTTCCGCGAGCTGCTGTCGCTGGGAACCGCCCGGATTCCCGACCCCCGGGGCGACACGGTCACGACGACGCTGCGCGAGCGAATCCGATCCTCCGAGTACCGCTATCTCGGTCCCGGTGACGCCATGCCCGGAAGTCTCTGGGCCCACGAGGCGGTGATCGCCGCGACCGACGGAGGGGTCTGGATGGGGACCGGCGATGACTACGAGGTCGAGCTGATTGATTGGGCGGGAGCGACGATCCGCCGCATTCGCTGGGAGGGACCGGAGCTGTCCGTTACCCGGGAGGACATCGACGCCTACCGCGAAGCCCTGGCCGAGAGCTACCGCGACGACAGCGATCCCGGCTGGCGCGCGCGCTTCGAGAGCCGCTGGGAGTGGGAGAGCGAGATTGTCCCCGAGGCTTTTCCCGCCTACGTTAGGATCCTGGCCGGCCACGACGGAACGCTGTGCGTGCACGACTACACCCGTCCCGGGGAGCCGAGCGAGTGGTTCGGCTTTGACCGGGCGGGCAGGTGGATTCGCGTACTGGCGCTGCCGGAACGGACCACCCTCCTGGACATCGGGCAGGATTGGGCGCTGGTGCGAACGGTGAACGAGCTGGGAGTGCAGCGGGTGGAGGTGCGGGGGGTGGCGGAAGCTCGGTAGGGTCGGCGGCCCCGCCAGTCTATGACGGGGGATACCCGGGCGCGTCGACCTCGATGAGCGAGACGCCGGGAAAGTCCTCCCCCTGGTTCCAGATCAGAAGGCGGCGGGGATTGCGCGGGTCGAACAGGCCGAAGGCAGTCCCGGCCAACTCGAGGATCCATGCCTGCGTACGTTGGCCGTCGGCGTCATGGAGCTCCAGCGAAACACCCCGGATGTCGTTGTCCCGATCGCGAATGCGCAACCTGCCGAGGGTAAGGAAACCACCGCCGGGCAGCGGGGCGAAATCCGAGAAGGACCGGATGATGAAGGGTGCGGCGCGCGCCAATCCGGCGACAAGGGGCAGACCCCGCGTGGAGACTCTCGGCGGGCGTTCGGGGGACGTCGCGAGCGCATCGGGCACGCATCGCTGCAGGACCTCGGTGGTCGCATCGGGATCGCCCAGGCGCCAGACGCGCGAACTCATCTCGAAGCCGGTGTAGAGTTGATCGCCCGGACCGGATCGGAAGAATAGCTCCGGCATCTCCCCGACGCCGTCCCGAATCGTGAAGCCGAGGTCGTCGGAAACGTGCCAGAGGGAGCGGCTTCCCCTCGGGTTGTCGAAGCGGATCTCGCGGATCGAGCCGTTGCCCGGGCTGATGAGTACGCGGTCGGCCAGCACGTCGGCCCTCATGGATGTGCGGCTGAGGGGGCTGTTCAGGGCGATGCGGAATTCGTCGTTGCCGCCCTCGCCAAGCAGGATGAGGCTGGGCGGGTAGGAATCCACCACAACGGTCCTGCCGGATGCGGTCCGTCCAACGGCAATGGGCGACTGGTACTCCATGGGACCGGGCCCATTCCGGCCCCAGCGCGCAACCTCGGCCAAGGCGTCGTCCAGTTCGATGACCTGCTCTTCGTACTCGTCGTAGACGAGCCAGCCTGTCTCGGTTCGGGCGGCGAAGGTCGGGTAGACCTCGGGATTGCGGTGCAGGGTGGTGATCTGGAGGTCGTCGCGGCGCGGGATCTCGCAGGGAGCCTTCCATTCATCGGGGATCGTCAGGGAGGCCCCGGAAGCCGATATGCGAATCGGTCGCTGCCCATGGAGGAGGGATGGCGGGGTGATGAGGAGCGCAAGCAAGAAAAGAATGGTTCTGTGCCGTGCGATGCCCCCCCGGATACCGGAACTCCAGAGCCGTGGCGTCTGGTGCGTCCCGACGTGCATTCGGAGCCTGTTTCCATGGTGTACTCATAACATGCATGATCGTTGTCGTCGTCCGAAATCTGTTCCTCCACGATCTCTGGGTTGGTCTCCCATATTGGATGTGAAATCCCGGATGTTCTCGTTGTTGCCCCCATTGAGGAGACTTTGGAACGGTAGGTAGGCGGCTTGCCTGGCGAAGTCAATGTTCCACGCCCGCGAAAGCGCCGTCCCTGCGCCACGCCCCACATGCCCGATTCCTGGCTCCGCGGACCCGCTCGAATGCCGCCGTGGGACGTCGCGGCCCTCCGTGCAGGCAGGTTCCCGCTCGCGACTCCCCCATCCCCCTTCTCGGTTCACCGATCGCCACCCACCGTATGCCGCGGGAGTCCGGCTCCCCCCCGAACTTGCGCACCCCCGCCTGCTGACGCAGTATTCAGGGGTCGCCGCGTCATTTGGACACAGACTCGGATGACGGGAATCAGACCCGGATGACGGGAACGATCCAGGATCGGTCCACCGGCGGAACGGATTTGGATGGCATGACGAAACTCGCCCCCGCACTCATCATCGCTCTTGCGTTTCCGGTGGTGTTCCTGTCGGTTGAGGGTGCCGGGAATCCGCCGGGCTACGACCCGCCGAATGTCCGGCTCGCGGCCCTGGCGCACACCCGCCCCTCCTCCACTTCACTCGCCCCCTCCTCCGCCCCCAACCCCGAACTCGTCGCCGACTACTGCGTCCGCTGCCACAACGAGCGCCGCCTTCTCGGCAACCTTTCCCTGGAGGACTTCGACGCGGCCAACCCCGTCGCCGACGCGCCCACGGCCGAGAAGATGATCCGCAAGTTGCGCGCCGGCATGATGCCTCCGCCTGGCACCCGGCGGCCTTCGGAAGAAGAGGTCATGGACTTCGTGACGGCCATGGAGGGGCAGATTGACGCGGCGGCCGCGCGCGCGCCCAATCCCGGCAGCCGGAGCTTTCAGAGGCTCAATCGGGCCGAGTACGAAGCCGCCATTCGCGACCTCCTCGGGATCGGAATCGACGCGTCCGCCTACCTGCCCAACGAAACGGTCAGCGCCGGATTCGACAACATTGCCGATGTGCAGAATCTATCGGCCACCCTCCTCGAATCGTACCTGAACGCGGCCAGCGAGGTCAGTCGGCTCGCCCTTGGAGACGCCCACGCGACCCCTGCCGAGGCCACCTACGAGGTCTCCCGCTACGCCGAACAGCGCGAGCACGTTCCCGGCGCCCCCTTCGGCACCCGCGGCGGGATCTCCGTCATTCACAACTTCGTCGCCGACGGGGACTACTTCTTCCGGCTCGCCTTCCAGCACGAATCGACGGGGAACTTTTTCGGGCAGACCGCGCCCTTCGACGAGGAGGTCGAGGTGTCGGTCGATGGGGTCCGCGTGGCGCTGATTCCGCTCGACCGCTGGATGCACCGCCAGGATCCCGGTGGCGTGGAGGTGGTGACGGAGCGCATTCCGGTGACCGCGGGGCCGCACCGGGTCTCGGCTGCCTTTATCAAGGTGGCGGAAGGGCCGGTGGAGGATCTGACCTCGCCCCACGAGTGGTCGCTCGCCGACAAGAAGATCGGCTATTCCTACGGGATTACCGGGGTGCCGCATCTGCGCGACCTGACGATCGGGGGGCCGTACGATGTGACCGGGGTGTCGCGCACGCCCGCGTGGGACCGAATGATGAGCTGCCGGCCCGGGAGCGTGGCCGATGAAGCCGTCTGCGCCCGCCGCATGATCGGAGAGCTGGCGACGCGCGCGTTCCGGCGGCCGGTGGAGGGGTCCGAGATCGAGGCGCTGGCCGAGCTTTATGAGGAGGGGGCCGCGGAGGGTGGATTCGAGATCGGTGTGCGGACCGCGTTGCAGGGCATTCTGGCGAGTCCCGACTTCATCTTCCGCTTCGAGCCCGCCGCGCAGGACGAGGGCCGCGGGGGAATGCGTCCGCTGAGCGATCTGGCGCTGGCTTCCCGCCTCTCCTTCTTCATATGGGGCGCCCTGCCCGACGCCAAGCTGGTCGAGGCCGCGACGCGCGGCGATCTCTCCGGCATGGATGGGCTTGAGGCACAGGTGGCGCGCATGCTCGACGATCCCCGCGCCGATGCCCTGGGCGAACGCTTTGCGGCCCAGTGGCTGCGGCTTCAGGATCTGGACAAGGTGCACCCCGACGCGCTGCGCTTCCCCGATTTCCACGAGCAGTTGAAGGAAGACATGCGCCGCGAGACCGTCACCCTCTTCAACGCTGTGGTGCAAGGCGGCGGCACCCTGCAGGATCTGCTGACGGCCGACCATTCCTGGATGAACGAACGGCTGGCCCGCCACTACGGGATTCCGGGCGTCGTCGGGAATCACTTCCGCCGCGTGGCCTACACCGACGAGCGGCGCCGGGGAATCCTCGGCCACGGGAGCATCCTCACGCTCACCTCGCACGCCAACCGCACCTCACCGGTGCTCAGGGGCAAGTGGGTGATGGAAGTCCTCCTCGGCACGCCGCCGCCCCCGCCCCCGCCCGACGTCCCCGAACTCGAAGCCACCGCCGAGGCCACCGAAGGCCGCTTTCTCACGGTGCGCGAGCGGCTCGAACAGCACGCGGCCAGCCCGTCCTGCAACTCCTGCCACCGCTTCATCGACCCGATCGGTCTGGCGCTTGAAAACTACGACGTGACGGGAACGTGGCGGGTGCGCGACGCGAACGTTCCCGTCGAGACGCTGGGCGAGCTCTACGACGGCACTCCGCTGGAGGGACCGGGGGATCTGCGGGCCGCGCTGCTGCGCCGTTCGGAGTCGCTCGTGCGGACCTTCACCGAGAACCTGATGGCCTACGCGCTGGGCCGCCGGATCGAGTACTCCGACATGCCCGCGGTGCGCAGCGTTGCCCGCGCGGCCGGCGAGGACGATTACCGCCTGGCGGCCTTCGTGCGGGAAGTCGTCGTGAGCGATCCCTTCCGCATGACCGGGAGCGCGACCGTGGTCGAAGACGCCGCCCACCACTAACTGAACGCTAGCCGGGCCGGACGCCCCCGCAGCCGGACACGATTGAAATACAGGATCCAACCGCACGAATCCAAAGAAAATTGGAGCGACGATGCAGCACATTACCGGAATGACCATTCCTCGGCGGACCTTCCTGCGGGGAGTCGGCGCCTCGATCTCTCTTCCCTTCCTGGATGCGATGATTCCCGCGGGCCGGGGGTTGAGCGCGGGAGCCGACGGACCGACCCGGCTGGTTGCGATCGAGATGGTGCACGGAGCCGCCGGCAGCAATGACTGGGGCCGGACGCAGAACTACTGGTCTCCGGCGCAGACGGGCCGCGACTTCGATCTCGCTCCGAGCGCGCTAAGCCCGCTGGAGCCCTGGCGCGACTACCTCACGATTATCAGCGACACCGACGTAGAGCCCGCCGAGGCGAAGAAGCCCAAGGAGATCGGGGGGGATCATTTCCGCTCCAGCGCCACCTTCCTCACGCAGTCGCACCCCCGCCAGACCGAGGGATCGGACATCTTTGTCGGCGAGTCGCTGGACCAGATGTTCGCCCGGCGCTTCGGGCAGGAGACGCCGATTCCGTCGATGCAGCTCTGCATCGAGAATGTGGACCAGTCGGGTGGGTGCGCCTACGGTTACGCCTGCGTCTACACCGACACGATCAGTTGGGCGTCCCCCACCGAGCCGCTGCCGATGGTGCGTGATCCCCGGGTCGCCTTCGACCAGCTCTTCGGCGCGGGAGGCAGCCCCGAGCAGCGTGCCGCGCGCCGCCGCGTCAACAAGAGCATCCTGGACTTCATTACCGGGCGCGTTTCGCAACTGAAGCGCGAGCTCGGACCCTCCGACCTCATCCGTCTCGACCGCTACCTCGAGCATGTGCGCGAACTCGAACGGCGCATCGAACGGGTCGAGGCCCAGAATGCGAGCGGCGAGACGCGCGAACTGCCCGAAGCCCCCGCCGGCGTTCCCGATGCCTTCCGCGAGCACGTTGAACTCATGTTCGATCTGCAGGCGCTGGCCTTCGCCTCGGATGTGACGCGGGTCTTCTCCTTCAAGATGGGGCGCGATTCCTCGGCGCGCGTCTTCCCCGAGAGCGGCGTCGACAAGCCCTTCCACCCGGCCTCGCACCACGGCGGCAACGAGGGCAATATCACCGATTTCGCGCAGATCAACCGCTATCACATCGGGATGCTGCCCTATTTCTTCGAACGACTCGCCGGCGCCATGGAGGGCGACGCGCACCTCCTGGACCGCACCATGATCATCTACGGTTCGCCGATGGGTGACCCGAATGTGCACAACCACAAGCGCTGTCCGCTCTTTGTGGCTGGGGGCGCGAATGGGGGACTGGAGGGCAACCTGCATCTGCGGGCCGCGCCGGGGACTCCGATGGCGAATGTCATGCTGAGCCTGGCGCACAAGCTGGGGCTCGACGACATGAGGAAGTTCGGGAACAGCACCTCCGATTTCTCTCTGGCGGTGTAGGAGGCGGCACGGTGAGCCGGAGAACACACGCTCGGACGGCCGACGAGGACTCCGCACTCATGCGGGCGACCATGCACGACCGGACAATGCATGACCGGACAATGCATGAACAGTGGGGGAAGATCTCCGGGTGCGGCGCGCTTTACGGGCGCGGACGGAGCGGACGCGTTGCCCGGGTGCGGCGTTCGCTTCGCCTGGTTGGAGGAGTGGCCTGCGCGCTCCTGGCCTCGGTGGCGCTTGCCGCCTGGACGGGGCCCGAGACGGGGACCGAGAGTCCGGTGGCCGACGCCGCCATGCGCGACGACGCTGCCCGGGTGCGCGCGCTGATCGCCGAGGGCGGCGATGTCAATGCGGCCCAGGGAGATGGGATGACGGCGCTGCACTGGGCCGCCTTCAACCGCAACGCTCCTCTGGCGCGGCTGTTGCTGGAGGCCGGGGCCGGGGTGGGGGCCGGAACCCGGATCGGGCACTATACGCCGTTGCACCTGGCGGCGCGGTCCGGTGCGGGCGAGATCGCCGAGCTGCTGCTTGGGGCGGGCGCCGATCCCGAGCGACCGATCCTGGTGGGCGGCGGCGCGAAACCGCTCCACTTTGCGGCCGAGGCGGGGGACGCGCGCACGATCGCGGCCTTGCTCCGGGCGGGCGCCGATGTCGATGCAACCGAGGCCGCGTGGGGGCAGACGCCGCTGGTCTTCGCGGCGTCGAAGGGGCGGACGGGGGCGGTACGGCAGTTGCTGGAGGCGGGCGCCGATCCCTCGATCCACACCCGCGTGATGGATGTGAAGGCGCGCGCGGTGGCGGACCGGGTCGAGCGCTCCGAGCGCAACCGGCGCCTGCGCGAAGGGTTGCCGTGGGGACCCGAGGTGGCGGCCGCGGTTCGCCGCGAGCACGACGAGGCGCAGAGGCGGGAGCTGGCCGAGGCCGCGTCGGCGGCGGAAGCCGAGACCCGCATGATCGAGGAGCCCGAGCCGTTGTCGTACGGGGAGCTGGTGGGGGGGCACGGGGGATTGACCGCGCTCCTGCACGCGGCGCGCGAGGGTCACGCCGAGACCGCTCTGGCGCTCCTCGGCGGTGGGGCCGCGATCGATCAGGCCGGCCTGGGAGACGGCACGACGCCGATCCTGATGGCGACGATCAACGGTCACTTCGACCTCGCCGTGCACCTCCTGGAGGCGGGCGCCGACCCGGCCATCCGGAGCCACGCGGGCGCCACCCCGCTCTTCGCGGCGATCAACACGCACTGGGCGCCCAAGTCCCGCTACCCGCAGCAGCACATCTACATGCAGCAGGATCACACCTACCTGGAGGTCATGGCGAAGCTGCTCGACGCGGGCGCCGATCCGAATGTGCGGCTGAATCGTCACCTCTGGTTCATGTCCTACAACTTCGATCTGCTCCAGATCGACTCACGGGGCGCCACTCCCTTCTGGCGCGCGGCCTACGCACTGGATGTCGAGGCGATGAAGCTGCTTGTCCGCTACGGCGCCGATCCCGGCATTCCCACCGAGAGGGTTCCCGCCCGGCGCTTCCGCCCCGCCGCCGCCGACCGGCCCGATCCCTCCGGGCTTCCGCCCGTTCCCGTGGGCGGTCCCGCGGTCTATCCCATTCATGCGGCTTCCGGAGTCGGTTACGGGCAGGGCTTCGCGGCCAATGCGCACCGCCACGTTCCCGATGGCTGGGTGAGCGCGGTTCGCTACCTCGTCGAGGAGCAGGGCGCCGATGTCAATGCGCGCGACCACGAGGGGTACAGTCCTCTGCACCATGCGGCGGCGCGCGGCGACAACGAGCTGATTGCCTACCTGGTCGAGCGGGGTGCCGACGTCACCCTGGTCAGCCGCGCCGGACAGACCACCGTGGACATGGCCAACGGGCCGGTGCAGCGGATTCAGCCCTTCCCCGAAACGATCGCGCTTCTGGAGGGACTTGGCGCGGTGAACAATCACAACTGCGTCTCCTGCTGAAGCGGTGGCCGACGACTACCCGGATGTCGGCGCGCGCGCGGTTCGCTTCGAGAAACAGCCAGCTTCCCAATCGGTGAACGGCCCGGTCGGAGAACTTCGGAAACCGAGGTCCAGATGATGAAACCGGCGGCTTCGCTCTTCGCGACCGGCGCGCTCCTTGCCGCTCTGGGGACGGGTATGCACGGTCCGGCCGAATTACCTGGCGCGACAGGCGGCGCGGCGCCCGCCGGGGACTGGATTGCCGGCCAGGTTGCGATGGCCGAACCCCGGGTTCCGTTCCTGAATGGCGGAGGCGGCCGATCCGGCGCCCGGAACGCTGTCACCCGGCCGAAGATGGCCACCCGGCCGAACGAGGTCATCGACCAGTTCTGTGTGCGCTGCCACAATGAGCGCCGTCTGCTCGGCAACATGTCGCTGGAGGACTTCGACGCGGCCAACGCCCCGGCGAATGGCGAACTTGCCGAGCGCGTCATTCGCAAGCTGCGCGCGGGATTGATGCCGCCCCCCGGCGCCCGCCGCCCCGACGAAACCGATCTTCTCGCGCTGGCCCGGTCGCTGGAAGAACAGATGGACGCGGCCGCGGCGGCGAATCCCAATCCGGGACGACGCAGCTTTCAGCGGCTGAATCGCGCGGAGTACGCGGCCTCGGTGCGCGACCTTCTCGACCTGGAGATTGACGCGGGCGCCTGGCTTCCCCTGGACACCAAGAGCGCCAACTTCGACAACATCGCCGATGCGCAGCTCCTCTCCCCCACCCTGACCGACGGCTACCTGCGCGCGGCCGCCGAGATCAGCCGGCTTGCGACCGGCGACCCGCACGTGACGGCCAGCGAGTCCACCTACCGGGTTTCGCGCTGGGATTCCCAGAATGAACGGGTGCCCGGCGCGCCCTGGGGCACCCGCGGCGGCGTGGCGGTTGTGCACAACTTTCCGGCGGATGGCTACTACGCATTCCGCGTCTCCTTTCACCACGAGACCACGGGGGCGCTGGTCGGCAACGGGCGCAACGCGCTGCACACCACCGAGGGCAATCCCGAACTCCTCGAAATCTCGATCGATGGCGAACCGGTGGCGGTCCTGGAGGTCAACCGCTGGATGCACACCTCCGATCCCGATGGGGTAAACATCCGTTCCGACCGCATCTTCGTCGGGGCCGGGCCGCGCCAGGTCGC
The DNA here is from genome assembly GCA_965213665.1 of Longimicrobiales bacterium. GTDB lineage: Bacteria > Gemmatimonadota > Gemmatimonadetes > Longimicrobiales > Gaopeijiaceae > Bin94. Next base: position 227,393 of record CBDBZW010000003.1, read on the forward strand.
CGCCGCCTTTATTCGCCGCACCGATGGGCCGCTCCAGGATCTGATCTCGCCGCACGACTGGTCGCTGGCCAGCACGAGCATCGCGGGGAGCTACGGCTTTACCGTTCTGCCGCATCTACGCGACCTGGCGATCGGGGGGCCGTTCGAGCCCCGGGGCGTTTCCGGGACTCCGAGCCGGGCCGCGGTTTTTTCTTGCCATCCCGAAGGTGGGGCGAGCGTGGCCGAGGCGCGGCTCTGCGCGGGCAGGATCGTGGCCGCATTGGGAAACCGGGCCTACCGGCGGCCGCTGTCGCGCGAAGAGGAAGCCGCCCTGATGGGGCTCTACGATGCCGGGGCCGCGTCGGAAGGGTTCGAGGGCGGGGTGCGGTGGGCGCTGGAGGGGATCCTGGCCAGTCCGCACTTCATCTTCCGCTTCGAGGAGCCGGCTGCGGTGTTGGGGGAGGGGGATGGGATCTACCGTCTGAACGACCACGATCTGGCTGCGCGCCTCTCCTTCTTCCTCTGGGGAACGGGACCGGACGACGCGCTCACGGCGGTCGCGCAGGAGGGCCGCCTCTCCAATCCGGCCACGCTCGAGATCCAGGTCCGGCGGATGCTGCACGATCCCCGTTCGGCCGCCCTCTCCACGCGCTTTGCCGCCCAGTGGCTGCGGCTTCAGGATCTGGCCCGAATCCAGCCCGATCCCCGCGTCAATCCCGACTTCGACGAACCGCTCAAGCGCGCCATGCTGCGAGAGACCGAGATCTTCTTCGACCACCTGGTGCGCACCGACGGTTCGGTCATGGACCTCTACACGGCCGACTATACCTTCGTGAATGAACGGTTGGCCCGCCACTACCGAATCCCGGGAATTGCGGGGGAACGCTTTCAGCGCGTCCGCCACCCCGGCGAGGAGCGCCGCGGGCTCCTGGGCCACGGATCGATCCTAACCCTCACCTCGCACGCGGGCCGGACCTCGCCGGTGCTGCGCGGCAAGTGGGTGATGGAAGTCCTTCTCGGTGCCCCGCCCCCGCCCCCCCCTCCCGACGTTCCCGAGCTCGAAGAGGAGGCCGTGGAGGATGGCCGCTTCCTCACGGTACGCGAACGGCTCGAGATGCACCGCGCCATCCCGGCCTGCAACTCCTGCCACCGCATGATCGACCCGATCGGCCTCGCGCTCGAGAACTTCGATGTGACGGGTGCGTGGCGAATCCGCGACCAGGGCGTTCCGATCGACGCGGCCAGCGACTTCTACGACGGCACCCCGATCACGTCCCCCTCCGAGCTGCGCGCGGCCCTCCTCAAGCGCCCCGAACCGCTGCTGCGTACCTTCACCGAGAATCTTCTGGCCTACGCGCTGGGACGCCGGCTCGAATACTACGACATGCCCACCGTTCGCCGAATCACGCGCGACGCCGGGGCTCAGGACTATCGCCTGTCCGCCTTCGTCCTCGGGGTGGCAACCAGCGACGCCTTTCTGTCGAAGGCCGCGCCGGCCACCGTGGACGACGAAGCGATGGACCGCCAGGGAGGCTGAACCCTTCATGCACATCATTACCGGACAGCACCTCCACCGCCGCACCTTTCTGCGCGGCCTCGGCGCCAGTATCGCGCTTCCCTTCCTCGACGCCATGATTCCGGCGCGGGAACGCTGGGCGGTCACTCGCGCGCGCACACGGATCGACCGCACCCGCCTCGTCGCGATCGAGATGGTGCACGGGGCGGCGGGCAGCAATCCGTGGGGAGCCGAACAGCACCTCTGGTCCCCGCCGCAGACCGGGCGCGACTTCGACTTCGGGCCCTCGGTCCTCCGTGCGCTCGAACCGTACCGCGACTACCTCACCATCGTCAGCGACACCGATGTGGAGGTGGCCGAGGCAAAAAAGCCAAAGGAGATCGGCGGCGACCACTTCCGCTCCAGCGCCACCTTCCTCACCCAGGCGCACCCCAAACAGACCGAAAGCTCGGATGTGTGGGTCGGCACCTCTCTGGACCAGCTCTACGCCCAGCGCTTCGGGCAGGATACCCCGATTCCCTCCATGCAGCTCTGCATCGAGAATGTGGACCAGGCGGGCGGTTGCGCCTACGGATACGCCTGCGTCTATACCGACACCATCTCGTGGTCGGCCCCCGATCAGCCGCTGCCGATGGTCCGCGATCCGCGCGTCGCCTTCGACCAGCTCTTCGGCGCGGGTGGCACGGCGGAAGCCCGGACGGCGAGGCGCAAGGCCAGCGCGAGCATCCTGGATTTCATCGCGGGCGAGATCAACTCCCTCAAGCGGCAGCTCGACCCGGTCGACGGACGGCGGGTGGACCGCTACCTGGAGGACATTCGCGAGATCGAACGGCGCATCGAGCGGGTCGTGGCGCGCAACGAGAGCGGAGAGGAGCGCGAGCTTCCAGGGGCGCCGGCGGGGGTGCCCGATTCCTTCGACGAGCACGTCAAGATCATGTTCGACCTGCAGGCGCTTGCATTCCAGGCCGACGTCACGGGCGTCTTTTCCTTCAAGATGGGCCGCGACGCTTCCAGCCGCGTCTATCCCGAGAGCGGCGTGGACAAGGGATTCCATCCTTCTTCGCATCATGGCGGCCGGCCCGACAACGTTCTCGAGTTCGCCGAGATCAACCGCTATCATGTGGGACTTGTCCCCTATTTCCTCGACCGGCTCGCGAGCATTGAGGAAGGCGAGACCAGTCTTCTGGACAAGACCATGGTTGTCTACGGTTCGCCGATGGGCGATTCCAATGTGCACAATCACAAGCGCTGTCCGCTCTTTGTGGTTGGCGGCGCAAATGGACGCATGGGGGGCAACCTTCACCTGCGCGCCGCTCCGGGCACACCGATGGCCAATGTCATGCTCAGCCTGATGCACAAGCTGGGAATGGACGACCTGGCGAGCTTCGGCAACAGCACTGGCGCCTTTGCGCTCTCGGGTTAGGGGAAGACGACAATGTTGATGCGCAAACCCGGATCCTCAAGCCCGGTATTCCACCCGTTGGGTCTTGCAGGAAGAGTGGGGGGGAAGGGTAGGCCGACGCGGGGGATGCTGCGCGCGGAGCTGGCGGGGATTGCAATTCTGGCCACGTTGCTCGCGGGGGCTTCGGCCGGGGGGCCTGACGCCCGGTGGGTTGCGGCGGGCGCCTTGGTGGGTGCCCAGGATCAGCGGCGGGTCCGGCTGGCTTCGCCCGATTCGCGGGTGGCCGACGCCGCCATGCGGGGCGACCTCGACACTGTGCGCGAGCTGGTGGAGGCGGGCGCCGATGTCAACGCTCCACGCGGCGATGGCATGACCGCGCTTCACTGGGCGGCGGTGCATGGGAACGTCGGGATGGCGCGATTGCTCCTGGGGGCGGGCGCCGACCCGGAGTCTGCGACGCGGCTGGGCGCGCACCGGCCCTTGCATGTGGCGAGCCGCGAGGGTAGCGGCGAGATCGTTGCGTTCCTGGTCCGGGCGGGAGCCGATGCGGGCGCGGTGACCGAAACGGGCGTAACTCCGTTGCACTTTGCGGCCGCCGCGGGCACCGTGGACGCGGTGCGGGCACTGATCGAACACGGCTCGCCGGTGGATGCCGCCGAGCCGCAGTGGGGGCAGACCCCGCTCATGTTCGCGGCCGAGCGGGGGCGTACCGAGGCCGTGCGGGCTCTGCTGGAGGCGGGGGCAAACGCAATGGTCACCGCGCGGGTCATGGATCTGGTCGAGCGCGACATCCTGGACCGGGATTCCGAACGCCGCCGCCGCACCGAGATTGCCGCCATGCGGGGGGGGATCGACGCGCAGAGCTATCCGGTCGATTCGGGGGTGGCGGGGCAGGTTCCCCAGTCCTCTTCGGCTCCGGTGGCGACCGCGGACCGCGAGGCACAGGCGCTGGCTGCGGCTCGCGAGGCTCTGGAAGCGCGGCGGCAAACCGGCGAACCGATCCCCCTGAACTACGCCGATCTGGTGGGCAAGCACGGGGGACTCTCGGCGATCCACCTGGCGGCGCGCGAGGGCCACGCCGAAACCGTGATGGCGCTCCTGGACGGCGGCGTCCACATCGATCTGCCCAGCGCGGCGGACGGCACGACGCCGATTCTGATGGCCGCAATCAACGGCTACTTCGATTTGGTGGCGGAGCTACTCGCGCGCGCCGCCGATCCCAACCTGGCCAGCGACGCCGGGGCCACGCCGCTCTACGCGGTCCTCAACATGCAGTGGGCGCCCAAGGCTCGTCATCCGCAGCCGCTGGCCTACGAACAGCAGGAAACCGGCTACCTGGAGCTGATGCGCACCCTCCTCGACGCCGGCGCCGACGTCAACGCCCGCCTCAGGCGAACGCTCTGGTTCACCACCTACAACCGCGACCTCCTCGGCGTGGACCGGACCGGCGCAACCCCCTTCTGGCGCGCGGCCCACGCCACCGACGTTCCCGCGATGAAGCTGCTCCTGGAGTACGGCGCCGACCCCGGTCTTCCCACCATCAAGGTCCCCCGGCGCAGCTTCGGCGGCGGCTCCGGCGACGAGACCGATCCCTCCGGCCTGCCTCCGGTCCCGATCGGCGGACCGGCCGTCCGACCCATCCACGCGGCGGCGGGCGTCGGCTACGGCCAGGGCTTCGCAGGCAATTCACACCGTCACGCACCCGGCGGCTGGATGCCCACCATGCGCTTTCTGGTCGAGGAGCTAGGCGCCGACGTCAACGCGCGCGACCTCAACGGCTACACCCCGGTGCACCACGCGGCGGCGCGGGGCGACAACGAAATGATCCTCTATCTGGTGGAAAAGGGCGCCGATGTGACCGCCGTGGCGCGAAGCGGGCAGACCACGGTCGACATGGCCAATGGGCCGGTGCAGCGCATTCAGCCCTTTGCGGCAACGGTGGCGCTGCTGGAGAGGCTGGGCGCGAAGAACAATCATCGCTGCGTAAGTTGTTGAGGGAGGAGGCGGGCCTTCACGACCTCCTGGACTTCCGCTACGGTGCGGATGGCGAGGAAGCGTTGCGCCGGATGCTGGAGGCGGGAGCCGACCCGAATGAGCGTCGCGGGCCGTCCGCCGAGACTGCCCTCCATGTGGCCACGCGGCGGCGGCGGGCCGGGGCCGTCGCGATTCTCCTTGAACGCGGCGCCGACATCGATGCGAGGACGAAGGGTGGCAAGACCGCGTATGCCCACGCCATTCGCCGGGGATTCCACGAGATCGCGGCTGTGCTCGCGCGGCGTGGGGCCGGAGCCGAGTTGAGCGACGCCGACCGGTTTGCAGTTGCGGTCGCGGAAGGAAATCTGGTTGAAGCGCAATCCCTGCTTCGGACTCATCCAGGCGTGGCGCGAACGGGCAATCCCGAGGAAGACCGGCTACTGGCCGACATGGCCGGCCGCAACGACGAGAGGGCGGTGCGGTTTCTTGTCGATGCGGGTGCCGACCTCACGGCGCGAGGACTGGATTCGGGCACCGCGCTGCACCAGGCCGCCTGGTTTGGCCAACCCGGCAACGCCCGCCTTCTGATTGACGCCGGCGCCCCGCTTGACGTCTTCGAAGACGTTCACCAGTCATCGCCTCTGCACTGGGCGGTTCACGGATCGCGCTGGTCCGGTGGCGCCGAGGAACGCCAGGACGCCTATGTGGCGGTCGTCAAGATGCTCCTTGAGGCCGGGTCCAGCCGGTGCTATCCCCATGATCCGCAAGGGGACGCCTATCGGCAGCGTCTCCTGCGCGATGCGAGTTCACGGGTACGGGTGGTGCTGGAACAAGCAATGGGCGCGCGCCGACCGGCCCAGGCGAATGTGTCCTCGGAGGATCCCCCATGATGCGCAGTGCGTGGAAGTTGGCGGCGGCGATGGCCGTCGCGTTGCAGCCCGGTCGCGTCGCCGCCCAGAATCGCGATGCGCTCTCCGACGAGGTACAGTTCCATCTGGTCATTGCGGCTCCCGTGGTTGCGCTGGAAAATGTCCTTCTCTTCGACGGGGCCGGAGGTCCCGCGCGGCCGGGCCAGACCATCGTCATACGCGGCAACCGGATCGAAGCCGTCGGTTCCGCAACTTCCATCACCATCCCCTCCGGCGCGGAACGGCTGGACCTTGCGGGCCACTCGGTGATGCCCGGAATGGTCGGCTTGCACGACCACCTCTATTACTACCAGAACGCCCCGCGGGTCGCGCAGATGCAGTTTTCCGGTCCGCGTCTCTATCTCGGGGCCGGCGTAACGACCGTGCGAACCACCGGCAGTATGTCGCCCTACCAGGACATTGCGCTCAAGGGCTCGATCGAACGGGGCGAGACGCCCGGCCCCCGCATCTTCATCACGGCGCCCTACGTCATCGGTCCGGGTCCCGACGAGCGGTTGCGTGATCTGGGCATGTACGTGATTCGCGATGAGGAATCGGCGCGGCGGTACGTTCGCTACTGGGCGGCGGAGGGCGCCGAGTGGGTGAAGGTGTACACGCAGATCTCGCGGACGGCGCTGGGCACGATCATCGACGAGGCCCACAAGCAGGGGATGAAGGTCATGGGCCATCTCTGCTCCGTGAGCTTCCGCGAGGCGACGGCCCTCGGAATCGACAACCTGGAGCACGGTCTGTCGGCCAACTCGGATTTCAATGCGGAGCGCGAGCCCGACAAGTGCAGCCCGAATCACGCGTTGTCAGTTGCTCAACTGGACATTGATCACCCGGCCGTGGCGGAAACCATCCGCGAGATGGTCGACGCGGGTGTGGCCATGACATCGACGCTGGCGGTGGCGGAGCAGGCGACCCCGCTGGCGCCGGAGCTCAGTGAGCGGGACCGGGAGGCAATGCCCGACCACATCGTGCAGGCCGAGATGGAGCGACGGGAGGTCTTCGCGGCCGGCGACCTTGGCTGGACGGTGGACCTCTTCAGGAACATGATCGACTTCGAGCTGCGGTTTGTGGAAGCGGGTGGACTGATGGCGGCGGGGGTCGATCCGGCCTGGGGTGCGCTCCCCGGCTACGGCGACCAGCGCAACTTCGAGATCCTGGCCGGCGGGGGATTCGACGCGGGCGTGGCCGTGCAGATCGTCAGTGCCAACGGTGCAAAGGTGCTTGGCATCGACGACCAGGTGGGCACGGTGGCCCCGGGCAAGCTCGCGGACCTGATCGTGATCGAAGGCGACATCGGCCGAAACGCGTCGGACATTCGCAACGTGCGGATCGTCTTCAAGGACGGGCTCGGGTACGACGCGGCGAAGCTCACGGCGGCGGTGGCGGGGCTGGTGGGGATGCGGTGATGGGGGAATGAGAATGCCAAGGGTGGTTGGCCGCGAAGGAGGCAACAATGCGTTTCAGCACAGAACTTGACAGCTTTCCCGGGATCATCAGTCTCCATGTGAGGTACCACCCATGAATCAACCACTCAACACCATTCTGTATGGCCCTCCGGGCACCGGGAAAACCTACGCTACAACTCGGCGCTGCGTGGAGATCTGTGCTCAACCGGGAGAGCGGCCCGAGCAAGTCCGCTCACGCTACAAGACCCTGGTTAGCGAAGGACGCGTCGAATTCGTCACCTTCCACCAATCCTACGGCTACGAGGAGTTCGTTGAGGGGCTAAGGCCCGAGACCGAGGGGGATGGCGGCGGTTTGCGGCTTGCGGTGCGGGACGGCGTTCTCAAGCGGATCTCGGAGCGGGCGCGGGCGGCGCGGGCGGTTCGCGCGGATCCTGTCGGGATGCGGCGGTTCTACAAGGTGGAGTTGGGTCCTGTCAATGCGCAGGTCTTCAGGGAATGCATGGAGGACGGGTGTGTCCGGTTCGGGTACAAGGAAAACTGGTGCGACGAGGATTGGTCCGATTCTGCCTACGACGCATACGAGGTCTTGATGAATCGCTTCAAGGAGCGTTGGGGACCGCGTGCTGCGTCGTGGTGGAATTCGACATCGGCTGCGACATTCCGTAGCAAGGTCAACCATGGCGACATCATTGTGGTGCCGGATGGAAAATCGAAGTCGAAGTATCTGGCCATGGGCACGATCGCTGGCGATTACGCGTACACCCAGCGTTCATCTTCTACCCTGTGGCCCCACCGGCGCGCTGTCCACTGGCATTGGAAGGCGGCAGGCGACCCGGAGTCGGTGGGCAACTTCGGCACCCCTACGTTCTCGTCATCGACGAGATCAATCGCGCCAACATCGCCAAGGTGCTGGGCGAGCTGATCACGCTGCTGGAGGAGGACAAGCGAGAGGGAGCGGAGAACGAGATCGCGGTGACGCTTCCGCACTCCAATGAACGCTTCACGCTACCCGCGAACCTCCATGTACTCGGAACCATGAACACGGCAGACCGTTCCATCGCGTTGCTCGACACGGCACTGCGCCGCCGCTTTGTCTTCGAGGAGATCACGTCCGATCCGTCCCTGTTGAGTGAAGCACGAGAGCAAACGGGAGTCGATCTCCCCGCTGTTCTTCGAGCCATGAATGACCGGCTGGAATGGCTGGTGGGCCGGGATCACCTGATCGGCCATGCCTGGTTCTTCAGGGCAAGGTCGAGAGAGGCCGTTGACGAGGTAATGCGGCGAAAGGTGATTCCGCTGATCGCCGAGTACTTCTACGACGATTGGGAGAAGGTGCGGGGAGTGCTTGGCGGAACGGACGCCTTTGTGGGGCGCAGGAAACTGGAGCCGCCGCCGGGCCTCGATGGCGGTGGCGAGGTGCGCTACCGATGGACCGTACGAAGGGAATTTCCGGAAGGCGCTACGACGAGCTTATCGCTGGCGGAAAGAGTTGAGGCAGTCAGTGCCACTGCGGGTCGAGGAGTGGTGCGAAATCCCCGCAGACGAACATGGCCTGAAGTCTGAAGACATCGATCGCCTGCTTGTTGCCGCAAAGCGTGCGGCGGGTCGCCTGAGACTCCCGGAAGACGCCGTCCTGAAGCGCACCGAGAAGGGGCTGAAGGCTCAACAGGTTGTTGGGATCCTGACCGTCCCGGGAATGACCGTCGAGATCTTGCCCAAGGTGGACGGCGAGGATGGGGTCGTGCGGAAGGTGTTGGTGCGCATGTTGGCCGTGGCGCGAAATCTCACAGTGACCGACGGTGAGCTGGCGGCCATGGACACGCAGCGCCACAATCTGCTTGAGCTGCTGATCCGGCTCTTTGCGGAGCGACTGCTGGCGGCTGTTCGACGAGGTCTGCCGCGGCGTTATGTCATCCATGAGGAAGACCTGGCGGTGTTGCGCGGCACGCTGAAGGTTAAGCGGCAGTTCACCTCGCTCATCGCTCGTCCGGACCTGGTTGCGTCGCGGTTCGATGAACTGTCCGAGGACACGCCGCTCAATCGGGTGTTCAAGGCCGCCGTGACGCGGCTCGCCAACATCACGAGCTCGTGGAAGAACCGCAGACGACTGCAGGAGTTGCTTGCCCGCCTTCATAATGTGGCGGACTCGGCGTCGCCTCTGCGGGAGCCCGTTGCACTGGACCGCACCAATACCGCATTCCACGACCTACATCGCCTCGCTGAGTTGCTGTTGAGAGGCGACTGGCAGAACACGACAAGGGGCAAAGCGTCGGGATTCGCTCTCCTTTTTCCCATGAACGACCTGTTTGAGGAGTTTGTGGGCAAGTCACTCCAGAAAGCTTTGGGGGCGGGTCGGGTGCGGCTGCAGGACCAGAGCCGGGGAGCGCTGATCCCGCAAACGAGCGGGCCGCGGTTCTCCCTCCGCCCTGACATTGTGGTTGACCCGGTACGCCGCCCGGTGGTTCTCGACACGAAATGGAAGCATCCCGAGCAAGCGCCAAGCAGGGCCGACGCGATTCAGATGCTGGTGTACGGCCAGGCCTACGATGCCGAGCGCGTCGTTCTCATATACCCCTGGCGTGAGCCGATCGGCGCAGAGGGAATCCATCGGCGTTGGACTGTGACCGGTGCAGGATACCGTTTCGAGACCGCAACCGTGAATATGGGGCGGCCCGACGAAGTACAGCGAAGTTTGCGCAGGTTGTTCGATTAGGCGTATCCTCCCGAAGAAATCGGCTGGAAGTACTTCGGCCTCAATTGATCAACGGAGGGAGCCATGACCACGCGACAAATCACAAATACCCTCTGGCTACCCGCCCTCCTCGCCCTCCCCACCCTCCCCCCACCCCCCGCCTCCCCCCAGGTTCCCGCCGAAACCCAGGCCCGCCTCCGTTCCATCTTCGAGGCCGGCGATTTCAACGCCCGTTCCTTCCAGGCAACCTGGCTGCCCGACGGTTCCGCTTACACGACCCTCGAATCCCTCCCGGGCACCCCGGCGCGCGAGTTCATCCGCTACGACGCCGCCACCGGCACCCGCACCGTCCTCGCCTCCCTCGCCGACCTCACGCCAGCGGGCGCTTCCGATCCCCTGCGCATCTCGGGCTACCAGCTCGCCCCGGACGGCAGTTGGGTGCTCCTCCGCACCGACGGTGGCGACGGCGTCTGGATGTTCGATTGGGCCACATCCACGCTGAAACAGGCCGACGCCGGGGCCAGCAACACGATCTCCCCGGACGGACGCCGAATCCTCTTCACCCGCGACGGAAACCTCCACGTCCACGACCTCGCGACCATCCAAACCACCCGCCTGACCCATATAACCGCCGAATCCGTCTCCAACGGCCGCGCCACTTGGAGCCCCGACGGCAACCGCATCGCCTTCGTCCAGTCCGACGCCTCCGGCGTGCGGATGAGGTCGATGCTCGTTCCCACCGATCCCTCCTATCCCGAACTCCGGCAGGTTCGGTTCGCGAGGGTGGGCGAGACCATCGCAAAGCTCCGGGTAGGAGTGGTGGACGCCCAGGGCAGGGAAGTCCGCTGGATCTCCATCCCTTCCCCAAACGAGGGCTTCTATCTGGGGCAGGTGAGCTGGGCCGGAAACTCCGAGGAATTGTTGGTGGAGCAGTTCAGCCGGTTTCGGGACGAACGGGCCTTCTTCATCGCCAACGTGACCACCGGTGAGGTAGACCGGATCTACCACGAGTCCGACCCGGCCTGGGTCATCGCCAGCTATCGCCTGAACGCTGGCCTGGAGTGGATCGGAGGGGGCGACTCGTTCCTGTTTCTGACCGAAAAGGACGGATGGCGGCACTCCTACGTGTATTCACGGGATGGGCGGGAGGAACGCCTGCTGACCCCGGGACCCAGCGACGTCATGGAGCGGGGACCGGTCGACGAGAGGGAGGGTTGGTTCTATCACTTCGCCTCGCCCGACAACGCCACCCAGCGGTACCTCTACAGGGTCCGGCTGGACGGCGCCGAGGCGCCCGAGCGCGTCACTCCCGAAGACCAGCCGGGGACCCACTTCTATGACTTCTCACCCGGCCTCCGGTGGGCCTTTCACACGTACTCCACCTTCGACGCTCCTCCGGTCACGGCGCTGATCAGCCTGCCGGACCACCGTGTCGTCCGGGTCCTGGAGGACAACGCCGAGATCCGGCGCCGGGCCGAGGCCACGATCGCCCATCCCGCGGAGTTCCTGCAGCTGGATATCGGGGACGGGGTCGTGATGGACGCGTGGATGATCAAGCCGCGGGACTTCGATCCTTCCAGCCGGTACCCGGTGTTCATCTACGTCTACGGGGAACCCCACGGCCAGACCGTCCTCGACCGGTGGTCGACCCGGAACAACTACCATCGTGCCATCGCGGACCTCGGGTACCTGGTCGTGTCCATCGAGAATCGCGGCACGCCCGCGCCGAAGGGCGCCGCGTGGCGGAGGGCGCCCTTTCCGACAATCGGCGTGCAGTCGACGGAGGAACATGCGGCGGGAGTCCGGGAGATGGGCCGGATGCTCCCCTACGTCGATGTGTCCAGAGTGGGGATCTGGGGGTGGAGCGGCGGCGGATCGAACACCCTGAATTCCCTGTTCCGCAAGCCCGATGTCTACCACGTGGGGATTGCCGTGGTCCCCAAGCCCCAGCCGCACCTTTACAACGCGTGGTTCCAGGAGATCTACATGGAGACCCTGGAGACGAATCCGGAGGGCTACCGCGTCTCCGCGCCCATCAACTACGCCGAAGGGCTCGAAGGGGACCTGCTGATCATTCACGGAACCGGGGAAACCAATACGCACCTGGAGATTGTCGAGGGATTGGTAGACCGTCTCGTGGAGCTTGGGAAGACCTTCGACTACATGACGTATCCGAACCGGAACCATGGGTTGTCGGAAGGGGAGGGGACGGCGGTGCACGTTAGGATGCTGATGGTGCGGTATCTGCTGGACCATCTGCCGGCGGGGCCGGGGTAGGTCCGCGGTTCGAGGGAGAATCGGCGCGAGCAACCGACAGCGGTGAGGCGCCGTGTGCTTGGCCGCCCCCCCCCGGCCGAGGGGTTCGGCGCGGTCCAGGGAGGCAACCCACAGGCGAGGCGGAATGCCCGCGCAACGTCGCTGCCCTGGTTGGCGTCGACGAGCCGATCATCGGTTCCCAAGTACTTCCAGTTGTTGAGCGTCAAGGCGGTGTAGTGCGATGTCCGGCCCGGCATCTTCACCGTCGCGGCCATCTCGACACCACCCGTTTCGATGGGCCCCGTTGTAAGTAGCCGCCGCCTGGGATGAGGTAGTTGGCGGCAATGGAGCGCCGGCGGCGACCTACGGGAAGTGCGGTATCGGTGCTTCCAATTTGCCACTTCGGGTCCACCGGGAAGCCTGGCGACCAGAGGCAGGACGGCCAGCCGGCCCTAGCCGCGATCTCCCTATGTTTCATCCAGTTATCGGTGATAATATCATTAACTGACTAACACGATAATATCGTGGATAACGCGCAAATGTTATATTATGATTGTGTAGATATTGAATCGCGTTCACGATTTGGAAGAGACCGATGGACCGGATGGAGCATCCGCAGCGCCCCCTGCCGTCCAGTTGTCACGGCCAGCGAGGCTGGCCACCCACCGGGTTGCCCGGACGATGGATCGGCGTCCTGGGGGCAGTTGTCACCCTGGTCTCCCTGGAAGCCTGTGTCGATGACTCCCCAACCTCGCCCGCGGACCGGGACCCGTCAGTTGAGACCGCCAGGGGAGCGGCAGAGGATGGCACGCAGGTCGTAATCGAGCCCCACTGGCTGACCCTCGACACGATCGGGGTTACCGGCATGCTCACGGCCAGAGTGACCGATGCCGCCGGGAACACGGTGGCCGCTCCGCAGGTGACGTGGGCCAGCGCCGATGCGGCGATCGCGACGGTCGACGCGGCTGGGGGCGCGGTGGGGCGGGTCACGGCGGCCGGCTTCGGTACTACGAAGGTGACGGCTACCTACAATTCCGCCACCGCCGAGGCCACCGTGGAGGTCGTGTTGCCGCTCACCGACCGGGAGATCCTCGAAATCTTCTACGAAGCCGCGGGGGGAGACGGCTGGGCCGACAACACGAACTGGCTGACGGAAAAGGATCTCGGGGAGTGGCATGGCGTGAGCACCTACCAGGGCAAGGTGAGCGAGCTACGTCTCTGGGAAAACAATCTGGTCGGCACGATTCCGCCCGAACTCGGTGGGTTGGACGATCTCTCCATCCTCTCACTTGGCAGCAACGAGCTTTCGGGCCCGATCCCGGCCGAGCTCTCGAAGTTCAAGAGACTTCGCGACCTGTTGCTGTTCGACAACGCGGAGATCAGCGGCAGGCTGCCCCCGGAGCTGGGGTACGTCGGAGGACTCAAGTACGTCTCCATCAGCGCCACGAACCTCACCGGTCCCATCCCTCGCACCTTCTCCAACCTTGAGCTGACCAACTTCTACTTCGACAGGGACGGTTTGTGCGTCCCCGCCGACCTCGAAGCGTGGCTGAAGACGGTACCGGAAAAGGAAGAAGACTACACGATCTGCACCGACGAGATCACCGTCGACCCCCCGACACTGTACTTCGAGGCGCCGCCACTCGGTGACACGGCCAAACTGACGGCTGCGTTGCTCACCGCCGAAGGGGACACCGTGCACGACGCGACGATCACCTGGTCGAGCGCCGACACGACCGTAGCCAGGGTCGATACCACCGGACTGGTGACCGCAGTCGACTACGGAACCACTCAGGTTACGGCAGCCTCCGATTCGCTCACCGCCACGGCCGAGGTTGAAGTCGTCCTCACGCTCACGGATCGGCAGGTCCTCGACAGCATCCACCAGTTGATGGGGGGCGGGAGCTGGACGGACACCATCCACTGGCTGAGCGACGAGCCGCTCTCCGAGTGGTACGGGGTAGAAACCAACGAGGCCGGGAAAGTCGTCGGCCTGTCGCTGGGGAACAACGGCCTCTCGGGCCCGATGCCGGACCTGCTGGCGGAACTGGGCGACCTGGTCACGCTCGACCTGAGCGGGAACGCGCTCACGGGAGAGATTCCCTGGGGGCTGGGGGAGTTGCCGCAGTTGCACAGTCTCGTGCTCAACAACAACGCTCTTGAGGGTCGCTTGCCCGCGAGCATGGGCTCGCTTGCCGCGCTCCGTTATCTCCACATCGGTGCCAACGAACTGAGCGGCGTGGTTCCGCGATCCTTCCGGCAGCTGGCGCTGGACACTCTCTACACCGCCGGCTCGGGTGTGTGTGTGCCTCCTTCCCTGAACGAGTGGTTCGCCGGGATCGGGCAGACCGACGATGCTGACCTCTGCGTTGCCTCTCTCGCCATCAAAGTCGTCGACCTGCCCTCACTGACCTTCTACGCCGTCGGCGAGACGGGCACCCTGTTGGCCACTCATGTGAACGCCGAAGGAGACAGCACGCACGAGGCGTCGGCCACCTGGTCAAGCGGAGATGCCCATGTCGCCTCGGTGGACGCCCGGGGAAGGGTCACGGCCGTCGGCGAAGGAGCCACCGAGGTGACGGCCACCTACGACTCCGTGACCGGAGCGATCCCCGTGGAGGTGGCGCTGCCGGAGACCGACCGGGATGTGCTGCGAATCCTCTACGACCGGACCCGCGGCAGCGGGTGGACAGACGAGACCAATTGGCTGAGCGACGAACCGCTCGCCGAATGGGCAGGGGTCGAGACCGACGACAGCGGCCGGGTGGTGGGGCTGTCCCTGTCGGGCAACAACCTGCGGGGGACGATCCATGCGTCCATCGGCCAGCTGGAACAGCTGGTGACCCTGGACCTGAGCCGAAACTGGATTTCGGGCTCGATTCCGGCCGAGATCGGGGATCTGGGCCGCCTTCGCGACCTCACGCTGAGCGTCAACGGGCTGTCGGGCACGCTGCCATGGGAGTTGGGAGCACTGGACAGCCTGCGGACGTTCAACGTGGCGGCAACGAGCCTCTCCGGACGTGTGCCGTCGTCCTTTGCCGCCCTCGAACTGGACAGTTTCGTGGTGGGCGGTACCCAACTGTGCGTACCCCCCTCACTTGCCGCGTGGCTCAGTGCGATCGAGCAGACCGACAGTCCGCCAGAGTGCGCTGCCGGTGTCTCGATCGAGCCCTCCGCGCTCACCTTCGGCGCGGTCGGCGAGACGGCCCGGTTGTCGGTGACGGTCGTCGATGCCGAGGGGCGCGTCGTGGAGTCCCCGGCGGTCACCTGGGAGAGCGGCGATCCAGCGGTCGCAGGGGTCGACGGGACGGGGCAGGTGACGGCCCGCGCGGCTGGAATCACGGCAGTTACAGCTACGTACAACTCTGTTACGACCGGCCGCACGGGGGTGGCGGTGAGCCTGCCCGGCAGTGACCGCGCAGCGCTCGAATTCCTGTACCATGCGACCGGCGGGGATGACTGGAAGGACAACACCAACTGGCTGAGCGACGAGCCACTCGAGGAATGGTACGGAGTGGGCGCCGGCAACGGCAGGGTCGATAACCTCGATTTGCGCAACAACGACCTTGACGGCGAGATCCCCGCCGCCATCGGCCTGCTGGACGACCTCTTCATCCTCGACCTCGGCGGCAACGCAATTTCCGGGCAGATCCCGCCGGCGATCGGCCGACTGCAGCGTCTCCGCGACCTGAACTTCCACGACACCGAGCTGGAAGGCCCCGTGCCGCCCGAGATGGGCAACATGACGGGGCTCGTGTACCTGAGCCTTACCAACACCAACCTGTCCGGCCCCCTGCCCGAGACCTTCTCCAGCCTCAACGTCGAGCAGTTCTACCACTCCAGAACCGGCCTGTGCGTACCGCGCTCCCTGGCGGCGTGGTACGAGACACTCGGCAACACCGACCCGCTTCCCTGCATTCCGGAGACCAGGGACCGGACGGTGCTCGTCAGCCTTTACGACGAAACCGGCGGGCCGCAATGGCAGGAGAGCAGGAACTGGCTGTCGGACGCGACGCTGAACACCTGGCAGGGCATCGTCACCGACGAGGAGGGCTACGTCACCGAGATCTTCCTCCCGTGGAACAGGCTCACGGACAGCATCCCGCCCGCTTTGGGCGACCTGGCTCGCCTCGAACGCCTGGCCCTGTACGGCAACAATCTGAGTGGGCGGATACCGCCGGAACTCGGCAAGCTGACGAGGGTTCGTAACCTGTCACTGTCCAGCAACAAGTTGGAGGGCCCGATCCCGCCCGAAATCGGCGGTATGGTCAGCGTTGACACCATGTACCTCTCCTGGAACAACCTGTCAGGGCCGATCCCCGCCGAGTTGGGGAATCTCGTCAACCTCGAACACCTGGCACTTTTCGAGAACGAGTTGAGCGGGCCGCTTCCGGCGGAGTTCGGGAAGCTCAGGAAGCTCAAGAGCATGTGGATGGTCGACAACCAGCTCGAGGGCCCGCTGCCGCCCGAGCTCGGCGACATGACCTCGCTCGAGGAGCTTAGCCTGTCCCGGAACCGGATAACGGGCATGCTGCCGCCCGAGATGGGCAAGCTTGCAGCCCTGAAGGATCTGAGGCTCTCCGACAACGAACTGACCGGGCCCATCCCCCCGGAGTTCGGCAACATGGCTTCGCTCGAAACGCTGTTCCTGATGCGAAACGACTTGTCGGGCAGTATTCCGCCCGAAATGGGCAACCTGGCCAACCTGGAGGTGCTCTGGCTCTTCGGCAACCAGTTGACCGGACCGGTACCGGCGGAGATGGGTAACCTCTCCAAGCTCGAGGAAATGGCCATCGGCACCAATCCGCTCACCGGCTCCATACCACCGGAACTCGGGCAGCTGTCCGCGCTGGAAGGTCTGTTCCTCGAACGCACCCGGCTGACGGGATCCATCCCGCCGGAACTCGGCAACCTTTCGTCACTGACCACCCTGTGGCTTTTCCAAAGCGACCTGTCGGGTGTCATACCCCCCGAACTCGGCAACCTTACCGCGCTGAAAAACCTGACACTGAGCGACAACCAGCTAACGGGCTCCATACCGCCTGAACTTGGCCGGTTGTCGGCGCTCGAGTCCCTGAGCGCCCGGGGCAACCGCTTCACCGGCCGCATCCCACCGGAACTCGGTCAACTCACCTCGCTCACGCGCCTGTCGTTCCGCAGCAACCAACTCTCCGGACCGTTGCCACCCGAACTCGGTGACCTTGTCAACCTGGAGAGCCTGGACGTGAACAACAACCCGGATCTCGTGGGTCTGATGCCCAGGAGCATGCTGAATCTCCCGCTAGGTTACCTCAACATCGCCGACACCTGGGTGTGTCCGCACCTCGACGACGAGTTCCAGGAATGGCTGAACGGTATCCCGCAGGCGGACGGCCTCTGGTGTCCGCCCACCGTGACCGAACGATACGCACTGGAGGAGTTCCATGCGGCGGCCAGCGGCGACTCCTGGACCGACAACGGCGGCTGGGACAGCGACGCCCAGGTAGGCAACTGGCACGGAGTAACCGTGAACCGGACGGACACGCTTGTCCGAAGGCTCGCGCTCCCCGACAACGGACTGCGGGGGTCGCTTGCTCCCGCAATCGCCAACCTGACGAAGCTCGAGACCCTCGACCTCGGCGACAACAGCCTCACGGGGGAGATCCCCGTCGCAATGACTTCGATGGACGCGCTGGACACGCTCAGGGTCAGCGGCAACACGGACATGGAGGGGCCGTTTCCCTTCCAAATGACCGGGATGACGGGCCTGAAGGCGCTGCAATACACGAACACCGGCATGTGCGCGTCGCCGTCGGCTACCTTCCAGCGCTGGATCGACGGACTGGACGTCGCCGACGGAGCCACCTGCAACAACCCCGACGCGGTCACGCTGTCGCTGCCGATCGTGTACCTGACACAGGCGATCCAGCGGCCGCGGGGCGATGTGCCGCTCCTTGCGGGCCGGGAGGCGCTGGTGCGCGCGTTTCTCGTAGGTGATCAGGTCAACGCCTTCTTCGAACCCGAGGTCGTGGCAACCCTTACGAGGAACGGCGAGGAGGTCCACCGCGTGGTCATGCGTACTGAAGACGACCGATTGAGGACTGCTGCGGACGAGGGCGTCCTCGGCACCTCGTACAACGCGGTGGTCCCCGCCGAACACATTGTCGCCGGCACCAGGCTGGTGGTGGTGGCCGACCCTGAAGAGGTGGTGCCGCGCGCGCCGGGCAGCCAGACACGTTTCCCGGAAGTCGGCGCCATGCCACTTAACGTGATCGATGTTCCGCCTCTCGAGCTGACGGTAGTGCCGGTGCTCTATGTCGAGAATCCCGATTCGTCCATCTTCGCCTGGACGGACAGCATCGCCGACGACAGCCCACAGGTGGGCCTGTTCAGGTACTCGTTCCCGTTCTCGGAGTTCAGCGCGACGACGCGGGACAGCTACGTCACCTCCCTCGACCTCACCGAGGAAGACAATACGTGGCCCATGGTCCTCGAACTGGAGGTGGTCTACCACGCCGAGGACGCCACGGGGTACTGGTATGCCGTGGCGGACAGCGACGAGGGATACGTGCGCGGGGTTGCCCGGCTGAACGGCTGGGTGAGCTTCGGGAAGCCGTGGGATACGGAGTTGACCCACGAGGTGGGACACACCCTGGACCTCCAGCACGCACCTTGCGGCGGCGCGCTCTTCACGGACCCGGACTTCCCCTATTCGAACGGGAGCATCGGCATGTGGGGGTACGACTTCCGCACCGGATCGGTGGTATCCCCGAACAGCCGCCGCGACATCATGGGATACTGCTACGAAAAGGGCTGGCTGAGCGACTACTACTACGAGAAGGTCATCCGGGTTCGGGAGGAAAAGGAAGGGAGCGGGGCGCGGGCGCTCCTGGCCGGCGCCGCACCGAAGTCGCAGATGCTGGTGCTGTGGGGCGGCGTCCTCGGAGACGAACTGCGCATCGAGCCGGTGCTCTCCATGTATGCGGCCGCGAAGCTTCCGGAACAGCCCGGGCCCTATCGCCTGGACGGAATCGCCGTCGACGGCGGAACCGAGTTCTCCCTGTCCTTCACTCCGGGCGAGGACCAGTACGGCAACAAGTCCTTCTTCTTCGCCATTCCCATCGAGGACGACTGGGAGGGCTCGCTCGAGCGGATCGTGCTCACCGGGCCGGAGGGCGAGGTGGCGATCGACGACACGGACCCGCGCTCGATCTCTGTCTTCACCGACCCCTCCACCGGTCAAATCAGGTCGATCCTTCGGGATTGGGACGGGCCGCTGGTGGCCGCAATGGGCGCCACCGACCAACTGGAGGTGCAAACCACAAGGGGGATCCGGCAGGCGGTGAGGTTGCGACCGCAGGGTTGAGTGCGATGGGAATAAGTAATCTATACATGACAAATGTCATGTTGACATTACATTATGAGGTGTTGACTTCGGTCCAGACGTGTCCATTCCCGTCCACACGCCGCACCCGCATCCAGGAAGGACCCGCAGCCATGCCAGGTCGTCGCTTCCCCCATCGGTTCGTTCTGATCCTGATCCTCACCACGCTCTGCACACCCCTCTCGGCGTTCGCCCAGGGCACGCTTGCCGACTACAGGCGGGCGGACAGGCTTGGCGATCGCCTCCAGGGGGTGGTCGTGGACGCCGCCGAACGGCCGTCCTGGATCGGCGAAACCAATCGGTTCTGGTACCGAAAAACAGTGGAAGGCGGCCACAACTTCGTTCTCGTCGATGCCGAGAGCCAGGCCCAGGGCCCCGCCTTTGATCACGAACGCCTTGCATCGACCGTCTCGGCGCTGCAGGCCTTCGCCGAGGAGTCCGTCTCGGCCGTCGATCTCCCCTTCGCCCGGATCGATTTCACCACGAACGAGCAGGCCATCGAGTTCATCGCGGCGGATCTCGTCTGGTATTGCAATCTGGCCAGCTACGACTGCGAGAGCCGGGGGACGGCGCGTCAACGGCAGGGGGGGCGAGGCGGGGGAGTGGGCCCCAGCGGCGTCTCGTGGTCGGCAGGTCCCGGCCAGCTTTGGCGGAACCTGAGCACCGATCCGATCCCCTCGCCGGACGGCACGCGCGAGGTCTTCATCCAGAACTACAATGTGGCCTTCCGCGAGGTGGGCGCCGACCCCGGCGACTACACCATGCTCACCTGGGAAGGCACGCCCGGAAACACCTACACCGACCGCTCGATCGTCTGGTCGCCGGACTCCCGCAAAGTGGCGGTCTACCGGGTCGT
This sequence comes from Longimicrobiales bacterium, assembly GCA_965213665.1. GTDB lineage: Bacteria > Gemmatimonadota > Gemmatimonadetes > Longimicrobiales > Gaopeijiaceae > Bin94. The sequence continues at coordinate 247,757 of CBDBZW010000003.1, forward strand.
GCCCGGCCAGGAGCGGGTCGTCCACTACGTCGAATCGTCACCCGAGGACCAGCTTCAGCCCCAGCACTCGACCTTCCTCTACGCCAAGCCCGGCGATCGCCTCGACAAGGAAATCCCGGTGATCCTGGACGTCGAGTCGGGACGGCAGATGGTCATTGACGACGCCCTCTTCCCCAACGCCTACACCCTCTCGCGGCTGGAATGGCGGGAAGACAGCGAGCGTGTCGTCTTCGAGTACAACCAGAGGGGGCACCAGGTCTACCGTGTCATCGAAATCGACGCTGGGACGGGCAGCACCCGGGCCGTGATCTCCGAGGAGCCCGAAACCTTCTTCAACTACTCCAACAAGCGGTTCCGCCACGACATCGACGACGGCAGGGAGATCATCTGGATGTCGGAGCGCGACGGGTGGAATCACCTCTACATGCTCGACGGCGAGACGGGGCAGGTGAAGCACCAGATCACGAAGGGCGAGTGGCCGGTTCGGGGCGTGGACAGCGTGGATGTGGAGAACCGCCGGATCTGGTTCCGCGCGAGCGGGATGAACCCCGATCAGGATCCCTATTTCGTCCACTACTACCGCATCGACTTCGATGGCACCGGACTGGTCGCCTACACGGAAGCCGACGGGATGCACGAGGTCACCTTCTCCCCGGATCGTGAGTTCTATGTCGACCAGTGGTCCAGGGTGGATCTGCCGCCGATCGCCGAGCTCCGCAGGACCGCCGACAGGTCGCTGGTCATGGAGCTGGAGCGGGCCGACGCGTCGGCTCTTCTGGCCACCGGGTGGCGATACCCCGAGGTCTTCGTGGCCAAGGGGCGCGACGGGGTAACGGATATCTGGGGCATCATCATCCGCCCCACCAACTTCGATCCGAATCGGAGCTATCCGGTGATCGAGAGCATCTACGCCGGGCCCCACGGATCGCACGTTCCGAAGACCTTCGGCACCCACACAAGCAGAACCGCCGTGGCCGAGTTGGGGTTCATCGTGGCCCAGATCGACGGCATGGGGACCAACAACCGGTCGAAGGCTTTCCACGACGTGGCCTGGCAGAACATCAGGGACGCTGGCTTCCCGGACCGGATCCTCTGGCACCAGGCCGTGGCCCGCCAGTACGACTACTACGACGTGAGCCGGGTCGGGATCTACGGGGGTTCGGCCGGCGGGCAGAACGCCATGGCCGCGTTGCTCTGGCACGGCGACTTCTACGATGTGGCGTTCTCGTCGGTGGGATGCCACGACAACCGCATGGACAAGATCTGGTGGAACGAGGCGTGGATGGGATGGCCGATCGGGCCGCACTACTCCGAGTCGTCGAACGTGGACAACGCCTGGCGCCTGCAGGGCAAGCTGCTGCTGGTCGTCGGCGAGCTGGACCGGAATGTGGATCCGTCTTCCACCCTTCAGGTCGTGAACGCGCTCATCGAGGCCGACAAGGACTTCGACTTCCTCATGGTTCCGGGCGCCGGCCACGGTTCGGGCGGCGACTTCGGCGCGAGAAAGCGGAATGACTACTTCGTGCGGCACCTTCTGGATGTCGAGCCCCCGGCGTGGGACCAGTACGTTGTGGCCGACGGGGAGGGGGATCGCTGAGCTCTGCATTGCCCTCGACTACTAACGCGGGCGCCGCCACCCGATGATCCACCGACGAATCCGGCGAAGGGAAGCGCTTGCCCCGACCGCAACGACACTGGCCAACAGGTCCCCCAGGATATCGAACCAGTCGAAGGTTCGGCTGGGCAGGAAGTGCTGGATACACTCGTCCAGAACACCGGCCACAGTGGTCACCACGATGGCCAGCAGCGCGGGTACGGGGACACGCATCCCCTGACCTTTCCGTTCCAGAAGGGCCTCGTGGACGATGAGCGCCAGCACCGTGTACTCGAGGAGGTGAGAACGCTCGGCCGCGCTGATCCCGCGCGCGAATCCGATGATGGCAATCGCCGCTACGCCCAGTGCAAATCCGACTTCGACGCCGCGCGATCGTTCCCTCAGCCCTTGCACCAGGATCATCGCCCCGATCAGGAGCATGCCCACGTTGAAAAACAGGGTGGTACGCTCGAGCAGCCCGCTCTCCCGCAGCACGTCGGCCAGCGTCCGCGCCAGATCCGCCGTCGAGTAGATCGCCACGACGACCACCAGCGCCCACACCCACAGGCGGCGTTCCCGACTCGAGGAGAAGAGCACTACCGCTGCGACACCACCGTCGGTCCTTCCCCTTCTTCCAGCGTCTCCAGCACCTGCCGCCACTCGAAGTTCTCGCCGATGCCGCGGACGTAGTAGTCCATCCAGGCCATCTCGCTTACGGCCTTGACCAGGCGGTTGCGCGGGTCCGGAATTCCGTGGCTGCGGCCCGGATACATGAACAGCTCGGTCGGCACGCCCAGCTTCTTGAGCGCCATGTGCAACTCAACCGATTGCGGACTGGGCACGCGCGGATCGCCCTCCACGACATGAATCATCGTGGGGGTCTTTGCGTTGGCGATGTACTTGAGCGGGGACTGGTCGAAATAGGTGTCGAAGTCCTCGTAGAGAAAGCCGTCGCCAACGTAGAATTGGCGGTTCCGCTGCACGTCGCTCTGTGCGTACATGCTGATCCAGTTCATCGTGCCGGCGCCCGAGCTGATCGCCTTGAAGCGGTCGGTCTGCGTAAGGATCCAATTGGACCAGTGGCCGCCCGCGCTCCAGCCCAGCGCGCCCATCCTGTCGCCGTCCACAATGCCTTCGTCGATCAGATGATCCACCCCGGTGATGATGTCTTCGTAGCCAAGGGTGAAGTAGTCCCCCACAATGTCGGTGCGGTGCGCATTGCCATAGTTGCGCGAGCCGCGGTAGTTGGGCTTGAGAACGGCATACCCCGCGCCCGCATACACCTGCGAGCTGTAGCCGCCGTTGAAGCGCAGCACGTCCGCCGAGGCCGGACCGCCATGAATCGCCACAATCAGCGGATAGCGCGTTCCCTCTTCGTAGCCGACCGGATAAACAAGCACGCCCCCAACCGTCTTGCCATCCGACGAGCGCCAGTTGACCTCAACCTCTTCGCCCAGGGCGATCTCGCGAATCTGTGGATTGACGTCCACGAGCTGCGTCCAGGCCGAGCGGTTCGGCACATCGTCCACGCTGGCCACGGTGAAGACGGTGGGTGGCGTATTGGGGTCGCTGTAGCCGATGAGGATTGTGCCGGTGTCGTCGTCGCGGGACACCGACAGCGCCGCCCGTTCACCGGTAAGCTGCCGCACCGCGCCCGTTGCCACATCCAGCGCATGAAGTTGCGTCGTGACCGTCACGCCGGCGTTGAAGTAGATCGTGCTTCCGTCGTCCGACCAGAATCCGACGCTTGAACTCTGGTCGAAATCGGTCCCCAGCTTGCGGAAGGCGCCCCCGCGATCGTCCACTTCGCGAATGTAGACGCGGTTGTCGGTCATCGTGTAGCGCTCCATGTTGTCCGGCGCCGAGAAGGCGATCCAGCGACCGTCCGGCGAGAACCCGAGCCCGCCCTCGCCCACCTCGTAGTTGTCGGTGAGGCGCTCGATGTTGCCGGTCGCCACTTCCTTCAGATAGAGGTCGGCGTAGAGCCTGGACGCGGTGATGTTGCGTTCGTAGCGCTCGGGCGATCCACCGGTGATCCCGATCCAGCGGCCATCGTCCGAGACTGTGAAGCCGTCGACGCTGTAGGACGAGTCGTCCGTCTCGCGCCGTTCTTCGCCGGTTGCCACCTCTACGCTCCACAGGCTGGACAGCGGCGTGACGGCGTTTCGCACATCGACGGTGAAGCCCTTCTCCAGCCGCTCCTTCTCGGCCTCGTCGAACGAATCGGGGCGCGCGAAGTAGATCCGGCTGCCGTCGGGAGTGAAGTCCCACTGCTCGACCCCCGCGTCGCCATCCGTGATCCGTTCGGCCGAGTTGCCTGCCAGCGCATCCGCCGCCATTCGGTAGAGCTGTTCCTGGCCGCGCTCGCCGGAGCTGTAGACGAGCCAGTCCCCGCCGGGACTGAAGGCAAACCCCGAAACACCCTCGCTCGCATCGGTGATTCTGCGCGCCTCGCCGCCGTCGTGCCGCATCATGTAGAGCTGGTTGGCGCCCCCACCGGGATTGGAGGAGCCGCGATTCGAGGAGAAAACGAAAAAGGAACCGTCGGGCGCCCAGGCCGGACTCGTCTCGTTGCTGTCGTCGGTGTAGGTCAGCCGTCGCTCCGATCCCACGCCCTCGCCCAGCGAAACGACATGGATATCGGTCTGGGATTCGGCCTCTTGCCAGTCGGGGGTTGTGACCGTGTAGAGCATCCACGCGCCATCGGGGCTGGGGGTCCACGAACCCGCGCGCTTGAGCTCCTGCACATCCATGAAGGTGAGCGGGCGCTGCTGGGCAGCGAGAGTGGGGGGAAGAGCGGCGAGCGGCGCGATGAGGGTGGCCGCGAGAAGGGCGGGGAGACGCATGGGGGAACCTCGGTGGGAAAGATTTCTGGAGGATTGGCGGGGAAGCGAAGACCGTCTAACCGCGCCGAGTGAGAAGCTACGGTGAAATTACGCTACGGCGTCACGCCGGACCAGAAGCCATCACGATGATCCGCTTGCCGCATGGTCGAGAACGTTGCGTTGTGCCGGATCGGCGGGCCTACCGCGCAACTGCTCCTCGGGCGCGCCGGTCGCAGCGGGATTTGCGAGCTTTGACCCGGCCTCCAGTCCGAATCGGGAAATCGCCTTGTGCAGCGTCATTCCTTACGACCCCCCACCCCCGCATACCGCACCCCCGCCAGGTGCGCCAGCTCGCGGTTCCAGGTGGTGAGGTCGCGCGGGGAGAAGGCGTTCAGGTGCCGGTGGCCGCAGGCGCGGGCCAGGAGCTTCATCAGGTTGACGGTGGCGCCCAGGTAGTTGGCGAGTTGCTGTGCGGAGGCGTGTATCTGCAGCCGGGACCGCAGCTCCGGTTTCTGGGTAGCGATCCCGACCGGGCAGTTGTTGGTGTGGCAGGCGCGCATTCCCAGGCAACCGATCGCCTGAAGCGCCGAGTTTGCCACCGCCACGCCGTCCGCGCCCAGCGCCAGAGCCTTCACGAAGTCCGATTCGGTGCGCAATCCGCCGGTGACGATGAGGGTGACCGAGCCGCTCGCGCCCCGTTTGTCCAGGTGTCGCCGCGCCCGCGCCAGCGCCGGAATCGTGGGGACCGAGATGTTGTTCTTGAAGATGTCGGGGGCCGCGCCCGTTGCGCCGCCGCGTCCGTCCAGGATGATGTAGTCGGCGCCCGCGGCCAGCGCGAAATCGAGATCCGCTTCGATGTGCTGGGCCGAGATCTTGAAGCCGATGGGGATTCCTCCTGTCCGTTCCCGGACCGTATCGCCGAAGTTGCCAAAGTCGTCCGGCGTCACCAGATCGGCGAAGCGCGAGGGGCTGATCGCCGGCGTCCCCACGTCCAGTCCGCGCACCTGGCCGATCTTTGCGGTGACCTTGCTGCCGGGAAGATGGCCGCCCGTCCCCGTCTTGGCTCCCTGTCCCCCCTTGAAGTGAAAGGCCTGCGCCCGTTCCACCTTTTCCAGCGACCAACCGAACCGCGCGGAAGCCAGCTCGTACAGGTAGCGCGAGTTGTTCGCCTGCTCCTCGGGCAGCATCCCGCCCTCGCCCGAACAGATTCCCGTTCCCGCCCTCTCGGCTCCGGTCGCCAGCGCGGTCTTCGCCTCCTCGCTCAGCGCGCCGAAGCTCATGTCGGACACGAAGATGGGGATCTTGAGGATCAGCGGCCGCTTCGCCTTCGGGCCAATCACGAGGTCGGTTTCCACCTCCGCATCGTCGGCCAGGGGACGCACAGCAAGCTGCGCGGTGAGGATCTGGATGTCGTCCCAGCGGGGGAGTTCGGTCAGCGGCACGCCCATCGCCGAGACCGCCCCGTGGTGACCGACCTTCTCCAGGCCGTTGCGCGCCAACTCCTGGATGTAGTGGTTGTGCGGCTCCTCCGGGGTCCCGTGCACATCGGCGTAGAGTCCCAGGTACTCGTCGCGGCGGTAGGCCTGGGGGAAACGATCGTGCCAGGCCGCGATCTCGTCCTCGTCCACCAGAACCGCGTCGGCTTCGGCATCGATCCAGGCGCCGAACTTGTGCAGCGCTTCCTGGGGATTGTAGGAGCTGACCCCGGTGTCGAAGCGGTAGTCCCAGTTGTGCACCCCGCAGATCAGGTCGTCGCCGCGAATGAATCCGTCCGCCAGGAGCGCGCCCCGGTGCAGGCAGCGGCCGTAGAGCACCGAGACTTCGTTGCCGTAGCGAATGACGACCAGATCCACATTGGCCACCAGCGCGTAGGCGGGCTTGCGGTCCCCCAGGCCACTCCAGGTGGCAACCTTCGCGGTCCCCGTGGCTGCGTTCCCGGCGCGATTCTTCATCCCTTCGCCCTCAATTGGCTGTCCTCGTTTCCGTCCGATGAAGGATCCCGCGTCCGGCAAGCGTTCACGGCGCTGCTCCGGCGAAGGGCCCGGCTACGGTATCATTCCCGCCATCCCCGCCTCCGCCACCACCAACAGCAGCGCCCGTTGTATGGCGAGATGGCCATCCACATTCACCCAGTATTCGCCCGGCGAGTGCGCCCCGCCCCCCACGCCGCCCCGCCCGATCGTCACGGCCGGGATCCCGAGCGCGATCGGCACATTCGAATCGGTGGAGGAACGCCCGAATTCGCCCTGCACGCCGAAGACCGCGGTTGTGGCCAGGGCGCGTTGAATCAGGGGAAGCTCGCGGTCGCCATTGCCCGAGGGGCGGTCGCCGATCCTGTTCTTCTCGACGGTGAGCGGCGGACCGTCGCGGCGCAGCGCATTCTCCTCGGCCAGCGCCCGGTCCATCGTCTCGAGGAAAACGGCTTCGATTCGCGCCAGACTCTCGGGGCTGACCGAGCGCATGTCCACCTCCATCCAGCTCTGGAAGGGAATCGCATTGACCGAAGTTCCCCCGCCGATTCGGCCCACATTGTAGCTGGTGCGCGGTCCGCTGCGCGTCAGGGTGTCGGCGGCGTCCTGGAAGTGGCGCATGGCGCGGCCCAGAGCGTGCGCGGGATTGGCCAGCCCGAAGGCGCCCCACGAATGTCCCCCCGGTCCCTGGAAGACGACGCGGTAGCGCACCGATCCCAGTCCGTCGACCACCAGCCTGGCGAGTCCGCCTCCGTCCACCTCGATCCAGGCGTCGGGGCCGCTCTCCGGTTCGCGGTAGATGTGCTTCATGCCGCGCAGATCGCCCAGTCCCTCCTCGCCCACCACGCCGACGAAGTGGATGTCGTTCTCGGTCTCGATTCCGGCTTCCTCCAGGGCCCGCAGCACCGCCAGCAAGACCACCAGGCCGCGCGTGTCGTCGCCCACGCCGGGCGCGAAGAGCGTGTCGCCGCGCTGTTCGACCGTCACATCGATGATCTCGGGGAAGACGGTGTCGAGATGGCCGCCGAGGGCGATTGTGCGCGCTCCCGTACGGCCCCGCCGGAGCCCGGTCACATTGCCCTCCTCGTCGGTCCAGACCGAATCCGCGCCGAGCTCGATCAGCAGTTCGGCGAAGCGGCGGCCGCGCGCCTCCTCCATGAAGGGAGGTGCGGCGATTTCGGTCAGCTCGATCAGCAGTTCAAGGGCCCAGTCATCCAGCCCTTCGACGATGCTGAAGGCGTTGCGAACCAGCGGGTTGTCGGCGAATTGACGCGCTTCCTCCTCAAACTCGGCCGAGGCGCGGGTCTGGGCGGCGGCGGTCGGGGAAGTCATGGCGAGGAAGAGGAGGGTGCAGAGTGGAGCGAATGGTATGCGAACCGTCACGAAATGGCACTCCGGGAAGAAGGGGGCAAGGGGGTCAGCGGGGGGTGGGCGCCTCGGTCATCGGCTCGTCCCTGCTGATGACGCGCGATGCGGGTCCGGCGAGCAGCGGATCGGGTCCGGTCACCGTCTCGTCGTCCTTGTCGGGATAGGGCAGGCGCGAGAGGAAGAACTGCATGGCGGCCAGGCGCGCGCGCTTCTTGTCGTCCGACTTGATCACGGTCCAGGGCGCATCGGCGGTGTCGGTGTAGAAGAACATCGCCTCCTTGGCCCGGGTGTAGTCCTGCCACTTGTTCAGCGAAGCCCGGTCGATCGACGATACCTTCCACTGCTTGAGCGGATCGGTGTTGCGCTTCTCGAAGCGGCGTTTCTGTTCCCCCTGCGAAACCGAAAACCAGAACTTGAAGAGGGTGATGCCGCTGTTGACCAGCATGCGCTCGAACTCGGGCGCCTGCCGCAGGAACTCGAGGTATTCCTGGCCTGTGCAAAAGCCCATGACGCGCTCGACGCCGGCGCGATTGTACCAGGAACGGTCAAAGAGAACCATCTCTCCCGCCGTGGGCAGATTCTGCACATAGCGCTGAAAGTACCACTGGCCGCGCTCCACCTCGCTTGGCTTGTCCAGCGCCACAACGCGCGCTCCCCGGGGATTGAGGTGCTCCATGAAGCGCTTGATCGTGCCGCCCTTGCCCGCCGCGTCGCGACCCTCGAAGAGAACCACAATCTTCTGGCCCGACCGCTTCACCCAGCTCTGAACCTTGAGCAGCTCGACCTGCAGCCGCCTCTTCTCGCGATCGTATTTGCGCCGCTTCAACTTGTGGCGGTAGGGGTAGATGCCCTCCTGGAAGACGCGCGCGATGGTGGCGGGATCGCGGTGGTCCGGGACGGGGTCGGGGGTGGAGGCAGGGAGCGGGATGGGGGGTTGACTGTGATTGGATGCGAGGGAATGATCGGGGGCGCCGTGGTGGCCGGAAGCGGAGGAACGACCGGGGGCGGAGTCGGGATTCTCCGTGGGGCCGGGGCCGCGTGCCATGTCGCTGGGCCGGGATTCGGATTGTGGACGATGGTTTCCGTCGGTTGGGTGCTGTGTCACTGGCTTCTCCCGTGGGTTGGTTCACGGCCGTTTGGCGACGGGGCAAGGTAACGCCCGCATGGCGCCGGTGCGACCCGAACGCGCCGCAACCCCGGTTCCCGCTTCACCGCCAGATGCCCGCAGAGCCGCCGCAAAGGAGAGGCCGGGCTTGTCATCAATCCAAATCGCGCGGCAGAATGAAGTGCAGGAGTTCGCCTCCCTCCCCTGCCGCCTCCCATCCCGTCTCGTATAGATCCACAATCGCCGCCGCACCGGTTGGAAACTTGACGCGGAGCCGCGCGGTCGCAGCCGGGTCGCCCTCGCGCGAGAGGTGGGCGGCGAGCGCGTGCGTGGTGGGATTGTGCCCCAGAACCATGACGGTCCGCGCGGTGGCGGGGGCCCGGGCGATGCGGTCGAGCACGATGCGGGGAGACGCCAGGTACAGCTCCCGGTGAAAGGACACCTGTGGCCCGTCGCCGAGATGCCGCCGCATCCCCTCCCACGTCTGACGGGTGCGCTCGGAGCTGCTCGAAAAGACCAGATCGGGGACGCAGTCGAGTTCGCACAACCGCGCCCCAACCCGGCCGGCGGCCCGGTGCCCGCGCGCATTCAGCGGACGGTCGTGGTCGCGGAGCGCGGGATCGCCCCAACTGGACTTGGCGTGGCGGGCGAGAATCAGTCGTGGCATGGGTTGAAGTGGGGGTTCAAAGGGTGATGGGGTGCGAGGGAAGGGCGAGCACGAGGTGGGCCGGGTTGGCGGTGACCGGGCAGCGCTTGAGCGGCCGACGCCGGTTGCCATCTCGGCCGGAGCGCGGCACTTTGGGGCGTTCCGCTACGGGTAGGCCGGACCGGGGGTTGCGCGCGCACCGGGCGGCACCGGCCACCACCCTGGCCGGCCCGCGCAGGGGCCGGAGGGAGCGCCCCACGGTCCGGGCTCCAACGGCCGCTAGGGCCTGCGCCCCGACAAGGATGAAACCCATGACGCACTTTCGCAAATCCGATCCGGGACGACCGGCCGGCCGGGCCACCCGGAGACCGGTCCCGCAACCCGGTCGCGGGACCGCCGGACGGAGTGCGATGGTCGCATTCCTGCTCTGGACCCTCGCGCTTTCCGCCTGCTCCACGCCCGCGCCGGACCGGCTTTCCGCATCGTGGCACGAGGCGCTGTCCGGCTTCTCACAGGCGCTGGCCGCCGATGTGGAGGCCGATGGAGTCGGGGGAATCACTGCGGCGCTGGCCCGCGACGGCGAGGTCCTGTGGGCGGAAGGATTTGGCTGGGCCGACCCGGAAGCCGGGATCCCCGCCGTGCGCGAGACGATTTATCGCACCGGCTCGATCTCCAAGTCGGTCACCGCCGTGCTGCTGGCGATTCTGGCCGAGGACGGGGCCCTTGCGCTCGAAACGCCGCTCGCGCAGCTCGTTCCGGAAATTGTCGGCTTCCAGGAGATCCCCGAGGGCGCCGATCCCACGCTGCGCCAGGTCGCGAGTCACACTGCGGGCTTTGCGCGGGAACCGGGTCTGTCCGGCGCGGCCACCGGCCCGATCGAATTGTGGACCGACCAGATCCTGCGCTCCATTCCCACCACCCGCTACCGAACACCTCCCGGGACCGAGTATTCCTATTCGAACATCGGCTTCGGCATCCTGGGCTTCGGGCTCGAACGCGCGGCCTCGGCACCCTTCATGGAGCAGGTCGAGGCGCGCATCTTCGACCCCGCGGGGATGAACGGCAGCACATTCGTAATTGGCGACACGCTCGCCTCCCGGCTGGCCCGCGGACACGCCAACGGCCCCAACGGAATCGACGTGGAGCAACCGGCGCGCGAACATGCGGGACGCGGCTACAAGGTGCCGAATGGCGGCGTCTATTCCACCGTGGACGATCTGGCGCGCTTTGCGGCGGGGGTGATGGGACGGGGCGACGTCTCTTTCTTCGGCGACGAGATGAGAGCGGAGGTGCTCGCGGTGCAGACGCCCGAGGATCCCGGTTCGGGGTACGGCCTGGGCTTCTCGATCAGCGCGGCCGATGGACGGGTGCTGGCGGGTCACGGCGGTTCGGTGGCGGGCTACACCGCGTTTCTGCTCTTTGAACCGGCGACCGGCCTGACCGTGATTCTGTTGCGCAACTACAACCGGGGCGCCACCAATCTGGGGCGGGCCGCGCGCGACCTTCTCTTGGCCCTGCCGCCGGAGTGATCCTGGCCGACCAGTGATCCTGGCCAACCAGTGATCCCTGGCCAACCAGTGATCCCTGGCGAGGCCGGACGAGGGGCCGCCGATTGGCCGCGCCCGGGGGGCAGACCGCGGAGCCGATACCGGAGCCGGAGAGATCGTTTCCCCCTGGGCGCCTCTCTGAGCACCGCCGCGCTGGCCGACGATCCCTACCCGGTCCTGGGCGAGCTGCGCCAACGCGAACCCGGGCGCCGCCGACGGTGTGGGCGCGGTGGGATCGTTGATCCGGGAGAAGGAATGTTCAGTCTTTACCGCAGTGTCATCGTCACCGCCATCTGCCTGCTCGCGCTGGGCATGGCGGCGGCCCCGTCGCCGGTCTACGCGGATCCGGCCGCTGAGTCGGCCGACATCCCGTCGCTCACCACCACAGAGGATCCTGTCAGGGGTCTCGCGGCGGCGGCGGTTCCCGATCCCGGGGTTCGTCGGCTGGTGGGTTCTGTCGCCGAGTCTGGGTCGGGCGTCGCGCCGGACTCGCAAAGTCCCGAGTGTCTTTGGTGCTGGGACTCGCATTTGGTGCTGGGACTCGCACAAACTTGGACACCTTGCCGGGGAACTTCCCGGACCCATGTCGCGTGATGGTCCCGGTGACGGCGCTCATCCTGATCGATTCATTTCGGGCTCCTGCCTTGAGGTCCACGGAATCTGCGTGTTCTCGCCCGGCGGAGGCTATGCCGGACTCACGCCTCTCGGTCTGACTGAAGCGATCGCAACCGCGGCTTGGCAGGACGACATCGCGGCCCTCGTCGAATTCGTACAACAGCCCACAGTCACGGTCTTCGCCGATCGCGGCGCCATTCAGGTCATTGGCCGCGACGGAGAATCCATCATCGGCCACATCCCGGTGGCTCCGCAAACGCTCGCACGGGTTCGGGCCGCGCAGTGACCGCGGGAAATCACATTTGGTTGGGGGCGGGGCACTGCCTCGCCCTCAGCTTCCGCCCAATCCTTCGGCTGCTGGTTCTGCTGGCCTGCCTTCTCTCGTCCAATAGCGGTGCCCCCACAGTCGCGCAAGAACCGATCCGCGTCTCGGGCGAACCGACCTGCGAGAGCTGCCGCATCGTTCTCGACACGGTGTTTGCCGTTGGCGGTCTGGACGGTCCTGGCACGCACACGCACCTTCTTGACGGCAACATGACGAGGGTGGCTGTAGACCAATGGGATCGCATACTCATCTCCAACATGATACAGAGCGAGATCGCCGGTTTTGATCCACAGGGAAACTTTCTTCGCACCGTCGGCCGCCGTGGCGAGGGTCCCGGCGAATGCATGTCCATGTCCGATGTCAACGCCGGGCCGCGCTATATCCATGTCTTCCAGTACGATCGGGGCCGGACCATGCTCGACTACGACTTCAACGTTGTGCGAGTGGACCGGTTTACCGGCCAGGCCAATGTGTCGGAAGCCGTTCACTTCGGGGCATTGTCTCCAATGCAGACGTTGGCACTCCCGATGCGGTGGGCCACAAGTTCCATACCATCAGTCCTGAAGGTGAAATGATTTCCTTCGGAGCCGACGGGTCGGCATTCATGGGACGCTCAACCCATTTCTTTGTCTTGGCAAGCGACCGCGAGAACCATCTGTGGACGGTGCGCCGCGACGCCACAACCGTGACCCTCTGGAATCTCGCCCCCAAGCCGACGGTTGTCCGGGCATTTGACCGCGACATGGCCGCCTTTGATCGCGACAATTCCGGCTTGTCCACATCCCGGGTGGGAATCCAGGCCCGGTCATGGAAAGATGCGCTCAATCTGGGAGCGATGCTCGACGATGACGGGCTTTGGATCGTGGGGCGCGCCGGTGACCCAGCGTGGACACGACCCCTCGAACGCGGCGAATTCGGCCGCATTCCCCCCCGGCTGCTCTTCGAGGGCTGGGTGGATCTAATGGATCCAGAGACCGGCCGCACCATCACGCGACTGGAGCACGACGGTTCTCTGAGATGGTTCGCCAACGGCTCGCGCTACATCATCGCCTACGACGAGACCGACGCCGGGGTGCCCTGGCCGCACCTGCTGGAACCGCGGCTGGTGAGGTAAACCTGGGCATCAAGATGTTCAGCAGGGCCGTGGCAGTGGATGGGCCCCTGGCGAAGGACAACACGGGTGCTCTGGCCGCAGAGTTGCGTCCACATCGCGAGATCCGCCAAGACCGTGCGCGTCCTCCATCCTACACCCCGCCTCCCACCGCATGAGCACGCTGCATTTCCGTTAGCTTTCCGACCGAAAAAAGCCCTCCCCTCCCCCGCCCGCAAGGAGCCCCCACCATGACCGACGCGCCCCAGTCCCCCGCCCCCGCCCCGCAGACCCCCCTCGGCCGTTTCTGCTGGCACGAAATCATGACCCGTGACCCCGCCGTTGCCCGCGACTTCTACGCGACCGTCGCCGGATGGGGTACGAGCACCTGGGAGGACGGGGACGAACCCTACGAGATGTGGATGAATGGGGAACGTCCCCTGGGCGGACTTCTTGATCTGCCCGCGCCCGATGTTCCTCCCTGCTGGCTGGCCTACATCTCCGTGCCCGATCTGGACGCGACGCTGGCCAGGGCGAAGTCGCTGGGCGGTTCGGTCATGAATGTGATCGCGGTGGATCAGGTGGGACGCTTTGCGGTGCTCGCGGATCCGCAGGGGGCCGTCTTTGCGGTGCTCGAACCCGAGGGCGAGACGCCCGGACACGACGACGTCCCGGCAATTGGTGATTTTTCCTGGAATGAGCTGGCCACGACCGACGCCGACGCGGCCTGGTCCTTCTACTCGCAGGTCTTCGGATGGCAGGATGCGGGTGGCGCGGACATGGGCGAGATGGGATTCTATCGCTCCTTCAGCCGGGGCGCCCACCCGATCGGCGGCGTCTGCAACGCGCCCGAGGGAATGCCGGCGGGCTGGCTCTACTATATCCGCGTGCCCGATGTGGCGGCGGCGGCCGAGATGGTGACGGCGAAGGGCGGACGGATTCTGAACGGGCCGATGGAGGTGCCGGGCGGCGACATCGTGGCCCAGTGCATGGACGCGCAGGGGATTGCCTTCGCGGTGCACTCGACGCCCTGAGGGACTGACCTGGCCGCACGCGAGGGCGGAACGCGAGATTGACGGGAACTCCGGGCGGTGTGCAGAATGACCGTCATCGCGCTCGCCGGGGTGACCGCCGCAATTCCACGCGCTGGCGCGACCGGACGCGACAATCGCCGCCAACCCCGGAGCTGCGGGCAGGAGCCATTCAGGAGGTGGAAGTCATGAAAACCCGAACCCCGCAACGCACCGCGAATCCCCGGCCGCGCACCCTTCTCATTGTCCTGAGCCTCGCGCTGGCCGCCGCCTGTTCCGCCGACCGCGCGCCGGCCGACCTGATCGTTATCGGGGGAGCGATCGTGGACGGTTCCGGCGATCCCCCCCGCGCGGGCGCACTGGTCATCGACGGCGATGCCATTGCCGCCGTTGCCGAGCCGGACGATTCCACCTTCACCGCTCGCGACACCATCGACGCGACCGGCCTGATCGTCGCTCCCGGCTTCATCGATGTCCACAATCACACCCCGCCCGCCATTGCCGAGGCCGAGCACCGCTTCAACGAGGGATTCATCCGCCAGGGCGTCACCACGATCTTCGGCGGTCCCGACGGCGCCTTCGCTCCCGCGCAGATCCGGCGGCTGTCCGAGCGTTACGAGGCGCAGGGAGTCGGCACCAACGTCGCCTTCTACGTGGGCCACAACGGCGTCCGCAACGAGGTCATGGGAAGCGATCAGCGACGGGCCCCGGCCGCCGAGGAGCTGGACGCGATGCGCGCGCTGGTTCGCGAAGGCATGGAGCTGGGCGCCTTTGGCCTCTCTACCGGGCTGATGTACGAGCCGGGGATGTTTTCGGGAACCGCCGAGGTGATCGCTCTGGCGCAGGTTGCGGCGGAGTACGGCGGCGTGTACGACTCGCATGTGCGCAATCCGGTGCACGATTTCGTGGGGTCGGACCGGGAAGTGGTCGAGATCGCCGAGGCGGCGGGGCTGCCGGGAAAGATTGGCCACCTCAAGGCGGTGGGGCTGCACAACGAGGGCGCGATCGCCGATATCGTTGCGCTGGTGGAAGATGCGCGCGAACGCGGCGTGCTGGTCGTGTCGGACCAGTACCCCTACGACGGGGCCGCGACCGCCAGCCTGACCCGGATTGTGGTGGCGCCGCCGGGGTTGGCGGGGCTGGATGACTTTCGGCAGATGCAGCGGCAGGGGCGGACCGAGGAGGGGATCGCCCAGTTGAAGGCCGCGCTCGCGAATCCGGCGTCGAGGGCGGCGCTCAGGGAGGCCAGCGAAAACGGCGTGAATGGCGGTTTTGCGTGGTTGAAGGCGACCGGCTACACGAGCATGCGGATCACGAGTTCGGCCGACTACCCCGACCTGGTGGGCGCCTACCTCTCGGAGATCGCCGAGGCGCGCGGCCAGGAACCCTTCGACGCGGTGGCCGAGCTGGTCATTGGCGCAAACGAGCCGGTCAACCTGACGCTGGGCGCGATCAGGGAACACGATGTGCGGCGGCTGATGATTCAGCGCTGGAACATGATCGCGAGCGACGGGGCCTACGCCGACGGTTCCGAGTCTTCCTTCGGACATCCGCGCAGCGCCGGCACCTTCCCGCGCCTGCTCGGCCACTATGTGCGCGAGGAGCGCGTCCTCTCGCTGGAGGAAGCCGTGCGCAAGATCACCTCGCTGCCCGCCGACTTCCACGGCATCGCCGACCGCGGCCGCCTGGCCGGGGACATGCGCGCCGATGTGGCGATCTTCGATGCGGTGGCGATCCGCGACCGTTCGGACTGGGACCACCCGCAGCGCTTCGCCGAGGGGGTGCGGCACGTGATTGTGAACGGGGTGCCGGTGCTGCGCGACGGCGAGATGACCGGCGAGGCCCCGGGGGTGGTGGTGCGCCGGTGACCTTCCGCATTCGCCCGCTCGCCCCGTCCGACTGGCCCGCCGTGGTCCGGATCTACCGCGAGGGGATCGCATCGGGGAACGCCACCTTCGAGACCGAGGCGCCCGGTTGGGAGAGTTGGGACGCCGCGCGCAGTCCGGAGTGCCGTCTGGTGGCGGAGGCCGGTGGCGCGGTGATCGGCTTTGCGGCGCTGAGCCCGGTTTCGGGGCGGTGCGTCTACGGCGGCGTGCGCGAGGCGATGATTTACATTGCGGCGGCCGCGCGGGGGCGGGGAGTGGGGGGACGTCTCCTGGCGCGGTTGGTGGCCGAGAGCGAGCGCCACGGAATCTGGACGTTGCAGGCCGGGATCTTCCCGGAGAACGCGGCCTCGATCCGCATCTTCGCCGGAGCCGGATTCGAGATCCTGGGGACGCACCGCAACCTGGGCCGCTTTCACGATGGGCGCTGGCGCGATGTGGTGCTGATGGAGCGGCGGAGCGGGGTGGTGGGGATGGACTGAAGCGCGATCGCCAGGGGCCGCGGGCGTTGCCCGCTTCCCCCCTATGCCACCTCCACCCCCTCGTCCAGGAAGACGTCCTGAATAAGGTTGAGCAGCTTGACGCCCTCCGCCATCGGACGCTGGAAGGCCTTGCGCCCGGAGATCAACCCCATTCCTCCGGCACGTTTGTTGATGACCGCGGTGCGCGCCGCCTGGGCGAAGTCGTTGGAGCCGCTCGATCCGCCGGAGTTGATGAGTCCGGCCCGCCCCATGTAGCAGTTGGCGACCTGGTAGCGGGTGAGCTCGATCGGGTGATCGCCGGGAACGAGCTCGGAATAGACCTTGTCGTGGGTGCGCCCGAATCCGACCGCCGGATAGCCACCATTGTTCGTGGCCTGCTTCTGCTTGATGATATCGGCTGCGATGGTGACACCGAGGTGATTGGCTTGGCCGGTGAGGTCCGCCGCCGCGTGGTAGTTGACGCCGCCGGTGTTGAAGGCCTCCTGGCGCAGATAGCACCAGAGCACGGTGACCATGCCCAGTTCGTGCGCATGCTGGAAGGCTTCGGCGGTTTCCTGAAGTTGGCGCATTCCGTTGTCGGAGCCGAAGTAGATGGTGGCGCCGACCGCCACCGCGCCAAGATCCCACGCCTGTTGCACATTGGCGAACATGACCTGGTCGTAGCGGTTGGGATAGGTGAGGAGTTCGTTGTGATTGAGCTTGACCAGGAAGGGGATGCGGTGCGCATGGCGGCGCGATACGGAGCCCAGAACGCCCAGTGTGGACGCGACCGCATTGCACCCGCCCTCAATGGCGAGTTCGACGATATTGCCCGGGTCGAAGTAGGCGGGATTCGGCGCGAAGGAGGCGCCCGCCGAGTGTTCGATTCCCTGGTCGACGGGAAGGATGGAGACGTAGCCGGTGCCCGCAAGCCGTCCGTGGCCGAGGATCTGCTGCATGCTGCGCATTACCTGGGGATTGCGGTCGGTGCCGGCGACCACGCGGTCCACGAAGTCGGGGCCGGGCAGGTGGAGCTTGTCGCGGGTGAAGCCACGGGCGCGGTAGGTGAGAAGATCGTCGGCTTCGGCGCCGAGAAAGTCGTGGAGTCGGTCGGTTGCGGGCATGGTGTGGGGGGCTGGGGGACTGGAGGGGGGAATGAGTAGTGTGTACGCGCCGGGCCGCGGTGTCCAGTGGCCCCGATTTCGCCTGGGCCCCCAAAACGCCGCAGGTTACCTTTCAGGCTCGCCGCCAATCCCCGAACCCTCGCCGCCCAGTCCCCGAACCGGAGCCCGCACAACGATGGAATCCTCTTACCTGATCCCGATCGCGATCGCCGCCGCCGCCATCCTCGCGCTGCTCCTGCTCCTCGTGCGCGTCTTCTTCGGCTGGGGCGACTGGGTGTCCGGGCGGAGGAATATCGACATGTCGCTTGATGCGGGGGTGCGCCACCTGCTGGACGGCTTCCTGACCGAGTTCGCGCGGCGGATGCGGTGGAACCGGGAATCGGCCGAGAAGCTGCGGGCGGCGGGCGAGGAGGTGCTGACGACTCTGGCCGGACACGATGCCGAAATTCAGGGGCTGCGGCGGCTGCGCGTCTCGGCGCGCCGCGAGAAGGGGGCCGCGGTGATGGAGTTTCTGGCCGCGCCCCAGGGCTCCAACTTCGAGGATCAGATCAAGCTCCTGGAAAAACACGCGGCTCCGGTCGAGGAGGATCTATCGCTTCGGTTGCTGAAGCATTACGCGTCGTCGGTGCGGCACCGCCACTACCATCTGAACGATCTGCTCACGGTGCGGGTGGAGGGGTCGCGGTAGGAAGAATCGGCGATCCCGGACGAACCCTTTGCGCTCTTACCGCGGCTGGCGGTGGGGGTCGATGCGAGGGCGAGGGGGCGGTGTGGGTGGCCGAGGGGCGGGGGGACGGTCCCGGGAAGCGTTCGTTGGCCTGCCGCCGGTTCGCCCGTTGGTCCGGGAGCGCCGTTATCCCTGGCCCTGGCCGGGACCGATTTGCGGCGGGCCGTCGTTGGGCGCCGTTTCGCGGGGGCCGAACCGCACCAGCAAGCCACCGGCCACCGCAGTGAGCGTCCAGAGGAGGAAGGCGCCGGCGAACATCTGCGCTTCCCCGATTGCATCGATCGCCGTGCCCCCGATGAAGACGCCGAACCAGAGCGCGAAGTTCTGAAGCTGGAAGTCGAGGACGGCGCCTCGTTTCATGCTCTGGATCGCGCGCGTGACGAGATAGAGAATGCTACCCCCGAAGACGGTGGCGCCGATGGCATCGGGCAACGCTGAGAAGAAGCCGACCGCCATCCCGACCGCGCCGCCCACGACGATGCGCAAGGGGGAGGGAGAGGGGGGTTGGGTGGGGAGGGGCGGGGCGGGGGACCGGGTCACGGAGCCGGTGGCGGCCGCGGGCGCCACCGGCGCGGGGGACGCGCCCTCCGGCGGGGTCATGAGTTCACCGATGGCCGCGTCGGTGGCTGCGGGATCGATTCCCGCTTCGGTCGCGATGTGCCGCAACTCGGCAAGCGACAGGGTGTCGCCGCGGGCGTCCAGCTCGGCCGCGCGCTGCAGGATCTGCGTGACCTGGGCCGCGGAGATCCGCACCTTCGATTCGTTCATTGCCGGTCTCCTGCCGGTCTCCGCGCCAACGGTCGCCGCTCGTCACCGAATTCGGTCACTGCTTCCCCCTCTCCCGAGGCCGGAGAGGTCGATTTGCCACCGAATCCCCGCGACAGGAACTCCACCGCCCGCGGAATCGCGTCCGCCAGCGAGAGCAGATTGTGGCCCGCCCCCTCGTAGATGAAGGCCTCGAAGTCCGGCGCCGTCCTTCCCGCGGCCGTCATCGCGTCCATCATCGCGTGCGCCTGGCTCACCGCCACCACCTGGTCGATGTCGCCGTGGTGAAGCTGCACCGAGGGCAGATCGGCGGCAAAGAGCGCAGACGACCGTCGCACCAGCTCCAGCCGCCCCTGGCTTCGTGACATTTCGCCGCGAATGTGGGGCTGCACGACCGTCGAGTCCAGATGGGCCACCCCGGGAAGATCGGGTGGACTTCCCAGAGCCGCGTCGCGCACAATCCCGCGCACCCAGTCGTCGAAGAACCAGGTGGGGCCGAAGAGAGCGACGATCCGCGAAATCCGCCGGTCCCGCGCACCGGCCAGCAGCGCCACCCCCGCACCCCGGCTTCCCCCCAGGAGATGGATCGAATCCGGCCTGGCCACCGGCGTGGTCCCGATCGCCACATTGATCAGCGCCAGCGCATCGTCCACATCGTAGTCCCACGGACTCTCGGGTCCCTCCGACATCCAAACGCTGTCGCCATGGACGAAGGGCTCGCCCCGAAAGGAAGGAATCACGTACACGAAACTGTCGCGAAACTCCCCCAGAGCGAGGGCAGCCACCTGAATGTCGGCAATCGAGACGCCTCCGTCGCCCCCGTGCAGATAGGAAAGGATGGGCAGGCTCCCGTCGTCGCGCGCGTCGGCCCCCGGGGGCGCGATGATGCCGCCGTAGTGGCGCACCCCGCCGACCGTGTGGGAAACCACCCGCAATGTGGCGGTCGATCCGGCCAGGTCGAGCGGCCCGCTGAACTCCTCCCGCACGCCCTGCGCAGAGATGTCGCGCCCCGCCCAGTCCGCGCGCACGGCATCGCGTTCCGGATCGGTCGGCGGCTGGAAGAGGGAATCGAGCTCGGCCTCGAGGTCCAGCGCCGTGGCTGTGACGGTGTGCGAAGCTTCGGTGGCGGCAACGGCCAGGGTGTGCGTACCCGGATCCGCGCCGAGCGTCCAGATCGTGGCAGCCTCGCCGGCCGCGTCGGTGGTGACTACGGCGGGGTCGGCGGCGCCGTGGCCCGCGCCGGGAGAAAAGGTGACGCCGTAGCCGGAGAGGGGGCGGCTCTGCGCGTCCAGCACCCGCACCACGACGGGGTGGTGGAGCGTCCGCAGGGGAAGCGCGCGCTGATCGCCGCCGGAGGCGACTGCGATGGTAGCCGGAACGGGATCGGGGGGGTCGATGGGATCGATGGGCCCAACCGATTCGTCGCAGGCCGCAAGAGTGAAGGCCAGGCCGAGCGCGAAGAGGCGGGGGGCGCGAGCGGGGGGTGGGGAGGTGCGATCGGGTGTCGGCATCGGGGCGCGCGTGGGTGGGGTGGGAAGCCGGATTGGTAAGGTAATGGTGGGGGTGATGGGACGCTCCGGGTTGCACGCGAACGGCTGCCCGCCGCGCAGACTACAACCCGAAATCCTCCGCCACCGCGTGCATCGTCGCCGCCGCCGACAGCACCACCCCCGGCACCCCCGCCCCCGGATGCGTTCCGGCGCCGACCAGGTACAGTCCGTCCACATCTTCGCTGCGGTTGTGCGGGCGAAACCAGGCGATCTGGGTCAGGCGCGGCTCGATCCCGAAGGCGTTGCCGAGCGTGGCGCCGAACTCGGCCGCGAAGTCGTCCGGGGTGAAGACGCGCTGCACCTCGATCGCCCCGCGCAGACCCTCCAGTCCCCACTCCTCCAGCGCCGCGATCACGCGTTCGGTCATCGGTCCGGCCTCGCGCCGCCAGTCAATCCCCGATCTCGCATTGGGCACCGGCACCAGAACGTAGATGCTCTCACAGCCCGGGGGCGCCATCGACGGATCGGTGCGGCTTGGCGTATGCACATACATGCTGAAATCGGACGCCAGGATCCGGCGGTCGAAGATGTCGCGGACGAGTCCCCGGTAGCGCGGTCCCAGGATGATCGTGTGATGCGCGAGCTGTGGGAATGTGCCCCGCACGCCGAGGTACAGCAGAAAGCAGCTCATCGAGTGATGAATGCCGGCCAGTCGGCGGTCGCTCCAACGTCGGCGCTTGACGTGTCCCAACAGTCTGCCGTAGGTATGGGCCGCATCGGCGTTGCTGACCACGATCTCGGCGGGAAGAAAATCCCCCTGTTGCGGCATCTTCGCTACCTGCGAGCCGACCCGATAGCCTGCCCGTCCCGTACGCGCCATTCCGTCCCCGGAATCGCGTTGCCCCCTGCCGGATCGAGCGCTCGCCTCCCCCGAATCCAGCGGCGCCGAATCCGAATGCCGCCCCCGAGTCCGCACCCCCCGCACCCGTCCTCCCCGTGTCTCAATCCGTACGGCCGCCGTGTTGGTCAGAACTTCACCCCCGATCTCCCGAAATACTTGCGTGAACGCCTGAACCAGGCTATACATGCCGCCCTTCGCGTACCAGACGCCCTCCTCCTTTTCCAGATAGGGGATCATCAGGAAGATTGAGGGCGCGCGAAAGGGACTCCCGCCCAGAAAGAGCGGGTGGAAGGAATAGAGGAAGCGATGGCGCGGATCGCGAAAGTGGCGCGCGACGAAGCGGGCGACGGGTTGCCAGGCGCCGAGACGCAGGACGCGGGGGGCGAAAGAGGCCATCTTGGCGATTGAATCGAAGGGCCGCGCACCCAATCCTTCGGTGATGACGGCATCGTGGATGGGCCGAATGCGGGCGAGGAAGCGGTCGAGTTGGCGGGCGTCGCGGGGGCTGTGACGCGCCAACGCGGCTTTCATGCGAGCGGTGTCGGCGGTGTAGTCGATGGCGCTGCCGTCGTGGAAGCAGACCCGGTAGAAGGGGTCGAGGGGGACGAGGGAGAGGTAGTCCTCGAGGCGGCGTCCGGCGGCGCGAAAGACGTCGTCCAGGAGTGTGGGGGCGGTGATCAGGGTGGGACCGGTGTCAAAGGTGTAGCCCGCCTCGCGAATTTGTCCCGCGCGTCCGCCCGGTTGGGTACGCTGCTCGATCAGAGTGGTGGCGACGCCCGCGGCCTGAAGCCGAATCGCCGCGGCCAGTCCCCCGAATCCGCTCCCGATGACGACGGCGCGGGGCCGCTTGCGGATTGTCGGCGGAGACGGCTGCCGGTTCCTGCTACCCTGCACCGAAACGAGCGAACCGGGCGATGGTCCGGCGCCCCGCGAGAGTGGAGAGGCCGCGCTGGGCCAGAGCGATCTTCGTGCCGAGACGGGTGTAGGCGCGAAGGTTCAGGTTGTCGTAGTCGTTGGCGCGGACCCGGTCGTGGATTCCACGGTAGAGCTCGGCTGCGACCGCGACCGGGCGTCGGAAGCATCGTGGGAGGAAGGGGATTCCGGGCCGGGCGGCGGCATAGGAGGCATCGGCGGCGGCCATCATCTCTTCCAGAAGGCGGGCATAGCGGCGCTCGCGACCCGTCCGGTGCGATCGGCGAACCGACCTGCCCCGCGCCGTTCGCTCCTTCAGCTCGTCTCTCAGGCCGATCAGCGAGGTGCGCGTAACGCCGTGAAGCTCCATGCGGTCGCCGGGAAGGTAGATGCGGCCGCGCTCCAGGTCCTCGCCGACATCGCGAATGATGTTGGTGAGCTGCATGGCGTGACCGAGATCGCCGGCGCGTTCAAGCACCCACGGATCGCCGACGCCAAAGGCGCGCGTCAACCAGATTCCCACGACCGAAGCCACCCGGTGCGTATAGATGCGCAGTTCGTCCATGGACGCGAAGCGGCGCGGCTCGACATCCATCCGCACTCCCTCGATCAGATCGGCGACCAGCGAGAAGGGGATCCGGCGCGCGGCCATCTCGCCCATGACCCCATCGGCGAGCGGGATTCCCGTCGTGGCGCCCCGGTAGGCCGACCGAGCGATCTCGGCCCAGGCGTCGAGCCGCCGGTACAGAGCGGCCGCCGGTACCTTCCCGGGATCGGCGCCATCCACCAGGTCGTCGGTGAATCGGCAGAAGGTGTAGATCCCGCGCACCAGCCTGCGCTCGGTCTCGGGAAAGAGCCGCGCAGCGAAGGAAAACGTGCGGCTGTTGCGAGCAAAGAAGCCTCCCCAGCGTTCGGGAGACCCCAGCGCCGAGGCCCGCACGCCGATTCCGGCCGCGGCCAATGTTCCTGTCGCGGGCGGACGAATTGCGATCGCGGGCACGCGCGCGTCCCCGCCTCCCGCACCCGCGCGCAGTCCCCGGCAGCAACGTTCAATCCACCCTTCCACGAGGCCTGCAAGCTCCGCGCCCGCCCCGGTCTCGTTCAGCCGCCGCACCAGCCCCGCGCCCTCGTCCTCCAACCGGTCCAACGCAAGCCGCGCCAGCGAAGCCCCCGGCCCTCCCCGCGACCGGTTGTCGCTCCCCGAACGGAAGAATCGAGCGACCGCCGCCTCCGCGCCCTGATCGAACCACTCCGGACCCCGGTCGCCCAGCACCCAGGTCCAGACCCGGTTGGCAAAGTCCTGCAGCTTGGGCTTGCCGGTGTCGTCGGCGGGGCAATAGTCCAGAAAGTCGTCAACTCTCTGGTAGAGGGCCCCGACTCGGGTCCCCACTTCGTACAGCTCGCTCGGCAACGCGGCGACGCCACCCTTCCTCACGCCGACCCCCAACCACCCGGGCAGCGCCGCCGCAATCCCGAAGAGCGCGCCGCTCTTGTGCCGGACCATCTCTTCGTAACACGTTGTTGGATGGTCGCTTGCGGCCAGTGCGCACTGCAGTTGCTCGCCGCGCGCCGTGGCCTCCACCGCAGTCATGAATCCATCAAGGAACCCCTCCGTTTGGGCCATTTGCGCCACCCGGTACGACCCGGTCAGGTACAAGTCGCCGACCAGAAGCGCGGCCCCCGGCCCCTCGCGCGCCACCAGCGTCACGCCTCCGCGACGCCCGAATCCCCCGTCGAGCACATCGTCGTGTTGCAACGATGCCTCGTGGGCCATCTGAATCGCCAGACAACCGAACCAGAAACGATCGTCGAGCGAGCTGCGCGCCCGCGGACCGACCATGGACGGATCAACCATGGACAGTGCGGTGAGCGGACGCAGGAGTTTTCCCCTAACGGGCGGGACGGCAATCCCCTGCTTCGCCGCCAGCGAGGCCACTCGACCAAGACCGGCGCGCGCGAGCTCGGTTCCCCTCACGGCGCCACCCACCGGAATCCTCCCCAACGGACCAGAGCCAGTATGGCCAGCGTCAGAGCGACCGCCAGCCAGTACCCCGCGATCAGCGTCATCGCCAGCGAGAGCGCCACTACCGTCGCGAAGTACGCCTCCATCAGCGTGGGTGGAATCCGGTCGGCCACACGGTCCGCCCCCACCCATGCGAAGCCCGCCATGATGAGCAGACCCGTTCCGAACCATCCCAGCAGGTTCACCAGCGGCATTCCGTAGTAGAGACCGTCGGCTTCCCACACCCAATAGGGCGCCAGATCGCTCATCGCCGGATCCAGCGTCAGATCCCAGGCTGTCAGCAGCAGCGCACCCGCGACGATTGCCCGGATCCGGCGGCGGGTGGGTCGCCCGGGATCAATCGGCCAGCAAGAGGCGGGCCGGCGGGTTGAGCCCCCTGGCGGTTCGGCCCCGGTCCGCGCCCGCGCCATGACACGTTCCCGACGGGTTGAATCCCCCCGGGGTTCGGCCCCGGTCAGCGCCCGCGCAAGCACAAATGCGGGGAATCCCATCATGAACCAACTGAAGGGGATGAGCAGGGGAACCAGTCCGGCCACGCGCCAGCCGAGCAGTTCCGTGTAGCGGTAGCCGCTGAAGGGGAAGCCGGTGGCGGTGCCGAGCAGCTCCATGGCGAGCGAGATCGCTCCGGCGACGGCAAGGGCGGGAAGCCAGCGCCAACCGACGCGCCGCGTGAGGATGAGTCCCAGGACCAGGAAGGCGAGAATGACGTGTCCGCGCGCGAAGACCTCGAAGGCGGCGGCGTAGAAGCCACGCGAGGAAGGGAAACGGGCGAGGAGCTCGGGGTGTCGTCCGAAGGTGCCGAATCCCGCCAGCGCAAGGGCCGTGAAGAGGCCGAGCAGAGCCAGGCTCCAGGCGTCCACGCGGGTGAAGGCGCGTGGAGGCTCCGCCGGGTCTGTTGGGGAAGGGGACGGGAGGGGGCGGGACGCGGTCATCGCGCGATTCCGGTGGGCGCGGAGGGAACGTGGTCGTCTTCGTATACGCGCAACCAGTGGGCAAGGTCCGCGAGGGACGCGAGTGCGGCCGTGTGCGTAAAGGGTCCGCCGGGAGGAGGAAGGGTGGCTCCCCGCGCGCCCGCTCCGCCGACGAGAAGCGCCCAGGGCCGGGCGGGATCCGAAAGGTGCGCGGCAACCTGGGCGAAGCGGTGCACATCGGCGGCGCCACGCGGCGGAACAAAGGAGACGCACACGAGTGACGCGTTCACAAACCGCTGTGTCGCTACGATTTCGGAGATGGGGACACCGCTGCCCAGGTGTTCGGTGCGCCAGCCGCGCTGCACGAGGACAAGCTGTACCATGAGTGAGCCCAGAATGTGCTGGTCGCCCTCGACGGTTGCGACGATTGCGGTGGGGGGGATCGGGGTGGGTTTGGGGTTGGGGATGGAATCAACCGGTGTGGAAGGATCACCGGGCGCGGGCGCGGGATCGCGTGGGTGGCCACCGGTGGAATCGTCGCCGTCCCGGGTGGCACGGGCCTCCTCCACTGCCTGAAGGAGCGCCTGGATCGTTGCCGCAACCTCGCGGGCGGCCGCGCGCTCATCGCTGATCCGCAGCTCGCCGCGTGCCCACCTCTCGCCGACCTGCCGCAGGAACTCGCCAAAGAGGCCGTCCAGAATCTTCGGATCGGTGGGCGTGACCAGCCCTTCCGCCGCCCGCTTGTTGGCCACCGCCACTTCGGTCAGGTGCCGCAGGAAACGCCCGATCAACGGTCCGCGCCCCGAGGGCAGCCACTTCAGGAGCAACTCCAGCGCGGGCTCACAGCGACCATGGCCAAGTGCGCGTGTAGCCGTCCAGATCTGCCCGGCCTCCGCTCCGAAGCGATGCAGGCCGATCCGATGGCCTCGTCGTCGCGCGATATCCAATGCGTAGTCCAGCGGAATGCGGCGATGTCCCCCCGAGGTGGTGGCCACGGAACGCCCGGCGATGGAGGTCGCGGCAATCCGGCCGGTGGGTGCAGCCTCGCGAAACCAGCGCTTGACGGTCGAGGTGTGGACGCCGAGCAGCGCGGCCACCTCGCCGGTCGTAAGGTCGGTGGTGGGTGGGGTGGGGTGGGGCATTGGAGGAGGGTCGGTAGATCAGAATGGCGTATGTGAACGGAGACCGAGCAAATTGGAAGGCACATCTTAGCAGAAAAACGGTCATTATACAAGAAATAAGCGTTTTGGCGGGCATCGCTGGGTTTTCGGGGCTGATCCCCAAAGGGCCCGATGCGTCCAGGTGCATCTGCGCATCTTCCCCGCAGTGGCCCTGCTCGGCTAGGTCGCCCCCGTCGTCAGCTCGCGCTGTCAGCGCCCCGACAGACTGTCCCCCGCTAGGCTGGAAGGGTCCACCTTTGGGAGATCAACAAGTGCAGGCAGCATGTCCGGGAGAGCGGCGCTGGCTTCCCGGCAAACCGACCCTGGTCTCTCGGCAAAAGCCTTGCAAAGTCGGCATTGAGTTCCGAAAATACACCAGACACCGAATGGCAAGCACTCTTCCCAGGGCGCACCATTCCCCCATGAAGCATTCCCCGAGCGCTCATTACCCCAAACGCGGCATTTCCCCCAATACAGTCGGCGGCTTGCCGACCTTGCCGACCAACACGCGTTTCCCACCCGGCATCCCCGAAAAACGCATGTGTCCCCCGGTCTTTGCCGACTACCCAGTCTTTCCTGGCTACCCAGTCTCCTCGACTACTCAATCTCCCCGACCCCCCTGGCCGCAGCCCTGACATGACCGCTCCTCCATCCCTGCTCCCCCGCCTCATGCATCCCGTCGTGCAAGCGCATCTGCGCATCTTCCCCGCAGTGGCCCTGCTCGGTCCCCGCCAGGTTGGCAAGACGACGCTCGCGCGCATGATCGCCGACGCCGCGGCCCCGGCTTCATCCGACGAACACGCGGCCCGCGTACCGAAGAGCGCACTGTATCTGGACCTGGAAAACCCCGCCCACCGCGAGCGGCTTGCCGATACGCGCGGCTACCTTGGCCGGCATGCGCGCCGACTCGTCATCCTGGATGAAATCCACCGCACACCGGAACTCTTCCAGATCCTGCGCGGCATCATCGACGACCGGATTCACGGAGGCGAACCGACCGGGCACTTTCTGATTCTCGGGTCGGCGTCCATGGAGCTGATGAGGCAATCGGGCGAAACGCTGGCGGGACGGATCGGGTACCTCGCCCTTGATCCGCTTGACGTGCGCGAAGTCGATGACCGACAGACCTTCCGGCTCTGGGTTCGGGGAGGGTTCCCGCGCAGCTTCCTGGCACCGTCGGATTCGGCAAGCGCCCTGTGGCGCGAGAACTTCATCCGCACCTATCTGGAACGGGACATTCCCGAGTTGGGTCCGCGCATCCCCGCAGAGACGTTGCGTCGCTTCTGGACGATGTTGGCCCATCTCCAGGGGCAGCCGTGGAACGCGTCGATGCTTGCCCGAAGCCTCGGCGTCGACGGCAAGACCGTTGCTCGCTACCTGGACCTGATGGTTGACCTTGTTCTTGTGCGAAGACTTCCTCCGCTGTACGCCAATGTGCGCAAGCGGCTGGTCAAGTCGCCCAGGGTCTACATTCGCGACTGCGGACTTGTGCACACGCTACTGGGACTGGATGACGAAGATGCGCTCCTTGGGCATCCGGTGGCGGGGGCGAGCTGGGAGGGGTTCGTGATTGAAACGCTGCTGCGCGCCGCTCCCTCGCGGACGGACGCAACCTTCTACCGAACCGCGACCGGCATTGGGGTTGACCTGGTGCTCGATCTGCCCGGCGGATCAAGGTGGGCGATCGAGATCAAGCGGACCTCGGCGCCGCGAGCGAACCACAATCTGCGCACGGCTCTGGATGATGCGGCGCCCGACCGGGCGTTCGTGGTGTACGCGGGAACGGAGCGCTTTCCCATGGGCGGGGGACTGGAAGCGATCGGGCTGGCCGGGATGGTGGACGAGTTGGCGGGGTGACGCGCTCATGGCCCCGGCGCGGGTCGGGAACTGCCCCCCAACACCGCTCCCACCGCCGCCCCCGCCCGCCCTCGTACGGCCACCGCCGCCACGCGGCTGAGCGGTGTGGGGTGCGGGTTGATTTCGACGATGCGGCCGCCGCCCTGCACGGTGGCCAGAGGAATCGCGGCGGCCGGATGGACCTCTGCGCTGGTGCCGATCACGACGCAGAGATCGGCGGATACGGCCATTGCGCGGGCGCGGTGGAGGGTATCGCCGTCGAGGGGTTCGCCGAAGAGGACGACGTCCGGACGGAGAAGGCCGCCGCAATGGGCGCAGCGGGGAAGAGCGGGGGCGGGGGGAAGCGGTCCGGCCGGGGATCGGGCGCCGCAACCGTCGCAGCGGTCGCGGGACAGCGCGCCGTGTAGCTCGGCCGGAAGCGCGGGGGCCGGATCGTCGCCGTTGGCCGCCTCCTCGGCGGCGCGGGTGTGCAGGCCGTCCACATTTTGCGTGATCAGGCCGCTTGCGCCGGGCTCACCCCCGCGGGCAGCGCGGCCAAGAAAGAACCGCGCGAGCGCCCGGTGGGCCGCATTCGGGTGGCAGCCGGAGAGTGCCTCGCGGCGGTTGCGATACCACTCCACGACGGTGCGTGGATCGCGCCGGAGCGCCTCCACGCTGGCCAGCTCCTCGGGGCCGAGATTGCGCCAGAGACCACCCGCGTCGCGAAAGGTCGGCACCCCCGATTCGGCGGAAACGCCCGCCCCTGTGAGCGCGACGATCCTCTCGGAGTCCCGGACCAGGGCGCGCGCGTCCGCGACGGACCCGGGTTCAATCGTGGACGGGTTCAATGGCGGATGGGTTCAATGGGGACGAGCCGGGCATTGTGCAGGATCAACGGGCATGGTCGGCCAACAGGGAATTGCCCAAGCGGCGGCCGCGACGAGGTTGTCGCGCTTCCTTCGTCCACTCTAATTACCTCCACTCTAAGGGCCTCCACTATTGTTTCCCTCCATTCAAACTAATTCCCTCCACGCACGTACCTGGTCAAGCCACCGCCCGCGTCTGCGCGCGAGATCGGCCCCTCGGCTGCATAGACATTGCCATCGCCATCCACCGCAACGCCTTCGCCCGCCACGCCCTGCGGCCCGCGCTCGGAAGGATGCGGCGGAATGAAGGCGGTCACGCGGTCCTCGGAGGCGTGCCCGATGCGGATTCCGGTTTGCCAGCCCTCGTGGTTGTTGGGATTGGACTCGGAATCGATGGCGTAGAGATTGTCGTTGTCGTCGATATACAACCCGCTGATGCGGCTGAACTGGTAGTACGAATCGAGATGGTTGCCGTCCTGGTCGAAGATCTGAATGCGATGATTGCCCCGGTCGGCGACGAAGAGGCGGCCCTCGGAATCCATCTCGACGGCGTGCGGTGTGCGAAACTCGCCGGGACCGTCGCCGATTTGTCCCCACTCCATGATGTATTCGCCAGCGGCGTTGAACTTGACGATGCGGCCGGTTGCGCCTTCGGGAACGTTTGCGTCTTGTCCGCTGTGACCGTCGGAAACGAAGATGTCGCCATTGGGTGCGGTGATGACGTCGCAGGGTTCGTTGAGGTAACTGGGTCCGCTGCCGGGCTGGCCGGGATGGCCAAGGGTCAGCAGAACGTCGCCCTCGGGGCTGAACTTGATGACCTGGTGGCCCTTGTCCTCGGTCCCCTGCGAGTCGGTGACCCAGACATTGCCGTCGTCGTCGACGTGAATGCCGTGCGGCAGAACGAAGAGCCCGGCGCCGAAGCTGGCCAGAATTTCGCCGGTTTCGCGGTGGAACTTGAAGATGGGGTCGACGAGATTCTCGGCGCAGCCGCCCGCAAGACCCACGCCGCCGCAGCGATCGTAGGCCCAGATGTGCCCGTCGATGGGATCAATGTCCACCCCGGCGGTGGATCCCCATTCGCGGCCATCGGGGAGATCGGCCCAGTCCTTGACGACCTGGGAAGCCGGGTTGGGGAGGTCGCCGGCGGCGGTGGGGTCGGGGATGGCGGTGGGATCGGCGGTCGCCGCTTCGGTTGTGGGGGGCTCGCCGTCGTTGGCCGCGTCGGGGGCGCAGGCGGCGGCCAATGCGAGGGCGGCGAAGACGGTGAAGAGCGAGAGAGTGGGGATTCGCGGCGATTTCATGGTGTTCTCCGGTAGAGCGGGTGCGAAGACGGGGGGGTGCGAAGATGGGGGCGCGAAGACGGGGTCGCGGAACAGCGCGCGCTTCCGGTGACAGAGTGGGGATGCAGGGTTGCGGCCGTCAAGATTGGTTGCCGTCAGGGACTCATAGTTGCCGTCAGGGATTAGTGAGCGTCTACGGCATCCGATACCGCTCCAGCCAGACCCGGTCAAGGTCGTCGAAGGCGACGAGATACGCCGACTCGCGCCCGAAGCCCGCTACGAACCGGTGGCTCTCCGCGATCACTGCCCGAACCAGCCGCCCCTCGCGGTCGAAGAGGTCGTAACGGGTGCCGCTTCCGGCGGGAAGGCGTCGTCGCACCCAGGCCCGGCCGGCCGGATCCACGCGAATAAGCATGGCATGAACCGGAGGCAACGTCTCGGGCCAGGCATGGTCGTCGAAGTCCGCCTCTTCCGTCTGCGATACACGGCGAAAGCTGGTGATCGTCTCACCGGTGGCGGCATTGATCATCATTCCCCACCGAACCTCGGCGTGGCGCCGGCGGTCGGCGAAGTACTCGGCCCTCTCGGCATCGGTGACCGGGGCCGTGCCGTAGGGGATTGTGTCCCCTCGCACGATCGTTCCGCCGGGTGCGTACCAGTCCACGCCGTAGCCCTGCGACCGCGCAATCACAACGGAGCCGTCGGGCGCCGCTCCCCAGGCGTCTCTGGGCGAGAGCGGAATCGCCTGCATCATCCGTCCCTGTTCGACCGTCCGAATTTCGTATTCGTAGTGCTTGAAGGTGGCAACGGTGTCGGCGGATTCGTCCTCAAGGCTGATCCGCACAATCCCGCCGCGTCCGTCGTCGTCGGGCATCGGGCCCGCACGGGGATACACGTTGCCGCTCAGGTCCACCGCGCCGGGCAACGCCACCCGCATCGATCCGCTCAACAGTCCGGCATCCGTCATGTTGCGCGCAATCGGTTCCGCGCGGCTGAACTCCGCCTCCGGGCCCAGCCAGACCAGCCGTCCATTCCCGATGTCCACCAGCAAGGTTGAATCGCCCCGCAGCGGCCAAACGGACTCCGGTTCTCCGTATTCCCCCGGACCTTCTCCCACCCGTCCCACCTGCGTGCGCACCCCGGCCTCCATATGTACGCGGTAGAGCGCCTGCCCAAGCGGATCGGCCACCAGAAGGTCGCCGCCGGGCAGCTCGCGCACCGTATGCACATATCCGAAGTCTTCGGGGAAGACGGCGTCCGGAGGGCCAAGCGGCACGGGTTTTCGGGGAGCGGACGCGTTGTTGCCGCCGCCACAGGCCGGGAGCGTCAGGATAAGCGGGGAGGCCAGCGCCAGAAGAAGGAGCCAGCGTGGGTGGGACTGCAGGCAGGCGCGGCAACCAGACATTCGCGGGCGGGCGGCGGAGTCTCGAATCGGTAGGTGCTCCATGCGACGCCTCCAGGCGGTAAGTTCGAAGACACGACCTTTGCCGAAATCTTCATCCAAATTGGAGGAGGCGCTTCCACCGTGTCAAACCCGGCGTCCAGCAAAGCTCCGGCCGGCGCAACCGGCGGCGTCGATTGCCCCGGTCCCACCGCCACGAACCCCACCCCCTCCCATCCCCCCGCCCCCATCGTCCACCCCGGGCGCCTTGATCCGGCCATCTTCCGGCTCCCCGTCGAGAGGATGCGTGCGGGCTACTATTCCGATAAGTATTTCGTGCGGGCGCGCGAGCTGCTCCTGGCCACCGGCGGCGGACCGGTCGTCACCATGCAGGTCTTTCAAAGGCGCGACGCGGTTGTGGTGGGGACCGACGAAGCGATCGCGATCCTCAAGCTGTGCCTCAGCGACGGCTACGATTTCGGCGATCTGGAGGTTCGTTCGTTGCGCGACGGCGACCGGGCCCAGCCCTGGGAGACGGTCATCCTGATTACCGGGCCCTACGCCGCCTTCGTCCACCTTGAGACGCTCTACGCGGGGGCGCTGGCGCGGCGAACCCGCATTGCTACCAACACGCGCGCGGTCGTGGAGGCGGCCTGGCCCAAATCCATCATGTTCTTTCCGGCGCGTCACGATCACTGGCGGGTGCAGACCGGCGACGGCTGGGCGGCGCATGTGGCGGGCGCGATTGGCGTGTCCACCGATGCACAGGCCTCCTGGTGGGGTTCGTCGGGGATGGGCACCGTTCCCCACAGCCTGATTGCGGCGTTTGGCGGCGACACCGTGGCGGCGACGTCGGAGCTGGCGCGACTGCTGCCCGACGATGTGCAGATTGTGTCGCTTGTGGACTTCGACAACGACTCCGTGACGACCAGTCTTGCGGTGGCGCGCTCTCTCGGCAAGCGGCTCTGGGGGGTGCGGCTCGACACCTCGGGCACAATGGTGGACCGTTGTCTGGCGGGCGAGATGGGCGACTTCGATCCCCGCGGCGTCAACGCGCGGCTTGTGCACAAGGTTCGCGACGCGCTGGATGGCGCGGGGTTCGGTCATGTGCAAATCGTGGCTTCGGGGGGATTCAATGCGGGCAAGATCCGGGCCTTCGAGGAGGCCGGGGCGCCGGTCGATTCCTACGGCGTGGGTTCGTCGCTGATGCAGGGTTCCTTCGACTACACCGCCGACATTGTGCTTGTGGAGGGGCGCCCGCTGGCGAAGGCGGGGCGCTGGCATCGTCCGAACGACCGACTGGAGATCGTCAAGTGAGAAGAGACCAGGCAAGCGCGACCCCGGCCGTGCGCGTCGGGTGGATTGTCGATGTGCAGCGCGACTTCATGGAACCTTCGGGCCGGCTCTACGTGCGCAACCTCTTCGACGACTCCGACCCGGGCGCGGTCACCATCATTGGGGTGTTGGAACGCGCCCTGGCCTGGATGCGCCGGCACTGCGCGGCGGTTGTCTATACCGGCGACTGGCATGGCTACGAGGACGCGGAAATTGACGCGGCCAACCCCGACCCCGGGCGCGG
Organism: Longimicrobiales bacterium; assembly: GCA_965213665.1. Taxonomy (GTDB): domain Bacteria; phylum Gemmatimonadota; class Gemmatimonadetes; order Longimicrobiales; family Gaopeijiaceae; genus Bin94. The sequence goes on from CBDBZW010000003.1 coordinate 281,172, forward strand.
CACCTATCCGCCGCACTGCATGGGCCGCTCGCCCGATCCGGGTGAACGCCGAGGCGCCGAGATCATCGCCGAGCTGCGGCCGGAGGACCCGGTGGTGTTGCCTCACGACGCGACCGAGGCAGCGGCGACGGAGGTCGCGCGGCAGGCGGTGGCAGAGCGGCGCCCGGTATTCGTGCAGAAGACGCGCTTCAATGTATTCGAGGGCAATCCGGGCTGCGAGACCTTTGTGCGGGAGTTGGTGGACGCGCTGGGCGGCGAGGCCGAGTTCGTCGTGATCGGAGTCGCGCGCGACGTGTGCATGACGCAGGCCGTGGACGGACTCCTGGACCGCGGCTACCGGGTGACGGCCGTGCGGGACGCGACCTGGGGACTGGGGCTCGAGGAGGAGGCCGCGACCCTGGGGCGGTGGGGGGAGCGGGGGCGGGTGGTGGGGGCGGGGGGGTTGGGGTAGGGTGACTGTGCGGGAGGGCGGGGCCGGGGGGCAATGGATGCGTAATCTGCGAAGGTGGCGCGCCGAGAGGAGGAGGAAGGAATGAGACGAGGCTTCGGATCTGCCCTGGCTGGCGCCGCCCTTGCTGCGATTGCCGCGGGTTCAGCCACACAGATGATCGCCCAACTCCCCGTCGTCGACCTCTCCGGCCGCGACGTGGAGACGGTGATTCCGGCGGAGTTCGAGGGCGGGTTCTTCGGCGGGATTGCCGACATCGTTCCACGCGACGATGCAATCTGGGTGCTCGATGCGCGCGAAGGACGGGTCCTCCATTTCGACGACACCGGTCGCCTGATCGGGGCCTTCGGCAGGCAGGGCAATGGTCCGGGGGAGTTCTCCATCTTCGTCAACGATCTGCGCGTCGATTCGGTCGTGTCGGTGACGGACATGCGACAGCAGCGGGTGAGTCGGTTCACCCTGGGCGGAGAACACCTGGAGACCCGGCGCGCGGGCGGCGCGGCGAACAACGGAACAGCGGTTCCGAGTGGAGGACTGGCGTTCCTGCGCAATGGCGCCGTCGTTAAGGAAACCCGCGGATTCTACACCTTCAGGGCGGGCGGCATCGTCGCGGGCGATCCGTACCATCATCTGATTCTGGAGTCCCCTGCGGGCAACCGCACCGACACGATTGCAAGCTGGCGTTTCGACTCCGTATCGTGGGTGGCCGGTCCCATGTCGATGTTCAGCTCGGACTTCGGCGATGCGGGAGCCTGGGCGGCGATGGGCGACAGCGCCGTCGTGGTGGCGAACGGCTACAACGGCGCGATCACGGTCTTCACGGCGCCCAGGTCGCCGGGACAGGAGACCGCGACTGCATGGCTCTCGGTGGACTCGGTGGCGATGGGCGTCATGGGGCGTCCGGCGAGCGCGGCGGACCGGGAGCGTGCCGAGGCAGACTTTCGGAGCGAGCAACCGAACCTTCCCAGGCGGGTGACCTTCGGAGATTGGCCAACCCACTGGTCGGTGGCCACGAGTCTCCTGATCTCGGAAGACGGCAAGGTCTGGGCGCGCCGGGCCGTGTACGGGGACGAGCGCCAGCACTGGACCGAAGTCGATCTCCACGGGTCCCTCGGCCGCCACTTCATCCTTCCCGAGCGCTTCTCGCTGCGCGCCATTGCAGACGGCAAGCTCTACGGTGTCGCCAGAGACGAAATGGACGTTCAGCGCGTGGCGGCACAGGCGTTCAACTGACGCTCACCCCTTCCCCCGCGCCAGCCGCGGCCCTCTGGCCAACCGGCTGCGCAGCCTCGTCCCCTCGAACTCGCGGGCCTGGGCCCAGGCGATCATCGTCTCGAAGGTGCAGCTCTCGCGCTTGCCCGTCGGCGTTCGTTGCGTGTAGCTACCGTCGGCGGCCATCTCCCAGGCGCAGCGGTGGTCGGCGAGCTGAATGTCCAGAACCTGGCGCAATTCGCTGCACAGCGCGGGCGCGTCGACCGGTACCAGCACCTCCACCCGGGCGCTGAGGTTGCGGCCCATGCAGTCGGCCGAACCGATGTAATATTCTTCGTCGCCGCCGTTGCGGAAGTAGTAGATGCGCGAGTGCTGAAGGAACCTTCCCACAATGCTTATTACGCGAATGTTGTCGGACAGGCCCGGAATCCCCGGACGAATGCGGCAACTGTCGCGCACAATCAAATCCACCCCTACGCCCTGGGCCGACGCCTTGTACAGCGCGCGCGTCACCTCCGGATCCTCCAGCGCATTCATCTGCATCTGAATCCGTCCGGGCGAGTCGTTGCTGTGCACGTCGATCTCGCGTTCGATGCGCTCCAGAATTGCACGGCGGAGGAATTTGGGCGCGGGCAGCAGCTTTTGGTACTTGCGCTTGGGACGATAGCCGGTGGTCAGGTAGTTGAAGAGTTCGGTCAGGTCGGCGCCGATGACGGGATCGCAGGTGAGCAGCCCGTGATCGCAATAGAGACGCGCGGTTCCCACATGATAGTTGCCGGTTCCGAGATGGGCGTAGCGGCGCAAGCCATCGCGTTCCTGGCGAACCACAAGGATGACCTTGCAGTGCGTCTTCAGCCCCAATACGCCATAGGTGACGTGGATGCCGTGCGAGGCCAGGGCATTGGCCCAGCGAATGTTGGCGGCCTCGTCGAAGCGGGCGCGCAGCTCGATCACGACCGCGACCTGTTTGCCGTTGCGGGCCGCGTGCACAAGGTGGTCGATGACGCTGCCGTGGGGCGCCATGCGGTAGAAGGTCATCTTGATTGCGCGCACCCGGGGATCCTGCGAGGCATCGCGAAGAAAGCGCAGCACCGAGGTGTCGAAGGCCTGGTAGGGGTGGTGCAGAAGGATGGGTCCCGCGTCGCGTACAATGTCGAAGACCGGACGGTCGGTGAGAAGATCGGGGTGTTCGCAGGGGTGATGCGCAATGTTCCTGAGCTCGGGACGGGCAAGTTCGTGCAGCTCCATGAGGTCGCGCAGCCCCGGCAGTCCGTCTCCCTCGAAAACGTCGGAATCTCGCAGTCCCAGAACGCTGGTGAGCATTTGTAGTCGGCCGGCGTCGAATCCCTGCGCAACCTGCAACCGCACGATCGGCGCCAGCTTTCTCTTGCGCAGCCCCGCCTCCATGAGCTCCAGGAGATCGTCGGCCATGTCTTCGTCCACATCGTAGATCGCGTTGCGCGTCACGCGGAAGACTTCGCACGAAAGGATCTTCATGCCGGGGAAGAGTACATCGAGATTGTTGGCCATCACGGTCTCGAGCGGCACCCACACCGGTGCATCGCCCACGCGCACAAGCCGCGGAATGCCGGTCCCCACCGGTACCTTTACACGTGCGACCAGGGTGTGCTCGTCGTCCGGATAGCGCAGCGTGACCAGCAGATTCAACGACAGATTGGAGATGAAGGGGAAGGGATGCGCGGGATCGGTTGCCTGCGGCGTCACCAGCGGATAGATGTTGCGCAGATAGTATTCCCGTAGCCAAATCCGCCGCTCTTCGCCCAGATCGCTCCAGTCCGCCACCCGGATTCCCTCGCGGGCCAGCTCTTTCAGAAGGGCGTGGCCGGTCCTGCGCTGCCGCTCTTCCAGCGTTCGCACCACCTCGTAGCACTGCGCGATCTGCTCGCCGGGGGTGCGCCCGTCCACCGTTTTTTCGGTAATTCCGGCCTCGACCTGCTGCTTCAATCCCCCGATCCGCTTCATGAAGAACTCGTCAAGATTCGATCCGACGATCGCCAGAAACTTGACGCGCTCAAGTAGCGGCGTACGCGGGTCCCCGGCCTCGTGGAGCACCCGGAAGTTGAAGTTCAGCCAGGTGAGCTCGCGGTTGAGGAAGTACTCCGGGCGCGTGAGATCGTGCTGGCCCTCCACCGGAGCGGGAACCGGGGTGAGGTCTGCGGGAGTCCGGGTCGGGGTCGGGTTCGGCGGGCGCATGGGGGAAACATATGTCGCCGCCGACAGGGGGACCAACGAGGCGCGCGGTGCGGCACGGAACTGGCAGATGACCTTGACCCCCGGCACGAGGCCGGTCACCTTACCCTGCGGATCGGTTCGGTCGCGAGTGCGATTGGCCCGTCCGCTTGTCCTTTCCTGATGCCAGGAGGATTCGACGCAATGAGACAGAAACTGACACGTGTCGTCCCGGCCCGCCTGGGAACCATCCTCGGCGCGCTCGCCATCGCGGCCTGTTCGGCGGCGCCCATTTCCTTCTCGGGTGTGGCCCCGCCCGGACGCGCGGACGCCTACCAGTGCGCGGTCGCCCAGCTCAACATCCTCGGCTACACGATCGAGGACGGGAACAGCGACGCGGGATTCGTGCGCGGCCGCAAGCAGACGTCGGGGCTCGGGCTGCAGATCGTCACCGGCAACACCTACCACGATGTGCTGGTGGCGACCGCATTCGACAACCCGGCCACCGGCGAGACGAATCTGCGCGTGGTGGCGTCGCGGGTGGCGGACCACGATGTGGGGCTCCTGGGGGGACTGGACGACGAACCCGAGCAGGGTGAGGACCGGATTGCGCCCTCCGACACGGGCCGGGCCGATGCGCAGGCGGTGCTCCAGAACTGTGGTGTCTCGAATATCAGCGGTGTCTCGGGTATGGGTGGTGTCTCGGGTATGGGCGGGGCCTCGGATATGCGTGGCGCCTCGGATTTGAATGGCGCCTCGAACACCGACGGCACCGGGCAGCAGCAGGGACCGTTCGTGCTCCAGGGCGCGGTAGACGGCGCCTAGACTCGGCCGCTGCGTCTCGTGCAAGAAGTCAGGGGGGAGGTGGGGGCGGTTTCTCCCGGGGAGTTCCTGCGCCGCTCGGCGGGTCGTCCGCGCGGGTTCTGGGCTTCGGGCAACCGGTGGGTCGCGCATGGGGGACTGGCGGAGCGGATCGTGGTGGAAAATGGTGCGGCCGGGGCCGATCCCGCTCGCTTCCGGGTGGTGGAGGAGGAAGCCGGACGGATCTTCGCCGGGGTACGGAACCAGGGGCGGGCGCCGCGTTTGTTCGGAGGATTTTCCTTTGCGGCGGGGCGCGGAACCGACCCGCTGTGGGCCTCCTTTCCGGCCGCGCTCTTTCATCTGCCCGAGGTCGAGCTCGAGCACTTCCCCGATACCGGCCGGTGCAGCCTGGCCGTGCGGGGAACGAGCCGCGAAGAGGCCGCGCAGCGGTGGCGCGAGTGGCGCGGGGCGCTGAGGGGAACGGGGGACGCGGCCCGGGGGGAGGGACGGAGCCCAGAGCTGCGCCGTGCGGTCGTGGGGGTGCGCCGCGGGAAACGGAAGCGTGATGCGGACGCCGGTTCGTTGCGCTTGCCCGAAACGAAGCGCGCGGCCTGGCGGCGGATGGTGTGGCAGGCGCTGGACCGAATCGGCGTGGGCGAGGCCGAAAAGGTCGTTCTGGCGCGTGCGCTGGACCTGGCGCCCGGCCGCGCCGCGGAGCCCGCCGAGCTGGCGACCGCGCTCTGGGAGGAAAACCACGGCAGCCATGTGTTCCTCTTCGAGCCCGTGCCGGGGGAGGCGGTGGTGGGGGCGGCCCCGGAAACGATCGCGACGATGGTGAACGGGGTAGTGCGCGCGACGGCGGTGGCCGGGAGCGCGCCCGTCGGGACCAACTCGGTCGAGACCGCGCAGCTTGCCCGCGATCTCTTCAACAACCCCAAGGACCGCGCCGAACACGATGTGGTGGTTCGCGACATGGTGGCGCGCCTGAAGCGGCTCGGTTGCGCGGTGCAGCGCGATGTGGAGCCGCACGTCCTGGCGCTTGCCCGGATTCAGCATCTGGAAACGAAGATCGCCGCCGGAGTGCCCTCCCGCCTCTCCCTGCTCAACATCCTTGCCTCGCTGCACCCGACCCCGGCCGTCTGCGGCATCCCGCGCGACGTTGCGCTCTCCGTCCTGACCGCAGGCGAGACCTTCGACCGCGGCTGGTACGCGGGTCCGGTGGGCTGGTTCGATGCGGCCGGCAAGGGGATCTTCGTGCCCGCGCTGCGTTCGGCCGTTTGTGCCGGAGATCGCTGGCGGCTCTTTGCCGGGGCCGGAATCGTGCGGGGATCCGACCCTGCTCTGGAATGGGAAGAAACCGAGCTGAAGTTTCGTCCTGTGTTGCGGGCGATTGCGCGAACCGGTGAGCGCGACAGTGCCGGAAACGTTCCAGGGGAGGCGGCCGCCCGGCGGGCGTGAGGAAGGTGGACCCGGGAACGCTCAACCTCGCGTGGGCCTGCCGGATCCTCGCGGCGCTCGCGGAATGGGGGATTTCCGAGGTGGGGATTGCGCCCGGATCGCGCTCCGGTCCCCTGGTCCTCGCGGCCGCGCAAACCTCCGGAATCTCGCCTCGGGTGCACCTCGACGAACGTTCGGCCGGCTTTTTCGCCCTCGGCTACGGCCGGGCCCGCTCGCACCCGGCAGCGCTGATTACCACATCCGGGACGGCGGTCGCCCATCTCCTGCCCGCGGTCGTGGAGGCCGACCTCTCCGACATTCCCCTGGTGCTCCTTACCGCCGACCGTCCCCCGCGCCTGCGCGGCGCCGACGCCAACCAGACGATCGAGCAGACCGGAATCTTTGGCAGGCGGGTTCGCTTCGAAGCCGATCTGCCGGTTCCGTCGCGGGCGCTCCTCGATGCGGCGGAGACCGACTCTCCCTTCCAACTGGCGACGCGCGCGCTGGCCGCCGCCGTGGGGCCCCCGCCGGGTCCGGTGCACCTCAACGTTCCCTTCGAGAAACCGCTGGAGCCCGCCTCGCCCGAGAGGGTGCGCAAAGGCGTGGGCGCTTTGCCGCAGGGGCGGCCGGGAGGCCGGGGGAAGGCCGGCAGCCGCGGGATGCGCAGGGGCCGCGGGATGGATTCGGGCCTGCGGGAGGGTTCGGCCATCGCCGCGCCACTGTCCGGGAGGCCATCCGCAGCGGGCGGTGTGCGAGAAATGGAAGCCGAAGTGGCTGTGCGTCTGGCCCGGGCCGAACGTCCCCTCCTGGTGGCGGGTCCGGCGAGCGATCCCGAGAGCATGGGTCCGGCGGCAGTGCGCTTCGCGGCGGCGCACGGAATCCCCCTCCTGGCCGACCCGCTTTCGGGCGCGCGCTTCCAGCCCGCCGCCGATCCACCCGCGTTGGTTGTGGGCGGCTACGATCACTTCCTGCGCGCTGCAGGGGTGACCGGGCGCTGCACCCCCGACCTCGTCATTCGCACCGGGCGCACCCCGACCTCGGCGGTGCTCGAACGGGCGCTGGGGCGCTGGCGGGGAGCCTTCCAGGTTGTCATCGACGACGGTTCCCGGCCCAAGGACCACCAGGGATTGGCCAGCCTCTACCTGAGGGCCCCCGCGGCGGACCTGCTGAATCGCCTGGCCCGGGTGGCTGGTGGCTCCCGGCCACCCTGGCTGCGCCGCTGGCGCGACCTCGAGGCGGCCACCTGGTCGGCTATCCACCCGGCCACCCTCCCGCGCGGCCACGAAGGCGCCTACGCGGCCGCCCTCCTGGACGCACTGCCCCCCGGATCGGCACTCTTCGCGTCGTCCTCGATGCCGGTCCGCGATGTGGATGCGTACGGCCGCCCCGCGCCCACGGGCGTCACCGTCTTCGCGAACCGGGGCGCCAGCGGGATCGACGGTGTGGTCTCGTCGGCGCTCGGGTGCGCGGCCGGACGCGGCGGCCCGGTGGCGGCGCTCGTCGGCGACATCGCCTTCTACCACGACCTGAACGGCCTCCTCGCCGCGCGCGACCGGGGGCTCGATGTCGTCTTCGTCGTGATCGACAACGACGGAGGCGGTATCTTCCACATGCTCCCGATCCGAAACTTCGAGCCGGTCTTCACACCGTACTTCGCGACCCCGCACGGCCTCGACTTCCGTCATGCGGCGCGCCTCTACGGCCTGCCCTTCGCCGACGCCGACACCCCCCGCGCACTGAGCGAAGCGGTCGCCGACGCGGTAGCCCGGCCCGGCACCGGGATCGTCCGCGTCCGTACCGACCGCGAAGAAAACCGGCGCCTGCACGAAGAGGCCCGACATCGCGTCATCCGCCACCTTGAGTCCCCACCCAGGGGCGCCCCATGACAATCGCCGAACTCCGGGTGCCCGCGCCGGCCGCGGCGAGAAACCACACCACTGCACCGGAGGCCATCCCGTGAGCTCCACCACCTGGCAGACCGTCAAGTCCTACACCGACATCACTTACCGCAAGCGCGACGGCGTGGCCCGGATCGCGATCAACCGCCCCGAGGTCCGCAACGCGTTTCGCCCCGAGACGCTCTTTGAACTCCTTGACGCATTCAACGACGCCAACGAGGATTCGTCGATCGGAGTCGTCCTCCTTACCGGCGAGGGCCCCGCGAAGGACGGCAAGTACGCCTTCTGCTCGGGTGGCGACCAGCGCGTGCGCGGCGACGCGGGCTATGTGGGGGGCGACGGAGTGCCCAGGCTGAATGTCCTCGTTCTGCAACGGTTGATCCGCACCATGCCCAAGCCGGTCATCGCACTGGTGGCGGGCTACGCGATCGGGGGCGGTCATGTGCTGCACGTCGTCTGCGACCTCACCCTGGCTGCCGACAATGCGGTCTTCGGACAGACGGGGCCGAAGGTGGGCAGCTTCGACGGCGGTTTCGGTTCGTCGTACCTGGCACGCATCGTGGGGCAGAAGAAGGCGCGCGAAATCTGGTATCTCTGCAGGCAGTACAGCGCGGCCGAGGCGCTCGAGATGGGACTGGTCAACAAGGTTGTTCCGGTCGACGAGCTCGAGGAGGAAGGTTTTCGCTGGGCGCAGCAGATCCTTGACCACAGTCCGCTGGCGATCCGGCTCCTCAAGTCGGCCTTCAACGCCGATGTGGATGGACAGGCGGGGCTGCAGGAGCTGGCCGGAAACGCGACGCTGCTCTTCTACATGACCGAACAGGGCCAGGAGGGTCGTGACGCCTATCTTGAAAAACGCAAGCCGGACTTCCGCAAGTACCCGTGGCTGCCGTGGTAGGGGAGCTTGCCGTGGCCGGGGGAGGGGGTTGCCGTGAAGGGGAGACTTGCCCGTGAAGGCGGGTCCTGCCGCCGTAGGGGGATTTGAAGGCGCAAGGCCGCGTTGGGTGCCCGGCGCTGGCGAGGCGGGAATGGGGGAAGGGATGGCACGATGCGGAAAGACACGATGCAGGAGGTAAGTCGCGCGCGCGCGTGGATCCTGGCGACCCGGCCGCGCACCCTTTCGGCGGCCGCCGCGCCGGTTGTGGCCGGAACGGGACTGGCCTCCGCCGAGGGGGTTTTTCGGGGATTTCCCGCGCTCGCGGCGCTGGTCGGGGCGCTTCTCATTCAGATTGCGACCAACCTGGCGAACGACTACTACGACTTCGTCAAGGGCGGCGACACTGCCGAGCGGCTGGGTCCGGTGCGGGTCACGCAGGCGGGGATCCTGCGCCCGGAAGCGGTCTTTCGCGGAATGACGACCGCCCTCGCTCTGGCCACCCTGACCGGCGCCTACCTGGTCTGGGTCGCGGGCTGGCCGGTCGCGGCGGTCGGAATCCTCTCGATGATCATGGGGGTCTGCTACACGGGCGGTCCGTATCCTCTTGCCTACAATGGACTTGGCGACGCCTTCGTCTTCGTTTTCTTCGGGCCGGTCGCGACCGCAACCACCCACTTCGTGCAGGCCGGATACTGGTCGCCGGGCGCGATTCTGGCCGGTGCGGGACTTGGCGCCTTCAGCACGGCCATGCTCGTCGTCAACAATCTGCGCGATCGCGAGACCGACGCGGCCGCGGGAAAACGCACCCTGGCCGTCCGCTTTGGCGATCGCTTCACGGTGGCGCAGTACTTCGTTTCGCTGGCGGCGGCGTTGGCGGTGCCGCTGGCCGGGGTCGGCGCGCTCGGGTGGCCGCCCTGGACGCTCCTCGCCCTGGCCGGTTTCCTTCCCTGTCTGCCGGCGGCGCGGCGGGTGATGGCGGTGCTGGGGGACGACGGCGCGCACGGTGGCCCCGTGGACCGGCGCACCCTTAATCCCGCGCTGGGCATGACGGCGCGCGGCGTGGCCTTCTACGGGGCCGGGCTGGGGCTGGGCGCGGCGCTGGCGGGATTTCTTGCGGGCGGAAGCTGACCGGTGAGCGCTTCGGAGAGCTCGGTTTTCCCGCAAATGTCGGCGAACCCAAACCGAAGGCATGCCGCCCGGATTCCAGGTAGCTCCGATGGTTGCGTGTTTCCCAAAACTCCGGCCGATCGCCTGAGCACCCATGCCGCCCGGACTCCCCACGGTGCCGCGCTCCATTGGGATGGGGGAAGCGCGACCTGGCGCGAGCTGGATGAACGCGCCCGGGGGGTGGCCGCCAGGTTGGGTGCGGTGGCGGGGGGACGCGCCGCGACGATTCACGCGACCCCGGGGGTGAAAGCGGTCGCAGCGCTCCTTGGGGTGTGGCGGGCGGGGGGGATTGCGGTGCCGCTGCACGAGCGCCTGACGCCGCGTGAGGTGGTGGCCGCGCAGAGGCTGGTCAATCCCGCACTCCACCTGGACGATGACGCGTTGCGCAAGCTGGCCGGGGCCGCGCCCGGATCCAGTCCCCAATCCCACTCTGCCGCGCGCAACGCGCACCCAAACGACGACGCCACCATCGCCTACATCCTCACCTCCGGCTCCACCGGCAGCTCTCGCGCGATCGGCTTTGCGCACCGCAACTTTGCCGTCTCCACCGCCGCCGTCGCGTCCCGCCTCTCGCTTGCCGCCTCGGACCGCTGGGGACTCTGTCTCTCGATCGGCCACATCGGCGGGCTCTCGCTCGTGGTGCGCGCGGTTCTGACGGGGGCGTCGGTACGGCTCTGGCCCCGCTTCGATCCCGGCCGCGTGGCCAATGCCATCCTGCGCGGTGAAATCACCCATCTGGCGGTCGTGCCGGTCATGCTGCGGCGTCTCCTTGCGCGGCTGCGGGGCGCATCCATTCCCTCCTCCCTGCGCTGCGTACTGGTTGGGGGCGCCGCCGCCGCACCCGGCCTTCTCCGCGACGCCTGGGCCACCGGACTTCCCCTGGCCACCACCTGGGGAATGACCGAGACGACCTCGCAGATCGCCACCGCGCCGCCCGCCCTCGCCCGCCGGCTTCCCGGAACAGCCGGAACTCCCCTGCGCGCAGTCCAGCTCCGCTCCGACGCGAATGGCGTGATGCACGTCCGCGGTCCCACCCTGGCCACCTCCGTGATCGCAGCTCCCGGCGCGCGTCCGCAGCCGCTCCCGACCGATTCCTCCGGCTGGTTCGCCACCCGCGATCTGGGCCGCGTGGATGAGCGGGGACGGGTCTGGATCGAGGGCCGCGCCGATGCGATGATCGTAAGCGGGGGACAGAATGTGAGCCCGGCCGAGGTTGAGCGCGTGATCGCGGCGGCGCCCGGTGTGCGCGACGCAGTGGTCTTCGGCGTTCCGGACGACGAATGGGGCGAGCTGGTGGCGGCGGTCGTCGAAGCCGATCCCGGAATGGCCAGCGCCGGGGAGATCGACCGGCACTGCCGCAGCCGGCTCTCGCGGGGGCGTTGTCCGACGCGCATCGTGGTGGTGGACGCACTTGAACGAACCTGGACGGGCAAGGTGATCAGACCCCGTGCCCGCGACCTCCTGAAACCGCAGCCCGCACCGGCCTCAGGCTCTCCATGATCGATGATCGGCCAATCCATGACTTCTCCAATGTACCGTCCATGATCGACGAACTTCGCTGGCGCGGCCTCCTCGCCGACGCATCCGAACACGCGGCCGCGGCGCTCTCCTCCGGCCAGGTCACCGGCTACATCGGGTTCGATCCCACCGCGTCCTCGCTGCATGTCGGGTCTCTCGTCCCCATCATGGGACTGGTCCACCTGCAACGCGCCGGCCACTGCCCGATCGCGCTGGTCGGCGGCGGCACCGGCCTCATCGGCGATCCCTCCGGCAAGGCTTCCGAACGCACGCTCCTGACCCGCGCCCAGGCCGAAGAGAACGCGGCTGGAATTCACCGCCAGCTTGCTTCATTCCTCGACTTCGAGTCCCGCACCGCGCCCGCCCGCATGGCCAACAATCTCGACTGGCTGGGCAATCTTCGCCTGGTCGAGTTTCTGCGCGACACCGCCAAGCACTTCTCGGTCAACGCCATGCTGCGCAAGGAATCGGTGCGCCGCCGCATCGCCGATGAGGAATCGGGCATCTCCTTCACCGAGTTCAGCTACCAGCTTCTGCAGGCCCACGACTTCGTGGAGCTCAACCGCCGCCACGGCTGCACGCTGCAGATGGGCGGCACGGACCAATGGGGCAACATCACCGCCGGAATCGACCTGGTTCGGCGCATGGGAGGTCCTCGCTGCCACGGCGTCGTCTTTCCGCTGATCGAGTCGGCGGGCGGCGTCAAGTTCGGCAAGACCGAGGAGGGGACGGTCTGGCTGGATCCGGCGCGCACATCCCCCTACCGCTTCTACCAGTTCTGGCTCAACACGCCCGACGCCGAGGTGGTCCGCTACCTGCGCTTCTTTACGCCATTGGGCCGGACCGAGGTGGACGAGCTGGCGCGCGCGGTCGCCGAACGGCCGCACCGTCGCGAAGCCCAACGCCGTCTCGCCGCCGAAGTGACGCGAGCGGTGCACGGAAATGGGGGACTGGACAGCGCCGAACGGGCCTCGCGGGTGCTCTTCGGGGGAAGCCTGGAGGGACTGGGGGCGGACGACATCGCGGAGATCTTCGCCGACGTGCCGTCCAGGGTGGTCGCGCGGGGGGCTCTGGAGGCGGGGATCGATCTGGCCGTGCTGATGGCCGACTCGGGCGCGGCGGCGTCACGCGGCGAGGCGCGGCGGCTGATGCGGGGGGGCGGGGTGAGGGTGAACGGGACTCGGGTGAAGGGGATGCGAAGGCAGCTCGGAATCCCTGACCTGATCGACGGGCGCTTCATCGTGGTGCGGATCGGGAAGAAGCGGCACCTGGTGGTGGAGGCGGGGTAGCGATTTCCGGCGACGGGGAATCATTCGCAGATGTCGAACCATTCGCAAGATTTCGAATCATTCGCAAAGAGTGTGGCGGCGGGCTGGGGGTCACGGCGCTCCACCGCGCAACTCTACTGGTCGGGATCCTCAGCCCGAGCCATCTCGATCAGGCCGCGCTCGTCAGCGGTGAGCAGCGATTCCAGGGGAATATTCGCATCCTGCTTCTCCTGTGCTTTGTGATGGCGGTCCATCCAACCGGAGACGCCAAAGCTGTTGCATAGGGTTCCCCTGTTCGTCCTCTCGATAGGACGCGGCCCATCCCGGTCCCACGAAGAAAGGCACTCGGTCATCCAGCGTCACGGTCGCGAGCACGCATCGCGCATTCGGATCGATGACTTCAACGACGGTGTCGTACGCAATATTCCAGTCCTCAAGCACAAATGCACCCAGTTCCGGATGGGCCCCTTCGCGTGCGCGGACAAATCCCTCCGACCAGCGCCTGGATGCGACGGCAATCAGCACCCACAGCCTCCCGGCGGAGTCCACTTCGAGATCCAGCAATTGAGCCTTGGACGGCATCGCGGGGTCATTCGATGACCACTCACTGTGCGGGGTGAACCAGTCCGCTTTGCGAAGAAGAGAGAGGGTGCGAGCGCCACTCTCGACATCCCACAAGTCAATCTGATATCGAGTACGGTGTGCCGCCCACAAACTACCGGCCGATGTAGCCGAGAGAGATCGATACTGGGTGTTTCCCGAGCTGGAAGTGCCGTAACCGTCGGGCGATTCGTCGAACGAACGGATCACCTCTCCTTCTGGGCCAAAGTGATGCAACACATGGCCAACCCGATCACGGGCCGGGATCGAGCCGTTGACGATATACGTCGAATCGTCGAGGATGGCGGCACCGCCGGCCGAATTGATCTGGAACGGGTTGGTTCGGACAACCTCGAAACGAGCATCGAGCACCGTGCGGCGCATCGCCGCGCCATCGAACACATGCAGCCTGCCGTCATGGGGCACGACCCATCTGATGAAACGGTACTCGCCCGGCCCTTGCCCGGATCGACCGACCTTCTTCCAACCGGACCCGTCCACCGCAGCCACAACAAACCCGTCCGCCGTCCGGCCCGAAACAAAGAGCACATGCTCTGGATCAAGGCGCTGGATATCCGCTGCCTGCTCGACCCAGTCCCCAGCCAGTGCAACATCCCGGGTCACATCAATGGACCAGGCGCCCGAGTCAGCCACCCGCAATTCGGTAGCGACCTGGATGGCTACGGCGGGCCGTGCCAGCAGGGGCAAGCAGACCATCAAGATCATCGCGACGAGGTGTCTCCCTCGTCCACCACTGCGTTTCGCCGCCATCGGTCCCTCCAAGTTTTGAGACTCAAGAATGGGTAACACTTCCCCCCCCCCATGCAAGCTTCGCCCCCTCCCTCGCAGGTCCGCTACTCTTCGCCTGCCTTGACATATCCATCTTCGCCCCCGATCTCCGCCCGCAACAACCCGTCCGGAATCCCGAAGGCGTTGACAAGCTCCACGGCACGCGGAGCCAGCTCCCGGCAGAGCGCATTCACCTGGCGGCGCACGGCCTCGCTCTTGGGCGGCTCGAAGTAGCCCTTCTCCAGGAACCAGGCGCGGTGGCGTTCCAGCACCGACAGGCCGAAGAGCGCGATCAGGCGGGCCAGCAGTTCGCGAGCGGGCGACGGCTCCATGCGCTCCACCGCCTCGCCGGCCACCTCCAGACGAATCCGGTCCACATGGGCGCGGGCCAGCGAAATCAGGTGGTGTTGGCAGGCGTTGACCGCTGCAAAGCTGTCGCTTCCCCCATCGAGGGCGGCCTTGACCCGGCGAGCGGCCGAACGCAGCAACCGTTCCTCGCGGCAGCGCAGCGCCCAGAGCTGGAAGTCGTTGCCGGTCAGATGGTCGGCGTCGGTGCGGCGTGTTGTCAGGGGATTGGCGGCGGCCAGGCGCGCACCGGCGAGATCGGCCAGGTGGCGGGTCATTCCCCACATTGAGAGGTCGCCCAGGTCACGGCGCAGGCGCGAGAGCAGCCCCTTGGCGACCAGTTGCAGGAGGACGGGATTGGCACCCTCGAAGGTGGTGAAGACGTCGGTGTCGGCCCGCATTTGCGCGAAGCGGTTCTCGGTCAGGTAGCCCGCGCCCCCGCAGACCTCGCGGCTGGACTGAAGGGTGTCCATCGCCAGCCTCGACGCCACCGCCTTCAGCCCGGCCGCCCGCACCTCGAGCTCGGCAGGGTCGCTCTCCGAGTCGGCGAAACGGCGGGTCAGGTCGTGGATGGCGAACCCCGTGGCCCAGGTGGCGGCGAGTTTGGGCAGGAGCGCGCGCTGCACCGCAGGGTATTCCAGGATGGGGACTTCCGAGCCTCCGCGCGGACCGAACTGGCGGCGCGAAACGGCCCGGCGGACAGCGATCGCGAGGGCGCGGCGAGCGACCGTGTGCGAGGCGGCGGCAATGCTGATCCGGCCCGCAACGAGCGTTCCCAGCATCGTGAAGAAGCGGCGGCCGGGGCTCGGAATCGGGCTCTCGTACCGGCCATCGGGCGTAATGCGCGCAAACCGGTCGAGGAGGGCGTCGCGTCCGACTCGTACACCATCAAACCAGATACGTCCGTTGTCAACCCCGTTCAACCCCGCCTTCCCCCCGCAATCCTCAATGCGCACACCGGGCGCAACCCGTCCCGCGCTGTCGCGAATCGGCACCAGAAGGGCGTGGACGCCATGATCGTCCGGGCCGGCAATGAGCCGCGCGAAGACGGTGGCGAGCCGACCGTGACAGGCCGCGTTGCCGATGTAGTCCTTGCGCGCCCCGTCGTCGGGGGTGTGGACGATGAACCCGTCCGCGGCGGCGTCCCAGGTGGCCGTGGTGCGAAGGTCGCGCACATTCGAGCCGTGTCCCGTCTCGGTCATGGCGTAACATCCGGGCAGCTCCAGGGTGGCGATGGGGCCGAGGTAGCGGCAGTGGTGCTTCTCGGTGCCGAGCTGCGCGACGCTTCCCCCAAAGAGCCCGAACTGGACGCCGTACTTGACCAGCACTCCGAGATCGCCCAGCGCCAGCTCCTCGAAGGCGGCCACGGCAGCGCCCGGCTCGCCGGTGCCCCCGAAGCGTTCGGGATACGACAGCGCCCCGAGCCCGAGATCGGCCAGCGTCTGCACCGCCGCCAGGGTTCGTTCGCGATGTTCGTCGCGCGGAAGTTCGTCGGGGATTTGCAGTTCGGGACGGGCCAGCGCATGGCGGACGCGCGCGCGAATCTCGGGGTGGCCACCCCGGATTTGGGCCGCCAGCGCGGCGACGAGGGAAGAGTCATCGGTGTCCCGCACAGGATCGGCGTTCGGGGCGCCCTCGGTTTGCGGCTCAGGGCCGGTGGTCCCGCGCGACGATCCCTCGCTCGGCGCGTCAGATGTTTCCGCAGCGTGAACATTTGTTTGCCCCACCAGCTCCAGCAGGGCCTCCCGGGCCACAATCCCCAGCTCCACCTCGACCCGGGCAAGGACCGCAACCGCATCGTCGCGCCAGTCAAGTCGAACGCCCGCAGCCGCTTCGGCGATCACCAGACCGGCCTGAGCGAGAGTGACCGGATTGCCGGGCGCGGCGCGAATCAGAGCAACGGACCGCGCGAAGAGGGCGGCGGCGGGGGGACGGGCGGGATCCAGCCAGCCACGAATCCGCTCACGACTTGCAGCGTCCGCCCACGCGCAACCCCCCAGCGCACCCTCCACAACGCGCAGTTCGTCGTCCTCCATCAGCCCGTCGGCCCAGACCGCGCAAAGGATCGGTAGAAAAGCACGGAAAGGAGGGTTGGGGGGGATGAGGGCGACCGCCTCTTCACGGTTCGTTGCCCTCGCCGGCGGTTTGTCGTGGCGCACGGCGGCCTCCGGTGGGACCGGCCCTGGCGGGCCGAAGTCCTTCGGTTTCCACACGGTTACCCTCCGGTCGCTCGGATTCCGGTCGCTCGGATTCCCGTGACCCGCTCTGGCGTCGCTCGCCTTCCGGCTGCTCGCGTCTGTCGTCATCTCGCTGCCTCCGTCGTGGGGTTGGCCGCCCGTGTCGCAAGATAGCCCCAATCTCCCCGGCGGCCGGGGCAGCCGGTGGCGCGTCCCAAACGGCTCGGCCCTTGCCTTGTCCGCCGCTTTCCGTCACAGTCGGAGCCTGGGACCAATGCATTCCTCTGAACCGCCCCGACCGAATGACGACCGCTACCGCCACCGACCGTCCTCCCCCCCTTGTTGCCGTGATCATGGGGTCGCGTAGCGACTGGGACACCATGCGGCACGCCGCCGAAACCCTGGCCGCGCTGGAAATACCCCACGAGACGCGGGTCGTTTCGGCGCACCGCACGCCCGATCTCCTCTTTGATTTCGCGGCCACGGCCGAGGCGCGGGGGTTGCGCGTGATCATAGCGGGGGCGGGTGGCGCCGCGCACCTGCCGGGGATGGTGGCCTCCAAGACAGTGTTGCCGGTGCTGGGGGTTCCGGTGCAGTCGCGCGCGCTCAAGGGGATGGATTCGCTGCTCTCGATCGTGCAGATGCCGGGGGGCGTGCCAGTCGGGACGCTGGCGATCGGGGTGGCGGGCGCGATCAACGCGGCGCTGCTCGCGGGACGTATCCTGGGCGTTTCCGACCGGACCACTCGCGAGGCGGTGCGGGCGCTGGCCGGTGCGCGCACCCGGGCCGTCCTGGCCGATCCCGACCCGAGCCTGCCACCGCCCGAGTGAGCGGGAAGGGGAAGCGCGGAGTCTCGGCGGATCGCACCGGGACCGCAGTCGTGGCATGCCCGGACCTCTTCGCCGGTCCTTGCGAGGGCGTCCGATGAGGATTGGAATTCTGGGCGGCGGCCAGTTGGGACGAATGCTCGCGCTGGAGGGAATCCCGCTCGGGCACCGCTTCACCTTTCTGGAACCGGCGCCGGACCCACCCGCGGGCGCGCTGGGACGGGTGGTCGCCGAGGCCTACGACAGCGCGCGGGGACTTGGTCGTCTCGCGGCTACCTCGGATGTGATCAGTTGCGAGTTCGAGAACGTTCCGGCCGCGAGTGCGCGCTGGCTGGCCGCGCGGGTGCCGGTCCATCCCCGTCCGGGCGCGCTGGAGGTTGCGCAGGACCGGCTGGCCGAAAAGAGGATGTTTCGCAAACTCGGCATCGCGACGCCCGCCTTCCACCCAATCGACGGTGTGGACGATCTGGAGCCTGCGCTCGCGGCCACCGGTCTGCCCGCGGTGATCAAGACGCGCCGCTTCGGCTACGATGGCAAGGGCCAGGTGGTCGCGCGCACCGAGGCTGCGGCCGCGGCTGCCGTCGAGCGAATGGGAAGCGGACTGATTGCGGAGGCCTTTGTCGATTTCGACCGCGAGCTGAGCGTGCTGGCGGCGTCCGGAGCGGAGGGTGGTCGCGTCTTCTACCCGCTGACCGAGAACCACCACCGGGGCGGAATTCTGCGTCTCAGCCACGCCCCCGCGCCCCGCCTCGCGCCCGCGCTACAGGTGGCCGGCGAGCGGATCGCGACCCGGATTCTGGACCATCTAGGCTACGTCGGCGTGCTCGCGGTCGAGCTCTTCCAGTGTGGCAACGCGTTGCTGGCCAACGAGATCGCGCCCCGGGTGCACAACTCCGGCCACTGGACGCTGGACGGCGCCGACGCAAGCCAGTTCGAGAACCACATCCGCGCCGTGACCGGATTTCCGCTCGTGGCGCCGCGCGTTCCCGGCCCGGCTACCATGGTCAACCTGATCGGCGACCTTCCCGACCCGGCCGCGCTGGCACGGATCCCCGGCGCCCGTCTCCATCTCTACGACAAGGCGCCGCGCCCCGGGCGGAAGCTGGGCCACGTCAACGTGATTGGCGCAAACCGCGAGGCCGTGATGCGGGGGGTGGAGGGGGTCCTGGCGCTGGCGGGGGCGAATCGCTGAGGAAAACCGGGTTTGGCCCACCGCGAACGATCAGCGAACCGCTTTTGGTATCCGGCGAACGATTACCGGTCGGGGCGTCGAGATCGGGCGTATGACGGGTCAGGACAATGACACTGTCACCTTAAGGGTTACCCACGGCTGGCAGGCCGCATCCAGGATCGTGTCTTGAGTCCGAAGACTCATGGGAAGGTCGGGCAGGGGGCGTTCAGCAAGTCGAGGCGGCAGGTCAAACCCGAACTGTGCCTACCTCGACTCGACTACGCGCCACCCAAGGTGAGGCGCAGGGTATTGCTCCCCGCTCATTGCGAACCAGTCATCGCCCCGAATCGTCGGCAACACCATGTTGCAGGTTCCTCGATCGATCGAACGCCAGGCACCTGTTGCGGCATCGACGATTACCGGCAGCAATCCACCGAGTACGTCGAGAATGACCCACTTCGCGTCCACTGTTGTCGCCAATTCGCAAACCACATCGTCATGCCCCTCCTTCCTGAAGGTGACGATGTGGCTGTTCCGCTGGTCGAGCTGGATAGACACGGGGGTCGTGCCACGGCGGACGCCGTCAATCCACACCTCGGCCTCGTTCGGATTGCTCGACATGGCGATTGTCTTGAACTGGGATCCGAACAGCGTGGCGCATCCAGAGGTGGCAAGAACGACGAGAGTGGCGGCAAGAAGGTGGCGGTACATGGGCGGGATCCTTTCGCAACGCGGAATGTGGCGACCCGGCTCCCGGACATGGGGCCGGGCCATTGTCACGATCGCGCAAGGAGAATTGCGGAAGGCCCCGCTTATTCACCCGGACCCTCGGGAGCTACCCGTTTGGTCACTCGGTGGGTTGTTGTATTCGGCAGGAGGCCCGACACGGGCTCCTTGCGAAATCGTGACGCAACAACGGTAACGGAATCTGCTCAGGATGCAAGTGATCCCAGGTGGGATCGAAGGCCAGGTGCTCCCTTGTGCTCACCGGTTCATCCCACCGGTTGCAGTGCCAGATGAGTCAGCGGGAGACATCTCGGTCCCGCCGTTCTCTCCGCTCTGGACGCACGCCGAGAGGATGCCGACAGCGGTTCTGGAAACGCAGCCGCAGCGGCTTCGGGTGGGCCGTGCTCAACAGTGTGCCCGCATTCGCCGCTCCGATCCGGCGGATTCCGTGCCCGCAGGGTCGCCGGTCCTGCCACGAGGAGGCCGCCGTTGGGCGTCCCGGCGCAAGCCGGGCAGCCCCGCAGGTTTTATATTGACGGCCGCTTGAAGTCCCATGTGGGGGCGTGGCCGCGCCCAAGGCTCTGAAGCTTGTTTCTCCCGATTCCTTACACCTTCCGCCCGCGCGATTCCCGCGACCCCCGGCCGAGACGCCCGCCGCGTGCCCGTCCGGTCGCCTGAACTTCAAGCGTCCCAACACTTTCCCGCCACTTCCCCACCACGGAGCCCACCATGCTGGACGAGATCAAGGCCAAGATTTCCGCGGAGGTCAAAGCGCTGACCCGCGAACTGAACGTTGAGCTGCCCGACCGGATTCGGAAGGCGGTGGAGCTGGGCGATCTGCGCGAGAATGCGGAGTACAAGGCGGCGCTGGAGAGACAGCAGTTCGTGCAGGCGCGGATTGGACATCTGGCCTGGCGGATGTCGGAGCTGGCGAAGATCGACGTGAGCGACGTTCCGGTGGACCGGGTCGGATTCGGGTCGCGGATTCGGGTGGCCAACCTGGCGCTGGGGACCGAGACCACCTTCACGATCGTGGCGGGCGACTACATCGATCTGGAGAAGGGGCACATCTCGCTGGATTCGCCGATCGGACGGGGGCTGCTGGGCGCGCGCGAGGGTGACGAGGTGACGATTCGGCTGCCCCTCGGAGAGCGGCGGTTTCGGGTGGTGGAGCTGACCACGCTGCCGCAGAAGTTGGCGGGAGAAGGATAGGCCGGGAGCTTTGCCGTTCGGGGTCGGCGGGCGGGCCGGGGAAGCGATTGCCGAAGTAGGGCTGGCTGGCGGATTGCGCTCCGGGGGAGGTCAGAAGCCCTGGGGTCTGGGGATCCGCGCCACTACAACCACGACGGGCGCCTGGGTCTCGACGCGGAAAACCGCGCCCTCGCCCGCGGCCGTTGCCTGGAAGTCGTAGACGCGCACTCCGCTCGAGCTGATCTCGCCCGGAAAGCGCCGGGCTCGCGACAGGGGGGCCGCCGGGTCGGAGTTTTCGTTGTCGCCGCCGGTCAGGGTGACGGGCCAGGGGTAGCGGCCGGGGGGGTCGGGGCTGGAGGCGATTTCGGTGGCGGTAGGGAAGTCGTAGGTGAGGAAGCGCGGCGTGGCGTCGTCGGCGAGCCAGGGTTCGGCTCCGGCCACGGTAAGCGCGACGGCGTGGCTGGCGAGGAGTTCCTCCATGGTGCGTCCGGTGGCCTGTTCGATTCCGGCAGTGCCGGGCAGCGCCAGGGAGTCGTTGAGCGCGAAGATTAGCGCCTGGTCGGCCGCGGCGGTGCCGCCCGCGTTGCCGGGAGCGAAGAGATCGCGCAGGTGGCGGTGGAAGTGCCAGCCGCTCCCGTACACATTCCCCTGGTCGTTGGGCTCGAAGCTGATGGCGTTGGGATCGACAGAAAAGGCGCGCACGACCCGCCCCATGATGCTGGCGATTCCGTAGACTTCGGGCCGCATGTTCAGAAGACCGTCCTGAATCCAGCCGTCATTGGCGCGTCCGTCGCGCGACAGTCCGCCGGCGCGCTCCCAGGCCAGCCGCGATGCCAGCTCCTTGGCGATGTCGGCTGTGCCCTCTTCGATCCAGGAAGGGTGGAAGGTCGGCCAGCCCCGCGGTCGTCCGCGGATCGCGTCGCTGCGAACCCGCTTGTAGAGCGAGCTGACGTGCTTGACTTCGTGGACCATCGCCGCCAACGCCCAGTAGCGGTCACTGTCGAACTGGGAGAAGGCCCCGGCGCTCATGTGCACCAGCTCCATCTCGTTGGAGGCGGGACAATCGGCTGCAGTGAAGGTCATGTCGGCCGACCAGACGAAGGCGCGCACCCCTTCGAGCGATGGATCGATCAGGACCGTGATCTTGCCGTTGGCATCCACATCGCTGACCCCGCCGAAGTAGCCCTCGATGATCTCGGCTCCGTGCGCGTTGTAGAAGTCGAGGACGCGCTCCACATTGGCGACCCGCGCGGGGGACTGGGCGTCCACCTCTTCATAGACGACCAGGTGCTCGCTTTCGGCGATGACGTGGGCGTCGACGGTTTGGTGAACGGTGCAGCGGCTGTCGCCCTCGCGGTCGTAGAGGCGGAACGTGCGGGCGTTGGACCGGGTGGCCGCGAGTCCCGCATCGCGTAGCCGTTGGCGTTCCTCCTGGGCGCGCAGCCCGCGTTCCAGCATCTCCTCCAGTCGTCCCTCCGCCTCGAGCTGCCGGAAGAGCTCGATCTCGTCCCGGCGAACGCGGTCGTGCAGGGCGGCCACGTCGTCCTCGATGGCGACCGCTTCCTCGATAGCGATTCGCGTCCCCTCGTCCCACGCCCCGGCGCCCCCGGCCCGGCCCCCGGCGGCGGCCACCACCGGACGCAGTACCGGCGCGTCGGCCGCGCCCTCAGCCGCCACGCGAATCGCCCGGGGCGCGCGAATCGCCTCGGCCGCCAGCGTTACGGGGAAGGTGCGCCTGCGACCGGCGTCCAGTCCGGCGAGCGTTACGCGGTAGTACGCCGACGCGGAAGCCGCCCGCACAAAGGCGCCGCAGACCGCGATTTCGTCCGGGACGATTGTGCGCACCTCGCCGATCTCGAGTCCCAGCGGTCCCTCGCAGACGGTCAGGCCGAGGGTGGCCGCGACCTCTTCGCCGCGTGAGTCCGCGACGCGCACCGCGAACTCGAAGTCGCCCGGCGCGGTGGGCAGCCCTTCGATGCGACCATCGGCGGCAAGTGCAAGTCCGGGAGGCAGTTCGGTTTCCCCGGCCACGCTCCACACGTAGCCGCCGCCGGTTCCTCCGCGTGCCCGCAACGCGCCGTCGTAGGCGATGGTGGCGCGGCCGAGCGGCAACGAATCGGTGAGGATGGCGAGGGCAAGGGGGGTGGCGGTGGCGGTGAACTCGAGTGTGCGCCCGGCGGCGGTGGCCGAGAGCTGCTGAACGGAGTCGGGTCCCAGCGTCCAGAGGGTGGCGGCGACGCCGTCGGCGCCGGTGGCCGGAGAGGGTTGCGAGACCGTTCCGCCGCCCGCCGTGACTGCGAAGGCGACCGTGATCCCCTCCGCCGGGTGGCCATTCGCGTCCAGGATCCGAACCGAGGGATGGACCGGGAGCGCCTCGCCGAAGTGACCTGCCTGGTCGTCGCCGCCGGTCTTTTCGAGCGAGTCCGCTTCCTGCCGCACGGCCACCTGGGCCTCGCCGCTGACGCCGCCCGCCCGCGCCACGATGGCGGCCGTGCCATTGCCCGCCGCGGTCACGAGCCCGGCGCCGCGATCGACGGTGGCCGTGCCGGGGCGCAGGCTGGTCCAGGTGACGGGCGTCCCGTTCATGGCGGCCCCGTACTGGTCGCTCACCTGGGCGTGGAGCCGGGCCGTGTCGCCGACCGCCGTGAAGTCGAGGGTGGCGGGCGTGACGGAGACGGTGGTTGGAACGGGGGGCGGGGGCGGGGGGGTGGGCTCGTCGCCGCACCCAACGAGGGCGGCAAGGGCGGCGAGCGGGGTAATGCGCGGGCAGGCGCGTTGCAAAATGCAAGGCATCGGCGTCCTCCATCTGTCCTGTCGGCGGGTATGTCCTCCCGCGGGCGAGATACCCGCCCGGCGGGGGATCAGTTCCGGTCGATGATCGCCGCCTTCACCATGGGCTGCACGATGCGGCTCAGCGGCGCGGCCCCGTAGGGTTGAAGCTGCGTCCAGGCAAATCCGACGATCTCTTCCTCCGGATCCACCCAGAACCAGGTGTTGGCGATCCCCGACCACCAGTAGCGGCCCTCGTTCTCGCCCACCGAAACCGCAAATCCCAGACCGAATCCCTGCTCCCCGATCCCCGGCATGATCGGAATCAACTCCTCGGGCAGGTGATTGGTCGTCATCAGCCGCACCGTTTCCGCTTCAAGGAGTCTGATGCCGTCGATTTCGCCCCCACCGAGCAGCATCTGGCAGAAGCGCAGGTAGTCCGCCGCGGTCGAGACCAGCCCGCCGCCGCCGGAAAACCAGGTTGGGGGACGGGTGAGGGGGTCGTTCGCGGGATCGCTTGCGGGCGCGAGGCCGTCCGGGGTGCGCCGGACCATCGCGACGAGGCGGCCGGCCCGGGAAGCGGGGAGCTGGAAGCCGGTGTCGTGCATGTCCAGCGGCTCGAAGATGCGTTCGCGGAAGAAGGCGTCCAGCGGCTGGCCCGAGACGATCTCGACGACGCGACCGAGCACATCGGTGGAGAGGCTGTAGGTCCAGGCGCCGCCGGGATCGTCGACCAGGGGAAGAGAGGCGATCCGGGCCACGCGCGCCTCCAGATCGCCGCCGTCGCTGTTCGTCGAGAGGACGTTGAGGGTGCGGCTGTACATCGAGTCGACGGGGCTGTCGCCGAAGATGCCGTAGGTGAGCCCCGAAGTGTGCATGAGCAGGTCGCGGATCCGAATGGGGCGGGCGGGGGGACGGGTGCGGCCATCTTCCCATACCTGCACAGAGGCGAAGGCGGGAATGAAGCGGCCCAACTCGTCGTCGAGCGCCAGCGTCCCTTCCTCCACGAGCATCATCGCGGCCACGCTGGTGACCGGTTTGGTCATGGAATAGATGCGGAAGATGTCGTTTGGCTCAAGGGGATCTCGGCCCGGGACGCGCCAGCCGCGCGCATCCCAGTGGACGATTTCGCCCCGCCGCGCGACCAGCGTCATGATGCCGGCAGTCGCTTCGCGGTCAATGAGCGCCTGCATGGCGGGCCCGATCGCGTCCAGCGCAACGGCGGACATGCCGACGGATTCGGGGTCGCGCGTGACGACCGGCTGCGGCGACGCCGCCCCTTCCCCAATCCCTTCCCCCACCCCCGCCCCGCCCAGCGCGAAGGTCCAGACCCGGGGCGCACCGCCCCCCGCCGTAAGACCCGCGGCCACGGTGACGTACTGGCGACCGTCCGCCTCCCACGTCACCGGTGATCCGCCCCCCCGCCCCACATCCGCCGCCCACAGCTCTTCGCCCGTCCGCGCGTCCAGCGCCGCCAGCCGCGATCCCGTCGCCCAGAAGACCAGATCGCCGCCCGTCGCGAGCGTTCCCCCGTGGCCCCCGCCCGCCACCACCCGCCAGACCTCGCGGTTCTCGGCCGGATCCCACCCCAGGAGCAGGTTCGGCGGCCCGGTCAGCTCCGGCCGGGTGGGTCGCGGCCCGCGGGAATCGCCCCCGCCCGTACCGCGCACCGTTCCCGTGTTCCACACCCCCGGCCGGTACTCGAAGCCCGGGGACCTTTCATACAGATAGTTGTTGTTCGTCGCGGGAATGTAGACGAGCCCGGCATCCGGATTCCACGCCATCGGCTGCCAGTTGTGCGCGCCGCGCGGTCCCGGCGCCAGGTAGAGCGGTTCGCCCGTCATCCCATAGCGCGCGCCCGCAGTCTCGACGGGGCGGCCGGTCGCGGGATCGACGTGGGTGGCCCAGGTGAGGTCGTCGGCGAAGGGCTCGGCCGAGATCAGCTCGCCGGTCAGCCGGTCCACCACATAGAAGAAGCCGTTCTTGGGCGCCTGCACGATCACCTGCCGCTCGCGCCCGCCGATCTCCAGATCGAGGAGCATGAGGGGCTGCGTGGCGGTGTAGTCCCAGTCGTCGCCCGGCGTGGTCTGGTAGTGCCAGCGAATGGCGCCGTCGGCCGGATCGAGCGCCAGGATCGAGGAGAGGTAGAGATTGTCGCCCCCGCCCGGGCTGCGATTGTCGCGATTCCAGGGCGAGCCGTTTCCGGTCCCGATGTAGAGAAGGTCCGCCTCCGCGTCCACCGCCATCGCGTCCCAGACCGTTCCTCCGCCCCCCGCGGTCCACCACTCGCCCGTCCAGCTCCCGGCCGCCGTGCGCATGGCTTCGCTCTCGAATCCGTTGGCCGGATTGCCCGGCACGGTGTGGGTGCGCCACAGCTCCTCGCCCGATGCCGCGTCGTAGGCGGTGACGTAGCCGCGCACCCCGTATTCCGCGCCGCCATTGCCGATTACGACCGCGTCGCCCACCACCCGCGGAGCTCCGGTGATGGTATAGTCCGATCCGGCCGGGGTGGTCTGCACCGTCCAGAGAAGGGAGCCGTCGGTGCGGTCCAGCGCGACGAGGCGGCCATCGAGAAGCCCCGCGAATACGCGTCCGCCAGAGACCGCAACCCCCCGGTTGACATTGCCGCAGCAGGCGCGCGGTCCCCCCTCCGCAGCGGTGGGAATGGCCGGATCCCAGCGCCAGAGCTCGTTGCCGGTAATCGCGTCGAGGGCGAAGACGAAGCTCATCGCGGCGGTGCCGTAGAGGGTGCCATCCACGACGATCGGGGTGGCCTCGAGGCGCGCGCCGGTCTTGGGAATCTCCCAGCTCCAGGCAACTTCCAGCCGGTTGACATTGGTGGCGTTGATCTGATCGAGGGGACTGAAACGGGTCTCGGCGTCGTCCAGACCGTGGCGGGGCCAGTCGGTGTCCTGGGGTGGGGCGGGGGTTGGGGTTGCGGGTGTGGCGGGGAGGGGCGTGGAAGGGGGATGTGGGGGAAGCGAGGCGGGGTTCGGCGAGGCCGGATGAAGCGGAAGTGGGAGGACCAGCGCGGCCAGGGCGATGGCGAACAGCGGAAGCAGGGTGGCCACGCGCGGGATGCGCCGGACCGGGCGGGGCGGGGTGGGCATACGCGTGCGGGGGCCGCGGGCCGAAGATCGGGTCGCGAGCCGACGTGCACCGCCCAGGGAGTCCGGGACGCGAAGGCTGGGGACCCGGATTGCGCGGATGACGCTCCGGACGCGGACGGCAACGGTGGAATCGAGGGCCATGTCGGGATTCTCCCTGGGGACGGTGCGGAGGTGGAGATCGTGCGCGTGGGTGCAATCGCGCGTTCTGATATGGGAAGGTGCGCTCGTGAATGGAAGTGCGCTCGTGAATGGAAAGTGCGCCCGTGAATGGTAGGTGCGCTCGTGAATGGAAAGTGCGCCCGCCGCCGCCCTTTCGCGAACCGGGCCGCCGCGCCAGAATGGGCTACCATGAAATCGCGCTCCCATGATCCCGCCGCGAGTCCCGTCCTTTCGGCGCCATTGATCGGTGTCTTCCGCGGTTCGTTGTTTCGCCGCCTGTGGGCAGGTCGTGCGATGCGGGCGGTGTGCGTCCTGCTCGTCCTCTGCGCCTGCGCCGACGAACCCGGGCCGCCCGCCTTCGTGCCGGTCGCCGATGCGCGCCAACTGATGCTCTCGGTGATCGAGCCCGCCGCCGAGGTCTATTGGGACGCGGTCGGGGTGATCATGGACACGGTGGCGACGCACAGAATCGAGCCGCAAACCGACGAAGAGTGGGAAGCGGTGCTGAATGCGGCCTACCTCCTGGCCGAGTCGGGGAACCTGCTCCTCATGGAGGAACGAGCCGGCGAGCAGAGCCACTGGACGGCGATGTCCCGCGCGATGGTCGATGTGGGGCGGGGGGCGGTGGGGGCGGCGGAGCGGCGCGACCCGGAGGCCGTCTTCGAGGTGGGCGGCGATGTGTACCAGGTCTGCACCGGTTGCCACGCCGTCTACGCCACCGAGACGCTACGACCCAACTTCGGGCCCCCGTCGCTGCACGCCCCGGTCTCCCGGTGATCGAGCGCTTTCTGGAATGGCTCGGCGAAACGCCATGGAGCGTCGGTCTCCTCGAGTCCCTGTATCTCTGGCCGCTGATCGAGTCAACCCATGTTCTTGCCCTGGGTCTCTTCGTGGGCACCACCGCCATGATGGATCTGCGACTCCTCGGCCTGGCCTACCGCAACGTTCCGATCACCGCTTTCACAGGACGGATGTTGCCCTGGACGCGCATCGGCTTCGCTCTCATGACCGTGACCGGGCTCCTTCTCTTCTACTCGCAACCGCTCCGCTACTATCACAATGTGTTCTTTCGCGTCAAGGTGGCGGTGCTTGTCCTGGCGGGCTTCAATGCGGCGTTCTTCCACCGGGGAATCCACCGCTCGGCCCCCGATTGGGCGCACGACGCCAAGCCTCCCCGCGCGGCCCGGATCGCCGGTGCGGTCTCGCTCGCGGCCTGGGCCTTCGTCGTCGTCGCCGGCCGCCTGATCGCCTACAACTGGTTCGACTGCGACCTCCAGCCCCAGCCCGCCTGGGTCAACCGGCTGGCCGGGTGCGCCCTGGAACCGTCCGGAACGGAGTAGAACCCTTTGCTCGAATCCTTCTTTCGCTGGTGCGAATCGTCGCTGGTGGGGCGCGCGGTCGCCGAATCGGTCTGGGCCTTCCCCATCATCGAAGCCCTTCATCTGATCGGGCTGTGCATGCTCGGCGGGGCGCTCCTGGTGGTGGATCTCCGGCTCCTCGGTGCGGGCATGACGAGTCAGCCGGTTGCGAAGCTCGCCCGCCACGCGCGGCCCTGGCTGATCGGTGGTCTGGCGACGATGGTGGCGACCGGGGTGCCGCTCTTCCTCTCCGAAGCCATCAAGGCCTACTACAACACTTCGTTTTGGGTGAAGATGGCAACCCTTCCAGTAGCGTTGGCCTTTACCTTCACGGTGCGCGAACGGGTGACGCGCGGGGCGTCCGGGGAGGGGGAAGGCGAGGCGAGGCCGGTGCGGAGCGGGGTCGAAGCCGGTGCGGAACCGGAGGCGGGCGGACGCATGGAGGGCGGCGGCGTGGACGCCGAGGCGGTGGCTGGGCGAATGGTGCGCCTTCGCGAAGGGCTGGTGGGCGCGATTTCGCTGGCGCTCTGGTTCGTGGTGGCGGCGGCGGGGCGGTGGATCGGGTACTCGTGAGGGTTGCCGCCCCGGACGGCCTGCGGCAACTTGGGAAACAGCCCGGGGGGGACCGATGCTTTCCTTGACAACGCGCGACTTCAACACGGCGGGTCCGGTGCGCGCGGATTGGCACTACTGCATTGCGCCGCTGGAACGTGTGCGGCTGGCGGAGGTGCTTGCCCTGATCCGGAAAGCCCGCTATTTCGTCCTGCACGCCCCGCGGCAGACGGGCAAGACATCGTTGCTGCTGACGTTGCGCGATCTGCTGAATGGCGGATCGGTGGACGCGTTTCGGTGCGTGTACGTCAATGTGGAGCCGGCGCAGGCGGCCCGGGAGGATGTGGGGCGGGCGATGCGCTATATCGTCAACGGGCTCGGGCGAGAGGCGCGGGCCACGCTGGGCGATTCCGAGACGCTTGCGACCGCCAGGTCCCTGGATGCAGCCGGCGATCCCACCGGGGTGCTGGAGGAGTTGCTGACGCTGTGGGCCGCCGCCGACCCCCGTCCGCTCATCCTCCTCATCGACGAAGTCGATTCCCTTGTCGGCGACACGCTGATTTCGGTGCTGCGCCAGATCCGTGCCGGGTACGTCAACCGTCCCGGGCGCTTCCCCCAGAGTGTGATCCTCTGCGGCGTCCGCGACGTGCGCGATTACCGCATCCACACCGATGTCGGCAAGACGGTCATCACCGGCGGCAGCGCCTTCAACATCAAGGTCAAGTCGCTCCGTCTGGGCGACTTCAGCGAGGAGGAGGTTCGCACCCTGCTCGGCCAGCACACCGCCGAGACCGGGCAGCGCTTCACGCCGAACGCGTTCGGGGCCGTGTGGGAACAGACCCGCGGACAGCCCTGGCTGGTCAACGCGCTGGCCCGGGAGATGTGCTTTCGGCACGAGGAGCTGTGGCTGCGCGACCGTGCGCTGGCCGAGAGCGATGTCTTTGTTGCGCGCGAAGCCCTGATTCAGCGGCGCGACACGCACCTGGACCAGTTGGCCGACAAGTTGCGCGAGCCGCGGGTGCGGCGGGTGATCGAGCCGTTGCTGAGCGGCGGCGATGCAAGCTACACCGACCGGGACCGCGAATACGTGCGCGATCTGGGGCTGGTGGCTCCGGGCCCGGGGCTGCGAATCGCCAATCCGATCTACCGCGAAGTGCTGCCGCGCGAGCTGACCTTCTGTTCTGCAGGACAACATTTCCGAACAGACGGCCTGGTACGTCGGCGCGGACGGCGGGCTGCGGGTGGACAAACTGCTGGCGGCCTTCCAGGATTTCTTTCCGCCAGAACTCGGAGCACTGGATTCAGCGCGCGCAATACACCGAGGCGGGACCGCAACTGGTGCTGCAGGCGTTCCTGCACCGGGTGGTGAACGCGACCGGCCGGATCGAGCGGGAGTACGCGCTGGGCAGCCGCCGGGTGGACCTGCTGATCGTGTGGCCGGACGGGAACGGGCGCGAGCGGCGCATTGTGGTGGAGTGCAAGCTGCTCAGGGACGGGCGCGAGCGGACGATTGCCAGGGGGCTGGAGCAGACGGCGGCCTACATGGACATCTCGGGTGCGGAGGCCGGCCACCTGGTCGTGTTCGACATGCGCGAGGGGCGGCGCTGGGAAGAGCGGGTGTATCGGGAGGAGCGGGGGGTGGGGGGGAGGGTGGTGACGGTGTGGGGGGTTTGAGGGGGAAACGACCGAGAAACCGGAGACTTAGCCATGGCAAAAGCGGTCTTCACCGCAAAGGTGTTCTCCTCCTACGACGACTTGCCGGAGGAGCGCTACCACTTTCCCCGTACCTACCTGGGCGCTGCGCGTGAAGCCGTGGGGGATTGGATCGTCTATTACGAGCCGAGGCGTGTCAGTACGGACTTGTCCAGTAGCGGAGGGCGCCAGTCATACTTTGCGACCGCCCGCGTCAAGTCCGTCAGACCTGACCCTAACCAACCCAACCACTACTACGCCTTCGTAAGCGATTATCTCGAGTTCGACCGGCCCGTGCCCTTCCGAGAGGGAGACTTCTATTACGAACGAGGTCTGCGCAAGCCAGACGGTTCCACAAACAAAGGGAGTTTCGGCCGCTCGGTCAGGCTGCTCATGGAAGATGAATTTGCCCTCATCGTGGCCGCAGGATTCCAGACGGGAATTGAAGCCGGCATCCGCATTCGTGAAGGGGTCCTACCGAGTCCTGATCAATGGAGGGTCACCGATCGGCGGCGCATCGTGGAGAGACTCTCGACAAGACCATTTCGTGACCGGGTGTTTACCACGGGAGTCAAGAAGGCATACGACGACACCTGCGCGATCAGCGGTCTCAAGATCGTCAATGGGGGCGGGAGGGCCGAGGCCCAAGCAGCGCATATTCGACCAGTGGCTGCGAATGGACCGGACAGCCCTCGCAACGGTGTGGCGCTGAGTTCCACCTTCCACTGGATGTTCGATCGTGGTCTATTGTCAATCGCGGACGACTACAGCCTGTTGCTAAAGAGGGACGCACTCCCCGAGAATGTGCTCGCTCTCGTCAATCCCGATCGTCGGCTACGCCTGCCCGAGCAGAGGAACTATCAACCGCATCCTCGCTTCCTGAAATACCACCGGAATCACGTGTTCAAAGGCTGATTCGGCTGCGCACCAAGGTCACCCCAGGCAACTTGCCGAAGGCTCACTCCCCCAACACCCCCACCGGCACGATCCCGACCTTCCCGCGCCGCACATGACAGTATCCGTTTGGCACGATGACTGCCAGGGCGGTGGGCTCGCCTCGTCCCCCCCGCCTCATGCGGTCGGCCAGCTTGTGCAGATTGGCCATTCCCTCGTCCACCCACCGGCCACCGAGCTTGATCTCGAACGCTGCCCAGCGGCCGTCCGGGGCCTCGACGATGGCGTCAACCTCCAGTCCGGCCTTCTCGCGGTAGTGGAAGAGCTCGGCTTCGATCGGTTGGGCGTAGATGCGCAGGTCCCGAATGACCATGGACTCGAAGAGGAAGCCGAAGTATTCCAGGTCGTCCAGCAGGCGCCCCGGCGTTGCGCGAAGAGCCGCGACCGCGAGCGACGGATCGACGAAGTGCCGGATCGGTGTGGTGCGCAGGGTCGTGCGCGAGCGGAGGTGGGGCGCCCAGGCCGCGAGGTCCTCCACCACCATGAGGCGTTCGAGGGAATCGATGTAGGTAGCGGCGGTGTCGCGGTCGAGCGATGCGCCGTCGCCGCGGACGTCGGCCACCATCGATGAGAGCGAGGCCGGGGTGCCGACGTTGCGTGCCAGGGACTGCAGAAGCCTCCCAACGCGAACCGGATCGCGGGCCGCCCCGCTGACGCGGGAGATGTCGACGCGGCGGATCTCGTTCAGGTAATCGCGGTTCATTCGCAGCGCCCGGGCGAGGCGGAATCCATGATGGCCGGGCCAGCCGCCGCGGCAGACGATTTCGGCCAGCGCCGGTACGGAGAGCGACGACGATTCCGAAATCTGTGGTTCGCCCTTGAGCAGCTTCCCTAACGAAACCTGCCCTGTGGAATGCCCGGACTCGAAGAGCGAGAGCGGCCGCATGCGCAGCCGGGTGAGACGGCCGGCTCCCGTGTGGCGGGTGACGTCGTCCGGCGGAACGGCGGAGCCGGTGAGGATGAACTGGCCGGGAACGCGACGGTCGTCCACCGCCCGCCGCACATGGTTCCAGATGTCGGATTCGATCTGCCACTCGTCGATCAGTCGCGGAATTTGGCCGCGGAGGATGGAGTCCGGATCGATTTCGATCATGCGCCGGGCATTCCGGTCTACATCGAGAAGGACCTCGCTGGCCGCGTGATGTCTGCCGGTCGCGGTCTTGCCGCAGGCCTTTGGGCCCTCGATGACGACGGCCCCGATGGTATCGAGGCGCTCGGAGAGCTCGCGGTCGACGATGCGCGGCAGGTATTCCATGGGGGAATGGCCGGTTGTAAGAGGGTGGAGTGGACGAGCGACGATCCGATAAGGGTATGGTCTGTTCCGCAGGATGGCAAGCTTTCATTCCGCAAGATGGCAAGATCACAGTCGGCAAGATGGCAAACTTCCAATCCGCAATATGGCACGGTTACAGTCCGCAAGATGGCATCTCCGACATCGTCGGTTTTCCGGCCATGAGCAGGAGCGGGACGGCCACTTCCACCTTGACGCGAATGGCTCAAGCCCGGATTCTCCCATTGCCAACATTTCGCCCCTCCCCCGCACCCCTCCCCAACCCCCCAAAAGGCCCCCCCAATGCCCACCACCGCTTCCCGGCTACCTCTGCGGGTCATCCTCCCCGCCGCCGCCCTCCTCTTCGCGGCCACCCTCGCCACCCCCGCCTCCCCCCAGCCACCCCCCGATCCGGCCACCTACAGCGCCCTCGAATGGCGCCACATCGGTCCGGAGGGCAACCGCTTCTCGGCCGCGGCCGGAATCGTCGGCGACCCGCACACCTACTACGTCGGCGCCGCGTCGGGCGGGATCTACAAGACCACCGATGGCGGCGTGCACTGGGATGCGATCTTCGACGGTCATCCGGTGCAGTCGATCGGGGCGCTGGGGGTTGCGGTGTCCGATCCGAACATTGTCTGGGCCGGGACGGGCGAGGGGAAGATTCGCAGCCACGTATCGATCGGGCAGGGCGTCTACCGTTCCACCGACGCCGGGAGCACCTGGACGCTGATGGGGCTGGAGCGCACCGGGCGCATTCCTCGGCTCGTCATTCACCCCGCAGACCCCGACATCGTGTATGTCTGCGCGCTGGGACACGCGTACGGCCCGCAGAGCGAGCGCGGCGTCTTTCGCACCACCGACGGCGGCGGGAGCTGGGAGCGCATCCTCTTCATCGACGAGGACACCGGCTGTTCCGATATTGCCATGGACCCGTCCAACCCGCGTGTGCTGTTTGCGGGCACCTGGCAGCTCGAGATTCACACCTGGGGCCGGACTTCCGGCGGGCCCGGCGGCGGTTTGCACATCTCGCGCGACGGTGGCGACACCTGGACCAGGCTGAACGGTCCGGACAACGGAATCGGGCTGCCCGAGAGGCCGGTGGGGAAGGTGGCGGTGGCGATCGCGCCCTCGAATCCGCGGCGGGTCTACGCCATGCTCGAGACGGGCGACGGGATCCCCTGGGAGGGACGCGAGACCGAGGACGGGCAGCTCTGGCGCTCGGAGGATGGCGGGCGCAACTGGTCGCTCATCACCCGCAACCGCAATGCGATGGGGCGGCCGCACTACTATTCGCGCGTGGTGATTTCGCCCAACGACGAGGACGAAGCCTACTTCCTCACGGCCTCCTTCACGACCTCGACCGATGGCGGGCGCACCCTGGATGTGACGCCGCGTCCCCAGGCACCCGGCGGCGACCACCACGACATGTGGATCGATCCCACCGACCCGGACCGCATGATCGTCGCGCACGACCAGGGGCTGTCGATCTCGATTAACCGGGGGAAGACGTGGTTCCGCCAGCGCCTCACGAATGCTCAGATGTACCATGTGACGGTGGACAACGCCATTCCCTACAACGTTCTCGGCAACAAGCAGGACGAACCCACCTACCGGGGGCCCTCCAACAGCCGCATCCAGGGACAGCGGCGCATTACCGGGATTCCGCGCGGCATGTGGCATCATGTGGGCGGCGGCGAGAGCGGTTGGGCCACTCCGGATCCGACCGATCCGAACATTGTCTGGTCGTCGGCTTCGGGATCGGGCATGGTCGGAGGCATCGTGGTTCGCTACGAGGAGGACCGCCGCCAGTACCGGGCCGTCGAGGTGTGGCCGGAGCAGAGCCGGGGCGCGGCGTCGGGGGTGCGCTACCGCTTCATCTGGGACGCGCCGATCCACATTTCGCCGCACGACAACAACACCGTCTACGTGGGCAGCCAGCATGTGCACCGCACCCGCAACGGCGGCCAGAGCTGGGAGGTCATCAGCCCGGATCTGACGCTCAACGACCGCAGCCGCATGGGGCTCTCGGGGGGACTCACCGGCGACAACATCGGGGTCGAATACGCGGGCACGGTCTTCGGAATCGCCGAATCTCCGGTCGAGGCAGGACTGATCTGGGCCGGAACCAACGACGGGCTCCTGCAGGTGACGCGCGACGGGGGCGCCAACTGGACGAATGTGACCGCGAACATGCCGGGGCTGCCGGAATGGATGGCGGTGCGGTCGATCGCGGCTTCGCGCCACAGTGCGGGAACGGCCTATGTAGCCATTGACGGGCACCAGGCGAATGTGCGCGATCCGTACATCTACCGGACCCGCGACTACGGCCTGTCCTTCGAGAAGATTACCGACGGCATCCCGCCCAGCATGCTCAGCTACACCAAGGTGATCGCCGAAGACCCGAAGCGGCCGGGGCTGCTGTACGCCGGGACCGAAAACGCGATCTACGTATCGTTCGACGAGGGCGACGAGTGGCGGCCGCTACAGAACAACCTCCCCGCCGCGCCGGTGTCGGGAATCGTCGTGCAGGAGCACTTCGGTGACCTGGTCGTCGGCACCTATGGCCGCGGTTTCTGGATCCTGGACGACCTGACGCCGCTGCGGCAGTTGACGCCCGCGGTCATGGCATCGGCCACGCACCTGTTTGCGCCCCGCGACGCCTACCGCTTCCGCCCCATCACGCCGCCCTCCGTGCCCTACAGCGACCCCACCGAGGGGACCGATCCCGAGTACGGCGCGTCGATCAACTACTGGCTGTCCGAACCGTCCCCCGAGGCTCCCGTCGTCGAAATTCTGGACGCGGCGGGCGAGGTCGTGCGCACTCTGCAGGGCACCAATCGCGCCGGGGTCAACCGCATTCACTGGGATCTGCGCGACGAACCCAACGGTCCCGTCCGGCTATTGACCAGCCCCACCTACGCGGATCACATCGCGGTCGGCGAGGAGGGCCGTCCGGCGCCGGGAGCCCGCCAGATCTCGATCCTCCTTTCCCCCGGGCGCTACACCGTGCGCCTGCGTGCGGCCGGCCAGTCCCACGAACAGCCCCTCACCGTGCTGAAGGATCCCCATTCGGCGGGCACCGAGGCCGATATCGCTGCCCAGATCGCCTTCCTGCGCGAGCTCCGCGAAAATGTTGTCACGGCGGGCGAGGCCGTGCACCGCGTCGAAGCGATCCGGGTCCAGCTTGCCACCATGGCACGCTTTGCCGACGACGACGAGGCTCTGGCCGACGTGATCGCCGCGCTTCGCACCCAACTGGTTGGTCTGCAGATGGAGATGGTCGATCTGCGACTCACTGGCCAGGGACAGGACGGCGTACGCTTCGAGGCCAGGCTGCTTCAGAAGCTGGGCTACCTCACCGGAGCGATCTCCGGCGCCGATTTCCCGCCTACCGACCAGGAAAACGAGGTCAAGACGATCCTGCAGGAGGAGCTGCGGGAACACCTGCGGGCGCTGGACGCGCTGGTCGCGGGCGAGGTGGCGGAGTTGAACGAGATGCTACGGGCGCGCGGAATGCTGATCATCGCGGACGGCTGACGATCACGGACGAAGGTTGACCGGGTCCGAAGCGGCGGCCGGGCGCACCTCCAAAAGGTGGGCGAAATCCCCCCTCTGGCCGGCGGTTACCCCTTCTCCAACACGCAGAAGCGGTACAGCTCCAGCGTTTCCCGCCAATCCTCCGGGTAGCCGTCCACCACGCCGCCGAGCCCGTACCTGTGCCCCAACTCGGCAAAGGAACCCGATTCGACCACCGCGCAGGGCGTCTCCGTCCCGAAGACCGCCAGATCCGGAAATCCGGTCAGGAAGGTTGCGCGCATCGTCCGCTCGATCTCCTCCAGCCGCCGCCGGTCCTCGTCGGTCTCGAACTCGCGGTTCTGCAGATCCACCGAGAAGTAATCGAAGGCGATCCGGAACGATGCGATTCCGCTGGCCAGCCGGTTCAGGAAGGGCATGATCGACTCGGGCGGCAGGTACATCGTGTTGCCCTCCCAGACGATCAGCGTGGGCACGTCCGGATCGAATCCCCGCTCCCCCAGCTCCCCCACCAGATCCACATCCAGGTAGTTGGCCGGGAGCGACGGCGGCTGCTCCAGTCCCCGGCTCTCGAGCAGCCCGCGCTTGAATTCGATCACCGCCTTCTGGTCCACCTCGAAGAAGTTCACCCCGCTGTGCGCGAACGCATGCGCCCGCATGTCGAAACCGCCGCCCAGCAGCACCACCTGGCGCGCTCCGGCCTCGATCCCGCGCTCGACGAAGCGGTTGAAGTAGCGGGTCCGGAAGCGAACCATTGTGGTCGAAGGAGGGAAGGCGGCGTCCAGTCCCCGGGCCGCATCGCGCGCCATGTCGTTGGAGAACCAGGCGGCGAAGGGGTCGTGGAAGAGCGGGTCGGGCTGCGCGTCCTCGCCCTCGCGGATTGCGGCGATGACGAAGGCGGTCGCCCCGATTTCGTTGATGATGGCCATGGTGGATCCTGTGGGTGGGAAGGTCTGGTGGGCGGAAAGGTCTGGCTGGCGGAAAACAAGTGAACAGAAAAACTACGGGCGCGATTGCCGCGCGACGACCACCCCCGCGAGGATGACTGCGGCCCCGGCAAGCTGTTGGGCGGTGGGAACCTCGGCGAGCCAGATCCAGGCGCTCAGCAGCGCGACGACCGGCACCAGGTTCTGATAGACCGCCGTGCGATTCTGCCCGATGGTGCGAACCCCTTGGTACCAAAGGAGATAGGCGAATCCGATCGCGAAAACCCCCGCATAGACGATGCCGAGCCACGCCGCCACCGAGACCGCGCTCCAGTCGGTCCGCAGCAGATCCGGAATTCCCGCGCCGACCACAAAGGGAAGACCGGCCCAGAGCGTCCAGGCGGTCATCTGCAGCGCGCCGCGACGGCGAACCATGCGGCGTCCAAAGACAGTGTAGGCGCCCCATGCGATCGCCGCGCCGAGGACCAGAAGGTCGCCGGGCCGCACCATTCCCACCCGGTCGCTGCCCCCCGTGATGAGGACGGCCATTCCCGCGACCGTGGCCAGAACGCCCCCGATGATTCGTGGATTGAAGCGTTCGCGCCCGATCGCAAAGGAGATGACGACGACCCACACCGGACTTGTCGAGAGGAGCAGCGCGGCGTTGCCCGTCAGGGTGAGATCGAGGCCGAAGATGAATCCCATCTGGAAGCCGACGTGGCCCACCAGTCCCAGGATCAGCACCATCTTCCAGTCCTTGCGGCGAGGCAGGAGCTGGCGTCCGGTGCCGCGGATGAGCGCCCAGAGGGTAACGGCCGCGCAGGGAAAGCGCAACGCGTTGAAGGCGAGCGGCTCGATCTCCTGCAGGACCGCCTTGACCACGGTGAAGTTCAGTCCCCAGATAAGCGCAACGCCGACCAGGCCGAGATCCACGAAGAGGGTGGGGGGGCGACGGCGCACGGTGTGGCTCCGGGGGGGAGGCGGCGGCGGACCGGTTCGGGGTGCCGAAGTGTGAAGACCGGCCCGGATGCCGGGAAGTGGAGAAGGGTGGACTGTCGAGCGGCGGGACGTTCAGTACCAGCGTCGCCGGTTCGATTCCACCGTCCAGAGAATGTAGTCGCGCAGGCGGCAGGCGGTTCCATGGTCAATGTACGGCACCGTGATCTTGTCCGACGCGAGATGGACCGTCAGGGTGGCCAGGCGTTTGCGACGCTGCAGGGGCGACTGTTTCACCTTCACGCTCTGCGCCTTGCGGAAGAGGAAGGCGTCGACCCGGTAGCCGAGCAGTCCGCGGCGGGCGGCCAGACCTTCGTCCACGCGGAGGACGGCGCGGCGGCGCCAGAGCTGCCAGGCGATGAGAACCGAGGCCAGGAGCCAGGCCACGAACCAGGGCAGGACCGGCTGGCCAAGTCCGATGAGGGCGGGCGCCACGAGGAGGTCGGAGGGGGGTGTCCGGCCGGCAAACTCAGTCCCGACAAACACGAAGACGGTCTCGAGGACGGTGCCGAAGGCAAGGACAAACGCGGCAAACCAGAGTGGGACCAGCGCAATCCGCAACGCCGCCGCCCGAATGTACCAGGGCGAAACGCGGATGAACCGGGGATCGGCCGGAAGCAGCGACAAGTCCTTCGCCTCGTCGCCGAAGACCTCACGGCGCAGCGATTCCCCCATGGGGCCGTCCAGAAGCGGGACGTGCAGATTGTCGGCCAATCCCAACTGCGAGCGGGCGTTGCGGTCGGTCACGGACTCGGCGCCGCCGGCGGCGGTGAGCGCCGACAGTTGAAAGCGGCGAAACGCGCGCATGACCAGGCCTTGCGCAAGGGCAAGGTGTTGCACCCGGTCGATCTCGACCACGACCTCCTTCTGCGTGAGGAGGCCGCCGCGCGTGTGCAGCGCCGTCCCCTTGCGCGACAGGGTGAAGTCGTGGTAGCGGAGGAAGGCGCCGCCCAGGGTCGCCGCGGTGAAGAAGAGCGCGAGGAGCAGGGCGATCCCGATCGCGGCCACGACGAGCGTCTGGAGGCTGTAGCCGACCCACGCCGATTGAACGTTGTCCGCGATTCGGTTCCACCATGCATCGCCGGTCACGCCGCCGAGCGCGCCCAGAACCAGGAGGATGCGGTAGTCGGCCAGCCCGATGCGCACCAGGTCGCCGCCGGTGAGCCGGAGCAGGGTGCGTGGGGTGGGGGCCGGGGTGTCGGTGGGGATGGGGGGTGCGGGGATGGTCTCGGTCTCGGCCGGTTGCGTGCGGCGGCCCCTCTCGACCCGCTCCCTGAGCCAATCGGCCAGCTCGCCGCTGATCGTGGGCAGCCGTCCCTCGGCGGTGGAGCTGCCGGAGGTGTCGATCCGCACCGAGACCAG
This sequence comes from Longimicrobiales bacterium, assembly GCA_965213665.1. Classification (GTDB taxonomy): domain Bacteria; phylum Gemmatimonadota; class Gemmatimonadetes; order Longimicrobiales; family Gaopeijiaceae; genus Bin94. The sequence continues at coordinate 320,499 of CBDBZW010000003.1, forward strand.
CCCGAGCAACCGGTCCACCAGCGAGCGCTCCACATTGATCGCCTGCACACGGTCGAAGGGAAGGTCCAGCGCGGTGCGATTGAGGAATCCCTGCCGGATCAGAATCCGGTCCTCTTCGAGCCGAAAGCGGAAGAACCAGTAGCGGCCCAGCGCCAGCAGTCCGATTCCCGCCAGGACCAACAGTACGACCAGCGCCCGCGACGACCCGCTCGAGAGAAAATCGAAACGCGCAAGAAAGGCGACCAGACCAAACGAGGTCACCAGATTGACGGTATTTCCGACGATCGCCCGGATCGTGGAGGCAAAGAAAAAGACGATGGCGAAGGGGGAGGTCCGCCTCCAGTCGCCGAGCTCAGGAAGGGTTGTCACCGAAGGGGTCCGTCGCTTCGGGTTCCATCGCCTGGGTTGGACTGCGCCGGGGCCGCGGATGGCGTTATCAACCGGGGCGCGGGGGACTGCTCCCGACGCTGCGGCTCCCCGGCCTGCATTGCCGGAGCTGGCCCCTCCTCGTCGGTGATCCGCGCGGAGATGTGCGACCGCAACCGTGCAGCCATCGCTTCGCCCAACCCCGGAATCTCCTGCGCGCCGCCCCCCGCCGGGAAGACCGAAAGACTGGCCACGCCAAAGCGCCGGTCCAGCGGCGTGCTGTCGATCTGCGTATGCTGCACCCGGTTGAAGGGTACGGCCCACGCCGAACGCCAGAAAACGCCCGATCGGTAGAGGATGTCCTTTTCGCGAATGGCGTACCCCCGGCGCGGCACCGCAACGACCGGCCAGAGCAGGGACCGCAGCGAGAGGATGGCGTAGATCGTCCAGGCCGCGGGAAAGAGCCAGGACACGGCCCGCAACAGTCCCGGCGCGCCACCGCTCGCGACCGCGATGTGGGCTGCCGCCCCGATCGCTCCGATGGCCAGCGTCCGAATCATCGCACCCGCCTGCAGCCGCCGAACAAAGCGCGGGTGAACCGATTGCCACTCCACCCCTTCGGCCTCGGGCAGCGACCCCGGCGCGATCTCGGGATTGGCAGAGTCGTGAGTCACGGTTGGCGCCGCCGGTCCCGGAGGCAAAGGCACCACCGGGCAGCTCTAGCCGGTGTCAACGGGACTCGCGCCGATGGATTCCGCGTCAATGGATTCATGCACCAGGATAACGCGATTGCACGTCCCCCGGCCACCGCTCCGGCCTTGCCCGCCCCGCCCCGCCGCAACACCTTGACCCACCGTCACCGCACCCTGGAGGGCCCCCGAATGAAGATGCACGCGTCCCGAATCCATTCACATTCCCATGCCTTCGCGCGCCCCGGCGCCCTCGCGCTCCTCGCCGCTCTCGCCGCCTGCCAGTCCCCATCCGGCAACCCGGCCACCGGCGACGATCCCGCGGCCCGGCTGCGCATCGAAGTCACCTACCCGCCCCAACTCGACGAGGGTCCGCTCACCGGACGTCTCTTCGTCGTCTTCGCGCCCACCAACGACCCGGAGCCGCGCATTGCGGGGTACAATTCGGCCCGGCAGCGCAATGGCGAAGTCCCCATCTTCAGCGCCGACGTGGAGGGGGCCGCCCCGGGCCAGGCCATGGTCATCGACGCGGGCGCCGACGGGTATCCCCACCGCAGGCTGGACGGACTTCCGGCGGGCGACTACTGGGTGCAGGCGATTCTGCATCGGTACACGCGTTTCGAGCGCGCCGACGGCCACACCATCTGGGCGCCCCAGGACCAGTGGGAGGGGCAGCGTTGGGCCTTCTCGCCGGGCAACTACTTCTCCGACCCGATGCGGGTGAGGATCGATCCGTCGTCGGACGAGGCGGTTGCCTTTGCGCTGAGCGGCGAGATTGGGCCGATCGAGGTTCCGCCGGACACCGATTGGGTCAGGCGAGTCAGGATCCGAAGCGAGATTCTGAGCGAATGGTGGGGCCAGCCGATGTATCTGGGCGCGGTTGTGCTCTTGCCGCGCGGCTACGACGACAACCCCGACGAGCGCTATCCCCTTGTGATCGAGGAGGGACACTTCACCCTGGACCCGGTCTTCGGCTTTACCACCGAATCGCCCGAGGAGGGGGCCGCGCTCTTTTCGCGGATGCGGCGCGAGGCGGGCGGAATGCGAGAGACCGGCTACGAGTTCGCGCAGGCGTGGATGGGTGAGGACTTTCCACGGGTGATTGCGGTCACATTACAGCATCCCACACCCTTCTTCGACGATTCCTATGGCCTCAATTCGGCCAACAACGGACCCTACGGCGACGCCATCCACCAGGAGCTCATTCCGTACATCGAGGCCAACTTCCGGCTGGTCGGAGAACCCTGGGCGCGCACCATGACGGGCGGTTCCACGGGCGGCTGGATCTCGCTGGCGAAGATGTTGCACTACCCAACCTACTACGGCGGAACCTGGACCTACTATCCCGATCCGATCGACTTTCGGCGCTATCAATTGGTCAACATCTACGACGACGACAACGCTTTCATTGTGCCGGGTTCGGTGCCGGGCGCGCCGGAGCGAATGTTCCAGCGGACGGTCGAGGGACAGCCGGTGGGAAGCAATCGCCAGATCAGCCAGCTTGAAGTTGCACAGGGATCACGGGGACGGGGAGGGGGACAGCTTGATGCCTGGCACGCTGCCTATGGGCCCGCCGGCGAGGATGGCTATCCAAAGCGGCTGTGGGACCTGGATACAGGCGAAATCGACCGCGAGGTGGCGCACTACATGCGTGACAACGGCTATGACCTGCGCCATTATGCCGAAGAGAACTGGTCGCGAATCGGGCCTGACCTGGTGGGGAAAATTCGCATATACAACCCCGAGATGGATCACTTCTATCTTCCCTACGCGGTCTACCTGATGGAGGACTTTCTGGAAGGCACAACCGATCCGCACTACGGCGGCGAGTTCATTCACGGCGCCCCGATGAAGGGACACGGATGGTCGCCCTTCACCAACGCCGAACTCGTGCGCAGGATGGCCGCGCACATGGCCGCGAATGCGCCCCAAGGGGCGGAAACGGGGTGGATGGAGGGACGGTAGCGGACATCACAACTCACCGAAGCCGACGGCGGTCACCTCCCTCCCCCAGGGGCAGGTGCCCGGTTCCGCCATGAACGACGAAGCCCGGTCCGCAGCGGTCGCCAAGGTCGCGTTGCAGCGAAAGGGGGCGACTTGATGAGGGGGTTGCGCGCGCACCGGGCAACACCCGGCCACCGCTCCGGCCGACCCGCGCGGGGGCCGGAACCTCCCTTCGTGCGGTTCGCCCGCGTCCCCGATCCGGCCACGGTACGGGAAGGTCCGCGCCGCGACGGCAACCGCCGCCGTCCCCTGGCCGCCGTCCGATTCGGCACTGGCCCCGCCCGCCCACCCGCCGCATCTTGACACGGCACGGAATCGCGCCCGGAAACGCAGCCGGGCCCAGCCAGATCCCAGGAGGCGCCCCATGACTGCCCGCACTTCACTGCCGACGTCCCGCACGGAATCGCTCGCGGCCACGGCCCACGCCCGGGCCGCAGGGCGCCGCGGTCGTCCCGGGGCTGCCATCGCCGCCCTCCTCCCCCTCCTCATCACACTCGCAGCGCCCACCCACGCCGAGGGCCAGCGCCCGCGCCAGTACGCGACCATTGACTCTTTGCGCCATATCCAGTCGTTGGAGCCGCGCACGGGACCCCCCGGAACGACCGTCGAGGTCTATACCGAAAATCTGCCCCCGCAGGCCCGGATTCATGTCGGGGTGGGCGCGATGCGGGCGGGGTTCGAGGCGTTGGCCGAGGGCACGCAGGAGATCTGGGGCGAGGTGTCGGCCACGGTGACGGTGCCGGGCTATGCGACCCGGGAACGGCCGCTGGTCTTTATCCTGTTTAATGGGATCTTCAGTCCGATCGGGATCTCCGACCCCTTCCACGTGACCGACGATGAGGGTATGGTGCAGCGGACCGGGCGGATCACCGACGAGGGGCTGGAGTGCGTGACGATGCGCGACAATGACCAGTACATGTACGCACTGAGCGGCGATCTGGAGGGTCTGAGCCCGGGGGACGAGGTGGTGGTTGAGGGCGCCATCGGGCTTTCCGGACCTTGCGGAGAAGTCGATTCGATTCGGGTTGTGGAGTGGAGGAAGGAGGGATGAGGGCGGCAGCCCCGTTCTCGCCCGCCTGTCCCGCACGGCCATTGCCCAGCCCCACTCACTGCAACCAACGATGAAGGAACCACGATGAGACCCGCGGCCCCGAAACCGAACACGATCCCGGCCACGACCCGGATTCCGACCACCGTCCCGATCCCCGCGCTGATCCTGCTCGCCACGCTGGCGGCGGCCTGCGCGGCTCCCGATTCCCCCCTGCCTCCGATGCAGTCGGGTGGCCAGACCCACGTCTTCGATCTCGATGCGGAGACCTTCTTCCTGGCCGAGGTGGACCAGATCTCCGCCGACTTCACGGTCACGGTCACCGGCCCCGACGGCGAGACGCTGCGCGCGGTGGACGGCCGCACGCGCGGGATCGAGACCTTCCGGTTCGAGACCGAGGCCGCGGGCGAATACGAGATCGCGATCGACGCCCCAGACGATGAGGCCGGAGAGTTCCGGTTCAGCGTTCTGCGTTCCGAGCCCGTTGCCACCGATCCGGCCGCGCGGCTTGACCAGATGCTGAGCCCCTGGGATGGCGACGACCGGCCCGGCGTGATCGCCGCCGTAATCGAGGATGGCGAGATGGCTCTGGTGCGCACCTACGGAACGGCCAACCTGTCGCACGGAATTCCCTGGGAACGCGGCACGATCTCCAACATCGGCTCGGTCACCAAGCAGTTCACCGCAATGGGGATGCTGTTGCTGGAGGCGCAGGGCAGGCTTGCGCTCGACGACGACATCCGCACGCACATTCCCGAGTTGCCGGACTTCGGCGAGACGGTTACGCCGCGTCACTTCCTTAACCACACCAGCGGCTACCGCGAGATCTACAACCTCATGTCCGTCGGCGGATTCGGGGGCGAGGACACCTTCAGCCGCGAGCACGCGATCACCGTCGTGCAACGGCAAGACGAGCTTCAGAACCGGCCGCACACCGAGTGGAACTACAACAACACCGGCTTCATCCTTCTGTCGTTGGCGGCGGAACGCGCAACGGACCATTCCTTTGCCGACTACATGCGCGAGAGCGTATTCGAACCGCTGGGAATGCACAACACGCGGGTCAAGATGATGCAGGGCGAGTTGATTCCGGGCAGCGCACAGGGCTATGCGGGGGTGGAAAGCGGCGGATACCGCACAACACGCGACCTGCCGGCATCGGCGGGGGCGGGCGGGATCTACACAACGATCGACGATCTGCACCAATGGCTGGGCAACTTTGCCGATCCGCAGCTTGGCGGACCTGGCGCGATCGAGGCGCTGACAACCTCGGCGATCCTGGAATCCGGCGACACGACGGGTTACGGACTTGGGCTTGGCGTGGGCGAGCTGGGGGGACGCACCCTCTATTCGCACACCGGCGGCGACATTGCGCATCGCACCTACATGGGCTATCTGCCAGAGTTGGATGGCGGTGTGATCCTGATGAGCAACAACGCCGGCTTCGACCTGGGAATGGGACCGCGAGTCGTTCGGCTCTTCTTTGCCGACGAGCTGGAGCCGGAGGAAGATGCGGCGGCGGAGGGCGAGGACGAAGAGGCGGAGACTGAAGGCACGATGTCCGACGAACGCAAGGAGGCAATCGCGGGCGACTGGGTGCTGGAAGTGCAGGGAATGGCGATCCCGATGGAAGTTCTGCTGGAGGAGGGTACGCTCCATGTCGAGCTCTCGGGGCAGGGCCGGGTGACCGCGCAGACGACTTCGGACTCGACGATTGCCCTTCCCGCGGTGGACGCCGCCTTCACCTTCCGATTCGCCGACGAGGGCAATGCAACCGAGGCCACGGGAACGCAATCCGGCACCGAGATGACGCTACGGCGCACCGACCGGACCGAGCTGGCCACGGATGATCTGGTCGCCTATGCCGGCCGCTACTACTGCGACGAACTGGAGGTCTTCATGACGGTCGCGGTGGAGGACGCCGGGCTCGTGCTGCACCAGTTGGGCCAGGAATCGCAGCCGCTCAGCCACGTCGCCGGCGACAACTTCTCGGCCCCCGTCAACCACCTGAACGAAATCGCCTTCGAGCGCGCCGCAGACGGCAGCGTGACGGGTTTCAGGGTGTCGAATGGGCGGACGCGGGGGGTGTGGTTTGGGAAGGAGTGACCACCACATGCTGCCGCCGGATCTCGTCGCGAAGGGGTAAGCCGAGTCCCAATACTCAGCGGCCCATTGTCTTGGCAACCTCCGTCTCGACGCTGAGATCCCCCGCGTCACGAGCCAAATGACTCAGAAAGTCGTTCTGATTGACGACAGGCCGAATGTTCTTTGGCTCGCCGCGAAATTCAATTTCGACACCACCTGGCCCAACCGTGAGCCGATAGCTACCACGTCCCAACTTCACTCGCGTTCGTATACAGTCCCACCTGCGCTTCCGGGCGATGTCAAGCGCTGCTTGCATCGTTCGGTCCTCCCAGTCGCCCAGGAACGGTTCAACGAGCGCCTTGGGCCGTGGTGGAGGGTTACCGAGGTCGAATTCCGTGGCGGCCATACGATGGCAGAATGAGGCCATACGATGACTCACTGCCTGGCCGACTGCGGGAACCCCTCGCAGCTCAGTCGGCAGCCCTTGCCAGCCGGATCGAACCCCGAACAGGACGGCGGCGGCCAACCAATCTTCCTCTTTCAGTGCCGAAGCGTCAAAGTCCAACAGTTCTGGGCCGTTGGCACGAAGGTGCAGGAGGATCATCGCCCGTGGCAGCGGCGTGGTGTACAGTCGGAACAGCTCTGATGGCGTGTGCCTTGGAAGTCCTCGCAGCGACAACAGGTCATCGCAGAGTCTCTTGACTCGTTTCCCGAGATTTCCATCAAGGCTCTCCGTGGCTGCTTGCAGGCATTCCACCGCAGCTACAACTGGATTGCTGTCTGGTTCGGTGCGTGCTGTGAGCATCTGCTTGACCAGTCTCCAGAACAGACCACGCCACGCATTCTGTCGCGTCAAGTCAGAAACACGAGTCTTGAACTGCGGAGCGCGATTCGCCGACTGTGTCCACTCCGCCATGCCCGCAAGGACGCTGGCGTCGAGTTCGCTTGCACTTGCATGGGACGGATCACAAACGAAGCGGAGACAGGTTACACCAAGAGATTCTCGTTGAGTTGTGGCCTCTTCGGCGGACACTCGTCTGGTCGCCATCGTGCGCAACATGCCGACCACGCCACCAAACGCTTGCCCCCATTCGAGAGCGTCGATTCCCACCAGAGGCGCAAACGGGATGTCGGAGTCCATCCACATCGGTGGCCACTGCTCTTCGTTGGTGCCCTTGAAGAGCGTCGGCTCGGTACGCACCGAGAATCCCGCAACAGCGACATTGGAATAGTCACCTGCTTCATCCAGGAATTTCTTGCGCTCGTCCGGTGACCGAAAGCAGATCCTGTCGATGCATGTAGTGGGTAGCGGGCCGGGGAGAAGGATCAACTCGCCCTTCTTGACCTCCGCCGGCAGCGCGCGCACAATCGGTTCCTCTGCTTTGGCCGACTTGGCCAGAACAGGCCCGGAAAAGCCCTTCAGATTGATTCTCAGAATGCACGGGAGGAGGTAGCGCGCTTCCACAGTCGAGTGCTCAACTGCCGCGAGACCGGGTGTCCGCGTGAACACCGGAATCCAGCCGGACGCGCGGCCGATCGTATCCCGGTAATACTTGTCGCCAAATCCGATCCTCGGGGGGATCAGACCGATTCCCAGCATGTACATGAGGTTGAGGTGATTGGTGACGATGTATCCAATCTCTGGCCCAGGCGCTCGTGCGCTGTCGTCACCCAGTCCTGGGAGCATGGAAGTCTGATTGTTGTCGGCCATCTCAGGTGTTCTCCCTCTTCAGAATGCTGGAATCCTTGGGCAAGATCTCGTCGATCACATGCTTCTCGTATCCACGTCGGCGCAACAAAACGACCTGCTTGCGTGCCCTCGCCACCATGACGTAGAAGCGCTTCCTAAGCAGATCGGTGTCAGGAGCGAAGTGCTCGTCGATGTCGGCCAGGAATACGACATCGAATTCAAGGCCCTTGCACGCTTGCGCATTGATTGCCAGAATCCCGCCCTCGTCGAACCGTACGGTCGGCTTGTGCCGATTATGGAAAGTCTGGACCTCGCCATGATCGCTATCGAGCCGGGCGGCGGCGTCCTGCAGTGCGCTTACGTACTTCTCACGAACCGCGTTGTTCGGCGTCAGCACTCCGATCAGGTAACGCGGGTTGATGGTCGTCCACCGTACGATGCTTTCACAGAGACTCGGAAGGCTCTCGTTGTCATATGTGAACAGCCTCGCGGTTTCGCCACGAGCGCTCGGGATCTCCGGTGGCGGAGAAGCGGGATCAGTGTAGAAGTGGCGGGCCAACTTCGCGATGGGGCCGGTGTTGCGGTAGTTCTGCTTGAGTTCGATCGCCTCACCCGGATCCAGAGCAAGCTCCGTTTCGATGTCCTGCCGACCGCTATGGCTCTCGGAGATCTGCTGATTCTGGTCTGCCGCCACGAACAGCCGCTCGAACCCCATCGCAATGATTGTTCGGTAGAACTCGGGGGGCATGTCCTGGCCCTCGTCGATGATGAGGTGCTGGGATTGGGGCACTGGATCCTGTCGTTCGGCTGTTGCCACCACGGTCTTCCAATCGATTGGTGGGTAACCATCTCGTCCCGGGATTCTTGGAAGAGGAGAGCGGAATCTGGTCCGGAACGCGCTCATCAGCCACGCCTCCCAGGTGGCGGACGACAGGTTGCCACCAAAGAGCTGCCCGGTTGCCATGTGGAGCAGGTGGTTCCATACCAGGAGCTTGTAGTCGCCGCCGCTACGCGCGTGGCGACGTGCACGTAGCAGGGTAACCACCGTCTTGCCGGTTCCCGGTCCGCCAACCACGAGGCACTGTCCGTCGTCGGGAACACGGATAGCGCCTTCCTGTTCCTTCGTCAGGTCGCCAACCGCCGGCAGAGAAAAGGTCCGTTTGCGGTCGCGGCGCTTCGGCTCGGTGGCGGAGTTGACGGGTGGTTTGGCGTTGGAGGACGCTCTTCCAGATCGGTGTTGCGCTGGAGAGACGGGCGTGGAGGAGCGGGAGCGTGCATCCAGCGCAGCCATGACTCGCTTGCGTAACACAGCGGCCGTCCGTGAATTCCGAAATCCGAGCTCGTCAGCGAGTTGGCGTAGCATTTCGGGATCATCCCTACCGTGATCGAGCAGTGCGGCCAGTTCCGCATTGGACTTGCCGAGAAGGGCTCGTGTGGATGATTTCATGACGATTTGCTTCCGGTGCTTTGCGTCGTGATGGATTGGGGGTTGGCAACAACGGTGGGTCGGGAGGTCTCGAAGAATCCCCGGAGTCCCAGGGACCGGTTCCCCGTGACGAATCCGCGGTCAAGCAGTGCGTTCCCGAACTGGCAGGTCGGCTCCGGCACAAAGACGCAACCGTGGCAAGCCGCGCCATTGGGCGGTCCCAGGCCATGCCCGGTCCGTTCTGAGCATACCGGATCCAGTGAACACCAGGTGGATTTTTCTACGGCGGACGAGAGTACTCGCCGGAAACGATGCGGCTCAGCCTGCTCCACAAGGCCTCCAAGAGATCCCGCCGTATCCGGCACGGCAATGTAGATCAAAATCCCGGCCATGGGTTCGGTGTCATCACATCCGGGTTCGCGGGCATAGATGCGCTCTTGCAAGGAAGCGGTGGGATAGCCGACCGTCGTCTCCAGTTGCCGGATCACGAGATGTGCCAGGGTATGCAGAAGCAGAAATCGGGGCGACGGACGCTCTTCCCGAAACGGTCGCGGCGCCGATGAAAGCCATTCCCGCAATTGTAAAGCCTGTTTGACGACTTCTTCGTCGCGCTCCCAGGCCACCAGGGATCCCTCGGCCAGCGTGAAGAAGACCCCCTCGCCAAATAGTTCGAGCGCGGGAAGCCAATCGGACTCATCGGTGAGGTCAGGGGGGACCACATGCCGGTCCCTCCCTCCGCCCAGTCGCTGAAATCCCTTGAAAACCATGATTTCGCGCAACCGTTCAACTGCTACCAACTGGTCGACAACAGCGGTGATCCGGGCGAGTGCGGCAGGCTCCCCATCCCGGAGTGCGTGCCATTGCGCGGAAAGATGACGTGTCACAAAGTCTTCCCTATCACTGAGTTGCGGAATCTCGGAATTCAACGCCGCATACTCGTCTGCGTACAAGTCGCCATCGGGCACGGGATCACCGAACAGCGGATAACCCCTCTTGATTTTCCGGAGGGCCTCGTCCACTTCCTGGCGAGTGCACCGTAATTCGTTGGCCGCTCGTCCAACCGCTCTCTTGCGTGCCAAACCGGGCCGGGCCTCTGCGATGTCCCGGTAAAGCTGACTGCCGTAGAGCCGATCCGTCACGGTTCCTCTGCGGATGCGAGATTCCGGCGGGATCACCAGCGCCGAACCCGTGATGGAGGAGTGAACACGGACATCGTTGACCGGGAGCACCCACGCCGGCTCCGGGGAGGTTACGGGTGGTGACTCCCTCCACAATGGCTGCTGCCATGTGTGTTTGGGAAACGGGAAACGGAGTGGAATCTGGTCGTGCCGGCGACACTTGTTGCAAAACACCTCATTGTCACCGTGATTTTGTTGGCGGAGTTGGAGGTACGGCTCATCGGACCTGCAGGATCGGGCTTGGTTTCGGGGATGCGCGATCTGATGCCACGGCACGTCGGCCAGATAGCCATTCTCGTGCACCAGAACCCAGGATACTTGCTCCAATCTCCCGTTGCAGGGCACGTTGGCATTGCTGCTGCGTTTCCCTCGACAGCGATTTGTCCAGACGGACTCGGACCGGCTCCTAAGGCTGCTTTCCACGCGTCGCCGCCACGGCCTGTAGTGCAGGAGACCACACTTGAGACACCGCGCCCACGCGGGAAAGCGAACAGCGGGGACCGTTGTGCCGCCCGGCCTCACATTACCGAAGGAGTCAATCTGGGCCGTCGGCGGCAATCGCAGCTCCTGATCGATTTCAAGCGCTTGACGGACTCGGTCCACATACCGGATCTGTTTCGCGCGCTCAGTTCTCCAGTGGGAAGTGTCCCTGACGACTGCCAAGTTATCAGCGCCCCGGACGATGGCTCCAACTCCGCAGTGCCGCAACAGGTGAGACAGGCGTACAGGAATTCCGTCGGCACTCATCGGGCTACTAACACTCCGGTCTCCTCGACATTTCGCATCGAGTTCAGTGTCTCCCACAAACCCCGGTTCTCGGGATCTCCGAACTGGCGTAGCAGGCCGTCTGCACCTCTGTCTCTGGCCACGTAGTAAAGAGCCCGCCTCGCGGCTTGGCAACGCCTTGCATCGTCCCACCAGGCATCAACGAGACCTGCAATGTGGTCCCGCACCTGGTCGGCGACCGTCTCGTCGCGCCGCTCACAGTTCCGCAAAAGATCGTCGGCGAACGACTTGACCTCGTCGATTCGCTCGTCGATTCGGGACGCGCTCTTGTTATCCCGGAGGTTGCTACACCCATGCCGCACCGCCAGTACGAGGACGGCGTGCAGGCAGCGATCCCTGACCTGACGGGTAAGCGGCGTCAGGCTCGCGGGCTCCACGAACCGGTAGAACGCTTCGTGATAGGGCCGGAAGTACTCGTACATTGACAGATTGCGTGCCTGTTGGCGGTAGTAGTTCACAAAGACGATACCGGGGACATCGCCTCGTCCGATGCGGCTGCTCGCCTGAATGTATTCGGTTGTCGTAAGCGGTTGTCCATTGATCACCATGGATGCGAGGCGGTCCACGTCTACGCCAACCGAAATCATGTTCGTCGCGAGCACCACGTCGAGGCAGCCGGGAGTTCCCTGTCTTCTCTTCAAGGAATCGAAGGTGAGGCTATTCTCCTGCGCTGTCGCTCTGCTGGTGAGTTGTTTGACGGCCCGCCTCGCGGTGGAAGCCTCGCCCTTCGACTTGGGCACCTCCAATTCCACGTCCAGATGGCGGGCAAAGTCCCGGACTTCGGTCATGAACGATTCATGACTATTTCCCACATCGCGCAGGCTGCCGTGGTAGATCACATGCGTCCACCACGCATCATAGAGGTCGTCCACATCCTGCTCTTCCGCGAACAGTGCGAACGGAGCCGCCAGCAACGCCGCCGCCAAGGGTGCCATGCAGCGCCGCCGGTCCAGGGCGGGTGCCATGTAACCCACGTAGGTTCTTCCGGGCCGGCCCTTGTCAACGCATGCGAACCAGGAATCATCCGCGGACAATCCGGGCGGGGGGAACACGGCAAGGTCTCGACCGTAGAGCCTCTTAACCTGTTCACGCGCCGTCCGAATGGTGGCGGTTGACGCGATGTACTTCGGACGGACACCTCGTCGCCGAAGTACAGTCTCCAGCCCCGCTTCATACAGCCCGGCAATCGAACCCAGAGGCCCGGCGATCAGGTGCAACTCGTCCTGAATCACCAGCTCCGGAGGCCGCGTGGGCGCTTCGGGATCCCGCCGATCTCCGAAAAAGGCTGAGGCGCGATCCTCCCAGGGAAGGCGGGCGAACTTGTCGATCGTGCCGATGAGGAGGGTAGGGGGCCGGCGGTACATTGCCTCGTCTACCACGTCGCATGGCAACTCAGGACCATCGGGGCTGGCGGGACCGAAGTCGCAGTCGCGATTCCGACAAAGGAAGGCAAAATCCTGGCGCGTGAAGTCATAGTCATAGGAACCCGGGGCAACGAAGTCCGTCTCGCACCACGGACACCGGGTGAGAACCAGCGCCGTCTCGGAATCGCCGCTGCCCGCCGCCGCCTGCTCAATATGCTTCGCTGCTTCTTCGCAACGGTTGGGGCTCACCGCCTGACCAACCCAAAGGCCAACTGTGATGGGTTCTGCGCCGAGCTGATCGGGGCGCCCGCGACGCAACCTCTCAAGTGCAAGAATTACGCGACAGGCGCGCTCGAACTGTTGGCGTGCGAGGAGACGGAGTGTGTAACGCATGATTGCAACGGTGCCACCACCAGTAGCGGGATCGGTCAACCGGCGCCAGAGAATCAGAAACGCGATCAGCCCCAGGTACGCCTCAGTCTTGCCGCCTCCGGTCGGAAACCAGATAAGGTCAACGACATCCCGGAACTCATCGTCCTCTCGAACGGTCGACTCGATGGACACCAGGAGAAACGCGAGCTGAAACGGTCTCCACATGGGTTCCCTGGTTTCGGGTTGCTCGGATTGCAACATCTGGTCCCGCATGGCCCGACTTGCCAAGCGAAACGCTTGGGCCGCCGTGTCGTCTCGCCGAAGAAGGGCGATGCCTTGCCGCATCCGACGGAGTGCAATGTCCATTCTATCGGCGATACGCGTTGCGGCGTCGCGCTCGCGGCGGTCGCGTAACGCGTTGGCGGTGACACGCTGGTCTTTCACCCAGCGGCCGTACCGATCGACAAAAGAGGTGAGCCTATCGGTGACCCGGGGCCACGGGTCACCCTTCCCCGCCAAGTTGGCCATCACGAATACGTCGCTGTCCGTCCCCGGAGGATCCACGATCACTCGCGGTACGTCCACCGAGGGCATGACCTCGGCCCAAACCCTTGCCGGCTCCCCGGAATGGACCGTCCAATCAACCGCAGTGCCGTGACCAACGGCATAGATCTTTCTGTGCTGGTACTGCAGTTCGAGTTCCCGCTCTTCGTCGGACAGGAGGCTGGGATCAACGCGAGGGTATTCTACCAGTTCCCCGTGAATGACTTCGCAGGCAAGCCATGCCTCGAACAGACAACCCTCCACGCGGTCGCTGCTTCCCACGGGCATCGAGCCACGATTCGCAAGGGACACAGTGATGATCCGACCAGAATCGTGCGGGCGCGTATCCACCTCAATGGACATCTTCTCAGTTTCGGTGTATCGCCCATCCGATGGCCATTCGTGCGCGCACTCCAGGGCAGACCGTCTGTATTCCCGCCTCACGAATCTGCCGCGCTCGTCCCTCTCGCCGCAGCGCTTGTACACCGCTGCCGCTGCTGTGATGCACAGCTTGGGATCGCTACCTTGAACGAGAAGCGAAAAGCCAATGGAAGAAGGCGGAGCATACGGCGACCGTCGCAATGGCTTTGCGATCGACGGAGATTCCGCTCTATCCGCACCCATTGGTGCCTCGTCATCTTGGTCATCCTCGGGACCACGCCCTATCGGACCGGATCCGGTTGGATGAAGAACGCCAGCCGGGTAGCGCTCCAGTGGCGACCCTTGAAGGATCTCCTCGGGTGGTGGGCCGGTCATTTGCGTTCGGATCCAGGCGACCAGGCGGTCTCTGTGCCCTACCCAATCGAGAGCATTGCCACCCGCCTGACTCGCTCGGTCAACCGACATGGCTCAAGAGTGTCTGCGACCACGCTTGGTCATGAGGAAGCAGCCGACCCGGGCAATCCGGGTGGCGGATAGTTTGCCAAGAGCGATCATCGGGAGACCACCCCAGGTTGCTCGGTCGATTGCGGCCGAGACCGCCGAATCGCCGCGACGAAACTGGATGTAGGCGGATGTATTCAAACAGTTCCGCACTACTTCCACATCTCCTGATCGATCTGGCCGAACGGATTGCCTTCATGACGATCCCCGATTGCGTTGGAGCGAGTGGAGTCACATTCTGCCATCACTTGATGACAGCGTCAAGACACCTCCCCCACGCCATCGACCCCCGACGCGACCACCACGTGCCGGCGCCGGATCTCGTCGCGAAACGACTCGGGTAGCTCTTCCCACACCAGCACATCCACCCGAAAGAGCAGATTGCTTTCCTCAAATGCCTCGCGGAGCTCCCCCACCTGCCGCCGTTGGTCGGAACCCGTGAAGACCACCAGGTCCAGGTCGGACCAGCTTTGGGCCGTTCCCTTTACGCGAGAGCCGTAGGCCCAGACCTCCGTATCCGGTAGCAGGCTCTGGATCAGATGTCGTACGGTGCGTTCATGGGCAGCGCCGAGGTTGATTCGATCCGTCATCGGCCGACCCCTTCGCAGGGTGTCGGGACCGCGCTCACGATTCCCACCTTTCCCCGCTCATCGTCTCATATAACCGGGTTGCCCCGCGGATAAAGTGCGGAATCGCCTCCAGACAACGGGCCGCCTTCACCACGCTGTAGTCGTGCGCGGTGTCCACCCGGTGTTCGGCATAGGACAGCCAATCCTGCACCGGGCCGCGCAGCAGCCCGTTTTCGTTGGCCAATCGGAGCAACGGCTTGGGACTGTTCGGCGCGTTCGGCACCCCGAGCTCCTCGGTCATGTACCGCTTGAGGACCTTCCAGAGCGAATCGAAGCAGGTTTCGAACCTCTGGATGACCGACTCGGGCACGGCCTCCCAGGTCAGACGGGGCAGCGAGGGATCCAGATGGCGGTAGTTCTCGTACTGCTCCTCCAGCCGCTTCAGCGACGACCGGAACTTCGAAAAATCACCATGGACCGAGGCCGCCATATGGGGCCGGGCCGCGTCGCCTTCCCTCATCGCCCCCACGCTCGCTCGTCTTTCGGGCCCGCGCCTGCCCTTGCCCGCTCTACCCCACCGGCTCCAGACGCACGATCGGGGTCAGGCCGCCGCCGCGGGCCTCGAGCGCCACGTAGATGAAGCCGTCCGGGCCCTCGCGGATGTCGCGCACGCGCCCCATTCCCTGGAGGATGGTTTCGCTGGCCACCACCTGGCCGTCCTCGATCGTGAGGCGGTCGATGCGTTGGGCCGCCAGTCCGCCCGCCAGCAGGTTGCCCTGCCATTCCGGGAAGCGGTCGCCGTTGTAGAAGGCCAGTCCCGATACGCCGATCGAGGGGACCCAGATGTGGATCGGTTGTTCCATCCCCTCCTGGTGCGTTGCGGCGTGGATGGCGCTGCCGGAGCGGTAGTTGACGCCGTAGCCGATGACCGGCCAGCCGTAGTTGGCGCCGGGTGTGGAGATGTTGACTTCGTCGCCGCCCTGGGGTCCGTGCTCGGTGAGGAAGATGGCGCCGCTGCCGGACTGGATGGCCAGGCCCTGCGCGTTGCGGTGGCCGTAGCTCCAGATTTCGGGCCGTGCGCCCTCCTGTCCCACGAAGGGATTGTCGTCGGGGACCGTGCCGTCGTCGTGGAGGCGCACAATGACGCCGTGGTGGTTGGAGATGTCCTGCGCCGGGTGGGCCGTCAGATCGCCGCGCGAGGGAGCCTGCCGGTCGCCGACCGACAGGTAGAGGTAGCCCTCGGAGTCGAAGGCGAGGCGGCAGCCGTAGTGGCCGTTGCCCTCGGAGACCGCTTCGAAGATCTCGTCGGTCATGGTGAAGCGGTCGTTCTCGAAGGTGCCGCGGATGACCGAAGTCGTGCCGCCGGGCGAGTTGCCGGTGGCCTTCGAGTAGCTGATGTAGATCAGCCGGTTCGAGGCGAAGTCGGGATGGGGAAGGACCTCCAGCAGGCCGCCCTGTCCGCGCGCCACCACCTCGGGGATTCCGGGCACGGGATCGGGAAGGAGCGCGCCGTCGCGAACGATGCGCAGCCGGCCGGGCCGTTCGGTGACGAGCATGTCGCCGCCGGGGAGGAAGGCGATCGACCAGGGGACCTCAAACCCCTCGGCCACGGTGACGACGCGGTAGTCGTGCAGCGCGGTGCGCACCACATCGGACGGGGAAGTGGAGCCGTTGCGGGATTGCGAACAGGCGGGGGCCGCGACCAGGAGGAGGGCGGCGGTCAGGAGAAGGGATGACGCTCTGCGGACCATGATTGTCTGCCTCGGATTCTGCGGGTGAACCGGATGGTCGGTTGACTGGTTGGCGTCGATTCGTACCGGAAACGCGAACTCGGGTCCATCGCGGCGGACGAACCGCACCCTGGGACGCGATGGTTTCGGAGAAGGAATCGAATGTTGGCGAAGGGTTCGTCGGCGAACGAAGGAACAAGGTGGCAGGGGAAGTGCGGTTGGCGCCAGTCCCTGGGGCTCTTTTCTGCGGGTCACATCGCGGAATAAACCGTTCGGGGTGACCGGAGGACTCGATCTCGCCGACGGCGCGTGCCACAGACTTGCGCGATCCGCCGTTGCCGTTCAGGTGGGGAGTCAGCCCAGCGGCGACCCGGCGGCCATCGTCTCCGGGGAGGTACCCGAACCGATCATCCAGGCGGGAAGCGCGGCTCCGCCGGTTGCGATGCGGGCCACCCTCAGCGCGGCCGATCCCGCGCCGAGCAGCATCCACTTGCGCCGCCGCCGCGCTGCGCGGGTTCCTCCGCCCCGAAGACCCGTCCCACCCGCACCACCCACTCCCGCGACCGGTTCCGCGCGCTCATTGAGCTTCCCCGCCAGGCGTCGGTCAGGCCCGCCACCCACCGCCCTTCCACCTCCACCACCACCCCGCCCATCCGCACCCCGGCGCCCGCGCCCGCGCTGGCCGTGAAGATGGCCGCGTGTTCGTCGCGGATGACCTGCGCGAGCACGGCGTCCTGGCGGCTCCGGACCAGGTAGTCCACACCCGGGCCCGCACCGGCGAAGATGTGCACGGGACCGACCGCACCCGCCACCCGGGCCTGCAGGGCGAAGTTGACGTATTCGCTCTGGACCTCGCCGCTGTGGACCTCGCCGCCGGGTGGGTTGCCGCCAAGGTCGCTCAGGACGAAGCCGCCCCGGCGCGCCAGGGTGGCCTCGGCGTGGACGCGAAGGGCGGTCGCCGGCGTGGGAACCTGGATGAAAGCGCCGAGGAGGAAGCCCCAGCGGGGAGCGGTCTCCACCGGCCGGCTCCAGCGCTGCTCGGATTCGGTGCGGCCCAGGGCGATGCCCGAGACGGTGCCGGTGTCCTGCGCGGCGACCGGCCCGGGGCCGCCACCGGGCAGCCAGCCCGACAGCGCGATCGCCACCGCCGGCGCCCCAACGCGGACCAGGACCGCCCGCGCCGCAACCCGCGAGAGCCGCGCCGCCCACTTCCTCACCCCGGCCGCGCCCGCCCGCCGGCCTCCCTCGCGCGATACCCTGCCGCGGCCCTGCCACCCGCTCGTTTCGTTCCGCCCGCTTGACGCGCTCCCCTCTGCGACCGAATACATGAACACCCTCCCTTGCGACTCCAGCCTTCCCCTCGCGACTGCTCCAACCGGCTATGTCCGGCCCCTGCGCGGGCCGGCCCGACCCCCTGGACGGATGGCCATGGCGCGCGCGCAACCCCTGACCAACCTACTGTGCAGGATGCTCATGTCACGCTCACGACGCTCTCCGCAACCGCAGCTCCTCGCCGGGCTCCTTGCCGCCCTCGCGTGCTCCGTCCTGGCTCCGACGCTCGCCGGCGCCCAGGAAATCGACGTCACCCGCTACCACCGCGCCGAACGGCTGCTGGCCTGGAACGTGAACCCGCTCATTGCCGGGGGGGCCGTGGCGCCGCAGTGGATGACCGGCGGGAACCGTTTCTGGTACCGCAACCAGACGCACGACGGGGCCGAGTTCGTTCTGGCCGATCCCGCCCGGGGTCTGCGCACGCGCCTCTTCGACCACGACCGCCTGGCCGCCGCCATGTCCGTCGCCGCCGACACCGCCTTCGAGGGTCGCAAGCTGCCCTTTCGCACCCTCGAGTTTGCCGATGGCGAGCAGACGATCCGCTTCAACGCCAACACGCGCGGCTTCACCTGCGACATCGGCGCGTACATGTGCGAAGTCGGCGACACCCTGATCGACCGCACGCCCTTTGTCCGTTCCCCCGATGGCCGGATGGAGGCATTTGTGCAGGAACACAACCTGTGGGTGCGGCCCGCGGAGGGAGGCGATTCCACGCAGCTTACGACCGATGGCGAGGAGTTCTGGTCGTATGGCACAACCGCGCCCCGGCCCAGCCAGATCATTGCGGGAACGCCGTCGCGGCCGGTGCTGCAGTGGTCTCCCGATTCGCGGCGGATTGCGGTTCAGCGGATGGACGAGCGCAAGGTTGAGCACATGCCGGTCTACTCGGCGACCTCGCAGCGGCCCAAACTCTACACCTACCCCTATGGCCTGCCGGGCGACTCGATCATCGCGACCTTCGACATTCATGTCATTGACGTGGCGAGCCGGGACAATGTGAAGATCCAGGCCGATCCGCAGCCGTACCTGACCTTTACCGCGACCGGAATGCGCGACTCCACATGGGTGACGGTGAAGTGGAAGGAGGGCGGCGACCGCCTCTATTTCGTGCGGGGATCGAGGGGCGGCAAGACCGTCACGCTGTACGAGGGAGACCCCGAAACCGGCGCGGCCCGGCAGATCCTGGAGGAGAAACGCGCCACGCACGTCGAGCTGAACCTCGACCTCATCGGCGGCCATCCCAATTGGGAGGTGATCCGGGGCGGCGACGAAATCCTCTGGTTCTCGGAGCGGGACGGCTGGGGCCACCTCTACCGCTTCAACCGGGACGGCGAGATGCTCGGACGCGTCACTTCCGGACCCTGGAGCTTTGGCGATCTGCTGCATGTGGACGAGGCCGCGGGGCGCATTCACTTCACGGCGCGCGGGATGGAGCCGGGGCGGATTCCGACGATGGCCGAGCTGTACGCCATCAACCTGGACGGCACCGGCCTGACGCGGCTGGGCGGCGAGGATGCGGATCACACGGTGAGCGCCACCCCCGACGGCCGCTACTTCGTCGATTCCTGGTCGCGTCCGGACCAGCCCCCGGTGAGCGTGGTGCGGGACCGCGGGGGGAGGGTCGTGCTGGAGCTCGAACGCGCCGATGTCTCGCGGCTGGAGGCGGTCGGCTGGGCGGCGCCCGAGATCTTTTCGTACAAGGCGCGCGACGGCGTAACCGACCTCTACGGGCTGATCTACAAGCCGTCGGACTTCGACCCGGAGAAGCTGTATCCGGTCATCGACTACATCTATCCGGGGCCCTTCATCGGCAGCGTGGGGCGGTGGAACTTCGGCGGGGGATCGCTGGGCGGAGCGCTGCGCGGGGATCAGGACGCGCTGGCCGAACTCGGCTTCATCGTCCTCCAGATGGACCACCTGGGCACACCCTTTCGCTCCAAGGCGATTCAGGACAACTACTGGGGCAACATGGGCGACAACGGCATCCCCGATCACATCGCCGCGATCAAGCAGCTCGGCGCCCGCCATTCGTGGATCGACCTGGGCCGGGTTGGCATCTACGGACATTCCGGCGGCGGATTCGCCTCCACCGATGCGATCCTGCGCTACCCCGACTTCTTCCATGTGGCCGTCTCGACCGCGGGCAATCACGACAACCGCAGCTATCACGCCGCCTACGCCGAGAAGTACCAGGGACTGCTTGTGCGCGACACGATCAAGGGCACCGACAACTACGCCAACCAGGTCAACGCCACGGTGGCCGCCAACCTCAAGGGCAAGCTCTTCCTCATGACCGGCGACATGGACGACAACGTGCACCCCGCCATGACGCTGCAAGTCGCCAACGCGCTGATCGCCGCCAACAAATCCTTCGACTTCCTGGTGTTGCCGGACCGCGCCCACGGCCTGAACGAACCCTATGTAATCCGCCGCCGCTGGGACTACTTCGTCGAGCACTTGTTGGGAATGGAGCCGCCGGTGGATTATGTGGTTCAGGGGCCGCCGGGTTGAGGGGGTAGGGGGAATGGTGAGCGCGGGGCCGGAGGATGCGACGGTGGACGGGACGACACAGGATGAACACGCAATGGGCGAGGTGGTCGGGGACGAGATGACGATGGACGGGACATCGGAAAAGCAACTGGACAGGTTGGTTGAGGATTCGGGATTTATACGGTATCACGAGCAATATGTCGCGCGCCGCAAGTTCAACGCCTTCGATGTGCTGCGCTATGCGGAATACGAGATTCGCCACAGCAATGTGCTGGCGTGGCTGCTGGACCCGAACGAGACGCATGGCATTGGCCGGGCCTTTCTGGAGTGGTTTCTGGGCAAAGTGAAGGTGTCCGGGAAAAAACTGCCAGGGAAGATCATCGGCGGAGACGGCGGGCAGATGATGCGGGTGGAGCGGGAGTTGAACCATGTGGATGTGACGATCCTTCTAGTGACATGTCACACATCAAACGTCGGATACAGGCGCTTGAGCTTGATACGTGCGTCGTCTGTGGTGAACTGCCAGTCGACCTTTGCTCGAATTCGGTCTCTGGCCATCTGCCAGGCGGCGACTTCGGCGCGTAGGGTGTCGATGGAATCGATGCGGCGGTTGAGGCACTGGCGGATCATGACGTTGAGTTCGACCTCGGCGACGTTCAGCCAGCTGCCATGCTTGGGGGTATAGACGAACTCGAAGCGATCCCAAAGCGCCTTGGCCTCGGCGGGTTCGAAGGTTTCGTAGAGCGCGCCGGGGCGGTGCGTGTTGAGGTTGTCCATCACCAGCGTGATCCGGGTGGCGGCGGGGTACCGCGCGGCGATGTCGCGCAGGAAGTGAGCCCAGTCGGTTTTGGTCCTGCGCTCGGTCACCTTGGTCTGGCGGCGGCCGGCCAGTGGTTCGGTGGCCATGAACACGTTGCAGGTGCCGAGGCGCCGGTACTCGTAGTCTTCGCGGGCCGGTCGTCCGGGTGCCGGCGGGACGGGCGTGCGCGTCTCGCCGATCAGCTGGCGCGGCGTCTCGTCCATGCACACCACGGGGAAGTCGGCATCGTACGGACGCCGGTAGACGTCGAGCACCCGCTCCATCCCCGCCACGAAGTGGGCGTTGCGCTGTGGCGGGATCACCCAGCCGACGCGCCGCCACGGCTTGATGGCGTTTTTTTTAGCACGCGCCGCACCGTCTCGTGCGAGACGGTGTCGATGTAGCCGAGTTCCACCGCGCGGTCCGCCAGCAGGCGCAGCGACCACTGCGAGCGCCCCTCGGGCGGATCGCCGCAGCTGAGCGCGACGAGGCGCGCCTCGAATTCGCCGTCCGCCTTGCGAAGGTATTTCGCTCGACGACCCTGCCGGCTCCCAAGCGCCGCCTCCAGACCGTCCTCGACAAACCGCTTCTTGACCCGGCCCACCCTGCGCGCGCTGATGCGCAACACCCCGGCGATCTCCCGGCCCGTCGTGGGCCGCTCGTTGAACTCGCCCGCGTCGCAATTGAGCAGAACCAGCGCGTTGACCACCTTCTGCGAACGATGCGAGCCCTTACGTGTGATCGCCTCCAACGCCTCGCGCTCCCCAGCTTCCAGCTCCACCAGATACCGTTTCATGCCAGCCTCCTCGCCATTGTGGACTGGCAAGGAATCTAACACGACCCCTGCGACATATCACATGTGACATGACACTAGAGAGCGATCGGGGTCCGTGGGTCGTGGCGATTGAGAACAAGCCCGAGCGAGCCTCGCCGGAGCACTACGACCAGGTGCGCGGATACGAAAGGGTGCTGCGCAGGAAGTACGGAGGCAGGGACATTCGCAGCGTGCTGCTCTCCACATCTCGGAAGGGAATCGATGGCGAGGACAAGATTGCGCATGTGAGCTGGAGGGATGTGGGCGCGCAGATCGAGACGATGCACAGGGCCGGCGATTTCGAGGAGGAGGAAGTGGCCGCCTTCATTCGGCAATATCTCGTGGCGGTCGGCAGGATGATCGGCCCGGAGGAGAGCGATGCGCACTACTTCAGGAAGCTGTTGGACGATCATCACTCGCTTCTGAAGCGCATCTTCGACATGCTCCGCGATGAGGACGGTGCCGACAAGATTCGGGCGATGGTGCCGGATTGTCATGCCGACTACCGAGGCACCGTGGTGCGGCTGGCGAAGGATTTCGGGCAGGAACCGGAGCGGCTGCGGGACGAAGTTCGGGAGATGTTGACGAGCCGGGGGATGACGACGACGGTCAGCGCGAACCCTCCGAAGACCGCATTCTGGTTGTCTTGGGATATGAAAGAGGCGGCGGCACTGGGCATTGGCGGGTATCTCAAGTGGAAGCTCAGCTTTCGTCACCACCGGGTCAGCGTCAGGTTCCAGAATCCCCCGTTGAGCCGAACAGACTCCAAGGCGGCAAAGGTCAAGCGGATCAAGATCTTCATTCGCAAGACGCCAATAGACCCACGCCGGTCGCGACAGAACCGCCATGTGATGGAGGGTGGGCACTACAACAGCTACTTCTACTTCTACCGCCACCAACTCGTCGACGACGACGTCCTCTCCGGCAGGTCAACCGCCGAAGTCACCGAGGCCATGTTGCAGGCCGTGGCCAACTTCCTGGATTCGGAGGACTCGGACTACAGGCGCATCAACGACTACTTCCGGTGTCTGGCGTTCCGGTTTGATGCGGCCGCCGCAGCCCAGGAGGAAGCGGGGATCTCCCCGTGACTGACTCGCACGAAGAGACGTCCGTCCACGAGTGATCAGAAATTCGTGACGCTGGAACCTCCCAACGGGGCGCCGCCGAAGGCCTGTCGCAAGTTGGGGTCTCGGCCCAACATGGCTGCCGGAAAGGAGGTATCGGGAGCCGGCGGTCGCGACCGGACGTGGCGCACCCGTCGCGTTCGTCCAGCCGCACTCTGCCTCGCCGGGTGGACCTGATGTTCTTGGGCGTCGCGCCCCCGGCGCCCGCCCCCCCGCCCCCGCCCCCACCCCACGGCCGACCGCGCCTGCCAGCGAACCCGCACCCGAATCCCTACCCTTACATTCCCCAAACCCACTCCACCCCCCGCCGCACCGAAATCGCCATGCCACGCACTTGCCCCGCCGCCGCGCCGCGCCCTTGGCTCCTCCTCGCCGCGACGCTTTCCCTCGCTTGCGGAGCCTGCCAACCCGCCCCTACCCCCGCCCGCATCTCCGAAGAGACCCGCGTCCTCGACACCTACCCCTTTTCGGAGCCCAATCCCGTCCCCATCCTCGCGCGCGACCGGCGGCTCTACCCCTACCACAGCTTCGAGGGCTACGCCGCCACTTCCGAGCCGCAGCAGTGGAAGGTTGTGACGATGGAGAACGATCTGGTCGAGGTGTTCGTGCTTCCCGAGGTCGGCGGCAAGGTTTGGGGAGCGGTGGTGAAGGAAACGGGGGACGAGTTCATCTATCGCAACGAGGTCATGAAGTTTCGCGACATTGCGCTGCGGGGACCGTGGACCTCGGGCGGCATCGAGTTCAACTTCGGCGTCATTGGCCACACTCCCGCCACCGCCACTCCCGTGGATTACGCGGTGCGCACCAACGCGGATGGCTCGGTGAGCACAATCGTCGGCGCCATGGATCTGCCCTCGCGCACGCACTGGCGCGTCGAGATTCGCCTGCCCGCGGACAAGGCGTTCTTCGAGACCCGCGCGCTCTGGTACAACCCGACGCCCCTGGAGCAGCCCTACTACAACTGGATGACCGCGGCGGCCTTCGCGCAGGACGATCTTGAGCTCTTCGTCCCCGGAGGCTCGTACCTGGAACACTCGGGGCGCGAACGCGCCTGGCCCACCGACGAGGAGGGACGCTTTCTTCCCCTTTACCGCAACAACGACTTCGGCGGCAACAAGTCCTATCATGTCGTGGGCGAGCTGAACGACTTCTTTGGCGGCTACTACCACGACGACGGGTACGGCTGGGGCCACTGGTCGCCCTACGAGGAGATGCCCGGGCAGAAGATGTGGCTGTGGGCGCTTTCGCGCGCGGGCGGCGTCTGGGAGGATCTGCTGACCGACGCCGATGGCCAGTACGTCGAGTTTCAGGCCGGGCGTCTGCATGTGCAATATTCACCGGGCGATCACCGAAATCCCGTGACGCAGGCGGCCTTCGATCCGCTGTCGGCCAGCCAATGGACCGAGAGCTGGTTTCCGCTGGTGGGGACGGGCGGGCTGACCGATGCGTCGCGCGAGGGGGCGATGCATGTGGAGCGCGAGGGTTCGGAGGTGCGCGTGGTGGTCAATGCCTTTGGCGACGTCGACGACACGGTGCGCGTGTGGGCGGGCGGCGAACAGGTGGCGGACCTATCCGTGTCGCTGACTGCGCTTCAGCCCGGCACGTGGGCGTTCGAGGTCGGGGCCGGACAGCCGTTCCGGGTGTCGCTGCCGGGGCTCGGTCTCGACTACGACTCCGACCCGGCCGAGCGCGCGCTGTCGCGTCCCTTCGAGACCGGTCCGGCGGCGTGGGCGAGCATCCCCGAGGCGGACCGTCTGGCGTTCGAGGCGCGGGAGCTGGCCAGGGGACGGCGCTACGCCGAGGCGCGCAGGTTCTTCGACGAGGCCGCCGCGCTGGAACCGTGGAATCGCAGGGTGCTGCTGGGACTGGGCGCACTGGCGCTGCGGTCGGGCCGCTACGACGAAGGGCTGGAACACGCGCGGCGGGCGCTTCAGCTCGACACCTACGACGCCGAAGCCAACTTCCTGGCCGGAAATCTCTACCGTGCGCTGGGACGCCGGGCCGATGCGCGCGATTCCTTCGGGTGGGCGGCGCGGGCGGTGGCGTTCCGGGCCGCGGCGAATATCCAACTGGCCGAAATCATGATGGCCGCGGGCGATTGGGAGGAGGCCGCACGCTACGCAAGGGCCGCCATCGACTTCGACCGCCACAGCGTCCCGGCGTGGCAGGCGCTGGCAGTCGCCGGGCGGCACACGGGGGACGACGAGCTGGCCGCGCAAGCCCGCACCGAGCTCCTCCGGGTCGACCCGCTGCACCACTTCGTCCTCGCCGAGCGTTATCTGGCCGGCCCCACCGACGCCAACCGCCGCACCTTCACCGGTGCCGTGGGGGGCGAATTCCCCGAACAAACGCTCCTGGAGCTCGCCATCGGCTACGCCAACCGGGGCCTCGCCGCCGACGCGCTGGCACTGCTGTCCCTCGCCGACGACCTGGACACCGGCCCGCTCACCACAGTCTGGCGCGCCTTCCTCTCCGGCGACGCCTCCGCGCTGGGCGCGCCAATGGGCGACGCGCTCGCCTTCGTCTTCCCCTTCCGCCCCGAAACCCTGGCCACGCTGCGCTGGGCAGCCGCCGAGAACCCGCACTGGTCGTGGCGCTACCTCCTGGGTCTCAACCTCTGGGCGCTCGACCGCGACGACGAGGCCGCCCAATCCCTCTCGGCGCTCGCCGGCCAACCCGACTACGGCCCCGCCTACGCCGCCCGCGCACATCTCCTCCAAACCGCCCAGGGCCGCGACCCGGGCCCCGATCTTGCCCGCGCGGTGGCCCTCGCACCCGCCGACCGCATCCTGCGCGTGGGGCTCGTCCGCCACCTCCAGGACGCCGGGCGGTGGACCGACGCCATCCGCGAATCGACCCGCGCGCGCACCGACTTCCCGGGCGACTTCAACCTGGCGCTGCTCCACGTCCGCAGCCTGCTTGAGCAGGATCGCCCCGCGGAAGCGGTGGCCGTGCTCGCCGAAACCACCGTCCTGCCCTCCGAGAACGCCGCCGAAAGTCACCGCCTCTACGCCCTCGCGCACATGGGGGCCGCGGTCGAAGCCATGCAATCCGCCGAGCTTGCGTCCGCCCGCGAGCACCTGGCCGCCGCGCTCCTCTGGCCCGAAACCCTCGGTCAGGGCCGCCCATACGAACCCGACGAACGCCTGGTCCACTATCTGTCGGGAGTGTTGGAGGAGTTGGAGGGCGACCCCCTCGCCGCGGCACGCGCCTACGCGACGGCCGGGATCGGGCCGCTGGAATCCGGCGCGAGCGGCACCGGGGGTGCGACGCTCGTACCCGGCGACCTCGTCACGCGCGGCGGCGGGTTCGTCGGCCGGCTGGAGTCGCGGCTGGTCGAGGCTGCGGAGGGGTTGCGGGCGGGGACGTAACCTGGAATCAGCCGTTGCATCGTCCACTCCTCACCAGGGCGGGTCACAAGCCTGAGTTCAATTGGATTGGAGTGGAGTTGGCTGCAAAACCTGCGGGGCGCCGGTGTGCGACCCAGGGGGTGGTCCTACTTCGTTGGACAGGCAGGGACGAGTGGTGCGGAATCATCCAAAGGAGACCGGACTCATGAATCGAGCGCAGAAGGGTATTCGGATTGCACATGCGGTCGGCCGGGCCTTGGCCGGGATCTTCATCCTGGCCGCTTCTCCGGGAATTCGGCCTGCCGAGGTCGTTGCGCAACTCCGCCCCGACACGGCGGACGCCACGACGGTCCGGCTGGAAACGTCGCGTTCGGTGGACCTGGCGCCGTACTTCGCCGAGGAGGACGGACAGCGACTTCAGTACGTTGCGGAGCCGGTGGATTCCTCCCTCGTCGCGGTGACGATGTCGGGAAGCGGGCTCGCCGTGTCCACACCGGTCGTCGGCACCGTCTATGTGGAGGTGAAGGCCACGGACGCCCGGGGCAGCGCGGTCGCCGACAGGATGTTCCGCATCATCGTGGCGCCACGCAGCGATTCCCTGCAAAGAGGTCGCGGTCCCGCGGAGACGGGCGGTTGATCCCGGACATGGCCCCCCGCTCCATCCTCTTCGTGCCGGGCGACCGCGCGGACCGGTTCGGGAAGGCGCTGGCTGCGGGGGCCGATGCGGTGTGCGTGGATCTGGAGGATGCGGTGGCTGGCGCGAACAAGCAGGCCGCCCGCGACAATGTGGCGGCATTTCTGGCGGGGTTCACGGGGGACTCGCCGCCAGCGCGCGGGGGGTTGACAGCGCCCGCGGCGGGAGAATCCGGTGGACCAGGCCTCGTCCTGCGGATGAACGACCCGCGCAGCGAGGATGGCGCTCGCGACCTGGAGATGATCGCGGCGTTTCTCGCGGGGGACAGCCCGCGTCGCGAAACGGCAGGTGGCCGGCCTCGCTCCATCGGCATCATGATCCCGAAGGTGCGCTCCGCGCGCGATGTCGGGCGGGTGGAGGACCGGGTGGATGAGCGGGCGGATGAGCGGGCGGATGAGATTGCGTCCGTCGCGACGTTCTTCCCGATTGTGGAGACGGTGGCCGCGCTGGAGGACGCGCCCCGGATCGCCGCCGCATCGAAAAGGGTGGCCGCGCTGGTCTTTGGGGGATTCGATCTCGCCGTGGAGCTGGGCGCCGAGCCGCAGTGGGAGCCGCTCCTCTATGCGCGTAGCCGGGTAGTTCATGCGGCGGCGCTGGCCGGGACCGTCGCGATCGACATGCCGCGGCGCGAGATCCGCGAGCTGGCCCTGGTCCGCGAGGAAGCCGCGCGCGCGAGGCGGCTCGGTTTCGTGGGGAAGATCGCGATTCATCCCGCGCAGATCGGGCCGATTCACGAGGCCTTCGCGCCGTCGGCCGGGGAGGTGGCGCGCGCGCGCCGCATCGTGGAGGCGGACCGGCGTGCAGGGGGCGCCGCCGTGTCGTTGGGCGGAAAGATGGTGGACCGTCCGGTGGTGGAGGCCGCGCGCCGGGTGCTGGGCCGGGTGGCCGGGCGGCTGGGAGAAAACGCATCGTGACGGACTCGGTGAAGGACTCGGCGAGAGCGGGGCCGCGCATCCCGCAGGCGCACCGGGTAAGGACGCGGCGGGACCGCATCGATCTATGGCCCGCGGCCGCCATGCTCGGCCTCCTCAACCACCATTCCTCGGAGCTGGCCGAGGGCGACCGGTTGCCTCTGGGCTGGCACTGGCTCTACTTCCGGAGTGCCCATCGCATATCACAACTTGGGCCCGATGGCCATGAGCAACGCGGCGATTTTCTGCCCGAAACGGGACTGCCCCGGCGAATGTGGGCGGGCGGATTGCTGCGGGAGCGCGCGCCGGTGCGGATCGGTCCGGCGGCGGAGCTGTGTTCGCAGGTGCGGAAGGTGCAGGAGAAACGAGGAAAGAGCGGCCGTCTCGTCTTCGTCAGCGTGGGCCACGAGGTGCGGCAGGATGGTCGCGTGTGCGTGGAGGAGGATCAGGTCATCGTTTACCGCGAGGCGGGCGGCGCAAGGGCCGAACGGAACAGACCCCTGCACCGCCGAAGTCGTCCGGAGGGTGTGGACGGCGCCTCGAAGGATCCCGTCGCAACGCCCCTCAATGGACGACAACCCCCCCTGTGGAGCGCCGCCTTCCTGCCCACTCCGGTCGCGCTATTCCAGTTTTCGGCGCTGACCTGGAACAGCCACCGCATCCACTACGACCACCCCTACGTCACCGGGCGCGAGGGCTATCCCGATCTCCTGGTGCATGGTCCGCTGACCGCCCTGCTGCTCCTGGACGCCGCCCGGCGCCGGTCCGAGCATCCGATTGTCCGATTTCGCTACCGCGCGCTGGCCCCGCTCTTCGCCGGACAGCCGATTTCGCTGGTGGGGCGGGGCGAGGCGCGTGGGAATGGGGCCACAGGGGCCGGGAAGGAGGGCGAGCCGGACCGGAGCGGTCTCGATCTTCGCGAACGCCGCGATGTCGGCCAGGTCAGCGGTTCCGGGCAGGATCCGGCGTCACCCCGCGAGCAGGTTGTAGAGGCGCTTGGGCCCGGCGGCACGGTCGCCATGCGCGGCTGGGTGCGCTACGACCCCTCTACGGCCAACCCGATCTGAACCGCTCATGCGCTCGGCGAACCTCAAGTGGCGGGACTTCGACGTTACCAGGGAAGTGCGGGCCGAGATGAAGCAACAGCGCGCGCGCTGCCTGTGGCTGACCGGCCTGTCCGCTGCCGGCAAGTCCACGGTGGCGAACCTGCTGGAAAAGCGCCTCGTGGCGGAAGGCCGCCACACCTACCTGCTGGACGGCGACAACGTGCGCCACGGTCTCAACCGGGACCTCGGCTTCACCGAGACGGACCGCATCGAGAACATCCGGCGGGTGTCCGAGGTGGCCCGCCTCATGGTCGACGCCGGACTGGTCGTGATCGTGTCCTTCATCAGCCCTTTCCAGTCCGAGCGCGACTTCGCCCGCAGCCTCTTCGCGCCGGGCGACTTCATGGAGGTTTTCGTCGACGCGCCTCTCGAGGTTTGCGCCCAACGCGACCCGAAAGGCCTCTATGCGAAGGCGTTGAAGGGCGAGATCAGGAACTTTACGGGTGTGGACAGTCCATACGAGCGGCCCGAACGCCCGGACCTCCGGCTGGACACCGAGAAGCTGTCGCCCCAGGAGTGCGTTGACCTGGTGATGAGGAAGCTCCGGGTGATGAGGAAGCGATAGCCGGGGTTTCGGGACCCATTGGGAAGCACCGGACCAGGCGCGAGGCGATTCGCAGCACCGGCCGGCGAAAGCCGAGCGCGCGCGACAGGTCGCCGGCCCGGCCCTGGAAGTCCGGCGCGCAGCTCCGGACCGACATGCTTGTCGTCGCCCAACCCGATGTCTATTCATGAATGAAGGGTTTCCTGTTTCGGTACGGCCGCTGCGCTGTGGTACTACCCATGCGGCCAGCTCAAGGGTACAAGGCCATGAAGATTTCACGCCGCAGGATTGTCGGACGCCGCCGGGAGAAGTGCAAAGCCGGGTGCGTGAACGGGGTGCGCGTGACCAGGGTGCTCGCGTGGACGGCCTCCTGCGCTGCCGCCGTGGCCCTCGCCCCCACCCCCGCCCAGCAGCCCCGCGCGCGCGACCTCGGCATCCCCTTCGAAGGAACCCCCGGCGCGCTCAATGCGATCACCGACGTCGCGGGCGTCGAGGTCGGCCACGCCACCATCGTTCGCGGCAACGGCGCGCTGGTCGTCGGCGAGGGGCCCGTTCGCACCGGAGTGACCGCCGTCTGGCCACGCGGCCGCGCCCTCCCCGACCCCGTCTACGCGGCCTGGTTCTCGCTCAATGGCGACGGCGAGATGACCGGCACGACCTGGGTGCGCGATTCCGGCATCATGGAGGGTCCGGTCATGATCACCAACACGCTCAGCGTGGGCGCGGTGCATCATGCGGTGATCCGCTGGGGGGTGGCGCGGGGGATTGAGCGGGGATCGGGTCCGTGGCTGGCCGCGCTCCCGGTGGTGGCCGAGACCTGGGACGGAACGCTGAACGACATCCGCGGCCAGCACGTCACCGAGGACGACGCGATCCGGGCGATGGAGGCGGCGCGCCGAGGCACGGTCGCGGAGGGCAATGTGGGCGGCGGCACCGGCATGATCTGCCACCGCTTCAAGGGCGGCATCGGGACATCGTCGCGGGTGGTGGAGATCGCGGACGAGCGCTACACCGTGGGCGTTCTGGTCCAGTGCAACTACGGCAGCCGCGAGCCCTTTCGCGTGGCCGGCGTGCCGGTGGGACGTGAGATCGCAGACCTCATGCCGGAGCGGCCAGGCGGCGCACCGCTGGACGGAGCGGAGGGGGAGGCCGACCGGGACGGTTCCATCATCGTTGTGGTCGCGACCGATGCGCCGGTGCTGTCCCATCAACTGGAGAGGATGGCCAGGCGGGTCTCGCTGGGACTCGCGCGCAATGGCAGCGTCTCCTCGAACGGATCGGGCGACATTTTCGTCGCCTTCTCGACCGCCAACCGGGACGCGGCTTCCCAGGACACCCCGGTGGGAGAAGCGCGCGTGCTCGCCAATGGACGCCTGAATCCGCTCTTTGCCGCCACCGTCGAGGCGACCGAGGAGGCGATCATCAACGCCCTGATCGCCGCGGAAACCATGACCGGCGCCAACAACGTCACAGTCCACGCCCTTCCGCACGACCGCCTGCGCGAAGTGCTGCGGAGGTACAACCGGCTGGAAGGTTGACGGGAGACAATCGATGCAAAACCCCCGCCACCTGCTTCCCCTGCTGACGGCAGCTCTTGCCGCCTGCGGGGCAGACACGGGCCGCACCGGCGACATCCAGCTCCAGATTGGGGACAGCGCGGGCGTGCGGATCGTCGAATATATGGGTGTGCCCGAGGTCGAGCCGCCCTTCGTCCTCTCCGACGAGCCGGTATACCGACACGGCGCGAATCCGGGCGACTATGAGTTCGTGTCGGTCGACGCCGGTCGGCTCTTCCCGGATGGAGGCGCGGTCGTCGCCGAGTGGTACGGCGAAGTGGTCGTCCTGAGTCCGGACGGGACGACGCACGAGGTGCTCGCCAGGGTTGGAGAGGGACCGGGCGAAGTGATCGAGCCCTACTCGGCGTTCGTCCTGGGCCAGGACAGCGTCCTTGTGCCAGACCGTCGGCTGTCTCGCCTCACTCTCTTCGTCGGCGATTCGGTCGCGCGCATCGTGAGCACCCCTCGGGCAGCCCACATCGGTGTGGCGGGGATCGGTTCATCCGGTGAGTTGCTACTCTGGAACCGATACCCCAACCGGTCATGGTTCGATATAGAGGAGGAGTGGCTCGGCGGGCACATGACCCTGTTCGATACTGAAACCGGTGCGCTGGACACGGTCGCGTCGTACGACCACATGCCGCGAGCAACGCGGAGTGCGGCGAACCCGATCATCCAGCCCGTTGGCGAGGTCACGGTCGCTGCGGGGCGGTTCGTCCATACGAGGTCCGACAGGCCCGAGATCACCTGGCGTTTGCCGGATGGCACGTTGGCCCAGATCGTGCGCTGGCGGCCCGGGCCCAACCTGCTGACCGGGGAACTCCTGGAGCACGGTGAGGCCTACAACCGAATGATCGGCTGGCTGAACTACGGGGTGTCCGAAGCCCGCCTCGAGGAGATCGTTCAGGGAGACATGGCCCGGTATCGCGCCATGATCGGCCAGCCCGTGCCGCTCTTCGGTTCCCCTTTCGCCGACGCCGACGGAAACGTGTGGTTGCCCTCCTACCGGCCGGTCTATCCGGAAGAGGGGTCGCCGTACACCGTCATTTCCCCGGACGGGGAGTGGCTGGGACAGGTCGATACTCCGCCCGGGTTCCGGATTCTCGATGTGACCGGAGGACTCGTCCTCGGGGTGCTCCGGGACGAAATGGACTTGGAGAATGTGGTGGTGTACGGGTTGGACAAGGAGTCCTCGGTCGAGCACTGATTGCCCCCCTTCCGGCCGACCGTTTCCGCGTCGATGCAGTCGAATCCGAGTGCCTGCCTCCCCCGGTCCCACCAATCCACCGGCCGGTTGTCCATCAGCCATGCGTTCGGGTCCACCTACCAGTGCTCGCCGCAGGGCGTCCGGTTCGGCCACACCTCGTCGAGCGTCAGTCCGTCGCGCACCACGCCGCCCTGCACCACGTACATGATGTCGGTCGTGGCCCGGATGTTGTCGAGCGGGTTCGAGTTCAGCACCACCAGATCCGCCAGCCTGCCGACCTCGATGGACCCGATGTCCCGCTCGACTGGAGCCGTATGACCGCCTACTTCGACTTCCCCGCCGGGCACTGGGCGTCGAGGGTGCAGAACGCCCCCGGGAACGAGGATGTCGATATCCGCCTGAAGTCAGGCGCTCCCCCTCACCCCTCCCTTCCCGGCATCGCCACCGCCTCACCCGGCTTCGGCCCCAGGCCTTCGGCGTAGAGCTTTGCGTTCAGCGCCGGCAGGCTCACCGTGACCAGTTCGTTGAGCCGTTCGATGATCGCCGGCAACTCTTCCCAGGAACGATCGATCCGCCAGAGCTGGTCCGCGGTCGGCGGGCTGGTCGCGCTTTCGATCTGGCGCCACACCCCCGCCCCCGCTCCCGCCCCGCCCCCGCCCCCGAATCCCCCACCCCCCAGCTCCCCCGCCACCTCGTCCACCGCCTCGCGCAGCGCCGCGATCTCGTCGCGGAGCGATTCGGGCGCCTCGGCAGCCGCCTCCACGCGCTCGTCGGCCTGGCCAAGCTGCTCCCGCGCTTCCCCGATCCCCTCTCGCGCGGCCGCCACCACACCCGACAGCCGGTACGAATCCATCATGGCCGTGTGGCGCGCCATCAACTCCCCGCGTGAGATCTCGACCCGTGGATCCAGCCTCACCTCGGCCTCCTCCTCCATCGTCTCGCCGCCCGCCGACAGCGCCACCGTGTAGCTGCCCGGCAATACCCGCGGCCCGGGATCCATCGCTTCGCCGCCGGTCCCCTCGGCCGCCAGCCGTAGATCCCAGATCACCTCGTTGAGCCCCGCATCGCCGCTGCCCTCCAGCTCCCGCACCAGCGCGCCGCCACCGTCGCTGACCCGAATCGTCACGCTGTCGGCTTGGGCGCCCAGGTGATAGCGGATGCGCGCTCCGGCCGGTGGATTCGGCGCCTCGTAGATGCCCGGAGTCCAGCCCTGCGGCGTGTACAGGTTGTACGAAGTCGCGCGGCGTACCGGGTAGAGATGAGCGGACGCGGCCATCACTTCGGCGTTGAGATGTTCAAGCGGCGCGATGTCGTCCATGATCCAGATGCCCAGCCCGTGCGTGCCGATCACCAGGTCGTTGTCGCGCGGATGAACCACAATGTCGTCCACAGGCACCGTCGGCAGGCCGTCTTCAGGTTGTGCCAGCTTGAGCCCCGGTCGATCGAGAAGTGGACGCCCACTTCGCTGCCGGCGAAGAGGAGGTTGTGCGCACGGGGATGTTGTGCAAGCGCGTTCAGCGAAGTGGGGGGCAAGCCGTCGGTGATGCGCCTCCAGCTCGCGCCAAAGTCGTCGCTGGCGTAGAGGTACGGATCGAAATCGTCGTTGCGGTGCCCGTCGAAGGCCGCGAATACCTCGCCCGCCGCGCCTCTGGATGCCACAATCCGTGTCACATAGGTATGCGGCGGCAGCCCCGGAACGTTGGCGGTAATGTCCGTCCAGTTGGCGCCTCCATCGCGCGTGACATGCAGCCGTCCGTCGTCGGCGCCGGTGTAGAGGACCGCGGCGTCGTGCGGCGATTCGGCGATCGCGGTCAGGTTGCCGTAACTGGACTGGCCGTCGTTGCGCGACATCTGGGCCTCGCCGCCCGCGACACCCATCAGCTGCAGCGTGTCGCGGTCGATCGCCCAGGTCAGGTCACCACTGATCTCCTCCCAGCTACGGCCCAGATCCGCCGAACGGAAGAGCACATTCGAGCCCGCGTAGATCACCTCGTCGTCGTGCGCCGAAAGGAGCATGGGCGTGTCCCAATTCCAGCGCAGACTGCGGTCGTCGTCCTCTCCGGCCGGGCGCGGAAGGGGCCGAATGCGTGCTCGCTCCCCCGTGGGCAGATGGACG
Source organism: Longimicrobiales bacterium (assembly GCA_965213665.1). Lineage (GTDB taxonomy): Bacteria > Gemmatimonadota > Gemmatimonadetes > Longimicrobiales > Gaopeijiaceae > Bin94. The sequence continues at coordinate 355,274 of CBDBZW010000003.1, forward strand.
CGCATCAGATTCCCCCCCTGCGACTCCGCAAACATCAGATCGGGGTTCGTGGGGTGCATGACGGTGAAGAAGCCATCGCCCGATCCCACATTGTACCAGTCCCGCGTGCGAATCCCCTGGTTGGAGAGCGTGTTCGAGGGCGCACACCAGGAGCCGTTGTCCTGAAGACCGCCGCAAACGTGATAGGGGTCGCGCATGTCCACGCCGATCTCGTAGAACTGGGCAAGCGGCAGGTTGCGGTGCTGAACCCAGTTGTCCGAACGGTCCCAGCTTACCGAGACGCCTCCGTCGCCCGCCAGAATCAGGTGGTCCGAATCGGCCGGATCGATCCAGAGCGCGTGATGGTCAAGATGAACCTCCGCCGCCGCGTCGGGGGTGAAGTTGCGCCCGCCGTCCGACGAGCGGTAGAGATTGGCGCCGCCCAGGTAGATGCGCTCGGGGTCGTTGGGATCGACGCGAATCTGGCTGTAGTACATGGGCCGGTTGTTGGTCGTGCTGATCTGTTCCCAGCTCTCGCCGCGATCGGTGGAGCGGTAGACGCCATTCTGCCCGTTGCCGCCCCCGCCCCCGAAGCCCTGTCCCGGTCCGCGCGCGTCGGCCTCCACCAATGCGAAGACCCGGTTGCCGTCGCGCCGGTAGATGTCGAGCCCGATCCGTCCCTTGTCGCCCCCGGGCAGACCGTCGGTCAGCTCGGTCCAGCTCTCGCCGCCGTCGGTTGTGCGGTAGATGCCGCTGCCCGGTCCGCCGCCGTTGAATCCCCACGCCCGCCGCCGCCGCTGGTACATCGCCGCGAAGAGGGTCCGCGGGTCGCCCGGATCCATCGCCAGGTCGATCGCGCCGGTGTCGTCGTCCACAAAGAGGACCCGCTCCCAGCTTTGGCCGCCGTCGGTTGTGCGATAGACGCCGCGCTCCGGATTCGGTCCCCACAGATGCCCCACCGCCGCCACATACGCCACGTCGGGGTCGCGCGGGTGCACCTGAATGCGCGCAATATGATGGGTGTTCTCCAGCCCCAGATGCGTCCAGGTGCGTCCAGCGTCGGTCGAGCGGTAGACCCCGTTTCCCCACGGCGAACTCTGCCGGTTGTTGGGCTCGCCGGTCCCGACCCAGACCACATTCGGATTCGAGGGCGCCACCGTCACGTCGCCCACCGAGGCCGTCGCTTCGTTGCGAAAGACGTGCGTGTAGGTGATTCCGGCGTTCTCTGTCTTCCACACGCCCCCGGTCGCGACGCCCACATAGAAGATGCGCGGATCCGATTCGACCACCGCCAGATCGGCAACGCGTCCCCCCATGATCGTGGGCCCGATGGTGCGAAAGTTCAGCGCTGCGGTGGCCTGGACGATCGGGTCGTTGCCGGTGGGGTTCTGGGCGCCGGCCGGGGAGAGCGGGGAGAGCGCGAGGCAGAAGAGGCCGAGCAGGAGACGGCGAGCGGATCCAGCCGTCAGCGGTCTCCTGGACCGATCCGATCCGGCGGAGAGAGACGAGCGCGGCGGACGAGAGGAGTGGGAGGGGGCAGGAAGCGCGACGGTGGCGCAGCGGCGGCGGTCGTGGGTGCGGTGCATCGTGGTCTCCGGGGTGCGGGGCGGGGGGACGGAGGAAGCGCGCCCTGGTTCGGGGTGGGTTCCCTGAACGCGTGACGGGGCCGCCGGTTGCGGCCCGGGCTCGCCAAGAGCGATCATTCCTCCGATAGACGATCATTCCTCCGATAGAATAGCCCGCATCGGTCGCCCCACAATGGAGGCGCATCGCGCGGACGGCGACGTTCACTCCGGACCAACACCCCTGGGAGCAATCATCAAATGACGACACGGCCGGCGGCGACGCGATCCACGACAACACGGCGCGACTTTATCGAACAGGCGGGCATCGCGGCGGGAGCTGCGGCGCTTGGTCTTGGGGCTGCGGCGCCTGGCTTCGGGGCTGCGGCGCCTGGTTTGGGGGCACCGACGCCTGGTCCGGGAGCAACGGCGCGATCCCACTCCGGCAATCCCGCGCAGGGACTGAACATCCTCATCCTGGGCGGCACCGGCTTCATCGGCCCGCATGTCGTGCGGCACGCCCTCGCGCGCGGCCACCGGATCACCCTCTTCAACCGCGGCCGCACCAACACTCACCTCTTCCCCGAGGTCGAAAAGTTCGTCGGCGATCGCGACAGCGACCTCTCCGCGCTGGAGGGGCGCCGCTGGGACGCGGTCATCGACAACTCCGGCTACACGCCCGGCCAGGTTGGCCTTTCGGTCGACCTGCTGAGGAACGCCACCGATCAGTACCTCTTCACCTCCACGCGCGCGGTCTACACCGATTTTACCGCCGCCGTCATGGACGAAGACGCGCCGATCGGCCCCCGCGACCTCCCGGAGAGCGAATGGACCGCGTACGGCCCCGCCAAGGTGCTCGCCGAGCGCAGGGTGGTAGAGGGGTTTGGCGCGCGGACGCTCATCGTGAGGCCGCCGGTGATTGTGGGACCGGGCGACCGCAGCGACCGCTTCACATACTGGCCGGTCCGCATCGACGACGGGGGCGACGTTCTCGTCCAGGGCGACCGCGACGATCCGGTTCAATTCATCGATGTGCGCGACCTCGCCGAGTTCTACATCCATCTTCTTGAGCAGCAGACGACGGGAATCTTCAACAGCACCGGTCCGGGCGCGCCGCTCTCGTCGGCCGAACTTGTGTACGGAATTCGCGCGATTACATCGGCACCGCTTGACTTCACCTGGGTGGACTGGGACTTTCTGGCCGCGCGCGGGCAGATGCCGCAACGCCAGCTCCCCTTCTGGCAACCGCCCCGGGGCCGCTACCTCAACTACGGGCGCATCGACAGCAGCCGCGCGGTCGCAGCCGGGCTGACCTTTCGGCCGCTGGCCGTAATCGCGCGCGAGACGCTGGAGTGGCATCGCAGCCGGGAAGCGGGGGGACGATTCGCGCTGCGCACCGGACTCGATCGCGAAACGGAGGCGCAGTTGCTGGCCGAGTGGGAGGCGGGCCGCTAGCGCGGTGGATGGAGATAGGATTGCCGCCCCCGGGCACAGGCCCTACAATGGACAGTCTCCATAATGACCGGTGGCTTCGGCGCTCGCCTGAGTGGCGTCCTGCTCCACAATGACTGCCCCACAATGACGGTCTCCACAAATGAACGGTCGTTGTTTTCATGTCGAATCTGCGAGAGATTCGCCCCAAAGGAGGCGCACGATGCCCAATTGGATCAGATCGAAACCCGCCATCCCGTTCATCCCTCTTGTCCTTGCCTTGCTCCTGGCCGCCGCCTGCGACGCCGACCGCCCTTCCACGCGGATGTCCATGTCCGTCCTGGTCACGACCTTCGACACCATCAACGGCGTGGTACATGTGGCCAATACCGGCACCGCCCCCGCATGGGATCTCGATTTCCTGACCTCGATCGGGCCCGATGAGATCGCCGGCCTTGAAGCCCAGCCGGACGAGTTCGGACGCGTTAGCAGCGCCGCTCTGGGACCCGGCAACCAGGTCTACATCGCCGACTCGTACAACGCCGAAATCCGCGTCTTCGGTCTGGATGGCGGGTACCTGCGCACCCTGGGCCGCCACGGCGAGGGACCGGGCGAATTTGCCGGGATCACATCCGTTGCCTGGGTGGGGGACCGGCTGTTCGCCATGGACCTGGTCGGCGGGCGCATCAACGAGTTTTCGGCCGAGGGCGAGGTGGTGGGCCAGCGGCAGGCGCCCGGGCGCTGGGGGGGATCCGAGGCTCTCCGGCTCTATGCGGTGGCAAGCGACGAAGCCTGGTCGATCGATGGCGATGTGGACGAGGACGGAATCTCATTGCTCTTCATCGGCCAGACCAGCGCGGGCGAAACCGGCGACACGCTGCGCCTTCGGGAGGACCCCTGGGACCAGTCGATTACGTGCGAGTACAACGATGGCTGGCGGAGCTTCTTCGAGAACCGCTACAGCCCCAAACTTGCGCAGCATCCGGGTCCCGGCGGCACCATGTACCTGGCCGTCACAGACGCCTACCGGATTGCGATTACACGCGGGGCCGACACCTTGCGCATCATCGAGCGGGACTTGACCGCCGAGCCGGTTACCGACCAGGAATGGGAAGCGGCCAACGAGGACTTCTACAACTTCATGACGGACACCCCCCGCGCCGATTGCACCCCCGCCCAGCCCGAGAGACCCGCGCTCAAACCCCTCATCCGCAACTTCTTCATTGCGCCCGACAGCCGCATCTGGGTGGAGGTCATGCGCACCGAAGGCGACCGTTGGGAGGTCTTCGATCCCGAGGGCCGCCTTCTCGGCACGGCGCCGCTACATCCCTGGAAGGACAACACCGTACCCGCCTTCGCTCCCGATCACATGATTACGATTGTGCAGGACAGCGTGGAGCTCGACCATGTGCAGGTGTGGGGGATCGAGCGGGGCGAGTCCGAATGACCGCGACATCCCCCATGGCGAGAGAAAACACTGGCCGGAGCACCTCAATGAAAAACACGGACCGGAGCACCTCAATGAACGGCCTTCGCTTCGCCATAGCCGCGCTTGTTCTTGTGCACGCCGTCGCCTGCGACACAACGGGCGAAATGGCCGAGGGGGGTGACCTGACAACCACCTTCGACACCATCAACGGCGTCGTTCATGTGGCGAATACCGGCGAGCCCCCCGCCTGGCAGCTCGTGCCCGTCGCCTCCATCGGTCCAACGGAGATCGCGGACGAGGCCGGCCCCGACGAGTTCGGAGGCGTCAGCGCGGTCGCGCTCGGCCCCGGCGGCGAAGTGTTCGTAGGGGACGCCCTCAATCGCGAGGTGCGGGTCTTCGGTCTGGATGGGGAACATCTGCGCACCTTCGGACGCCACGGCGAAGGACCGGGTGAGTTCCAGAGCATCTACTCGCTGGCCTGGGTCGGCGACCGTTTGCTTGTCTACGACCCGGGTCTGGGCCGAATCGGCGAGTTCTCGGCGGAGGGGGAGTGGCTCGGGCAGCGCAGAACCGAGGGGGGTTGGACCGGCTCGCCCGCACGGCTGCGGATTTATCCCGTGAGCGACGACGAGTTCTTCCGGCTCACCTTCAATGACGATCGGGAAAGCGTGTGGGTGGGGTATCGCGGGGGCAGCGAATCGGCCGACACCGTGCCCTTCCTGAGCGCGCCCGGCAATCTTCCCGGATTGGTTGAAGGCATCTTCTGCGAGGCCGAGAGCTCGATCGGTTACTTCAATGCCCCCTTCGCGGCCCCCTTCGCGCAGCACCCGGCCGCCGGCGGTGCCATGGCCTCGAGCTGGGGATTCTTCTACCGGATCTCGGTCACCGCCATGGGCGCGGGCGACACGCTGCGCGTCATTGAGCGAACGCTGCCGCCCGTGCCGATCACCGACGAGGAGTGGGCGGCGGGCAACGCGGAGTACGACGAGTTTCGCGAGCGATTTCCCAGTGCCGACTGTAATCCGCCCCGCTTCTCGCGGCCGGAGCGCAAGCCCTTCATTCACGAGATCTATCTGGCGCCCGACGGCCGGTTGTGGGTGGAGGCGATTCACGCCGAGGGCCACCGCTTCGAGTTCTTCGACCCCGACGGGCGATTGCTGGGGAGCGTGCCGGCCCCGGCGTACAACGACCGCACCGTGCCGGTCTTCCACGGCGACTACATCGCGACGATTCGCCAGGACGAGCTGGAGCTGGACCACGTGGACCTCTGGCGGCTGGAGCGGGTGCGGTAGGCGGTAGCCCCCCCTCCGGCGTGGCGCCGGGCCTTTCTGCACCCCCGCTGCCGGGTGCCGAGCATGACGCGGATTCGATCGGGTCGGCCCGTCACATGCCCATGCGGAATGGCGGCCGTGCGGACGACGACAAAGCGTATTCGGCCCGGTTTCCGTCCGTCAGTTCGGCCGAATCGACTCCTCCCCGAAGTCGCCCGTGCGCAGGAACCGGACGAGCACGCGCGCGGCCAACGGACTGTTCATCACGAAGGTGTGGGTGACGGGCAGGACGACAATGGGGACGCCGTCGATGCGCGTCTCCGCCACTCCCACGATGCCGTCGTCGGGGCCCGGAATGGCCAGCGTGCCGATCGGGTTAATGGAGCGGTTGCCGGCGATGATCCCGATCTCGTAGTCGGGCGGGGGAAGGGTGGCGGGGAGGTCGGTGCTGTCGGTTCCCAGCGCGCTGCCCACCGGTCCCAGCGCGTCCAGCGCGGCCGGATAGTCCTGCAGACGGTCCACGAGCAGACTGCCCGCGCTCGGCGGCGCCAGGAGGACGACCCGGCCCAGCCGCGGCGGCCGCGTTTCGGCGAGGTAGCCGCGGATCAGCAGTCCGCCCAGCGAATGACCGACGAAGTGAATCCGCGACGATTGCGCGCAGCATTCAGCCACCGCATCGCGCACCGCACCGACCTGATCCGAGAAGTGGGCCCCGCGGGAATCGTACCCGACCCGCGCGACCGCGAATCCCTCCAGCCTGAGCCGCTCTTCCAGAACGATCATCGAGGTGGGCGAACGCCCGAGCCCATGGACCAGCACCACGGTCTCCGCCCCGGGCCCGGGATCGCCGCGGCAGCCCGACAGCGCGACCAGGAACGCGGCCGCGATGGCCATTCCCGCCGTCTTCATGGCGATCTCCCCGTCATGGCCCCAAATCCGGTCATGCCCCCAAATCCGGTCATGGCCCAAAATGTCCCGTCATGGCCCACGGGTCGCGGTCATGGCCCACGGTCGCGCTATGGCCCAAAGCCGTCATGGCCCCAAGGTCCTGTCTTGGCCAAAGTCTGTCATGGCGATGCCTCCTTCTTGCCGCAGCGGGCGATCCAACAAACTATCCTAACGCTCCCCGTACCTTCCCGGAGTTCACCGTAGTTTCAATAACGTCCACCGCGTTCACAACGCTCACGGCCCGCGCGACGCGAGCCACCATCGGCGCGCCCGAACCCGCGTTCCCCCTTAGCCACCCGAGGACACCGCAGATGTCTACGCAGCCCCAGGTCATCGTCCCCCACCCCGCACTCCCGCCCCCCTTCGCGGCCACCGTTCCCGCGCGCACCGGCCGCCGCTCCTTTGCGGGCTTCCTCATCGGGCGCATCCCCGGCACGTGTTTCGCCGCCGCCTCCGTCGCCGCCGTCCCTGCCGCCCTCGCCGCGGCCGCCCTCGCTCCGCCCCTTGCCGCCCAACAGCGCCTCGACGAGGAGTACACCGCGCTGATCCGCGAGGCCACCACCGAGCCCTTCTTCTCGACGCCCCTGGTCGATCACCTCCCCTTCAGCGAGACCGCGCCGACCCCGCTCGACCACCTGGGCCACATCGCCGGTGCGCCCGACGTGCTCAGCTACCCGGAGGAGGTCTACGGCTACATGCGCGCGCTGGCCGCCGCCTCGCCCCGCGTCGAGGTCTTCACGATCGGCGAATCGGAGGAGGGCCGCGAGATGATCCTGGTCGTGGTCGGTTCCGAGGAATCGATCGCCGCGCTGGAGGAGAACAAGGCCGCGTTGCGCCGTCTGGCCGATCCGCGCATCACCACGCCGGGCGAGGCCGCCGGGATCATCGCCGCCGCCAAGCCGGTCTACTGGTCCGCGGGCGCCATTCATTCCCCCGAAACGGGTTCGCCCGAGATGTTCATGGAGCTGGCCTACCGCCTGGCCGTGGGCGAGAGCGACTTCATTCGCGAGATCCGCGACGGTCTCATCTACATGATCACACCCGTAATCGAGCCGGACGGCCGCGCCAAGGTGGTCGATCTGCACATGGGCAAACGCAGGGATCCGGACGCCAATCTGCCCACCCGCCCGCTCTACTGGGGCAAGTACGTGGCGCACGACAACAATCGCGACAACATCGGCCAGGGGCTGGCGCTCTCGCGCGCGGTCACCCGGACCTACCTGGAGTACCGCCCGACCGTGTTCCACGACCACCACGAATCGGCGTCGCACCTCTACGCCTCGACCGGCCGCGGCCCCTACAACGCCTGGCTCGACCCGATCGTGATCAACGAGTGGAACCGGCTGGCCTACAAGGAGGTGCAGGACATGACCGCCTTCGGGGTACCCGGCGTCTATACGCACGATTTCTATGACGGCTGGGGCGCCAACTACATGATGTGGGTCGCGCACATGCGCAACTCGATCGGCCGCTTCTACGAAACGCAGGGCGCCGGCGACGCCTCGACCCGCATCATTCGCGCCAATGTCCAGCGGCAATGGCACCGGCCGAGCACGCCGGTGCGCGAGGTGGTGTGGGGGATTCGCAACAACGTCAACCTGCAGCAGAGCGCGGTGCTGATCGCCATGCACGAGGTTGCGACGAACCGCGAGGAGTTCCTGCACAACTTCTATCGGAAATCGGCGCGCTCGGTCGCCAAGGCGAACAACGAGGGTCCCGCCGCCTACGTTCTTCCCGCCGACGATCCGCGTCCCGGGCAGCAGGCGCGTCTGCTCAAGCTCATGGCCGACCACGCCTTCGAGGTTCACCGCGCCGCCGACGAGATCGAGGTGGGGGAAAGGGTCTTCCCCGCGGGCAGCTACATTGTGCGCATGGACCAGCCCTTCTCGCGCGGCGCCGACATGCTGCTCGACAAGCAGTACTACAACCCCGACGATCCGCGCCCCTACGACGATGTGGGGTGGACGGTGGGTCCCCTCTTCAACGCCGAGACAGTGCGCATCGAGGACACGGCCATCCTGGACGCCGAGATGACGCTGGTGGATGAGGTGGTCGCGCGCGGGGGAACGGAGGGGCGGCGGGGGGATGTCTGGATCGTCAACTACAACGCCGACAACACATTGGCCGCCTTCCGCCTGGCGCACGCGGAGCTGGTGGTGCACGCCGCCGAGTCCCCCTTCTCCGACGGCGGCCGCGAGTTCGGAGCAGGTTCCTTCATCATTCGCCAGGAGGACCATCCGACGATCGAGCTGGACGGTGTTCTTGCCGACGCCGGCGCCGAGTACGGCTTCACCGCCTACCGCACCACGGACGAACCCGAGGTGGCCACCCACGAGACGCGGGTGCCCCGAATCGCGGTCATGCACACCTGGACCAACACGCAGGATGAAGGCTGGCTGCGCATGGGGCTGGACGAATACGCTATTCCCCACGACTACATCTCGGTGCACGATGTGCGCGACAATCCCCGGCTGGGCGATGCCTGGGATGTGATTGTGATGGGGCGCAACCGGGGCGATGCGCTGAGCGTGGTGCGCGGATTGCAGGGCGACGAACCGATTCCGTGGCAGGCCACCGAGATTACCCCCAACATCGGGCGGCAGGCCTCCACCGGCGACATGCGCGGAGGACTGGGTCTGGAGGGCGTGCTCAACCTGAAGAATTTCGTTGAAGAGGGCGGAGTCTTCGTTGCGCTGGCCGGGGCGTCGCAACTGCCGGTGCACTTTGGCCTGGCCGACGGCGTCTCGATCCGCCAGACGCCCGGGACGTGGGCCCGGGGCGGCGTCTTCGCAACCCGCGTGACCGACGCGGCGAGCCCGATCGGCTACGGCTACGACGACCTGGGGGTGGCCTTCAACACGGGGCCGGTCTTCGCGACGGGCGGCGGCGGATTCGGCGGGTTCCCTGGCGCGGGCGGGGGCGGGGATCGCGGCGGCCCCGGAGACACGACCGCGCGGCGGACCGGGCGGGGCGGCGCGGACGAAAGCGACCTCGTGCAGGGACGGCCCCGCGACATGGGCGCCGAGGGGGTGGAGGCCTTCCGGGCGGCCCAGGAGGAGGAGGACGAGGGGGCGGGCGGCGGTGGTGCGAACCAGGACCGGGTCCGGGTTGTCATGCGCTACGCGGCCGATGTGGACGAGCTGCTCATCAGCGGGGGGCTGCGCAATGGGCAGCCGCTGGCGAACGCCCCCGCGGTCTTGGATGTGACGCTGGGCGAGGGCCATGTGGTGCTCTTCTCCTTCAATCCCTTCTGGCGCTCGCACACGCACGGGTCGTATGCGCTGCTCTTCAACACCTTCATGCATCACGACGCCCTCTCGGTGGTGGAGCGGGCGGTGGTGGCCGAAGAGGAGGAAGACGTGCCCTGACCCGTTTGCCCGGCGACCCAAAAGGTAAGGGTGGGATGAGGCTCTTCGGGCGTGGCGCTTGACGCGCGGACGAGCGCGGATGCGGGGTTGGGCCGGGTGGCCGGGTGCGCTAGCGCAGGCGCGCCGGGGTCCAAAGGCTGGCCGGTGGCGCGAGGATGGGGGCCGGGCCGGGGCGGTTGAGCTTGTGTTCACAACCCCTGTTTCCCGGTCCCTTCCGGCACCCGGGCCGTGGGAAGCAGCGGGGACGCTTCTTGCGCGAAACGCCGCCGCGCCCCACTCTGTTTCCGTGCGCCGAGTTTCCGTGCGCCGATTTGCCCGAATGACACGATCCACGCCCGGCGCAATGGAACAGGAGCTCCATACAGATGAACGACCGCGATCGCACTCGTCCCGATTTCGCTTGCCCCGATTCCGCTCGCCACAATTCCACCGGCCGCAACGCGACTGGCCGCAACGCCACCGGCCTCGATTCCACTCGAAGGGTCTTCCTCAAGAGTGCCGGGGCCGCCGCCCTGCTCGGAACCGCCGCCGCGACGACCGCCCGGGCATCCGCCCACCCCGCACCCGGACCTTCCCGTCCCAACCCCCGGCCCCCCGTGCGCAACGACTACGATTTCGACGAGATCTACGACCGCGTCGGCACGGACAGCGTTCGCTGGGATCGCGCGGTTGCGCAGTTCGGCGACGGGATTGTGGCCGGCATGGGGGTTGCGGACATGGATTTTCGCGCGGCGCCCTGCATTACCAATGCCCTGGCCGAACGATGTGCGCACGAGAATTGGGGCTACATGCACCGTCCCGGTTCCTATGCCGAAGCGGTTGCCGCCTGGAACCAGCGCCGCTACGGTCTTGAGATCGATCCGGACAGCATCGTCTTCACCACCGGCGTCCACCCGGGGATCATTGCGGCGCTGCACACCTTTTCGCCGCCCGGCACTCCGGTTCTCCTCACCACACCCACCTACAACGGCTTCTACACCGACCTGGACTTCAGCCGCACGGTCGCCGACGACAGCCCGATGATCGTCGATGCAGAGGGACGCTACTCGATCGACTTTGATGACTTCGAACGGCGCGCCAAACGCTGCAACACCTTCATCCTCTGCAATCCGCAGAACCCAACCGGCAACTGCTGGTCCGCCGAAGAGCTGGGGCGCATGGGCGAGATCTGTCTGCGGCACCGCGTTGTGGTCCTGGCCGACGAGATCCACTGCGACTTCGTCACCGGGGGCAACCGCTACACGCCCTTCGCCAGCCTCCCCGACCGCGAGATCGTCGACAACAGCCTCACCTTCAAGTCCGCCAGCAAGTCGTTCAGCATGGCCGCGATGAAGGTTGCGTGGTACTACAGCACCAATCCCGAGTTGCTGGCACGCGTCAGGGCCAACACCCGCGCCGATCTCAGCACCCTGGGGATGGTGGCCACCCGCGCCGCGCTCAACGAGGGCGAGCCCTGGCTGGACGATCTGATCGCCTATCTCGACGCCAATCACGACCTCTCCGAGAGCTGGATTCGCGATCGCTTGCCGGGGATTCGGCATCGCAAGGGGCAGGGCACCTATCTCGCCTGGCTCGATGTGGGCGAGTTTGCGGAGAAGATCGATGCCCCCGGGACCGCCGCCCGGGAGAGCGCCGCCGGAAGCGCGACCGTCACCCCCGAGCAGGTTGTGCAGCGGTGGTTTGCGGAGCGCGCCGGGGTGTACCTCAATCCCGGTTCGAGCTATGGCACGGGCGGAAGCGGCTACATGCGCATGAACCTGGCCTCTCCGCGGGCGGTTGTGGAGATGGCGCTGGAGAGGATGGGCGAAGCGATCGCCGCGATGTAGAGCGGACCGGCGCCCCGGGGGGGCACCCCGCCACCAGTACAGGCCGGACAGTCCACACAGCCAGGACACCACACAGCCAGGACACACACAACAGGACACGTCATCCACCCGGAGGAATCACAATGAAGCAGATCACGATGCGGAAGACCGGCGCGAAGCTGGCCACCATGGGAGCCGCGGCCTCCCTTGTCCTTGCCGCCCTTGTCGCGCCGCCGCCGGCCCACGCGCAGTTCGACGAAGTCGGCGTCATCACCTTCCCGACCTCGGCGACCGGCGAGGCTCAGGACCACTTCCTGCGCGGCGTCGCGATCCTGCACAGCTTCGGCTGGAAGCAGGCGCGCGAACAGTTCCACGCGGCCCAGGCGATCGATCCCGACTTCGCGCTGGCCTACTGGGGCGAATCGCTGGCCTACAATCACCCGCTGGTCACCAACATGGACCCGACCGAACCGCGCAAGGCGCTGGCACGTCTCGCGCCGACCGCGGAGGAGCGCATCGCCAAGGCGCCCACCGAGCGGGAGAAGGGGCTCATGCGGGCGGTGGAGATCCTGTGGGGCGACGGCGATCACGGCAAGCGCCGCTTCGAGTACATGGAGGCGATGGGCGACCTGCACGAGATGTATCCGGACGATCCCGAGATCGCCGCCTTCTACGCGCTGTCGCTGTTGGGCGTCAACCGCCTGAACGGCAACGTGACCGAACGCTACAACATCCGCGCCGGCACGATCGCGCTCGGGCTGCTGGACGACAACCCGGTGCACCCCGGCGCGGCCCACTACACCATCCACTCCTTCGACCATCCGATCAATGCGCCGCTCGCGCTGGACGCGGCCCATGCCTTTGCCGGCATCGCTCCGGCGGTCTCGCACGCGCGGCACATGCCCACGCACATCTTCATTCAGCACGGCATGTGGGATCTGGTCTCGGGGCACAACCAATCGGCCTACGACGTTGCGGTCGAGCTGTGGGAACCCGGCGACGAGATGGGCGACGCGGTCCATGCGCTGGACTGGGGCCAATACGGCGATCTGCAGCGCGGCGACTACGCCAAGGCGCGGGTCTGGATCGACCGCCTGGCCTCGATGGTCGAGAACGAGGGCTTCGAGGTCGGGGGCTCGCGGGGCGCGGCGGGGACGGCCCGGGCGCGCGGTGCGTTGCCGCTGCTGAAGTCGCGCTACACGGTCGAGACCGAGGAGTGGGAGGTGCGGCCGGTGACCGATGACATGCGCACGGTTGAGCTGCTGGCGACCGGCCTGAGCGCGGCCCGCTCCGGTGATCAGGAGACGCTGGCGGCTGCCGAGAAGGCACTGGACGAGGAATCGGACGGGACAGGCTACGACCACGTCATGCACATGCAGGTGAGCGCGTTGCTGCACGCCGGAATGGGACACGCCGATGTGGCGACCGGCTTCATGGACAAGGCCGTCGAAGCGGTGGAAGCGATGGCGCCGCCCCGCGGATCGGCCAACCCGGTCAAGCCCGTCCACGAACTCTACGGCGAGCTGCTGCTGGAGCTGGACCGCCCCGAGGATGCGGCCGGGATGTTTGAGACCTCGCTGTTGCGTATGGCCGGCCGGCCGCGCTCGCTCCTGGGACTCGCCCGCGCCAATGCCGCGCTGGGCAACACCATGGTCGCGCTGGAGCACTACGCCCAGGTGGCCGCGCTGTGGGAGGGCCGCAGCGGAATCGCGGGGCTGGACGAGGCGCGCGGCTTTGTTGAGGAGCAGGCGGGGGCGGGGGGTGGCGGGAGTTCGAATCGGCGGTAGGGGGGTCCGCGATCGGACTTCCGTTTGATCAATCCATGGTAGGCACCGGGGGGCGAGCCGGTGCGAGACAGCCGGTTCGCCCCTTTTGTTGCCCCGCCTCCGTACCGGCATGCCAGCCTCGGTCACGGGGCCCCGGCATTCCCGGCAGATCGAGGAATGGTCGTACTATTGAGTATTTTCACTCAATGGTTATCGTGCTCGCATGAGCACCTTCCCGCGCCCATGTTCGCCGCCTTGTTGAAGCTCCTCACCACATCCCCCTACACCCCCACCGCCACCGCCACCGCAATCGCGACCATTCCCACCGCCACCAGCGCCAGATACAACGGCGTCGCGTACCGGAGCCAGTCCTCGTAGCGCACGCCGGCCGATGCCAGGATCGCCATCAGCGCGCCGTTGGTGGGCGTCAGCAGTTCGCACAGCCCCGCGCCGTATTGGTAGGCCAGGACCGTTACCTCCCGCGACATTCCCAGGAGATCCGAGAGCGGCACAAGGAGCGGCATCGTGAGCACGGCCTGTCCGCTGACGCTCGGAACGGGCACATGAATGATCGTTTGGGCCGCGACCATGCCGAAGGCCGACGCCAGGACGGGCAGTCCCTCCAGAGGCGCGAAGAGGGCGTGCACAATCGTGTCGACAATGCGGCCGTCCTGCAGCACAATGTATATGGCGCGCGCAAAGCCGATCAGCAGTCCTGCGTAGGCCATGGACTGGAAGCCGCGCACATAGGCCTCCGCCGTGCCCCGCAGACGCATTCCCGCCAGCAGCCCCACAATGACGCCCATCACAAAGAAGGCGGCCGAGAGCTGGTCGAATCCCCAATCCCGGCGCGTCATGCCGACCACAACCACCGCCAGAGTGGCAAGGACAAGCCCAAACACCCCAAGATCGGAGCGCCGAACGCCTTCCACGTCCTCCTCGTCAAGGCCTACGCGTACACCCGCGCCCAGGTCATTCCCTTCCTGTGAGCTGCTCGCAACCGCCGGATTGGACGCCGCGCCCGCAACAACCCTCGTCCGCCGCGCAAACCGCATCGTCATGGCAATCCAGAGGGTCAGCGCAATGACAAGAAACACGCTCCGAAAGGCCCAGGCCGACATTTGGGGCAGCTCGGCCAGCTCCTGTGCAATCACAACCTGAAAGGGATTGATGGGGCTGAAGGACGACCCGACGAACGCGGCTCCGGCGCTCATTGCGACCGTCACGATTGGGGCAAAGCCGAGCCTGCGGGAGAGGACAAGCAAGACCCCAACGAGCGGGATGATCTCCTCTTGCATGTTGAAGACGACGCCCCCGGCCGCAAAGCAGAGCGAGACCAGGGGGATCACCATCAGTTGGTTGCCGCCGAGCGACCGGATCAGCGAGGTGACGCCGCGCTTGAGCGCCCCGGTTTCGTCCACGACCGTAAAGGCTCCGCCGATCAGGAAGACCAGGAAGATCACGCTGGCCGCATCGGCCATTCCGCGGGGCAGCGCGACGATGGCGTCGAAGAATCCCACCGGGCTGGGATCGACCTCGTGCCAGGTGCCGGCCACCACCAGGCTGTTGCCGGTGGCTTCGTCGATGCGGCGGTCGTACTCGCTGGCGGGAAGAAGGTGGCTGCCGATTGCGGCCAGAATGACGCAGGCGGTGAGCAGAACCAGTGGGTGGGGGACGCGCAGGCGGGGACGGCCACGGGTCTCTCCGCGACCGGCCCGCGCTACGCTGCCGGTGTCTTCCGGTGGCCGGGGCACGGCCTGGCCCCTTGACTCTCCGGAGATGTGGGCTACCCCTCCCCGGACTCTTTCTCGACGGTGTTGGTGCGGTAGTGGCGCGGCGGATCGTCGCCCACTCCGACGAGGCCGACCAGCCGATAGTGACCGGGCGGGAAGGCGTCTTCGGTCAGGGGAAGGGGACAGAGCGAGCCGCCTTCGCCCGTTGCGGTGCTGACCTTGTTGTTGTCCTGCACGCTGATCCAGCCGCTGCCGACCGCGCGTTGCCACTCCGACCAGACGATGACCGGGAGGCCGGCGAGCGAGGTGACGGCGGCCTTGACGCACGTGGTCAGGTTGAAGTTGCTCCCCAACACCACCGCGCTCACCGTCCCATCCGGATTCGCCGTAATCCCCGCCAACGTGTCATACGCCTCCTGGTGGATCCGCAACAGGATCGAGTCCTGCGTTGCCGAGCCCGCGTCGTTCGTCGCGGTTACCGAGAGCAGCACCGTCGCCACGCTGTCCATCGGCGCCGCCACCCCCTTCGTCACCACCACCCCTCCCTGCACCTCCGTCACGGCTACCATCTCATCCGAGGTTGCCGCCATGTAGGTGAGGTTGCCGCCCTCGAAGTACGGAGACATCTCGAGCGCCACCGCGCTGTCCACCATCATGTCGTGGGTCGGGATCGTGTCCGCCACGACCGGCGCCGGCGCGGTCACCCTTACCTGGAACTGGGTTGCGGCCTCCAGGCCCGAGGGATCGGTCCCGGCCACATCCACCTCGGTGTCCCCCGGAGCGACGCCCGTGACCGTGACCACCGACCCGGCCACCGAGACCGTCGCGACCGTGGTGTCGATGCTGGCGGCGGTGAAGGTGAGCGAATCCCCATCGGGATCGACGATTACGCCCGCGAGCTCCACCGTGGCCATGGCCCCCGGCGGAATCTCCTGGCGATCGACCGAACCCATCACCTCGGGTGCGCGATTCGCCGCAACCACGGTCAGCGGAATGTCCAGCGCAGCCGACAGCCCGCCCGGGTCCGTGGCGGTAACCGTCACGGTGGTCTTGCCCGCCGCGCGCGCAATGACCGTCATCTCGTTGCCATCGACCACGGCGGTCGCCACGATCGTGTCGGCGCTGCTGGCCGCATAGGCAAGGGTGTCGCCATCGGGGTCCGTGAAGAATTCCGAGACCACGATCTCCGCCACCGTGTCGCCCACCGTCTGAACGTGCTCCTCGGCCGTCCCCACGGCGACCGGCGCCTGGTTTGCCGCCGTCACCGTCGCGGTGTAGCTCTGCGTCGCCGACAGCCCCCCGGGATCGGTTGCCGTCACGGTGATCGTTGCCTGGCCGGGCGCCACACCCGTCACCGTCACCTGGCTCGCGGAAGCCGCCGCGGTGGCCACCCCCGTGCTGGACGAGGTGGCCGCGTAGGTGAGCGCGCCCCCATCCGGATCGTTGAAGTTGGCCGCCACATTGGTGACGACCTCTTCACCCGCGACCACCTCCACCGCCGCAATGCTGCCCACGGCGACCGGCGCCTGGTTCGGCAGAGGATCGGGGGGATCGGGAGGGGTGGGTCCGTCGCCGTCGCCGCAACCGGCGGCCAGGAGAAAGAGAAGTGCGGTCGTCGCGAGTCCTGCGGATGAGGTGTGTCGCATGGGATTGCCTTCGTTCAGGTTGAGCTGGTTCCTGTCGAACCTGGGGGTTGCTTCGGTCAGTTGATCCCCACCCGGCCCCGCACGTCCGCCAGCATCGCCGGCGAGTCGTATCCCACTCCGTCCTTGAACACAATGGTAACACCGCGAATGACCGATGGGTCCGCCGCGAGGTCGCCGCTCATCACCACCAGGTCCGCGACCTTGCCTGCCTCGACCGTACCCAAATCGTCGAAGACATCCAGCACGCGGGCGCCATTGGCGCTCATCACCTGAACGGCCTCATGCGGGGCGAATCCGGCCTCGATCAGCAGTTCGTAGTTCCGCTGGTCGCCGTAACCCGGAAGCGCGCCGCCATTCCCCGTCGGATCGACCCCCGCCGCCAGCAGTCCTCCGGCATCGTAGAAGGCTTTCTCGTAGGCCATCGAGTTCCGGAACTCCGCCGGGTCGCGCCCGATCTCGTCGATCTGCGCCTTGGCGGTCAGGTAATCCTCGCGCACCGCCGGCGACATCGCCTCCAGCGAGCGTGCATCGCGCGTCGGCCGCCCCTGAATGAAGAGCTCGTAGACGGCCAGGGTGGAGGTCATCGCCACATCGCCTGCGATCATCGTCTGGAAGGTCGCCTGCGCCCCGGCGCCGTTCACATCGATCGAAGTCGCGTCGTCCCAGAGATTTGCGGGACACTCGTCGTGGTCTCGTTCCGAGTAGTCGCTGTTGGTCGCCAGCCCGTGCTCGATGTTGTCGATTCCGAGCGCAACCGCCTCGGTGAAGCTGATCGAGCAGAGGTGTCCGGTCACCTTGATGCCCTGCTCGTGCGCCTCGTCGATCGCCGCCCGCAGCTCCTCGGTGCGAATGTTCGTGTACGCCTTCAGCCAGGTCGCGCCCTCGGCGGCCCAGTAGCGCACAAAGCGGCGGGCCTGTTCGGGGGACTCCAGCATCGTCATGCCCGATATTCCTCCGCCCGCGGTGACGTAGGGCGCGGTGACGTGGATGCGCGGACCCGGCGTCCTCCCGGCCTCGATCTCGGAGCGAAGGTTGAGTTCGGCGTACGGCTGCCGGCTTCCGGTCGTGCGCACGGTGGTGACCCCGCTTCCCAGGTACAGCCTTGGCGCGGAGAAGGTGAGCTGCGCGGAGCGTCCCCCCGCGGCCGTGTAGAAGAGGTGGTTGTGCAACCCGATCATTCCGGGAATGAGGGTGTGGCCGCTCAGATCCATCACCTCGGCGCCCGGGGGGATCCGGACCTCGCCGTCGGGGCCCACCTCGGCGATGCGGTTGCCCTCGATGACGACGGTGCGGCCCTGCTGCGCCACCGATCCGGTGCCGTCGATCAGGGTGACGCCGGTGAGCGCGACCGCATCCGCGTCGACGATCGCGTACCCGGCGGCGGCCGAACCGTCCATGGGACGCTGGGCCGAGAGGGGGGCGGTGGTCCGGAGGGCGACGCCGGTGAGCGTGACGGTGGCGAGTGTGGCGGCGGCGAAGAGCGCGGCCGCAAGGGGAGGGGACATGCGGGCCGGGAGCGCGCCGGGCCGGTGTGGGCGGGAGTGTGCGCGGGCGAGGACGCGTCGTGCGATCCTGGTGCGTGCGATCCTGGTAGGTGCGAACGTCATGGGGTGCCGGTCCTGTCGGGTGGAGTTGTGTGAGGGGGTGGCCGGGTGGGGGGCTTCAGTTGATGCCGACGCGCCCGGCGACGTCGTCGAGCATGGCGCGGGAATCGTAGCCGATGCCGTCCTTGAAGACGATCGCGACCTCGCGGATCACCGCCGGATTCGCCGTCAGATCACCATTCATTACGACCAGATCGGCCAGCTTGCCCGCCTCGACCGTACCCAGATCGTCGAAGACCTGGAGCACCCGCGCACCATTGGCGCTCAGAATCCGCACCGCTTCCTCCGGGGTGAAGCCCGCTTCGATGAAGAGCTCGTAGTTGCGCTGGTCGCCGTAGCCCGCCAGTGCGCCGCCAT
Organism: Longimicrobiales bacterium; assembly: GCA_965213665.1. Lineage (GTDB taxonomy): Bacteria > Gemmatimonadota > Gemmatimonadetes > Longimicrobiales > Gaopeijiaceae > Bin94. The sequence goes on from CBDBZW010000003.1 coordinate 374,173, forward strand.
TCCCCGTGGGATCCACGCCCGCCGCCAGCACGCCGCCCGCATCGTGGAAGGCTTTCTCGTAGGCCATCGCATTGAGGAATCCCTCCGGCGAACGCCCGATCTCGTCGATCTCGGCCTTCGCGGCCAGGTAGTCCTCGCGCACGGAGGGCGCCATAGCGGCCAGGGTGCGCGCGTCGCGGGTCGGCCGCCCCTGCACAAAGAGCTCGTAGACCGCCAGGGTGGAGGTCATCGCCACCCCGCCATCGATCATCGCGCGGAAGGTCGCGGTTGCCTCCGGCCCCTCCACATCGACTCCCTCGGCCACATTCCACAGATCGGGGGGACACTCGTCCTGCGCCTTCCCCTCCACGTAGTCGCTGTTCGTTCCCAGGCCGTGCTCGATGTTGTCGATTCCCAGCTCGACCGCCTCGGTGAAGCTGATCGAGCAGAGGTGTCCGGTCACCCTGAGCCCCTGCCGGTGCGCCTCGTCGATCGCTGCGGCCAGATCTTCCGAGGAGATGGTCGTGTACGCCTTCAGCCAGGTCGCTCCCTCCGCGGCCCAGTAGCGCACGAAACGCCTTGCCTGCTCGGGACCGCGAAAGCGCGTCATGATGTTGAGGCTCTCGTCGCCGGTCATGTAGGGCGCGGTAATGTGGATGCGGGGTCCCGGCTGCAGCCCGCGCTCGATCTCGTCCTTGAGGTTGAGTTCGGCGTAGGTGGCCAGGCTGCCGGTGGTGCGAATGGTGGTGACCCCCGAGCCCAGGTAGAGCCGCTGGCCGGTAAAGCTCATGGGGTGCATGCGTCCGCCGGCGGCCATATAGAAGAGGTGATTGTGAAGGCCGACCATCCCGGGCATGACGGTGTGGCCGTTCAGCTCCATGACCTCGGCGCCCGCGGGAATAGGGACTTCACCCGTGGGTCCGACCGCGGCGATCCGGTTGCCCTCGACGATCACGGTGTGGTCCTGCATGGCCGGGGATCCGGTGCCGTCGATCAGGGTGACGCCGGTGAGCGCGATCGTGCCCGCATCGACCGCGATGTAGGCGGCCGCTTCCGAGCCCGGCGCGGGGCGTTGGGCGGTGGCCGGAATGGCCAGGGCGAGCAGGCCGGCCAGCGACGGCAGGGCGGTGGCGAAAACAACGCGGTTCTTCAGCTTCGGCATGGGGGAGGGACCTCCGGACCGGGATGGGGGACCGGGTCCGCCGCGCACAGACGAACCCGCGCTTCCGTCAAGGGTACAGTCAGGGGTTACAATGGGGATCTTGCGGCCCCGGACCGATTGGCGCCAGTGGGGAGGCGAACTACCGGCGCTCCAGCGGCAGCGAGATCAGGGTGCCGTCCGTTCCCAGCGTCACCTCGCCGTCGTAGACCTCGCCGACCCCGTTGAGGAAGATCTTCTCCAGCGGCGCGGCCGGGAGCTGCGGGGCGATATGATAGAAGAGCAGGTGCGCCGCCCCGGCCTCGGCGGCTGCCTCGGCGGCCTCCACCGGAGTGGCGTGGTACGAGGCCACATCGCGCATCATCCGTGCGGCCCGCGCGTTGCCGGCCCCCTCCGCCGCATCCGCGATCCGGTTGGTCAGCCGCGTGTCGAGCGCCTCGTGCAGCAGCAGATCCACCCCCCGGGAGTGCCGGATCAGATTGGCCGACTTCTTCGTGTCGCCGCTGATCGCTACGGACCGGCCCCCATAGTCGATGCGGTATCCCACGGCCTCGGTAACGGGCTCGTGCGCCACCGCGAACGCGCTGACCCGGACGCCGCCGGGGGTCTCGAGCACGGTCCGGAGCTCGCCGTCGGCCGGAACCGGAAAGGGGAAGGCCTCCAGTCCCGCCGCGTCGGCCCGCGCGAAATCGGCGCCCTGGTGCGCGACGCGGTAGCCGATGTCCGCCGCGTAGGCCTGGTTGAATCCGGCCACGATGCCATCCACCACCGGCGGCCCATGCACGGGGAGCGGCCGGTCGCCGCCGCTGTTCAGCCAGCGCAGCATGCCCAGCTCGCCCAAGCCGTCGATATGGTCGGAGTGCGCGTGCGTCAGAAAGACCGCCTCCACACGCCCCGCGTCCACGAAGAAGCGGCCCAGGTTGCGCGCGCCATTGGTTCCCGCGTCGATTACAAACAGATGTTCCCCCGCCTGCACCGCCACGCAGGGCCCGGAGCGGTTGATGTCGGGCAGCGGACTCCCCGCCCCGCAGAGCATCACATGAATCCCGTCCGGCAGATCGGCCAGATCGTCGCGCGACATGGCGTCGGCCACCGCGCGGTCGAGAAAGCCCATCGTCATGCCCTCGGGCACCAGCGAGGCGCATCCCGTGGCCAGCAGGGGTGAAAGGATCGCCGCTGCGGCAAGGCGCGTTCTCGAAATCGGGTTCATCGGTTTACAACCTGGATTGGTGGATTGTGTGGAGCTGGATTGTGCGGAGCGTGAACCGGCCCGCAAACCCTAGCGAGAGGCCGAAGGCGATTCAAGGCCCCGGGAACCTCGCCCCGGCAGCACCGGCGACCGCCTCCCACGGCTTCACCATCGTGTGGAATTCGCCCCGCTCGCCGAAGGGATCAACGCCCCCGGGCAGTCCCGCCATGAGCCGCCGGTCGAAGCGTTCGCCCACCCGCACCGCACCCCGGGCCTCCTCGGTCACCGCCGAAACCACGCACGCGACCCCGCTCGCCTCCAGATCGTCGATCAGCGCCTCGCACGAGACTCCCCAGAGCGGAAAGTGCAGAGTCGCGCCAAGATCCCCTGCCAGCGGCCGCAACGCCGCCTCGCGCCACTCGCGGATGTGCTCCAGGTGAAGGTCGCCGAAGACGAAGCGGTGAATTCGCGGAACCAGGGCGCACGCCTCGCGAATCCGCGCCGCATAGCGCTGCCGCGGGTAGAGCGGCACTCCGAGAAGGGGAACGCCAAGGTGCCGGGCCTGGCGCGCCGCGTCCCCGATCCCGATTTCCTGATGGGCAATCAGGCGCGTTTCGGCATCGAAGGTGGTCAGAAGAACGACCGGCCGCCGCCCTTCGCGCGCAAGGCTTCGCAACGCCAGAAAGCTGTCCTTCCCTCCGCTCCAGAAGAGCAGATCGACCGGCTCGGGTGGCGGATGCCCGCGGGTAAGCCACGAGGGTTGGCGGCTCCGCGCAATCCGGTCCGGAAGCGCCATCGATTCATGCTGCCAGGGACAGTGACGGCAGCCGCTTCCACAGCAGCGTCCCCGTTTGCGAAGCCCAACCTCGGTGAAGACGTGGTAGCCGGTTCGGGGGTCGAGGTAGGAGGAAGCTCCGCGTTCGTTGGCCCGGCGATGGATCTCCCTCCAGTCGTCCGAATCCCACCCGGCCTCGCCTGCGAACGAGCCGGCTGGCGCCGAATCGTTTTGCTCGGACAGCTCCCCTGCCGTCGGGGGCCGCGGATCCGTCACGGGTTCCACCGCGGGGTCAAGGGTCCATCGCCGGTCACGAATTCCACCCGCCAGTCACGGATTGACGGCCAGTCACGGATCCACCGAAAAAAGCATCCGCATCCCCGCCTCCAGGTGTTCCGAGATGTGACAGTGCGCCATCCACTGCCCCGGATTGGTGATCTCCAGGAGGATGTCGGTTGTGGTTCCGGTCGGGAGGAGCACGGTGTCCTTCCAGGCCAGGTTCTCGTTGGGGACTCCGTTGCGCGCGAGCACGAGGAATCGCTGGCCATGAATGTGAAAGGGGTGCTGCATCGCGTGGAAGGAGCGGCGTTCGTTGTGCAGGCGGATCTTCACCACATCCCCGACGCGGAAATTCCAGTCGATCTCCATGTTCTCGGCGCCGGTGGCGGGGTCGCGCACAATCCAGCGCACCTCGTCGGAGGTCGCGTTCCAGTTCATCATCGGCATCGTTCCGCTCCACTCGACCGGGTGGAAGTAGGCGGAATCGAAGCGCATCAGGCGGTCCACCACGAAGGGAATGCCCTCGGTTTCCATCGTGAAGGTAAGTTCGCGGTCGATCGGGCGGTCGATTCGGTCGTCGATCGGGTCGTCACTTGGGTCGTCAAAATACCGACGGTACAGCGCGATTTCGCGCGCGGCCGGGATGTTGGTGCGCAGCGTGTCGAAGGCCGCCGCCACGGAGTCTGCGGATCGTCCCTCCCCCGGCCCCCGGCCCGTTGCGGCCACCGCGCCTTCGCGTTGCGCCAACTCGGCCGCGGCCGCCCTCGCTTCCACCACCACCGCCCCCAATGTGTCCGTTTCGGCGAAAAACGCACCCCCCAGGTGATCGATTCCCTGCACCCGGTTCAGGATCGCGTAGCGTCCCGGCTCCGGAAATTGCACATGCACGATGTAGCGCTCGGCGGGTCCCAGGACCACGCTCGCGACCCATTCCTCGCGCTCGAAGGCCCCGACATCGGTTCCCACCACCTTGATCCGCGCCGCCGCTTCCCAGGTCGCTTCCCCAAAGGACGTCGCTTCCCCAAAGGACAAGTTGAAGGTCCGCGTGTTCGACACATTGGTCAGGTAGAGGCGCACCACCTCGCCCGCCCGGGCCTCCATGCGATAATCCGGTTCGCCATTGACGAGCATCAGATTCCCGAACCGGCCCATGAAGGTGTGCGTCGCGCGTTCCGCTCCGAAGGGCATCGGTTCGTCGCCGGCCATCGTCTCGGCCATCATGAAATCGTCCAGCATAAGAAACGCCTCGCGGTCGGCGGGAGCGTAGTAGCCGCTTGCGCGGGGTTCGACCAGCATGTTGCCGTAGAGCCCCAGATCCTTGAGGATGTCTTCGCGGTGATGCGGGTGGTACCAGTAGAGGCCGGGATCCTTGAAGTGGACGGTGTAGCGGAAGGTCTCGCCCGGCTGAACCGGCTCCTGGGTTACGCCCGGCACCCCGTCCGAGGCGTTGTCGAGGCGCAGTCCGTGCCAGTGAATCGTGGTTGGCCAGGCGATCCGGTTGGTGAAATCGACGGTCACCGTGGCGGCCTCCGGGGCGTGCAGGAGCGGCCCCGGATACTGCCCGTTGAAGCCGTACATGATGTGGTCGCGGCTGCGGATGCGGCGCCGCACCAGCCCCGCCTCCAGCGCAATGCGGTCGCCGTCGGCAAGCGCGAGCACCTCGCGGGGCCGGGCCAGGGGGAGCGTTGCGGGATCGATTCCCTCGCCGGGAAGGAAGGGGGTCGCGTTCGGGGAGGCCAGCGCCATCAGCGCGGGAAACATCGTCAGGCCGGGCATCATCGGAGGGTGCGGCCAGGTGGCGCCCGCGCGGCCGGCCGTGGCGCCGTGGGCGTGGCCGGGTAGCGCGGGGTCGTCCATTTCGGCCATTGTGCCGCCCGTCTCTTCGCCCATCGGCGGTGCCGTCCGGTTGCCGGTCGCGCCCAGAAGGAACTCCTGCATGTCGGGCGGGGACATGCGCGCGCTCGGCGAGGTGGCGCGCAGAAGCAGCCGTCCCTCCCACTCGGGGGCGTCGGGGCGGGGCTCGGCGGTGACCAGGATCATGAACTTGTTGAGGTCGATTTCGCCGATGCTCTGCTCACCATTTGCGACCACTCCCAGATTCTCGATGTGGTCGAAGAGCGGGGTGGCGAGCCAGGCGACGATATGGCGGAAGTCGCCGAGTTCGGCCGGTTCGGGGATCCCCTCCAGGGTGAGGATGCCCTCGTACAGGTGGTTGCCCGCGGCATTGACCGCGACCCCGAAGGGCGTGTGGGGCGTGCGCAGCTCAAGGCGGCCGGAGAGCGCATCGAGGCCGGGCCGCGCCGCCAGGAAGATGCAGTAGAGATCGCGGCTGGGCGCGAGGGTGGCGCCGGGGGGCGGGGGCGCGTCGTCGCAGGGGGAGGCGGTGGGGGGGGAGGAGACATTTGCCGGGCGGGACGAATCGGGTCCGCACGCGAGCGCCAGCAATCCGAGCAGGGCGGGCGCTCCAAAGAGGGCCGCCGCTCCGGGAAGGGATGTGCGCGCGCGTTCATTGGAGGGGAATTTCGTCATCGGGTCACCTCGGGCTGGTCTCCGGTTGCCGGTGCGGTGCGGCGTCCGCCACCGGGGTGAGCGCTTCGCCACGGTTCCATTCACGCTGGCGCAACCGGCGAGATGCTGATATAATCACCGTTTATCAATTGAAAACCGGGTCGTGGGGTCAAGGAAGCGAGGAATCCATGCAGGAAGCGAACGGTCGCGGCCAGGAGGCCGTCAAGCCCGACATTCTGTTGATCGGGTGCGTAAAGGGCAAGCTGGAGTGGGCGGGCCGGGTGGCGGCCAAGGATCTCTATGTCTCGGCGCTCTGGCGCTGCCGCCGCAACTACGCGGAGCAGATGGGTGTCACGTGGTTCATTCTCAGCGCGAAATATGGGCTGGTTCAGCCCGAAACGATGATTGCCTGGTACGACCTCGCGCTCGGCGACCTCCCCGCCAAGCAGCGGCGCATCTGGGCGCAGCGGGTGGTGGACGCCCTGATCGCCAAGTATCCGTCGGTGAAGGGGAAGGTCGTCGAGATCCACGCCGGCAAGGATTACATCGACTTCGGCCTCGAGTCGGGGCTGACCGAAGCGGGGATGATCGTCACGCGGCCGTTGCTCGGCATTCCGATCGGGCGTCATCTGGGCTGGTACCGGGAACGGGGCGCTCCGGAGGACTTCTAGTCGCCGGGGACTTGTCGTCGCCGGAGGGCTTGTCGTTCGCTGGAAGACCCGTAGTCACTAAAAGGGGCAACGGTTGTCGCCTGTCGCTCCCGGTCGGTCCGTCACTCCAGTCCCGCCTGGTCCTTCACCCATTGGGCCGCTTCCAGGTGCGTCGCGAACCAGACGCCCTCGTGGCCCTTGATGTACTCGATCAGCTCTTCCAGCACGACTATGCGCGAACGGTGTCCGATCACATGCGGATGCATCGTCAGCAGGAACATGGTGCCCTCGGCGTAGGCGCCGTCGAAGTCGTCCTTCCATACCTGTAGCACATCGCGCGGATGCGAGTAGTTGCCCCCGCGAGGGTTGAAGAGCGGCGCATCGTCGAGAATCCATTCAACCGGAAGCTCGACCATGCCGGTGGGTTCGCCGTGCGCGTTGATCTCGTAGGGGCGGTCGTCGGCCATGAGCGAGGAATCGTAGAGGAAGCCCATCTCGCGGATCATCTCCAGCGTGTTCGGGCTGTGGTTCCAGGACGGGGCGCGGTAGCCAAGGGGGCGCGTGCCGGTGACCTCGGTCATGTAGTCGACCGCGCGTTGCAGGAGGGCGCGCTCGGTTTCGGCGTCGAGGCTGGAGTTGAGCTCGTGAATCCAGCCGTGAATGGCGAACTCGTGGTGGCCCGCCGCCTGAATGACGCCGGTCTGGTGGGGATTGAGCACGAGGCTGACCGCGGGGATGAAGAAGGAGGCGGGAATGTTGTGGCGGTCGATGAGGTTGACGACGCGGGGAAGCGCGACGCGGGCGCCGAACTGCCCCTGCGAGAGCGAACCGACGGTGGCGTCGCCGTAGCGGAGGCCAAGGACCGTTTCGTTGTCGACATCGAAGGAGAGAAGGACCGCGACGCGGGCGCCCCCCGGCCAGCTATCGGGCTGAAGGCTGCGGCCCGCGCGGACGGCGTTGACCGTCTCCAGCACCCGTTCGTCGGACCAGAGCCAGCCCGGTTCGTCTTGGCTCTCGGCGGACGGACCAGCGGTGGTGGGGACCTGCGCGGCGGGCTGGCAGCCCCAGGCAAGGGCCAGCGCGGGGATCGCGAGGAAGAGTGCGCGCGAAGGACGGTGCGGCCGCCGGGCCGCCGGGATACGGGATTGGGTCGGGGACGGTCCTGGATGGGACGCCCGAATGTGGCTCTGGGTTGCGGACGCGGCGGGCACAGGCAGGGCTTCACTCACGTTCCGGTTCATCCTTCCATCTTCCAAAGTGCGATTCCTCCGGCCTGTTTGCCGATCTCGGCCGCGGCGACCGTACCTCCCGAGTCGATCTCGATGACCTCCACGGTGCCGGGGTCGCCGCCGATTCCCTCGATGGTCACGATCGCGTAGCGGCCATCCGGGGTGACCACCACGCCGTGCGTGACGCGCATGGCCGAATCCACCAGGTGCAGCCGTTCGCCGGTCTCCGTGTCCCAGATTCCCACTTGCGCGCTGCCCTTGAGGGTGGCCACGAGGCGGGAGCCGTCGGGGGTGAGGTCCAGATTGTAGGGTGCGCCCGGGGCCGCAATGCGACGGGTGACGCGCCAACGCTCCAGATCCACCTCCAGGATCGCGTCGCCCTTGTTGCAGGGAACGAAAACGCGCGCGCCGTCGGGGTGGGGGGTGGTCCAGGTGGGGGAGCAGTTCGCGGCCCTGGCCGGGGAGATCGCCATGTGCGTTTGCGCCGCCCCGGGATCCGCATGGGTCGTTTGCATGTGCGTCTGCGCCGCAACGGCGGGTGCGTCCACCGGTTGGTTGGCCACCAGATCGAGCCGCCGCGTAACGGCCAGGGTAGCGCCGTCGATCTCGACGAGCTGGTCGTCCATCATGCAGGCCGAGAAGTGGCGCGAGCCGTCGGCGTTGAAGCGGGACCCGTGCGGCATCGTGCAGGTCACCACATCGGCGATCGGGAACATCGTCTCCAGATCGACGATCGTGATGGTCGAGGGGAGGTGGTCGCCGTGGAAGTTGGCGTTGACGGCGAGCGCGAAGGCGCCGTGCGGAGGAACCGCGATCGTGGCCGGGAAGAGGCCCAGCTCGGCGACGCCCACAATCGTATCGGCGCCGGTCGCGTACTTGACAAGCTGGCCGTTCGGAAAGCCGTGTCCCAGGGTGAGGTACCAGAACTCTCCCGCCGGATCGACCGCCAGGCCGTGCGGAGCCTCGATCTCGGCCGCGAGCCACCCGGTGGCGATCGTCTTCTCGACGACCAGCTCGCCACCCGCGTCGTAGCGGAGCAGCGCGACCTCGTCTTCCGATTCGGCGGCCACATAGACCCAGTATGACTGGGCGGCCAGGGATGTCGGCGCGTCCAGGAGCGCCGGTCCAGCCAGAGCGATCCCCGCCAGAGCGATCCCCGCCAGGTCGGTCGCGCTCCTCACGGGATCAGCGTCCGCCGCGGCTGAAGTTTCACCGTCCACATTCCCGAAAAGTACTCCGAGAAGAAGAGGTTGCCCTTGTGCATCTGCGGTCCCCAGGTGAAGGGGGCGTTGGCCACGAATCCATCGGGATCGTACGACTTGTACACCGCGATTTCGCGTCCCTGATGATAGAGATTCCCCTTGAGCTCGCCCGAGATGTCGAGCACGCGCAAGCCGCCCTGGTAGAAAGCGGCGTAGAGGCGGTCGTCCTCGGCCCACATGTTGTGCGAACCCGCCTCGGGAATCTCGTAGCGCGCCACCTCTTCCGGATTCTCGGGATCGGTGAAGTCCACCACATGGATGTAGCCGGACATGAACTCGGGCGTGCGGCCGTCCTCCTGGCCGTCGAAGGCGGGCGCGCCGATCTCGTCGCCCATGAAGATGTAGAACCGGCCCGTGGGACTCCGGTACGGGAACGCCGCGTGGGTGGCCCCGCCGATGTCGCGGAAGCGCGCGATCTCGACCGGATTGGCCGGACTTCCGCCCCGATCCCCGCCGCCCACGTCGATCACCGCCACCCCGTCGTTCCAGTTGGAGGTGTAGGCGATTCCGTCCACGATCCAGATGTCGTGGATGGCGTGCCCCGGAGTGTCGAGCTCGAAGCGACCGACGCGGTGCGGATTGGCCGGATCCGCAATGTTGATCACATCGAAGCGCGTGCCGTTGTTCACCGCGTAGACGTGGTCGTCGTGGATGAAGAGATTGTGCACGCCGCCGGTCAGCTCGTCGTCGTAGGTGGAGATGACCCGGACGTTGCGGGGATCGGTGCAGTCCACAATCACGATTCCGTTGCGCCGGTTCGAGGCACCCTCGCGCGAAATGACGCAGAGATCGCCGTCCTGGGAGACCTTGACGTCGTTGGTCGTGCGGGCATCGACGAGCAGCGAATCGGTGAGGACGGGGCTGGCCGGGTCGGTCACATCCCACCAATAGGTGCTGCCATGGCCGCTGTGCGTGCCGGTAATCGCATAGTCGCGCCCATCGACGCCCTCCCACACCCAAAGATCGGAGGTGGAAACGTTGCGCACCGGCGCGTGGCCCACGAGCTGAACCTCCTCGGCCACATGGCGCGGCAGGATCTCGACGGTGGCGTGCGCGCTCTGCCCCGGAACGGTCGCGGTGACGGTGTAGATGCCCGGCTTGTAGGCGACGAATCGCCCCTGCTCATCCACCTCGGCCGGAGGAATGTCGGCGGTGGCGGTTGCGTCGGGGTCGGAGATGAGCCCGAAGGTGACCGGGATGTCGTCGACGGCGCCGTCCGGGCTCGATGCGGTGGCCGTGAAGCGGATGACGTCGCCGGTGCGGCCGCGGGTCTGGCTGGCCTCGACGGCCATGGCGGTGACCGGATTGGCCGCTACGTCATAGGTGATTTGGCCCGCAACGCCCTGAGCCGTGGCCGTGAGTGTGACCGGGCCGGGTGCACGCGCTGTGAAGATGCCGAAACGGTCGACCGTGGCCACCGATTCATCCGATGTACTCCAGGTGACCGCCGCATCGCGAGTGTCGTCGGCGGCGTCGATCACGGTGGCCTTGTGACGGCGGGTGACGCCGGCGTAGTAGTGGCCGCCACCGGGGGAAATCACCACCCGGTCGATCGGGGGAAAGGCGACCGTCAAGGTCATGGCGCCGCTGATCCGGTTCGCCCCCATGGAACGCGCCAGAACCTGGAACTCGCCGCCCTTGAAGGCCTCGATCTCGCCGGTGGCCCGGTTGACGCCGAGCTTGCCGCGTCCGTCCCGCGAAAAGAAGAGGACGGGAACATCGAGGACATTGCCGCTCGCGTCGTAGACGGTGGCCGAGAGGGTGGCCGTCTCGCCGACCTCAAGCGAGAGGGTGGGGGGCGTGACCTCGACCCGGGCGACCTCCTGTGCGGTGGTGGGGAGGGGGGCGGACGCCAGGAGGAACGCGGCCAGGAGAATCGCATTCGCGGCGACAGGCGCGGTGCGTGGGCGAGTTTGCGCGGGTGGATGGTTCTGCGCGCGCGGGCGGGTCGGCATGCACGAACGGGTGTACGCGTGTGAACGAGATGCGGTGAGCCGGGGCATTTCGAGTCCTCTTCCTGGGGGGGTTCGACGGACTGGTTATTCGGGAGCACATGCCTATTCGCGAGCACATGCGCGTATTCGCGGATCTCCTGCGCGCGACGAGTTTCCCACGCGCGACCTTTTTCGACCGCGCACGGCGCAGGTAAGATTGCCCGGCTCCGCGACGGGGCGCAACCAGGGGGGGTACAGCTACCGCCGTCCCTTCTCCTCCAGCAGCCCCAGATCTCGCGTCGCCTCCACCAGCCGGATGAACTCGCCCCGATAGCCGCGCGGGTCGGTGCCCTTGCCCTTCTCGGCCAGCTCCACCACATCGTCCAGCGTCAGCGCGGCCGCGTGTTCGGAATCGCGTAGCAGCATGCCGAAGCCCGCCACCGCCGAGGCAAAGCGAAAATCGGTCGAGGGCGGCGCCACCCGGTCCGCCACGGGGCGTTCCAGCAGCCTGCTCGCCGTCCCGTCCGGATCCTTGTAGCGCACCTTCACGAACATCAATTCATCCTCGAACTCGCTGGCGGGAAGCGCATCCTCGTCGTCGCCGCGATCCTGATACCGCAACTCGTCCACCTCTCCCAGCGGCGCCTCCGTCCCCACAGGCACAACCTCGTAGAGCGCGGTTACCGTATGCCCGGCGCCCAACTCACCCGCGTCCTTTGTGTCGTCGTTGAAGTCCTCGTCGTTCAGCAGGCGGTTCTCGTAGCCGATGAGACGGTACGCCGTGGCCCGGGCCGGATTGAACTCCACCTGAATCTTCACGTCCTTCGCCAGCGTGAGGAGCGTTCCGCCCATCTCCTCCACCAGCACCTTGCGCGCTTCAAGCAGGCCATCGACATAGTGAAAGTTGCCGTTGCCGTGGTTCGCGATCTGCTCCATCTTCGAGTCCTTCAGATTGCCCGTGCCAAAGCCCAGAACGGTCAGGAAGATTCCGCGCGCGCGCTCTTCTTCAATCAGGCGCACCATCTCGGCGTCGCTCGATGCGCCCACATTGAAATCGCCGTCGGTGGCCAGAATTACCCGGTTGTTGCCGCCATCGATGAAATTCTCCTGCGCCACCTCGTAGGCAAGACGGATCCCCGCGCCCCCGGCCGTGCTGCCTCCCGCCGCCAGATCCTCAAGTGCGGCAATGATTTCCGCCTTCCGGTCGCCCTTCGTCGAAGGAAGCACAAGTCCGGCCGCGCCCGCATACACCACAATCGCCACCCGGTCCTCGTCCCGAAGCTGGTCCACAAGCAGCGCAAAGGCCTTCTTGAGGAGGGACAGCTTGTTCGGCCTGTTCATCGAACCCGAGACATCCAGGAGGAAGACAAGATTGCTCGGCGGCAGATCTTCGGTGTCGATCGACTCGGCGTGCAGTCCAATCCGCACAAGCCGGTGTTCGCGTTGCCAGGGCGCCTGGGCAACCTCGGTCGTGACCACAAAGGGATCTTCGCTCGCGACCCCGTCCCAATCGTAAGGGAAATAGTTGATCATCTCCTCAATGCGCACCGCGTCAACCGGCGGACGTTCGCCATCCTGGACAAAGCGACGAATGTTGGCGTAGGAAGCGCGGTCCACGTCGATGGAAAAGGTGGAAAGGGGGGACGCGCTGACCGGGCGAAAGCCGTTCTCGTCAATGTGCGCGTACGATTCGGTGTTGAAGTCGGCGGGGAACATCATGAAGGCGGCGTGGCGGCTCCCCAGGACCCGGAACTGAGCGACTTCGGGCTGCCCGCTGACCTCCAGTTCGTCCAGTGCCACGGCCGCCGGCGTCAGCGCGATCTCGACTACGGTGGTTCGAGTGGCGGCGATGGCGACGGGACGGCGTTCCGTGCGGTAGCCGATCACCTGCACCACAAGGGTATACTGGCCCGGGGGGACGCCGGGCAGCGCAAAGAGGCCGGCGGTGTCGGTCACGGCGGCGAGCGCGGTGCCCTCGACTCCGATCTGGGCGCCGGGAATGGGCGTTCCCGTGCCGGCGTCGGTGACGCGCCCCTCAACGCTGCCGGTTTGCACGGGCAGGGTGCCGGACCGGGGGTGAAGGGGGGCGGGGGCAAGCGCCGATGCGGAAACGGGCGCCGATGCGAAGACAGGCACCACGGCGAAGACAGGCACCACGGCGAAGACAAGCACCACGGCAAAGACAAGCGTCGCCGCCCAGACAATCGCGATGGTGTGGGAGCCCGCGCCGAGAGGGCCGGCTCCAGGGCGGATGGCCGGATTGCGGAGAGCGAAGTGGTCGAGTCGCATCGGTCGGTTCCTCGTGTGAGCGGGCGAGTCGGCGGAAACGGAACGCCAAGGTCACAATACCCGCATAGGTGACGCCCCGTCCATTGGGCACCCCGTTGACGCGAAAAGGTTGCCCCCTGACAGGCGGGTTTGTCCCGGGCGCACCCATTTGTCCCGGTTGCACCCTCCGGCGCCGCAGCCTCTTTAGCTTGTTCCGCTCCGGCCGGCTCGCGCCCGCGCTACGGCTACGCGCCCCTATCCACCCGGCTCGAAGAACCCGTAGTGCTCCCTCATGAAACCCCGAATCACCCGAGCGACCTTCGCGGCGTAGGCGGCGCGGTTGGCGGGCGTGTCGCGAATTCCCCCGTAGTGGTGCTCGAGCTGAATGCCGCTTACGACCTCGGCGTCCATCACCGAACCGTGCTGGCGCGTGTTGTAGCCGCCGCGAAAGTAGGGCGCGTCGCCCGGGCCGGGGTCGCCGGGGCTGGGGACTGAAGGGATCCCCTGGTCGGCCAGGAGCCCCCCGAAGGAGGTGGGACCGCGCAGGAGCTGCGAAAAGGGGATCGGCGAGGTGCGTCCCAGGTCGCGAATGCTTGTCCGCGAAACGACCTCCAGCGAGTTCAGCGCCGCGTCCGACCCGTTCAGCTCATCCGAAGTGAGGAGATAGCCGAGCTCGAGGCGGTCGATCGCGTGACCGTGTCCATGAATGTCGAAGTACAGTCCCTGCTGGTACTCGCCCGCGACGGCCGCGCGCGCCACCCGGATCCACTCCTGGAACTCCTGCCAGGCCTGCTCGGCGAAGGGGTTTTCCTGCGCGGCCTCCACGATCTCGCGGTTGGCGTCGAGCCGGGAGCGGTGCAGGTGCGAGAGTATGACGTGCGGTGCATGCCCGGTCAGCTCGATCAGCGCGTCCCGCATCGCCAGGGTGAGTTCAAGGGAGTTGCGGTCGTTGTTGACGACGCCGAAGCTGCGGGGCCGAATCTCGCCGGGGGTCATGGATCCGCCGTGCGCGCTGGAGAGAACGACGGGAAGCCGGCCCGGGATGTACTCCGCGTAGCCGTTGCGCCCCAGGTAGCTCCGGCCGGGTTCGTAGCGCGAAATCTCCGGGGGAAGATAGACCTCGAGCCGGGCCGTGCCGGTTGCGCCGCCGACGGTTGCCCGCACGGTGGCCGTTCCCGCCGCCAGCGCCGTCACGAATCCCTGCTCGGTGATGGAGGCGACCTCGGGCCGGTCGATCGACCATTCCGGCTGCGCCGAGACCAGACTGCCCTGGGCATCGCGCGCCGAAACCGCGTAGCCCGCCCCGTCTCCCACCCCGACCAGCAGATGCTCGCCGGGAAGGACCTCCAGCGTGGCGACGGCGGGCGCGGTGGGGGAGTCGTCGCCACAGGCCGCGAGCGCAAGGAGTGCGAGCAGGAGAATCGTAGCGGCGGCCGGCATTGCACGCGTCCGAGACCCCCCGCCGGAGCGCGGAAGGCTCATGCGCACGCCCACCCGCACCAGCCCGAGCCCGACCGGGCGCCGCCGCAAAACCCGCACATCCGGCATCTTCCCAGCTCCTCCGCTACTCCGGCAATCCGAAGGCCACAAGCGAACCTCCCTCCGGCCCGCCGGTCGCGATCACTACCCGCTGCCGCCCGCCGCGCGTGCGGAAGGTCATGGGATTGGCGTAGCCGCGCGCGGGGAGTCGTCCCTCCCAGAGCACCTCGCCGCTGGCCGAACCGAAGGCATAGAGAATGTCCGATCCGCCGGTCAGAAAGACCAGTCCGCCCGCCGTGGCGAAGGGACCCGGAGGACCGACCACCCCCAGCCGCGCCGGCAACGCAACCCCTGCCAGCGCCGGATGACCGCGCACCTCGGGCCGCTCTCCGACCGCTTCCTGCCAGACGATCTCCCCCGCGTTCATGTCGATGGCGGTAAGCGTACCCCACGGCGGATTCGAGATCGGGATTCCCTGCACGTGCAGCGTCCTGGGCGAGTCCCGGTCGAGTGCGTAGTCGGCGACGGTTGTCTCCGGGTCGGCGGGGGCGATCTTCAGCAGACTGGGTTCTTCCGAAGACTTGACAAAGAGAAAGCCGGAGTGCGGGTCGAAGGCCGCGCTGCCCCAGTTGCCGCCGCCGAGAATTCCCGGCATGGCAATTGTGCCTTCCAGCGACGGGGGCGCGAAGAGGGGGCCGAAGCGATAGTCCGCCGTGAGCTCAAGGGCCTGGCGGCGCAGTTCGGGGGTGAGATCGATCAGGTCGCCGGGGGTGAAGCCCTGGCGCGCGAAGGGGGGTGGCCGGGTGGGGAAGGGCTGGGTCGGCGCGGCAACCTCGCCGGGGACGTTGCTGGCGGGTGTGGGGCGCTCCTCGATCGGCCAGACGGGTTCGCCTGTGGCCCGCTCGAAGGTGTAGACGAAGCCGGTCTTGCCCGCGACCGCCACCGCATCGATCGTCTCGCCACCCTGCCGCAGGGTGAGCAGGACCGGTGCGCCGGGAAGGTCGAAGTCCCACAGCCCGTGGTGTACCGTCTGGAAGTGCCAGACGCGTTCGCCGGTGCGCGCGTCGAGCGCCACGAGCGCCTCCGCAAAGAGATTGTCCCCCTTGCGATGACCGCCGTAGTAGTCGTTGGACGGCGTCCCGATTCCCGCAAAGAGCAGCCCGCGCTCCGGATCCACCACCATCGGCGCCCAGGCGTTGGTGTGGCCGGTGTAGTCCCAACTCTCTTCCTCCCAGCTCTCGTTGCCGAACTCGCCGGGTTGCGGGATCAGGTTGAAGGACCAGACCAGCTCGCCGCTGTGCACATCGAAGGCCTGAATGTTGCCCGGGGGATCGCGCGGATAGACGAAGCCGTCCCACACCCCGTTGCCGATAATCAGCAGGTCCTCGAAGACGACCGGCGGCGAGGTCTGCGTGTAGTGCAGCCGGTTGGTGCGCCAGAGGAGATTCTCGGTCAGGTCCACTTCGCCCCTGTGCCCGAAGGACTCGATGGGCGAGCCGGTGGCGCCGTCCAGCGCGATCAGCCGCCAGCGCGTGTTGAGGAAGACTCGCCTGCCTCCAGCGCCGCTCCAGACCGCCACACCGCGATGCACGAAGCCGGTTCCGTTCGGGGGCTGTCCCCACTCGGTGGTGCGCGGATCGAACTCCCAGATCGTCTCGCCGGTGCTGCCGTCGAGCGCGACGACCCGGTTGTAGGGCGTCGTGAAATAGAGGGTGTCCTGGAAGGCGAGGGGAGTGGTCTCGAAGTTGCCAGGGCGGACCTCCTGGCCGCGAATCGGCGCCGCGGGACCCGCGATCGGGACCTCGCCGGTTTCCCACCGCCAGACCACCTCGAGACCGGCGACGTTGGAGGGGTTGATCCGGTCGAGCGGAGAGAAGCTGCCGCCGCCCGCGTCGCGGCCGTAGACGGGCCAGTCGCCGTCGGTGGGGGGTGGGGAGGTGGGGGATGGGGTGCAGGCGAGGATGATTGCGGCCAAAACGAGGGGGGCGTTCGCCAGGCTGGGCGTGCGCACGAAGGGGCGAAACGTGAATGTCATTTGCCCACTGCCTCTCGCAGGAGACGGGCGCGCTCCATCTCCCGAGAGGCGGCGATCGCCTCGTCCACCGCCTCGACCAGGCGGTTGCGTTCGCGGACCAGGACGGGCAGCGCGAAGCCGCGGCGGTCGCTGCCGGGCGCTTCCCCGGCGAGGATGGCGGCCGGAGCCAGACCCGGCAGGGGACCCAGCGCGACGCCCGGATCGGGGTGGTAGCGGTTCAGCGGAACGTACATCGCGCGGTGCAGCGGCCGGAGGAAGGCGACGATCTCCCGGGGCTCGATCCTTCCGGAATCTGCCTGGGCGTCCAGTCGCGCGGCGACCTGCCGCAGGCGCTCCATGCGGCCGCCGAGATGCGCCTGGAGCTCCAGCGCTCCACCCGCCTGCGCCTCCCGCGCCACGATCGCTCCGGCCAGTGCTTCGACCTGTGCGGCCGCGCTCGCGGGATGACGGTCTCCGGCCAGCATCTCGGCCAGGGCGCGCGCATAGAGATCGGTGTCGGTCTTGAGCACCTCGCCGTCGATCTTGTCGAAGGTGTCGTCGGGGGTATGCCACCACCAGTAGCCGCCGTCCTCGGCCGGACGCGTGTGGTTGAACTGGAGGAGCGGCAGCCCGATCCCATTGAAGGACTGGTCCGAGTTGCGCCCCGGTCTTCCCGGCGCGATCTCTGCGCCCTCGGCGTCCCTCACCACGCGCCGGGCAAAGGGCTGAAGGGCTTCCGATGCGGTGGCCCCGAAGCGCGTGGCTCCCGTCTGGCCCACACCGTCGATGTTCATGTAGGCGAGCCCGCGAGAGCGCAGCTCGGCGAAGAACTCGTCGGCGAACCAGGTCGATCCGGCGTAGCGCGCATTGCTGTGACCGGGCCACCACGCCACCACCAGCCCGTGCTGCAGCCGGTCGCGCACACTGTGGAAGGCCAGCGCCAGGGCGAGCATCGCGGCATTGGAAGCGGCCTCGTCGGTCGCGCCGTGGTGCCATCCGTCGATGTGGCCGCCGAGCAGCACATAGGGCGCGGCCTCGCCTTCGGGTCCTCTTGTGGCGGCCTCGCCCGCGGGCTCGATGCGGGCCACCGCCAGCCGCATCGGCTTCCATCCGGTCGCGACCTCCGTCTCGACGCGTAGCTCGACCGGTCCGTCCGCCATCCGCGCGCGCAGCTCCTCGCCCGCGCTCCGCATGATCTGCGCGACCGGAATGCGCGGCAACCGGTGGTGGTTCATGAGCGAAGGGCTGCCCCAGGTGGAGGTCACGATGAGCTCGTTGAGGCGCTCCTCGGGGTTGACAAAGACGACCGCCGCCGCGCCCATGCGTTCCAGCGCGATCGTGGGGACGTTGCGGGGCTGGCCGTCGACGATGGCCACGCGGCCGCCGAGGTCGGGCAGATCGGCGCCGAACTCCTCGCCGGCGATGACCAGGCGCTCGCCGGTTCCGGTCTCGAGGCCGGGCAGATCGCGGAGCGCGCCCATGTCGATCACCTGGCCGACGGTGCCCGCGGACGAAGCCGAGTACGACATGGTGATCGCGGCCGGCGCGAAATCCGTGCCGGGAATGGAGACGGTGGCCGCGATGGGGTCGCTGGCGTAGGCGTTGAGGTCGTGGACCGTAACCGGGACGCCGCGCTCCTCCAGGACGGCCACGATCGTGTCGATCGCCGCATTCTCGCCCGGGCTCCCCGAGGGACGCACATGCCGCGCGATCGCCGCCGAATAGGCCAGGAGGGCATCGGTGGCGATGGCGGCCGTGACCGTTTCGGTGATCTCCGCGACCGTTTGAGCCACTGCGTCGCCCTCGGTGGTGGAGGGCGTGGGGGCGTCCGTTGTGCAGCCAACCAGAAGGAGGGCCGCCAGGGAAGCCGTCAGGGCTGGATTCGCGACCGGGGGCTTTTTTCCACCTCTTCGCAGATTCATGCTCTTCTCGCAATCATGCTCTTCTCAGGTCTCCGGCGAAGTCGGGGGGCCGCTTCAGCCTGTCTGGCCGGAATCTTCCGCGGGCTCGCGTCCGGGCGGATAGAAGCAGTCGTCGCGGTGCATGGTGTCGATCAGTTGCGTGATCTGCCATCCGCTGCCGGCCTTGTAGAGCTGGAATCCCTCCCAGCCGCAGTGGGAGAAGTCGTCGCCGAGGTAGAAGGCGTAGCGCGTCCACATCTGCGCCAGGCGGCCGTCGATCTGCACGGTCCAGTCCCAGATGGGCTCGTCGTAGATCTCGTCGCGGGGGCGGCCGATCATCTCGATGAAGCCGTCGGCGGAGTTGAAGCTGATGCCGTCCTCGCCGGCGCGTCCCATACGGGCATCGGGGTGGAAGACGGCGCGCGCCATCTCGCTGTCGCCGGTGCGCATGGCCTCGAAGAGCTGCTCCACGGCGGCCACGACGGCGGCCTCCTCGGGGTGGGGCTCGGGGTCGGCGGGGGCCTCGGGCACATCCTGGGCGCAGGCGGCAAGGAGGACCAGAGTGACGATGACGGCGGGTTGCGGCAGGGTTCGGAACATGCGATTCTCCTTCGTTGGTATTGTCTCCTCTTGCGGCACACATTAGTATGATCCCTGTCCGCAATTATTCCAACTCGCTCCCGGACTGAACCGGGCGCCCCCCCCACAGGAGGCCCTTACCCATGAGGCACCCCAACTCTCGCATCGCGTCGTCTCTTGCCGGATTCCTGGCGATTGCCGGGATCGTCGCGGCGATGGCGCAACCGGCCCACTCCCAGAGGATGCCGAGCACCTTGCGGTACGGCTCGGGCCTCATCGACATCCCCACGGCCTCGGTGCTCCCGCACCTGACCTTCACGGGAACCTACTCCGGCTTCACCGCCTCGATTCCGGAGTTCGTCATCGTGGATCCTCATGGCCATTTCATCACGCCGGGTCCGCAGTACGAAAAGTGGCTCGCCGATGGATCGGTCGCGATCGGGCTCTTCGACAGGATCGAAGTCGGCGCGTCTCTCCAGCACTTTGCCGACGAGGAGGAAGGCGGGAATCTGCTGGGCGGATTCGGGCGGCTCTCGCTCTTGCCGTCGTCTGTGGAGAATCTCGATCTGGCGGTGGGCGCGCGCTGGGCAAAGTCGCCCACCTTCGGTTCCCGCTACCAGTACGACTTTCAGCCGAACCGGCTCGGGTATCCGGATTCGCGGCTGCACAAGGATGTGGGGCACGACGGCGAGTTCTCCTCGAATTGGACCCCCTATGCGGTGGCGACGGCGCATCTTCCGGTCTCGGAGGCCAGCGCGGTCAGCCTGACCGCCGGCTGGGGTTCGGGGCTCTTCGCCGCGGGCGGGGATCTTGAAGACTTCCATGACGACGGCGGCGGGAGCGGGATCTTCGGCGGCGCGGGCGCGCACATCGGGATCGGCGGCAACCGGCAGCTCAACCTGATGGCGGAGTTCAACAGCTTCGAGGTAAATGGTGGGGTCCAGGTGGATCTGGGTTACGTCCGTCTTGGCGCCTTCGCGCTGGGGCTCTTCCACGACGGCAGCTCGACCTTCCGCTCGCGCAAGCTGGGGGTGTTGGCTTCCGTTGCGATGCCGACGGTCAAGGCCGACACGGTCATCACGCCGTACACAGTAGTTCGGGCCGATACCGCGATCACGCAGCGGATGGTGGTCACGGCGGACACCTCGGTGGTCGGGCGGCTCTTGCCGGACAATGCGCGCCGGACGGTTACCACGACGGTCCTCTTCCTCTTTGACCAGGACGAAATTACCGAAGAGGGCCAGGCCATGCTCATGGAGAAGGCAAATGTGATGCGCGCCAACCCGGTCGTCGAGCTCAGCGTCGAAGGGCACGCCGACGACATCGGCGATTCGCAGTATAACTACGATCTGGGGATGGCGCGGGCCAACAATGTGGTCGAGTTCCTGACGAGCAACGGGATTGCCGCCGGACGCCTGAGTGCGATGTCGCATGGCGAGGAGATGCCGGTGGTGGAGACGCGCAGCTTCCGCGAGATGGCGCCGAACCGGCGGGTCGAGTTCGTGATTACCGCCGAAGAGACACAGGAAACGGTGATTACCGCCGACACCACGATGGTGCCCGACACGACGATTACCGAACGGACGATCGAGATGGCCGACACGGTGGTGACGCCGTCGCGCTGGGGCAGCAACACGACGCGCAACGACGATTCGCTGGGCGCGGCCGGCGACGGGATGGCCGTTGAGATCGCCAGCGCGGATGCGGGTGTGACGGCGCACGGACCGGCGCTCCGGGGGGACCCGGGACTTGGCCGGGTGGCGATGATGGTTGACGGGGTGGCGGCGGACCGGACCGCGCGGCGCGAGGGTGCGTTGGGCGTGGTGGCCGGCAAAGGAATTCGGGCGCAGCGGGACCGGAAGCGGATGACTTGACGGGGGCGTATGTCAGATAGAGTGATGATGGTGCCGCGGAAGCTGTCGGGATGGGACGCGCTGGCTGCCCGGGCGCGCCGGCGCGCCCGGGCAGCCAGCGTCGTTGTCTTCGGGTTCGTGGTGGCTTGCGGCACCACGAACCCCGAAGACAACGCGGCGAGCATCACCATTTCGCCGCCGTCGGCGCAGTTTTCGTCGGTGGGCGACAACGTTCAGTTCGCGGCCACCGTGCTGGACGACGAGGGTCAGGTGATTGCCGACGCCGCGGTCACCTGGAGCAGCGGCGCGAGCGCCGTCGCGACGGTGAGCGCGGCGGGGCTGGTGGCGGCGGTCGCGAACGGAGCCACCATGATCACGGCCACCTCCGGCCCGGCCTCCGCCAGTGTGCAGGTCACGGTCGCGCAGGTTCCGGTCGGTATGGATATCGCGCCGGCGTCGCACACCCTGGTTTCGCTCGGCGAGACGATCCAGTTGGAGGCGGCGGTGCGCGACGCCAAGGGCAATCCGATTCCCGGACAGGCCACCCTTTGGGAGTCGAGCGACCCCGCGGTCGCCACGGTCAACGGAACGGGTCTGGTGACGGCGTGGGCCGACGGCATGGTCGTCGTCGGCGCGGCCATCCTTGACTTTTCGAGCACCGCTCAAGTCACCGTCGACCAGCGCGCCGCCACGATCGTACTCACCCCGGCGGACACCACCTTCCTCTCCTTCGGCGATACGGTTCGTCTGGCGATCGATGCGAAGGACGCAGGCGGCAACGCGCTCGTCGAACCCGAGTTCGCCTGGAGCTCCACCGATGCCCAGATCGCCACTGTGGACGAGGATGGCCTGGTGACCTCGGTCGGCGACGGCACGGCAAGCATTTCGGCTTCGACCGACGGCACCTCCGGCTCAGCGTCGATCACCGTGGCACAGCAGCTCATTGGACTGGACATCGCGCCTGCGGCCCACACCTTCTTTGCGCTTGGCGACACGGTGCGTCTGGAGGCGCGCGCGGTCGACGCAAACAACCAAACCGTCGATGCGGGCTTTGTCTTCACCTGGAGCTCCAAGCACGCGGGGATTGCCACGGTGGACGACAGCGGCCTGGTGACGGCGGTGCGCACCGGATCGGCCGACATCTACGTGCGCGGCGGAGAATATCTCGACTCGGCCGCGATCAGTGTGGCGCAGTTGGCCGCGGAGGTTCGGGTTACGCCGGATACGGCGACGCTGAACGCAATTGGCCAGACGGTGCGACTTGCCGCGCTGGCGGTGGACGCGAATGGCCACGAGGTGGAGGACACCGACTACGAGTGGTCGGCGCCGCATCCGGGCATCGTCACCGTGGATAGCCGGGGCATCGTGACCGCGGTCGGTCCGGGAACGGGCGAGATCCGGGTCAAGGCAACGCGGGCCGGCGGCAACCGGGTGGGCGTCGCGGTGATCACGGTACGCCCCTCTACCTGAGCTTCACCCCTTCTCCAGGAGCTGTAGCGGCGGCTCCCAGGTGGGCGCCCCGGGCACGCGGCGTCCCCAGGTATTGCCGTAGCGGTCCTCCTTGCCGGCAAGGAATCGGAGCGCGAGTCGGTGAATCAGGTTCATCTTCGGCAGCGCGCCGTGCAGTCCGGCCATCCCCGATAGCGTCCGGTCGCGTAGCTCCCAATACCCGAAATCTTCCGGCGTCACGCAGACGATGTGGCGCTCATTCAGGAATGGGGGAAGGGCCCCCGCCAGGGGCACCGTTCCGTCGCCGGTCGCGCGCCTCACCGCCGGATCGTCCTGGTCCCAGGCGTTGTGGCGCTCCCGTGACCGCAGATCGAAGCGGGGCGCACCCTCCGGACCGCGACGAACCCGCAGCGATACCCGCGTCCTGGCATCAACCCCCGCGATGGCCAGCCAGTCGCGCGTGGCGAGGGTGGCGGGGTCCACTGCCGAATCGTCCCTCGCGGCCTCCGAAGCATCGCGCAGCCGCAATCGCGCCACCCGGGTCCGATGTGTGCGCGCGGCTCCCAGCATCTCGCGAAAGAGCGCCTCGCCTGCAACCTCCCATTCGCGCACCTGGGCGTCGATCGTGCGCACGACATTCGGTTGCCACGCATCGGAGCTGAGGATGTCGGCGGACAACCCTTCATCCACGCGCAGTGCGCCGGGGAAGGTGGGAAGCAGGTGATAGAGAGCCGGCATCAGGCGGGCTGCGCGGCGTTCGCGGTTGGCGCCGGCACTGTCGCCGAGATCGCTGGTGCCGGTGGTGAGCTTGAGAATGGCCTCGTGGGAACCGAGGAAGGGCGTTCCCACGGAAATGACCTTGTCCACCCGCGCGGCCCCGTACCGCTCCAGGTAGCCCGCGATGATCAGGCCGCCCATGGAATGGCCGATGAGACTGACGGTGGGCGCCGCCGCGTAGGCCGCATTGTCGCGGTAGTGGCGGAGCAGAAGGGTGCGCCGCGTGACCTCCACGATGAAATCGGCGAGCCGCTCCTCGGTCGGATCCAGCGCGATGCGCCAGTCGTATCCGAAGGGGAAGACCGGCACAACCGCTCCCTCCTCCTCGGCCAGGCCGTCCCGGAGCTCCTCCACCAACTCTTCATAGATCAGGGGGAAGGGTCCCCGCGGCGCGACCCGGGCCGGTTCGTGCAGTTCGTAGCGCTGGTCTTCCGGATGCAGCGCAATCCGGTCGTAGCGCTTTCGCCGCACGGTTGTCCACACCGCTTCGGGGGGAAGCGCGTACTCGTCGTGCAGATCCGACGCGGTAATCCCCGGCACCACGATTACCGGCGAGATGCACGGCGCCCCTCTTCTGGTCACTACCCCCTGCGCGACCGCTGCCTGATCCCGGTCGAGTTCCGCCATCGCACACCGCTCCCTGTCCATGCCCCGCGCACGGCCCCGGTTGCCCATGTCGTCGTCGGCCGGCCACCGTCGCCACCCGCGAGGGGTTGCGCCAAGAGTTCGACGGACACGATAACCGCGGCCGTCAGCGGCCCGTCAGCAACGATCAGCAAACCCGTCAGCAAGGGCGCGCGGGACGAAAGGGAAGGACGGCTTCTACCTCTCCAGCTTCCCATACCGCTGGTCGATGCACCGGAAGTGCACGATCCTCACATCCAGCCCGGTGTCGGCAACGAGACCGAAGGCCCGGCACATGGCAGCGCGGATCCACGAATAACGGTTTCCGAATACGCCGCCGCCCACTTTGGTCAGAAAGACGACCGAATTGCCGGTGCTCGCCGCGTTCTCGGCCCCGGCCAGGAGGGTGGCCTCGTAGGTCGCTTCGAGGATCAGTTGGGCGAAGGACTCCCACTCCTCGCTGGTGGCCTGGGCGTAGCGCCCCAGGGGAAGCGCGGAGCAGAAGCACTGCGAGATCCGGTGCGAAGGGCAGGCGCGGGTGACCTGCACATCGCGGTGGATGCCGATGCGGAGCGCGGCGCGGAGACGATCACGGTCGTCGGCGCCAAGGGAGCGGTAGCGGCGATTGAAGCGCTCCAGGTGCGGCTCGGTGGCAAGCGCGTACCCGTTCCGCATCTCCCAGAGCGGTGGGGCTCCCTCGGCGAGGATATCGTGGAGATCGCGCAGGCAATCGATCTGGCGGTCGCGGGTCTGGCCGGTTCCGCCCCTGACCGGCACGAAATAGTTGCGGTAAACGGTGGCCGCCGCCGCCGCGAGAGCACAGGCCGGGCCCTGGGTGGGATCGTCCACATAGCGCGTGATACCCTCCTCGGGAGTGACGCGGCATGAGGTCATCTCCAGCAGGTTGAACTGGGAAGCGGCCTGGAAGAGCGCACCGGCATGGGCCGCGTCACCGTGGAGGGCACCCGCTTCCCCCACGACATTGCGCACTCGAATGGGACCCGCGGATGTGCGCTTCGCCCGCTCCCGGAGTTGCCCCAGCGAGGGTGACTCGAAGGTGCCGATACCGTAGCTCTTGCCATTCGCGCGGGAGTGCAGAGTGGTCCGCTCCACGAAGAGCCGCCGGTGGACCTCCTCGCGGGATCCCTCCCGGAAGCCGAAGAGCCCCTCGAACCAGTTCGAATCAACCGGGATCATGACCCGTGCGCCGCGCTCACCGCTGGTCCATCCAGATATCCTCCAGCACCCGCACCGTCTGCGTAAACTCGCGGCCCTC
Source organism: Longimicrobiales bacterium (assembly GCA_965213665.1). Taxonomy (GTDB): domain Bacteria; phylum Gemmatimonadota; class Gemmatimonadetes; order Longimicrobiales; family Gaopeijiaceae; genus Bin94. The sequence continues at coordinate 399,357 of CBDBZW010000003.1, forward strand.
CACCGTCAGCGTGACGCGGTACAGCCCGGGTTCGGCCATCGGACCCTGGCCCCCGCCACCGAATCCCCCGCCCCCCTGGCCCTGCCGCCGGTTGCCGCGCAGATTCCACCTCACGCGGTTGATCCCGCTGTTCCCCACCGGCTCCAGATCGCGGAAGAGCTCGCCGGTCGCGACGTCCGTCACCGAGAGCTGAATGTCGCCCGAGGCCTCGCGCAGCCAGTAGTGGATCGCGGTTCCCGGAGGCGCATTCTCCCCGCGCAGCACCTTGTCCCCCGTGACCGATCTGGACATCCGCGGGTCCGATTGCCAGCGCACCGCCTCTCTGGGCTCGAAGAGGAAGACATCCTGCGCCGTCACCTCGTCGGTCAACTGTTGCAGCGGCGTGATGTCGTCGGCGATCAGGACGCTGCGGCCATGCGTCGCGAGCACCAGGTCGCCTTCGCGCGGATGCACAACCACATCGTCAATGCGCACAACCGGCAGCCCGTTCATGAAGGGTTGCCAGCTCCCGCCCTCGTCCAGCGAAACAAAGAAGCCGAATTCGGTGCCCGCATACAGCAGCCGCGGGTTGCGCGGATCCTGCCGAATCGTGTTCACATTGCCGTATTCCGGCAGATTCGAGGCGATGCTCTCCCAGCTTTGGCCGTAGTCGCGGGTGACGTATGCATAGGGCCGCAGATCGCCGCTCTTGTGCCCGTCCACCGACGCATAGGCGGTCGCGGCGTCAAAGTGGGACGCCTCCACGCGCGAAACATAGTAGCCATTCGTTCCGCCGGGGATGTTGCTGCCGACCTCGGTCCAGTTTGCGCCGCCATCCTGGCTGAGCTGGAGATTACCGTCGTCCGTTCCCACCCACAGAAGCCCCGGCACCAGCGGCGACTCCGCCACCGAAACGCCAGTGCTGAAACGACTTACCCCATCGTTGCGCGAAAGGATGCACTCGGTGCCGCGGTCCATGCGATTGCAGCGCGGCAGACTGTTCGCCTGGCCCATGAGATCGAACTGGTCGCGATCGATGTTGCGCGTGAGGTCCTCGCTCATCGTCCAGGTTTCGCCGCGGTCCAGCGAACGGAAGAGCCGGTTGCCGGCCGCATAGACCACATCGGGGTTGTGCGGCGACAGGATGAAGGGAGTGTTCCAGTTCCAGCGAATTTCGGTGTTGGCCTCCGGCGCGGGGGCAATGTTGGTGCGTGCGTTGTTGTCGGTTGGTGCGCGTGGCCGAATGCTGCCGCCCTCGCCGGTTGCAAGGTTGAGTCGTCGCAGATTCCCGTTCTGCGATTCCGCATAGACCATGTTGTGATCGGTCGGGTCCACCGCTGTGTAGAAACCGTCGCCGCCGCCGACCCGGTACCAGTCCTCGCTGAGGATGACGCCGCCCCGGGCGCCGCTCGGACCGCACCAGCTTCCGTTGTCCTGCAGGCCGGTGCAGACGTAGTAGGGCCGCCGCATGTCCACCGAAGCGTGATAGGGCTGGCCCATCGCCCAGCGCCGGTGCGATTCCCACGTTTCGCCCTGGTCGTAGCTGACATCCACCGAGCCGTCGTTGCCGATGAGGATGTGATTGCTGTTTGCCGGGTTGATCCACAGGGCGTGCTGGTCAACATGCCCGTACCCGTCGAGTCGCTCGAAGCTCCGCGCGCCATCCACCGACCTGTGCACGCGCTGGTCCACCACGAAGACGGTCTCGGTGTCGTTGGGATCGACCCGAATCTGGCTGAAGTACATCGGCCGTCCGTTTTCGTTGCTGCGGAACTCCCAGCTCGCGCCGCCGTCGGTCGAGCGCCAGATCCCGTTGTACTGGTCGTCGGGGGGCAGCGGCTCGTCGTCTTCGGCGATTGCGCGCAACTCGGCTCGTTCTTCGTCGGTAAGCGGTTCCTCGCGGTCGGCCGCCACCTCGATCTGCGCGTAGATCACATCCGCATCGGCCGGGGTCATCGCCAGCGCAACCCGTCCCATGGTGCCCCGGGGCAAACCGTTGCCGCTCAGACGGGTCCATGTGTCGCCACCGTCGTCGGAGCGCCAGATCCCGCTGCCGGGTCCGCCGCCCACGAAGCAGCAGGCCGACCGCCGCCGCTGGTAGGTTGCCGCGAAGAGGGTGTTGGGGTTGGCGGGATGAAGGACGAGGTCGGTCGCGCCGGTGTTCTCGTCGACGTCCAGCACATGGCTCCAGTTGCGTCCGCCGTCGGTGGTCCTGAAGACGCCGCGCTCGGGGTTGGGGCCGAAGAGATGGCCGGTTGCCGCAACCCAGGCCACATCCGGATCGGTGGGATGGGCGATCACCCGCGCGATGGTCTGCGTTTCGCGCAACCCCATGTGCGAAAAGGTCTCGCCGCCGTCGGTGGAACGGTAGATCCCGTCGCCGAAGGAGGAGCTCTGCCGGTTGTTGGCCTCGCCCGTTCCCACCCAGACTATTTCCGGGTTGGCCGGCGAGATGGCCACGGCGCCTACCGAGTGCGTTCCGTAGCGATCAAAGACGGGCCGGAAGGTGGTTCCGTTGTTGGTGGTCTTCCAGAGCCCGCCCGTCGCGAAACCGGCGAAGTAAATGTGGGGATTCTCCGGATGCACGGCGATGTCGTCCACGCGCCCGCCCTGTCCGTACGGCCCGATCTGCCGCCACGCAAAGGCCCGCAGCGTGGGGTCGTCGCTCTGGTTGACGAGCGGAGCCGCGGGCTGTTGGGCGGGGAGAGGGAGGGGAGCGGTGAGGAGAGCGAGGAGGAAGAGGGTGCCAGGGAAGAGGGGGCGGGGAAGGGGGGCGGGGCGGGACATGCGGGGCCTCCGGAAAAAGAGTGGTTCGAACTGCGACAATCAGACTACGCCGCCGCGGGCCCGTCGGCCATTCGGGACCGTGTCTCCCCGGCATCGCCCTCCAGTCCCCAGCCCCCCCCTATCCCATCATCCCGGCCACCGCCCTCATGCGCTCGGCAAGGTCCCGCACGGCGTTGATGTAGACCCTCTCCCAGCCCGGAATGTCGGCGCGGTCGTCGGTTTCGATCTCGTAGCGCAGCCCCGGCAGCATCCACGACGCGTAGCCGCTGAACGGGTCCGGCGACACATAGATCGAACGGCTCCAGGGCCGTCCCTGCAGACCGCGGTCATTCAGCCACGCCTTCTCCAATCCGATCAGCGCGCGGTTTACCCGTTCGGCCGCAGCCGGGTCCACGTCGCCCGATGCGATCCAGCGGTCGCGGGCCTCAACCAGGGCGCGGGCCGCTTCCTCCAGCTCTTCCGTCGACGCGACCAGATCGGAAAGGTCGATGGTGAGCCGCCGCTCTTCCGCCACCCCGTAGAGCGTCTCGACGTGGGTGCGGGTGTCGGTTGCGTAGCGGACGGGGTCGTAGGGAAGGATGTCGGCGTTGGCGAAGCGCAGCGCGAGAATTCCGTCGGCGCGGGCGATCATCGGTCCATAGACGAAGGCCGTGTCGCCAAAGCGCTCAAACCAGGCGAAGTTGTCGTAGTTGGAGTGATAGACGCCGCCCGGGTTGCCGGACGACATGGCGCCGGATGGGACGCCCGCATGCGTGTAGAAGCCCACGTGGTCGGAGCCGCCGCCGAGATTGCCGAGCGAGGGTTCCGCTTCTCCCTCGGGCGCGCGCTCCATCCACCAGTCGTAGAGAAGCTCGCCGGTACCGGGATAGGTGACCGCCTTCGTCGCTTCGATGATCTGCCCCTTGAGCGACGGCGATGACGACGACCCGAAAGCCGATCCGGAAACGGCCCCGTCGGCATTGATGTAGGCGATCGCATTGGCCTCCAGCTCTTCGCGCAACTGCTCCACCCACTCGGTCGAGCCGATAATCCCGTATTCCTCCGCATCCCAGTGCGCAATCATGATCGAGCGCCGCGGCCGGCACGATTCGTCGCGGGCCAGCTCGCCCAGCGCCTCGGCCAGAGTCAGCAGCATCGCGGTTCCGCCGTTGGGATCGATCGCGCCGAATCCCCAGGGATCGTAATGGGCCCCCAGGATGAACCATTCGTCGGGAAACTCGGTTCCTCGCAGGGTGCCGACCACGTTCGTCGCCCGGGTCAGCTTCTTGGGCTGGTTGACGCGCACCCGCACCGTGAGGCCGGGGCCGCCGGTCAGCCGGTAGTCGGCCTCCATCGAGGCGTCCCAGCCGGGCGGGACCTCGGGGCCGGTCATGCGCGAGAGGATCTCGATCGCCGCCTCGTAGCCGATCGGCAGGACGGGAATGGTGTGCAGCGGGACCTCCGACGGGTCGAGGCGCTCGACCTCGATGTTGCCGCCCTCAGGCAGGGCGGGGACGAAGGGGGTGAGGGGATCGCCGGTCCAGGGGAGGGTGAGGACGGAGCCGCGCTGGATCGTCTGGCCGTTCATCATCGGGCCCTCCGGGTAGGCGCCCAGGCCCGAGAATCCGGGATCGTTGAACATCACGACGCCCGCCGCGCCGCGCTCCTCGGCGAACTTGACCTTGTAGCCGCGAAAGTTTCCGCCGTAGCGCGCGATCACGACCTTTCCCGCCATGGACACGCCCATCGAATCGAGCGCCCGGTAGTCCTCGCGGCGGCCGTAGTTGGCGTAGACGACCTCGCCGGTCACATCGCCGGATCCCGAAAAGGCATTCCATCCGTTGAGCAGATCGGGGTGGCCGGAAAAGCGGTCTTCGGGCAGCGCGGGCTCACGGTTGGAGAGTTGCATCGCCACCGGAGTCACGATGTGCACCTCAACGTCGTCGGTGAGCTCGGGCAGATACACGTCGTAGGGGTAGTTCTCGACCTCCAGCCCCGCGCTTGCCATCGACCGCGCCAGGTATTCGCCGACGCGCTTCTGTGCCTCCGAACCGGCCGGATGGGGCTCCGCCGTGACCGTGCGGAGGTGTTCCCGGAAGGACTCGCTGCGCGGCAGTTCGAGGAAGCGGGCCTCGCAGAGGAGCTGGCCGGCGGCGCGGTCGGCGGTGAAGCCGGTGAGGGCGGGTTGTTGGGGGGTGGGGGAAGCGAAGGCGGCGAGGGCCGCGGTGGCAGCGAGGATGGCCAGGGTGGGGAGCGGGGCGGGGCGGGGGAAGCGCATGGGACCGAACCGTTGGGGAATGGGCGAAGCGGACTGGGCGGGATCCCGGCGCGGGGCCGGGGGGAAGAAGCTATACCATATCGCGGGGATCCGGGCAGGTGGCAAGTCGAGGGCGATCGGCTAGCTTTCCGGTCACGCCTCCCTCTGGCGCCCCGCGGATCACCTCCATCCCACCTCCATGTCCAAGCGAATCTTCCCTGTCCGGCACTGCGTTCCCCTTCTCGCCCCCGGCGCACTCCTCGCGGGCTGTGTCGACGACGGAACCCTGCCCGTGGTCGAACCCTCCGTGGCCACCGAGGTAACCATTTCGCCCCCCGCCGCGACGCTGGCCGCGCTGGGCGCCACCACGGCTTTCACCGCGCGCATCACCGACCAGAACGGGGTCTCCTTCCCCGGCACGGTCACCTGGGCGAGCGGCGACCCGGCCGTCTTCACGGTCTCTTCCGGGGGCGAGGTCACGGCGGTGGGGAATGGGCGCGCCGAGGTGAGCGCTTCCTACCAGAGCCTCGCGGCAATGGCCGAAGTGGTGGTCGCGCAGGCCCCTGCGGCGGTGACGGCGGTTGCGGGCACGGGACAGGAGGGACTTCCCGGCCGCGCGCTGCCCGATCCGGTTGTGGTGCGGGTGGACGACGCCGGCGGGACGGCGGTCGCGGGAACCGAGGTGCGCTTTGCGCCGTCGGAGGGTCACGGAAGCGCCGATCCCGGGATGGCCGCGACCGATTCCGGCGGACTCGCCGCGACAAGCTGGACGTTGGGGAGCGCATCCGGCCTTCAGACCCTGGTGGCCACCGCCGCCGAAGGGGTGCAGTTGGAGGTGCAGGCGCTGGCCGGCGAGGTGGAGCCCCCGGCCGACACCGCGCGCTACGACATCTTCTTCCGCGCGACCTGGAGCGCTGCCACGCACCCTGCCGAGTTCCCCCCGGGTCCGCACTTCTCGCCGCTGATCGGCGCCGTGCACAGCGAACGCGCCGTCTTCTGGGCGCTCGGAGACACCGCCAGCGAAGGAATCGAACAGATGGCCGAAACCGGTGCGACCGGGCGGCTGGCGTCCGAGATCCGGGCTCGAATCCCCGACGACGCGCTCGCCGTGATCTCCGGCCGGGGAACCGGCAGCCCCGACAGCACGACCATCCGGGGAGTGGGCTTCGCGCGCGACCAACCCCGCCTTACCCTCGTAACGATGATCGCGCCGAGCCCGGACTGGTTTGCGGGCGTTGCCGGGCTCTCTCTTCAGGACGATTTCGGGCAGTGGCGCGACCGCGTGGAAGTCGTCCTCCATCCGCTCGACGCGGGCACCGACGACGGCCCCTCCTATCGTTCGCCCAACGCCGACACCCGGCCGCGGCAACCGATCCGGCGTCTGCGGGGGACCGCGCCCTTCTCCGATGCGCCGGTCGGCGTGCTGATCCTGACGCGCCAGGGGACGGGGGGCGGGCGGTGAGCGAAGCCGACACGAAGTCCCCACCGGCGGAGACCGGGCGGATGGCTGCCGAACGACTCCGCAACATCGCCATCATCGCGCATGTCGATCATGGCAAGACCACCCTCGTGGACCAGATGTTCCGGCAGGCGGGCGTCTTTCGCGCGGGACAGGAGGTCGCCGAACGCATCCTCGACTCCAATCCTCTGGAGCGGGAGCGCGGGATCACGATCCTGGCCAAGAACACGGCGGTCTTCTGGCGCGGAACCAAGATCAACATCGTCGATACCCCGGGACACGCCGACTTCGGGGGCGAGGTGGAACGGATCCTGCGCATGGTCGACGGAGTCCTCCTCCTGGTGGACGCGGCCGAGGGTCCGATGCCGCAGACGCGGTTCGTGACCTCCAAGGCGCTCGCCCTGGGGCTGACGCCGGTGATCGTGATCAACAAAGTGGACCGGGGGGACGCGCGGGTCGAAGCGGTCCACGACGAGGTGCTTGAGCTGCTGATGGATCTGGAGGCCAGCGACGCGCAGCTTGACGCGCCCTTCCTCCATGCCGCCGGACGCGAAGGATGGGCTGCCCTCCAACCCGGCGTGCGCGGCCGCGACCTGACTCCGCTCTTCGAGACGGTGATCCGTCACATTCCCCCGCCCCCGGTCGACGCCGAGGGTCCCTTCCAGATGCTCGTCTCGACTCTGGATCACTCTTCCTATGTGGGCCGCATCGCGATCGGACGGGTGGAACGCGGTTCGGTCCGGGTCGGCCAGCGCATCTCCCGGCTCACCCCCCCGGCGGACCAACCGGCAGCCGCGGCTCCCCCGGCGTCTCCCGCCCCCCGCCCCGATTCCTCCCCAACCACGCGCGTCAGCGGCCTCTACACCTTCAACGGACTGGACCGGATCGAGATCAACAGGGCCCACGCGGGCGACATCGTCGGTCTTGCGGGCATCGACGACATCGAGATCGGCGACACCCTGGCGGACCCCATCGCGCCCGAGCCGCTGCGCGGAATCAAGGTCGAGGAACCCACGATCTCGGTGGATTTCGTCGTCAACGATTCCCCCTTCTCGGGCCGCTCCGGCAAGTACGTCACCACCCGTCAACTGCGCGACCGCCTCCACCGCGAACTGGAACGCAACGTCGCGCTCCGGGTCGCCGACACCGGCCGCCCCGACACCTTTGCGGTCAGCGGCCGCGGCGAACTCCATCTCACCATCCTGATGGAAACGATGCGGCGCGAAGGCTACGAGTTCCAGGTTTCGCGGCCCCGGGTCGTTACCCGCGCGGGGCCCAATGGCAAACGGTTCGAACCCTTCGAGGATGTCGTCGCGGAGGTCCCCGCGGAGCTTGCCGGGACGGTGATCGACAAGCTGGCGCGCCGCCGCGGCGAACTCGTCGCCATGAAGCCGGTCGGACAGACGGGAACGACGCGCCTGCGCTTCAGCGTGCCCTCGCGGGGACTTTTCGGCTACCGCACCGAGTTCCTCACCGACACCCGGGGCGACGGAATCCTTCACCACCGCTTTGAGCGCTGGGACGCCTGGGCCGGGCCGATTCGCGGACGGGGCACCGGCGCAATGGTCGCCGATCGCATGGGCAAGGCGGTGGCCTTCGCGATCTTCGGGCTGCAGGAGCGCGGCGTCATCTTTGTGGATCCGGGACTGGATTGCTACGGCGGGATGATCGTGGGCGAGAACGCGCGTCCGGGCGACATGGAGGTTAACATTGGCCGCACCAAGAAGCTGACCAACATGCGCGCCGCGGCCGCTGACGAAAATGTGCGCCTGGAACCGCCTCGCAGGATGACGCTGGAGGAGGCGCTCGAGTTCATCGCCGACGACGAATTGATCGAGGTCACCCCCGGCGCGATCCGGTTGCGCAAGCGCGAACTCAACCCAAGCGCCCGGCGCAAGGCAATGAAGAGAAACCGCCAATGACCCACGGCGCGCAACCGACCCGGCGCCCCACCGTTGCGGCCGCGGAGGAGATCCTGGGCGGCTACTTTCCCGTCCTCGACCACGGCTTCGTGGCGCTGGTCGATTACATGGGCACCGACGAATCGGTCGAGCGCGCCGCCCGCGTCAGCTACGGCTACGGCACGCGCAAGGTGTCGGCCACCCGCGGCCTCGTTCGCTACCTTCGCCGCCATCTTCACACCACGCCCTCGGAGATGGTCGAGTTCAAGTTTCATTGCGCCATGCCGATCTTTGTCGCGCGGCAGTTTGTGCGGCACCGGACAGCCTCCATCAACGAATACAGCGGCAGGTATTCGCTCATGCCGCTTCTCTTTCATCAACCGGAGCCGGGCCAGTTCGCTCTGCAAAGCGTCACCGGCAACCAGGGACGCAACCCCGAATCGGCCGGTCCCGCGCTCTACCGCGAGGCCACTCGGCGCTGGAACGAGACGCGCCGCCGGGCCGCGCACGACTATGGCTGGCTGGTCGGCGAAGATGTGGCCCGCGAACTTGCGCGCATCGATCTGCCGCTCTCGACCTACACGCAATGGTACTGGAAGATCGATCTGCACAACCTTCTGCATTTTCTCAGCCTCCGCGTCGATCCGCACGCGCAGTGGGAGATTGCCGAATACGGTCGTGTGATCGCCGGGATGGTCAAGAGAGTGGCGCCGCTCAGCTACGAAGCCTGGATCGACTACCAGGTGATGGGCGACCGGCTGTCGCGGGCGGAGATCGCCGCACTGTCCCAACTTGTGCAGGCGGACGACGAAGGGTTGCGGTCGCGCCCGGGCAGGGCTTTGGACAATGCCGAGCTTGCCGGCCTGGGTTTGGCGCCACGCGAGATCCGTGAACTGAAGGCCAAGCTCGCGCCGCGCGAGGCTCCCGACTTCGAACTTGATCCTGCCACAATGGAGAACGCGGAAACGGTGGCCGAACGCATGCTCAAGGCGGTGCCGAAGGCCGACAGAGAGCCGTGACCGCCTTCCGCGCAAACACAACGTCCGGAGGCGACGGGCTTGCCATGAAGAAGGGGCCGCGCGCCAACCCCCGCCCCGGTCGCGTCGGCCTGCTCCTCCTGTCCGCGGTCCCGCCCCTCCTCTCCCCCGGCTGCGCCGAATCCCCCGCTCGCCCCGATTCCTTCCTCGTTCGGGGCGCAACCATCGTGGACGGCAGCGGCGGTCCGGCCTTCACGGGCTCCCTGCGCGTCCGGGGCGGCCGGGTCGCGGCCCTGTCCCCCGACCACGGTTCCGGCGCGCTGACCCCCGGGGAGGGCGAACCGGTCGCGGATGCGGCGGGTCTGGTTCTCGCCCCCGGCTTCATCGACACGCACAGCCACCACGACCGCGGCCTCCTGGACGAACCGGGCGCGCTGGCGGCGGTCAGCCAGGGAATCACCACGATTGTGGTCGGCCAGGACGGCGGCTCGCCCTTCCCCGTTGCGGAGTTCTTCGCGGCGCTGGAAGAGGCGCCCGCAGCGGTCAATGTGGCCGCCTACGCCGGACACGGGACCTTGCGCCGACAGGTCATGGGCGAAGACTTCCGGCGCGCGGCCACCGGCGACGAGACCCGGGCCATGCAGGCGCTTCTGCGGACCGAGCTGGCGAGCGGCGCGCTGGGGCTGTCCACCGGCCTGGAATACGATCCCGGCATCTATTCCACGACCGGCGAGGTGGTCGCGCTGGCCCGGACCGCGGCGGCGAGCGGCGGCCGCTACATCTCGCACATGCGCAGCGAGGACCGCGACCTGCACGCGGCCATCGACGAGACGATCGAAGTTGCCGAACGCGCCCGCATTCCCGTCCAGATCTCGCACTTCAAGCTGGCCGCCCGGGGACTCTGGGGTCAGGCGCCGCGGGTCCTGGCCCGGCTCGATTCGGCGCGCGCCCGCGGCCTGGCGATCACCGCGGATGTCTACCCGTACGAATACTGGCAGTCCACCATGACGGTGCTCTTCCCCGAGCGCGACTTCACCGACCGCGAGGCCGCCCGCTACGCCCTGGAGGAACTCGTGGCCCCGGAGGGAATGCTGATCGGCCGCTTCGGCCCCGATCCCGCACTGGAGGGGAAGACGCTGGCCGCCATTGCACGGGAACGCGGCGCCGATCCCGTCACCGTCTACCTGGAGCTCATCGCCGAATCGCGGAACGCCCGCGCCGAGGGACGCGACGGCAGCGAGAGCATCGTCGCGACCAGCATGGCCACGGACGACATCGCGACGCTCCTGGCGTGGCCGCACACGAATGTTTCGTCGGACGGGGGGCTGCGTGGGGCGCATCCGCGCGGCTTCGGCGCCTACCCGCGCGTGCTGGGCCGGTACCTTCGCGAAGATGGGAGACTTGCCCTCGAGGAGGCGGTCCACAAGATGACGGGACTGGCCGCCGACCACATGGGGCTGGAGGGGCGGGGCAGGCTGGAGGTGGGGGCCGCGGCCGACATGGTTCTCTTCGATCCCGCCACCGTGATCGATCGCGCAACGACCGCCGAGCCGCACCGCACCGCGACCGGGATCGAGCGGGTGTGGGTGGCCGGACGGGTCGTTTACGAGGGCGGCGCGGTAACGGGGGCCGCGCCGGGGACGGTGCTGCGGCGGGGGGCGGGGTAGGGGGGCGGACCCCAACAGGGATCGCGCATCTCGACAGGAGGTTGTCCCATTTCGCCATTCGTGTGCCCACCGGATTCGCCGATACTTCCGGCGGATCCCCGGGGAGCCCCCGCGCGCCGACGAGTTCGGATGCCGGAGAGCTCCTCCCCGCCCGGAGCGCACGACCGATGTCCGAAGAGCGAACACCGCCGCGCAGAAACGTCCACGACAGCGCCTACAAGCGCATCTTCGCCCACCGCCGATCCGTCGCCGACCTGTTGCGCGGCTACGCCGGCGATCTCGCCCGCCATCTGGACTTTGCCACCCTGCAACCGCTGCCAGGCCGCTTCGTCACCCGCAACCTCGGCCAGCGCCACCTCGACTGCCTCTGGAAGATCCAGACCCGGCGACGGCAATGGCTCTATCTCCTGGTCCTCCTGGAGTTCCAGTCCACCGTCCATCCCCGCATGGCGCTGCGAACGCTCGATTACACCGTTCGCATCCTCCTCGGGCTCGGCGCTCGCGAACTCGGACCGGGGGGAAAGCACCCGCTCGTCCTGCCCGTCGTCATCCACAGCGGACGCCGCCGCTGGACCGCCCCGCTCACTACCGCCGAACTCTTTGCGCCCGTTCCGGACAGCATCCTTGGCTACCTGCCGCGGCATCGGTATCATCTGATTGATCTCGGGAGGCTGGACCTCGCCGGACGGCCAGGCGAAAATGTCGTCTCCGTGATGGCCATGCTGGAGCGGGCCGAGTCGCAGGGACGGCTGGTCGAGCTGGGGGCCGCGCTGGCCCGGTGGCTCCGCAGGATCGGCGAGGACCGGCTGCTGGAGAGCTTTGATGTCTGGATCACGGAAGTGATTGCCCAACGGGTCGCGCCCGAGGGCGAGGCCATGCGCCCAACCGACTACATCATGGGAGAGAGTGAAATGTCGACACTGCCTGAACGCGTGAGGAAGTGGGGAGACGAGCTGAACCAGCAGTGGCTGGAGAAGGGAATCGAGAAGGGCCGCCGGGAAGGGATGACGCGAGGCCGCCGGGAAGCGGTCGCGCGGGAGCGGACGCTGGTGGGGCAGATGACGGTGTTGCGCTTCGGGATGGTCGTGGCGGAGGATGACCCCGGTTCTGGAGGAGATTGCCGATCCCGCGCGGCTGACCGAGATCGCGGACGCCGTGATGGCCTGCGAATCGGTGGAGGAGTTCCTGGCGCGCGTACACGGCTACTAACCAACTGCTAAGGGGGTCGGGTAGCGCGACGATCAAGGGGACGGCGCCCTTGGGTGGGGCCCCGCTTGTGGGCAGCCCCCGCGACCGCGCATCCCGCAGGCGCACCGCGTGGACCCGCAGGCCGGTTTGGCAGGACAACGGAGCCGTGGCGGGGCGGCGGAAGCTTGTTTCCCGTCCAAACGCTGTTGCGGTGGCTCTTCCGAGTTGGCTACACGGTTGGTGGATGCTCGAAAGCCGGCGCATGGGGGGCGCTCAGCCCATCACCCGCACCGTCTTGACATTGACGAACTCGCGGATTCCGAAGCCGGAGAGTTCGCGCCCGAAGCCGCTCCCCTTGATGCCGCCGAAGGGAAGGCGCGGGTCGGACTTGACGAAGTCGTTGACGAAGCAGGAGCCGGCCTCGAGATGGTCGCGCGCGATGCGTTCGCCGCGGGCCAGATCGCGGGTGAAGACGGCGGCCCCCAGTCCGTAGGCGGTGTCGTTGGCGATCCGGATCGCCTCGTTCTCGGATTCGGCGCGCATGACGCAGGCGACCGGACCGAAGAGTTCCTCGTCGCAGGCGGGCATTCCGGGGCGGACATCGGCGAGGACGGTGACCGGGTAGTACCATCCCGGGGCGCTGGGGATGCGGCCGCCGAGGAGACAGGTCGCGCCCGCCTCGATGCTGCGCTGTACCTGGTCGGCCAGATGATCGCGCAGATCCTCGCGCGCGAGCGGGCCCACATCGGTGGCCTCGGCCAGGGGATCGCCGACGCGCACACCCGCCATCCGTTGCACCAGCGCCGCGGTAAAGTCGTCGGCCACCGCCTCGTGCACGATCATGCGCTTGGCGGCGATGCAGCTCTGTCCGCCATTGAGAAGCCGTCCGACGACGCACGCCTCGACCGCAGCCTCCAGATCGGCGTCCTCCAGGACGATGTAGGGGTCGGATCCGCCCAGCTCCAGCACGCAGCTCTTGATCTGTGACCCGGCGATGCGCGCGACTTCGCGGCCGGCGCGGGTGCTGCCGGTGAGGGTGACGGCCTGGACGCGCTCGTCCCGGATCAGGGCGCCGGTGGCGGAGAGGTCGACGAAAAGATTGGTGAAGATTCCGGGGGGAAAGCCTGCCGCTGCGAAGAGTTCCTCCAGCTCAAGCGCACAGCGGGGGACATTGGGCGCGTGTTTGAGGAGGACGCCGTTGCCGGCGAGGAGGGCCGGAACCGAGGCGCGGACGACCTGCCAGAGGGGGAAGTTCCAGGGCATGATCGCGAGCACCAGGCCGAGGGGCCGAAAGGCGACATAGCCGCGGCCATCATCCATCTCCACGGGTTTGTTGCGGAGGAAGCCGGGGCCGCGCTCGCTGTAGTAGTCGCAGCCGATGGCGCACTTCTCCACCTCGGCCACCGCCTCGCGCAGCGGCTTTCCCATCTCGATCGTCATGATCTCGGCGAGACGTCTGCGGCGGGCGCGCAGCTCGGAGCCCAGGGCCGCCACTCTGTCGGCGCGCTCTTCGGGATGAAGCCGCCGCCACCTGCGCTGCGCCTTGCGGGCTGCCGCCACAGCCGCGTCCAGGGCCTCGGGCGAGAGGAAGGGGTACTTGCGGAGCAGCATGCCGTCGGCGGGATTGATGGTTGTGAATTGCACGGGTTCGCCTGTTGGGGCTGATTGGTTGTCGGGGCCAGGTTCGTCTTCGGGGCTGGTGGGGGTATCGGCTTGCAGGGCACTGGCGGAGCCGCCGCCATTCAGCCAAGATACCCACGGTGGTTCGTCGCGGTAGCGTGATCGACGGTTCGCCTCATCGCCATTTTCGCGCGTCTTGCGCCCCGGTCGCCCCTCCCAATCCCCGGCCCCGCGCCATGCCCACTTCCATCGTCCCCACCGTCCCCCTCGCCGCCCTCGACCAGCTCTGGTTTCAGGTCAGCGGCACGGTCTGCAACCTTCGCTGCCGCCACTGCTTCATCTCCTGTTCCCCCGACAACCACTCCTTCTGGTTCATGACGCGCCAGGCGGTGCGGGAGGCGCTGAAGGAATCGGTCGCGATGAATGTGCAGGAGTATTACTTCACCGGCGGCGAGCCCTTCATGAATCGCGAGATGGTGGAGATCCTGGAGGACACGCTCCAGTTCGGCCCCGCCACGGTCCTCACCAACGCCACCCTGCTGCCGGAGCGGACGGTGGCTCGGCTGGGAGCGCTGCGGCAGGCGAGCGCGCACCCGCTGGAAATGCGCGTCAGCATTGATGGTCACTCGCCGGAAACGAACGATCCGATCCGCGGCGAGGGCGCCTTTGCTCGTGCCATGGAGGGGGTCGGCCATCTGGTGGCGGCGGGATTTCGGCCGATCATGACCGCCATGCAGAGTTGGCCCTGCGAGGAGATGGCGTGCACGCTGCAGGCCTTCCGCGATGCGCTGGCCGCGGTGGGGTATGCCGATCCGCGCATCAAGATTCTGCCGCCGCTGCTGATCGGCGAGGAAGCCGAACGGAGCCGGGGCTACCGGCGCTGCGAGCGAGTCACGCACGAGATGCTGCACGGCTACGACCTGGACCGGCTTCTCTGCTCCCGAGCGCGCCTTGTGACCGCGGCCGGGGTCTATGCCTGTCCGATTCTGCTCGACTACCCGAGCGCGCGGCTGGCCGGCACCCTCTCCGAGGCGGTGGCGATCGATGCGCCGCTGGCCGAGGCCGCCTGCTACACCTGCTACGCCAATGGGGCGATCTGCTCGAATGCGACGACCGGGGTGGAGGAAGCCGGGCCGGCCGCGAATGGAAGTTGCGGGCGAGAGCCGGGGCCAAGTCCAGGGTGAAGCGCGGGCGTGAATGGGGACTTCCGAGGTCCTATGGGGGCCGGGACGGGTCGAAGTCCAGCTCCGTGAGCCGCAGATCGGGCCGGTCCAGCGCGAGAGCCGCCGCCGCGCCGGCGGAGCAGGGTACACTTCCCAGAAACCACCGCTGCGGATCCTCCTGAAGGCTGCCCGGGTCCAGTAGCGCGCGGGTCGTCTCCGGCGCACAGTCCACAGTGAAATCGCGGAGCGGGTGCGTCAGCCCGACTCCAAGCGCCTTGAGAAACGCTTCCTTGCGGGTCCAGAGGCGAAAGAACCGCGCCAGCCGTTCCGCTTCTCCCACCGCGAGTAGCCGAGCGCCCTCTGAGGGGGCCAGACGCCGCCGGGCGATCCGTAGCATGAGGGGGACGGGGCGGATCTCTTCGATGTCGACGCCGAGACGACCGTTGCGCGCCACCGCGATCAGGATCCGCTCGCCCGAATGGGACTGGTTGAAGACGGGGCCGCCGGGTACGAAGGGTTTGCCGAATTTGCCGAAGTGGAACCGCACCCTGGCGGGGCCGATGTCGAGGAAATGCCCCATCACGCGGCGCAGGCAGGCCTGCGCGACGGTGTAGCGGTGGCGGTGGCGGCGGTGGACAAAGCGTTCCGCGCGGCGCTTCTCGCGGTCGGAGAGTAGCGACCGGGCCGCGCGCAGGGCGGGCGCCGAGGCCAGGAGCGAGCCCTCCCAGAGGTGGACGGTGGCCGGAGTGACCGGGTGGGGGCCGCCCGGGCCCGGTGGCGAGGACCGGGGATCGTGCCGGGAAGGGGTTCCGGGTCGGCGGGCGGGGTCGCCGGGATTTGCCGTGCTCGTCACCGGGCCAGTTCACGCCGGCCGAAGACCAGCCAGTCGCGCGTCGCTCGCTGCGCCGCCGAGGGCGCCGGTGGCAGCGCGATCAGCACCGCCGGCGCGCGCTTGTGTCCGGGAAGAAAAAGGACGAGTTCCGTTGGCCTCCCGGGCGGCTCAAAGGGTCGCGAGCGCCCCTTGGCGTCCACCGCCACCGCCCGCCCCGGAGACGCCAGTTGGGCGATGAAGAGCGCATAGTCGCGCCAGGCGGCCAGCGGGTCGGCCTCCTCCTCGGCAATGGACGGCACCAGCGTATCGCGGTAATATGCAACCCCTTCCGCATACCGCTCGGAGCTCTGTTGCTTGAGACGGCGCAACTGCTCGCGGCATCCGCCCCGGGGATCGGGGGCGCCGCTCTCGGCGATTGCCCGGGCCAGGCGTTCGTCGGCGATCCGGTTGGCTTCGGCGGACATCTGGAATCAGGGGCTCCGGCGAGAGAGGTGCGAAGGCTCGCGGCGTGTGGCGGGGATGGATCCGGGCGGCTTGATGCCCGGCCAGGAAACAGGCGAACGGCACGGAAACTGTAACCAGAGGGAGCGAGGAGACAAATGTTGACCGGATCCTTCGATCACCGGCAAGCGGCCCCGGCCGACGAACTCCTGGAGCTATCCTGGGAGATGTTCGGCGAACTGTGCCGCGCATTGGCGCTGAAGGTTGCGCGCTCCTGCGACCCCGAAATCGTCATCGGGATTGCCAGGGCCGGTGTGATTCCCGGCGCGGTCGTCGCCTCGATGATGCGCCGCGACTTCCATTCGATCGAGATTTCCCGCCGCAAGCAGGGCAGGGTGGTGCGGCAGCGCCCCTCGATTCTCTCGACCGCACCCCGCCAGGCACACGGAAAGCGGGTTTTGATCGTCGACGAAATCACGACTTCGGGCGACACCATGCGCCTCGCCCTCGCCGCCCTGCGAGAAGTCGGTCCGGCCCGGATCCACACCGCCACCTGCTTCGCCCGTCCCCAGGGGTACCAGCCGGACTACTTCGCGCTGGCCACCGCCGCGACGGTGGTCTACCCCTGGGACCGCAAGATCTTCGATTCCGGCGATCTGGTTGTCAATCCGCGTTACCGCGACGCCGAGGCTCCGGAGGCCGGTCGGGTTCGCGTGGACGGATAAGTACGGCCCAGGCCCGGCCGGTTCCCCAACCCGCCGGTGCCCAAAGCGCGCCGGTTGCCCAACAGGCCCGCCCCCGGCGGACCCGGGGCCCGAAATCCCCTTCCGCTATTCCCCGCTGGCCATCGCCTTGAGAAAGCCGTAGTTGTGGCGGTAGCGCGACATGCGCTCGATCAGGAACTCGGTCGCTTCCGCCTCGGGCATGTGTCCCAGGAAGTTGCGCAGCAGATAGACCCGGTTCAGCTCCCGTTCGGTCAGCAGCAGCTCCTCGCGCCGGGTGCCCGACTTGTTCAGGTCGATGGCCGGGTAGATGCGCCGCTCGGAGATCTGGCGGCTCAGGACCAGCTCCATGTTGCCGGTTCCCTTGAACTCCTCGAAGATCACCTCGTCCATGCGGCTCCCCGTCTCGACCAGGGCGGTGGCGATGATCGTGAGCGACCCGCCCTTGTGGATGCTGCGCGCAGAGCCGAAGAAACGCTTTGGTTTGGCCAGGGCGTTGGCCGCGACGCCGCCGGAGAGCAGCCTTCCCGATTGGGGCGCCAGCAGATTGTAGGCGCGCGCCAGACGGGTGATCGAATCCAGCAGCAGCACCACATCGCGTCCGTGCTCGACCTGTCGCCGCGCCTTGGCCAGCGCCATCTCGGCAGCCTGGCGGTGACTCGCCGCGGGTTCGTCGAAGGTGGAAGCGATGACCTCGCCGCCGACGCTTTCGCGCATCTCGGTGACCTCTTCGGGGCGTTCGTCAACGAGAAGCACGATCAACTGCACCCCGGGATGATGGGATGTGACGGCGTGGCCGATGTCGCGCAGAATCGTCGTCTTGCCCGCCTTGGGAGGGGAAACGATCAGGCCGCGCTGGCCCAGTCCCAGGGGCGCGATCAGATCAATCATCCGCACCGTCAGCGCGCCGCCCGGCGCCTCCAGCCGCAGCCGCCGGTCGGGGTGCCAGGGGCGCAGGTCCTCAAAGTTCGGCCGCTGGGCGATCTTCGCGGGCGCCAGTCCATTGATCCGTTTTATCTCCGCCAGCGCCAGGTAGCGGTCGGCCCTTCCCGAGATCCGCACCGGACCCTCGACGATGTCGCCCCGGCGCAACTTACGCGACGCGATCGCCGCTTTGGCCACATAGATGTCGTCCGGCCCGGCGAGGTAGTTCCAAGCCGGGGAACGCAGGAAGCCGTATCCGTCCGGCATGATGTCGAGCACGCCCCGGCCGGTGGGCGCTTCTCCCCGCCGCGCCAGCTCCTGGTGAATCTTCGCGACCAGCTCCTGTCGGCTGTGGGCGGGGGTTACGGGAATCCCGAGCGCCTCCGCACGGGTCCGAAGACCGGCAATCGTGCTATTCTTCAGTTCGGCGATGTCCATGGGGAAGTCGGCTGGCCTGGCCACGAATGGCGGCCTCCGGGTCCGGTTCGGTCTTGTGCGCACGAACCGCGCCAGGAGGCTGCGGGAGAGGGCCGGGTGGCCGGAGAAGGTGGGGGGATTTCTTGCCGGCCGTCGATAGAGACGCATACATGCGGGACGGCCTGCCCATGCGACAACGATTGCAACATAACGGTCGGCGGGTCAAGACCCGGAGGAATGAGATGGCGCGGCACAACCGCAACGCGGAGGGGCGGGATCAGGCCGGTTTCGGCTACCGGATCAGCTATCCGCCCGACTGGCTCGACCGCATTCGCGTGGCCCGTTTCCTTCCCTCGGGCCGGCGTTCGACCCGCATCCTCTTCCGCAATCCGCAGCGCAGCCCGCAGGACCCTCCCGGCGATCTCGTGCGCCTTCGCATCGAATCCCGCGAACAGGAGCTGGAACTGGATGCCGTGGTGCGCGCTTCGCCCGGATCCATGCGCGAGATCGTGCTGAGGTGGCGTCATCCGCAGAACTCCGGTCCCGCCCCCGGCCCGGTGGTCTTCACTCTGAGCGCCTTCCCCCGCAAACCCGCTCCATTTCCCGCCCATCCGGCCTGGCCCGTCCGGTGACCATTCCCGGACCCTGCGCGCTTCCCCGCTTCGCGGCCCACCCGGCCCGCGGGCCTCTCCCACGGCGGACGCTCTGATGGTCGAAAGCACGCTCCGGCCCATTGCGGCTCTCGGCGCCCGGTGCCTTGCCGTCCTGGAGGAGCTGGGACGCGCCACGACGCTCTTTCTGGCTGTCTTCCGCTCGGTGCGGGGCGTCGGCGTCTGGTTCCCCAACCTGCTCCCGCAGATGGCCCGCATCGGGGTGGCGTCGGTTCCCATCGCGCTCTTCATCGCCACCTTCACCGGCATCGTCATGTCGCTGCAGGCCTCCTACACCCTGACCGGCGCCATTCCCGTCTACTTCGTGGGCACGCTGGTGGGGAAGACGATGATCCTCGAGCTGGGACCGGTCCTCACCGCGCTCACCCTGGCCGGACGCGTCGGCGCCACGATCTCGGCCGAACTGGGCACCATGCGCGTCACCGAACAGGTCGATGCCCTAGAAACGCTCGCCTACGATCCGCTTGCCTACCTGGTCGTTCCCCGCATCCTCGCGGCGGTGCTCATGTTTCCCATCGTGGTCTTGCTGGCCATGACGATCGGAATCGCTTCGGGTTGGGTGACGGCGCTCCAGCTTCTGGACATGTCGTCGCCGGAGTTCGTCAAGGGACTGCGCCTCTTCTTCGAGCCCTGGGACGTCTGGTTCGCGGTGATCAAATCGGTTTCCTTCGGTGCGGTCGTGACGGGCGTGGGGTGCTACTGCGGACTTCGGACCGAAGGGGGGGCGGAGGGGGTGGGACGAAGCGCGACCCGAACGGTGGTGGTTGCGAGCATGCTCATTCTCTGCCTGGACGCCTTCTGGGCGGCCGCGCTGCTGTAGGGGAACAGGGATGGGAATCCGGCTCCACGAGGTGCGCAAATCCTTTGGTCCGCGCCAGGTCCTGCGGGGCTTCACGCTGCGGGTGGCCGACGGCGAGACGGCGGCGATCGTGGGTCCCTCGGGGAGCGGCAAGTCGGTGCTGCTCAAGCATGTGGTGGGACTCCTGGCCCCGGATTCGGGTTCGGTGACCGTAGACGGGGTAGGCGTGCCGGAGCTCCAAGGGCAGGAGCTGGTCCGTCTGCGGAGGCGAATCGGCTACGTCTTCCAGTTCGCGGCGCTCTTCGATTCGATGACGATTGCCGAGAACGTGGGGATGGGGCTGCGCAGGATGCCGGGGTGGGACCGGCGGCGGATTGCCGTGCGCGCGGAGGAATGCCTGGCGCTCGTGGAGCTTGCGGGGATGGGGGACCGCTACCCGGCGCAGCTCAGCGGAGGACAGCGGAAACGGGCCGGACTGGCGCGCGCGATTGCGCCCTCGCCGCGCTACCTCCTCTACGACGAGCCCACCACCGGACTGGATCCGGTCACCACCGCGGTGATCGACCGGCTTATACTCCGTATGCGCGACGAACTCGGAGTGACGGGCCTGGTGGTCACGCACGACATGACCAGCGCCTTTCGCGTGGCCGACCGGATCACGATGCTGCACGAAGGCAGGGCGCGCTTCACCGGCGTGCCGGCCCAGGTGCGAGCGGCCACCGATCCGGTGCTGCGGGGATTCGTCGAGGGGGATCCCGATCTGTATTTCGGGGCCGGGCGCGGCAGCTCCGAAGGCACGGCGAGAGCGGCCGAAGAAGCGGCCCAACACGCAGCGGAGCGCTGACCCCCGGGGGGACGAACCGCCGCGCGAGGTGACGCGCCCATCCAAAACGCCCAGAGAGGAAGACCAATGGACCGAAGACGCGAGGCTCTGGTGGGATTCGTGGTGCTGCTCGGCATCGCGGTGGCGGTCGTGGGGACGATCTGGATGCAGGGCGGATGGAGGCGCAGCATGGTCGAGATCACCACCGCGTCGGCCACTGTGGGACAGCTTGTGCCGGGCGCCAGCGTGCGCTTTCGGGGGGTGGCGGTGGGGCGGGTGGAAGAGGTGCGGCTCGCGCCCTCCGGCGACGCGGTGCTCGTGGATCTGAGCGTCGATCCCGGTCTCGCGCTGCCCGAGAATGTGGCGGTGCTGCTCGCTCCCGAATCGCTCTTCGGCGACTGGCAGGCCGAGATCCTCAGCCGCGCGGACTTTCCCCAGGGGGACTTCCTGGATTATCCGCAGGAGGGCGTCCTCCCCGGCGCGGCGCTGCCCGACTTCTCGCGCCTGACCGCGACCGCCGACGAGATCGCGCGCAACCTGACCGTGATTTCGGATCGCTTCGAGCTGGCCTTTACGGAGGAAACCGCACTCAACCTGAAGAGCGCCATTGACAACATTGGGGCGGTCAGCGACGGACTGAACGAGATCATCACGCAGCAGGCCGAGCGCTTCGAGGATCTGTCGAGCGGGGTGAACGCATCGGCGGAGGAGCTGGGGGCGGCGGCGCGTTCGGCGCGGATCTCCTTCGAACGGATCGACTCGATGATCGCAGACTTCGATCTGGGCGCAATCCTGGCGAATGCCGAGGCCAGCGTCGGGAATGTGCGCACCCTCACCGAAGACATGGACGCTTCGCTGGGCGAGATCCGTTCGGCGGCGGCGAGGGCCGATTCCGCTTTCGTGAGCTTCAACGCGCTGATGGCGGCGGCCGAGAGAGGCGAGGGGTCGCTGGGACGCCTCCTGGGAGATCCCGCTCTGGTGGACAATGCCTCCGAGGCGATCGAACAGATGCGGGCCCTCCTGGCCGACATCCAGGAGAATCCGAAGAAGTACCTGAGTCTGTCGATCTTCTAGCCGGCGTGGGAGCTGACCGCCGGACCGAAAACGACGAACACAAAGGAGCGCAAATGAGCGGCGCCGGGGTGGGGAGGATTGAGCGCAGTGCGGGCGGGGTGGTGGTACGGGCGTTGGCCGGGGAGTGGCATGCCCTGCTGATTCGCGATCCCTATGGCCGCTGGTCGTTGCCGAAGGGCCACATCGAGGGGGGCGAGACGCTGCGCGAGACGGCGGCGCGCGAGGTCGAGGAGGAGACGAGAATCCGGCCGGAGGTGATTGGACCCCAATTGGGAACGATCGACTGGACCTTCCGCCAGAATGGCGAAATGATCCACAAGTACTGCACCTTCTTCCTGATGCGCAGCCGGATCGGCGATCCCGTCCCCCAAAGCGCTGAGGGAATTACCGCGTGCGCCTGGCTGACCCTTGACCAGGCCGCGGCCCGCATCCCCTACCGGGACACCAGCAGGATGGTTCTGCTCGCCCGGGACACGATCGAAGAGGAGGGCTGGTGAATTCGGCCGGACCGGGACGGGAGGGCGGCGCTTGGCGGATCGTGCAGGCGGCCCTGGCGGTGCTTGCCGGGGGCGCCCTCCTCTACGCGATGCGCGAACTGCTGAATCCCTTCATCCTTTACTGCGTCTTCGTCGTTCTGCTGGCGCCCTTTCGCGGGATCGCCGGCCACGCTCGGCTGGTTGCCGTGGCCACCGTTCTGATTCTCCTCTGGGTTCTGAGCACTGCCGGCAGCCTGCTCGCGCCCTTCTTTCTGGCGCTGGTTCTAGCCTACATCCTCGACCCGGTGGTGGACCGCATCTCGGCGCATCCGCGAATCGGGCGCAACGGCGCGATCTTCGTCATTCTGGTGCCGTTCCTCGCGCTGGCCGCCGCCGTCTTTATCCTGGGCGTTCCCGAACTGGTGCGGCAGGGCCGGCTGCTGGTGGCCGAAGCGCCCCGCCTGATCGACGAGCTCGGGGCCTGGGTGCAAGGCCTCTCCCCCGAGGCGCCCGGATTCGATCTGCCCTTCGTGGACGATGCGGCGGTCGTGACCAGGATTCAGAGCATCGACGCCCAGGCCGTCGCCGATTTCCTGGAGTCCCGGCGCGAGGCGCTGACGCAGCGGGCCTGGGGGGCGGTACTGGGTCTCGGGCGAGGCGTAGCCACCCTGGCCACCGTGATCGGCTATCTGACCCTTACCCCCGTCCTCACCTTCTACCTCCTTCGCGATTACGATCGCATGCTGGCGCGCATTGCCGAACTGCTGCCCGGCCGGGCGCGGCGCGAAGTCGGAGAGCTCGCCCGCAGCTACGACGACCTTCTCTCGCGCTATCTTCGCGGCCAGGTCGCCTCGTCGCTGATTACCGGGGCGATCACATGGCTGGGACTGCTGGCGACGGGATTTCCCTACGCCTTCCTGCTCGGTGCCGTCGTGGCGGTTCTGGGCGTGGTCCCCTATCTGGGGATCGTCGTGTCGCTCATTCCCGCGATCGTCATTGCGCTGGTCAGCGGCGATGTGGGGCTGTCGCTGATCAAGGTGGCGGTGGTGTACGGCGTGGCCCAGGGGCTGGAGAGCGCCGTGATCAGTCCGCGCATCGTGGGCGACTCGGTGGGGCTGCACCCGGTCTGGATTGTGCTCGCGCTGTCGCTCGGAGGATTATTCTTCGGGTTCGTCGGGCTCCTGATCGGCGTGCCGCTGGCGGTCGCGGCCAAGCTGCTCCTGACCTTCGGCCTCGCCCGCTACCGCAACTCGTCGCTGTACAAGGAGGGCGCCCTGCATGTCTGATGCCGCTTCAAAGGGGGAAAGCTGTCGTGTCTGAAGAGTCCACTGTCGAAGACCTCGTCATCGTCGGCTCCGGCCCCGCCGGCTGGACCGCCGCCATCTACGCCGCGCGCGCAAATCTGAGACCGCTGGTCTACGAGGGCGCCGGCAGCCGCACCATGATCCCGGGCGGACAGCTCATGTTCACCACCGACGTGGAGAACTACCCGGGCTTCCCCGACGGCATCGGCGGCATCGAAATGATGATGGACTTCAAGAAGCAGGCGCTCCGCTTTGACACCCGCGTCGTCACCGAGGACATCGTGGAGGCGGACTTCTCCCGCCGGCCCTTCCGGCTACGTTCGTCGGGGGGACGCGAGGTGCGGGCGCGCACCGTCATTGTCGCGACCGGGGCGAATGCGCGCTGGCTGGGGGTTCCGGGCGAGGAGCGGCTGGCGCAGAGCGGGGGCGGTGTGTCGGCGTGCGCGGTGTGCGACGGGGCGCTGCCCTTCTTTCGCGGCCAGGTGATTGCGGTGGTGGGCGGGGGCGACAGCGCCATGGAAGAGGCCCTCTACATGACCAGGTTCGCCGGTCAGGTGCTGGTAATTCACCGCCGCGACCAACTGCGGGCGTCCAGCATCATGCAGGAGCGGGCGCTGGCCAGCGAGAAGATCCGCTTCCTGTGGAACAAGGTCGTCGTGGGCGTGCTCGGCGACGAGGTCATCACAGGAGTGCGCCTCCGCGACACCGCGACGGGGGAAGAGTCCGAGATCGCCGTCGGCGGGATGTTCGTCGCGATCGGCCACGACCCCAACACCGCCTTTCTGCGCGGCCAGATCGATCTCAAGGACAACGGCTACGTGCGGCTGCCGACGGCGTGGCGCACCGAGACGAATGTGCCCGGCGTCTTCGCGGCCGGCGACGTCATGGACGACTACTACCGGCAGGCGGTCTCGGCGGCCGGAACGGGGTGCATGGCTGCACTGGAGGCGGAGCGGTTCCTGGCGCACGAGGGGGGATGAGGGGGGGTGGAGGCCCTGCAGCAGGAGATTGCGGACCGGCCGGTGACCGATGCTACCGAAGCTGGGGCTAAGGCGGCGCGAGCCCGGGTTCCAGCGACCGGAGGCCGACCCGCCCGTCACCGATGCCGTGATCGGGGCCATGGTGGATGCGATCGTGGCCCCGGCCGATCCGGAGCAGGTCATCTTCTTCGGCATACACGCCCAACAGGCCACCGAGAAGGCGCTCAAGGACTGGCTGGCGCTGCTGGGTCGGAAGTATCCGCTCGTGCACGACCCTGGCGTACTCTTCCAACGAATCGCCGCGGCGGGCGCATCCACCGGGTTCTTTCGGCCACTCGCGCACTTCACGCCCTTTGCCGCAGAGTCCGCCACCACCGGCTTCCCGAGGACCACGGTCCCATGGACCGCCCCGCGACGGTCACCCTGGTCGGCGCGTTGATCTTGCGGGTGGAGGATCTGCTGGCTCTCCAGGATTGCAGGATGGAACAGGATACGGGCGACAGGTCGATTTGACATCTTCCTATTTCGCGTTCAGTATCTCCCATTCTTCCGGAGCGCACGACCGCGAGCTCCGCCGCCGGATTTCCTGCTCACTCCCCTGCTCATTCACTCATTCGCCGAGCATTCACTCACTCACCGAGTCCCGCAGCCCCACGTGACCGACACCTCTCGCTTCGACCGCCTCGTCAGACTCCTCAAGGAGCTCTTCCAACTCGACAAGCCCGAGCTGGATTTCGGCTTCTACCGGATCATGCATGCGCGCAGCCGCGAGGTGACGCAGTTTCTGGAGAAGGATCTGCCGCCGCGGGTACGCAAGGCGTTCGCGGAGCATCGGTCTGCAGACCAGGCGAGGGTTGAAGCCGAATTGACGGAAGCCACCCGCAACGCCCGGGCGCTGGGCATGGACCCGGATCAGGTCGACAAGGTCACGAGACTCCGCAAGAAGCTGGGCGATGCCACAGTCGACATCGCCGCCCTCGAATCCGACGTCTACGACCACCTCTACCGCTTCTTCCGACGCTACTACGACGAGGGCGACTTCCTCAGCAAGCGCGTCTACAAGGATGGCGTCTACGCGATTCCGTACGCAGGCGAAGAGGTCAAACTCCACTGGGCGAACGCCGACCAGTACTACATCAAGACCGACGAATACCTGAAGAATTACAGCTTCCGGCTGCGCCCCAACGCCCCGGACGACCCGATGCGCGCGCACTTCCGCCTGGTCGATGCGACCGAGGGAGAACACGGAAATGTGCAAGCTGGCGCCGGGCAGAAGCGACTCTTTGTGCTGGCGGGCGAAAACCCGGTGGCGCTGGAGCGGGGGAGGGACAGCGGGCGCGACGAGTTGGTGATCCGGTTTGAATATCGGCCGGTGAGGAAGGAGGAGGACTGGCCGGACTGGGCGCGGAAGGGGAAGGCAAGGGTTCCGAACCAGGATGGGTTGAAGGAGCTGGCCGAAGAACGGATTGCGGAAGCCGGAAAAGGCAGAACCGAACTCTACCCTTGGATGAGGGCGCTGGAGAAGCCGCACCGCAAGGCCGGCACCAACGCCAGGACGACCACGGTCGGCAAGAAGTCCAAGGGCAAGCCGAAATCCCTGTTGCGCGCCCACCTCGACCGCTACACCGCCCGCAACACCTTCGACTACTTCATCCACAAGGATCTGGGGCCGTTCCTGCGCCGCGAGCTCGACTTCTACATCAAGAACGAGGTCATGCACCTCGACGACATCGAGAACGACACCGCGCCCAGCGTGGAGCAGTACCTCTCGAAGATTCGGGTGATTCGCCGCATCGCCCACACGCTGATTGACTTTCTGGCGGAGCTCGAGGGATTTCAGAAGA
Source organism: Longimicrobiales bacterium (assembly GCA_965213665.1). GTDB lineage: Bacteria > Gemmatimonadota > Gemmatimonadetes > Longimicrobiales > Gaopeijiaceae > Bin94. The sequence continues at coordinate 425,641 of CBDBZW010000003.1, forward strand.
AGCTGTGGCTGAAAAAGAAGTTCGTGGTGGAGACGCGGTGGCTGGTGCGCGTCGGAGTAATTGCGGATGTGGCGCCAGGGCTCCTGAAAGAGATCGCGGCGAACGATGCGCAGCGCGAGGAATGGGTGGAGTTGTGCGGGATGGACGAGTCGCCGGGCGACCAGGGCGAATTGATGGCGGCGAAGTACGAGGTGCCGCTGACGGTGGCGTTCCTGAAGCAGCATCCGACACTGATGGCGGACACGCGGCACTTTGACGACGGGTTCACGGCGCGGCTGTTGGCGGCGTTCGACGACCTGGACGCGGTGACCGACGGTGTGCTGGTGCACGGGGAGAACTTTCAGGCGTTGGGGTTGCTGGGGACGAGGTATCGGGGGCAGGTCAAGTGCGTGTATATTGATCCGCCGTATAACACGGCTGCCTCCGAGATTCTCTACAAGAACGATTATCGTCATTCGGCATGGATGACGATGATGGCGAACAGATTGCGGTGCGGGGCTGCGGTTCTTGCTCCTCACGGAACCCAGATAGTCGCGATTGACGACACTGAACTGGCACCCCTTTGCCATCTCCTTGACGACGTGTTTCGCCATCGGGACAGGCTGATGGTGGTCGTGAATCATCATCCCGCAGGGGCCGGACTCGAGGGAACAAATGTCTCCTCGACGCACGAATACGCGATCTTCGTGACTCCTCGACGTGTGGGCGCCGGTCGGCGTATCCTTATCGGTGAGCCGAAGGAGGAGACGACCAGCATCATTGGATTCAAGAGAACGGGCGCAGCCGAGAGCAATTCCCGAACGGGAAGGCCCAATAGCTTCTATGCGGTACTGGTCGATGCGGATCGATCCATCATTGCCGGAGTTGAGCCTCCGCCCAGGCAAGGTGAACCATATCCGACAACACCCACGGAGGAGGGATATCGGCGAGTCTACCCATTGGGCCAGGATGGTGCAGAGCGTGTCTGGCGCCGCTCCTATGAGTCGAGCTTCAACGAAATCGCCGATGGAAATCTGTTGTGCAAGAATGGGCGAACCATCTACTTGCGATCCAGGACCGGTGAGAAATATCGACCCGTCTTCAGCAACTGGGTGGATGCCAAGTACAACGCCGGCGTCCATGGCACGAATGTACTTCGGGACTTGATGGGTGGTCGGCGCTTCGATTATCCCAAATCAATCCATACTGTGACCGACTGTGTCGCTGTGGTCACGCGCCTGGAGCGAGACACCACCACCCTCGACTACTTCGCCGGCTCCGGCACCACCGGCCACGCCGTCATCAACCTGAACCGCGAAGACGGCGGCACGCGCAAGTTCATCCTCGTCGAAGTCGGCGAGCACTTCGACACCGTCCTGGTCCCCCGCCTCAAGAAGGTCACCTACTCTCCCGAGTGGAAGAATGGGCGACCAATCCGCGCGGCAAACGCCGACGAAGCCGACCGGTCCCCGCGCGTCATCAAGTCACTGCGCATCGAGTCCTACGAGGATACGCTGAACAATCTTACCATAGCACAATACCCTTCAAAAAAGCAAGGGGGGGGGGCAGCCCGAATGCATTGTCTCCGAGGCTGGGCGAGGCGGCCGATTCCGGCTCGCAGCCTGACTCCGCCCGCCTTCCCGATGAGTACCGCCTTCGCTACATCCTGGATGTCGAGACCCGCGGCAGCCGCTCGCTGCTGGATGTAGGCGCCCTTCTCGATCCCGACAAATACCACCTCGACGTCAAGCGGCAGGGATCGGATGAGAGCCGCGTCGAGACGGTCGATCTGGCCGAGACCTTCAACCATCTGCTGGGGCTGCGGGTGTCGCGAATGGCGGCGCCCGAATGGTACGGGGCGAAAACCGAGCGCGATCAGGATGGCTGCGTAACCGTCGCCGAACTGTCGGAGGACGCGGGGGGTCCGTGGCGCCTCCGACCGATTCACGGAACACTTCCCGATGGTCGCACGGCATTGGTCATCTGGCGCAATCGCCCCGGCGGCGACGAACCGCACGGGATCGCGCGCGACAATGCCGTGCTGGACGCCTGGTTCAAGCGGAAGCAGTTTCAGGAGAGCGGCTGCCGCGTCGATGTCGTGTACGTCAACGGCGACCAGAATCTGGAACGGCTCCGGGATCCCGACGAAACCTGGACAGTCCGCATGATCGAGGCCGATTTCCAGCGGTTGATGTTTGCAATGGAGACGAACCGGTGAGGGGGTTGGGCGCGTCGCGCGCTTGCGTGCCCGCGGCCCCGGCAGGGCAACAGGGGATGAGTCCGCAATGTCCGTAACGCTCTCGCAGAAGCTTGTTCTCAACCAATGGGTTCTCGATCTCTTCGGTTGTGCCCCGGTCCAGGACAAGACACGTCCCAGTGGTTTCGCCAAACTCGCCGAACACCTGAAGGACGACTCTCTGGAGGGCATCGACCCTGAGGGCATTCACCGGTTCTGCGACGCTCTCAGGTTGCACCTCCCGGCCACCGGCCGCCCCACGATTTCCGACGACGACCTTCTCCGCTACGACCACAACATCGTCCGCGTCACCCGCGCGATGAACGAACCGCGGATCCGGCGCGGGGCCCGTCCGATCGAGTGGAAATACTTTCAGTACCTCTCGCTTCTCTTCACCGAGATCTACCTGGAGCGGTATTTCGACAATCCCGCGAAGTTGCGCGACAAGATCAACACGCGGATCCACCGGTGCAACGACGAACTCACCAAAACCAAGGCCCAGCGGAGGTTCTATTCGGTCAATTCCTTCCCCGAATCCGCCCACCCCCGCACCCAACTCAACAAGCTGTCCTTCTGGATGGCGACCGGCTCCGGCAAGACGTTGCTCATGCACGCGCACATTCGGCAATACCGCTGGCACCTTGAACAGCGGGGCCGCGCGCGCGAGCTCAACCGCATCATCCTCGTGACCCCGAACGAGGGGCTCTCGCGCCAGCATCTCAAGGAGTTCGACGCGTCCGGCATTCAGGCCGAGATCTTCAACAAGGCCGGCGGCAGCCTCTTCTCGGGTGCGGTGGTCGAGATCCTGGAAATCAGCAAGCTCGACGACAGGATGGGTGACAAGACGGTCGCGGTTGATTCGCTGGAAGGGAACAATCTGGTGCTTGTGGACGAGGGGCATCGGGGTCTCTCGGCGGGCGCGCAGGGGGCCTGGATCCGCCGCCGCGACCAACTCTGCGAGGAGGGCTTTTCGTTCGAGTATTCGGCCACTTTCGGCCACGCGATCAAGGGGAATGCGAAGGAGAAGCGCGAGATGACGAACCGGTACGCACGGTCCATCCTCTTCGACTATTCCTACCGTTGGTTTCATGGCGACGGGTTTGGGAAGGACTATCGGATCTATAACCTTGATCCGAAGCAGCAGGACGACTGGCGCGGCACGTATCTGACCGCCGCCCTGCTCACCTTCTTTCAGCAGCAGTGCGTCTTCGAGCGGTCACGCGACCGGCTTCGACGGTTTGGCATCCGGCGGCCGCTCTGGGTCTTCGTCGGTGGCAGCGTGGCGAAGTTCAACGAGAAGGAAGCATCGGATGTGGTCCGAATCCTGCGATTCCTCAACGAGTATGTGCTTGACCGGCAGACAGCGACCGCGCGCATCCGCCGAATCCTCTCCGGCGAGTTCTCCCAGATCAGCGGCATGTCCCTCTTCGATGACCAGTTCACGCCGCTGCGCACGGAGTGGCCCGGTTCCGAGACCCGGCGTTCCGATGCAATCTACCGGGAGAGCCTCAATCTGCTCTTCAATGCACCGGCGGGGGGCGCTCTTCATGTCGAGCGCCTCAAGGGGACCTCGGGCGAGCTTGCTCTCAGGATCGGAGACAATGATCCCTTTGGCGTGATCAACGTCGGCGATCCGGCGAAACTCGCAAAGCGCTGCGATGAGGACGGGCTGAATGTGACCGAGCGGGAGTTCGCGGGGTCGCTTTTCCACAACCTGGACAACGAGGGATCCGGCCAGCCGAAGGGCTCCTGGCCAGCGAGTTCCGAGGCGACCGGTGGAAGCCAGCGACCCGTCAATCTCTTGATCGGCGCGCGCAAGTTCACCGAGGGCTGGAGCAGTTGGCGCGTGTCTTCATTGGGACTGATGCATGTGGGGACGGGCGAGGGAGCACAGATCATCCAGTTGTTTGGCCGGGGCGTGCGACTCAAAGGGCGTCAGGGAAGTCTGAAGCGAAGCTCCACAATACCGGATGGAATCGCCTCGGCGCCCGAGCACATCCGCTTTCTCGAGACGCTTCAGGTCTTTGGCGTCAAGGCCAATTACATGGCGAATTTCAGGGAGATTCTCAAAGACGCCGATCTGCGAACCGACTTCACGCCGCCCTTCGTGGTGCCCGTCGAGGTGCGTGAGCCAGCCGTCCCGTTGCAGGTGATCCGGGTGAAGGAAACCGTGACGAGCGGAGACCCGGCGACGGCGTTTCAGCGGGTCGGGCCCGCGCTGGTACTGCGGCCGCCACGCAGGTCCGGTTGTTCCAAGCGCAATGGGGCCGGTGGGAAGACCGGAAAGGGCGGTCCGAGTGATAGTGATGACGGGTCGGGCGCCCACGGGCACAAACCGATCCGCGATGCGATCGATGCGCACCTGCGGCGGCAAGTGCCCGAAGTCAACTGGTTTCCGAAGGTCCGGGCGATCCACTCAACCGGGGACCACGACGGCGGTCCCGATGACAAGCCCGAGTCCAGCCGCCCCTTTCGCACCCACCACCTCGTCCACCTCGATCTTGACCGGCTCTACTTCGACCTCCAGCGCTTCAAGGGCGAGCGCGGCTGGCACAACCTGACGATCTCGAGGTCGCTGCTACCCACGATACTGGCCGGTTGGAGGGACGAAGAGCCCCCGACGTGGTACCGACTCTGGATCCCCAAGCGGGCCATGGACTTCACCGGCCATGCCACGATCCGACGCTGGCAAGAGATCGCGCTGGCGGTGCTGACCAAATACGCGACACGGTACTATTCCGCAGCCAAGCAGGCGTGGGAGGCGCGTCACCTGGAATACCGTACGATGGCGAGCGCGGGAAGTCGCATCGACCCGAACTACCCGCGGCTGGCACTCGAGCACCGGCCGCCGCGTTACGGCTACACGATCGAAGTCGAGCCGACCGGCGACCCGCTCCGGGACAAAAAACTTCGGGATGCAATCAAGCAACTGATAGAATGCGTCAAGCGTGGCGACCAGGAATCGGTGAGCTTCGGAGAGCTGGAGATGGTGGACTTTTCCGGCCACCTCTACCGCCCCCTGATCAAGGCGGGCAGCAAGAGCATTCGGTTCACTCCGGTGTCCCTCAACAAAGGCGAAATCGATTTCGTTCGCGATCTCCGGGACTTCTGCAACAAGCATCGCGAGCGGCTGAAGGGCTGCACCATCCACCTGATGCGGAACATGAGCCGCGGCCACGGCGTCCACTTCTTCGAGGCCAACAACTTCCACCCGGACTTCATCCTGTGGGTGGTTGGTGGCGGAAGGCAGCGCATTGCCTTCATCGATCCCAAGGGGCTGGTGCATGAGCGTCCCGACAGCCCCAAGGTCGAACTCTACAAAGGGATCAAGCAGATCGAGGAGCGACTCGGCGACACATCCGTCCAGCTTGACTCCTTCATCGTCTCGGTGACGGAGCGTCACCAGTTGCACGGGCTCTGGGAGAAGCACGACCCTCTGTGGTACGCCGAACGCCACATCGTCTTTCAGGAGGACGGCGGCGACCGCTACATCCGCGAGATCCTGGCCGGGATGGGGGTGGTGAAGGGGCTCCTGGATCCAGCGCGGAGGCTACCCGGCCGCGGGTTCGCCGGGTGAGATCGTCTGGGCACGCCACCCGAGGATTGTCTGTTTGAGTTCTTCGATGCTTGCCACGATCGCCTGTCGTTCGGCCTGCGCGACATCCAGCCCGGTCTCCATTCGGGCCAGCCGCACCTCCACCCGCGCGAAGCGCTCGTCCACCTTTTCGAAGCGACTGTCGACCTGCTCGAAGCGTCGGTCGACCTGCTCAAAACGTCGGTCGACCTGCTCAAAACGCCGATCCAGATCGCGGAAGTCGTTCCCCTTCATCCGTTCGTAGAGGCGCTCGCAGGCAGCGTTGGCCGCATTCTCGGCGACTGGCCGGAAGAATCGCATCAGTCCCCAGAACAGGCCCAGGATCGAGGCCATCGAACCGGAGACCGCGACCACCAACCGCAGTACATCGCCCCACTCGTTGATTCCCATCACCCTCTCGTCCTCCCTCCGCTCGGGTCCTGCAATGTACGAAGTTCCTCTCCCGCTCCGCCACTCCTCCCGACCCCGGCGATGCGGATCCCGAAAACGTGGCCCCGGCAGGGCCCGGCGCCCCGTCCACTTCCCCCATCCTACGCGACCTCATCAGAAACGCCGTCAGAAACGCCAACCCCCATCCCCCCCACCCCCCACCCCCAACCCCTCCCCCCCATCCACCGCCACAACCTGGCCCGTCACGTACCCCGCGCGCACCAGGAACCTCACCGCGGCCACCACATCGCCCGGCTTCCCCATCCGCCCCATCGGCACCCTTTGCCGCGCGGCCTCCACCTGCGGTGCGGTCCAGTGTTCGGGCGGCAGCACATCGCCCGGCGCGATCGCGTTGACCCGCACCTCCGGGGCCAGACGACGGGCCATCACGCGGGTGAGGTGGAGGAGGGCAGCCTTCGACACCGAGTGATGCGGGTGGCTGGTCCAGGGCCTGAGCGCGGAGAGATCCACGATGTTGACGACGGCTCCACGGGCGGCGCGCAGCAGATCGGCGGTCTCGCGCACGAGAAGGAAGGGCGCGCGCAGATTCACGGCCATGACCGCGTCCCACTCCTCGGCCGCGACGCGCAGCAGGTCGTTGGCGACGAAGCTGGCGGCCGAATTCACGACCAGGTCGAGCCGTCCGAAGCCATCGCGCACCGCCCCGGCGACGTGGACCACGCCCTCTTCCACCGCCAGATCGGCCTCGGCGACCCGCACCCGCACCCCCGCCCCCCGTCCCCGCTTCGCCACCTCCTCGGCGCCGGCGCCCGAATGGCGGCAGTGCACGACCAGATCGTACCCGTCGGCCACGAGTCCCAGCGCAATCGCGCGCCCCACGCGCGTGCCGCCTCCCGTAACCAGCGCCACCGGACGGACCGTTCCGGCATCCGGGCTGCTTCCGCGGGCCAACCCGTCTCGCGGCGCCCATCTCGATTTCTCCACCGGCTCCACTCCTCGCTATACTTTTCCTGTCGCCCCGCGTCCCCTGCAACCCGGTCGCCGGTTTGATCCGGTCCGCCGTCCACCGGCCTCCATTCATCCAATCCCCGGCTCCGCAAACACACAACGCCAACCCCCGGATTCACGCAACCATGTCCGATTCCTCCCCCCCCGCCTTCCCGGCTTCCCCCGCCAGGGCCGCCCACCGCATCGAGCGCGATTCCATGGGCGAGGTGCGCGTTCCCGCCGACGCCCTCTACGGAGCCCAGACGCAACGCGCAGCCGAGAACTTCCAGATCAGCGACCGGCGCTTCACCCGCGGGTTCATTGAGGCGCTGGGCCGAATCAAGGCGGCGGCGGCCGAGACCAACGCCGAGCTGGAGCTGCTCTCCCGACCCCGGGCCCGTGCCATCGCCGCAGCCGCGCGCGAGGTGGCCCAGGGACGGTGGGACGATCACTTCCCCCTGGACATCTACCAGACCGGTTCGGGCACCTCGACCAACATGAACGCCAACGAGGCGATTGCCGCGCTGGCCAACCGCTCCGCCGGCGACGAGGACCGCGTTCATCCCAACGACCACGTCAACTACGGCCAATCCTCCAATGACGTGATCCCGACGGCGATTCACATCTCGTGCCGGGCGCTGGTCGGAGGCGAGCTGGTTCCCGCGCTCACCGGTCTCCGCGCTGCGCTGGCGGCGAAGGCGGAAGAGTTCGATTCGATCGTCAAGTCGGGGCGCACCCATCTGATGGACGCCACCCCGGTCCGGCTCGGCCAGGAGTTTGGCGGCTATGCGCGGCAGGTGGCAAAGGGGATCGAACGGGTGGAACGGGCGTCGGCGGAGATGGCGGAGCTGGCGCTGGGCGGAACCGCGACGGGCAGCGGAATCAATACGCATCCGGAGTTTGCGGGCCGCACGATTGCCCGGGTGGCGGCGGAGTATGGAATCGAGCTCCACGAGGCCGAGGACCACTTCGAGGCGCAGGGGGCGAAGGACGCTTGCGTGTCGCTGGCGGGAGCGCTCAACACGGTGGCCACGAGCCTGGTCAAGATCGCCGACGACATCCGCTGGCTGGCGAGCGGTCCCACGTCGGGAATCTCCGAGATCCGGCTTCCGGCGGTGCAGCCGGGGAGCTCGATCATGCCGGGGAAGGTGAATCCGGTAATCTGCGAGGCGCTGATGATGGTGTGCGCGCGCGTGGCCGGGAACGCCACCACCGTCACGATTGGGGGCCAGCGCGGCAACTTCGAGCTGAATGTGATGATGCCGGTGATCGCCGACGCCCTGCTCGAATCGATCAGCCTCCTGGCCAATGGCACCCGCGTCTTCACCGAGCGTTGCGTGGCCGGAATCACCGCGAACCCCCAGCGCGCGCGGGAGCTGCTGGAACGGAATCCGTCGATCGCCACCGCGCTGAACGCCTACATCGGGTACGACCGGGCGGCCGTGGTGGCCAAGAGGGCGGCCGCCGAGGGAAGGTCCGTGCGCGAGGTGGTGGCCGAGATGGGGATCATCGCCCCGGAGCGGCTCGACGACGCGCTGGATGTGCGCCAGATGACCGAGCCGGGAATCCCGGGGAAGGGGTGAGGGGTTGCGCCGCGGCCGGTGTTCGCTGCGGCGCTGGCGGCGTCGCGCTTGGGGGATGGGAGGCACGCCCGGCGGCGCGCGGCTGCGTATCGAAACCGGGGTTGCGCCCGGGGGATGGAGGAGCGCACGGCGGCGCAGGGCTGCGTCTCGACACCGGAGGTCGCGCCCGGGGGACGAAGTTGCGTTTCTGGGGACCGTTGCGTTTCGGGGACCGTAGCGTTTCGGGAACCGGAGCATTTCGGGACCGGCGTTGCGTTTCGGAGGAAGTGTCCCCATACTGTCCAACGTGCTGGAGGGCTCCGTATGTGAGCCAACACTGGAGGAGCCGGGACTTCTTCCCGCTGCGGACGTCATGCCCCATCCCAGGGGAAGGCGAAACCAGTGGGGGTGTCACCAACCGTTGACCCCGGGCTTCAAATCATTGCTCTCCGGCACGCGGGGGCCGGCGCTCGATTACAAGGGCGCTGGCCCCTGATCCTTTAACGGACCAGCGTCTCAAGGGATCAGCGTTTCAAGGGACAAGCGTTCCAGGGGGGAAGCGTTCGCGGCGAGGTGGCGTCGTTGGTTGCGGATGGCCCCGGCAGGATGGGGCGAAAACGAGGAGATCGCATGAAGGAATCACCGACGCGGCGCGTGCGGATCACCCGGAGGCTCCACTTTTGCGCGGCCCACCGGCTCGCCTGGCCGGAGTGGAGCGAGGAACGCAACCGGCAGGTCTTCGGCGACTGTGCGAATGCGAACTGGCACGGCCACAATTATGAGTTGGAAGTCACCGTGGCGGGACCCGTCAACCCCGAGACCGGCTACGTCATGGATCTCAAGGCGCTCAAGGAGCTGGTGAACCGCCGCGTCGTCAACGACCTCGATCACCGCAACCTCAACCTGGACGTCCCCTGGCTGGATGGGGTTCTGCCCTCGACCGAGAATCTGGCCGTGCGGATCTGGGAGCGGATCGCGCCGAATGTTCCCGCGCCGGCCGCGCTGGATCGTGTGGTGCTCTGGGAGACGCCCCGCCACCGGGTCGAATACCGTGGCGGCGACTGAGGCGGTGGCCGGTGGGCGAGTCGGGCCCGGGACCGTGCGGAGCTCCGGATTCGGCTTGGCCGGAGTGGATGGCCCGGGACGGTTCCCGGGGGCGACCGGCGCCGCGGATCGGCCGGGACTGCGCGCGCGGTCGTGCGAATGCGTGTGGCCGGTAGGGTGCGTGTGGCCGGTAGGGTGGCCAGTCCCGGGATCTGTCGGGTGAAGGTCGATCTGGTCGATCACCTGGTCTGTCCGCGCTGCGGTCCACCCTTCGGCCTCGTCCTGCTGGCCATCGATGTGCGCGACCGCCGCGTTCATCAAGGGGAGTTCGGCTGCCCCAACTGCCGCGACCGCTTTCCCGTCACGGGCGGCTTCGGCGATCTGCGGCCTCCCCCGCGCGGTGAGCCTCCAGGGCAACCGGCCGAACCCGGAGGCGAGCGGGCCGGTGCGGCGGTGGCGAGCGGTGTGGACGATGGGGGCGGTGGAACGGATGACACAGGTGGAGTGGACCTTGTGCCTGGAGGTGAGCGATCCGCAGGCCGTGCCAGGAGCGCGAATCCTGCCGAGAAGGCGCCGGTCGGCGCGGCTGCCGATCCTTCGCGCCGGGTGGCGCTGGCCGCGGCGCTGGGCGTGACCGACGGGACCGGACTGGTGGTGCTCCCGGATTCGCACCGCGACGATGCGGTGGCGTTGGCGCGGCTTGTTCCCGGGCTGGAGGTGCTGGTGGTGGGGTGGGGGGGGCGGGGGTTTGCGGGGTCGTCCCGCGCGGTGAGCGCTCTGGTGTGCGGGCCGGTGCTGCCGCTGCGCGACGGGGTGGTGCGGGGGGTTGTGGGTGGGGGAGGGGGGGAGGGGTGGTGGGCCGAATGCCTCCGCGTGCTCATGCCGGGCGGACGACTGGTTTTCCGCGGGCCAATGGCGGAATCGCGCCGCTGGGTACGCGCTGCCGGCTTGGCGGCGATCGTCGACGAGCGCGACTGGCTGGTCGCGGTTCGGGCCGCACCGTCGCGCCCGCGTCCCCCTTGAACTCCATTCCCCCCTCGTCTACCTTGTTTGCCCTTGGGGCCTGTAGCTCAGGCGGTTAGAGCGCACGCCTGATAAGCGTGAGGTCGGTGGTTCAAGTCCACCCAGGCCCATTGGACTTTTGGGGAATTCGGGGGTCCATGCTCTCCAATTATGCTCTCCAACTGGAGTGCTAACTAATTGGACCCGAACCCAACCTCCCGGTACTCCTCGAGAGCCTTCCTGAGTCGCTTCTCGTCGGGCTTCTGGTAGCACTGGAGAACCGTCTGGGCGGTCTTCCAGCCGCCCAGATCGCAGAGCACTTTGAGCGGCAGGTCCATGAGATCGGACGCGAATTTCCGCCTCAGCGAGTGCCACCCTCGGCCCCGCTTGGGTGCAAGCCCCGCGAACCTCTCGGCCTTCTTCCACCAGTCGCGTGCCAACGAGCGGCTCATGCACGCGCACGGGTCCTTCGGCGCGGGCATTACAGGCGCGTCCCCGATCCCGGGGTTGTGCCTTCGCGCCTCGATCAACACGGCGCGCGCCGTGTCGGTCACCGGCGTCCGGTGCTCGTAGCCGGTTTTCTCGTGCTCGCCCCGCCACCGGATCGTCCGCGCATCAATGTCCACGTCAGGCCATCGGAGCTGCCGGATCGACCCGATCCGGTGCCCCGTCTCGTGAGCGAGCACGAGCGCAACCCTGAACCGCCAGTCCACGTCCTCGGCCACCCGGAGGAACGCCTCGTACTCGGGCTGAGTGAGCATGGCGCGCCCGAATGCTCGATCGCAGCGTCACGATTGATTCTGCTCCATTGTAATGGCGGCTTCGATCTTGTCCCCCGCTGGAGACAGGTTGCCGGAAGCTCTTGGCATTTCACCTGCTCGGTCAGTAGAGCTGCGGAGAGGTCGGCGGCCTTGGCGACAGCGGCGTTACCCTCGCCAAGCCTCTTGGGTCTCCTCGATTTCCCTCAGAAAGTCGGCCAGTCGCAGAGTCCCAGCCACCGGCGCACGACGTTGCCGTTCTTGGATTCGACGAGGGCGTTGTCGTTGGCGCGCCGGGGCCGGCCTTTGGTGAACTCCTTGACATGCAGCTTGTTGAGCATCTCGGCGACGCGGTGATTGATATACTCCGACCCGTTGTCGGCGTGGAAGGCCCGGACGCGGAAGGGAAGGCGCCGATGAGGTTTTCGAGCGTGGAGATCATGTAGTGCCGGGGGATCCGGAGAACGGCTGCAACCCATTGGTACTGGGTTACTTCGTCGACGATGTTGATGATGCAGGCCCCCTTTTCGCCCTTGCGGTCGCCGCTGTGGACGGTACCCCCGCTCGTGCTCATCTCGCCTTGGAAACCCACCAACCGTTCATGCTCACTTTCTCATTGGACAACGCTCCAGCTTGACCCTTGTTTCACGGCCTGCTAGCTTGGGCCAGTGTAACGTGTGTGTACGCGGGGTGCCGGCGGCGACCGATGACCGGAGGTAGTGCGTTCCCTGGGGTGTCGCCGACAACGTAGCCGCGCTCGGACCGGCAGGTGCGCCGATGCGTGAAAGGGAGGGGGAGCCATGCCAAACCAGATCGAAGCGAGACGATCTCGGGGCCGTGTGCGCCTGCTGACCGGGGTCCTGGTCGCCCTCTCGCTCCTCTTTGTCACGGTGGCGGAGGGCTCGCATACGCACGGCGGTGCGGCGGACCTCCCCCCGGCGTGCTCGATGTGCGAGCTGACCCACAAGGTGGGGCCTGTGGCTTCCTCGGCGATGCCGAGCGTCACCGGGCTCGATCACGTGTGGGCTCCGGCGCTCTCCGAGAGTCGGCTGAATGCTTGGCTCGTCCATCTCTCTCCTCACCGTAGCCGCGCCCCTCCCCTTCCCATCTCTCTGTAACAAGAGGCCCTCCGCCGATCCGGAAACATCCGGGAGATCGGCAGGAGACTTGTCGACGGCCGCTCCGGTGGACGGCGCGGCAAACGCGAGAGATGGAGATCCATGCAGACCGGCGAATCGGGTGCGGTGCGCCCGCCCCTCCTCGAGGCCCGCGGTCTCAGCAAGCGCTATGGCGCGACGCAGGCCCTCGATGCCCTCGACCTGGCCATAGAGCCGGGAGAGGTCTACTGCCTCCTCGGCCCCAATGGGGCGGGGAAGACCACGACGATCAACCTTTTTCTCGGCTTCGTGTCGCCGTCGGGAGGCCAGGCCCTGGTTTCCGGACTCGACGTAGCCACCCACGACCGCGAAACGAAGCGCCGGCTCGCCTACATCCCCGAGCAGGTGATGCTGTACCGCAACCTCAGCGGGCTCGAGAACCTCGAGTACTTCGCCGCTCTGAGCGGGAAGGGATCGCTGGGGCGCGAACGGCTCGCGGACATCCTCGTCGAAGCCGGCCTCGAGCGCGACGCGGTCGACCGCCGCGTGTCCGCATACTCCAAGGGCATGCGGCAGAAGGTCGGGATCGCGATCGCAATGGCCAAAGAGGCTGACGCCCTCCTGCTCGACGAGCCGACGTCCGGTCTCGACCCCAAGGCCTCCAACGAGTTCTCGGCCCTGATCGAGCGGCTCAGACATCGAGGCGTCGCGGTGCTCATGGCGACGCACGATCTGTTTCGCGCCAAAGAGACCGGGACGCGGGTGGGCATCATGCGCTACGGAAGCCTGGTCACGGAGATGAGCACGGACGAGATCGGCCACGCGGATCTTGAACGCGTCTACCTGGAACACATGCACGATTAGGAGACGTCGATGACCAGCCACGGTATCCGCCACATCGTCCGCAAGGAATTCACCGACCTGCTCCGGGACGGCCGCTTCAGGTGGTGCTCCGTCCTGGTGGGCGCGCTGCTGCTCGTCTCCCTGGGCCACGGGTGGGTCCAGGCGCGGGAAGCGCAGCGGGAGCACGCCGCCGCCCAGGCGACGGCCCGCGAGCACTGGGAGACGCAGGGCGAGAAGAATCCCCATTCCGCGGCCCACTACGGCATCTATGCGTTCAAGCCCCGCCTGGCGCTGTCCTTCGTGGACGAGGGCGTAGACCCATACACCGGGACGTCGGTGTGGCTCGAGGCGCACCGGCAGAACGATTTCCTGTTGCGCCCGGCCCAGGACGCGACGGCGGCCCAGCGCATCGGGGCCCTCACGGCGGCGCAGGTGCTGCAGCACCTCGTACCGCTGCTCATCATCCTGCTGACTTTCGGCGCGCTCGCCGGCGAGCGGGAACGGGGCACGCTTCGGCAACTGCTCGCGACCGGGGTTGGGCGGCGCGACCTCGCGCTCGGAAAGGCGCTGGGGATCGCGGGTGCACTGGCGCTGCTGCTCGTGCCGGCCGCGGCGGTGGGGGCGGTGGCCCTCGTCGTCGGGAGTCCGGGTCCGGCGGCATCCCCGGTGGCCCGGGCCGCGGTCCTGGCCGCCGTCTACCTGGTCTATTTCGCCGCCTTCGTGGCGCTCTCGCTGGCCGTCTCCGCCTGGGCCCGCTCGACGCGCACCGCGCTGGTGATCCTGTTGGGCGTGTGGGTCGTGAACGGTCTCGTGGCGCCGCGTGTGGCGGTGGACCTGTCGAAACGGCTGCACCCTACGCCTTCCGCCCTGGAGTTCGCTCGCACGGTGGAACGGGAGATGGCCTCCGGCACGGAGGACATCGCGCGTCCGAACAACGAGGCGCTGACCGAGGGCCTGCTGACCGAGTACGGCGTGGAGCGGGTCGAAGACCTGCCGATCAACCAGTCCGGCGTCCTTCTCCAGGCGAGCGAGGAGTTCGGCAACCGGATCTTCGACCGCAACTACGGTGCGCTCTGGGACACGTTCGAGCGCCAGGGGGCTGTCCACGAGATGGTCGCGGTCGCGGCTCCGCTGCTCGCCGTGCGCGCGCTCTCCATGGGACTGGCCGGAACCGATGTCGAGCAGCACCGGCACTTCGCGAGCGCCGCGGAGACGTACCGCCGGGACCTGATGCGGCGCATGAACGGCGACCTCGCGGAGAACTCCCGCAGCGGCGATTTCGCCTACCAGGCCGGATCCGAGCTCTGGGAGGAGACCCCGCCGCTGCGGTACGACGCCCCGACCCTGGACTGGGTGCTGGAGAACCGGATCCTGTCGCTCGTCGTCCTCGGGGGATGGCTCGCGGCAACGATCCTGATCGCCGCGGCGCGCGTACGACGCGCGGAGGTGGCGTAGGATGACCGCGCGCACGGTAATCCGGAACGAGTGGCGCCTGCTCGTGGCGGACCGGCCGCTCCGGATCGCGCTCGGGCTCTTCGCGCTCCTGCTGGTCTACGCGCTGGCCAACGGCGTGGTCTGGACACGCTTTCAAGAGCGCACCGTGGAGGCCGCGCAGGCCGGCAACGTCGAGCGGGCGCAAGCCCTCGCGCGGGAACTGGCTGACATCGAGAACGGTGCGGAACCGGCTTCGCGCTTCTCGGACCCGCGGCTCCCGAACGTGCTGGGCGGGGCGCGGGGCCACCACACCGCGGTGCTCACGCCGGGCCCCCTCACGGCCTTGACGGTCGGACAGAGCGACCTGCTGCCGTACTACTACGACGTCAACATCTACACGAACGAGTCGTCGTTCCAGCAGAACGGAGAGGTCGAGAGTCCCCTCAACCTGATGGTCGGACGCTTCGATCTGGCCTTCGTGGTCGTGTACCTGCTGCCGCTGCTCGTGCTGGCCCTGAGCTTCAACGTTCTCTCGGAGGAGCGCGAGCAGGGGACGCTGGCTCTGACCCTCTCGCAGCCCGTGTCGGCGCGGGGCGTCGTGGCGGCGAAGCTCGCGTTCCGCGCCCTCCTCGTCGTGGGCATGGTCCTGGCCGTCTCGCTGGCCGGGATCCTCGTCGCGGGGGACTTCGCCGCTCCCGGCCGGGTCCTCCTCTGGTGCGCCGCAGTCGTCGCGTACGCGCTCTTCTGGTTCGTGCTCGCGGCGTGGGTGAACAGCCTGCGGCGGTCCTCCGCCTGGAACGCCACGGTACTGGTGGGCGCGTGGCTGGTTCTCGTGATGGTGCTACCGGCCGCGATCAACATCGCGGCGGGGCTGCTGCACCCGTTGCCGTCGCGTGTGCAGATGGTCACCGCCCAGCGCGAGGCCTCGAACGAGGCCGTGAACCAGCGGAGCGAACTCCTGGCCCGATACCTGGAGGACCATCCCGAAATGGCCGAGGGTGTGGTGGCCGACGAGCCCGGCCTGGGCGCGCTCGCGTGGGCCGCCACCGATGCCGTCAACCGCCGCCTGGAGGAGGTGACGGCGGAACACGATGCGCGCCGCGCGGAGCAGATCGCCCTGGTCCGCCGCTACCGCTTCCTGTCGCCCGCGCTCCTGGCTCACGAAGTGCTCATCGACGCGGCGGGGACGGGAGACGCGCGCTTCGCCGCCTTCCAGTCGCAGGTACGCGCCTTCGCCGAGCGATGGCGGGAGTTCTTCGTGCCCGCGATTCTCGCCAGCGAGCAGATGGACGCCAGCGTTTTGTCCCGCGTGCCCCAGTTCCGTCTCGCCGATGAGGCATCGGGGGACGTCGCCCGCCGCGCCGGCGTCCCGCTCGCGGTCCTGGGTGGACTCCTCGTCCTGGTGGGTGCGGGCGCGGGCGTCGGACTCGGCCGGGTTCGAGGCGCCCACTAGATGGGTCTTCGCAACGCGCTGCTCGTCGCCCGCCGGCAGGTGGGTGCGGTCCGCGAGGACCGGTACGTCGTCTTACTGCTGGGACTCGTCATCGCCCTCGGCGTGGTCGCGGTTCTCGGAGCCCGGCATCACGCCGCGAACGAGGCGGAACAGCGCGCGCGCTACCAGGCGATGGTGGAACGCCAGTGGGCGGAGCAACCGGGCCGTCATCCGCACCGGGTCATCCACTACGGGTTCCTCGTCTTTCGGGAGGAGGCGCCGCTGGCGTTCTTCGACCCGGGAGTAGGCGCCTGGGCGGGGACTTCACTCTTCCTCGAAGGGCACCGGCAGAACACGGCCAACTTCGGCGAGGCCCGGCACGCCACCGGGATGCTGCGCTTCGGCCGCTTCACGCCGGCGACCGTCCTCTCCCTCCTCCTCCCGCTGTTCGTGGTCGTCGCGGGCTTCGCCTCGGTGAGCGCCGAGCGGGAGCGGGGCACGCTTCGACTCCTCCTCGCCCAAGGGGCGACGCCGGCCCAGATCCTCGCGGGCAAGGTGCTGGGCACGGGCGTGGTGGCGGCCCTCGCCGCCCTACCCGTCGGTCTCGCTACCGTAGCGATGGCCGGGTCCGGGGCCGTCGGTCCGGTCTCCGCCGGGCGCGTGGCCGGATTGGCGGCCATCTACGCGGCCTACCTGGCGGGCTGGGTGCTGGTGACCGTCCTCGCCTCCTCCTTCCGCGCTTCCTCGCGGAGCGCCCTGGCACTGTTGATCGCGGTATGGGTCGCCCTCTGCGTCGCCGCGCCCCGCCTCGGAGCCTCCGTGGCGGGGGCGCTGCACCCGCTGCCCTCCCGCGCCGAGTTC
Source organism: Longimicrobiales bacterium (assembly GCA_965213665.1). Classification (GTDB taxonomy): domain Bacteria; phylum Gemmatimonadota; class Gemmatimonadetes; order Longimicrobiales; family Gaopeijiaceae; genus Bin94. The sequence goes on from CBDBZW010000003.1 coordinate 442,861, forward strand.
ACCCACCAGGTGGAACGGGCGCTGAACGAGGTGGGAGACAGCCACAACCCGCAGGATCCCTTCTTCCGCTCCCTGCGGGACGAGTACCTGGCGCGCTACGACGTGGCGTCGGTCGAGGAGCTCCCGGTCAACTGGAGCGGCGTGGTGAGCCGGGAAGGGGAAGCCATCAGCAGCCGGATCCAGGAGGCGCACCAGCGGGACCTGGTCGAAGGCCAGCGCCGGCAGGACCAGGTCCTTTCCTGGACGGGACTCATTTCCCCCTACCTGGCCGCGCGGGACCTCTCCATGGCGGTATCCGGGACCGGTCCCGAGGCGGTGGAGGCGTTCCGGGCCCAAGCGGAAGCCCACCGGTACGGCATCATACAGCGCCTCAACGATCTTCACATCAACGAGATCCGCTCTGAGAACGACCGGGCGCAGCGCCTCACGCGCGAGCACTGGGCCGCGTTCCCCACCTTCGGGGTGCGGCCGCCCGCGCTCGGCGGGGCGCTGGCCGCCCGCTCCCTCTCGCTGTCCGCACTCGCGCTGTGGATTCTCCTTCCGCTCCTGGGGCTCGGCCTGGCGCGGGGACGGCTGGCGCGCGTGGGGGTGGAGCGGTCGGGGTCGTGAAGGCCTGGTTCCGTCTGCTCAGGCTGGACACGCTCCGGCTGACGCGCTCCACGGGCGTCGCCGTCGCGGTCGTCCTGTTCCTCTCCATCGGGATCTACGCGGCGTGGCGCGGCGGACGGAACGTCGAGGCGGCGGCAGCGTCCGCGGCGACCGCGGAGACCGCCTACCAGGACCAGTTGGACTACCTCCTCTCCAAGTACCCCCCCACGACGGAAGCGGGGGAGGTGCTCTACTACCTGGCCTTTCCGGCGCCCCGGCCGTCCCTGCCCCTGGCCGCGCTCGCGCGGGGCCGAACGGAGGTTGAGGCGGCGAGTCTGCGCATCCGGCTCCTGGCGCTCGAGGGACAACTCTACGAGCACGAGACGGTGAACCCTCGCCTCGCCGCGGCCGGAGATCTCGACCTCGCCTTCCTGCTCATCGGGCTCGTCCCCCTCTTCATCATTGCCCTCACCCACGACCTCGTCTCGAGCGAGCGGGAGGGGGGCACCTGGAATCTCGTCCGCCTGTTCGCCCGCCGTCGCCGGCTCCTCGCTCCGAAGCTCGCGGCGCGGGCCATTCTCATCGGCGCGGTGGTCGCGGTACCGGTCGCGGTTGTGGCATCGCTGGCGGGATTTCGCCTGGATGGCCGCGCCGCCTGGGCGGTCGCGCTCGTCGCGCTGCACACCCTGTTCTGGTTCGCGCTCTGTCTGGGCGTGGCGTCCGGGCGCCGGTCCTCCACCGCCAACGCCATGATCCTGGTGGGGACGTGGGTGGCGCTCACCCTCCTGGCTCCCTCGGCGCTCAGTCTCGCGAACGCGATCCTCCACCCGGTCCCGGAGGCGCTGGAACTCACCGTGCGCCAGCGCCAGGGGTATCACGAAGCCTGGGACCTGCCCAAGGCCGAGACGATGGAGGCCTTCTACGAGGACTACCCGGAGTGGAGCGACCGGATCGTCCCCGAGGACGTGTTCACGTGGGCCTGGTACTACGCTATGAACCACCGGGGCGACCGGGCCGCGCGCGATGCCTCGCGCGCCTACCGGGACGTGCTGCGGGAACGTGAGGATTGGGCGCGAGGGTGGTCCCTCCTCGTGCCCCCGCTCGCGGCCCAACTCGCGCTCGACCGGCTCGCGGCCACCGACCTGGGCGCGCAACTCGCGTACCAGGACGCCGTCCGCCGACACCATGAGCGGCTGAAAGCCCACTTCTACCCGCTCGTCTTCGCCGCAGCGCCGATCGACGCGGTCGAGTGGGACCGGCTGCCCGCCTTCGAGCCGGCCGCGCGGGAAGAAAGCCCGACGCTTGCCGGTTTCCCGGCGACGGCCGCCCTCCTCCTGGCTTCGATCCTCGCCCTCGCCGTGGGCGCGCGGACCTCCGGCCCGCGCGCCGACTGACTCCCGGTGGCCCTTGTAGGAGTGGGTGCGGAGCGGCCCGTGATCACGCCATGTCTTGATTGTGCTGGTCGAGACCTGGAGTCTGGCGGTGATTTCGGCGGGCTCAGGAGCCCTTGAGTTCGCAGCCGCTGATATAGCTCCATCCCGGGGACCCACCTGATCCGAGCCGGCGTTGCGCTGCGGTGGTCCTACCTCGCTGGACAGTTTGAGGGCAAAGTCTAAGGTGGGATCCCACTGGGTTTGAGAGCCCTCGGATCCCTTCGCTACGTGAATAGCAGGCCCCGGTCGGAAGCAGCGCGCTGGGTGGTCCGGTCGCACGCTACGCTTCCGGCCCGCGGATCTTCGCCTCGGCATGAGCAGCCTGCATCGTGTTCAGGCGGCCAGTGCCAAACATCCGAAGGCGCCTGTTCCGTCCGAATGTCCAAGCGCTTCCCCCCCATGCCGGGCCGCGATCACCTGTACGCTGTCGCGCTCCCGAAGCGCTTCCACCGTCACCCGAGCCTTGAACTCCGCCGCGAATTTCCGTCTCTTCCTCACCATCTCGGTGCCTCCTGTTCATCACCTGTCCAACATCCGGGACCGCCTCAGACCAGCGAAGTCACGAGGAAGCGCGGATTGACCTTGCCGGGCAGATGTTCAGCCTTCGCAATGACCCGCCGCTCGCGGGACCAACTGCGTCAGCCCCCGACCGCCAGTCCGCCGTAACGTCAGGGGTTGGTCTCAGGGAGCTTCCCGCCAAGCTCAGAACCGGAACGAGGCATCGGGCGCGACACGACCGGCGGCCTCACCTGTCACGGTGAACACCGTCAGGTCCACCTGCACCACGGCGGGCAGGAGGTCCGCAAACCGAAGGCTCGCCTCTCCGATGGGCTCACGGCTACAGGTGAGGGAGGCGAGGAGGCGTACGTCTTCGTGTTCGATGCCCTCCTCCTCGTGAGGCTGCTGGTCCTCGCCGGCATGGTCACCCTCTACACCTTCGGGCGCCTGCACCTCCGCCGAATCCAGCGCACAGCTCGTGCCCTCCGGAAATGCGAGAAGACGCACGGCACCGCTTCGGAGTCTGTCGAGAGCCTCTGCTGCGGTGGCCCGCTCCTGCGCCGAGCGGGGGGCGTGCTCGAAGCCGAACACGGATTCTGCGGGGAGTTGCAGGTCGACGGTGACGCGGGTGCCGTCCACGGCCAGGCCCAGTCTAGCAATGCCATGTTCGTGGGCCCCGGCCGTCCCCAGGCGTTCGCCCTCGACCAGGGGAGGACGCGGGGAGGGTGAATCGCCGCATGCGACGAGCAGCAGGAGACACGGAATCGTCCACCCGGCGAAACGGGAGCGGACCTGGGGTCGATCGAGTGTGGGGTAGGTCATCGTAAGGGAACCGGTGGGGGTTGCGTGCGTACAGGTGTCTAGCGATAATGTACTAATGATAATGTATTCGCGTTATCATCTGTTGGTTTCCCGAAGACGAGGGTCCCGTTCATGCCGAAGCCGCCCCGCCGATTCCCGATTCCCTGGACACCCCTCCAGTTTGCCGTGGTCATCATGGGCGGCTGGCTTGCACTCACATCGGGGCCCCGCCCTGTCCCGGCGGATCCGAGCGACGGAGCGAGGATCCGCGCCGCCAGTGTCCCGCGGGACTCCGCCGAGGTGGGTTGGCAGCTGCTGGCCTCCCTGGATTACCGCACCGGCGAGATGTCCGACGAACTCGAGTCGCTCGTGGGACGAGGGGTGAAGGTGCCCGGATACATGGTCCCACTCGAGGACTGGGCCGGCGAGGTCTCCGAGTTCCTCCTGGTGCCGTACGTCGGGGCCTGTGTGCACACCCCGCCGCCGCCACCCAACCAATTGGTCTACGTCCAGATGGACAAGGGTCAACGCGTGCCGGTCTCCTTCTGGGATCCTGTATGGATTCACGGCACCCTGGCCGTGGACGAGACGACGAACCTGTACGGATCGGTGTCCTTCAAGATGGCTGGCCACTCGATCACGCCCTACGAATGGTGACTGGCCGAGGCCCTGCGGCCATCCCGGGCGTACCCATCGCGCGCGGGGGTGATGGAGTGGCCTCTGGATGGGTGGCCGGTGTCGCAGCGGCCTGTTCCGTGCATTGTCTCATGACTCCCCTCCTGGCCACGGTCGCCCCGTTCATGGTCCTGGCCGAAGGCGCGGAATGGTGGATGTGGGGAGGGACGGTGTTCCTCGCTGTCATGATGCTCGCGATCGGGCCGGGTCGGCGTCGACGGGCGATTGTCGGGCTTGTTCTCGCAGGGGCCGCCATCTGGGCTGCCTCTCTGGCCGGTTGGTTCGAGCCTGCTCCGGAAGTCGTCACGTCTCCCGTGGGGAGCCTTCTGATTGCCGGAGGCTTGCTGTGGAGCGCACGGCTCTGTCGTGCCAAGGCCAAGGCGTGTTGACGATCGGGGTATCGACATGCACGCCACGGCGGTTATCGTCCTGGATGATTGCGAGGCGCTTCGCCCCCAATGAAGGACACCATGCACTCCCAACGAGACACCCGGCAGCGACGGGCCATCCGTGCCGTCTTCCTTGACGTTGCGGGCCCGCTGACACCAGACGACGTTCTCGAACGCGCTCAGGCGCTCGCGCCCACGCTCGGGCTGGCCACGGTGTACCGAAACGTCAAGATGCTGGCTGAGAAGGGTTGGCTCACTGAAGTGGAACTCCCTGGGAGTGGCATGCGTTACGAACTGGCGGCTCGGCCGCACCATCACCATTTCGTGTGCCGCGCCTGCGAAAAGGCGTTCGATATCCACCGTTGCCCCGAAGCAGTGGAGGATTTGGCTCCAGAAGGCTTCGAGGTCGATGACCACGAGGTGATCCTCTTCGGGCGTTGCCCGGCCTGTACCTGATCGCAGGACGCTGTCGTAACCTGTTCCGTCGCGCCGGTGAGCATGTCCACCCGCCACACCGGGAAGCGCCCAATCCGGCTCGCCGGCGTCCTCGTCACCACGCGGCCGATCCCGGTCGTTACGTTGCAGACCGCGAGCGATCTGCTGTCCGCGGCATCATCGGCGAATACGACTCGATCGTCGGCAGGCGACGGGATGCCCGGGCAGGCGTTGTAGAAGTCTGTGTGGCCCGTGTTGTGCGAGCACGACCATGGGCAGCCACGGAATCCATGCGGTCAAGGTTGCAGGCAGAAGGGAGATGACAAGCCTTGCGCGCTTGCCGCGGCCACCCCTTCCACACCATCGTATCGTCCTTCGCGCCAGGCCCGGGCCAGCCCCACCCCCCAGGACACCGGAGTGCCACCATGTCGCGCCGCACCTTGTCGATCGTCCCGGCGACCCGTTTCGCCATCGTCCTTGCCGCCGTTGCCCTCTTCGGCCCCGGACCTGCTTCCCCTTCCGCCCACGCCCAGCGCTTCTCGATCGAAGATGTGCTCAGCCCCGGCTACCCGCTTCAGCTCGTCGCGGCCAGGGACACCGACCGCATCGCGTGGATTGAATACGAAGAGGGACGGCGCAATGTCTACACGGCGGCCGGGCCCGGCTTCGATCCGGTGCGGCTCACCCGCTACGGCGACGACGACGGCCGCGACCTCTCCAACCTGCGCATCTCCGACGACGGCTCTACGGTGGTGTTCCTGCGCGGCCACACCCCCAATCGCGAGGGGTGGATTGCCAATCCCGCCAGCGATCCGCGCGGCGCCGAACGCGCGGTATGGGCGGCGAGCACGACCGGCGGAGAGCCGTGGCGCGTTGTGGAAGCCTGGAATGTCGCGCTTTCGCCCGATGGGCAGTGGGTCGCCTACGCGAAGGACGGAGCGATTTACCGTGCGCCGGTCAATCCCGGTGTCGTCACCGTGGAGCCGGAGCGTCCTCTCTTCAGCGTCTTCGGCAACCAGAGCGGTCCGGTCTGGTCCCCCGATTCGCGCAGGATAGCCTTCGTGAGCGACCGCGGCGACCACAGCTTCATTGGCGTCTACGACACCGAGAATCCACGCATCACCTGGCTGGGACCGGCCGTGGACCGCGACACCGGCCCGGCCTGGTCGCCCGACGGCACGCGGGTGGCCTTCATGCGCAGACCCGGTCTGCCCTTCGGCGCCGGCGCGGAGCTGGGCGACGCGAGTCCGGACGATTTGCCCGACGGCATGACCGAAGCGCGCTTTGCGGGCGGCCACGATTTCTCGATCCGGGTGGCGGACGCGACGACCGGCGAGATGGCCGAGGCATGGCACAACGCCCCCGGCGACGAGATCCACGGCGAGGTCCGCTCGATCATCTGGGCGGGCGATCACATCATCTTCCAGGCCGAGCCGGAGGGTTGGCGGCGCTACTACTCCGTTGCGGCGGCGGGCGGCACCGTCACGCCGGCGGAACTCACTCCCGGCGAGGGCATCGCCGAGTACATCTCGCTCTCGCCGGATGGCCGCATCCTCTTCTACGCCACCAACGCGGGCGACATCGACCGCCGCCACCTCTGGCGGGTTCCCACGGCTGGCGGAACGGCGCGCCAACTGACCCGCGGCGACGGAATCGAGACCTATCCGGCGGCGCTGGCTTCCGGCCGCGAGGTGGCGGTGCTGTACGCGAACGCGGGCCAGCCGCTCACCGTGGCGGTGGTCCCGGCCGACGGCGGCGAAGCGCGCACCATTCGCGAGCTGCCCGAACGCTTTCCCCTCGACCGGCACGTCTCGCCCGAAGCGGTCACCCTGGAGGCCGAAGACGGCTTCGAGTTCTACAACCAGCTCTTTCTTCCCCCCGACTTGCAACCGGGCGAAAGGCGGCCTGCGCTCATCTTCATTCATGGCGGATCGCGCCGGCAGATGCTGCTCGGCTACCACTACATGCACTTCTACCACATGGCCTATGCGATGAACCAGTACTTCGCGAACAAGGGCTACGTGGTGCTTTCGGTCAACTACCGCAGCGGCATCGGCTACGGACGCGAGTTCCGCAACGCTCCCGGACGCGGACGCGAGGGCAACACCGAATACCGCGATATCAGGGCCGCCGGCGAGTATCTGCGCGACCGCGGCGACGTGGACCCGGACCGCATCGGACTTTGGGGACTGTCGTACGGCGGCATCCTCACGGCGCAGGGTCTCGCGCGCGACTCCGATCTCTTCGCGGCGGGCGTGGACATCGCCGGCGTCCACCTGTGGGGCAACTCGCTCGATCCCGAATCGGTGTCCTACCGCTCGTCATCGGTGTCCGAGGTGGAAAACTGGACCTCTCCGGTGCTGCTCATCCATGGCGACGACGACCGCAATGTGGCGTTTTCGCAGACCGTGGGACTTGTGCAACTGCTGCGCGCCCAGGGCGTCCCGCACGAACTGATTGTCTTCCCCGACGATGTGCACGATTTCCTTCTGCACGAGCGCTGGCTGGTCACCTTCGACGCCACCGACGACTTCTTCGACCGCTACATGGGCGGTGACGAGGCGGTGACGACGGGGGGAAGCCGGTAAACCCGGATCGCCATCAGCTCACCGGCCTGAGCGCCCGCCGCACCGCCTCGGCGCCCCCCACCACCGGCAGCTCGATACGGGTTCCGCGCAGATCCACCGTGAGCCGCGTGCCCGGCTCCGGATGCACGGTGAAGTCGCGGTCGCTGGAAAAGAGCATCAGGCCGATGCGGGCGCCCGCCGGGATCACCTGGTCGTCGGGTTGCAGGGCGAACTCCAGCTCGACGAACTCGCCGGGTGCGAGGGGAGTGCCGGAGCGCGGACTGGCGATGTTGCCGGCGGTGGCGTTGGTCGGATCGGCCCAGCCCCTGGTGATGATGTTGTCGTTGAGACGATCGCTGTCGGTCCAGGGGAGCGAGACCAGCCAGACGGAGAGGTTGGCCGCGGATTTGTCGGCCGCCACGCGGATGCGCAACCGGGGCGCGCCCGAGAGATGCAGATCCCGCTGCAGCTCGGGTGTGGCGTAGAGGAGCCGGTGATTGGACCACTCCACGGCCGCGAGCTGGTCGCCACCGAAGGCGAAGTTGTCCACAATGCCGCCTCTGCCCCCTTCGCCCTCGGTGGCGTTGAGCGACAGCGCGCCCGTCCAGTTGCCGTTGCCCGCCGGATACATCGCCACGCCCTCGGCTTGTGGATGCGGCCAGCTCGGATACGGAGAGGGGTCGCCGCGGTCGTCGCCCTCGCGCACAATCCAGGCCTGCGGGTCGTTTTCAACCCCGTTCTCGACGCCCAGGACGTACCGCGTAAACCAGCGATTCATCAGTTCCAACGGCGGGGGACCGCCATGGCCGCCCTGGTGATAGTAGATCTGGACCGGAACGCTCCGCGCCTTCAGCGCCTGCGAGATCCGCCAGGAGTGCTCGGGCATGACGTTCCAGTCGTTGAAGCCGTGGCTCATCAGCGTGGCCGCGCGCATGTCGTCCATGTGATTGAGGTAGTCGCGCTCGGCCCAGAAGTCGTTGTAGTCGCCCGTCCCGCGATCGAGCTCGGCGGCCATCCGGTCGCGCACCGTGGCAATGCAATAGTCGCGCACCGCCGGATTCCCACTGAAGATGAAGTCGAAGAGAACGTCGATGTCCTCGCCCGGATATCCGCCGGGAGAGCGCACCAGTCCATTCGAGCGATAGTAGTGGTAGTACGACGTGTTGGGCGCCACCGGAATGATCGCCTCCAGTCCCTCCACGCCGGTTGTGGCGGCGGCCAGAGGCAGCGTTCCGTTGTACGAAGTGCCGGTCATTCCCACCTTGCCATTGGCCCACCAGGCCTCGACCTCCTCGGCGCCGTCCACCGTGGCGAAGCCGCGCGCGCGCCCGTTCAGCCAGTCGATCACCGCCTTGGGCGCCAGCGACTCGTTCTCGCCGCCGACCGTGGGACAACCCTGCGACTGTCCCGTACCCGGCGACTGCGAATGCACAACCGCAAAACCGCGCGGAACCCAGGTGCGAATGTGCGAGTTCGAGATCACCGGTTGCCGCTCAATGTGGGGGATCGTGGGCGGAAAGGGATCGCGGGGCGTGGGATTGCCGCCGACCTCCTGGCGCAGGTCCCAGAAATGGTCCCAATCGGTGCCCGCAACCCCGGAATAATACGGGCTTGTCTCGTAGATGACCGCCACCCGCAGCCCCTCGCTCTCGGTCTGGCCGGGCCGCGTCACATCGACATGAACCCGGTCGGGCCGTCCGTCGCCATCGCTGTCGAACCCGGTCTCGACCCAGAGATCGTGCCGGATCCAGGTGGCCGTATCGGCAAAGGCGGGAACGATTTGGGCCTGCCCGTCCTGGATCGCGGGGCCGGTCTGGGCGCTGGCCGCGCTCGCAAGAAAGAGAAGAGGGAGGGGGAGGGCGGCGGTGGCCGCGCGGCGGGGGTGGCCGTTGGGGTGGGCGGGGGTGTGGGGGGTGGGGACAGGGGATTGGATCATCGAGTGTGGGGGTTCGGGTGGGGGTGGGGGTGGGTTTGGCGGACGACTCGGGTCAACAACGGCCCTGCCGACGCCGTGCCTGAAGCAGGTCCTCTTCGTAGGGCGCGCCCGTTCCGGACGAACCCAGGAAGATCTTGCTGCCATCGGTGAAGGTCACGTCGCGGCCGTTTGCGCGCTTGAGCGAATGGTCCTTGGCCTGGTAGCCGTCGACGATGATCTCGGTGCCGGGCGTGAGGCAGTCGCGCCGGAGTCCTCTGCGCAGCAAGACGTTGGGGGTGCCGCCCTCGACCGCCCACACCTCGGTTGGGCCGCCCTCGGTCTCGACCTCAAGGTGGATCCAGGTGTGCGGATTCACCCATTCCAGCCTGACGATTCTGCCCTGGAGCCGGATCGGCGCATTGCGGTCGAACTCGGCGCCGAAGGCATGATGCGCGACTGCGGGAGCGGCGATCGCAACGGCCAGCGCAGCCACTCCGGCCAGCGCCGGCACCGATGCCAGGGGAAGCCGCCTCGGCCCCTTTGCGACTCGCCCGCGATTCAACCCTCGCTCGGCGTTGTTCTTCGTCTCGCCAAAGCGACTCATCCTGAAGCTATTCATCTCCCTCCTGCCTCCGTTCCTGCGCCCGCGCGCCCCGCAAGACGTTCTCGAGCGCGTAGTTGGCTTCGTGACATGCATATTCATACACTAGACCGTTCAGCCGCGTAAAGGGAACCTCGCCGCTCCACGGCCGCTCGAAGGTCACCGGGTCGTCGACGGTGAACTCGTAGTGGACGACATGCTCGCCGGCCCGCGTGAAGCGTTCGGTCACCTTCATATTTTCCGAAGGCGGAATGCCCTGCAGCGTCTGGTCGGGGTGAAGACTTGTGGTTTCGACAACCAGGGTGTCGCCCTCCCAACGACCCCACGAATCGCCCATCCACGGCCGGATGTGCGCCGGCAGCGGCCTGGGTTCGCCCATGCGAATGATCCGCACATCGTGCACCATCTCGGTCATGATCATGACGTGACCGGGCGTCTGCACAATGGTGTAGTTGTTGTTGTAGAAGTAGTTGGGCAGCATCGGCGGACCCGCGTTGGAGCCGAAGGACATGATGCAGCGCTCGGCCAGCGGCCGGTTCTCGGGGTTGTCGTAGGCGCCGAACTGCCGTGCCAGACGCCGCCGTTCCTCCATGCGTGCGCGCCCCTCGCCGGTGAGGGGGGGCAGCCGTCCGTTGCCGGGATCGACGATGAGCGAGGTCCGGGCCTCGCCATTGAAGACAGCCACGCGCTCGCCGGCATCGATATAGAAGGCATTGTAGCCGCCGGTGCCTCCAGAGGCCGCGTCGTAGCGGGGATCGCCGGTGAAGACGCCTCCGACGGGTGGAGCCTCGCGGTCGGGGTCGCTGTCGGCGTAGCCGCTGGCGATCGCGCCGCGCAGCCGTTCCTCCATGCGCGCCACATCCTCGGGCGCATGAACCGGTCCCTGTCCCTCGGGACGCTGAATGGGCGTAATGGTCGCGTTGGACCAGTTGCCCTGCAGATCGGGGTGGCCGAGGGGGGTGCGGGGGACGGTCCAGCCGGATGGGGACGCAGCCAGTTGCGCGCTTTGGGCGCCTTCCGGGCCAGGGCGGCCGTCGCCTGGCGAAGGCGCGCTCGCCGACTCGTCCGTTGTGGTGGAGACAGGCGCCGCGGGAGACGCGACCGCGACCAGAGCCAGTGCCGCCAGAGCCAGTGCCGCGACCAGTGCCGCGACCGGTGCCAGGGCGGCGCCAGGACGCAAACGGGTGGCCGCGAATCCCGCAGGCACAACCGGATGGGCGCTCACCCGTGGCGTGTTCGGCGCGGCAGAGCGGGGACGGTCGAGCTTGTTTCCCAATCCTTCTGCCCCTGATCCGTCTGCCCCCGATCCGTCTGCCTCTCGGCTCGCTGCGGTCCGGTCAGTGCGAGATCGGATTCTTGCGAAGATGGCCATACATTAACTCCTCCACGAACTCCACGCACTTGAACTGCCCAAGTCGCGCGTTGGGATCGATATTGCGATAGAGCGGCATGCGAATGGTCCAGGGCCGCTCATAGGTGTCGGGGTCGTCCAGTTCGGCTTCGTACCAGATGTGATCGGCTCCGGCCAGGGTGTAGCGCTCGGTGACCGTCAGCCCCGGTCCATGGTGATTGCCGGCGCGGTCCAGCCAAGTTTGGCCGTTGAAGCCGGTGACCTCAACGACGAAGGTATCGCCCTCCCAGCGGCCGTGCGACTGTCCCATCCACGAATCGACCTGCGGCGGGCCGGGATCCTCAAGGTAGATCTCGCGCATGGCGCCGGCGTACTCGTAGGCGATGAAAAATCTGCTCTCGCTCTGGAAGATGCGAAAGGGAAAGGGCATGTAGGTGGCGCGGGGAACGCCGGGGAGGTAGCAGCGGATTTCCGGGTCGCGCTCCAGCCAGCGTTCGCGGTTCTCGTTGCGGCGTGCGAGGGCCGCGGGCCGGTAGGGGATTTCACCCCCCTCCACCACGCCATAGCCGAACGGGACCGATCCAACCGCCCCCAGCGCCAGAACTTCGCGGGCCGGGACGGGAACGACGGGGCCGCTCTGCATGGCGAGGGCGGGTCGCGCGGCGTGCGCTTCGATGTCCCAATGGGCGTTGCCGAGCGCCTGCCAGAGTCCGTTGAGGTCGGGGTTGCCGGAGGGGGTGCGGGGGAGCGGGGACTCGGGGGCGCAGGCGGAAAGGGTGCAACCGATCGCGGCCAGGAGGGGGACGGGGACGCGGTCGCGAATTCGGCGGCGGCCGGCGCCGGGCCCGGAGGCGTGAGGGCGTCGCATGGGGGATCCGGGTTTCGTGGTGATCGTCGTCAAGGTGGTCGATGTTGCCAGGAATGGAACCCGTGCACGCACCCGTAACAAGTGCGCGCAGGATGCCGCCACCCCCGGACGGTCGGCGCGCCGGACCCACGGATTTCTGCCAGCAGGTGATCGGACACCGGGGATCCGGGTGCCAAGGAGATCCGGGTGTCAAAGAACAGTGACGCTACTCCGGGCTGAACGCCAGGAGGAGGTTGCCGGGAAGCTGGCCGAACATCGCGTAGCCGCTGTTGGCGAAGAGCATTCCACCCGCTACGACCGGGCCCGGGCCATCGATCGCGCCGCCCCGCCCGGCCACCCCATTGACTGTCTCGGTGACCGCCGTGGTGTCGAACTCCCAGAGGAGGCGGCCGTCCGTTGCCGCGTAGGCGCGCAGATGGCCGTCGAGCCCGCCCGCGAAGACCACCCCCGGAATCGCGGCCGGCGCGGCGGAGTAGGCCGCGAAGCATCCGCGTTTGCCCGCGCAACTCTCTTCCGGCGCGGGGACGCTCCACACGAGCTCCCCCGTCATGAGGTCGAGCGCATGGAGTCCCGGCGAGGGCCCGCGCTCCGGATGCACATCGACGATCACCGCGTCGCGGTCGGAAACCGGGGCGTAGGCGAGGTGGCCGTCGGTCGCCATTCCCCAGTGGATTCCCCCCAGCGCCCCGCCCTTCCCCACGGTCGCCGACCATAGCACGGCCCCCGCGTCATCCGGATCGAGCGCCCACACTACCCCCGACTTCTGTCCGGCCACGAGGATCTCCCGGCCGTCGGGGCGCTCCACCAGCATCGGCGACATCCCGAAGTCATGGTCCGGGCCCGGGGGGTCGGGGCAGTTCTGGCGGTTGCGGGGCGTGGTGCAGGCCATGTTGAAGGCGTCGTCGGCGGTGGCCTGGAAGGACCACGCGAGCTCCCCGGTCTCGATGTCGAGCGCGATGATCGCGTCGCTGCCGGGGGTGGTCGGGCGCGTGTAGTTTTCGCCGCTCCCCGCGTAGACCAGGCCCCGCGCGGCGTCAATGGTTGGACTGGACCAGACCGGGGCTCCCGAAGGGGCCCATAGCCGGGTTCCGATCGCGTTCGTGCCCGCCGGTTCGGGGTAGCCCGGGATCACGCGGTGGTACCAGAAAACATCGCCGGTGTGCGCATCCAGGGCGGCCACCGCGCCCGAAGCGGTGCAGCACTCGTAGCGCGGGTCTCCCGAGATGGCAACCTCCCACGACGAGACGGGAACGAAGAGGCGGCCGTCGTGCAGCGCCGGACTGCCGGTCGTGCTGGAGGTCGCGTGCCAACCGACCCGGTAGCGCCAAAAAAGCGCCCCGGTGGCCATGTCAAGCGCATAGGCGTTGGTGCGGAAGTCAACGAAGAACGCCGCGGGGCGCCCCTCCGGCCCCTCCCCCGCCAGCACCGCCCCTCGCACGGCCGCGTCGGCTTCGAAGCTCCACCGCACGCACCCGGTGGCGGCGTCGAGGGCGAGCACCTCGCCGAATGGCCCGCCGACCAGCACCGCGTCGCCGATCACGGTGGCCCTGGTGCGGACCTCGCTCGCATCGGGGAAGGCGAAGGCCCAGCGCAGCTTCAAATTCGGCACCTGGTCGGCCCGCACCCCTGCGGCTGTGGCTTCCAGGAATCCGGTTCCGGCCGGATTGCCCCCGAATCCCATCGATAGGGTCGCGTCCAGGTCGAGCGCTTCCCATCCCGCGCCGGCGCAGAAAGCCGTTTCGGGCAGAAGCTCGGCGCCGTAGGCACGTCCGGTCAGGTATTCGGCCAGACGCACCCGCTCTTCGCGTGTCAGGCCGGCGCCCTCGGCCTGCATGACGCCATCCTCCAGCGCGGCTACGATGGCGCGCGGCGAGAGCGTTCGCAGCAGCGCGATCCCCGGGGTGCGCGCGATTCCGGCATCGGTGTGGCAGCCGGCACACTTCTCCTCGAAGAGGGCGGCCTCGGCGGCGACGTTGTCCCCGGCTCCGCCGTCCGGCCGCTCCGCCCACGGAGCGCAGGCGGCGAGCAGCGAGAGAGCGGCGCCCAGCGCGGCCGTAAGCGATATTCGCGTCGGCGCCGATTCGTGCCAGGTCAGGTCGTGCATGCTGGGGTGGCTCCCCGGGTGAGACAAACGACGAAGCCCCCGCAGACCCGGGACGAACCCTGAGTCTGCGGGGGCGGGACCGACCGCAACCCGGCGCGATGACCGCCTGCGGCGCGAACGGCTGGATCGTTGGTTCGGCTTAGTTGCCGAAGCGGCGATCGCTTGCCCTTGCCGGGTTGGGCTGGGTACTGGGACTAGTCAAGAGACCACCTCCTTTTTCTGCGGGTTCAACATCGGGCGGGACACGGATCCAGGCGAACCTGGTCCTGTGCGAGCCTCATCTCCTGCTTGTGGCCCGGCCGCCGGTTCAACGGCAGCGGGCGCGACCCCGTTGGGTCACGGAATCAATATAGGGTCGGAGTTGCGCGGGAAGCAACACCCCCAACGGAAGCAGCCAGCGCTACGCGGCCCGGTAGGCGCGGCTGAACGCGAAGACGCTCACCATCATCGCCACCGCAATCCAGATGACCCCCCAGGTCGTGGTTGGCACACCCGTCAACTCCGAGAGCATGGCGGCGTCGGAACGAAGGTGGGGACGATCGAGCACATCGCTCTTGATGTCGAGAATCGCGTAGAGGCAGCTTGTCAACCCCAGCGTCGTCATGAGTACCCGGTTGATGCCATCTCCCAGCTTGCGCCCCGCCAGGATCATCGCCAGCCCGAAGCCGATCCCGAAGGCGACGCCGAAGAAGCTGTCGCGCACATAGAGCACCGTCAGCCCCATCACCAGCACACCGATCAGGAGAACCGGGATTCGTGCCGGAATGCGCCGCGCCCCCGCGACCGCCAGGATCGCCACGCCCCACAGCAGGCTGCCGAGATAACCGGCCGTCAGGGTAATGAAGGCGTTTCCGCCCGGGCAGTGGCAGGCGCCCCCCTGATACTCGTTCAGGACGATCTTTTCAATGGTGCCGCCGGTGGCCATCGCCGCGATCCCATGGCTGATCTCGTGCAGCATCACCACGAAGATCTTGAGCGGAAGAATCGCCGGCGTCTCCCACAGGAACCAGAGAGCCGCAAAGTACAGCGCGAATCCGGCAAGAAAGACCGCCTTGCCTCTCCACGGCCGCTTCCCGGCCGGGTGCGGCGTGCCCATTCCCGGACCCTCCGCGGCGTCTGTCCCAACGTGCCGTCCGCCTGCCACCATGCCGA
This sequence comes from Longimicrobiales bacterium, assembly GCA_965213665.1. Taxonomy (GTDB): domain Bacteria; phylum Gemmatimonadota; class Gemmatimonadetes; order Longimicrobiales; family Gaopeijiaceae; genus Bin94. Next base: position 458,238 of record CBDBZW010000003.1, read on the forward strand.
CCTCCTTGTTCGGTATGTCTCCGGTGCGTGCGCGCCCTGCGCGGCGCAATGGCCATTTCAGCCATCGGTGCGCGCCGAACGGCTAGAGATGGACTACGGCCTGGACGCCACCGGGATTCGCAACGGTTGGCCGCGTGGAACCGCCACCCTTCTCAAATGTGCCACCGAACCCGCGCGGAGGGAATCCGGGAGGGTGCTGAGCCGTCTCGCTCACCGATGCTTCCGGGGCGCCGGCGGCACGGTTCGCGGAAGCGGAATTCGACCGTCTTTGTGGCAGGCCGGATGCGCGAGGGGCTAGATTTCGGTCGGTACGCAATTTCGATAGGCGATTTCCGGGACGCGGTCTTCAGGACGCTATCCTGCGGGACACGATCTTCCACGACGCGATTTCAAAAAGGGCGAACGAGGAATGCCTTCAGCGACAACCAGCCGACCGTTGACCGCCCCGCCCCGCGGCTTCGCCCTTCTCTCCGCCACCGCCCTGGCGTTTTTGCTGGCGGGCTGCTCCGGCGACCGCCCCGCACCCCATGTCGGCAGTGCGGCGCCGCCCTTCGCGGCCGTCACCCTGGAGGGCGCCGCCGTCGCGAGCGCCGACCTGGAGGGTGCGCCCTTCATGCTCAACATCTGGGCCACCTGGTGTGCGCCCTGCCGAGAGGAGATGCCCGCGCTGCAACGGCTTCACGATGCCTACGCCGACCAGGGTTTCCAGGTGGTGGGGGTCAGCGTTGACGACCGCGGCTCGCGGGATCTGATCCGGTCCTTCACCGAAGAAGCCGGCGTCACCTTCCCCATATACCACGAACCGAGCTGGGAGATCATGGACGCCTATCTCCTTCTGGGTCTTCCCGGAACCTTCCTCATCGACCGCGGTGGATTCATCGTGCGCAAATGGACGGGTCCCTTCCAGCCGATGGACGAAGATGTGCAGGAGGACGTGCGGGCGTTGCTTGACCCGGTCGCCGCGCAACCGTGACCACCGCCGCACAGCCGGATTCCGCTTCCGCCCCGGAGCACTCTCACGGCGCCGGTCTGAGCCGCGATCTCGGTCTGGTCTCGGCGCTGGCGATCGGGACCGGCACCATGATCGCCGCCGGGATCTTCACCCTCTCGGGGCTTGCGGTCGGGTACGTCGGTAGCGCGGCGATCGCCTCCTTCCTGCTGGCCGCGCTCGTGGCCGCCTTCACCGCGCTGACCTACTGCGAATTCAGCTCAATCTACCCCTTCTCGGGCGAGGGCTACCTCTACGCGCGCAAGACCTTCCCCCCGCTTCTCGCCTACCTGGTCGGCTGGTGCATCCTCCTGGGTTATGCCTCGTCGTGCGCCTTCTACATCGCCAGCCTGTCCACCTACTTCAACGAATTCGTCTGGCATTTCCCGGCCGAAGCGCTTCCCGGACTGGTCTTCCTGGCCGCCCTTACCCTGCTCAACATGAAGGGAACGAAGGAGAGTGGGGCCTTCCAGATCGTTGTCACGGCCGCCAAGATCGTGCTCCTGGTGTGGTTCATCGCGGGTGGACTGGGGAGCTTCGACGCGGCGGCGGTCTCTGCCCGCTTCAGCAGCGACCTCCCGATGATCGCGTCGACGGCGGCGCTCGTCTTCATCACCTTCTTCGGCTTCTCCGCGATCGCGGCGTCGGCGGGCGAGGTCATCAATCCCACCAAGACGATTCCGCGCGCGATCTTCATCTCGATGATCGTGGTGACGGTGCTGTACGCGCTGGTCGTCGTAGTCGTGGTTGCGGCGGAACTCACCGAATACACCGAGTCGGCGATGGGGGTGGCGGCGCGGGCCTTCCTGGGACCGGTCGGCGGAGCGGTGATCGTGGGCGGCGCCCTCTTCTCGATGATCTCGGCCTCGAACGCCTCGATTCTGGCCGGGTCCCGCGTCGCCCTCTCGATGAGCCGGCTCCGGCACCTGCCGCGCTCGTTCAGCCGGGTCAGCGCCCGCACCCGCACCCCGGTGGTTGCCCTCCTGGCGGTCGGCGGATCGATCGCGGCCTTCGCGCTTCTACTGCCGCTCGAGGAGCTTGCCCACTTCGCGAACCTCGTTCTTCTGCTCGCGCTTTGCCTGGTCAATGCCGCGCTGATCGTCCACCGCCGCCGCTTCCCCGATATCGAGCGTCCCTTCCGGGTCCCCCTGGTTCCCCTTCTACCCGGCCTCGGAATCGCCGCCAACATCTACCTCATCCTCCAGATTCCCGCTCAGGGGCACATTCAGCCGGTCATTCTTGGCATCCTGGCGCTCGCCGCGGGACTCTTCGCCTACGCGGCCTGGCGTGGCGCCCGCTTCGATGTACCCGACGCGGCCGGACCCGAATCCCGGATCGTCGCGCTGCGGGCCTCTCCGCGCACCGCTTCCTTCCGCATCCTGCTTCCCGTCCACAATCCCCACACGGCCGGGCCCCTGCTGCGGATCGCTGCGTCGCTGGCGCGGGGGCGGGGCGGCGAGATCACCGTGCTGCGCGTGGTCCGGGTGCCGGACCAGTTGCCCCCCGAGATGGCGCGGCGCGAGATCGAGGAAGAGGCCGGGGTGCTGGCGAAGCTGCAGGCGCTGGAGGGCGAGTTGGGCGTCCCGGTCACGACCGAGATCCGGGTGGGACACAATGTGGCGCGGGCGATCCTGGAGGCCGCGCGCGAGGATCGCTCCCACCTGATTTTGCTTGGGTGGAAGGGCTTCACCACGACCGCCCGCCGCATTCTGGGCGAGGTGACCGACGATGTGGTGAGGCTGGGACGCGCCGACATTCTGTTGGTGAGGTTCGGGCCGGACCCGGCGGTGCCACGGCGGATTCTGCTGCCGACCGCCGGGGGACGGCACGCGCGCAAGGCACAGAGCTACGCAGTGGGGTTGGCGGGGGACGGGGGAAGGGTGACGCTCGCGGCGTTCGTGGCCGATTCCGCGCCGGAGCCGCGCCGCGCCGAAGTGGAAGAACGGCTGGCCGGGGAACGTTCGGAGCACGCGGCCGACTCGCCGGTGACGACGCGGGTGTTGGGGGGACGCGGGGTGGTGGGGGGGATTGTGGGCGCGGCCGCGGAGTTCGACGCCGTGATGGTGGGCGCTTCGGAGGACAGCTTCTCGCACCGCATCCTCTTCGGTACGATCCCCGAACAGATCGCGCGCGAGGCGCCGGGCACGGTGATGGTTTTCAAGAGCCACGACCGCGTGCGGGCCTTCCTGGGGCGCGTGGCCGCGGACTGACCACGGACGGGCGAGGCGCGCCACCGCAATGAAGATCCGCATCATCAGCCGCGACGAAATCGTCTCCCTGATCACGATGGAAGACGCGATCGATGCCATGCGCAAGGCCTTCGGGGCGATGTGCGCGGGCCGCGTGGAGATGCCGGTTCGGGTGGGGCTGGGGGGAGGGCGGGGGACGACGCTCTTCATGCCGGCGCGGCTTGGTCCCGAACAATCCGGTCCGGCGCAGCCGGGGGCGCAGGGGAAGTACGGTAGTCCTGGGGCGGGGAGGGGGGGGGACGAGGAAGGGATGGAGGGCCTGGCGACGGCCGGAGAGCGCGGCGCCAAGATCGTCTCGATCTTTCCGGAGAACCGGTCCCGGGGACTCCCCTCAATCAGCGGCGTAGTTCTTATGCTCGACGACGAGACCGGGATGCCCACCGCGCTGATGGACGCCGGCGAGCTGACCGCGATTCGCACGGCGGCGGCGGCCGGGCTCGCGGCAAAGCTCCTCAGCCGCCCGGATTCGCGCGTATTGACCATCTTCGGCGCGGGTGCGCAGGCACCCCGCCAGATCGAGGCGATGCGCGCTGTCCGTCCGATCGAAGAGGTGCGGGTGGTGTCGCGGGGCGGGGAATCAGCGCGTCGGCTGGCGGCTTCGCTGCAGGGCGTCGAGGCGCGTGCGATCACGGATCCGGCCCAGGCGGCCGAGGGCGCCGACATCATCGCGGCGGTCACGACCTCGCGCACCCCGGTCTTCGACGGAACCGGCTTGCCGCCGGGCACCCACATCAGCGGCAGCGGCAGCTTCATGCCCGACCACCGCGAGATCGGTGCCGAAATCGTGGCGCGGGCGCGCGTCGTGGTGGAGGATCGAGCGGCCGTGATGAAGGAAGCGGGCGACCTGATCATCCCGATTGCGGAAGGCCTGGTTCCCCCCGACCCGATCGACGCCGAGCTGGGCGAGATCGTCAACGGAACCGCGCCCGAGGGCAACGCGGGCCGCGAACTGACCTTCTTCAAGTCGGTCGGGGTGGCCGTCCAGGATGTGGCGATCGGGGCCGAGGTAGCGCGGCGGGCGGGGGTGAAGGGATAGCAAGACTCTACCAGTCGGAAGGTATCAAACGGGCGGGCGCGCATGAATCTCGCGGTTCATCAGCGGTTCGCTGCTTGACAAGTGGGGTGGTCCCCCCCGCGGCGCTTCTCGGCAAGCAGGCGGATGGATCTCGGGACTCGGCCTCCGGCGGCGCGAAGGGACCGAGGTGGGCCGATCTCTGGGACGGAACCCTAGCAGTTCTCGTCCATTTTCTGCCTGTAAACGGAACTCTGTCAAGCCTTTAGCGCGGGATCCGGGCGGATTTGCGTGGTGCTGGTGACGTGTTGGGCGGTGTGGGGCGTTGTTGGCAGGGCTCTGTCGGCCCATGGGGCTGAGAGTCCCTCCGACTTGCTTGAGTCGGTCTCGAAGAGGAGCCGTCGAGGTCGCTCCGCCGTTTACGTCGGCTTCAGTTTCAACGGGCTGCGGGCCAGCACCGCCAGGTTGTGGGCAACGATCGCCGACCAGACGTAGGCCCGGAAGTGATCGAGCCCCCTCCAGTGGCACCGGCGAAGGCCGAAGCATCGCTTGAGATACGAGATTGCCGCCTCGATGCCTGCGCGGAAGCGCCGGAGCTTGTCATAGACGCCGGGTGTCGACGCCATATCCGCCACTTGCAGCCCCCTCTTCCGCTCGAACACCATGTCGGTGACGCCAAGCGCCTTGGCCTCGTGGAGGTTGCGCTTGCTGGCGTAGCCGGCGTCGCAGGCGACTTGCTCTGGCACCGAACCGTAGATTTCCGCGTGACGCTCGATCATGGCGAGACACCGGCTGCTGTCGGCCGGATTGCCCCGCTCGACCACCGCATCGAGCACGAGTCCACTCGCGCCCGTGCTGAGATTGACCTTGTGTCCGTACTGAACCCGCCGCCCGCCCTTGACGATGATGTCCGTGTGGGACTCGAACAGGCTTGCCACCTTCTCCTGCGCGGGGACCTTTTCGCTCCGCAGCACCCTGCGCTCGGTCTGGTCGACCACCCGGCCCAGCAACTCCCCGTATTGCAACGCCTTGGCCCGCCAGTCGCGTAGCGCCGGGACCTCGCGCTCTTCGGCCGCTGCCAGCGCACCGTGCAGGTACCCGAGCGTGCGTCGCGCGATCCCCAGCAACTCCCGGTACGCTCCGCGCCGCCGCTTCCCGCGCCTCCGCGACGCTCTCAACGCCCATCGCTTCGCCGCCCGGCGATGGTTGTGGAACGGGAAAGCCTCCGCGCCCAACTCGTCGCGTGCGTGGACCAGAAGCCGGGTAAGCACCCGCACCCCGTCGCAGAGCAGCTGGCTGTCGGTCGGATTGCGGATGTGCGTCTCCGTCACCGTGCTGTCGATGCGCACCGTCCGGCCCCCCTCGACCTTGCCGCCCCGGGCCGTGTCCATCAGCACCCGGTTGATCCGCTCCCACACATCGGCCCGAACGGCCCCGATGCACTTCTGCAACGCAGACTTCTTCGGAGGCCGCAACGGGTCCACCCGGGCAAAGTACTTCGCGGACGCGGAGTCGAGCAGTGCAAACTCCAGGTCCCGGTAGTCCACCTGCCACAGCTGCTTCAGGATCCCGCACCGAAGGATCACCTCGCAGGGCAGCCCCGCCCGGCCTCTCCTCGACGGGCGCCCGCGGTCGACATCGGCCGAGATCCAGTCCAGGAACTCCGGATGACCGTCCAGGAGCGTCGAGATCCGCTCCAGTGCACGGCCCATCTCATGGTTGGGGTATCCCACGTCGAAGAAACTGCGCTGGGGAGCACGCTTTGCTCGCATCTGCGGCCTCCAGGGGGCTTTGGGAACAGTATTTCACCCCAAAAATAACCCTTTTACACCCGAATTGCAGCAAAACTAGCCTTCTCGTAGTTCCATTGCTTCAATGATGACAACGACTTACGAGATTACGGACGAGAACTAACTAACTATGGGTTCTCGTCGTGGCGACGGTCGCGGCGGGGGTGTACTCCGCGATCTTCTACATGCCCGAAGCGGTCGGTGAAGTCCGTCCCGAAGGCGTCGCCATCTTCGACGCCATGGCCGCGGCCGAGAGCCCCAGGTGGCTGTCGTGGCTGAATCTGCCGCTCTCCGTCGCGGGGTTGCTGCTCGGGGCGCGAGTGCGGAAGAGGTGACCCCGTCGGCCTCGGGTGGCCATCCCGGGATTGGGGGCTACCCCGCTCGAAATCCCGCCACCCGCAGAATCGTGCCGTCGTGGCGGGCGCGGATGTGATTGTGTCCCGCCTCGGCGCCGGCCGGACCCTCCGACCGCCAGCCCACCAGCGCCTCGCCCCGGCAGATGCTCGGTTCGCCCGTGGCTTCGATCTTCCAGCCGGGCATGAAACGGTGGCAGTTGGTGATGTGAAGATTCAGCCGCTCGGTGCCGCGCGCGACCGCCCAGTCGTCCTGGAACGAAATGTCCTCGGCACAGCAACCGCGCAGCGTGGCGAGACGATCTTCGGGATCGGGGTCGTTCCAGGCGGCGAACCAGAGGGGAAGGGTGCGAGCGAGTCCAGCCCCGAGGTCGGCCCGGTTGGCCTCCAGCGCGAGACGGCCCAGGTGGAAGCGCCAGCCGTCCTCGTGTTCGCGCGCGAGCTGCCGCGAAGGGAAGCCGCTGTGACGCAAATCCACCCGGCATCCGGCCGGCGCGTCCGCCACCCCGATCTCCACGAGTGACGATCCCGCGGGCAGGTCGGCCGCCTGCGGTCCCAGCTCGGAGCCCCACGTGATCGCGATGGTGCGCGCGCCCGCTTCGCTTCCGCCGCCCCGCCCCCCCTCCACTCGCGCCACTTCGCCTGCCAGCACCACCCCGTAGTTCGGGAATTCGGCCCGGAAGGGACTCCCCTCCCGCGCTTCCAGACTCACCCGGCCCTGCATGAAGGCCGAGAACCCTTCCCCCGTGGAGACCATGGTCCACACCCGGTCTGCGCTCGCCTCGATCTCAAGCGACAGATCCACCGCCGTCGCCTCTCCCCCCGGTCTCGCCTTGGCCACTGCCATCATCTCTCCCATCTCCTGAAACCCGGTTGCCTGCAATCCTCGTCAAACCTACCGTTTTGTTGCGACCTACACATCGACCCGTTTTGTTGCGATGCACACACCGAGACCCCTTTCGTCGCGGTGGGCCAGATGTCGGTCGCGCCCGTGGCTCCTGGACCCCGCCCCGATGCGGTCGGAATGTTCGCCGCCATGAGCAGCGCACAGCAGCCTCTCTGGCTCACCTGGCTGAATCCGGTGCTCGGCACCGTCGGCGCGGTCTTCGGTGGACGCATGGTTCGATCTTCCCCGTCCGTGCCCGCCGAGTAGTTCGGGCGACACGCGCGGTCCGCTCTACATCTCGGTGGTCTCGCAGCTCGCGCTGCCGCTGGGGATCTGCTTTGCGATTCAGGCGACCGCGGGGCTGGAGGCGCACCACATCTGGCTGGCCATCCTGACCGGCCACATTGCCCGCTGCCTGCTCAGCATGGCGCGGTTTCGGCAAGGCGCCTGGCAGGGGATCGACGTCGGGATCTAACTCTGGCGCAGCAGGATCCAGTCCCGGGCAACGGCCGCAACATGGCGCCGTCCGAGGCCACACCCCAGCTTGGTCGCATGTGGATAAACACCCGAAAACAGCCGTCCATCCCTCAGACGGAGAGCGTCTCCACCATGCGCGGAAATCTTCCCATGCACCTCATTCGTCTTCCCATGCACCTCATCAGTCTTCCCATGCATTTCGTTTCGTCGCGCCCCGGGAACCCCGTCGGCGTATCGGGCCCTCCCGCCCGTCTCGCCTCCACCGCTCTGGTCCTGGCCGCAAGCCTGGTCACGGCCGCGCTCGCGCTCCCCACTTCCCTCGCCGCCCAGCCGCGCCGCCCGCTGGCCATCGAGGACTACTACCGCCTCAAGGGCGTGGGCAGCCCCGCCCTCTCGCCCGACGGCGCGCGCGTTGCCTTCGTCGTCACCTCGGTGCTGGAGGATCGCAACGAACGGCACAGCGAGATCTGGATCGCCAATGCGGATGGCTCCGGCGAGCCCGCGCGGCTGACCAGTCCCAGCTTCGGCGCCTCGGGACCGGCCTGGACTCCCGGCGGCCGCCACCTCTACTTCTCGTCGCGGCGCCCGAATCCGAGCGGCGAGTCCTCGTCGGGGCCCTGGTTTCTGGCGATGGACGGCGCCCGGGGCGAAGGTTTTCAGATCGAGGGACTCACCGGCTCTCCCGCTTTCAGCCCGGATGGCCGCTGGATTGCCTTTACGCGTGCGGTGCCTCCGCCCGGCGAGCGGCCCGAGCCCAGCTACGACACGGATTTCGAGCGACGCACGGCCGAGCGCTTCGACGGACGCATCTACGACTGGATGAACTACCGCTTCGACCGGCGCGGTTATCTACCCGACCCGCGCGATCCCTGGGCGACGCCTCCACGCGAGATCTTCCTGCTGCCGGCTGAAGGTGGGGAGGCGCAACAACTTACCCGACTTGGGGTGAACGCTTCCGCCTTGGCATGGAGTCCCGACGGACGCGCGCTTGCCTTTACCGCCGATGTGCACCAGCGCGACGAGCACAGCTATGAACGCGCCGATCTCTGGGTGGTGACGGTGGACGGGACCACAACGCGGCTGACCGATGACGAGTACAACTATTCGTCGCCCGAGTGGTCTCCGGCGGGGGACGAGATTGTGGCGCGGGGCAGTGAGGGGCTGGATGTGATTATTCGCGAACAGCGCGACCGGGGAGCGTCCTCGGAGCTCTTTGTGTTCAATGCCGCGACCGGCGAGCGTTTGCGCAATCTGACTGCCGATTGGGATCTGATTCCGGGCGGCCCGGCCTGGTCGCCCGACGGCCACATCCATTTCCAGGGTGGCGTTGGTGGCAATACCCATCTCTTCCGCGTTGCGGCTGGCGGCGGGCCGGTGGCGCAGCTCACCGAGGGGGACCGGCGTCTGGGTTCCTTCTCGTTTTCGGGGGACTTTGCGCAGATGGCCTTTACGGCGACCGACCCGGTGCATCCGGCCGATGTCTGGGTGGGCGAGCTGGCCGCAACCGGGGAACCGGGGCAGGGAACGCGCAACGAGCGGCGCATCGGCAACGCGAACGACGCGCTTCTCACCGAGCTTGAGTTGGCCACGCCCGACCGTCTCCTCTTCCGCAGCGAGGACGGCACCGAGGTCGAGGGCTGGATGCTGCCCGCGCTCGGATACGACGGTGGGACCGGTGCGTCAACCGGCTTTCCGATGATTCTGGTCATGCACGGTGGCCCGCACGGCGCCTACGGCAACGACTTCTCCTTCGACCGCCAGCTCCTGGCCGCGCAGGGATACATGGTTCTCTATACCAACCCGCGCGCCTCGACCGGCTACGGCGAGGACTTCCGCTGGGGCACCTGGGGCGGCTGGGGATTTCGCGACTACGAGGACGTGATGGCCGGGGTGGACCACGCGCTCGCCCACTACGCGATCGACCCGGCCCGGATGGGCGTGACCGGTTACTCCTACGGCGGCTTCCTGACCAACTGGGTCATCACGCAGACGGACCGCTTTGCGGCGGCGATCGCGGGCGCTTCCATATCGAATTGGGTCAGCGACTACGGCGTGGCCGACATTCCCCGCACCAAGGAGAGCGAGTTCTACGGGCCGCCGTGGGAGGAGCGCGGCCTCCGGAATCTGATGCGCTCATCGCCGATTATTCATGCCAAGGGCGTGAGCACCCCAACGATGTTCGTGCACGGCGAGTCGGACCACCGCGTACCGGTCGAGGAAGCCGACCAGATGTATGTGGCACTCCGCAAGCAGGGCGTTCCCGCAAAGTTCGTGCGCTATCCCGAGTCGTATCACGGCGGCTGGACGCCCTGGCGGACGGTTCACCGCACCTGGATCCAGTTGGAGTGGTGGGATGAATGGCTGGCGCGGCGGCCGGCGTCGTGAGGTGGATAAGATGAAAGGGTTCCTCAAATGAGGGGCGCGATCGGCTCGATTGGCAGCTTCCTTGAGAGCCACCGCGATCATCCCGAACTCAAGCCGCTCACGCTCCTTCGCTTCGCATTGCTGCTCGGCCTCGTCATCGTGTTCTTTTCGGCGATCTTCCATGTTCTGATGGCCCGCGAGGGCCAACAGCACGACTGGTTCACCGGTGTCTACTGGACGCTCACCACCATGAGCACGCTGGGATACGGCGACATCGTCTTCCGATCGCAGCTCGGCCAGATCTTCAGCACGGTGGTGCTGGTGACCGGCGTCATCATGCTGCTCATCGTCCTGCCGTTTGCCTTTGTTCGCTTTTTCTATGCTCCATGGCTGGAGGCACAGGTCAAGACGCGCGTCAGTACGCGGGTCCCTCTTCACCTCAGTGGCCATGTCATTGTGTGCGCCTATGACGACGAATCCAGCGCCCTCATCCAGCGGCTTGCGCACGCGGGAATCGAGAGCGTGGTGATTGAACCGGACCCTGTGCGGGCCGCGTCCCTGCATGCGGACAAGGTGCCAGTGGTGCGCGGGGATCTGGGGGTGCGGGCCACATACGAGAATTGCGCGCTTGATCGCGCGAGCCTTCTGCTAGCGAACTCAACGGATGTAGTCAACGCCAACGTCGTGCTTACGGCGCGGGAGGTTGCTGAGCGGGTTCCGATTGCGGCTACTGCCGTGAACCCCGAGGGCGAGGCCGTATTGGAGTTGGCCGGAGCCAACCAGGTGGTGTTGACCACCCGGCGGCTCGGCAAGCATCTCGCAAACCGGGTGCCGGTCGGATCGTCTCGGGCGCTGAATGTCGGTCGTTACAAGGGGATTGCGATCGCCGAGTTTCCCATCCGAAACACGTGGCTTGCCGGGTTGACCCTCAGGGACGCGGCAGTGCGGACCCACACGGGTGCCACCGTGTTCGCCCTGACCAAGAGAGGACACCTGGAACCCGGGCTGCCGGACACGATTCTCCGAGAGGACTGCATTGCCCTGGCGGTAGGAAGCGCCCACCAGGTGGAGTCCCTGAACGCGTTCCTGTGGGGGAGCGCTTCAGGCGGCGAACGCGTGCTCGTGATCGGTGGAGGTCGGGTGGGTTGCGAAGTTGCGCGGACGCTCGGCGCCCGGGGCGCGTCGGTTCGGATCGTCGAACGCGATCCCGGGCTGCGCGAGAGCATCGAGGAGGTCACGCACGACGTGCTGATCGGGGACATGACGGACAACCGGGTGATGGGGCGGGCGGGGATCCGCAAAGCGGCATCCCTGGTCCTTACCACCAACGACGACGCGACGAACATCTTTCTGGCCGTGTACTGCCGCAAACTCAATCCGGACGCGATCATCGTCAGCCGGTTTACCCACCCCACCAACATCGAAGCCATCCATCGCGCCGGGGCGGATTTTGCGGTGGGCGATTCCCAGATCAAGATTCAATCGGTTCTTGCGGCCGTAAGTGGAACCGCGCCGATCATCATCGGAGAAGGGCTCGACCTGTTCGTCGCCGAACTGCCCCGCTCGCTGGAGGGCGAATCGCTGCGCGGCAGCGCAATCCTGGAACGCACAGGCCTCTCGGTGCTCGGTGTCGAAGCGGATGGAGTGGTTGACCCGCATCCTCGGCCCGAGCGTAGACTCCGCAGGGGCGAGCACGTGCTGTTCGTCGGTACCGCCGCCCAGCGCGACGAATTCAAGCGCGTGTTCAAATGAAACGCGTATTCAAATGAAAACAGGTCGGATCGCCGTGTCCCTCGCCGCCTGGGGCCCCAACGCCATGTGCTTCCGGCCCCCGAGGCACCGAACCCCGCATGCTCGTCGCTGTCGCCAGCGCACCCATTCCGTGGAGCGGTGGCGGGGTGGCATTATCGGCCAGAAAGTCGCCGACCCTGCGCCGCTGGTTGTCAATGATGGCGGTGACAGGAGCGCCCGAATCATGGAGTGGTTCCAGCCAAATGTGCAACCACCCCCCCCACCACCCGCAACCTCACCACATCGCTGCGCCCATCAAATGCAAACGGCCAGCGGCCCACACTGCCGCCCGGTAGCCGCACCCGCCTGATTCCGCTCAGCGTCAGCGGCGCGCCCGGCTCCAGGTCCACCGGTCCCGTCACCTCGTAGAGCCACGCCGCGCCGGATTCCCGCGAGGTGATCTGGTACTCGCCGAACTCGATCGTGAGGGCCACGCCTTCATCCAGGCCGATGCCCACCACGGGGCCTTCGCCGCGATCGGCCAGAAACCGCGCCAGGAAGACCAGCAGCCGGCCTTCGCGCGACCGCTCCGTGAAGTGGCTGTCGAGGAGGATGCCATCCAGCTCCGGCTGGGCGAAGACCGGACGGGAGATGCTGACCTCTGGGCGCAGCGGATCCGAGAGGGCCTCCTTCGAGGTGATCGTCCCGTACCGCGCATCGAACGCGCCTTCGCCCAGGGATACCGCCCCCGCGCTGGTCCCTCCCATGGTGGCGTCCCGCTGGGCGACCGCGGCCAGGGCTTCGTGCAGGGCGGCGGGCCACCGGCCCAGGTAGTTCCACTGGTTGCCCCCGGCGAGCCACACCGCTTCGGCCCGGCCCACCCGGCACAGGACGGCGGAGTCCGCGGCAGCTTCGGGATTGCTGGTGCGCACCGTGACCACTGTGGCCGGGGTGATGCTGGCAAGGGCGCCGATGAAGTATTCCGGATAGCTGGTCAGCGAGCCGCTGGTGCGAAGGATTACGATGTCGCCCGCGAACGACGCTTCGACGAACAGCCTCGCGGCAATGTCCTCTTCCCGGCCCCCGCCCATCAGCACCAGACGACGCTGCGGGAGTCGCCGGGTATCCTCCCCGGTGCCCGCGAATCCGCCGATCTCTATGCCCGGGCCCGGATCGGGGCAACGGTCGACGGCGTCGGGATCGAGGTCCGGAATTGCCGGGAGATCGGGGCCGCCGCAGGCGAACAGGACGGCGAGCGCCATGCAGGCCAATCCCCGCACGCGATGGGTCCCTTGGTGTTTGCGCGCCCTCAGGTCAGCCGCCCATCCCTGCGCAGCTTCTTCACCACCGCCCACCCGAGCGCCTCGGTTACGCTGGCCGCGACCGCTGCCCGAATCACGTTTCCGTAGACGGGTAGCCAGCGCAGCATGAGATTGGCGCCGCCTCTGCCGACGATTCTCCCGAGCGAGGCCCACAGGGCGGCCCGCACCGCCGAATCGGTCCACGGAACCTCGAATTCGTCGGCCAGAGCCGTAATCATCCCCACCTGGATCGGCATGATGGCGACCGCGTCCGAACCCGGAATGATTGCGACCGCCGCCGCCCCACCCGCTGCCGCCGAAGCCCCATGGATGATCGCGGCACAGCGACGCTGGCGGTCCGGGACCAGGCGATGGAATTCGTCCTTGATTTTCATGTCTAACTCACAATCCTCCCCCGGGGCGGCAGCACCACCGCGGGCAGTCCCATGCGTTCCACGGCCTCATTGAAGCGGCGGAGCTCGTTTGCCAGAAGATCGGTGTAGCGCCCGCGCACGGCGTCCCACTCCTCCAGGAGCACGTTGAGGCGTTCGAGCGTGCCCGGATGCGGCGCTCCCTCGGCCCCGCCGGAGATGTAGCCGTCCGTACCGGTGATTCGTCCATAGAGTTCCAGCCACTGGTTGTCAAGGCGCGGGGCGAAGCGGATCGGATCCTGGGAAGACTCGTTGCGCGTCTGCATCAGCGCCTCGGTGACCGCGGTCGATTCCCTGGCCAGAGTGTCGGCGAGGGGCTGCAACTCGTTGTCGCGGTTGGCTGTCCGGGCCCGTTCCATCACGGCCTCCACCTGTTCGCGGATCGCCGCCAGCTCGTCGATGGTCCGGCTGATCGAGTTGATCGAGTCGCGCGCCAGCATCGCCACGCGGAACTGCTCCCGGTAGCTCGCCACGGTGACTTCCGGAATGCGCGGGTCGGGCAATAGCTGAAAGTCCCGCTCCTCGGTCGTCTCGCCCAGACTCAGCCGCACCCGGTAGCGCCCCGGCGGCGCCGTCACCCCTCCGCTGTAGCCCCAGGTCACCGCGCCTTCGGGCAGATCGGGCCCCGGGTAGAAGACCGTCCACGCGATTCGGTTCAGCCCCGCGGCCTTCGCAATCCGCTCGCCGCCGCCCTCTTCCGCCACCGCCGAGTCCGACGCGAAGAACTGCACGACATTGCCGTTCTCGTCCAGAATCTCCACGCGCAACGTCTCGTTAGGTTCCTGCGCCAGCTCCGGTTCCGCAATGTAATAATGGATCAGCGCACCGGCCGGCGCCGCCTCCGGATTCAGCTCGGCCAGACCCGCGGCCCCTGCATTGGTCAGCCGCCGGGCGTCGCGCGGCGTAAAGAGGTGGACCCGGGCTCCGGACGCGGCCCCGATCTCGCGCAACGGACTGATGTCGTCCATGATCCAGAACGAACGCCCCTGCGTCGAAATGATCAGATCGTCGTGCGCAACCCGCATTCCCGTGACCGGCGTGACCGGCAGATTGCGCTGGAAGCTCTGCCACGAAGCGCCCGCGTCGAACGAGACGAAGACGCCATACTCGGTGCCGGCGAAGAGAAGGCCCTCGTGCCCGGGGTCCTCGCGCACCGTCCGCACGGGATGGTCGTCCGGAATGCCGGTTGTATTCAGCGTCCAGCTTGCGCCGAAGTTGTCGGTGCGGAAGATGTAGGGCTCGAAGTCGTCCAGACGGTAGCGCTGCACGGCCAGCCAGGCGCGTCCGGGCACATGTTCAGACAGCTCGATTTCGTCCACTGTGCCCAGCTCCGGCATCGCTGCGGGCGTGATCTCGGTCCAGCTTGCGCCGCCGTCCCGCGTGATGTGAACGCGCCCATCGTCGCTTCCCGCCCAGATCTCGCTTTCGTCGAAGGGCGATTCCGCCAGCGAGAAGACCACATTGTAGATTTCGACCCCCGTCACATCGGCGTTGATCGGTCCGCCCGCCTGCTCCTGGTGCGCGGGATTGTCGGTGGTCAGGTCCGGGCTGATCGTCTCCCAGGTCACCCCCTCGTCGCGCGAACGGTTCACATGCTGCGAGCCATGATAAATGACGCGCGGATCGTGCCGGCTGACCAGCATCGGCGAGACCCACTGAAAGCGATGCACAAGATCCTTTGCCGCCATGCCAAGCTGCAACTGCGGGTACAGCATGATGTTGCGCCGCTGCCCCGACTGAAGATCGTAGCGATCCATGACGCCGCCATAACATCCCGCGTAGACAATGTGCGGCCGGTCGGGGTGAAGCGCGATCGGACCGGTTTCGCATCCGCCCACATTGAGCCAGTGCTGCTTGGCGTACAGGGTGTTTACGTCGGACCAGGCCGGAACCGAGATCGTAGTGTTGTCCTGTTGCGCGCCGTAGAGCCGGTAGGGGAAGCCGTTGTCGACAATCACGTCGTACAGCTCGGCGGTCGGCTGATTGAAATAGGTGGACCAGGTCTCGCCGCCATTCACGCTTACCTGTGCGCCGCCGTCGTTGGCCACAACCATGCGAGCGGGGTCGCCGGGATGAATCCACAGGTCGTGCACATCGCCGTGCGGCACCGGAATCACCTGAAAGGTTGTGCCTCCGTCCACCGAGCGATAGAGTCTGGTGTTGAGCGCGTACACCGTATTGGGATCGACCGGATCGGCCTGCACGTGCGTGTAGTACCAGGCGCGTTGCCGCAGATTGTTGTCGGAGTTGGTGCGCGTCCAGCTCTCGCCCCCATCGTTGGAGCGGTAGACGCCGCCATCGGGTTCGGCCTCGACAATCGCCCACACGCGGTCCGGATCCGCCGCCGAAACGCTCACCCCGACCTTGCCCACCAGTCCTTCGGGCAGCCCGCCGCCCAGCTTCGTCCAGGTGTCGCCGCCATCAACCGACCGGTAGACGCCGCCCTCCTCCGCCCCCGAAATCAGCGCCCACGGCTTGCGCTCGCCGCGCCACATCCCGGCATACAGAATGCGCGGATTGGTCATGTCCATGGTCAAATCGGACGCGCCGGTGGAGTCGTTGAGGGCGAGAATGTGCTCCCAGGTGCCGCCGCCGTCGCGCGAACGGAATATCCCGCGCTCCGGGTTCTTGCCGAAGGGGTGGCCCAGCGCCGCCGCATAGACCAGGTCGTGGTCGCGCGGATGCACCTCGATTCGCCCGATCTGCCCGGCCTCGCGCAGTCCGATGAAGCTCCAGCTCCGTCCGGCGTCCATCGACTTCCAGGCGCCCCGCCCGGCCGAGGTGTTCCCGCGGATGTCCATCGATCCGCCGCCGGCGTAGATCACGTTGGGATCCGAAGCGGCAACCGCGACCGCGCCGATCGAGCCCCCGAAAAAACCGTCGGAGATGTTGCGCCAGGTCACCCCGTTGTCGTCCGATTCCCAGACGCCGCCGCCGGTCGTGCCCATCAGCCAGCGGTCGCGGTCGTTCGCGAAACCGGTCGCCGCCGTCGAGCGCCCGCCGCGATAGGGACCCGCCATCCGGTAGCGCAGATCCTTGAAGGCGAGGGTGTCGAGCGGTTGGGCGGCGAGGGGTGCGGGGGACGAAATGAGGGGGAGGGTTGCGGGTGCGGGTGGCGCGATTGCGCATGCCGCCGCGACGAGGAGCGCGAGGAACGTGGGGCGGAGAGGGGCGGGGCGGAGAGCGGGCATGGTGGGTCCGTGGGTTGGGTTGGAGGAAACGAGACCGATGGGGAACGGATCCGGGTGAAGGAGTTCGGAGTTCACGGGAAGGGGCCGGGTGGCGCGGCGCGAGGGCCGAATGGCACCGGAACAATCTGGCATCAGTGGCGACGCGGCGCGACGGGGGGCGGGGTGGCGGGGCGCCGACTTTCGGTGCGGGCGATCCGCCGGCGAGTCCCGCTGCGAACCGGTGCGCTGGCGCGGAGACCGGCAGCCGGGTTGATTCAGGGGACGAGTCGATTCCCACGCCCGGGTCCCCGGGCTGCGAAGAAGACCCGGGTTGCGAAGAAGACATCAGTTCACGGAAACATCAGTTCACCGAAAGGACCGGCCCTTATGCTCAGAGTATCCATCCTCGTGGTGGCCGCCACGATCCTGGTGGCCACCGCCCCGCGCCCCCAGGAGACCCCCCAGGCCGTTCACATCTCCGCGGCCGACATCCGGGCGACGATCGCGGCCGCGCCCCCCGAACGGGTCAGCGACCAGCAGATCCGTCACATCGACGCCGGCGGGCACAATGTCGGGGTCGGAGTCGTGCAGCGGCCACCCTCCATCACCCTCGGCGCGATCCAGCACCACAACCAGACCGAGGTGTACTACATCGTCTCGGGGCGGGGAACGATGGTCACGGGCGGCGAGTTGAGCGGCGGCCGCGCCCTTGATCCGGAGGGCCGCACGGTGCGGACGCTCACCGGGCCGAGCTCGGTCGGGGGAATTGCGGGCGGGTCCAGCCGCGAGGTGGGCCCCGGCGACATGGTGATCGTGCCGGCCGGGTCGCCGCACGGGTTCAGCGAAATCACCGAGACGATCACCTATCTGGTGGTGCGGGTCGATCCCGATCAACTGGTGGAGCTGAAGTAGCCGGGACCTTGGGTCTGCTCAGCTTCCGCCCGGCACGAACCTCTGCACCCGCCGTCCGGTTGAGGCTTCGCCCACATAGATGTAGCCGCGCGAGTCCACATCCATTCCGTGCGGGCGGATGAACTGTCCCGCCTGGCGCCCTCCGCGGCCGAACTCGCCCACCACCTCCAGATCGGAGCGGCGCAGAATCCACACCTTGTGATTGGTCCCGTCGGCGAGGTAGAGCCACTGCTCGGCGTCGTCGGGCGAGAGCGCGATCACGAAGGCCGAACCCGATGCGCGCGTGAGCGGTGCGATGGTCTTCTCGGTGACGAAGGCGCCGTCCAGCCCAAAGACCTGAATGCGGTTGCCGCGCCGGTCGGCGACGTAGAGCAGCCCGTCGTTCGATCCGGCGAGGCCGTGCACAGTGGAGAACTGGGGCGGGAGCGGGGAGGCGGCGGTGCGGGCGGCGTAGTCGTAGGCGGCCCCGTCGTCGGGAGGCTCGCCATAGGCGCCCCAATGGCGTATGTACGCGCCCGTTTCGCCATCAAAGACGACGATGCGCCGGTTGCGGTAGCCGTCCGCGATGAAGACCTCGTTGGTTGCGGGATTGACCCAGATTCCCGCCGGTCCGCCGAGCAGTGTCGTGTCGTTGCTGCCCGCGTTCTCGTCGTAGCGCCCGATCGTCATGAGGTGTTGGCCGTCGCGGGTAAACTTCATGACGCGGTGGTGCCGGTAGCTCCCGATCCAGACAAAGCCGTTGTGGTCGACAAAAAGGCCGTGCGAGTTGCGCGGAAACTCCGACACATCCTGGGTGGCGGGATCGCCCCAGCCCTGCACCACACGGCCCTCTGCGTCGAACTCGATGACGACGGGCGCGGGTACGCAGCATTCTCCGATCGGCGGATCCTGGACGGCGGCAATCTCCTCGGGGGTCAGCGTCTCGGGCAGGTGCGTAATCCACACATGATCCCGGTCGTCCACGAAGACCGAGGTGATCGAACCCAGAATCCAGTCGTTGGGAAGGGTCCTGGGCCAGGAGGCGTCGACCTCGAAGGCGGGGGAACCGGGGTTGGAAGCGGCGTCGGTCGCGTCCGATTCGGGGGTGGAGTCGCTCGCGCCGGGGGCGCAGGCGGTGGCGAGTGCCAGGACGGCGCAGGCGGCGAGGGCGCCGGTCAAGCGGAAGCGCAGGGGCGTTTGCATGGCCGGATGCGCCGGAGCGTTCGCGGCGGCCAGGGTGCGACGGTTGGGGCGGGGCATGAAAGTCCTCCGAAGATTGGGGAAGTTGGGAGAATCTACGGCTTTGAGCGACCGGACGCCGCAATCAGCCGCCCATCAGTCCCCCGTTACAGCCTCCAGCCGCCCCGAGATCTCCTTCAGGCGAAGCCACTGCTGATAGTGGAAGGGCAGGAGCATCATCGATTCCATGAACTCGAAGACGTACATCACAACCGCAAAGATCGAACCGTAGTCCATGGTGCGCTCGGCGGCGGCCGCAACCGCGTAGATCATCAGCGCGGTCATGAATATCCAGTTGACGCCGTAGTTGGCCGCCTCCAGGTCGGACAGGCGAATGTTCCACCGCATCACCCGGCGCAGGTGGCGCGCAACGCGGGCGGGATTGCCGGAGTGCACAATGTCGACCCGCCGCTCCTCCTCGTCGTTCAGCCCCTTGTTGTAGCGTACGGTGAAGCGGCCGGTCAGCGCATAGAGGGTGACGGTTGCGACGCTTACAATCACGCAACCCGCAAAGATCGAAAAGTTAAGCGACCCCAGGATCAGTAGCGTTCCCGCCAGTCCCAGGACGCTGATCAGGAGTTCGGGAACGGAATTCTCGAAGAACTCGACGACTTCGCGGAGCATTCCGAGCCGTGCGGTGCGGGTGGAAGTGGTGCTTTCCCCGGTCTGTGCAACCATTTCCTTGCCCAGGGTCGTGTAGATGCGGGCGTAGGCGCGGCTGTCGACCAGGCGGCGAACAACCGCAATGCCCATGGCGAAGATGCCGAGGGCGCCGAGTTCGTAGAGGCCGCGAGCCCTGCCGTCCAGGACGCTGTCGATGGCGCGGCCGATGAAGAGGGGGAAGAAGATCCAGCCGGCCGACTCCGCCATGACCAGAGCCAGGGTCAGGGTGTAGCGGCTCGCAAAGCGGCGAAAGAGGGTCTGCACGGCAAGGGAGGGGTGTGGGGGAGGGAGGTGGGAGCGAAGGGTGGGCGCGTGAGACGACGAGGGCGCGAGCGCTCAGGCGACAAGGTGGGCGGAATCGCGGGCGCGGGCGAAGACGGCCGGGGAAGTTGTGGCCGGGAAACGATCGGGCGAAAGCCGCAAGGGAGCCGCGGGAGTGAGCGGACGGCGCGTGAAGAGTGGGCGACGCGGATGCCGGAGCCGCCGCGAAGCCGGGTTGGATCAGAGGTTCCGTTCGGCCTCGGGCTGTCCCTTGAAGTGGACAACGGGTGCGGTCGAGGAATCAACCCGCTGGGCGGGCGCGTCGCTCTCGCACGTCTCCGTGACGGGGACGGGAGGGGTGGACGGCTCGGTGGCGGTGAGACGGATTATCCCGCTGGCGCCGAAAATCAGTCCGAGCGAGAAAACCAGACCCAGCGTGGATGTCCGGCGCCCGATTCGTGTCCTGAGGTGTAGTGTCGTCATGTTTCTTCTCCTCCCTGGATCCCGGCTCTGTGCGGCGGCGTGCGCGCACGGGGCAGGGGTGAAGCAATAATCGTGCCGGAAATCCGTCCTCTTCCGGCGAGGCTGTGTGTCTTGGAGTGTTTCGGAACTCCGCCGGTTGCCTGCGGTTATCTTCCCCGCAGCGGGACGATGGCGGGTTTGTGGTTCCGGCGCGTGGCTCCGACCCCCCTATACGGAGAAATCATGGTGCGTGCGTCAGCGAGCCCGTTTGCGGCCCTGGTTCTGCTCCTCGTCGCGGCCGCCCCCCCAGGCGCCCGGGGACAGTCCGGCGCGGCCGCGAACGCGGGGCTGACCTCGGTGGCGGGCATTCGCGTGGGCCATTATGGCTACCCCGGCGCGGCCACCGGCTGCACGGTCGTTCTGGCCGATGGCGCGGCCACTGGTGCGGTGGATGTGCGCGGCGGCGCCCCCGGAACGGTCGAGACCGATCTGCTCAGGCCCGTCAACACGGTGCAGAAGGTCAACGCGGTGGTGCTCGCGGGCGGCAGCGCATTCGGGCTGGCCGCGCGGGACGGCGTCATGCGCTACCTGGAGGAGCGCGGCGAGGGTTACGCGGTCGGGTCGGGGATGGTGGTGCCGATCGTGCCCGGCGCGGTGATCTTCGACCTGCGGGTGGCCACGGAGCGGCCCGGTCCCGAATGCGGACGCCGGGCGGCCGAAGCCGCAACCGATGGCGTGGTGGACGAGGGGAGCGTGGGAGCGGGGGCGGGCGCCACGGTGGGCAAGTTGCGCGGAATGGAGAGCGCGATGAAGGGCGGGGTGGGAACGGCTGCGATCGCGCTGGAGGGGGGCCTGGTGGTTGCCGCGCTGGTGGTGGTGAACGCGGTGGGCGACATTGTGGATCCCGCGACGGGGGAAGTGGTGGCGGGGGTGCGGGGCGAGGGCGACCGATTGGTGGACGCGCGCCGGATCCTGCGGGGAGAGGGGGTGGAACCGCCGCCGGGCCAGAACACGACGATCGGGGTGGTGGCCACGAATGCGGCGCTGACCCAGGCCGAAGCCGCGAAGGTCGCGCAGATGGCCCAGGATGGAATCGCGAGGGCGATCGTCCCCAGCCACACCCCCGGCGATGGCGACGCGCTCTTCACACTGGCCACCGGAACGCTGATCAATGGCCGCTCCAACACCGAAACAGCCGCTCCGGGCTACACCGTCAGCCAGGTCGGCGCGCTGGCCGCCGAGGCCGTAGCCCACGCCATCCTGCGGGCAGTGCGCGAGGCCCGCGGACTTCCCGGCCTTCCTGCCGTGCGCGACCTTCCTTCCGCGCTGCCGCCACCCCGCTGACCGCCGCCTTCCCCGAGTCTTTCGGTGCTATTCGGCCTCGCTTCCCAAGTCGTCCCCCGCACGGCCCCCGCGCGTGGCCGCCCCTTCGCCTGAGGCCGCGGCACGATGCTTCCCGGCCTCCTCCTTTACGTCGTCCTCATCACGGCCATCGGGCTCGCGATCGGACGGCGCGTCTCGGACAGCGGCGACTTCTTCGTGGCGGGCCGCACGCTCGGTCCCGGCCTGATCTTCGCCACCATCCTCGCCGCCAACATCGGCGCGGGCTCCACGGTCGGTGCCGCCAGCCTCGGCTACCGGAACGGCCTCGCGGCCTGGTGGTGGGTCGGTTCCGCGGGCATCGGCACCATCCTCCTCGGGCTCTGGATCGGTCCGCGCATCTGGCGCGTCGCCCGCGACCACTCCCTCCTCACCGTCGGCGACTACCTTGAACACCGTTACGGCGCCCCGGTCCGCGCGGCGATCTCCGTTCTCCTCTGGCTCGGCACCCTGGCGATCCTGGCGGCCCAGCTCATCGCCATGGCCTGGATCCTCGAGGTCGTGGCGGGCGCGCCAAGATGGCTGGGTGCTCTGGCGGGCGGCGTCGTCATGACGATCTACTTCGCGGCGGGCGGTTTGCTCAGCTCGGCCTGGGTCAATCTGGTGCAGCTCGTGGTTCTGGCCTGCGGCTTTGCGATCGCGCTTCCGGCGGCGCTCTCGCAGGCGGGCGGCGCCGATGCGGTTCTGGCCCACGCGCGCACCCTCCCCGGCCACCTCGACTTCATGGCCAACGGCGAGTCCGGCTGGATGTATCTCGCGCTCCTGGTCCCGGCCTTCGTCGTCTCTCCAGGCGTTCTGCAAAAGGCCTTCGGCGCCCGCAACGAACGCGCCATCCGCACCGGCCTGACTCTGGCGGGAATCGCGCTGATGATCTTCGCCTTCCTTCCCCCGCTTCTGGGAATGATCGCGCGCTCGGTGGCCCCCGGGCTCGACCATCCCGAAACGGCGCTCCCGGTCATCCTCGCGACGGGCGTTCCCGCATGGATCGGCATGCTGGGGCTGGCGGCGGTCCTCTCGGCCGAGATCAGCTCGGCGGACGCGATCCTCTTCATGCTCTCGACTTCGCTCTCGCGCGATCTGTACCGGCGGTTTGTCAACCCGAATGCGAGCGACCGGCAGGTCTTGCGGGTGGCGCGGTGGGCGGCGATTGCGGGTGGCGGCGGCGGCGTTCTTCTGGCGATTCTGTTGCCCGATGTGGTCGGCGCGCTGACGATCTTCTACTCGCTCCTGGGGGTCAGCCTCTTTGTGCCGGTGGTTGCCGGGCTCCATTCGCGGCGGCCGGGTGTGGGGGAAGCGCTGGCGGCCGCGGCGGCGGGCGTTGTGGCATTGCTGGTTGCGCAAACGGCCTTGGATGGCGGAGGATGGATGGTGCCCCCGGTCTGGGGACTGGCTTCGGCGGCCCTGGCGTGGGGACTTTGGCACGCGGCCCGGCGATTGGGGAAAAGCGAAAGCGAGGGATGAACGAACGATGCGCGCCAGGAACGAAGCGAGCCCGGCATGAACCAGATTCCCGATCAGGTCCCGCACTACCCGGAGATCCGCACCTGCGAGATGCACACCGGGGGCGAACCTGTGCGAATCGTCACCAGCGGCTACCCCGCGGTTCCGGGCGCCACCCTTCTCGACAAGCGCCGTCATGCACAACGTCACCTTGACCATCTGCGCCGCTTTCTCATGCACGAACCGCGCGGCCATAACGACATGTACGGCGTCATTCCGGTCGAACCCGATCACCCGCGGGCCGATCTCGCGGTTCTCTTCTGCCACAACGAGGGCTACTCGACGATGTGCGGCCACGCCACGATCGCGGCGGCGCGCTGGGCGGTGGACAGGGGAATTGTGGCCGTCCGCGAACCCCGAACCACCGTGCGCATCCAGTGTCCGTGCGGGCTCGTCATTGCGCATGTGCACTGTTTGGGCGGCCGCGCGGGAGCGGTTCACTTCGAGAGCGTGCCCGCCTTCGCCCCCCTCCTGGGTGCAACGGTAGAGGTCGGCGGGGCGGGCAAGGTGGCGGTGGACATCGGCTACGGCGGCGCCTTCTACGCGTTGGTCCCGGCGTCGCGCTTCGGCCTCGATGTGCGCACCTCGGCCGCCCGGAGCCTGGTCGATGCGGCCTGGGCGGTGACCTGCGCCGCGACCGCCCAACTCGAGCTGGAACACCCCGAACACGACGACCTTTCCTTCCTCTACGGCACCATCCTCACCGACGGCGGCCTCGGCGACGACCGCCCCAGCGCCAACGTCTGCGTCTTCGCCGACCGCCAGGTGGACCGCAGCCCAACCGGAAGCGGCGTCACCGCGCGCATGGCCATCCAGCGGGCCCGGGGCCAGGCGGAGGTGGGGGAAGGGCGGCGCTTCTCGAGCGTGACGGGCGCAGTCTTCAGCGGCTGCATCGTGGGAGAAACGCAGGTGGGGGACTTGCGGGCCGTGCGCGTGCTGGTCGGGGGCGAGGCGCACTACACCGGCGAGGCGCGCTTTCGGGCGGAGGCGGGGGATCCGCTGGCCGGGGGATTCAGGGTTCGGTAGCTTGGCGGCCGGGGTAGTTGCTGCGGATCCGCAGCAACGGCGAGGATGGGTCGCTGGAGGCCGCCTTCGGTCGTTTTGGTAGCGGGCCGGGGCAGTTTGCCGGAGGAGTTGGTGGTGCCGCCGAGTTGCCCTCGGGTTCTTCCGGGACCGCTCCGCCGTAGTAGTCCGCCATCCTTCCGCGCGCGACAGTCTTCCCTTGGGTCGATCACTTCGAGGCGATCCGTCAACGCGGCTTTCATCACGGATTCCACCCGGTCGCGCTACGCGCCCGTAAGAACTGCCCAAAGCGCCGTGAAGTCCACCAGGACCAAGACCCGTCGCGTGCCATCCGCTGGCGAATCCAGCGCGATTTCCCCCGCCTTGGCCCCGAAGTCAAAGCCCCCCTCGCGAATGCTTCACGGATGCAACAGGAAATGACAGGCCCCCGACAGAGCGTCCAGAGATTGCCGAGGTCCCACATTGCGCCGCCCTGGCCCGTAGGCCGGACGTGGTGAAACCTCCGTTGCTGGCGTGCGGAACGATGGCGTCAAGAAGCGTCTGGCGGCACGCAATGGACGTGAACCCCGGGCTCCAACTCCTCGTTCCTGGCCTGGTGCACACCAACATGACATTCGTCGTCCGATATCGCGTAGTATAAGCACCTCGCGAATCTCTTTTGCTCCTCCTCCGTCGAGTCCCGATAGACTTCACATTCCGGATCGGGACCGTCGGCCGCGACTTCTTCGTCTTCTTCGGATATGTCGTATGGAGGTAACACGTGGGAGGAATCGAGGCCGAAAAGGCCAGCGATTTCGATGGTGGCCTTGTGGCGATCTTCCACCTCCAGCAACCCCATGACCTTCTCCATCAGGACCAGGTCCGGGTCCTCCACGTCGTGGTTCGTAACGACGGGATCGCCGCAAGCCACCGTGATGATCAGCGCCAGCGCGCAGAGAAACGGCTTTCTCATTTTGCAACTCCCCTTCCGAGGTGAACGATATTCCGAAGCTACTTCGGCCATCGTCCGGAAGTCAAATCACGCGGAACCCGGGACCGCCCCTCGATACCTTCCGCGCGGCCGCCATGTGCGGACAGCCCGACGCGATCACGCAAGCGGAAGCGGCATCGATGCGCCGGTTCGCGTGGCGTTTTTCCAACGCGGGATTCCCGGCCGGATCGCGCCGGATCGAGGCGGATGCCATGGCGGAACGCGCGATAGGGTCCGGCGAGGTCTTCAACGTCCCGTGGTCAATCATCCGTTGGAACGAGCGCACGTCGTGCGAACCGTCAGTGGTCGCGCCAGCCCCGACGCCGCGCCATTCCATGGCCGAAGGCATCCAGCCGCCGCGCGCCAGCACGTCCACCACCTCCGACTTCCGGAAGCGGTCCACGCCCATGACGATCCGTTCACCTGCGAGGGACTCGAAGACGCCAGCCAGGAACAGTTGCCAGTCCACCGCATGGCCGCCGCACAACTGGAGGAAGCCAGCGGCCGCCGCATCGACGTAGAGCGTTCCGCGTCCGTCACGACGGCCGCGATCGGACCGGCGATCCGACCAGGTGCGGGACTCCGATAGACCCGGATTCCGGAAACGCCGGTCGCGTCGATCCCCGAGGCTTCCGCGATTTCGCGAATCTGGCGCGTCAGTTCCTTCGAGTTCGCCACCGCCTTTCCCCGGCCGCCGTGGCGGGCTACTCTATTTCGCCATGAACCGAAAGCAATTCCTGGAAATGGCCGGACTGGCCTGGGGCGCCGGAATGATCTCCTCCTGCACCCGCGCCGACCGCGATCCAACCCATGGCGCCACCACCCTCCAGCCCCCCCTCGAACGGGTCGGCCTCCAGCTCTACACCTTGCGCGCGCTCATGGCCGAAGATGTCCCCGCCACTCTGGAGGCGGTGGCCCGCATCGGCTACCGGGAGGTCGAGTTCGCGGGAACCTTCGGGCACTCCCCGGCTACGGTCCGCGCCTGGCTCGACGCGGCGGGACTGACTGCGCCGGCCGCCCATGTCGGGATCCCGGAGCTGACCGACCCCAGGCTGGACGCCGCCATCGAGGCCGCGCTCACGATCGGCCACCGCTGGCTGGTCCTTCCCTGGCTGGACGAATCGATGCGGACCGCGGAGGGCTACCGCCGCGCCGCCGACCTTCTCAACGCCGCCGGGGCCCGCGCCGCCGCGCACGGGATCCGGGTCGCCTACCACAACCACGCCTTCGAGTTCGACCCACTCCCCGGGGGCACGACCGGCTTCGCCATCCTGGCCGATGGCCTCGACGCCGCGCTCGTCGACCTGGAGATCGACCTGCACTGGTCCGCGGTGGGGGGCGCCGACGCGCTTGAGCTCTTCGAACGCTGGCCGGGACGCTTCCCGCTGACCCACCTCAAGGACCTGACCGCCGCCGGCGAGATGGCCGACGTGGGCGCGGGCGTCATCGACTGGGCCGGGATCCTGGCGCGCGCCGAGCAGGCGGGATTCGCGCACCACTTCGTCGAGCACGACAACCCGGACGACCCTCTGGCCTCGGCTACGGCCAGCTTCCGGTACCTCAACGGCGGACGGAGCGGGCCGTAGATTTCAGCGGTGCCCCAACTCCCTCCCGGGGGCGCCACTTGCCGCAGCCGCGCATCGCGCAGGCTCAACATGCAGGAGAACCCGGAATGAACGAAGCTGCCACGGCGGCCCGCGCCGAAGACGCCGTCCTCCATCCCCAACGCCTCTTTATCGGAAGCTGCATGGCCCTGGTGGCGACCTCCGTGGCCTTCGCAACCGTGGGCGCGGTGATGTTCGATCTGAAGGGCGCCTTCGTGCTGAACAACGCGCAGGTGGGCTGGATCGGGGGCGCCGCGCTCTGGGGATTCGCGGTTTCGCAGGTGGTCTTCGCGCCCCTTTGCGACACGCTGGGGATGCGATTCCTGGTGCGGATGGCGTGGGTGGGACACCTGGGCGGGGCGCTGATCATGATCTTCGCCGACGGCTTCGGGACGCTCTTCGCGGGCGGACTCGTGATCGCGATGGCGAACGGGCTGGTCGAGGCGGCGTGCAATCCGCTCGTGGCGACGCTCTACCCCGAGAAGAAGACGGTCAAGCTGAACCAGTTCCACGTCTGGTTTCCCGGCGGGATTGTACTGGGGGGACTGGCGGCCTGGGCACTCGACGACATCGGCGCGACGGCCTGGCAGCTCAAGATTGCGCTGATCCTTGTTCCCACTCTGGCCTACGGCTTTCTCCTTCTGGGACAGCGCTTTCCGGCGACCGAGGGGGTGCGCTCGGGTGTCTCGATGGGCGAGATGTTCCGCGCGACCTTCGCCACCCCGCTGATGTGGCTGATGCTGCTCTGCATGGCGCTGACGGCTTCGATCGAACTGGGGCCGGGCCGCTGGATTCCGGCGGTTCTGGAGGCGGGCGGGATGGCGGGGATCCTGGTTCTGGTCTACATCAACGGAATCATGGCGGTGATGCGCTACTTCGCCGGGCCGGTGGTGCACAGACTGTCGCCCTCGGGGATTCTGCTGGTCTCGGCGGTGCTCTCGGGCGCGGGGCTGCTCTGGCTGAGCTACGGCGCCTCGGTGACCTCGGTCATCGCTTCGGCGACGGTCTTCGCGCTGGGCGTCTGCTACTTCTGGCCGACGATGCTGGGGTTCGTCTCGGAGCGGATTCCAAGAAGCGGCGCTTTGGGGCTGGGGCTGATGGGGACGGTGGGAATGGCGACGGTCGGGCTGGTGACCTCGCCGCGGATGGGGGAGATCGCCGACCGGGCCGCGCACGCCGATCTGGAGGAAGACCGGGTGGTGCCGATCCTGGTGAATGCCGGGGGCGCGCTGGAGTCGCAGTCGCTGCGGACGCCGGGTCCGGAGGGGGACGACCTGCGGTCGGGGCTGGCGCTGGTGACCGGGACGCTGGAGCGCTACCAGGCCGAGGGGGCGCTGCCGCCGGTGGAGACGGCCAATGCGCTGCGCGGCTTCATCGAATCGGGATCGACGCATCCGGCGGTGACAGAGGCGCGGGCGATCCTGGGACCGGCGGAGAACCGGGGCGGACTGATTTCCTTCCGCTACGTCGTGCCGCTGAGCGGGGTTCTGGTCCTGGTCTTCGGCGCGCTCTACCTGCGGAACCGGCGGCGCGCGGGCGAGGCGGGCGGGTGAACGATTGGGGGGGCGCGGCGGCGATGGCGGGAGCCGCTTCTTCGGGGCGGGCGCCGGTGGAGCGGGCGTGTTTCAGCGGTGGGGAGGGTCGGGCGCCGTGAGCGATTCGGGCCGCCGGATTCGCTACGGGATGGTGGGCGGGGGTCCGGGCGCCTTCATCGGGGCGGTCCACCGGATGGCGGCCGCGCTCGACGGGGAGTGGGAGCTCGTCGCGGGCGCCTTCTCGTCGCAGCCGGAACGTTCCCGCGAACAGGGGCGGGTCTTGGGGCTGGATCCCGGCCGCGTCTACGATTCCTGGCGCGAAATGGCCGCCGCCGAGGCCTCGCGCCCGGGGGGTGGCCGCATCGAGGCGGTCGCGGTCGTCACGCCCAATCACCTCCACCACCCCGTCGCGGCCACCTTCCTGAACGCGGGCTTCCACGTCGTCTGCGACAAGCCGATGACGACTACCGTGGCCGCGGCCGAGGAGCTTTGCCGCACCGTGGAGCGCACCGGCAAGATCTTCGCGCTTACCCACAACTACACCGGCTACCCGATGATCGCCGAGGCGCGCGAGATCGTCCGTTCGGGGCGGCTGGGGCGGGTGCGGAAGGTGGTGGCGCGCTACCTGCAAGGGTGGCTGGGAGAGCGGCTCGAGGCGACGGGTCACCGGCAGGCGGAATGGCGGCAGGATCCCGCGCAGGCCGGACCCTCGTCGGCGGTGGGCGACATCGGCACCCATGTGGACAACCTGGTGCGGCACGTGACCGGACTGGAGACCGCGGAGGTCTTCGCCGACTTCGCGACCTTCGTGCCGGGACGCGAGCTGGAGGACGACGCGACGGTGCTGGTGCGCTTCGTGGGCGGCGCGCGGGGCGTCTACGCGATCAGCCAGGTGGCGACGGGCGAGGAGAACGGACTCGCGCTGCGCATCTACGGCGACCGCGCGGGGCTGGTGTGGCGCCAGGAAGAGCCGAACCACCTGGAGATTCTGCCCGCCGACGGGCCGCGCCGGAGACTCACGCGGGGGGGAGCCGGATTGGGAGGGGCCGCCGCGTGCGCGACGCGGTTGCCGCCGGGGCATCCCGAGGGATTCATCGAGGCCTTCGCGAATCTGTACCGAAGCGTGGGCCGGGCGATTCGGGGTGGGGTGGGGGATGGGGGATGGGGGGATCGTGGTGGGGCGGGTGCGGGCGAGGTGGCCGGAGAGGATGGGGCTCGGGGCCGTGTGGTGGGGGAGGATGGGAGCGACCGCGGCTTCCCCGATCACACCGAGGGCCTGGCAGGAGTGCGCTTCGTGGAGTGCGCGGTGAAATCGGCGGCGGTGGGGGGGTGGGTGGCGCTGGCCGCGGGCTCCGGCGCGGCTGCGGGTGCAGGGGACCGCGATGTGGCCGTAACGTCGCCGAACCCGGTTGCGCTTGCCACCGAGGCCGGAAGATGAACGCTTCTCCCACCCGGGACCGCCGGACCGAACCGTGGCCGCCGCCTGCGGAAGGGACCGTCCGGTGAGCGCGCCGCGCCCCGTCACCCTCTTTACCGGGCAGTGGGCCGATCTGCCATTGGAGACGCTCGCCGCCAAGGCCGCGCGCTGGGGCTACGACGGCCTCGAGCTCGCCTGCTGGGGCGACCACTTCGATGTCCAGGCGGCCCTCGCCGATCCCGCGTACTGCGACGGCCGCCGCGCGCTGCTCGCCCGCCACGGCCTCCAGCTCCACGCGATCAGCAACCACCTCGCCGGCCAGGCCGTCTGCGACCGCATCGACGAGCGCCACCGGGCCATCCTGCCCTCCCGCATCTGGGGCGACGGCGACCCGGAGGGAGTGCGACGGCGCGCGGCGGCCGAGATGGTCGACACGGCGCGGGCGGCGGCCCGGCTCGGCGTCCGCGTCGTCAACGGCTTTACCGGCAGCGCGATCTGGCATCTCCTCTATTCGTTCCCCCCCGTCCCCTCCGCCTGGATCGACGACGGCTACCGCGATTTCGCGGCCCGCTGGTCGCCCATTCTGGATGTCTTCGCCGAGCAGGGCGTGGACTTCGCGCTGGAGGTCCACCCCACCGAGATCGCCTTCGACATCGCCTCCACCGAGCGCGCCCTCGAAGCGGTCTCGCGCCACCCCGCCTTCCACCTCAACTTCGATCCCAGCCATCTGGCCTACCAGGGCATCGACCCCGCCGCCTTCGCCCTGCGCTTCGCCGGCCGCATCCGCCACGTTCACATTAAAGACGTGTGGTGGTCCGGCCGCGGCGCCGAGGCGGGAGTCTTCGGGGGGCACACCGAGTTCGGCGATCCGCGCCGTTGCTGGGACTTCCGCTCTCCCGGCCGCGGCCGCGTCGACTTCGATGCGGTCATCCGGGCGCTGAACCGGATCGGCTACTGCGGCCCGCTCTCGGTCGAGTGGGAGGATTCGGGAATGGACCGCGAGCACGGCGCACGCGAGGCCCGCAGCTTCGTCCGCAAACTCGACTTTTCCCCATCGCACACCGCCTTCGACGCGGCCTTCTCCGAGTAGGACCCGCTCCCGGCATTCGGTCCCGCCCTCCAACGAGCCCACCAGGGATGAACCAATCGTGAACCGAGACACCCCTTCCATTGCCGCAGCCGCCACCGCCAGACCCGGCACCGCCGCAACCGCCACCGCCAGATCCCGCGCCGCCGGGAAGGCCCAGGCACCGAGCCACGCCACGCCGACCCGCGTAGCCACGCCGACCCAGGCCGCCACGACTTCCACCACCGCGACCCGCGCCCTCCTCCTCGCGGCCGCACTCCTCTTGGCTCTGGGCAACCTGCCCGGAGCGCTCCCCGCAACCGCCGTCGCCACGCTTCCCCTGCAGGCCCAGACCACTCCGCCGAACGCACTCACCGAGGTCGAGATCGCGGCAGGATGGCGGCTTCTCTTCGACGGCACCCTCAACGGCTGGCGCGGCTACCGCGAAGGCCAGGTCTTGCCCGCGTGGTCGGTCGAGGACGGGACGCTTGCCTTCACGCCGGGCGACGGGGGCGCCGACCTCATCACCGTCGAGCAGTTCGGCGATTTCGAGCTGGCCTTCGAGTGGCGGGTCGGACCGGGGGGAAACAGCGGCGTCTTCTACCGGGTGACGGAAGAGGAGGTGGCTCCCTACTGGACCGGCCCCGAGTACCAGATCCTGGACAATGCCGGGCACCGCGACGGCGGCAATCCCCGAACCTCGGCGGGGTCCAACTACGGGCTGCACGCGCCGCTTCGCGACGTGACGCGCCCGGCCGGTGAATGGAACACCGCGCGGATCGTGTTGCGCGGCAATCAGGTCGAGCACTGGATGAATGGCGAGAAGCTCCTGGAGTACGAACTCCGCTCGCGGGAGTGGCGCGAAATCGTTGCGCGCACCAAGTTTTCGGACTGGCCCCGGTACGGCATGGCCGCGCGGGGACACATCGGACTTCAGGACCACGGCGATCCGGTGTGGTATCGCAACATCAGGATTCGAGACAGAATCGGGGAGGAGCCCGGACGATGACTTCAGACAATTTGAAGAGACAGGCGACGAGCGGACGCGCGAATCCGCGGGGGACGACGGGTGGCATCCTTGCGGCGGCGCTCTTCGGTGTGGCGGCCAGCGGCGCCTGCGCCGACTTCGCGCTGGAACCGGACGCCCTTCCCGCTTCGATGTTCATCACCCCCGCCGACACCCTCATCACCGAGGGCGACCAGACGAAGCTCACGGTGAATGTTCTGGACGAGAGCGGAAATCCCATTCCCGGTCCGCCCGCCTGGGCCCCGCCCCAATGGCACATCCAGGGCCGGGAGAGCTCGATCGCGCTCGAATCCGACGGCACGGTCACGGCCTTCGGGGGCGGCGACCTCCGCATCATCGCGCAGTCGGCCGGTATGGAGGCGTGGACGGGACTCCGGGTCAATCCGGCGAGCATTCGTCTCTCGGCGGGCGCCGCCTACCTCAACCAGGCGATTCAGAATGTGGAGGGAAGCGTTCCCATCCTGGCCGGCCGCGACGCCCTGCTGCGCGTGTTCGCGATCGGCGACGAGACCAGCTTCTACCAGCCGAATGTGGCCGCCACCTTCTACCGCGACGGCAAGGTGATTCACTCCGCGTACATGACCCCCTTCTCCGATGTGCTGCCCCACACGGTGCAGGAGGGACGGATGGACCGCTCCTACAACGCGCTGATCCCGGGCGAGGTGCTGGAACCGGGGACGGGCGTGGTGATCGAGCTGGACCCGGAGGGTGTCGTTCCCACCGATCCCGGCAGTCCCACGCGGATTCCCGAGAGCGGGGTGCTTGACTTGGGCGTGGTGCGGCTGCCGACGCATATCCAAACCATCATTCCCACGCTGCTTTCCGCCACCGGGCCGGACGAGCGCGTCTTCGCCTGGACGAGCGCCCTGACCGACAAGAGCGACCAGATGCAGATGGCGCGCACCCTGTTGCCGATCGGCGACATGGAGGTACGGGTGCACGAGACGGTGACCACCGATGTGGATCTGACAACCGAGAGCGGCTGGCAACGGTGGATTCGCCAAACCCGCACAATGTGGATCACGGAGGGCCGGGTAGGCTACTACTACGGCGTCGTGCGTTTGCCCCCCGGATCGCGGTGGGGAGGACTGGGCTACCTGAACAATCCCGTCAGCGTCGGCCGGGACAACGACGGCACCTTCGCGCACGAACTCGGACACAACATGACGCTGCGTCACGCGCCCTGCGGCGGCGCCGGCGGTCCCGACCCGAACTATCCCTACGACGACGGCGAAACCGGCGTCTGGGGATATGACATCGCGCGCAACCGCCTCATCAATCCGGAGCAGTACCGCGACCTGATGGGGTATTGCAGCCCCGACTGGGTGAGCGACTATCACTTCATCCGCGCCTTCGAGCATCGCGTCGAGACCGAGATGGGATCCGCGGCCGCCGCGCGCAGCGAAGAGGCCTTGCCGGAATCGGTTCTGCTCCTTTGGGGCGATGTCGGCGACGACGGGGTGACGCTGGATCCGGCGTTTCTCCTGGAGAGCGAACCCGCGCTGCCCGAGGGTCCCGGTCCCTACCGCCTGGAGGGGACCGGCCCGAATGGCGCGACCGTCTTCTCCTTCAGCTTTACGCCCGCGCCGCTGGAGCATGGCGGGGCAAGCTTCGTCTACCTGGTGCCCTACGATCGCGAGCGCGACGGGGCGCTGGAACGGGTGATCGTGTTTGGGCCCGAGGGGTCTGCCGAGCTGACCGCGGGGAGCGCACCGCCGATGGCGATTGTGCGCGACCGCGAGACGGGGCGGATACGGGCCTTCCTGCGGGATTGGAGCGGGGGATTGAATCTGGTCGAGGGCGACACCGAGATTCTGGTCAGCGATGGCATTCCGGGAGGTGCCAAGTGAGCGCCGCCGCGCCGGGCAAGGCGCAGAGATGGCTGGCAGGACGCGCGGGTGTGGAATCCTGCGCGGTCCCGGTCACGGCGGTTCCGGTCAGGGCCGCCCTGCTCACGGCGACACTGCTCACGGCGAGTCTTGCCGCCTCGCTGGCCCTCCCCGCCGGCCCCCTTGCCACGCAGCCGCCGCCACCGGTCTCCGCCGCCAATCCGGGCGGCTTTTCCGGCCTCCAGATGGAGGTGCGCGGGGGACTCACCGTGGGGAGCCATTCGGCCTCGGCCGCCGCGCTCGACATCGCACCCCAGCTCTCCTTCGAGGCGCTCGTCAAGAAGTCCTTCACCCCCAGGCTCTCGGCCTTTGCCGGCTTTGCGCGCACGGCATTCGGCTGCGAAGAGGGTTTCTGCCGCGACAAGAACATCTCGATCGTCGGCAACCACGGCGTGCTGGGCGGTGAACTCAACTACGGGACCCCCTGGTTGCGCGGCGCACTCCTCTTCGGCACCACCCGGGCGGGAGAAGAGGGCGAGGATCCGGAGGTTGGCGTGGGGTTCCAGTTCGGCGCCGGACTCTCGATCGGTTCCGGGAAATTCCGCTTTCTGCCGGGCGCCTCCTACCGCTGGCTCTCCGCCAGCACCGCTTCCGCCAGCGATCACGCCTCCGCGCTCTCCCTCGAACTCGGCTTCGGGTACGCGCTGGGAGGAGGTGGATCCTGAAGCGCGGCCTCCTCCTCGTTGCGGCCCTGGTCTGGCTCGGCGGCGGCTGCGGCGATCTTTCCTTTGAACCGACAAGCGAACCGGTCACGCTCGAGATCCTGCCCGCCGACACCATGCTGATGGTCGGCGAAACGGTGCAGTTCCAGGTGCGCGCGCTGGATGCGGCGGGCGACCCGGTCGAGCCGCTGCCCCACTGGGTCCGGCCCCGGTGGGAGAGCGAGGGTCCGGGCACGCTCGAAATCGCCCCGGACGGCGCCGCCCGCGCCCTGGCCTTCGCCGAAACCGAGGTCTCGGTCCACCTCTCGGGGCTGCGCGCCCGCACCACCGTGCGCATCAATCCCGCCCGGCTCCGCCTTTCCGCGCCCGCCTGGTACATCACGCAGGGGGTCCAGAACCGGGCCCGCGCCGTTCCCCTCATCGCGGGCCGCGAGGCGTTGTTGCGCGTCTTCCTCACCGGCGACCGCCCCAGCTTCTACCAGCCCCGCGTCGAAGCGCTCTTCTACCGCGACGACGCCCTCATCCGCGGCGAACTCATGGAGCCCGCCTTTCGCCTCCTTCCCACCGAGGTCGACGAGAGCCGAATCGACCAGTCCTTCAACGTGCGGCTGCCCGGCGCGCTCATCAACCGGGGAATCGCCTTCGAGATCGTGCTGGACCGCGACCGGACCGTGCCGCACGCACCCTCGAGCAAGCTGCGAATCCCCGAGCACGGGCGCCTGAGGATGGATCCCGTGCAGGTGCCGCGCTTCGACCTGGTGCTGGTGCCGGTCGTGCAGGCCTCGAATCCCAACGACGATGTGCGCCGCTGGGTCGCCGACATGGTGCCCGAGAGCGACAAGCTGAGCACGCTGCGTTCGCTGCTGCCGGTCCACGAGATACGGGTGCGCGTCCACGAGGGCTACGTCACCACCGCGAACCTCGCGACCGGAGCGGGCTGGGGCGAGCTGCTGGGCGAGCTGGTGTATCTGCGGATTCGCGAGGGCGAGCGCGGCTACTACTACGGTGCGCTGGATCTCCAGGAGGACGCCATCTGGGACGGTCTGGGGCAGATCGGCTATCCGGCCAGCGTGGGCGCGACCGATCCCGTCACCCTGACCCACGAGCTGGGCCACAACCTCGGACTGCGCCACGCTCCCTGCGGCGGGGCCACGGCGGCCGACGCGCGCTATCCCTACAACGGCGGCGCGATCGGGGCCTGGGGGTACGACTTCGCCAGCCAGCGCGTGGTGAGCGCCGCGCTCTACAAGGACGTGATGGGCTACTGCGACCCGCAATGGGTGAGCGACTACCACTTCACGCGCGCGATGAACTTCCGTCGCTTCGAGGAGGCGGGACTGATGGGGGGAGGGGGGAGGGGCGGCGTCGCGGGAGCGGATCTCCGGCTGGGGGCCGAGTCTGCCGGTGAGCCGCCGGGCGTCGCGTGGTCGCGGCCGTCCGGTTCGCGCGCGCGGACGGCTCCGAGTGGGCCGGCTCTTCTGCTCTGGGGACGCGTGGGCCCGGACGGCCTGGTTCTCGATCCTGCCTTCACCGTCGATCTTCCCCCGGCGCTGCCCACCGCGGAAGGGCCCTACCGGCTGACCGGAACGGGTCCGGCGGGCGAGATCCGCTTCGACTTCCGCTTTGCGATGCGCCCGCTCGAGCACGGCGGTGGCCACTTCGTCTTCGCACTCCCCTTCGACCCCGCGCGAGACGGCCCCCTGGCCGAGATCGTGCTGACGGGGCCGGGCGAATCGGTTGCCCTGGACGCGCAGACTTCGCGGCCCATGGCGCTGATCACCGATCGGCGCGACGGCAGGCTGCGTGCGGTGCTGCGCGACTGGAGCGGAGGCTGGCCGGGTGAGCTGTCACTGGCGCCGGGCGACGCGGAGGTTGTGGTGAGCGAGGGGTTGCCGTTGCGGTAGGGTGGCGCGCCACGGACTGGCGTGCGACGATCGCGCGTGACTTGATGGTTGCGCGTGGATTGGCGCGGCTGTGAAATCGTGGTGTGCGAGGTCAATCCCGGGATGAGGAGTCGCCTGACGCTGTGGTGGCTGGGTTAGCGGATATTGTCGAAGCGGCGTCATCGGCGGGTTGTGCCGAAGCGTTGGCCGAAGGGGACAATTCGACTTCGTCGATGGCGGGAATGGCTATTCTGGCGATCTTGAGGAGGCCGTTGACGTAGTAGTCGGTGATCTTGCCGCGGCCGTTGGCTACTTCCTGGGCGAGTTCGGGGACGAGTTCATCCCAGTGCCGGCGCATGGGGAGAAACTGATGCTGAGGCCACCAAGGAGTTACGTTCGGGAGGGAGAGCCCGGCCTGAACCAGTGTGTGATCAAGTTTCTCGCGACGTTTACTCTCCTTGTGGGTCATATCCTTTGGCGGCTTCGGGCTGGCAACACCCCAGTGCCAATCTCTCAGCTTGTGTCCCTGGACCAGAACGCTACTACGGGAGCCGAAGGTCACGGAAGTGTTGGCGTACTCCAGCCAGACGTCCCGGCGGATCCACAACTCGTTCGACTTGTCGCCGCCGTAGTGACACCCGATGACGAGTCCCTTGGCCATCATCTCCGGCATCTCCCTCTCCAACCGCTCCTCCACCCGGTCCCGCAGGTGCTCCAGGAACCGCCTGCACACATCGTGCTTCACGCCCGGCCAGGCGCGCGCAACCGCAAAAGCGGCATGCAGATGCTTCGGGTTCTCATCGAGGTATTCGCGGATGTAGCGGGCTTCGGTGTCGGTCATCCTGGATTCTCCGAAATGGCGTTGGCAATACAGTTGTGCTTCGCGCAGGAACCAGCGGATGCGTTCGGCGTCCGAGAGCTTGCAACAGGTCCCGAACCAGTCGGCAAGCGAGGCGCCCTCTCCGACGAAGGCGTGATCCTGAGCGGCTCCGTCCTCGCCGGACTCGTCGTCCCCGGGCGTTCCATTGTCCTGAGCGGCTGTGGCATGGTGGCCGACGTCGTGAGCGGGTCCCCTGTTCCCATCAGACCCGCCCAGCCCTGAGCCGTCATTCCCGTCCTTCCCCTCGGACGCATCCTGCCCAGCCGCCGCGCCATCCCCGTTCGATGCGTCGTCGTCGCCAGAATTCGCGTCGTCCCCGTCCGAACCGGCCTGAATGGAGTCGGCCCCCTCCTGTTCGGCGGCGTTGTCGTCCACCTCCACGGGATCGTCCGCAACCCAGGGCAGCACCCGAAAGTGATCCTTCCAGCGATGGCGAGCGGTTCTCGGAAGGCTGGACTCGTCGGGCAGGCGGTAGCGCGGCGGCAGATAGACCAGGAGGAAGCGGTCGTAGTGCCGGGCGAGGAATCTCAGGTAGTCCCTGCATTGCCGGTGCTGGTCTTCGGCGTAGGGCTTGTTCTCGAAGGCGAGACAGAAGAGTTTTCCGTCGGCGGTCGGGATATCTACCGTGATGTCGACGAACCTGCCGCGTGGGGTCCTGCGCTCCGTCGTGACCCGAACCTCGCGCTCCCGTGCGACCCGGATCTTCTCCCGGGCGTTGGAACGGGCCCCGAAGTGCCGCTTCCACTCGGCCGCCGTGCCGCGCCCGCCAGCTTTCGCAAGATCGCTCCGGCTCGATTCGACGGTCCCGTCAAGCGAAACCCCCAGGAGCTCCAGCATCGCCTCGAGGAAGGTCGTGCCCTGGCCGTGTTCGGCGCCTGGGTCGAGCAGTTCGGCGATGATTTGCGAGAGGCCCAGCTCGTCGTCGCGGAGGTAGCGGAAGACGTTGAAGCGGCGGGCGAGATGGCGGTCCAGCTCGCGCTCGACGGTGCGGGCGGCGTCCAGATGGGGCGTCAGCTTCTGCAGGAGACGGACGCTGGCGCGTTGGCGCTGCCGCCGAATGCGCTCCAGATCGTTCAGCAGGTGAATGGGCTCTCCGTGCCGGGTCTGGCGGACCTCGTCCAGGTGGCGCAGGAGTTGGGAGACTTCCTCCGCTGTGCCGTCCTGCTCCCCCGCCGCGGGATCTTGCTGGGGTGGATTCGGCTGGGCAGGCCTCCGGTTCACCGTGCCTCCTTGCGGCGGACGCCTGGGTCGAAGGAATCCGTCACGTACGCGAATTCCCCGGCACCCTGGCCGTCCCCGCCATTGCATCGGTCCTTGTCAATCGGGACGGCCGGATTCGAACCGGCGACCCCCTGAACCCCATTCAGGTGCGCTACCGGACTGCGCCACGTCCCGAAAAGTGGAAACCAAAAAAGGTAACGCGCGGGGACCGTGATTTGAAGCCGGGCGCCGTCTCCCTGTGGTTACTCGTCTGACTGGAGGGTGTCATCGCCGTCCTCCACAGGAGTTGATTCCACGGCCAGTGCATCAGAGGGTGAGTCGAATCTCTGCAAGCAGGCGCGCCTCCACGCCGTCCAGTTGCGTTTGGAGCTTCTCGAACCTCGCCTCGCTCCGCGCCTCCATACGGCCCAGGCGCTCGCCAATCTCTTTGAGCCGCGCAGCGTCTGCGGTCGCCGTCGCGCGCGGGCCGGTAAGCACCCACAGGCCACCGACGATGGCCGCAACCGCTACGAAGGCGGGCAGCACCTCGCGCCAGGGTTAGGCCAGCGCACGCCGACGGGAGCCGTATGCGGGTGATCGCTCAGGGCTCGTCCTCCGCGGGTGTGGATTCCAGGCATCGCCACTCGTTGCCCCGCCACACCTCCAGGCGCCGCGAGAACACCGCCTCCAGGTCGATCGCGCCCATGGGTTTGTCGCCCAGCCGCACCGGCAGCTCGCCGCTGAAACGCTCCCGCTCCGGGTCGCGGCCGAATCGCCACACTTCCACCGTGTCTCGTTCGGGATCGACGATCCAGTACTCTTTCACGCCGTGGCGCTCGTACAAATCGAGCTTGATGCCGCGGTCGCGGTGCGCGGTAGAGGGCGACAGAACCTCGACGACCAGGTCGGGGGCGCCGAGCACCTGCGTCTCCGTGAAGGTGCCGAATCTCTCGCGCGAGACGAAGAAAAGGTCGGGCTGAACGCGGTCTGGCGCGCCGGGGAATGCGACCAGGCAAGGTGCCTGCCAAGCCTCTCCATAGCCGGGGTCCTCCAGAATCCGCATCAGCTCCAGCAGGAGCTTCTTGGCAATCCGCTGGTGCCGTAGCCGCGGCGCGGGCGTCATGTACACCCGCCCGTCGATGAACTCGTAGCGGTTCCCGTCGTCGCGCATCCGCTCAACATCGTTCCAGGTGACCGGCATCGTCGTTTGCATGGTGACCACATCATACCTCCCCGCTCCGGGGTGCGCCAAACCGTGCGCATGGGACAAGTCGTGCGAACGGGAAGCGTACTACCTGGCGATCATCTTCCGGTCAGCGCAGGGCGGAGTCACCTCGCTTCCATCCATCCGTCACAGCTTCCATCCATCCGTCACAGGACTGGTAACGATTCCCCATCCAGCGCCGCCCGCATCGCGCGAATCGCCCCCGGCCCCACCCGGCAGCACCCCCCCACCCCCACCGCCCCCGCGGCCACCCACTCGCGGCATGCGGCCCCCCAGTCGGTCGCGGCCCCCGCCTCGCTCCACCGCTTTGCCGCGGCGTCCCAGTCGCCGCCGCCGTTGGGGTAGGCGATCACGGGCTTGCGCGTCCCGGCGGCCAGCGCCCGCACCACCGGCGTCACTCGTGCGGCCGGCGTGCAGTTCACCCCCACCGCGCTCACGGCCGCGGTCCGCTCGGCCCAGGAGGCCACCGTCGCGATCGGCGTTCCGTCGCTGATGTGGGCCTCGTCGCGGCAGGTAAAGGTGAACCACGCCGGGGGCGCATCGGAGAGCGCCGCCACCAGACCCGCCAGCACACCGGCCTCCACGAAGGAGGGGATCGTCTCGCAGGCCAGAAGATCGGCACCCGCGGCGGCCAGCAACCGCAGCCGGTCCGCGTGGAAACGGGCCAGCGCGGCCGGACCAATCCCGTAGTCCCCCAGGTACTCCGAGCCGTCCGCGAGAAAGGCGCCGTACGGCCCGACGCTGGCCGCGACCAGGGGATGGAGGCCGCTGCCGAAATCGTTGCGGGAAGGGGGTTTGCCGAAACTCGAATCGCCCGAACCCGAGCCGCCGGAACCCGAATCGCCCGAACCCGAGCCGCCGGAACCAGTCGCGGCCCCGTGACGGATACCGCCCGCATCTCGGCGCCGAGCTCGCCATGATGCACCCGTGCCCGCGCCGCCGCCCAGGCCTTCGGAACCCAGGCCTTCGGAACCCAGGCCTTCGGAATCCAAGCCTTCCCGCAGAAACCGGTCCCGCGCCCGCATGGCGATCCGGACCGCTCTCCGCAAGAGCGCCTCGGCGCGGTCGCGCTGGATTCCGCGGGCGGCGAAGCCCTCGAAGGTGGCCTGGTAGGTGGCCGTGATGATCACGTCGGCGCCGGCGCGCAGGAAGGCCAGATGCGCCGCTGCCACCGCCTCGGGAGCCGTCAGGAGCGCGCGCGCCGACCAGAGAGGATCGTCGAGATCACATCCCGCAAGCTCAAGTTCGCTGGCCAGGCCGCCGTCGAGCAATAGGATCCGGGCCGCGCGGGGACGGTCGCGCTGAGTCCCCCTGCCAGACCAGCCACGCCGCTCGACCGCCGCCACAGCTATTGACCGACACCTATCCGCGCAATAGGGGAATGAGGGCGCTGAGCAACACGATCGCCACCGCCACCGGGATCGCGAAGAGGACCAGCGGCTTCCACAGACCGGTCACCCGCACCCGTCCCGCGCCTCGGTTGGCCTCGTCGCGGAAGCTGCGCCACCCCCACTTCACCGCCACATAGAGCGCGATCAGGAGGCCGCTCGCCGGGAGCATGTAGTCGCCTGTAACGGTGTTGACAAGGTCGAAGAAGTTGAGGCCCAGGACGTGCACGCCGGACCACGGGCCCATGGACAGGACGATGGGAATGCCGATCAGGAAGGTGCCCGCCGCGCAGATCGCGACCGCGCGCCGACGGGTGGCGCCGAGCGAATCGACCACGGAAGCGACGAAGATCTCGAAGAGCGCGACCTGCGAGGTAAAGCCCGCGATCAGCATGAGGAAGAAGAAGGCCGCGCCGAAGACCGTGCCCCCAGGCATCTGCTCGAAGAGGGCGGTCATGGTGACGAAGAGGAGGCCCGCGCCCTGGTCTGGATCCATCCCGAAGGCGAAGAGGGCGGGGAAGAGGACGAGTCCGGCGATGACGGCGATTGCGGTGTCGAAGCCGACGACCAGCGCCGCGTTGCCGGGGACGTCGCTGTTGGTGCGGTCAAGGTAGCTGCCCAGCCCGAAGGCGCCCGCCATGCCGATTCCGATCGAGAAGAAGGCCTGTCCCAGCGCGGCCAGGTACGACGACGGGGCGAGGCGCGAAAAATCGGGAGTGAGGTACCAGCGGAGACCCTCGGCCGCGCCCGGCAGAGTGAGCGCGCGCACGGTGAGCGCCACCAGAATGAGGACGAGAAGCGGCATGAGGAAACGGGCGTAGCGCTCGATCCCCCGGGTCACGCCGCGGCTGACGACGAAGGCCATCAGCGCGATAATGAGCGCCGCGTAACCGAAGACGGGCAGGGGCCTGGCCACGAAGGCGTCAAAGACGGCCCGCGTCTGCTCCGGCGTCTCGCCCAGTCCGCCGCCGCCCACGATCATGGCGAAGTAGGCGGCCACCCAGGCGATCACCATCACATAGAAGGAGGTGACGAGGGCGGCGGTGAGGATCCCCAGCCACCCGATGACATTCCAGCGACTGCGCCCGGATCCGGTGAGCCGCGCCATTCCCGCGACCGGCGAAAGCTGCGCCCGCCGCCCCAGTGCGATCTCGGCGGTCATGAGGGGGATGCCGATGAGAATCGCGAAGGCGACATAGACGAGAAGGAAGGCGCCGCCGCCATTCTCGCCCGCCAGCCAGGGGAAGCGCCAGACGTTGCCGAGTCCGACCGAGAAGCCGGCAGTGGCAAGGATGAAGCCGAGGCGCCCGCTCCAGTGTTCGCGCAAAGAGGGATTCCCGAGGTCGCTGCGGGTGCTGGCCATGGTGTCAGAACCCCGCCAGCTCCCTTTCGGCGTCGCGCACCAGGACCAGGATCGCGGCCTGCGGAACGACCAGGTAGTTGGTTCCTTCGAAGCTGATCTCCACGCCGGCCTTGCGGAAGAAGATCGCGAAGTCGCCGGATCTGGCCTGCACGGGGAGGTAGCGCGCCTCGCCGCCGTCGATCTTCCAGGGTTCGTCGCTGAGCTCGGTGGGGGCGCCGACCGGGATCCCGGGTCCGGTGGCGAGGACTCGTCCTCCCTGCACCGACTGCTTGTCCACCGCCGACGCGGGCAGGTACAGTCCCACCTTCGAGCGTCCTTCGCCGGCCTCCGGTTCGATGAGCACCCGGTCGCCGACCACGATCAGACTCTTGCCGCCGGTGGCTTTCTCGCCGGTTTCCTTCCCGCCCGTTTCTGTCATCGGGTCCTCTCCATCTCCAATGTCCTCTCCATCTCCAATGTCCTCTACATATCCAAGGTGCACTGTCGCCGGGTCCGCCCGCCGGTCCGGTTCGCCTTCACGCGCCTTCAAACAACGCCTCTTGCAGCGACTGCGCCACCCACTCGATCTGGCTGTTCTCAAGTTCGGGGAAGACCGGCAGCGCGAGGACCTCCTCCGCGGCGCTTTCACTGGCCGGCAGATCGCCCGCACGGTAGCCAAGGTGGGCGAAGCAGGGCTGGAGGTGCAGGGGGACGGGATAGTAGATGGCGGTGCCGATTCCCGCACGTTTCAGATGTTTGCGCACCCGGTCGCGGAGGTTGGGGGGATGACTTTGCCCTGCGCATGAAGGATTCCGGCCAACCGGCGAGTGACGCGATTTGGCTTTCCGGTCCGCCAGGCGCACCACGAACTGGTTGAAGACGTGCCGTCCGCCGGCGGTTCGGGGCAGGACCAGACGGCCGCCGCTCCGGGCCGCGAAGTCGCCGAGAAGGCTCCGGTAGCGGGCTGCGTGGGCGATGCGCGCCCCGGTCCAACGCTCCAGATGGGGAAGCTTGGCCGCGATCACCGCCGCCTGGAGGGCATCGAGCCGGAAGTTGCCGCCGACGAGGGGGTGATGGTAAAGCGAACTCTGGCCGTGCACACGGAGCGAACGCAGGGTGGCGGCGCGTTCGGGGTCGTGCGTGACGACCAGCCCGCCATCGCCGTAGCCGCCCAGATTCTTGGTGGGGAAGAAGGAGAAGCAGCCGTAGTGGCCGGCCGAACCCGCGCGTGTTCCGTCCCGCTGGGCGCCGATCGCCTGGGCCGCATCCTCGATGACGACGAGGTTGTGCCGCCGCGCGATTTCCAGGATGGGGGGCAGATCGGCCAGTTGGCCGAAGAGGTGGACGGGAATGACGGCCCGCGTGCGTTCGGTGATGCGGTCGGCGAGCGCGGCCGGGTCGAGGTTGAAGGTGGCCGGGTCGATGTCGGCGAAGACGGGGGTGGCGCCGACCCGCGCGATGGCGCCCGCGGTGGCGAAGAAGGTGAAGGGGGTGGTGACGACCTCGTCGCCCGGGCCGATGCCCTCGGCCATGAGCGCGACGATCAGCGCGTCGGTGCCGGAGGAAACGCCGACCGCATGCCCACTGCCCACGTATTCCGCCAGCGCCCGCTCGCAGGCCTCCACCTCGGGGCCGAGCACGAAGCGTTGCGACTGGACGACCCGCGCCATCGCAGCCTCGACGTCGCCCCGAATCGCGCGGTACTGCCCGGTCAGCTCCAGGAAGGGTACGTTCTTGCGAGGATTCATCGGGAGATGATATTGGGAAAACGGAGATTCATCGGATCCGCTTCTCGATCGAGGAGTGGTTGGCGAGGGGTTCGCCGGCCTGGGACTTGCCGTCTGGGGACTCGCCGTTTGGGAGCTTGCCGTTCGGGGGGCTCGCCGGTTGGAGGGGCTCTTCGCCGGGACTCGTTCGCTCCCGGGCTCCTCCGGCAAGGGCCTTGCGGCCACAAGATAGCGAGGTTTTCATTCCCGCATGTTGACGCGCACCGCCACCCTGGCCCTCGCCGGACTCCTGGCCCTCGTGCTCGGAGCCACTCTGCTGCGCGGCGGCGGTCC
The DNA here is from genome assembly GCA_965213665.1 of Longimicrobiales bacterium. GTDB lineage: Bacteria > Gemmatimonadota > Gemmatimonadetes > Longimicrobiales > Gaopeijiaceae > Bin94. The sequence continues at coordinate 502,557 of CBDBZW010000003.1, forward strand.
AGCGCCCCACATCGTCGGCACCGCGGCCACCCCCACCGTCGAGATCGAGGGGTTGCCCGCATCGCTGCGCCCGGCCGCCGGGGCCGAGATCGCCGACCTGGACCGTCTGGCCGGAACCATGCTGGCGCTACTTCTGCTCGGGGCCGCGACCGTTCTGGTGACGCTGCTGGGGGTGGTCGCCGCCGAGAATCTCAAGCTGCAGGGCGGACGCCTTATTGAGGTCATGCTGGGCGCGCCGCCGCGGCGGCTCGTGGGGGGGGCGGCCCGGAGCTGGCTGCGGCGAACGCTGGTGGCGGGGGCGATCGGAGGCGCGGGAGTCGCGCTCGCGGCCCTTTTCCTGGTTCTGGACGCACCGCCCGGCACCTACTTCACGGCTCCGCCCGCGATCTGGAGTGTGGTCGCGCTCCTGGCCGTCGCGGCGCTGGTGTTGCTCGTCGCCACCCTGCCGGTCGCCAACCTCTATCGTCGCGAGCCGCTGGGCCAGCACGCCGAGACCGGTCATTCGACCGATCCACGTCCGCGCCACTTCGCACGGGTCGCGCTGATGACGCTCCAGCTCTGCATCTCGTCGGCCATTCTGGCGGGCGCCGGGTTGCTGATCCTTGGCGGCGAGCGGGCGCAGGTGGGGACGGTACTGGATGCGGAGGCCGGGCCGGATGGGGCGGAAGGAGGGGTCGTGCTGGCCACGCTGGTTCCCGTGGAGGACGCGGTGGGGAATCGCGGCGGCGATCGCGATGCGGACGAGCCAGCAGGATCGGGAGAAGGCGGTGTGGCGACCGGCGTCGGGGTGGCGGACCGGGGCGACCTCTATGCGGCGGCGCTGGCGGCGATCGGCGAGGTGCCGGGGCTGGCGGCCGAGAGCCTGGCGACGCCGGGCGCATGGATCGGGCGCGGCCCGGAGGCGACGGCCCTCAACGAGTGCGGCGGCTGCACGGCGGGGGCGATGCCGAACCCCTTTCACACGACCCGGGTCAAGGTGCACGCGGTGATGCCGGGATTCTTTGCGGCGCGCGGTCTGCCCTTCGTTGCAGGCGAGGGATTTGCGGGGCATGCGGCGGCCGAGGCGAGCGAAAGCGGTGCAAATCCAACCCCGGAGCCGCAGTCACCCCCCCCGGGGCAGGAACCGGAAGGCGCCGGTCGCGGGTCTCCGGTGGCCGGGCCCGTGGTGATCAACGAGGCCTACGCGCGCGCGCACTTTCTGGACCCGCCGGTCCTGGGACGGGAGCTCTCGCTGGCCGGGCCGACCGGTCCCTGGTATGAGGTGATTGGCGTGGTGCGCGATCGGTCGTCGGGGGGATTGGGGGCATCGAGCTCGCGGTATGCGGTGTTTTTTCCGGCCACGCAGCACCCCCCGGCCGAAGCCGAGCTGGTGGTGACCGCAGAGCTCGCGACCGCGCCGGCAGGGGGAGTGAGGGGGGGGGAGGGTGAGAGGGTGGAGTGGGCGCGCGCGGCCATCGCAACCGCGCTGAACGGGGCGGCCCCGGCGCTGGCCGTGCGGGATCTTCGGCCGGCCGGCCATGAGTTGCGCCGCGTCCGCGGTACGGTCGCCTGGCTGGGACGCGGGTCGCGCAACGCGGGTCTGGTGGCCGCGATCATCGCTCTGGTGGGGATTCTGGGCGCGATGCGGGCGCATGTCCGGTCCCGCCGCCGCGAACTCGGGATCCGGGCCGCGCTGGGAGCCGCACCGCGAACGCTCCACCGCATGGTCCTGGGCGAGGCGCTCAGGATCGGGGTGACGGGGGTGGGGCTGGGGCTGTGGGGCGCGGCGCTCATCGCAGGAGCCTTCGCGCCGTCCGGTGTGGGGATCTTCAGCGGGCCGCTCGCCGTGGCCACGGGGCTGGTCTTCGTGGCCGGAACGGTGATGGCCGCCCTCCCCGGGTCCCTCGCCGCGGCGGCCGCCGATCCGCGTGAGGCGATGGAAGGGTAGCCCGCATCTCTGGCGCCGCGTCCCATTTGAAGTGCCGGTGAAGATGCGGGCTACACGGTCGCGTCGCTCTGACGCCGGTGGCCGGAGAGCTTTTTTCATCCCAACCTCTTGCCCACTCGCCCCTGCCTAAGCCGCCCTGGGCTTTTGCGCGCGAGGAGGTACCCTGAACAACGAAATCCTGGCCGATTTTCGTGAACCCTGGCCCTTGCGCGCGAGGAAGTGCCGGACCGGAGCGGAAGGGCGTGGTGGCGCCCCACCGCCGCGAGGAGTCGCCGCTCAGAGGAGGGTCAGGCGTTGCTGGCGCCACTCGGACTCGAGCGCGAGGAGCCGCCGTTTCCGGTCCAGGCCACCGCTGTAGCCGCCCAGCGAGCCATCCGCGCGCACGACCCGGTGGCACGGCACTACGATCGCGATTCGGTTGTCGCCATTTGCCCGCCCCACCGCCCGGCTGCCCCCCGGCGATCCCACGCGGCCGGCGAGCTCGGCGTAGCTGATCGTCTCACCGTACGGGACCGACAGGAGCGCGCGCCACACCTTCTCCTGAAAGGGGGTTCCGGCCAGCAGCAGGGGAAGATCGAAGCGGCGGCGCTGGCCCGCAAAGTAGTCGCCTAGCTGGCGCTCGAGGGCGTCGAGCAACGGATGCGATCCCGCCACCACTGGTCCCACAAACCGTTCCAGCCGTGCGATTTGCGCATCGAAGCTCTTGCGGTGCACGAACTCCAGGAGACAGAGGCCGCCATCGGTGGCGCCCGCCAGCATCTCGCCGGCCGCGGTGTGCAGGCGCCGGGTCGGGACCGGAGCGCGTTTCCGGGGGGCCAATGACGGTGCCCTGCCCTCGTTCGGGGTCACGCGCTTTCGTTTCGTCCGCCGCCGGCCGGGAATCGCCCGCCGTCCGCCGCAGGGTTTGCCGCGCCCGCGTCCGCCGCGTCCCGCGATTCCTCGCCCGTGCCCGCCGCGGCAGGGTCGTCGCAGAGCCGGTACATCACCCAGGTGGCCACCGACCGCAGGGGACGCCACGGCTCGGCGCGTTCCCGCAACATTTTCGGGGTCGGACGCGTCTCCAGCGCATCCAGGATCCGCACCCCTTCGCGCACACCGAGATCGCCCGCCGGCATCACGTCGAGGCGGCCCAGGCGAAAGATCAGGAACATCTGCGCCGTCCATTCGCCGACGCCCCACACCGCCGACAGCATATCGACGATCTCGTGGTCGCCCATGCGGCCCACCGACCGGAAGCGCACGGTGCCGTCGAGCGATTGGGCCGCCAGATCGCGGATCGCGCGCATTTTGGCCGCCGAGAGACCCGCGCCGCGCAGCGCCTGGTCGGGGAGCGCGAGACACTCCTTTGGGGTGGGGAAGCGGGGACCGGGGGTGAGCGCGCAGACCCGGCCATGAATGGTTCGCGCCGCCGCGCCCGCGAGCTGTTGGTGGGTGATCGACCGCGCGACCGCCTGGAAGTGGGAGCCGCGCGCCAGCGGGCCGTGAGGGAAGCCGGGAAAGGGGGCCACGCGCGCCATGGCCCGGCCGAGCGTGGGGTCGCTTCGGGCGAGTGCGGCGAGGGCGGCGGGGTCGGGGCGGGTGCGGGGCATGGGAGGGGGCGTGGGGGGTGGCCGGTCAGGGGGTGACGAGCGAAGGGATCGGGACGAGTGGATCGACCTCGGCGGCGTAGTCGACGCCGGGCACCTCGAAGCCGAAGAGACGGAGGAAGTCGGTGCGGTAGCCCGCGAAGTCGGCGTGGTCGTGCAGCGTTTCCGTCGAGATTGCTTCCCATGCGCGCATCACGGCGGCCTGGGTGGCGCGCTTCATCTCCAGATCGTCCAGGCGGAGGAAGCCGTGCGCATCGCCCGAAATCCCCCGGTTGCCGTAGGCCTTTTGCCCGAAGAGACGCATGGCCTGTTCCATGGGCCCCTCGTGGTCGCCCTTCTCCTTCATGATTCGCATCAGGATCGACATGTAGAGCGGGACGACCGGAATTGCCGCGCTGGCCTGCGTGACCACCGCCTTCATGACCGCGATGTGCGCGCCGCCGCCCGTGCGCGACAGCTCCCCGTCGAGTTCGCGGGCCGTTTGGTGAAGGTGGGCCTTGGCGCGTCCGATCGCTCCGTCGCGGTAGATCGGCCAGGTCAGCTCGGGCCCGATGTAGCTGTAGGCGAAGGTGCGAGCGTGCGGGGCCAGGACGCCGCCGTCGCGCAGCGCGTCGATCCAGAGCCGCCAGTCGTCGCCGCCCATGACCTGCACGGTGGACTCGATTTCGTCGTCGCTGGCCGGTTCGAGCGAGATGTCGGCGACGCGGGCGCGGTCGGTGTCGAGCGTCTTCGCGTGATAGGGTTCGCCGATCGGCTTGAGGACGGAGGTGACGGTACGGCCGCTTCCGGGAAGGGTGCGGCGAGGCGCGGCGAGCGAATACACCACGCAGTCGACGGGCGGAAAGTCGCGGCGCAGCGCATTCACCACGATCTCGCGCGTCTCGTCGGCGAAGGCATCGCCATTGAAGGAGGCCGAGAGGAGTCCGCGTGTGGCGGCGGCGGATTCGAAGGCGGCGGTGTTATACCAGCCTGCGGTGCCGGAGCGGCGGCCCCGGGGCGGACGGTCGAAGAAGACGCCGAAGGTGGCGGCGCGTCCACCGAAGCCGAGCGCGATGCGGGAGCCGAGCCCGTAGCTGGCCGACGAACCGAGGACCAGGGCGGAGCGGGGGGGACGGGCGATCGGATGGGTCTCGGCGTGGCCGGTCCAGCGCTCAACGTTGCGGGCGCAGCCGGTGGGGTGGGTGGTGACGCAGACGAAGCCGCGCACCCGGGGGCGGATGATCATGTGTGGTGGGGGGTGGGGGGGTGGGGGATCTTGCGCGGGCGATGTCAGGAAGGTAAGCCGGTCTTCGCCAGGGCCGGAAGTGAGGGCGACGGCCGGGAGGCACTCGGCTCGCCACCGCCGGAGCTTTGCATGGCGGGTCAGCGCCGCCTGTCGTGTGACACGGGCGCGAAGGGGGCGAAAGCCATATGATCGGAAGCCGTTATGATCGAAAGCGGACCCAAGAGAGGAACCAGAACCAGTTGGGGGAACCGGACGTGAGCAACTCGGACGCCTTCGAGCTCTACGATCTGCGGGTAGAGGTCGTCGCCGGCGAGAAGGAGATGGTCTGTAACCACATGCCGGGGGACTATTTCGAGTTGCACGGCGAGAATCTGTCGCTGCCGCCCGGCCAGAGCTTCCCCATCTACCCGCTGGCCGCGCTTCTTCCCCTGTTGCCCGCCAAGCAGCGCCCGACCGCCGCCAACGACTGGATGACCACCGACGCCGAGGTCGCCTGTCCCGATCCACACTGCGGCGCGCGCTTTCGCATCGTACGCACCGGCCGGTCCGTCTTTCGTCACGGCGAAGTGACGCGCGTGCCGCTCAGGCGTGGGGGCGGCGAACTCCGGCCCGGTCATTCGGCCGCGGCGGGCTGTGGAAAAGGGGCAGGCGACGGTGGCGCCGGGCGTGCGTTTTCCGGTACAGATGGCGCTCCTTCCGACTGACGCGGGGTCCGGCCGCGCTCCGGGATCGTCGCTTCCGAACCGAAGCGCCCGCTGGCGACCGCCCGCCTCCGGCCTGATTCGGGGGTGCTGGCAGCTCGCGCGCGGCCACGGGCCCGGCTGGACTCGCGAGCGCGCCTTCGCCGTCCTCGATGCCGCCGCCGCGCGTTCCGGCCGCTTGCGCCTCGATGTGGCCGACATCTACACCGGCGCGGAGGAGCTGATCGGTGCGTGGATTGCGAGCCGCGGCCTGACCGATGCCGAGGTGCGGATTCACACCAAGTTCGTCCCCGATCTGGATGCGCTGCCGCACACCGGCCGCGACCAGGTGCGCGCCGCCGCCTTCCGATCGCGCGACCGGCTCGGCGTGGAGGCACTCGAACTCGTGCAGCTCCACTGGTGGGATCTCGCCGTGCCCGGCTGGGTGCGGACCGCGGAGTGGCTGGCCGAGCTCCGCGACGAGGGCGTCATTCGGCATCTCGGCGTCACAAATGTCGGCCGCCGCGCGCTGGCCGCGTTGCTCGGCGCGGGGATTCCCGTGGCGACCAACCAGGTGCAGCTCTCGCTTCTCGATCGTCGTCCGCTGGCCGGACTGGCCGCGCTCTGCCGTGAACGCGGGGTGGCGCTGCTCTGTTACGGAACGCTGGCCGGGGGACTCCTGGCTGTAGAATCGCCGGCCGGGGCATCGCCGTGGGCCGCCACGAACGAAGCCGAACCGCGCGCGTCGCGTTCGCTGGACAAGTACCGGCTGATTGCGGAGGAGGTGGGGGGGACCGGCGTTCTGGCCCGGGCGCGCGAGGCGTTGGCCCGCGTGGCTTCGCGGCATGGGGTGGCCGCAGCCGATGTGGCGGCCGCGTACGCGCTCGCGCAGGATGCGGCCGGTGCGGTGATCGTGGGGTTGAGCCGGCGCGGTCTGGGCGTCGATCCGGTGGCCGTACGGCTGGCCGCGGGCGAGATCGCCGAGTTGGAGGCGGCGGTGCCGCGCACGGTGGCGGGCGGAGTCTACGAAATCGAGCGCCGCCGCGACGGACCGCACGGAAGGATCATGCGTTACAACCTCAACCGCGCGGGGGCAGGCGTCTCGAAGAAGGGACCGAGCGGTGCCTGAGCTGCCGGAGATCGTCTGCGCAGCCTGCCAAGACAGTGGCAAGCTCCTCGCCGACCGCGCACTCTCGCGCCTGCTCAAGGGGGAACTGACCGCGCAAGCTGGAAGATCTCGATGCGGAACCGACGCCATATCGTCCGGCCGCGCCTGGCGCGCAATGCAAACCGCCTCGTTCGGGTGGACGGAGGCAGGAGTTGGGGAAGGAAGCTTCTGGCCGGTCTCTCCGGGGGGTCGCCTGCCATCCGCGGCGGCGCTTGTTTTCCAGAAACCGGCTTTTCCAGAACCGGCTTTTCCAGAACCGGCACTCGCCGGCCGCCCACGACCTTCCAGCCACCCACGGCCCTCCGGTCACTCGATTCTTCCGGGCAGTCTCCCGGCGGAGGCTTCCGCCCTGGGATCCGGTCACCTACTGCCGAATCACTGCTTCCGAATCACCACCGGCGGTTTGGGAATGGGCAAAGGCGCGGGGCTGGGGTCGAGCGTCCCGCCGGGTCCGAGGATCGGGGGCCGGCAGACCTTCCCGCCGCCGCTTCCCATCGCAACCTTGCCCCAGGCGTCGCCGAGCCGTTGCCAGAATCCTCGTCCCTCCTCCTCGTCCTCTTCTCCGTGATCGTGGCCCGCATGGGGGTCGGCCGCGGCGATGGCGTCAAGCGCGCCGGGAACCTGGCCGGGCGATCCGAAGCTGACCCGTGTGGTGAGCGATCCGTTAAGGGAGCTGGCCGCGATGAGCTCGATCGTGGAGAGCGCAGGGGCGGCGGCCGCTGATACGGTCGCGGAAGGAGCCGTGGCGGGCGTACGCAAGCTCGACGACGGGGGCTGGGGGCGGTCGATGGGGGAGGGGGCGGTCACCACGGGCCGGTCCGATGTCACCACCTCGGGATCGACCTGGGGAACCTCCACGATCCGCACGACTTCCATGGCCGGAACCGGCGCCGCCACCGCGCGCTCGGCAACCGTCCCGGCCGGCGTGTCGGTCTGTTCCGGCACCTCGAAGCTCAGCGTCGCGAAGATGGCGGCGTGCAACGCCACCGAGACGCCGAGTCCCACCAGCGCCATGCGGCGGTGTCGCTGTCTTCTCGCCTTTTCTGTCGTCATCTCGTCCTCCGGATTGCGGTCAGAGCACCGTCCTGCAGCGTTCATGGGCGACCTGATCGTTCATGCGCGACCCGATAACAGTTGCGCGTCCCCCGGTCTCCCGCAAGAAGCGAACCGGTTTCCCCGCGCGCGCCATTCCCCCAAAGGGACACCCGGCAGCCGCCTTCCGTTCGCGATCCGCCGGCGCGCTCGCCCAACCTTCGACCCATGCCCTTCTCCCACCACCATCCGCTGCCACTCCCGCCCATCGCGCTTCCGCGCCCACCGTCAGCTTCAGCCCGGCCAGCCAATCACAGCGCAAAATCCGCCACCACCGGCGCATGATCCGAGGGCACATCGGTCTTGCGTCCCTTGCGCTGGTCGCGGTCCACCCAGGCCCCGGTCGACGCCTCCGCCACCGGCGCCGTCGCGAAGATGTGGTCGATCCGAAGCCCGTCGTTGCGGGGAAAGGCAAGCTGGCGGTAGTCCCACCAACTGAAGAGTCCCCCATCCGGGTTGTGTTTGCGTACCACATCGACGAATCCCCACTCCCGAATCTGCTCCAGCGCCTCGCGGACCGCCGAGTGGCAGAGGACGCTCCGGGCCCACTTTTCCGGATTGTTCGCGTCGCGGTCGCCGGGGGCCACATTGAAGTCGCCGGCCAGGACCACCGGATCGCCCGGGTCGTGGCGCTCCTCCAGCAGCTCGAGCAGCCGCGCCATCCACGAGAGCTTGTAGTCGTACGCCTCGGACCCGACCTTGCGGCCATTCGGGAAATAGGCGGAATAGACCGTTACGCCTCCGGTCATCGCGCCACTGGTCTTCACGCCGGTTGTCGCCACGCCGCCGATCAGCCGCGCCTGGGGATCGTCGTTGTCCATTCCGGGCCGCACCCCGGTGACCGGTTCGGGGGACAGGAGCGCCACTCCGTTGAAGGCCTTCTGCCCATGGATGGCCGCGTGGTAGCCCGCCTCCCGGATCGGTTCGAGGGGGAAGGCCGCAGCGGTGGTCTTCAGCTCCTGGAGGCAGAGGACGCCGGGGCGGTGGCGGCGCAGCCAACCCGTCACCCGCTCCTGCCTGGCTCTGACCGAGTTCACATTCCAGCTTGCGATGCGCATGATCCATGAACGATATCATGATGGGCCGGTTGCGGCGTAGTGGCGCTGCGGCTCAGGGGACGAGTTCGGTCTGCCCCTCGTAGGCCAGCCGGAAGACCGAATCGCTCACCCATCTCCCGAAATCGGCGTCGTCCACGAACGCCTTGTAGAGCTGGGTGTCGTCCTGCATGATCGCGGTCATCACGCGTCGGAGCGCCCGGTCGTGCTCGATGCGGGCGTTCTCGGGGTCCGAGTTATCCCGGGCATTCCGAAACGCCGTGTCCTTCACAACCCTGGCGGGGATCGTCTCCGTGATCATCCGTCGCACCCGGTCATCGTCCTGCCACTCGATCCCCCCGAAGAGGTCGTTGAACTCGGCGATGATACTCGAGAGCAGCTCCAGCACGACCTCGCCCCTGCCGCCGCTGCCGCTTGCGGGCACCGGGTCGATCTGGGCGTCCTCGTCCTCCGGAATGAGCGGTCGAATCGCCCTCCTCTCGACCCGGTAGCTGTCCATGTCGATCGTCTCCAGGATGCCCCTCGAGAGGTCCGCCTCCTTGGGCGCGGGCAGCTTGGGAATCAGGAAGTTCAGGAAGATCGAGAGTTCTTCCCATCCCGGGTTGTTGTAGGAGAGGATCGAGGAGAGAAAGGCGTAGGTGCGCGCGAACGCCTTGGCCCGGCTCTTGAAGGCGATCTGTTCGTCCTCGTCCAGGTCGCCGGTGTAGACGGCCACGCAGCGGTCCAGGATGGGGTCGAGCTGTGTGCGGTCCGCGCCGCCCAGGTAACGCTGTGAGAACATCTCGACCTGATCGGGCGCGTAGACCTGAGCCGCGTCCAGGTCAGCCTGGAGGTCGTGCAGCTTGTTGGGATCGGTCTCGTCGGCCAGGATCGTGGTGCGGTAGTAGCGCGAGAACGCCTCGGTGATGATGTCCGCGTCGTTCAGAAAGTCGAGGACGAAGACGTCGTGCTTCTTCGGGTGCGCACGATTGAGGCGCGAGAGCGTCTGGACCGCCTTGACGCCGGCGAGCGTCTTGTCGACGTACATCGTGTGCAGCAGCGGTTCGTCGTAACCGGTCTGAAACTTGTCCGCGCAGACGAGGAAGCGGTACGGCTCCTCCCGGAACTTCTCGGCGATCCTGGACGGGGGGAACTCGTTGAGACTCGCCTCGGTCACCTGATCCCCGCCGTAGTCCTTCTCGCCCGAGAACGCGACGATCGCCTGGTAGGGGCTCTTGCGTTCCTTCAGGTACTTGCGGATGGCGTGGAAGTACTGGATCGCGCGTTCGATCCCGTTGGTGACGATCATCGCCCGCGCCCTGCCGCCGATCTTGTGCTGCGCGATCACCTGTTCGTGGAAGTGGTCCACCATGATCTCGGCCTTGAGCCCAATCGCGTGTTCATGTCCCTCGACGTAGTGGCGGAGTTTCCGGCGCGCCTTCCCGACATCGAACTCCGGGTCGTCCTCGACCTTCGCCGCGAGCTTGTAGTAGCTCTTCACCGGCGTGTAGTGCTGGAGCACGTCCAGGATGAATCCCTCCTGGATCGCCTGCTTCATGCTGTAGGTATGGAATGGAAGGTGCCGCACCGTGCCGTCGGATTGCGGATCCGGTTCGCCGAAAATCTCCAGCGTCTTGTTCTTCGGCGTCGCGGGGAAGGCGAAGTAGCTGGCGTTGGTCAGCAGCTTCCGCGACTGGATGAGACGGTCGATGCGCTCTTCGTAGCTCTCCTCTTCCCCCTCCGTCTCGTCGTCCGCCTCGCCCAGTACCGCCGAAATTGCCGAACTCGTCTTGCCGCCCTGGCTGGAATGCGCCTCGTCGATGATGATCGCGAAGGCGCGGTCGCGGTGCAGATTGCCGATCTCGTCGCGGATGAAGGGGAACTTCTGGATCGTCGAGATGATGATCTTCTTGCCCTGCTCGATGAACTTCCTCAGATCGCCCGAACGCCCGGCGTGCCCCACCGTCGACCCCACCTGCGCGTACTGCCGGATCGTGTCGCGGATCTGCCTGTCCAGGATGCGGCGGTCGGTGACGACGACGATCGAGTCGAAGACGGACTTGCCCTGCCGTTCCAGCGGGATGAGCTGATGGGCCAGCCAGGCAATCGAAAAGCTCTTACCGCTGCCCGCCGAATGCTGAATCAGGTACCGCTTGCCCGCCCCGTGCGTAAGGGCGTCCCCCAGAAGCCGGCGCACCACATCGAGTTGCTGGTACCGGGGCCAGATCTGGACCTTTTTCTTTCGCCCCGTCTTCGCGTTCTTCGGCGCAATCACCTGCGCATAATTCTCCAGAATTTTGGCCACGCTGTCGCGGGCGAGAATCTCGCGCCACAGGTACTCGGACCGGAGCCCGTTCGGGTTGGGCGGATTGCCGGCACCGCGCCGCCAGCCCCGGTTGAAGGGCAGGAACCACGACGCCTTCCCGCGCAGATGCGTACAGAAGTGGACCTCGCTCTCGTCGACCGCGAAGTGCGCCACGCAGCGTCCGAAGCGGAAGAGAGGCTCGCGCGGGTTGCGGTCGCGCTTGTACTGCAGGATCGCGTCGCCCACGGTCTGCTTCGTGAGGTTGTTCTTGAGCTCGAAGGTGAAGACGGGAAGCCCGTTGATGAAGAGGCCGATGTCGAGCGAGCGCTGAGCGTCGTCGCGGCTGTAGCGAAGCTGGCGGGTGACGGTGAAGCGGTTCTGGCGGAAGCGCTGCCGGGCGGTTTCGTTGTGGGTGGAGGGCGTAGCGTAGAAGAGATTGAGGTCGTGGGAACGGTGCTTGAGGCCATTGCGCAGGATGTGAATCGTGCCGTGCTTGTTGATCTCGCCCTGGAGGCGGGTCAGAAAGCTGCGGCGCGTGGGACAGTCCTCGTCCAGGCGGAGGGCGGGGGCGGTGCCGGGCTGCGTGGCGTGGAGGAAGGCGCGGAGCTGGACGAGATCGACGCAGTGCTCGCGGTTGTAGTCGTGATGATTGCCGGGGGACCAGCCGACGCCGCCGTACCCCGGGGAGGGCTCTCTGACGGTGCGTCCCGAGGGCGGATCGCAGGGGTCTCCGGTCAGCGCCTCGCAGATGAGGCGTTCGAGGCCGCTTTCGGTGTGGTCGGTGGGCATGGGGGGATCAGGTCGAGCCGCCAAAGGATATGGGTTTGATTGCCGTACCTCTCGACGGCACCCGAAAGGCGAATGGCCGTTCGGTCGTGCCTGCGAGTTCCTTCATCTTCGGCCAGTTCCGAACGAACTGCTGGATAATCTGACATCGGCGGAGGTTGTTCCCGCCCATGAAGAAGACCCCGACCTGGTGTGTCTTCAACGCTCCGGATTCTGCTGGCCGGTAGCGAATTCTGTCGTCGCGCGTGACGAGGCACCAACCCTCGGATCCGACTTGAGCCAGCACCTCGGTGTCGGGGGCGTTCGGCTCCAGGTACTCGGTGACGTGCACGACATTCTCGCCGAACCCCTTCATCCCTGCCGCGAGTCGAGGGCCGAGGTTGTTGTCGACGAAGAATCTCATGCAGCCAACTGGCGCTCGAAGTCCACCGCCGCCCGGATTTCACCGTCGCTCAAGTCCCACCAGGACCGGACCGACGCCAAGCTCTCGCCTTCAGCGACGAAGAGATCATGAACGTTGGTCGTCTTGACGCCGCGTCCAGCGATTGAGGGCGCGCCGTACGCCACCATGGGATCGAGCACCACTGGCCGGTCTCGCCCGAGCGGATACCACCGGCTGGCCAGCCCCTCTGGCGACTCGAATTCAATCTGCTGTGCAAGCTCCCGAATCACTGATGCGATCACCCACTGTCCGCCCGACATGAGTTCGAGGATTGCTTCCCCGCGGTCACCGCCGGCTTCCTGGAGTCGGAGAAAGATCGATCCTCCGTCTGTAAAGAAGGTCTGCCTCGCGAAATGTTCCGTGCCCAGGACCTGGCAAGCCTCGTCGAGTGCCCGGCGGATTTTCTGAAGCGAAACGCCGTGATCGAGGAACCGCTTCACGAAGAGCAGATCCACAATGTCCAGAAAGGACGCGTAAGAGCTGTGGGTCTCCGCGCCCCGCAGCACCGGCGGCTGACCACGCACCGCTCCACCGTAGCTGTACTCGTACCCACGTAGCCAGCGGCGTACCCTCCCCGCGGTGAGACCTACCAGCCGGCCGGCCTCCGCCACCGAGTAGGCAGGTCGAGTAAGTTGATCGTGGCAGGTCGATTCCATCATTCGCACAGCCCCTCCGTTTATCGTGGATCTCCCTTATTGTCGTCTCCATCCGACGGCGCGCCGCCAGCCCCGTGCAGCAAGCTTGCCGGTCACGCCATCCGCGATCAAGCCGCGAAGAACGAGAGTGCCCTGGTCGAACAGCAGCTTCAACGGGCCAACGCCGTTCGCAGCGTCTTCGCCTCGTGTTCGAGCACTGCTGTGACCTGCCGCTCCTCGACCCCCGGAAACCACTCGACGAAATCGTCGACGGTCGCACCGCTGGCCAGGTTCTCGTAGAGCGCGTACAGCGGAATCCGCGTGCCCGAAAAGACCCAGGCTCCGCTCACCTTGCCCGGTGTCTGCTCGACGGCCGGACACTCTTTCCAGTTCGTCATGCGTTTGCCTCCTTCGCGATCTCGTTTGCGGTTGAATGTAGGCTCGATTCGGTGGGGATGGTGTCGGTTCGGTCGCGGTCGCCAGCGAGCGGGTCCGTCTCCGGTAGCCTCGTCGCCGCCTCGCGCACGTCGAGCTTGCCGGTCACGACATCGGCGATCAGGCGGGTCCGGTACTCGCGGAGGAGGTCGATCTGGCGGCGGGCTACGGAGATGTGACGCCGGATGCACCGGTCGGCACGATCAAGGAAACAGACGATGGCACCTTGTGCCACTACAGGCGGGAGCGGGATGCGGACAGACTGGATCGCATGCCGCGATAGCCCGTAGCGCGTCACGCCATTTGCGGCGACTCGGAATTGCCGTGCCACACGCGAGTCCGCAAGCGCGCGGAACAGGTATCCCGCGTCCAGGAAGGCGTCATTGGGCCGCAGCATCGCCAGATGATATCCGCAGACCAGATCGGGCGCAGCGTACTCGACCAGCGCTGGCACTCCTATGTCGGTCCAATCCTCGGAGTCCTTGGTCAGCAGCACATCCCCGACGGCCATGCGGAACCTCTCGATCTCGGCCTTTCTCGCGGTTGCGGGCATGAAGGCGATATTCTCACCGATTCGGTCGTTGTGGTACACGTCAACATAGTTGCACAGCCGGATCGGTTCCTCTTCTTCTCTGACGTGCTTGTCCACATTACTGACCCGCAAGTCGGCGATGTTCGCCAATCGCCGAACCTCCCAATGATTCGGGATCGCTGGGAGCCATGCGGCGCCGGAGTCCTTGTAGGCCGGATAGGGCTGGCCGGTTCGGACATCGATCCGGCCCGTGACGGCCTCGTGGATCAGCGCCCGCTTCCGCTCCTCCAATAGCTCGACCAGCCGCTCCTTCGCACGGATGTAGCGCCGGATGCGCCGGTCGGCGGCTTCGAGGAAACGGGCGATGGAGGTCTGTTCGGAGAGAGAGGGAAGGGGGACGGATTCGCTGAGGTACGCACCCACATCGAGGTTCTGGATCCCGGTCGTCTGCTTGATCGACCGCACCGTGAGACGAATGGCGTAGAGGACCGAATTCAGGTACAGAACATATCGTGCACTGTGCTGCCTGCGGACTCGCATTCGACCGATGAAGTTGGACGCGACCGCTTCTTGGCCATGATCGAAGTGGACCACCACACCGACCGGTTGCAGATCGCCACCTCCCGATTTCTCCAAGAGCAAGTCGCCCGGCTCCAGCAGGCGTCGTTGGCGTTCGCCAACAGGCACCGACCGCAACGTAGGTTTCCGCAGATTGACGCCCAAGCGCCGCCGGTCGAAGTCCGCGACACGAACGCAAACGATGTCGTCATGTCCTGTCGGGTCACTACCCCATGTGCCAGCGACCAAGCGTTCAGTTGTGGCTCCGAGCCGCCGCACTTCCCAATGCTCCGGCACCCTCCCCAGCCACTCCACCCCGGAGTCCCTGTAGGCCGGATAGGGCCGGAGGCCGTTGGCACTCATACCGACCGGCCCAGTATCTCAAGAAGCAGCCCCTCCGTCTCCCGCTCGACCGCCAGAATGTCGTCCCCGATTTCAGCGAGCGTCCGCATGGGCTCGGGCTTGTGGAAGTAGCGGTTGAAGCTGATCTCGTAGCCGATCTTCACGCTCTTCGCGACGTACCACGCGTCCCCCGCGTAGGGGAGAACCTCGCGCTTGAGGAACCCCTCGATGCCGCCCTCCTCCATCAGCGGGATCTGCTCGGTGTCCCTCAGCGACGTATCCGGTTCGTACTCGACGATTTGCGAAGTCCACCGCTTCCCATCCACCGCGAACCGCCCCCGAATCGGATCGGCGACCACGCCCGTCCGTGGCCCGTAGACCTTCTTCACCACCGGCTCGGCCTTCTCGTCGCGATCCGCCAGGCCATCCCGCAGCAGCCTCTTTCGCTTGGCCGTCAGCGTTGCGCGCGCGCCCTGCCTTCGCAGCTCGTTCTTCACCGCCGCCTCGAATGCGCTGCAGTCCCGGTGCGGCCCCTCGCCGATCCGGTCCGCCACGTCGTGAACCGCGTCGCCAAGCGCCACATCTCCCGCTTCCACGCAGGCGTCGAAGAACCGCTCCCGCCGCTCTTCCGAGAGATCCACCGTCAGCCGCAGCGGCCGCTCGACCGTCACCTTCCAGTACCCGAACGCCTCGTTGTCGAAGATTCGGCTCTCCTCCGTCTCCTCGAAGTCGAGGAACGTCCGGCAGATCCGCTCGATGTCCTCGGGCCCGAGTTCGCAGTTCTTCTTCCCCAGATTCTTGCGCAACGGACGGAACCACTTCGTCGCGTCGATCAGTTGCACCTTGCCGCGGCGGTGCCCGGGCTTGCGGTTCGTGAGCACCCAGATGTAGGTGGCGATCCCGGTGTTGTAGAACATGTTGAGGGGAAGCGCGACGATCGCCTCCAGCCAGTCGTTCTCGATGATCCAGCGGCGGATGTTGCTCTCGCCCTGGCCCGCCCCGCCGGTGAAGAGCGAACTGCCGTTGTGGACTTGGGCGATGCGGCTTCCGAGCGGCGTGTCCCGCTTCATCTTCGACAGCTTGTTGGCCAGAAAGAGCATCTGGCCGTCGCTGGTTCGGGTGACGAGCGAGTATTCGGGATCGCCCGCGTGCTCGATCAGGAAGCGTGGATCGCGCATCTCCTTCTTGCCGCCCATGCGTGCCAGATCGGACTTCCAGCTCTTGCCGTAGGGCGGGTTGGAGAGCATGAAGTCGAACTCGCGGTGGCCGTACCCGTCGTTGGACAGGGTGGAGTGCGCCGGGCCGCCCACGATGTTGTCGGCAGCCTCGCCGTCGCCCTTGAGGAGCAGGTCGGCCTTGCAGATGGCGTAGGTCTCGGCGTTGATCTCCTGGCCGAACAGATGCGTGGACACCTGCTTGCCGCGTTGCTCAGCGATCTGGTGAAGCACGTCTTCCGCAAGGGTCAGCATGCCGCCCGTCCCGCAGGCGCCGTCGTAGAGCAGGTAGGTGCCGGACTCGATCCGGTCGGCGATGGGCTGGAAGACGAGCCGGGCCATGAGCGTCACGGCGTCGCGTGGAGTGAAGTGTTCGCCCGCCTCTTCGTTGTTCTCCTCGTTGAAGCGCCGGATCAGCTCCTCGAAGACCGTTCCCATGCCGTGGTTGTCCAGGCCGGGGTGCCGGACCGCGCCGTCCGGGTCCATCACCGGATCGGGACCCAGGTTGATGTCCGGCGAGGTGAGCTTCTCGATCAGCGAACCGAGCGCGTCGGCTTTCGAGAGGCGCGGGATCTGGTTGCGGAACTCGAAGTTGTCGAGAATTTCCTGCACGTTGCGCGAGAACCCGTCGAGGTAGTCCTCGAAGTCGGCCGTGAGTTGCTGGCGGCTGGCGCGGGCCCGGAGATCGTGGAGGGTGAACTTCGAGGTGTTGTAGAAGGCCTGCCCGGACGCTTGCCGAAGCGGGCCTTTCTGATTGACGATTCCAGCCCTGTCCAATGCCGCCCTGGTGTCGAGGACGGCCTGCTTGGTGGGCTCCAGCACCGCGTCGAGACGGCGCAACACGGTCATGGGCAGGATCACGTCGCGGTACTTGCCGCGAACGTAGACATCGCGAAGCAGGTCGTCGGCGATGCCCCAGATGTAGCTGGCGATCCAGTGGAGGTCGGGGCTTCCCCTCACGAAATCGGTGCGCCCTCGCGCAGATGCCGGTTGAACCAGGTCAGGATCCGTTCCGACACGTCCATCAGGAACTTGGGCTCGGTGGGACCGTGCGGCGTGCGCGGATACACCACCATCTCGGTGTCGACGCCGAGGCGCCGGAGCGAGTTGAAGAACTCCTGGCCCTGGGTGAAGGGGACGCGCAGATCCTGGGCGCCGTGGATGACCTGGGTGGGGGTTGTCACGTTCCTGATGTGGTAGACCGCCGAGTGCTTCTCGTAGGTCTCGTAGTCGTTGAAGTACTCGTCACCCAGGTGGCCGACCAGGTAGTCGCCGATGTCGGTGGTCGTGACCATGCTGACCAGGTTGGGGAGTCCCGCGCCCATCGAGGCCGCGCGGAAGCGGTCGGTCTGGGTGACCGCGAAGGAGGTCATGTAGCCCCCGTAGCTCCATCCCATCAGGAGCAGGCTGTCGGGGTGCGCAACCCCCATCTCAACGACCTCGTCGACGCCGGACATGAGGTCGGAGAGGTCGCCGTAGCCCCAGTCCATGAAGTTGGCGTAGCGAAAGTCCTTGCCGTAGCCGGTGCTCCCGCGCGGGTTGGCGCGCAACATGGCGAAGCCTTCCTGGGCGAAGTACTGGATCATGTAGATGCCTGGTCCGCCGGTAAACGACTGCGTGAAGACGCCTGCCGGGCCGCCGTGCACATTCACGATCAGCGGGACGCGCGTTCCGTCTTCGTAGCCGACCGGATAGGTGAGCAGCCCCTCGACCGGTGTGCCGTCGGGCGCCTGCCACGAGAGCAGTTCGGTGCGGCCCATGGGGGGACGGGGCGCGTCGGTGTTGACCGAGCTGATGCGCCGGGGCGCGAAGGCCTGCATGCGGCTCAGGTAGACCTCGGCGGGCTCGTCGGTGGATTCCAGGGTGAGGGCCATGGTCTCGCCCGCCGCCGCAAACGACCGACCCCGCAACGCCGTCGCCATGGGTCAGGTGACCGATCGGTCCGCCGTCGACCGGCACCGAGATGACCTGCCGCGTGGTCCCGATGAATTCGCTGAGCAAAACCGCATCCGAATCCGCCGACCATCCCACGATGAAGACGCTTCGGTTCGGGGTGTCGGCGAGCATCCGCGACCGACCCGTCGCCGGGTCCACCACATGCAGATCCGCCAACCCGATGGGCTCCGGTTGCATGCCCGTAGACGCGTAGGCGATCAGCGATCCGTCCGGCGACCAGCGCGGCGAGGACTCGACCCCGGGGCCGGCCACGAGCTGCGTAACCTCTCCGCCATCGGCGTCGACGACCGCGATGTCGCCGGAAAGCCGCCCCGTGTTGATGCGCGGGTCGGCCTGGTGGGCGAAGACGATGCGCTCGCCGCCGGGCGCCCAGTCGAAGCCGGTAACGTGGAAGTCGCCTTCGGTCACGCGGGTCGCCTCGGCGGTCCCGGTTGCGTTCGGGTCGAAGGGGACCGTGTAGATGTGCCCGTACTTGAAGTCCTGGTCGACCAGAATCACGTCGCGCTTCTCCCTGGCGGCCTTCTCTTCGTCCTCGGTCTGGGGATCCCGCATGACGTAGGCGAATGCGCCGCCATCGGGAGACCAGCGAAACTGCCCCACGCCGGCCTTGGCGTCGGTGACCTGGCGGGCCTCGCCGCCCACCAGCGGTAACGCCCAGATCTGGTTGCTGCCGGACCGCCCGGTCGTGAAGGCCAGCCACTCCCCGTCCGGCGAGAAGGCGGGGCTGGAGGCGGATGATTCCCCCCGCGTGAACTGCGCGTTGCGACGCCCGTCCGAGTCGGCCACCCAGATGTGGCTGAGGTATTCGGACTTCTCCCCCTCCATGAGCGGCTCCCGCACCACATACGCCACCCGCGATCCGTCGGGCGAGATGGCGACGCCGGAGATTCCCCGGTACCGCATCGAGAGTTCGGGGGTCCAGCGATCGACGGGAGCCGGGCTGTCCGCGCCGGTCTCGTCCGCAGTGGACTCCTGGGCCGGGAGCGGCGAGGCGGCCGGGGCGTGGAGGGCAACCAGCGCGGCAATGCAGAGGAGGAGGGGGGAGGGGAGGACGGTGTTTCTCGAGCGGCCGACGATCATGCGGTCTTTCTCCTTGTTTGGGCAGGCTCCCGGACACTGGTTCGTTCGGTACGCCGATTCGTTTCGGGATGCCGATTTCGTTCGGTACACCGGTTCGTTCGGGATGCCGATTCGTTCCGGACGCCCCGCGGGGGATTCGTTTCAGGACGCCGGCTCGTTCCGGATACAGGCTCGGCGGTCCCGCGGGACGGGTCCCCCGGCGTCCGGCGACCGACCCTGCATCATGGCGCGACGGACGCGGCGTCGACAAGGTTGGGTGCGTCCCGTTTCAATCCTCCAACGTGCGCCCCGGCCCATGCTGACCGCCCTTCGCTTCTCCGATCCGCCCCCGTCCGAGCGCGGCGCCTTTCCCTTCACGATCCCCGCGTTGAAGGGTCTCGGCACGCTGCCCCTCTCCGGTCCGGTCACCTTCTTCGCCGGCGAGAACGGTTCCGGCAAATCGACGCTGTTGGAGGCGCTCGCGATCGTGGCGCGGCTGCCCACGGTCGGTGGCGAGGAGGCGGCCCGCGACGATTCCCTGGCCTCCCAGCGCGCCCTGGCCCGCACCCTGACCGCCGTGTGGAAGCGGCGCAGTCACCGGGGATTCTTCCTCCGCGCCGAGGATTTTTTCGGCTTTATTCGCCGTCTGGCCCTCATGCGCGCCGAGATGAAGGCCCGGCTGGAGGAGGTCGAGCGCGACTACCGCGGGCGTTCGGCGCTGGCTCGGCAACTGGCGCGGGGTCCGGCAATGGGGTCGCTGGCCGCGATGCGGGAGCGCTACGGCGACGACCTCGACGCCAACTCCCATGGCGAGAGCTTCCTGCGCCTCTTTCGCTCAAGGTTCGTGCCGGGGGGACTCTATCTCCTCGATGAACCCGAATCGGCGCTGTCGCCCCAGAGCCAGCTCGGCCTGATTGCCATGATGCGCGAGATGGTGGACGAGGGTGGCCAGTTCGTGATCGCGACCCATTCGCCGCTTCTGCTGGCCGTGCCGGGAGCGACGATCTACAGCTTCGATCGCGCGCCGCTCGGGAGGGTGGCCTGGTCCGAGCTGGAGAGCGTGGCGCTCTGGCGGGACTTCGTGGCCGCGCCGGAGCGGTATCTGCGACGCCTGTGGCCGACACGCTGATGAATGCGCATATCCAGAGGTCGGCCGGACGAGTCCGGGCCCGAATGGGCTGGTGTGGCCAGCGGCGGTCCGCGGTCAGTCCCGGGAGTCGTCCTGATCCCCGTCCTTGTGGCCCTGGCCCTGTTCGCGCTCGGCGGCGCGGCGCTTGCGGGCGGCGTCCCAGGCAGCGTCCATGTCCTTGACGGCGCGGTCCAGCACGGCCTTCATGTCGGCGAAGAGCTGATCGTCTTCGAACCAGTTGGCGGCCCCCTGAAAGGTCGCGCGGGTCAGCCGCGAGATCCGGCGGGTCAGCGCCGCGGCCTCCTGGCCGACGCGGTCGCCAAAGCGAGTCACCCGGTCAAAGATCCTTGTGAACTCTTCACGGTAGTCGTCAAAACGCATGGGCAATTCTCCTTGGCAACCCTTGAAGATGGCGCGAGTCCCGTCCGGCGCTGGCCCCCAATCGCTCCGGTTCGGGCGCTCCGGTTTTCGGGGCTCCGGTTCCGGGGCTCCGGTTCCGGGATGACGAAACCGAAACGTAACGCAAACGACGGGGGTTTCATGGCTCCGGGATCCACGAGGAACAGCGAGGACGGCCACGGCGCCGCGAATCGTACCGGACGCCCCCTTGCCGGGCACTCCGCAAAGGCGTCGGACGGGGCCCGGGCGGTGTGCGGCGGCCTGGCGAGCGACCGGGAGCGCGCCGTGCTCGATCTTGTGGACGAGGACTGGCTCCTGGAGACGCTGGCTCCTCTGGTGGCGATCGAGAGTTGGGGTGGGCGGGAGCGTCCCGCGCAGGAATACATGGCCGGTGTGCTTGCCGGTCTGGGGATGTCTCTGGATCTGTGGGAGATCGACGAGGCCGAGCTACGCCGCCATCCCGGCTATGCCTCCGAGATCGAGCGGGACGATCCGCTCGGCGTGGTGGGGCGGTGGGAGGGACAGGCGGGGGGGCCGACCCTGGTGCTGAACGGTCATGTGGATGTGGTGCCGCCCGGCGATCCGGCGCGGTGGCGGACACCGCCCTTCGCGATGACGGTCCGCCGTGGTTCCGGGAGCCGGGAGCGACGGGTGTACGGGCGCGGCGTGCTCGACATGAAGGGGCCGCTGATTGCGGGGCTGGCGGGAGTGCGCGCGGTCCTGGCATCCGGGACGCGGCTCGCGGGGACGCTGGTGGTGCAGTCGGTGATCGCGGAGGAAGACGGGGGGCTGGGGACGCTGGCGGCGGTCCTGCGCGGCCACACCGGCGATGGCGCCATCGTTCTGGAACCGACCGGTCTGGAGATCGCGACGGCCCAGGCGGGTGCGCTCAACTTCCGCCTCTCCGTTCCGGGACGCGCGGCGCACGGGGCGCTGCGCCATGAAGGGGTGAGCGCGATCGAGAACTTCATGGCGCTCTACCGCGACCTCATGGAGTACGAGGCCGAGCGCAACCGGGGGGCGGCCGATCGGCGGCTGGCGGCCTATGCGGTCCCGTACCCGATCTGCATCGGGACGGTGCGGGGCGGGGAGTGGGCGTCGTCGGTGGCCGAACGGCTGCGCGCCGAGGGGCGGTTCGGGGTGGCGGTGGCGGAGGATGTGGAGGCCGCGCGGCGGGCCTTCGAGGCGCGGGTGGCCGGGTTCTGCGCCCGGCACGACTTCCTGCGCGACCGTCCCGCGCGGGTGAGCTGGTGGGGCGGACAGTTCGAACCGTGCGAGAGTCCCGAGGGGGCGGGGGTGGCGGTGGCGGTGGCAAGCGCGGTGCGCGACCTGGGCCTGGGCGGCGCCTGCGCGGTCGGCGTTCCCTACGGTTCCGATCTCCGCCACCTGGTCAACGTGGGTCGAACGCCGGGAATCCTCTTTGGCCCGGGCGAGATTCGGGGCGCCCACCGCGAGAACGAGTCGATCCCGGTGCGCGAACTTCTCGACGGTGCGTGTGCGGTGGCGCTCGCGACGATGCGCTTCCTGGCTCCCTCCGGACCAGCGGATTCCGGGTAGCCCATCAAACGGGCGGGGCCCCGCCGCCCCATCCTCGTCAGCGGGACGCACCCCCCGCCCCCCACGTCGTCAGCCCCGCCGGATTCACACCCTGCCGCCGCGCAAAGTCGTCGATCAGCGTGCGCGCGATGCTGTACGGCGGTGGCACCGGCGGGAGCGCGCCGGCTCCGAACCACCCCACATCCTCCAGCTCTTCGTCGCGGCCGCATAGCCGGCCCCCGTCGTGGATGGCCGTGAATCCCACCATCAGCGAGTCGGGGAAGGGCCACGGCTGGCTGCCGAAGTAGCGAACATCCCGCACCCGGATTCCGGCCTCCTCCGCGATCTCGCGCCGCACGGTCTCTTCCAGGCTCTCGCCCGGATCCACAAAGCCGGCCAGCACCGAGTAGCCGCCGCGGGGGTGGCGGCGCGAGCGACCCAGGAGGATCTCGTCGCCTCGAGTCACCTGCACGATCACGGCCGGCGAGATCTTCGGGAAGGCCAGGTGGCCGCACGACGGACAGAGCATTGCCCGGTGCGACGGCGACGGCTCGGTTGCGGTGCCGCACACGCCGCAGTAGCGGGATCTCCGGCGCCAGCGTGCGAGGTGCGCGGCCGCGAGCGCCAACGAGAGCGAGGGCTCGGGCAGGAGCGGCAGCACCGCGCGAAGCCCTACGACCGCGACGCCCGCAGGCGGCTTCCATCGCCCGCTCACCTGGGCGGCCATCGCGCAGGCGGCGCCCGCATCGACCTGGAACCACTCGGCCGGCCCTCCCTCCCACCCCTTCGCTTCCTCCACGGTGGGCAGCTCGGCTGCCCCCCGGGCCAGGACAAGCCGGTCGCCCGCGAAGAGGCAGGCCTTCACGACGGGAGCCGCAGATCCCCGCGCCGGGTGAAGCGACCCTGGATGAAGCGACCCTGGGTGAAGTGACCCTGGGAGCGATGCCTCCGCCCGGACGCGGCCCCGGGTCGGTCCAGGCGGTTGCCCCCCGAGTCGGTCCTGGCCACCCCGGCGGCGGCGGCCCCAGTTGGCGTGGCGGATACGAGCGGCGTGGCGGGCACGAGCGGCAGACGCGCGAGCGGTGAGCCCCTGGTGATCATGACGCTCCTGGCGATCACGGCGCCTCCTCCTGCGTTGGTGCACTGGGGAGCCCCCCGGAGCGGCCGGAGGAATCGCACCCTCGAATCCTACACGGGCAGCTCCGGCCCCGCACCGCTTCCCGCCTCCGAACTCCGCGCGGCCAAGCCGTCCACCCGGCCCCGCACCGGCCGCTGCCTCCGAACCCCTTGGCCGTCACGGCGAAAACCCCGTCCACCCGGCCCCACACCGGTTCTCGCGATCCAGCGCCCGCCGCCCGCCCGCCCGTTCCCGAACGCCCGGCCTTCACCGGTTGGCGCACTTCGACGCGAGGGAGGCCGCGTTCCGGGGCGGCCCCCGCCGCGTCACCTGTTCACAATTGGCGCCTGCGTCTATTGTGAAGAGCCGCGCCGGTGTCGTGGCGACGCCGCTGCCGCGTCAGGACCACGCCGGCATCCCCCGACCCGCACCATCCGAGGCCGAACCCTCCACGTGTCCGCCGAAACCGAAGCCGTTCCCTCCACCGTCCGCCGGCCCACCTGGGCCAAGGTCGTCGACCAGACCCGCTGCATCGGCTGCCACGCCTGCACCACCGCCTGCAAGTCCGAGAACGAAGTTCCCCTTTCGGTCACCCGCACCTATGTCAAGTACGTCGACACGGGCGCGTTTCCGCAGGCCCGGCGTTCCTTTCAGGTCACCCGCTGCAACCAGTGCGAGGACGCGCCCTGCGTGACTGCCTGCCCGACGTCGGCGATGTACCGTCGCCCCGATGGAATCGTCGATTTCGACAAGAGCGCCTGCATCGGCTGCAAGGCCTGTATCGCCGCCTGTCCCTACGACGCGATCTTCATCAATCCGGAGGACCACTCGGCCGAAAAGTGCAACTTCTGCGCGCACCGGCTCGACATCGGGCTGGAGCCGGCCTGCGTGGTGGTCTGTCCGACCGAAGCGCTCCTGGTGGGGGACATGACCGATCCGGCTTCGCGCGTGGCGCAGATCGTGAATCGCGATCCGGTGGCGGTGCGGCGGCCCGAGAAGGAAACACGGCCGAAGCTCTACTACAAGGGCGCCGACCAGGTCACGCTCGATCCGCTTGCGGCGTCGCGGCCCGAGGGCGGGCTCTTCATGTGGAGCGAACAGGGCAAGGTGAAGCACGGGGTGACTTCGGGGCATCCGGGACCGCGCAACTCCTCGGCGGCCGCGCTGCTCAGCTACGACGTTCCGCACCGCGCCCCCTGGGACTTTCGGGTCTCGCTCTACACCTGGACCAAGTCGATCTCCGCGGGGTCGTATCTCGTTGGGCTGCTTTTGCTTGGCACAGGCGCCATCACGCCCGCGAATCCGCTCTGGATGTGGGTCGCACCGATCCTGGCCACCGTCTTCCTGGCGCTGACCGGGGCGATTCTGATCTGGGATCTGGAGCACCCCGGGCGCTTCCACCTCATCTTTCGGCGTCCGCAGTGGCGAAGCTGGCTGGTGCGGGGGGGCTTCATTATCGGGGGCTACGGCGCGGCGCTGGCGGTCCATCTTGCTCTGGCCCTGCGCGGTGCGTCGCCGCCGCTCTGGCTCGGTGGCGCCGGGGGGGTTCTCGCGGTTCTCACGGCCATCTACACCGCCTTTCTCTTCGGGCAGGCCAGGGCGCGCGACATGTGGCAGAATCCGCTGTTGCCGGTGCATTTTCTGGTGCAGGCGCTGGTGGCGGGAGGCGCCGCGATCGTCGTGACCGCGGTGATTCTGTCGCTGGTTGCGCTGGATCCGCTGGCGCCCATCGTCGCGCTTCTGGCGCAGGTCGTTGGCCCAGCGCCCGCAGCCCCGTCCCCGTTCGGACTCTCGCCGGGAGACGCCGTGCGGCCCGCGCTCACCCTCTTCGCCCTGGCCAGCGCCACCCATGCCCTCATGATTCTCGGTGAAGTCCTCATGCCGCCGCCCACCGCGCATGCACGCCTCGCCGAACGCGAGCTGACCCACGGCCGCTACCGCCACTGGTTCCGCATCGGCCTCCTCGGGGCGCTCGTCGGCGCGGCCGCTCCCTGGTTCGCCGCCACCGCTCCCGCACTCGCCCTCCTGGCCGTTCCCTTCGGCCTCCTTGCGCTGCTGGCCTGGGAGCACGCGCATGTTCAGGCGGGACAGTCGGTGCCGCTCGCATGAATGGCCCGGGAGACGGAAAAGACGGCCGGACACTGGGGAACAACGGCCGGAAACAAGCGTCGCTCGACGAACTCGAAGGCCGCGTTTCGGCTGCGCGCGCCGAGGTGGAGGCCCGCGGCGAGACCTTCTATCCGGGCGCGAGCCGTGTCCACCTGGCCGCCTTTCCCCCGAAGGAGCGCTGGAGCGACTGGGTCGAGCTGGACTCGAAGGCCTGGCCCCGGCGGGTCGAACGGCGCTACATGCTGGTGCCCACGACCTGCTTCAACTGCGAATCGGCCTGCGGGCTGCTCGCCTATGTGGACCGCGAAACGCTGGAGGTCCGCAAGTTCGAGGGCAATCCCGAGCATCCGGGTTCGCGCGGGCGCAACTGCGCGAAGGGGCCGGCGACGGTCACGCAGCTCACCGACCCGGACCGCATCCTGACGCCGCTGAAACGGGCCGGGAAGCGGGGGGAGGGGAAGTGGGAACCGGTCGGCTGGGACGAGGCGCTCGACGACATGGCCGGGCGGATCCGGGCGGCGATGGACGAGGAGCGCCACCGCGAGATCATGTACCACGTCGGCCGTCCCGGCGAGGACGGCTTCACCGAGCGAATGCTGGCGGCCTGGGGCGTCGACGGTCACAACTCGCACACAAACATCTGTTCCTCGGGGGCGCGGGCGGGATACCACCTGTGGATGGGCATGGACCGGCCCAGCCCCGATCACGAGAACGCGCGCGTCATCCTCCTGGTGAGCAGCCACCTGGAGGCGGGCCACTACTTCAACCCGCACGCCCAACGGGTGATGGAGGGCAAGAAGCGGGGCGCGAAGCTGATCGTCTTCGATACGCGGCTCTCGAACACCGCCACCCACGCCGACCACTGGCTGTCGACCTGGCCGGGCTCCGAGGCCGCGGTGCTCCTGGCGATCGCCAACCACCTCATCCAGACCGGCCGCTACAATGTGGACTTCGTTCGGCGTTGGTGGAACTGGCGCGAGTTCCTGGAGGAAGGAGAGCTTCCCGAAGAGGCCCGCGCGGGGGATGCGCCACCCGAAGACGCCGGCCCGGTGGCCCCGCCGGTGGAGGGAGCGCCAGGCGAAAACGCCGGCCCCGAGACAAGCGGATCCGACGAGCCCCCGTCCGCCGAGGCCGCTGAAGCCGCCGCCTTCGAGCGCTTCCAGCAGATTCTCGCATCGCTGTATTCCCGCTTCACCTTTGACTTTGCGGCTGCCGAGAGCGGTGTTCCCGCCGAGACCATCGCCCAAGTGGCCGAGATCGTCGCCGGCGCCGGAGGCCGGCTCTCGACGCACAATTGGCGCAGCGCGGCCGCGGGCAATCTCGGGGGCTGGCAGGTTGCGCGCACTCTTTTTCTGCTGAATGCGCTGACCGGTTCGATCGCGGTTCCCGGGGGCACCTATCCCAACGCCTGGAACAAGTTCGTGCCGCGCCCGATTCACATGCCGCCGCGTCATCCCCAGAAGTGGAACGAGCTGACCTGGCCCTCCGACTATCCGCTGAGCCTGATGGAGATGTCCTTCCTGTTGCCGCACCTGACGGCGGAGCGCAATGGGCGGCTGGATGTCTATTTCACCCGCGTCTACAACCCCGTCTGGACCAATCCCGACGGCTTCTCCTGGATCGAGATGCTGACCGATCCCGAGCGCATCGGGCTACATGTCGCGCTGACGCCCACCTGGAACGAGACCGCCTTCCTGGCCGACTATGTGCTGCCGATGGGTCATTCGCCGGAGCGCCACGACCTGACCAGCTACGAGCAGTACGACGGCCTCTGGATTGGATTTCGCCAGCCGGTGCTGCGGGCGGCGCGCGAGCGTTTGGGGGAAGCGGTGGCGTCCACGCGCGAGGTCAATCCGGGCGAGGTCTGGGAGGAAAACGAGTTCTGGATCGAGCTGACCTGGAGGATCGACCCGGACGGCAGCCGCGGGATCCGGCGCTTCTTCGAGTCGCGGGAACGGCCCGGCGAAAAGCTGACCGTGGACGAATACTACGGGTGGATCTTTGAGAATTCGGTGCCGGGACTGCCGGAGAAGGCGGCCCGCGAGGGGTTGTCGCCGCTGGGATACATGCGTCGCTACGGGGCCTTCGAGATCGGTCGCACGGTGGGGCCCCGCCACGAGGAGCGGGTTCCGGAGGCCGAGCTGGAGGACCGGGCGGTGGACGCGGGGGGACGGGTCTTCACGCGGGCCGCCGCGCCGCCGTCGCAGAATGTGGTGCCGATGCCGCCGCAGGATGGCGACGATGAGGGGCGGCGGAGGGCGGGGGTGGAGGTGGACGGAGTGGTGCGCCGGGGATTCCCGACGCCGTCGGGGCGGCTCGAGTTCTGGTCGCGCACGCTGGCCGAATGGGGATGGCCGGAGATGGCGGTCCCGGGATACGTGCCGAGCCATGTACACCCCGACCGCCTGGGCGACGGGCGGATGTGTCTGATCTCGACATTCCGCCTTCCCGTCCAGATTCACACGCGCAGCGCCAACGCCAAGTGGCTCAACGAGATCGCGCATACCAACCCGCTCTGGCTGCATCCGCGCGACGCGGCCGGGATCGGAGTGCGCACCGGCGACCTGGTTCGCGTCGAGACCCAAATCGGGCACTTCGTGGTGAAGGCGTGGGTGACCGAGGGGATCCATCCGGGGGTTGTGGCCTGCTCGCATCACATGGGGCGGTGGAAGACGGGGGAAGGGCCGCGCCAGGCCATGGCGACCGTGGCGCTGAACCGCGAAGACAGCGACTGGGAGATGACGCGGCGGTCGGGCACGGGACCCTTCGCTTCGCCCGACGGCGACACCGCGCGCATCTGGTGGACCGATGTGGGCGTGCACCAGAACATGACCTTTCCCGTGCAGCCCGACCCGGTCTCGGGGGCTCACTGCTGGCATCAGGCGGTGCGCGTGGTTCGGGCCCGCTCCGGCGACCGCTACGGCGACATTGTGGTCGACACCGCGAAGTCGCGCGCGGCCTTCCGGCAGTGGCTCGAGCTTGCCCGGCCCGCCGAGCGACACTCTCCCGATGGAACGCGGCGGCCCTGGTGGCTGCTGCGCCCCGTCCGCCCGACCCGGGACGCCTACGCCTTACCATGGAACTCCTCCGAGCGCTCGGATCGCTGATCGAGACTCCGGCGCCCGAACACCCCAGGATCGCGGCCGCGCTGGGATTGCCCGCGCCACCGGGCCACGCGGTGCATGGGGCGGTCGTGGAGTTTCAGCGCTACCCCTGGGCGTCGGTGTACCTGGGCGCGGAGGGCATGATGGGGGGCGAGGCGCGTGACCGGATTGCGGGATTTCGGCGCGCGCTGGGTGTGGGCGAGGCCGGGCGCGGACAAGAACGGGGCGCGCCGGAAGCCGACCACCTGGCCGCGCTGCTTGCGCTCCTGGCCGCGCTCGAACGGTGGCGCGCCGACGAAACCGATCCGGCCCGCGCGGCGCTGCTGGCCGAGGCGGGAGTGACGCTGATGTGGGAGCATGTCGTCTCGTGGACGGGACCGTACCTGTCCTCGTTCGAGGGGTGCGGCTCGCCCTTCCACGAGGCGTGGGCCGCGCTGCTGGGCGGGGCTCTGGCGCGCCTCGAGGCCGGGATGGAGCTCCCGGGCTACCTGCCGGCCGCGCTGCGAGAGGTTCCCGCGCTGGCGGATCCGCGCGCGGAGGGGGGCGCCGCCTTCGTTGCGTCGCTGCTCGCGCCGGCGCGTTCCGGCATGATCGTGCTGCGCGACGACCTGGTGCGGTTCGGGAACGAAGCCGGGCTGGCCTGCCGCGCCGGGGAGCGCCGCTATGTGATGGAGTCGTTCCTGGCGCAGGATCCGGGGGCGACGTTGGGGTGGCTGGCGGAGCACGCCGCCGGGTGGTCCGCGCGGATGGGGGGGCGGGGTCCGGCGTTGATTGCGCGGTGGTGGTCGGGGCGCGCGGCGAAGTCGGCCGCGCTGATGTCGCGGCTCGCCGACAGCGCGGGTGTGGCGGTGGGTGGAGGCGGCGCGCCGTGAAGGGGCGGTCATCGTCCCCGCAGGGGTGGCCGGGTCGACGCGGGAGGTCGCGCGATGTGGTGGCCGGGCTGAGCGTCGCGCTCCTCATCATCCCCCAGAGCATGGCCTACGCCGAGCTGGCGGGGCTGCCGAGCGTGCACGGGCTCTACGCGTCGGCGGTTCCGCTGATGGCCGCGGGGCTGCTGGCGTCGTGTCCGTACCTGCAAACCGGACCGGTGGCGCTGACCGCGCTGCTTACCCATGGCGCGGTGGCCACGGTTGTGCCGGCGGGCAGTCCGGAGTATGTGGGAGCCGCTGCGCTCCTGGCGCTACTGGTGGGTGTGGCGCGCATCGTGGTCGGATTGGTGCAGGCGGGAAAGGTGACCTACCTCATGTCGCAGCCGGTCCTGCGGGGATTCACCTCGGGCGCCGCGATCCTGATCCTTCTCTCGCAGTTTCCCTCGACCCTCGGCATGGCGGGCGGCTCGGAGGCGGGCCTGGTGCGCAACACGATTCGGGTTCTCTCCAGTCCCGGTTCCTGGAGCCTTGCGGCTGCGCTCCTGGCGGCGCTGACCGCTGCGGTCACCCTCCTGGCGCGCCGCATCCATCATCTCTTCCCCGGCGCGTTGGTCGCGGTTGTCGGCGGCGTGCTCTTTTCCGCCCTCTCCGGCTATGGCGGCCCGGTCGTTGGCGAAATCCCCGGATCGCTGCCTCCCTTCAGCCTGGCGTTGCCCTGGTCGCTGCTGCCGCAACTGGTCGTTCCGGGAGCGGTAATTGCCCTCGTGGGATTCGCCGAATCCACCGCGATTTCCCGCAGCTTCGCCACCCGCGACCGCGTCGCCTGGAATCCGGACCGCGAGTTCGTCGCCCAGGGCGCGGCGAATCTGGCCTCGGGAGTCTTCAGCGGGTTTCCGGTCGATGGTTCCTTCTCGCGCAGCAGCCTCAATCACCTGTCGGGCGCCTGGTCGCGCTGGTCGGGTATGGTCACCGGCCTGGCCGTGCTGGTCTTTCTTCCCTTTGCGGGGCTCCTCTCGGCGCTTCCGAAGGCGGTGCTCGCCGGAATCGTCATTGCGGCGGTGGCGGGACTGGTGCAACCGCGCCTCATCGTCGGCGTCTGGCGGCTGTCGCGCATTCAGGCGCTGGTGGTCTGGTTCACCCTGGGGATGTGCCTTCTGTTGACTCCCCGAATCGAACAGGCGCTGCTCCTGGGCATTCTTCTGTCGCTGGCGATTCATGTGTGGCGCGAGCGGCGAGCCGGATTCGAGAGCCGGAAGGAGGGCTCCATCCTGCACCTCGAGGTGACGGGGATTCTCTGGTTTGCGTCGGCCCCAAGGCTGGAGGAAGCGATCGTGGAACGGTTGAACCGCAGCGATGGGGTGACGGAAGTCGTTCTGCATCTGGATGGATTGGGCCGCATCGACCTTACCGGTGCACTGGCGCTGAAGCGGATCGTGGATGCGGTGGGTGGGTCCGGCGTGCCGGCGACGCTTGCGGGGGTGCCGCCCCAGACCCGCGAACTGATCGACAACGTCTTTGGATCGCCGCCCGGGGGATCGGAGTAGCCGGACACGATCGCGCCGGCCCCCGGCAACACGGTGCCGACGGCCGTCGCCCGAGCGCGGTCATGGGGGGCGGTCCGGGCGACGAGCGGATTCCCGAATGGGCTGGTCCCGTCCGTCCGAGGAGGACGGGGGGCGCGTTTGTGTCGGTCAGTGCGCGATTGCGTAGGCCTCGCGGCGCGGATCCGATGCGGCAACCAGGGTGCCGTCGCGGTCGCGAAGGATCATCTGGGCGCCGCCGAATGTGGCTGTCCAACCCTGCACAATGTCGATTTCGTGCCCGAGCGCTTCCAGCTCCGCCAGCACACCGGTCTCAAGGCGGTCTTCGAAGTCGATGCCAAGGCCGCCGTAGCTGCGGAACCGGGGCGCCTCGATCGCCGCCTGCGGGGTCATGCCGAAGAGCACGAGGTTGTTGACGATCTGCAGGAGACTCTGCGGCTGGCTGTCCCCTCCGGGCGTTCCCAGCGTGAAGGCGAAGCGGCCGTCCGCGTCGAGCGCCATCATGGGGGTAAGCGTGTGATAGGGGCGCTTCCCTGGAGCGATGATGTTGGGATGGCCGGACTCCAGGTTGAACAGCGCACCGCGGTTGTGGAGCATCACCCCGGTTTCCGGCTCCAGGAGCCCGGATCCGAAGCCGGCGAAGAGGCTCTGGATCCAGCTTACCGCGTTGCCCCAGCGATCCACGGCGGTGAGATAGACGGTGTCGCCGGAATCGTCCCGGTCGGTGCGGCCGGCCAACGCCGCGACGGTGGCGCCCCCCACTCCCGGCTCTCGCGTTGCGGCGGCCCGGTCCGGATCGACCAGCGCGGCCCGCCCGGCGAGATAGTCGGCGTCCAGGAGGGCGTCCAGCGGCAGGTCCGTGAATTCGGGATCGGCTGCCCAGCGGTCGCGGTCGGCGAAGGCCAGCTTCTTCAGCTCGATGAGCGTGTGCAGGTAGGGCGCCGTGTTGTGGCTCATCGTCCGCAGATCGAAGGAACCGGCCATGCCGAAGAGCTGTAGCTGCGCGATTCCCTGCGTGTTGGGCGGCAGCACGAGCATGGTGTAGCCCTCGTAGCCGCTGCGCAGCGGTTCGACCCAGGTGGAACGGTGACCGGCCAGGTCGGCGGCGCGGACATGGCCTCCCTGTGTGTCGAGAAAGGCGCCCAGCCGTTCGGCGACGAAGCCGCGATAGAATCCGTCCCGCCCCTCGCGCGCGATCCGCTCCAGGGTGGCCGCCAGCGCCGGGTTGCGCAAAAGACTCCCCACCGGCGGAGGACTCCCATCCGGAAGGTACAGCGCGCGGGCGTGATCGTTCAGGGCACCGGCGGAGGATGCGATGTCGCGGGCAAGGCGCGTCGAGACGGGAAAGCCGCCCCGGGCGTAGCCGATGGCCGGCTCAAGAAGTTCGTCCAGGGGCAGCGATCCGAAGCGGTCGAGGGCGTCGGTCCAGGCGGCGACCGCTCCGGGCACGGTGACCGAAAGCGCGCCTGCCCCGGGGATCTCGTCCAGGCCGCGCTCGGCGTAGAGGGCGGGATTGGCCAACGCACCGGCGCGGCCGCTTCCGTTCAGCGCATGCACATCGCCGCTGCCAGCGTCGAAATGGAGAGCGAAGGCGTCGCCGCCGATTCCGTTCATGTGGGGACGAACGACCGCGAGCACGCCCGCCATGGCGATGGCCGCATCCATCGCGTTGCCGCCGCGCCGCAGCACATCATGACCGGCCGCCGCCGCAAGAGGATGGCCGGCCGAGACCGCCCCTCCAATCCCCCGCACCTCGGGACGATTCGTTTCCGGAAAGACGGGTCCCCGCACCCCCGCCCCCCCGGCCTCGCCCTCGCCGCAGGCGGCCGCGATCACGCCCAGGGCCCCCGCTCCCACCGCCAGACACGCGCGGCGACCCGGTCCCGGAACGCGGCTCCGCACATCACGATCCGCCGCACCGTGCCCACCGCGACCGGGCCACCGTCTCCGGTCCCGGGGCGCCACGCCGCCGCGACCCCTACCGCCCGCCGCGACCCTCAACCACCGGAACCGGGCCACCGTCCGACGCTCCATTTGATCTTTCGTCCGACGCTTCATGCGATTTGTCCTCTTTGTGGGTTGCGGAAGGGGATTTCTGGGTGCCGCGCCAGCCTCCCAGCGCCGCGCTCGCTCCGACTCCCATCGCCGCGGCCAGCACATTGAAGAGCAGGTCGCGGTGATCGAAGGACCGGCTCGGAACGAACCACTGAATGCCCTCGTCGAGCGCGCCGGCCAGGATGGCGCCGCCGAAGGCCACCAACGAAGGCACGCGAACGCGCCGGCCATTGGCAGCCCGCTCCACCAGCGCTTCGCGGATCAGCGCTGCCAGCACACTGTATTCGATGAGGTGAGTCCGCTCGGCGGCGCTTGCCAGACGGGCCAGAACGAGCAGGTACACCGCCGCCACGCCGATCGCGATTCCCGCGCGCGTGAGGGCCGAAGGGGTGTCCAACCGCCAATTCCGGTTGCCGAGGGCGAGCGCAAGGAGCGCGGCCGCCACGAGAATCACCCCCGCCATGAAGACGACCGCCGCCAGGTCGGCGCCTGCGAATGCGCTGAGCAGGAGCGGCGAAAGTGCGAGGGTCGAGTAGATCGCGGCGAGGGTGGCGAACGTCAGGAGCCAGAGCCGTCGTTCCCGGCGCGAGGAGGCCATGGCCGGCTACATCCCGTGCAGATCGACAAGGGGGGCCGGATAGTCGCCCGAAAAGCAGGCCGAGCAGAAGGGCCCGCGTTCGTCGACGGCTCCGGTCAGTCCATCCAGCGAGAGGTATCCGAGGGAATCGACCCCGAGTTCGGCCGCGATCTCCGGCACCGACATCCCCGATCCCATGAGCTCCCGCTTCGAGGGCATGTCAATCCCGTAGTAACAGGGGAACCGGACCGGAGGGCTCGCGACCCGGAAGTGAACCTCGGCCGCGCCGGCTAGCTGAATGAACTTGACAAGGCTGCGCGATGTGGTTCCGCGCACGATCGAATCGTCCACAACCACCACGCGCTTCCCGGCCAACACCTCGCGCACCGGGTTGTACTTGATGCGGGCGCCGAAGTCCCGGTCGGCCTGCGAGGGACGGATGAAGGTTCGGCCCACATAGTGGTTGCGCAGAAGCCCGAGCTCGTAGGGAATGCCGCTCTGTTCGCTGTAGCCCAGGGCGGCCGAGTTGGCGCTGTCCGGAACGGCGATCACGCAGTCGGCGGGCACGGGGTGTTCGCGGGCGAGCTGGCGCCCGAAGGCGCGGCGGGCCCGGTCCACGCTCATTCCCCAAAGGCTGGAGTCGGGGCGGGCGAAATACACAAGCTCGAAGATGCAGGGCGAGGGCGTCTCCGGGTGCAGGCCCGGCAGACTCTCGACCTCCCGGCCGCGCAGCCGCACCAACTCTCCGGGCTCGATGTCGCGCAGGTAGCTCGCGCCTACGATGTCCAGGGCGCAGCTCTCGCTCGTGACGACGTGGCCGCCGCAGTCCAGCCTGCCCAGCACCAGGGGGCGAAATCCTCGCGGATCGCGCACGGCGTACATCGTCTCGCCAACGGCAATCACCAGCGAATAGGCGCCCTCCAGGAAGCTGAGCGCATCGCGAATCTGCGCCACCACCGATCGGTGCCGGGAGCGCGCGATCAGGTGGACGATCACCTCCGAATCAGACGAACTCTGGAAGATGGCTCCCTCGTCCACGAGCTGGCGCTTGAGCACGATGGCGTTGGTGAGGTTGCCGTTGTGGACGATGGCCAGGTCGCCCTCGGAGTAGCGCACCACGATCGGCTGGGCATTGACGCGCTGGCCGTCGCCGGCGGTGGAATACCGGACATGGCCGAGCGCGGTCCGCCCGGGCAACCTGGAGATCCGTTCGGCGTCGAAGACATCGGAGACGAGGCCGAGCTCCTTGTGCAACCGGGTCGTGCCGTTCTCGGCGGCGCAGATTCCGGCGGCCTCCTGCCCGCGGTGCTGCAGGGCGTAGAGCGCGAGAAAGGCAAGCTCCGAGGCGTTGTCGGTCCCGGTGACGCCCACGATCCCGCATTCTTCGCGGGGACGGTCGTCCAGGCGGACGGTGGGAAGGTCGGTGGGTGCGCCGCGCATGGGATCTATCCTGTCCGGCTCATGAGTTCGGGGATGGCGCCGAAGTGCCGCGCGCCCAGTGTGACGAGCGGGATGCGCAACGATTCTTCCGCCATTTCGATGAAGAGGGGGTCGCCCGGGCCGGTCACGACGCCAATCCGCGCGCACGGCACCCCGAATGAGGCGGCCGCTTGCGCCACGGCCCCCGCATCGCCGGCCGCGCAACTGACGACGATGCGTCCGTGATCCTCGCCGAAGAGGAGGGCGGTGGCCGGAAGGGGATCGTCCAGCCGTACCGCGGCGCCCAGCCCTCCACCACCACGCGGCCGTCCCAGACAGCACTCCGTCAGCGTGACCGCAAGTCCCCCGCTGGAGACGTCGTGCGCGGAGCGAACCCGTCCTTCCGCCGCAAGCGCCAGGATGCACCGCTGAAGTTGGCGCTCGGCCGCCAAATCCACCGGCGGCGGTTCCCCGGCGGCCAGACCGTGCAAAACGTAGAGGTACTCGGAGCCGCCGAGTTCCCCCGTGTTGCTCCCCAGCAGGAGGATGGCGTCGCCGGCGCTCCGGAAGGGATGCCGCACCAGCTTCTCCACATCGTCGAGCACCCCCACCATCCCGATCACGGGTGTGGGATGCACCGCCTTGCCGTCGGTCTCGTTGTAGAAGGAGACATTCCCGCCGGTCACCGGGGTTTCCAGGAAGGCGCAGGCGTCGCGCATGCCGAGCACGGCCTCGCGGAACTGGTACATGATGTGGGGTTTCAGCGGGCTTCCGAAGTTGAGACAGTTGGTGATCGCGCGCGGAACCGCTCCCGTGCACGCCACATTGCGCGCCGCCTCGGCCACGGCACCCATTGCGCCGACCCGCGGATTAAGCCAGGTGTGCCGTCCATTGCAATCGGTGGTTGCGGCGATCCCCCGGCGGGTGCCCGGAATCCGGATGACACCGGCGTCGCCTCCGGGCCTTTCGATCGAGTTTGCGCGCACCGTCGTGTCGTACTGTTCGTAGACCCACTGTTTTGACGCCACGGCAGGCGATCCAGTCACCCGCAGAAAGGCGTCTTCGAGCGTACCGGGCGGCTTGACATACGGCGCGAGATCCATTGTGCGCTTCTCCCGCACCTCTTCCCCCTCTTCCCCGGGCCGTTCGTAGGTGGGACAGCCCTCGGTCAGCGGAAGCGCGGGAATGTCGGCGACCGGCACCCCGTTTTCGGTTACCCGGAAGGCGCCGCTCGCCGTGACGCGCCCGATCGTCGCCGCCTCCAGCTCCCACTTCTCCAGGATTTCGCGAACCGCTTCTTCGCGCCCGGCCGCCGCGACCACCAGCATCCGCTCCTGCGACTCCGAAAGCAGGATCTCGTAGGGAGTCATTCCTTCTTCGCGGACCGGCACCTGTGCCACCTCCATCTCGACGCCGGTCCCCGACCGCCCCGCCATCTCCGCCCCGCTGGATGTCAGCCCGGCGGCGCCCATGTCCTGAATTCCCACGATGTGGCCGCTCGCGATCAGCTCCAGCGACGCTTCCAGGAGCAGCTTTTCGGTGAAGGGGTCGCCCACCTGCACCTGCGGCCGGCTGCTAACGTCGTCCCCCTCCGAAAGCTCCTCCGATGCGAAGGTGGCGCCATGAATCCCGTCGCGTCCGGTGCGCGCGCCCACCGCCATGAGGGTGTTCCCCACGCCCTCCGCGGTTCCCCGGATAAGCTCCTCGCGGCGCATCAGTCCCAGGCACATCGCGTTGACGATCGGGTTGTCGCGGTAGCCCCGGTCGAAGTGAACCTCGCCGCCTGTCGAAGGAATTCCGACGCAGTTGCCGTAGTCGCCGATGCCGCGCACCACGCCACCGAACAGATAGCGCACATGGGGGTGATCCAGATCGCCGAAGTGCAGCGAATTGAGCGTGGCGACCGGTCGCGCGCCCATGGTGAAGACATCGCGCAGAATGCCGCCGATTCCGGTGGCCGCTCCCTGGTACGGTTCCACCGCCGAGGGGTGATTGTGGGACTCGATCTTGAAGGCCAGCGCGTAGCCTCCGCCCACATCGATCACGCCCGCGTTCTCGCCCGGTCCCTGAATGACCCAGGGGGCCTGGGTGGGCAGAAGACGGAGCAGCCGCCTGGAGTTCTTGTAGCCGCAGTGCTCGGACCACATCGCCGAGAAGACGCCCAGCTCGGTAAAGGTGGCTTCGCGCCCCAGGATCCGCACGATCTGCGCATACTCCTCGGGCGACAGGCCATGTTCCTCGACGAGGGCGGCCGTGACGGGGGGGTCGCCGGGCCGGGGAAGGGGGGAAGCGGTCACCGGGCCACCTCCGCCGCGAGGGTTTGGCCAACGAGCGATTCGAAGAGGGGAAGGCCGTCCACCGAACCCAGCACCGACTCGATGGCGCGATCGGGGTGCGGCATCATTCCGAGCACATTGCCGCGCCGGTTCACGATTCCCGCAATGCCGTTCAGCGAGCCGTTCGGGTTGGCCTCTTCGGTGACGGTGCCCCGCGCGTCGCAGTAGCGGAAGACGACGCGTCGCTCGTCCTCGAGGGTGGCCAGCGTTTCCGGGCCGGCATGGTAGTTGCCGTCGGCGTGCGAAAGGGGCATGCGCAGGATCTGGCCCGGACGGCAGGAGGAGGTGAAGGGGGTGTCGGCGCGTTCGACGCGCAGATGGCAGTCGTGGGACTGGAAGCGTAGTGAGGCGTTCCGCAGGAGGGCGCCGGGGAGCAGTCCCGCCTCGCAGAGGACCTGGAATCCGTTGCAGATCCCAAGCACGAGGCCGCCGTCCCGGGCAAAGCGGATGACCGCCTCCATGATGGGGCTGAAGCGGGCGATGGCGCCGGGGCGCAGGTAGTCGCCGTGCGCGAATCCACCCGGAACGATCACGGCCTCCGCGTCGCCCAGGGATTGCTCGCGGTGCCAGAGGTAGCTGGCCGAGCCGCCTGCGAGCTCCACTGAGCGGTGACAGTCCTGATCGCAGTTGGAGCCGGGAAAGGTGATGACCGCGACCCTCATCGCGCTCCTCCGGCCGTGGCCGCGGCGGTCACGCGAAAGTCCTCCGTGACGGGGTTGGCGAGCAGCTTGTCGCACATTGCGCGCGCGGCGGCCTCGGCCTCGGCGGCGGACCCCGCGGTCAGCTCCAGATGGATCGCCTTGCCGACGCGCACCGCAGCTACGGAATCGAAGCCGAGCGATGCGAGCGCGTGGTGGATGGCCTTGCCCTGCGGATCGAGAAGTCCGGGGCGCGGCGTTACCAGGACCTGCACGGTGAATTGGTTCAAGAATCGGTCTCCTTGCCGGCTGCGGCGCCGGTGCGGCCGGAAGCGGGTTCGCGGGCGACGGAACTTTCCAGGGCCTGGATGTCGCCCATTGGTTGGGGATTGTTGGCGAAGCGGGGTGGATCCCATGCATCCAGCGGGGACCCGGTGAGCCGCCGAAAGATCTCGCGGTAGCGCCCGGAGGCGGCCCTGACCACCGCGCGCGGCAGAGGCGGGGGGGGGACCTGTTTGTTCCAGCCGGAAAGCCCGTCAAGGAAGTCGCGGATGGGTTGTTTGTCGAGCGAGGGTTGGCCGTGGCCGGGCTGGTAGCGGTCGCGGGGCCAGAAGCGCGACGAATCGGGGGTCAGGACTTCGTCGATCAGCAACAGTTCGCCGTTTGGCGCGATCCCGAACTCGAACTTCGTGTCGGCCAGGATGATTTCCCTGGCGGCCGCCACCGCGCGGGCCCTTTCGTAGATTGTAAGCGAACAGTCGCGCAGCCGCGTGGCAAGATCTTCCCCCAGACGCTCCACAACGCCCGCAAAGGGGATGTTCTCGTCGTGTCCCTGGTGCGCTTTGGTGGCGGGCGAGAAGAGCGGAGAGGGCAGGGCGTCGCTCTCGGCCAGTCCCGCCGGCATCGCTTCGCCCGCGAGCGTCCCGGCCTCGCGGTACTCCTTCCACGCCGATCCGGAGATGTATCCGCGCACCACGCACTCGACGGGCAGGGGACGGGTGCGGCGCACCAGGGTGGAACGGCCGGACCAGGCGTCCTCGTGACCGGAGAGCGCCGGAATCGCGCGGCGGATCTCGTCGTCGCGCACCGAGACGAGATGGTGGGGGATGTCGCGCAGGTGGGCGCCCAGCCACCAGGCGGTGACGTGGGTGAGGATCCGGCCCTTGTCCGGGACGCGCTCCTTCAGGACCACATCGAATGCGCTGACGCGATCGCTGGCGACCAGCAGGAGGCGTTCGGCGCCGGGGACCGCGTAGATGTCCCGGACCTTGCCGCGGAAGAGAAGGGGAAGGGGGAATCGTCCGTCCACGGTCATACCCTTACCTCCGCCGCGGCGACGGCGCTCCCCGCGTAGCGCTCCAGAACCGGCGCCACATGCGAGTCGAGGAAGGCGTCCACCTGTTCCGGCGCGCGTCCCACAAGTCCCCCGGGGCGGGCCATCTCTTCCAGGGCCGCGCGGGACACGCCCAGCGCCTCGTCGCTCGCAATCCGGGCAAAGAGGTCGGCTTCCTTCCCTTCCGTCATCCGGCGTGTCGCGGCCAGGGTGTGGCGGCGGATTCGTTCGTGTGCCCGCTGCCGGTCCGCGCCCCCCGCCACGGCATCCATCAGAACCGATTCCATGACCATGAAGGGCAGATGCACGGCCAGGTTCGCCCGGACCACTCCCCGGTTGACGCGCAGCCCGCCCGCGACGTTTTCGGCCAGCACCAGGACCGCGTCCATCGCCATGTAGGCGTCGGGGACCGCGAGCCGCTTGTTGGCCGAATCGTCGAGCGTGCGTTCGAGCCACTGGGTGGCGGCGGTGTGGGCGGGGTCGGCGGCCAGGGCGATCACATGACGAGCGAGCGCGCAGATTCGTTCGGAGCGCATGGGGTTGCGCTTGTAGGGCATCGCCGACGATCCGATCTGTTCGCTCTCGAAGGGTTCCTCAACTTCGCGCAGGTGTGAAAGGAGGCGGATGTCGGTGGCCATCCGGGAGGCGGAAGCGGCGACTCCCGCGAGGGTGGCCAGGAGGGACTGATCGACCTTGCGCGGATAGGTCTGGCCGGTGACCGCATAGGCCGCGTCAAAGCCGAGGCGGCGGCAGAGTTCGCGTTCGAGCGCATCCACCTTGCCGTGATCTCCGCCGAAGAGTTGGAGGAAGGAAGCCTGTGTGCCGGTCGTGCCGCGTACCCCGCGCAGCCGCAGCGTGGCCAGCCGGTGTTCGGTCTCCTCCAGGTCGAGCAGAAGATCCTGGATCCAGAGGGTGGCACGCTTGCCGACGGTCGTGGGCTGGGCCGGTTGGAAGTGGGTGTAGGCCAGGGTGGGCAGGTCGCGATGCGCCGTGGCGAAGCGGGCAAGGGCCCGAATCACGGCCACCGTGCGGTCCCGCACCAGGTGGAGCGCTTCGCGGTGCTGTATGAGGTCCGTGTTGTCTCCGACGAATGCCGAGGTGGCGCCCAGGTGAATGATCCCGCGGGCGGCGGGCGCGAGATCGCCGAAGTGGTGGATGTGCGCCATGACATCGTGGCGGAAACGCTCCTCGTAGCGAGCGACGGCGTCGAGGTCGATCTCGTCCAGGTGGTCGCGCATCTGTCGGATCGCTTCGGCGGGAATGTCGAGTCCGAGTTCGCGTTCCGCCTCGGCCAGCGCGAGCCAGAGCCGGCGCCAGCGGCCGAAGCGAAAGGCCGGAGAGAAGATCCGTTCCATCTCGCGCGAGGCGTACCGCGCCGACAGCGGATGATCGTACCGGTTGGAAGCCTTCACG
Organism: Longimicrobiales bacterium; assembly: GCA_965213665.1. Taxonomy (GTDB): domain Bacteria; phylum Gemmatimonadota; class Gemmatimonadetes; order Longimicrobiales; family Gaopeijiaceae; genus Bin94. The sequence continues at coordinate 543,108 of CBDBZW010000003.1, forward strand.
CCCACTCCAGAAGTCCGGTGCGCACCACGCGGCCGCCGCGTTCAAAGAGCAGGACGAAGGGACGGCCCGCGCGCTGCGTCCGCCGGAGCGCTTCGGCCGCGTCCTGCGCCGTGCGTACTCGCGTGTTGTTCACCGCGAGGATCACATCGTTGCGCGCGAGTCCCGTCCGCCGGCCCAGCAGCTCGGAGATCGCGACGACCAGCGCGCCCTCGGCCGAAGCCAGACCGCGCTCCGCCTGAATATCCGGCGTAACGGTAACGACCTCGAGGTCGCGCAACAGCTCCACTCGCTCCGCAATCACCGAGGGCAGCGGCGCGGCCTCGACGAAGACGCTTCCCGCACCATCCACCTCCAGATCGATTCGGTCGCCCGCACGCAGGTCGAGGAGAGCGGCCGCATAGTCCAGGGTTGTGGCCAGCCGTGTCTCGCCCACTCGCAGGAGCCGAACACCGGGCCGGATTCCCGCCTGGGCCGCCGGCGAACGCGGGGTGATCCGGGCGACCCGCACCCCGCGCGACCGTCCGAATCCGTCGGCTTCCACCGCTTCGACATCGAGGCCGAGCCAGGCGCGCCGCACCTCTCCGTAGCGGTCCAGGTCGGCGGCGATCCTGAGTGCACGGTCGATCGGAATGGCGAAGCCGAGGCCCTCGCTGCCACCCGATCGCGAGAGGATGGAGGCGTTGATGCCGATGACCTCGCCCAGAGCGTTGACGAGGGGACCGCCCGAATTGCCGGGATTAATGGCGGCGTCGGTCTGAATCATGCCGAGATGGTAGCCGTCGTCGCCGTCGCCGGGCACGATGTGGCGGCCGAGCGCGCTGACGACCCCCGCCGTGACAGACGGCTCCGGGCTTGAGATGAAGCCGCCGAAGGGATTGCCGATCGCGACAGTCCACTCGCCGATCATCAGGTCGGAGGCCGTGCCGAGAGGGGCCACGGGAAGATCGGCGGCGTCGAGCAGGGCGAGGACGGCGATGTCGGTTGCCGGATCGGAACCGATGAGACGGGCATTGAAATCGCGGGCATCGGGAAGGGTGACGAGGATCTCGGTCGCGTCGCTCACGACGTGATGGTTGGTGAGCACCGTGCCGCGCGCATCGACGATAAACCCGGAACCGAGCCCCTGACTCTCGCGAAAGGGGAGATAGTAATCATCGAAGAAGGTACGCCGCCGCACCTGCTCGCGCCGCCGCACCGAGATGGTCACGACAGCCGGCGCCACATTCCGGGCTGCGCGAACGATCGCGGTGGCGCGGCTTTCGGCGACGGACTGCGGGACCGGGGACGCGATGGCGCTCCAATCCGGCAGGTCGGCGCCGCGGCTAGCAGCGCCACCGGTCCGGGCACCGCCGGTCTTCGCCATGATCGCGGAGCCCTCCACGCGCGGCGGATCGCACCCCGCGAGCGCGAGCGCGACACCTGCCGCCGCACACGCGAGGGCGGGCGCACATGCGGCCCGAACCCGCTTCGCAGACCCGGGACTCGTCATCGGGGAGCTCCGCCGGGCCGGTCACCGGCTGTCATGGCCATTTCCGCTCCAGGGTAATCCACACGCACGAGAAAGAGTCCCCCCGGAGGAGCCGGAGAAGAGGTGATCGGAAGGCGTTTCCCGTCCCGCGGCAGGGACCGTCTCTGCAGAAGTCGAAGCATCTCGCTCTCGTCGCGGCGGCCAAGAGCGATCTCCACCATCGTACCGACTAAATATCGCACCATGCGATGGAGGAAGCGGTTCGCGGAGATCTCGAAGACCACACCCGGTCCATCCCGACGGTTCCAGCGCGCGCGCGTCACCCGGCAACGATAACCCCGCTGCGGCTGCCCCGCCCGCGCGAAGGCGCGGAAGTCGTGCTCGCCGACGATCGATTGCGCGGCGCGTGCCGCAGCCTTCATGTCGAGCGGGCGAAGAAGCGGCCAGCACCAGGGGCGGTGGAAGGGGGATGCGGCCTCGGGCTCGGTCCCCACACGGTAGCGATAGTGGCGGAGAACGGCGTCTCGCCGCGGGTGGAAGCCTTCCGGAACGGCCACCGCGCTCCGCACCCAGATCGAATGGGGGAGAAGGGCATTGAGCGATCTGGCCAGCGCCGGACCCTCCCAGCGGGCCGGCATCGACACAGCGGCGACCTGGCCCGTCGCGTGTACCCCGGCGTCGGTGCGACCCGAGCCGACCACCGGCCGCCTTTCCCCGGCAAGTCTGGCGACGGCGCGTTCGACCTCGCCCTGGATGGTCGGCGAACCGGGCTGGACCTGCCATCCGTGAAAGGCGGTCCCGTCGTACTGAAGCGTCAGCTTGAAGCGAACCTCGCCGGTGCTCATACTTCCGGCCCCCATCCACCCTCCCTTTTCGGCCGCCACCGGCCGCCTGCGATCGGTCCATGACTGAAAAACGCTTCGATCCCGCCGCCCTCCTTGACAGGGTCGTCACCGGCAACGCCCTCACCCGGGAGGAGGCCGGGAGCGTCTTCGGCCGCATCGTTGCCGGCAAGGTCTCTCCGGTCGTCACCGGCGCGCTGCTTGCCGCCCTCCAGACGCGCGGTCTCGATCCGGCCGAGGTCGCGGGGGGCGTCCAGGCGTTGCGCGCGGCCATGATTCCCGTTCCTTCCCGCAACCCCGGCGCGCTGGTCGATACCTGCGGCACCGGCGGCGGCGGAATCTCGACCTTCAACATCTCGACCGCGGCTGCCTTCGTGGCCGCCGGCGCGGGCATCCCGATTGCCAAGCACGGCAACCGCTCCTTTACCTCGAAGTGCGGGAGCGCCGATGTGCTGGAGGCGCTCGGCGCCGCCGTGACGCTCTTGCCCGAGGAGATGGCCGCGGTGTTGGAAGAGGCGGGCATCGTCTTCATGTTCGCCCCCCTCCTCCACCCCGCCATGCGCCATGTCGCCCCGGTGAGACGCGCGCTCGGGATCACCACCATCATGAATCTGCTGGGGCCTCTCACGAATCCCGCGGGTGCGCGCCGCCAGGTGGTCGGCGTGGCCGATCCCGCCTTTCTGGAGCTTGTGGTCTGCGCACTCGCCGAACTGGGACACCGCCGCGCTCTTGTTGTCCATGGCGAGCCCGGCCTCGACGAGATCAGCCCCTGCGGACCCACGCGCGTGGCGGAGCTCCAGGGCGGAGGGGTCTCGCTCTACACAATTGCGCCGGAGGATATGGGAGTCGAAACCGCCGCCCCGGAGGCCCTTGCCGGGGGCGAACCCCACGAGAATGCCCGCCTCGTGCGCGCGGTGCTGGCCGGCACGGAGCGGGGCGCACCCCGGTCGGCGGTCCTGGTCAATGCGGCGGCTGCGATCGTGGTGGGAGGCCGCGCGACGACGCTGGCCGATGGAGTGCGCACGGCCGCCGCGGCGATCGATTCCGGCGCGGCGCTGGCCACCCTGGACCGAATGATCGCGGCCACCCAGCGCGCGCAGCGGGCGCGAGAGCAAAACGGTTCCCATCAGTAGCTCCGGATCAGCCCCACCACCACCCCCTGAATCCTCACCTCGGCGGCATCCTCGACGATCGCTTCCATCTCGCGGTTGGCCGGTTGCAGTCGTACTCGCCCCCCCCCTTCGCGGTACAGCTTCTTGACCGTCGCGGCTTCCTCGCGGACCAGCGCCACCACGGTCTCGCCGTCCTCGGCGGTGGCGGCCTCGCGCACCACGATGTGATCGCCGTCGCGGATCTGTTCGTCGATCATCGAGTCCCCCCGCACGCGCAGCGCATAGTGGCGGAACCGCTCCGGCGCCATTTCGCTCGGCACGGCCAGGGTGTCGTCATCCACAATCGCCTCGATCGGTTGCCCGGCCGCGACCATTCCCAGCAGCGGCAGCGCCACCGACGGCCCGGGATCGTTCACGATCTCAATGGAGCGGGAGCCCCGGTACGACTTCCGGATGTACCCCTTCGTCTCCAGATTCGTGACGTGCTCGTGAACCGTCGCGAGCGAGGCGTATCCGAAGGCCTTGCCGATCTCCTCGAAGCTGGGCGAGTATCCGAACTCTTCGATGAAGCCGCCGATGAAATCCAGGATCAACTTTTGTTTGCGGGTCAGCGCCATGATCTTCTCCTGTGCCGGAATGCCTGTGCCGGAATCGACTCCCGGGCCGGTTTGCGTCGCGTCGGTCGCCGGTGATCGGCCAGTCCCCCTCGGTGGACGGCTGGTGCCGATACCGAATATCCACCGAACATGGTAACCGAATTACAGCCGAATAGCAACCAGCCACCGAGCGCCATCCCCATGAGACCAGTCATCATCCCATGAGACCAGTCGCCATCCCACCGACCCATCACCATCCAACGAGGCCAGTTGCCACCCCATGAATCGACGAGGAGTGCGCCGGGTCGAAGGAATCCTGCAGCGGATCGTGGAGACCAAGTCCGGCGAGATCCGGGCGCTAAGGGGTCGCGCGAGCGAGTTGCGGAGGAAAGCGGAGGACGCGCCGCCACCCCGGCCGGTGCTGCCCGCGTTGCTTGAATCCCCCACGATGGGCGTGATTGCCGAGATCAAGCGGCGTTCCCCCGGCGCAGGCGAGATCGATTCCGCGCTCGATCCGCTTCTGCTTTCCGGTTCCTACGAAGATGCCGGAGCCGCCGCGGTAAGCGTTCTGACCGACGGACCCTGGTTCGGGGGCTCGCTCGACGATCTGCGTTCCCTTCGCCGCGCGCGCTCGATCCCGTTGCTGCGCAAGGACTTCGTCATCGATCCCCTTCAGGTGTGGGAAGCCCGTGGTGCCGGAGCCGATCTGGTGCTCCTCATCGTCCGCATCCTTGATCGCTTCCTCCTTGCCGATCTGCGCGCCATGATTCACGACCTGGGAATGACCGCGCTGGTCGAGGTTCACGATGAATGGGAGGTGGAGGGGGCGCTCGGGGCCGGGGCCGGGCTCGTGGGCGCCAACAATCGCGATCTCTCGGTCTTTCGCACCGATCTTGCCGTGACCGAACGACTTGCGCGCTATCTGCCGGACGAGGTGGCGCTGGTGTCGGAGAGCGGAATCGGGAGCGCGGAGGATGTGACGCGCGTGGCGGCTGCCGGGGCCGATGCGGTGCTGGTGGGCGAAGCGCTGGTGCGGAGCGGCGATCCGGGGGAAGCGGTGGCGGCGATGGCGGCGGTGCCGCGCGAAGGGGTGCGAGGGCGAGGAACGGGCAGCCTGGCCGATGTCCGGGCGGCGAGAAAAGAGTGAGCGAGGGAAGAGTGAGCGGGGGAAGGCGGCCGGTGCGCGCCAAGATCTGCGGGGTGAAATCGGCGCGGGATGCGGCGGTGGTGGCGGCAGCCGGGGCGGACTACATGGGCATGATCCTCTCGCCGGGCTACGGTCGCTCGGTGGAGCCGGAGTGCGCGGCCGGGTTTCTGCCAGGGGCGCCGCTCAGACGGGTCGGGGTCTTCGTGGACGAGCCGGCCGAGCGGGTGGCGGCGGTGGCGGGGGGGGTGGGGGTTCAGGTGATTCAACTGTCGGGCGGCGAGTCGCCGGATCTTGTGGCCGAGGTGGCCGCGGCGGGGCCTTGGCAGGTGTGGAAGACGGTGCACATCCGTCCCGGCCGCCCCATCGCGCGCCTGGTTGCGCCCTACGCGGCGGTGGCCGGCGGAATCCTTCTCGATGCCTGGAATCCCGCGCTTCCCGGAGGCACCGGCACCGGGTTCCGCTGGACGGACGTGGGAGAGGAGGTGCGCGCCGCGATCGGTTCCACGACCTTCATCGCCGCGGGAGGAATGAACCCCGGCAACGCGGCGGCCGCTCTGCGTTCCCTCGAACCCGACGTGCTCGATGTAAGTTCCGGGGTGGAATCGTCGCCGGGCCGAAAGGATCCCGGGCGCACCCGGGCCTTCGTGGCGGCTGTCCGGCGGGCGAATGCGCGCGCAGCTCAAGCGGCTCAAGGAGAATAGATGGAAGACGACGGCATGGTGCCCGGCACCACCATCAGGTTGCCGCGCACCGCCGACGGCCCCGGCCGCTTCGGTCCCTTCGGAGGAAGGTACGTTCCCGAGACGCTGATTCCCGCGCTCGACGAGCTCGAGGCCGCCTACGAAAAAGCCTCCGCCGACCCGGTCTTCCTGGCCGAGATCGACGCGCTCGCCGCCCACTACATCGGTCGTCCCACTCCGCTCTACCGCGCCCACCGTTTGGAGTCGGAAGCCCGCGTGGGCCCCATCTACCTGAAGCGCGAGGATCTGAATCACACCGGCGCGCACAAGATCAACAACACCGTGGGCCAGGCGCTGCTCGCGGAAAGGATGGGCAAACCGCGCGTCATTGCCGAGACCGGAGCGGGACAGCACGGCGTCGCCACCGCCACCGCCTGCGCCCTTTTCAACCTCGAGTGCGTCGTCTACATGGGCGCCGAAGATGTGCGGCGGCAGGCGCTCAACGTCTATCGCATGCGTCTGCTGGGAGCCGAGGTGCGGCCGGTTCATTCCGGAACGCGCACCCTCAAGGACGCGACCAACGAGGCGCTGCGCGACTGGGTGACCCATGTCGACGACACCCACTACATCATCGGTTCGGTGGTGGGACCGCACCCCTTCCCTCGCATTGTGCGCGACTTCCAGGCGGTGATCGGGCGCGAGGCGCGGCGGCAGATCCTGAAGGTCGAAAAGCGGTTGCCCGGAACGGTCGTGGCCTGTGTCGGCGGAGGCTCCAACGCGATGGGGATGTTTCACGCCTTCGTTGGGGACGAGGATGTTGCGCTGGTCGGAGTGGAGGCGGCGGGGGAGGGGCTCGGGACCGGGCACTCTTCGGCGTCGCTGAGCGAAGGGCGTCCCGGGGTGCTGCACGGTTCGCTCAGCTATCTGCTCCAGGACGCGGACGGACAGATCTCGCCGGCGCACTCGGTGGCCGCGGGGCTGGACTATCCGGGCGTCGGTCCGGAGCACTCCTTCCTGCGCGACTCGGCCCGGGCCCGCTACGAGAGCGTGGACGACAAGGCGGCCGAACGCGCATTCCGGATCCTGCCGCGCCTGGAGGGAATCATTCCCGCTCTGGAAACGGCGCACGCGCTGGCCTGGGTGATCGAAGCGGGGCGCCGCGGCGAGATCGAGGGTCCGGTGGCGATCTGCCTGAGCGGACGCGGAGACAAGGACGCGGTGCACGTGGCCGGTCTGGGGGAAGGTGGTCGGGGGGAATCCGGTCCAGAGCAAGCCGGTCCAGAGCAAGCCGGTCCAGAGCAAGCCGGAGGAAGCCGGTGACCGCGAGCGCATTCTCGAACGGCCCCCACAGCGAGCGCATCGAACTACGCTTTCGCCAGCTCGCCCGAGAGGGGCGGACGGGCTTCATCCCCTACATCACCGCGGGCTATCCCTCGAAGGCCCATACCCGCCAACTGCTCGGGGGACTGGCCGAAGCGGGCGCCGACGTGATCGAGCTCGGCGTTCCCTTCAGCGATCCCATGGCCGACGGTCCGACCATCCAGCGTTCCAGCCAGGGCGCGCTGGCCGCAGGGACCACAATGGACGATGTTCTGGATCTGCTCGCAGGGCTGCGGGTGTGGAGCGAGGTGCCGGTGGTGCTCTTTTCCTACCTGAATCCGATCCACGCGCGCGGGGTCGCGAGGTTCATCGAGGACGCGGAGTTTGCCGGGGCGGACGGCATCCTCCCGACCGATCTCCCGTTGGGCGCCGATCCCGATCTGGAACGCCGGTTCACCGAATCGCAGCTTGACCTGGTACGCCTGATCGCACCCACCACGAAACCGGACCGCGTGCGAGAGATTGCCGCCAAGAGCGAGGGATTCGTCTACTACATCGCCCGAACCGGAGTGACGGGCGCGCGCAGCCGCCTGCGTCGCGAGCTCGCCGCCGAGGTGAATGCCGTGCGGTCCGCCAGCCCGCGCCCGGTGGCGGTGGGATTCGGGGTTTCGTCGCCGGAACAGGCCCGCACCGTGGGCCGGGTGGCGGATGCGGTGGTGGTGGGAAGCGCCCTGGTCGACCGTCTCGACAGCGAGGGCGTGGAGGGCGCGCTCCGCTTCGCGCGGGAGATACGGGCGGGGCTGGATGGGGTGGGGGGCTGACGGAGGGCAAGAGACATGCTGACGAAGACCATGGTTTGTCTGGCGAATTCCAGGAAGTTGCATGGCCGGTGCGTCGCTGGACGCGAGATCGGCGGTGCATCGCCCGGCGCATGGATCCGTCCGATAAGCGACCGCGAGGCACAAGAGGTATCGGAGTACGAGCGCCAGTACCCTGACGGCAGCGACCCCCGATCGCTCGACATCATTGAGGTTCCCTTGCTGGAGCATCGGCCGGGAGACTACCAGCGCGAGAACTGGCTCCTCAATCCCCAATACTATTGGCGCAAAGCCGGAGTGTTCTCCAGAGAACGATTGCATCAACTGGCCGAGGATCGAGGTCCGTTGTGGTGCAATGGATTCAGCACCTGGAACGGAAAGAATGACCGAATCCCTCTCGAGAAGGCGGTTCGCGAGACCAGTTCCCTGAAGTTGATTCGCGTAGAGAGTGTCCGCCTCACAGTTCTGGCGCCCGGCATCAAATTCGACAACCCCAAGCGACGCGTGCAGGCCCGGTTCCACTTTGGCGGCATCGAGTACGCCTTTCGAGTCACGGATCCCATCATTGAGCGGCAGTATCTGGCGCGTGACGACGGAAGCTACGAGCTTGCCGGAGTGCAGTACCTGACCGTGAGCCTCGGTGAACCGTTCATGGACTACAGCTACAAGCTCGCCGCCGCCATCCTGGAGGGACCGCGATGAAGGAGGTCGCGCAACGCAGGGTGATCTACACCATCGGCCACTCCACTCACGAGCTGGACGACTTTGTCGCACTGCTGACAATGAATGGAATCAACGCGATCGCCGATGTCAGATCGGTGCCCCACAGCCGCTGGCAACCGCAGTTCAATCGAGGCGCGCTGCGTACCGCTCTCCGCCAACGCAATATTGCGTACGCTTTTCTCGGCCGGGAACTCGGAGCCCGGAGCGACGATCCCGACTGTTACAAGGACGGCCGTGTGCAGTACCGCCTGTTGGCCGGGACGCGCCTGTTTCGGTCGGGCCTGAAACGAGTGTTGCAGGGTAGCGGTCGCCACACGATCGCGCTCATGTGCGCGGAGAAGGAGCCCCTCGATTGCCATCGGACCATTCTTGTCGCCCGCGCGCTGGCGGAAAAGGGCGTCGCCGTGGCGCATATTCTGCCGGACGGACAAACCGAGTCCCATGACGAAACGATGGACAGGCTTTCGCGCGATCTCGGATTGGAAAACGGCGACCTGTTCGATCCGCCGGAGCAGATCAGGGCGCGTGCGTACCGGATGCAGGAGGAGCGCATCGCCTACGCCAGGGAATCGACAAACGTACAAGGAACGGAGCGAAAATGAAGGTATTCACGATTGGATTCACGAGAAAAGGTGCGGAGCGCTTCTTCGGGCTCTTGCAGGATGCGGGAGTGAAGCGAGTCCTGGATGTGCGGCTGAACAACGTGTCGCAACTGTCGGGGTTCGCCAAGAAGAACGACCTTGCCTACTTTCTGCGCGAGATCTGCAGGATGGACTACATGCATCTTCCCCTTCTGGCGCCAACCGGGGACATTCTCACCGCGTACAAGAAGAAACGCGGAAGTTGGGACGACTATGAACGACGCTTCATGGCGCTGATGGCGAAGCGACGAATTGAGGACCGGCTTGACCCCGGCTCGCTGGACCATGCCTGCCTGCTGTGCAGCGAGGACAAGCCCCATCACTGTCATCGGCGGCTGGTGGTGGAGTACCTTGGCCAGCGTTGGGGCAACCTGGATGTTGTGCATCTGGGATAGATTGCTCTGACGATGGCCAGGTGTGGTCCGCCCAAGCGCGGAAGCGACCCGTCCTTCATCCCCAGCACTCCCTCAGCCCCTGCTCCGCGCCGATCGATGGAATTCCCGTCGCCGGCTCCTCCGTGACCAGCGCGACGCCCGTGTCGTGGAAATCCAGGCCGGGCGAGGGCTCGGGCTTCCGTCCCGAAGTTGCAAACTCGACCACCGCCTCGACTCCCATCGCGGCCATCCGCAGGGGAAACTGCATCGCCGTGGCCCCGATCTCGCCCGCCGCAACGCTCTGCACCCCCTGGCAGCCGCCGTCGATCGTCACGACGAGGACATGGTCCGCCACGCCCAACTCGCGCAACGCTGCGTAGGCTCCGGCCGCGGCCGGTTCGTTGATCGCGTACACCAGGTTGATCGATGGATTCTCTTGCATCAGGCGCTCCATGGCGCTCTGCCCGCCCTCGACGGTGCCCAGGGTTGGGGCGCTCCCGACGATGCGGGGGTCGTCTTCGTCGTACATTCTGCCCGGATCCGCGATCTCGATCCCGAAGCCGCTGAGGAAGCCCTGGTTGCGCAACACCTCTACCGTGACCTGCGTCGCGGATCCATCGAGCGTTGCGATCCTCGCGTTCGCGGAGTCAGCGCCCATCCGGGCCCGCGCCCACATCCCGATCAGCTCGCCCGCCCGGAAGTTGTCTGTGGCGAAGGTTCCGTCGACGAAGGTTGCCGGGTCGAAGGGTGTGTCGAGCGCGATGACGAGTACGCCGGCGTCTCTCGCCCGGGTGACTGCGCCGAGCAGGGCCGCGGGGTCCGAAGGGGTGATGAGGATTCCGTCCGCGCCCGCCGCCACGAGGCTCTCGACTGCCTGCATCTGCGTGTCGGTGTCGCCGTCGAATCTGCCCGCAAAGGTGCGTAACTCCACGCCCAGCTCTGCGGCTCGCGCGCGTGCGCCCTCCTGCATTGTGACGAAGAACGGGTTTTCCTCGGTCTTGGTGACCAGGCCGACGAGCAGCTCGCCATCCGGGTCGGGATCTGTAACGCAGCCGACGCTGGCGAGCGCGACGAGTGCCAGGATGCAGCATTGGGGCCAGGTTCTTCGGAAGACGGGGGAAGGGGATTTCATCCTGGCGCTCCTGGCGTGGGAACCGGGGCCGGTTCAGGACTCGCAGTCGCATCCTCCCCCGGCGCAACGAATACCGTCTGCACCCGTTCCGGCGCGACTACGCCCGGTGCGGAGCCGCGCGGTTTGCGCACCCACTTGCGGCGGGTCCAATCTACCGGAACGTGCGCCGAGCTGCGGGCCTTCGAGTGGACTGCGGCGAGGGTGGCGGCTTCGCGGAGGTCGGTGGCGGGCGGGCGCTCGGGATGGGACCAGCGCAGAATAACGTGGGCCCCGGCCGCGTGGCGCGCGTGCAGCCAGATGTCGCCGGGGCGGGAGTGATGGAAGGTCAGCGCGTCGTTGCGACGCTTGCCGCGCCCGACCCGGATCTCGATGCCGCCGGAGCTCTGGAAGGATCGGTAGGGAAGAGCCCGTTTCCCCCCGCCCCCCGCCACCCCCCGCCCACGGGACGCTCGCGCCCCCGGCTGCGACAGGATCTCCGCCACCTCGGCCCGGCCCAGTTGGCCATCCGCGTGCCGCCGCCGCAGCCCGGCCACCCGCGCGAGCTCCTCCTCCACCGCGCGGATTCGCTCCGGCAGCTCGCGCACGGCCCGCTCCAGACGGGAAGCGCGCCGGAAGAGCGCGGCCGCATGTTCCTGCGGGCGGATGCGCGGGTCGAGATCGATGGTGCGTTTTTTTCCATCGAAGCCGGTCAGCGCGACCCGCTTCGATCCGGGCTCGATCCGGGCCAGCGAAGCCAGGATCAGCGAGGCGTCGTCGCGCAGCCCGGGGCCCTTTCCGGCCTTCTCCAGCTCGCGGGCGAGCCGTTTGGCCATCCGCGCCAGCTTCCGCGACCGCCGTGCCAGAATCCGTCCCACCCGCCCCTCCCCCGCTTCCCCCCGCCCAGCCGCCGCCGCGCGCACGGCCTCCATCGCCTCCAGGAGACTCCCCGCCGCGACCGCCCCCGCTTCCCCCAACCCCCACGGGTACGGTTGCCGCCCCTCTCCGCGACGGAGCAGATGCGGCCGCGCGTCCTTCCCCTCCGCCATGTGCCGCCAGCGCCGAAAGGCCTCGTCCGCATCGTCCGCGCCCAGCACATGACCCACATTCAGTCCCGACAGGTACGCCACCCGCTTCAGCAGCGTTCCTCGCCGCGCCACCGCGTCCCCCTCGCTTGCCAACGCGTCCCACTCCGCGCGCTCCGGCATTCCCCTGCGACCTTCCGCGGCGGCCATTCCCGCAAGCCAGTCCCCCACCGACTCTTTCCCGGGGCCCTTTCCCGCTGCCACCCGCCCTCCCCCCGGCCCCATCCACGGCTGTCCCACCCGCGGCGTTTTTCCTCCCACCACCCGCAGCCGCCGCCGAATCCTCAGCTCCGGGCCCTCGGCGAAGACCGCATTCCAGCGGTGGGTGGCCAGCTCCACGATCAGCGCCGGGTGAGGCCTCTTCCCACGCACGCGCCGAAAGCGCACCACGATCATCCGCTCGTCCGGCAGCGCCCGCACCCCGGCCACGATCGCGGGCAGCGGCTCGGCCCCCTCCTCCCTCTCGGACGCCGGCCCAACCGTGATCGTTCCCAGCCGCGGCGCCAGCTCCACGCGCAGCGTTGCGTCGCGCAGATTGACCCGCACCGTCCGCTCCTTGCGCAGAAAGGAGATCGCCGTCGCGCGCTCGCCTCGAAGCCTCTCCTCCAGCTCGGCGGCAACTCCCCGGGCCAGGCAGGCGTCCCAGATCATCGTGCGGTGCGGATCGTGGCGGTGCGGCCCCGGGGCGCGGTCCGGATTGCGGCGTTACCTTGGAGGCCCGGCGGAGGGGGACTTGCGCCGGGCGCGGCGCGGGACGGGCATTTCACCGGTGGGGGACAGGTCATGCGCGATCTTTTTCCACGGATTGCCGGAGCGGTGTTCCTCCTGGCTGCGCTCGGTGCGGCCGCTCTTCTGATCGTTTCGGCGCTTGGACAGTGGGTGCCGGGGGACGAGATGCCCCAAACGCCGCCGCTGACGGTTCCGGAGGAGCGGATTACGGTGGATGTGCGCAACGCCGGGGGAGTGAACGGGATGGCGCGCCGGGCCACGAACCACCTGCGCGACGCGGGATTCGATGTGGTGCATACCGGCAACGCGGAGGCCTTCGGACAGGACAGCACGGTGGTCATCGATCGCATCGGGGAGCTGGAGCGGGCGCGGGCGGTGGCAAGGGCGCTGGGGGTCGGCCGGGTTGTCAGCGATCCGAATCCCGGACTCTTCGCGGATGTGACCGTGCGGCTGGGCCCGGAGTGGTTGCCGCCGCCGGTGTCGCAGCCGGTTCCGGAGGACCGGGAGCAGGACGGGGATTCCGCGGGACAGGAGTGAGGACGGGAAGCGACTTTGTCCGCTCCGGCCGCGTGGACGCCCGCAACTGGCCGCACGCCGCATCGATGTCGCGCCCCCGGGGTTCGCGCACGGCGACGGCGATGCCCGCCTCTGCCAACGTCTCGCCAAAGGTGCGAATGCGTCCCGGCAGACTCGGTTTCCAGTCCACATCGGGGATCGGATTGAAGGGGATCAGGTTGACGAAGGCCTGCACCCGGCGTGCGAGCGCGGCCAGCGGCGGAATCAGCGCGGGGTCGTCGTTCACGCCGCGGATCAGGGTGTACTCGAAGGTGACCCGGCGTCCGCCCTTGCGGTTGAAGTCCTCCAGCGCGGTCATCAGCTCGTCGAGGGGATAGCGCTTCTCCAGGGGAACCAGCTCGGCTCGCAGCTCCGAAACCGGGGCGTGCAGCGAGAGTGCCAGGCGGAACTGTTCAGGGCGCCGTGCCAGCGCTTCGATCCCGGGAATCACCCCCACGGTCGAGACGGTGATGCGGCGCGCGCCGATGCGGTAGCCCTCGTTGAGGATCGTCAGCGCCGGAAAGAGGGCCTTGCGGTTGGCGAGCGGCTCGCCCATGCCCATGAAGACCAGGTTGGTGACCGGTCCGCGGTCGTGCTCGCGGGCCCAGCGCAACGACGCCCGGTACTGCCCCACGATCTCCGCCGGAGAGAGCTGCCGCCCGAAGCCCGACCAGCCGGTGGCGCAGAAGCGGCAGCCGAGCGCGCACCCCGCCTGCGACGAGATACAGAGCGTGAGGCGGCCGCCCGCCGGAATGAGGACGCTCTCAACCACCTCGCCGTCCCCGAGCTCCCACAGATGCTTGACGGTGCCGTCCGCCGATTCGGCCACCGTGTCAAGGACGGGTTCGCGGTCGCGGAATGCCTGCCGCAGCGCCTCCCGTTGGGTGGTGGGCAGCGTGGTAATGCGGTCGAAGCCGGGCGGGCCGTGGCCGAAGAGCCAGCGCAGAACCTGCGTGGTGCGGTAGCCGGGCTGGCCGCGGGCCCCGAAGTGGCGGTCGAGGGCGGCGGTGGCCTCCGCGGGCGTCATGCCGAAGAGGTTGGGGCGGGCGGGGGGGTGGGTGCGGCCGGTCACGGTGGGTTGCGGGGAGGGGAGGGGGGTGGGGCGGGCGGAGATCAACCGGGAGCGGGACGGGAATGATCCCGGGGAACGCGAAGGTCCAGGGGCGGAATGAGAATAACCGGGTTGGGGAAGCGCAGTGTGCAAGCGGGCGCCTCTCCCGCAGGGCCAGAGAGTGCGGATCATCGTCCGGGGGTTTGCTTGAATACGCCGCGCCGCGACGATTAGCTTACCCGCTCCCGCCGCGGCACGTTCTGTCCGGACCCACCACCACACCCCCAGGAAACCTACGTGACAACAACCAGAAGCGACGCGACGACGATGCGCTCCCTCGGAGCCGGCCGGGTTACCCTCGAGATGGCCGGCGAAACCGTGAAGATCGCGGGATGGGTGCATCGGCGGCGCGACCTCGGCGGCCTGATCTTTCTCGATGTGCGCGACCGGTCGGGGCTGGTGCAGGCGTCGGCGGGCCCCGGCTGGACGCCGGCCGGCGCGATGGAGGCGGTACGGGGGTTGGGCCCGGAGGATGTGATCCGGGTGCGGGGAGTCGTGACGCCCCGTCCCGAGGAGGCGCGCCGCGCGGAGATGGCGACCGGCGAGATCGAGATCCGCATCGTCGAGCTTGAGCTCCTCAATCGCGCGCGCACCCCCGCCATTTCGGTCTACCGCGCCCCTGAAGAGGAACCGCCCTCGGAGAAGCTCCGGTTGCGCCACCGCGTTCTGGACCTTCGCCGACGCGGCTTGCAGGAACGGCTGGCGCTGCGCCACCGGCTCGTGCTGGAGGCGCGCAACTTCTTTCACGAGAACGGTTTCGTCGATATCGAGACACCGATGCTCACCAAGCCTACCCCCGAGGGCGCGCGCGACTTCCTGGTCCCCAGCCGCGTACATCCCGGCGAATTCTTCGCGCTGCCGCAGAGTCCGCAGCTCTACAAGCAGTTGCTGATGATCGCCGGATTCGACCGCTACATGCAGATCGCGCGCTGTTTCCGCGACGAGGATCTGCGCGCCGACCGCCAGCCCGAGTTCACGCAGATCGATGTGGAGGCGTCCTTCGTGGAGCCCGGCGACATCTACGGCTGGTGCGAGGGACTGATTGTGCGGCTGGCGCGGATTGCGGGCGCCGAGGCCGGGACGCCCCTTGCCCGCATGACCTGGGCCGATGCGATGGAGCGCTACGGTAGCGATCGCCCGGATCTGCGCTGGACGCTCGAGATTCGCGACCGCAGCGATGTGCTGGGAGCGCTCGACTTCCGCGTTCTGCGTGGGGCGGTGGCCCGCGGCGAGCGCGTTCGATGCCTGCAGCTCAAGGGCGGTGCCCGGCTCTCGCGCCGGGAGATCGCCGCGCTGGAGGGGGCGGCGCGGGGTGCGGGAGCGCCGGGCCTGCTCTGGGCCAAGGTCCAGGAAGAGCGCGCCACCGGTCCGCTTGGCCGGTTCTTCCGGGACGATACCCGCGCCCGCCTGGATCTCGCACCCGGCGACCTCCTCCTCGCGGCCGCCGGTCCCGATCGCGTCACCTCTCCGGCGCTGGACGCGGTGCGCACGGCCGCCATCTCCGCGCTGGCGATTCCCCCGTCCACGCGGCACGCCTGGCTCTGGGTCACCCGCTTTCCCGTCTTCGAGGACGCCGGCGACGGCGCGCTGGCCGCCAATCACCACCCCTTCGTGCAACCCGATCCCGCCGACATCCATCTCCTCGACTCGGATCCGCTCGCGGTGCGCGGACTCGCCTACGACCTCGTATACAACGGCACCGAGCTCGGCTCCGGCAGCATCCGCATCCACGACGCCGCGCTGCAACGCCGCATTCTCGCCATGCTGGGACTTGGCGCGGAGGAGATCGAGGCCAAGTTCGGCTTCCTCCTCGACGCGCTCGGATCGGGCGCCCCCCCGCACGGCGGCATCGCGCTCGGGATGGACCGGATCGCGGCCAGGCTCTCGGGCGCATCCAGCCTGCGCGACGTGATCGCCTTTCCCAAGACCACGGCGGCCCGCGCGCTCTTCGAGGGGGCGCCCACGGTCGTGGCCGGCGAAGACCTGGCCGCGCTCGGGATTTCGCTCCGGGGCCGCCGCAACCGGGAGGAAGGCGCATGACCGGCGCCGCCAGCGTCGAGCAGCACGTCAACGCCGAGGGCGCCGACCAGTTCATCCTGGCCGGAGTCGGAGACGCCAACCTGCGCGAAGTCTCCACCATCTTCGGGGTCCGGGTCGTGCTGCGCGGAGACCGGGTCAAGCTCGCGGGCGCTCCTCCCTCGGTGACCGATTCGGCGCGGGTCGTCGAGCACATGATCGAGCTGGCGCGTCTGGGCAGATCTTTCTCCGCCTCCGATATCGCCCGCTTTGCGTCCACCCTCCAGTCGCGCGCGGAGGCAGTGACGGCCACCGAGGACCGGTTCGCCATTCCGGTTCCGGGCGGGCGCCGCATCGTCGCGCCCCGTTCCGACGGCCAGCGCGCCTACCTCGCGGCGATGGACGAATCCGACATCGTGATCGGGATCGGTCCGGCGGGAACCGGCAAGACCTACCTGGCCGTGGCCCGCGCCGTAGACAATCTGCTGCGCAAACGGGTGCGGAGGATCATTCTGGCCCGGCCGGCGGTCGAGGCGGGCGAAAATCTGGGCTTCCTCCCCGGAGATCTGCAGGAGAAGGTCGATCCGTATCTGCGTCCCCTCTACGATGCCCTGGAGGACATGCTCCCGGCCCACCGCGTCCGCCGCGGAATCGCCGACCGCACCATCGAGGTCGTCCCGCTGGCCTACATGCGCGGACGCACGCTCTCCGACGCCTTCGTGATCCTGGACGAGGCGCAGAACGCCACCGCCGCGCAGACCAAGATGTTCCTGACCCGGATCGGGGTGAACTCGCGTGTGGTCATCACGGGGGACAAGACGCAGATCGATCTTCCCGGTTCGCAGACTTCGGGGCTGATTGAAATCGAAGAGATCCTGCGGGACATCGATGGAATCGAGTTCGTCTATCTGGACGAGCGCGATGTGACGCGCCACCGCCTGGTCAAGCGGATCGTACGGGCCTACGCGACAGCCGACGAGCGCCGCTCAGAGTTCCATGACGCCTCTCGGTAGGGAAGGGGAGGGCGGGCGGGCGCGTCTCTCCGGAATACCCAGACGAGCCTGGCCGGACGGCGCCGTGCATCACGGTGCGCGCTTCCTCCTCCTGCTGGCTCTGGCCGGGGGACTGGTCTTCCTCTATCCGCCCGATCCGGGTGTGTTCGTCGGGCGCCACGAGCTGGGAACGGTGGCCGAACGCGATGTGATCGCGGTGATCGGGTTCGATGTGCCCAAGGGCGCCGCGGAGTTGCGGCGGGAGCGGGACGAGGCGGAGGCGGCAGTGATTCCCACCTTCCTTTACCGCGAGGGCGCACGCGAAACGGCGCTCGCCTCCCTGGACGACTTCCTTGCCGGGATCGACTCGGTGGCGGCGGAGGCGGGGGTGGCGGGAATCGGCAACCTGCTCTCGACGGAGGGAATCCGGGCCACGCCGGAGCAGATCGAAATGCTGCTGGAGGGCGACCGGAGACGGGCCATCCGGGATGCGGTCCAGGCGGCGATCGCGGCTCATGTGGAGGACGGGGTGATCGATCCGGGGGCGGCCTCGCAGGTGGAGTCTGACTCGATCCGGATTCGGCGCGGCGGGACCGAACGGGTGGTCGCGCGGTCGGAGATCCTCTCGGGGCGGGAGTTCTACGACGCGGCGCTGGCCGGCCGGGAGGAAGGGCCCGCGACCGACCTGGTGCGACTGGTGCTGGCGCGCTACATGGTTCCCAGCCTGATCCCCGACGATGCACGCACGGGGGCCGAGCGGAGGGCGGCGAGCAACGCGGTGGAGGTGACGGCGGGACGGGTTCTGGAGGGCGAGGCGATCGTGCGCGCCAACGACCCGGTGGGCGACTTCGAGATGCAAAGGCTGGAGGCCTACCGCGACAACCTGAACAGGGCCGGAATTGATGTGGACGCCTCCGACATCAACGCGGCGCTGGGCGGATTCGTGCTCAACGTGCTTATCCTGGCGATCTTCGGCGTTCTCCTCTTCTTCTTCCGCCCCGACGTCTATTCCCGCATCCGCTACCTCCTGGCGATCGCTCTGGTCGCGGCGCTCTACTTCACCGGGGCGCTCCTGGCCGCGCAGCTCGCCTTTCCCGGCGCCGCTCTCCCCACGGTCTTCGTCACGGTGGCGCTGGCCATCCTCTGGGACGGGCGCCTGGCGCTGCTGACCGGGCTGGTGCTCGCCGCCCTGACCGCGGTCCAGGATCCCTTTGCCTCGGTCGATGTCTTCGTGGTGGCGCTCGTCGGCGGATCGGCGGCCGCCCTCGCCATGCGCAGCTTCCGCCGCCTCGCGCAGGTCTGGTGGCTGATCGCGATCGCCTTTGCGGCCTACGCTCTGGCGCTCTCGGCGGTGGTTCTGCGCGGCGCCGGTCTGGATCTCGGCGAGGCGCTGATGTGGGCGCTGATCGGCACAATCGCATGGTCCTTCCTGGCGATTGGATTCCTGCCCGTCTTCGAAGCCATCACCGGAATCACCACCGACCAGACGCTGGCGGGCTGGGCCGACGCGAACCGTCCCCTTCTGCGCAGGCTGGCGGTGGAGGCGCCCGGGACCTGGGCGCACACGATCCAGGTGGCGCACATCGCCGAGGCGGGCGCGAACGATATCGGGGCCAACGGAATGCTCTGCCGGGCCGGGGCCTACTGGCACGACATCGGCAAGATGGTGCGGCCGGGACACTTCATCGAGAACCAGATCGGACGCAATCCCCTGGACGAAATTCCGCCCGCGGAGGCGGCCGGGGTGGTGCGCGCGCATGTAGTGGAGGGGATCGATATGGCCCGGCGCGAGAAGATTCCCGAACAACTGATCGACTTCATCGCCGAGCACCATGGCGACCAGACGATCGGATTTTTCCTGGAGCGCGCCCGCGAGGAGGCCGAACGCGAGGGAGGGCCCGCCCCCGATCCCGCCCGTTTCCGCTACCCCGGCCCCCGCCCGCGCAGCCGCGAAACCGCGATCGTCATGTTGGCCGATTCGGTGGAGTCGGCGGCGCGAACTCTGGAGAATCCCACCCCGAAGCGAATCATGCGCCTGGTGGGCCGAATCTTCGAGACCAAGCGGGCGCGGGGCCAACTGAACCGCGCGTCCCTTACGCTGCGCGACCTCTCGCGCCTGCGCCGTCGCTTCACGCGCATGCTCGGCGGAATCCACCACCGGCGCATCGACTATCCCTCGACCCGCGACCTTACCTCGGGTTCCCACGGTGCGGCAGCGGACGGATCACCGGCGCAATCACCCCCCGGGGACGCCCCTGCGCCTGCTTCCGCCCCCCCCGGGGAAGCCGCGCCTTGATTCGCCTCCACCTCAATGCGGCCGCCGCCCGCGCCATCCCCTCCCGGGCAATCGACCGCGCCCTGCACGCCCTTCTTGGTCGCGAAGGCGTCGCGAGCGCCGAGATCTCGGTCACCTTTGCCGGCGACGACGTGATCGCCGCGCTGCACCGCCGCCACCTGGGACACGCCGGCCCCACCGATGTGATCGCCTTCGCGCTGCACGGCCCCGGCGAGGATCCCCTCGGCGATATCTACATCGGGCACCAACAGGCCCTCCGGCAGGCGGCGGCGCTGCGCATTCCCGAGGAGGAGGAGCTGGTGCGGCTGGCGATCCACGGCGCGCTACATGTGCTGGGGCATACCCACCCCGAGGGTCCGGGCCGCGAATCCAGCGCGATGTACCGCATACAGGAAGATGTGCTGGCGGCGGCGTTTGGATCACGTGAGCCGTCCGGGCCAACGGGAATGTCCGGCCGCCCGCGGGAAACGCCAGGGCCACAAGCAGCGCTTGGGCCACAAGCAGCGACTGGGCCATGACCGCCGAGCGCACCTTGATGGGAATGGACCCCGAGACCCGCGAGAAGCTGGAGGAGTTGCGGGAGATTGCGCGCGCGGGCGAACACGCCGAGCTCCCCGGGTGGGTCGCCGGAATGCACCCCTCGGACATCGCCGATGTGGTGGCGTGGGTGGAGCCCGAGTCCCGCCAGGTCGAGATTCTGGAGGCGTTGCCCGACGAGGTGGCCTCCGAGACGCTGGCCGAGATGGAGGACTACGAGCACCGGGCCGAACTCCTCACCGCGCTCGACTCGATGCGCGGGGCCGCGCTGCTGCAGGAGCTGGCCGACGACGACGCCGCCGACCTCCTGGGCGAGATGGAGCCCCCGGACCGCGACCGCATGCTGGCCGCGCTTCCCACCGCGGAGGCCGGCGAGATCCGCGACCTTCTGCGCTACGGCGAGGAGACCGCCGGCGGAATCATGACCACCGCCCTGGTCGCGGTCCGGACCACCGCCACCGCCGCCGAGGCGATCGCCGAGGTCCGCCGCCAGGGACGCGACGTCGAGGACTTCTACACCGTCTTTGTGGTGGACCGCCGGAGCCGTCTGCGCGGCAGCGTTTCGCTGGCCGAACTGGTGCTCGCCGACCCCGGGGCCACGGTGGGCGCACTCGTCGAGCCGCTGCCCGCGGTCGTCTCCCCCGACACCGACCAGGAGGAGGTCGGCCGCGTCATGGGGCGCTACAACCTGGTCAGCATTCCCGTCGTGGCCGAGGGCGGCGTCCTGCTCGGCCAGGTCACCTTCGACGACGTCATCGATGTGATCGAGGCCGAAACCACCGAGGACATCCTGCGCCTGGCCGGCGTCTCCGACGACGAGGAGCTCCGGGCGGGCTGGCTCGAATCGGTCCGCTCGCGGCTCCCCTGGCTGACGCTCAACCTGGTCACCGCCGGGATCGCCGCCTCCGTCATCCTCACCTTCGAGGAGGTTGTGGGACGCTGGACCTTCCTCGCCTTCCTCATGCCGGTCATCGCCGCGCTGGGGGGGAACACCGGCACCCAGGCACTCGCCGTTACCATCCGCCGCATCGCCATCGCCGACGAGATCCGCCCGCATCACTTCCAGGCCGTCTGGAAGGAGGTGCAGGTGGGACTCCTCAACGGCTTCGTCCTCGGCACCCTCTTCGCCCTCTTCGCGGTCCTGTGGGCGGGCGGCGACCCGCGCATCGGGATCGTCGTGCTCGTCGCCATGTGGGCCAACATCATCGTGGCGGGATTCGCGGGCGCGCTCGTTCCCACCGTCCTCAACCGCGTCGGGGTCGATCCGGCGGTCGCCTCGTCGGTCTTCGTCCACACCCTCACCGATCTGGTCGGCTTCGTCATGGTTCTCACCCTGGCGAGCGCGCTCCTGGCATGAGCCCGCCGGCCCCGGCTCCGGTCACGCATGAATCCACTGGACTCCGGTCCCTCGTCATGATTCCCTCGCCGCCGAGCCTGCCCGCATGAGCCGTCTGGCCGCCGATTTCCGCGCGGGTCGTCGTCCGGCGCTGGCGCGCGCCATCTCCATGGTCGAGGGCTCGCGTCCGGGGGCGGATGTACTCCTCGACGATCTGCTCCGCGTCGAACCCCGGGCCCGCCGCATCGGGCTCACCGGACCACCCGGGGCGGGAAAGTCCACCCTGGCCGCGCTGATCACCCGGCGTTTGCGCGAGCGCGGTGAAGAGGTCGCGATCGTTGCCGTCGATCCCACATCGCCCTTTTCCGGGGGCGCGCTCCTGGGCGACCGCATACGCATGAACGACCTGGCCGTCGATCCGGGGGTCTTCATCCGTTCCATGGCGACGCGCGGATCGCTGGGAGGGCTGGCCGCGAGCACCCGCGAAGTGATCGATCTGCTCGATGCGTTCGGCTTTCCCAATGTGATCGTCGAGACGGTGGGGGTAGGTCAGACGCAGCTCGAGATCCAGGCCGCCGCCGACACCACCGTCGTCGTGCTCGTTCCCGAATCGGGCGACGGAATCCAGGCGATGAAGGCCGGCCTCATGGAGATCGCCGACATCTTCGTCGTGAACAAGTCGGACCGTGTCGGCGCCGACCGCCTGGTACGCGATATCGGCCAGGCGCTGATGCTGCGGGCGGGACGGGCGCATGCGGAGACCGGACATCACGGGGTGGAATTGGGGGGGGTGGGGAGGAAGGGGCGGCGCGAAACGTCCTCCGGGGACCGGCCGGGGGGCCAGGGGCCCGTGGCGAAGGCGTCCGGCGCGTCGCGGCCGCCATCCTGGCAAATCCCCGTCTGCAAGACCTCGGCGGGACGCGACCAGGGGGTGGACGAGCTCCTCGGCGCGATCGTCGCGCACGGCCGCCACCTCCGGGCTTCCCACGATCTGGAACGGCGTCGCGACGCGCGCGCGCTGGGGCGAATTCGCGATGTGGTCGAGCGTCGGCTGCGCCGCCGCGCGGAGCGGTTTCTGGCCGCGGACGACGAGATGGCCGCGCGGGTGGCGGCGGTGCGGCGTGGGCGGATCACGGCCTACGGTGTGGCGGATGAGATCGTTGCCGCCATATTAGAGGGTTGAGAGAGGGTTGAGAGGCTTTGAAGGAGTTGAGAGACCGCAACCCCGGCGAGGGACGAACCGTCTCCGGCGAGAAACAACAGGGACCACTGCCCAAGGCATGCCATCATGTCCAGAACCGAAGCTCCGGCCCGCGACCCGGCCGTCATCCGCGATGAGATCGAGCGCCGCCAGCGCGAAATCGAGCATCTGAGCGCCGAGTTGGCCGCATGGGAGGCCACCTGCGAGGGCGCCCCCCGGCGACTGCGTTCCTTCAACTCGGTCTCGGGCAACGAGATCGACGCCCTCTATACCCCCGCCGACCTCTCGGGCGACTACCTCGAAAAGCTCGGGTTGCCGGGCAGCTTTCCCTTCACCCGCGGTCCCTACGCGACGATGTACCGCACCCGCCTCTGGACGATGCGCCAGTTTGCGGGCTTTGCCACTGCCGCGGAAACCAACCGGCGCTACAAGTACCTGCTCGCCAACGGCCAGACCGGGCTCTCGGTCGCCTTCGACTTCCCCACCCTGATGGGCTACGACAGCGACCATCCGCGCTCGCTCGGCGAGGTCGGCGTCTGCGGCGTCGCCATCTCGTCGCTGGCCGACATGGAAACCCTCTTCGACGGCATTCCGCTCGGCGAGGTCTCGGTCTCGATGACGATCAACGGCCCTGCGATCATCCTCTTCTGCTTCTACGTGGCGGCGGCGGAGCGCCAGGGAATCTCGCCGGAGCGTTTGCGGGGCACCGTCCAGAACGACATCCTGAAGGAATACCAGGCGCAGCATGCATGGGTCTTCCCCCCTGAACCGGCACTGCGGCTCATCCTCGACATGTTCGAGTGGTGCTCGGTGAATGCGCCGCGCTACAATCCCGTCTCGATCTCCGGCTATCACATTCGCGAGGCGGGCGCAACCGCGGGACAGGAGCTTGGCTATACGCTGGCCAACGGCTTCGAGTATGTGCGACGGGGAGTTGAACGCGGCCTCGACGTGGATGCCTTCGCGCCGCGCCTCTCCTTCTTCTTCGATGTGCACAACGACTTCTTCGAGGAGGTTGCCAAGTTCCGGGCCGCGCGCCGCATCTGGGCCCGCCGCATGCGCGACGAATTCGGCGCGGTGAATCCCCGGTCGTGGCGTCTGCGCACCCATGCACAAACCGCAGGCGTTACCCTGACCGCGCAACAACCCGAGAACAATATTGTGCGCGTTGCCTACCAGGCGCTGGCCGCTGTTCTGGGCGGAACACAATCGTTGCACACCAATTCCATGGACGAGACGCTCGCGCTGCCGACCGAGAAGGCAGTGCGCATCGCCCTGCGTACGCAACAGATCCTGGCGTACGAAACCGGGGTCGCCAACACCATTGATCCGCTCGCCGGATCGTATTATGTGGAAGCGCTCACCGACCAGCTCGAAGCGGAGGCGGAAGAGATCTTCGCGCGCATCGAGCGGCAGGGCGGGGTGGTGCCGGGGATCGAAAACGGGTGGTTCCAGCGCGAAATCGCGGCCTCGGCGATGCGGCAGCAACAGGAGGTAGAGGCGGATCTGCGCCGGGTCGTGGGCGTGAACGCCTTCACCGACGGCTCCGACGAGATCAATATCGACACCTTGCAGATCGACCCCGATGTGGAAAAGCGTCAACGCGCCCGCATGGCCAGATTGCGCAGCGAACGCGACGATGCGCGTGTGGAGGCCGCGCTGGCGGCTTTGCGACGGGCGGCGCGGTCGGGAAAAAACACGGTGCCCTACATACTGGACTGTGCCCGAGCGTATTGCACCCTGTACGAAATCCGCGCCGCGATGGAGACGGTTTTCGGCGCGTACCGGGAGCCGGTGTTCTTCTAGGAAGGAAGGGGTCGTTGTGATAGGGGGCGGGTTGCCCGTTGGTCAGAATGGTGAAGCCGTTCGCCCGCGCACATGCGATGCGTTCAGGATCCACGACAACGCGAGCGCGGCGATGGACCGCTGGCGGCGGTCTGGAGGAGGTGCGGTCCGACGGTCTTCGGATTGCGAAATGCGGCCGGGAATCCGGGTTCGCGCTTCTGCGTCCAACCTCCGGCCCGTCCTACCAGAGCGACGCCGGGGGAGCGGCCTCCGAATCGGACCAGTGGCATGACTCGCGGGACCCGGTTTCGGGCTCGGGCATGAGATCGGCGGTGAGCTCGAGCGCGCGCCGGACCTGGTCTGCGGACATGCGCGAATAGAGGTTGCCGCGGACCTGTTCCGCCTCCGCGTGGCCCTGCTCGGCCGCCAGGAAGAGCCACGCGTACCGGCGCACCGAATCGCCCTCCATGTACTGCTCGGCCAGGAAGTACTGTGCGTCCGCATAGCCCTGCTCGGCCGCCGCCCGCAGCCAGCGCACGGCTTCGCCCGGATTTTCCGGGGTGCCCAGACCGGTGGAGTGCATGTAGCCGAGGTTGTACTGCGCGGTGACCTCTCCCTGTTCGGCGGCCGGACGGAACCAGCGGACGGCATCGCGCGGGCTGGCGGCCACCCCCCAGCCGGTGGCGTAGGCCTGGCCAAGGTTGTTCTGCGCGCCGGCATGGCCCTGGATCGCGCCTTCGAGGAACCAGCGGATGGCCTCGCTCTCGCTCTCCTCGACCCCTTCGCCGCGCAGGTACAGCAGACCAAGCTGGTTCTGCGCCCCCGCGTGACCGGAATCGGCGGCCTGCCGGAACCAGTTGGCGGCCACGGCCGGACTCCTGCGCGCGCCGTCGCCGGAGAGGTGGACCAGGCCGAGCTCGTACTGCGCCTGAAGGTGCCCCTGGCGGGCGGCCTCGCCGAACCATCTCGCCGCAAAGGTCGCACTCGCCGCCACGCCCTCGCCCCGGCAGTAGAGGAGGGCCAGGCGGTACTGCGCATCCGCGTCGCCCTCGCGGGCCAGCGACCCGAGGGTGGCCAGGGCGGCGGCGTGCGACCGGGCGGCGGCAAGGGAAAGCCAGTGGAGCCCCTCGGCGCGATCGTCCCCGGAGCCCTCGCTCTCCAGGTAGATGCGGGCCAGGCGGTCGCGCGCGTCGGTGTGTCCCCCTTCGGCCGCCGCCACCAGCCATGCCAGAGCCTGCGGATCGCCCTCGGCGGCGAGCTCCACCAAGGCGTCGTCGAAGGAAGGGTCCTGCCGTTCACAGGCCGATACAGCGCAGAGGACCAGTCCCCCCAAGGCCAGACCCACGGTGCGCCAGGCGTTCACCGACATCTCTCGCATATCTTCCAGCGCCTCCTCTTGAGCCAGCGCTTCCTTGAAGCCAGCGCCTTCAGAAGGCGATGCAAATACCTCCTGCGGGGGGATGTGCACGCATGCGGCGGACCGGCCATCCCACGGTCCACCCGGACCGGCAAGGTGCGGCCACGGAGAGGATCGTCTATCTTGGTCGTTCTGGCAACGATCCGCCGACAGGGGACTGCATGCGAAACCGGACGATCTCGTGGTTGGGGCTGTCCGTGCTGCTGGCGGGTTGCTCGTCGGCCGGGTCAGCGCCCTTGCTGAGGATCTCCGATCCGGTGCCGGAGCGTCCGGCCGCGCCGGTCCCAGGGGCGGTGAGCGCCGATACGGTTCCGCCGGAACCCGAGCCGGAAGTTCCCCCTCCCGCCACGATCGAGAGCGAGCGGGCCGTGCAGCTCGAGGGTGTCTACCGGACCCGGGCCACGCGCATTCAGCGTCTACACGATCTCGCCCTGCCTCTGCTGCGAGGCGGTGTGGCGCTCTGCGATGGCGACGGCGTCGAGCTCGGCTTCCGCTACTCCACCCTTGATCAATTCGCGACCCGGGACGAGCGCAGCGCCTGGGAGGCAGTCCTGGGACTGGGCTCGCGTCCCACGATCTGGATGGTCATTGCGGGAAGCGCGGCCGACCGGGCGGGAATGAGGCCGGGCGATGTCATTGCGTCGATGGGGGGGGTTGCCTTTTCCGAGGGGTTGCGCGACACCGACGCGATCTACCGGGCGACGGCACGCTTGGGGCGCGCGCGCCTGCCGGTTCAGGTTGAGCGCGCAGGGATCCTCGTGGAGATGGAAGTCGATGCCGAGCGGATCTGCGACTATTCCCTCAGCGTTGCGGCGAGCGACGAGATCAACGCGGGGGCCACAGGCAGCGCGATCGTGGTGAACCGCGGGCTGATGCGCTTCCTGGCTTCGGATCTGGAGCTCCAGGCCGTGATTGCTCACGAAATTGCGCACAACTCCGAGGGACACCGGGCGGCGAGAGAGCAAAACCGGGTGCTGAGCGGACTGCGCGGCGCGGTGCGCGATGTGGTGGCGGCCGAATCGGAGGTGGCGCCCGAGGCCGAGTTCAGCCGTTCGCAGGAGCGCGAGGCCGATTATCTGGGGATGTACTACCTGGCGCGAGCCGGCATCGACACCCGGGATGCCGCGCTGGTGTGGCGCCGGATGGCGGCGGAGGGTGCGGCCCAGCTTCGCGAGTACGACCAGGCCTCTCACCCGTCGACTCCCGAGCGGTTCCTTCTTCTGGAGGCCGCGCACCGCGAGATCGTGGCCAAGCGCGAGGCGGGGCTTCCCCTGTTGCCGAACCGGGATGCGGACGGCGTCCTGATCCTGCCCAGAGTGAGGTAGGGCGCCTCCGCCTCGTCCCGCAGCGACCGGTCCCGACCCATTTGCTCGCCGCGGGTCCGTTCGCGCATATTCCATCGTTCGCTGCGCCGCCCGGGCGTGCGCCAATCCGGCCGGCCCAATCCCGGCGCCCGAAGGGAGGCAGATTCTTGATCGCAGAGCTG
This sequence comes from Longimicrobiales bacterium, assembly GCA_965213665.1. GTDB lineage: Bacteria > Gemmatimonadota > Gemmatimonadetes > Longimicrobiales > Gaopeijiaceae > Bin94. The sequence continues at coordinate 570,483 of CBDBZW010000003.1, forward strand.
GCGTCCCTCGCGCCGATCGCGCTGATTGCCTCACTGCACTCGGTTCCGCTGTCTCCGGTTCCGCTGTTTCCGGTCCCGCCGCATCCGGCACCGACTCATCCTTCCCCGGCGCATCCCGCCCCGCAGGACGTCACCGGCGACCGATCCGCACCCCCGCATCCCCTCGCCCCACCCGCCGCTGCGGTCTACAACGGCATGGAAGGCCAGACCGATGTGGCTGCGCCGCGTGTCGCCAATCCCCGGATCAATCTGGACGGCCGCCTCGACGATCCCGCCTGGGCCGAAGCCGCGCTCCTCACCGGCTTCTCGCAGTTCGACCCCTCCGAGGGAATCGCCGCCACGCAGAAGACCGAAGTCCTCCTTCTCGTTGCACAGGATGCCATCTACTTCGGTGTGCGCGCCTTCGACGACAACCCGGGCGGAATCCGCGCCACCCTGGGCGAGCGCGACACCTTCTACCGCACCGACGACTACATCCAGTTCGTCCTCGACACCTTCAACGACCAGCGCCAGGCCTATTCGATTGTCGCCAACCCGCTCGGAGTGCAGCAGGACGGGCTCTGGATCGAGGGAAGGGTGGGCCGCTTTGGCCGTAATTTCGGTCCCCCGATCGACTGGAATCCCGATTTTGTCTGGGATTCCCAGGGGCGCGTGGAGGATTGGGGATACGCGCTGGAGGTCAGGATTCCCTTCAAGAGCATTCGCTTCCCCGAATCGGCCGACCAGGAGTGGGGCCTGCACGTCTTCCGCAAGATTCAACGCACCGGCTTCGACGAGTCGTGGGCGCCGGTCACCAAGGATGTCGCCAACCGCCTGACCCTCGGCGGCTCGCTGAATGGATTGCACAACCTCGAACGGGGCCTTTTTCTTGAGCTCAACCCGGTGCTGACCGGAACCCGCCAGGGGAGCTTGGACGACGACGCGGACACCTTCACGCGCGAGCCGGCCAGCGGCGAATTCGGCTTCAACGCAAAGTACGGGTTGACCTCCAACCTTACGCTCGACGCCACCTACAATCCCGATTTCAGCCAGGTCGAGGCCGATGCGGGCCAGATTGCGGTCAATGAACGCTTCGCCCTCTTCTTCGAGGAAAAGCGGCCCTTCTTCCTGGAGGGCACCGAGATCTTCACCATGCCGAAGAACCTGGTCTACACGCGCAGCATTGTGAATCCGGTGGCGGGGGCCAAGGTGGCGGGGAAGGCGGGAAGCTTCCAGTTGGGGTATCTGGGCGCCATCGACGAAGTGGAGGGCTCCGGCGATCTTGTGGATCGGCCAATGGTGAACCTGTTGCGCGCGCGGCGCGATCTCGGGCTCGCTTCAACGCTGGGAATGATCTACACCGACCGCACAACCAGTGGCGACGACTACAATCGCATGCTGGGCGTGGACGGCCGTTTCGTGCTTCGGCGCAGCTACACCCTGACGTTGATCGGCGCGGGCAGCCGGACGCGCACCGGGGGCGCGGACGCCGAAGGGGGAAGCTACCTCTCGCTGCAGCTTGAACGCGCCAGCCCGACCTTCACCTTCAATCTCGATCTGGAGGATGTGGCCCACGGCTTCAACGCGGGCAGCGGCCTGATTCCGCGCGCGGGCGACACCCGTCTCGGGTCGCGAATCGAGTACAACTTCCGGGGCGAACACGGCGCCTTTGTCGAGCAGTTCCGGCCCGGTGTGGAGGCGACCGCCTTCTGGGATCACGATGCCTTCCGGCGCCGCGAATCGCTGGAGGAAGCCGAGCTTCGCTATGGCGTCACAACGTCCTTTCGCAACAACATTACCGTGCTGGTCGCCGGGAACGCCAGGCGCTACGACTTCCGCCCCGCAAGCTACGACGGCCTCTTCGTGAACGACGGCCGTGGTGGTCGCGTTCCCTTTGTCGCCGGGCAGGATCCCTTTGCCCTGATGCATGGAATCGGGGGATTCCTCTGGGTGAACAGTTGGGACAAGCTGCGGGGACGCATGCGCTGGGGCTGGGGACACGACGCGGTCTTCGATCTGCGCTACGGGGTTCCGGTTGAGGTGGGCTCCGGCTGGAACGCCGATCTGTCGCTCTTTGCCTATCCGACGCGTCACCTGTCCTCGGAGATCGCTCTTCGCTACCAAAGCCTGAGGCGCGACAGCGACGGCACCCTGGCGCTCGAGGCGGTCATTCCGCGAATCAAGACCCAGTATCAGTTCAACCGTGCGCTCTTCCTGCGCGCGATCGTCGAATACGGCGCCCAGCAGCGGCGCGACCTGGTGGATCCGCTCACCGGACGCCCCCTCCTGGGTTGCAAAGACGGCGACTGCGATGCCCGCACCGGCTCGGACGCCAACGACTTCGGCATCGAGACGCTGTTCAGCTACGAGCCCACCCCCGGCACCGTCGTCTTCGTGGGCTACTCCCGCCGGATGGAGGACACCGAACGGCTGCGCTTCCGCAATGTGCGGGCGACCGCGGACGGCTTGTTCGCCAAGGTGAGCTACCGGTTCAGGCGGTAGACCGGTTTGCACGGTTCGTTCGGTTTGCACGGTTCGTGCGGTTTGCACGGTTCGTTCGGTTTGCACAAAGCAGCCCGGTTTGCACAAGGCGGCCGGATCGGACTTGTGCATCGCCAGCGGCGGCGTCCCCTCTTCATCCCTTCCATGCACGTTCATCCCTGGGAGGTTGCCCGGGCGTCCGCGCGCTCGCCAAAGTGTTCGGCGAACCAGTCGAACATGCGCTGCCAGTGGTCCACGAAATCGGCTGCCGTGCCTGCGCGCCCGGCCCCGTGTCCGCCCGCGGTGTAGTGAACCCAGACCACTTCCTTGCCCAGCCGCCGGAGCGCATAGTACATCTCGCGCTGGTTCGTTGCCGGGACGTTCCAGTCGCCTTCCCCCGACAGCATCAACAGCGGCGTCTCGATCCGGTCCGCGAACATTACCGCCGAGTGCGCAATGTACTTGTGCGGCTGTTCCCACAGCGTGGCGCCGATCCGGTCCTGCCCGACCTCGGCCGCCGCGTAGTTGCGCGTGGTGATCTTTGGCGAATCGCCCAGGAAGGAGATGATGTTGACCTTGCCCGACACATTGGCCGCCGCCGCGAAGCGGTTGGTTTGGGTAATCAGCAGATTGGCCGCGTAGCCGCCGTAGCTCTGCCCGTACACGCCCACCTTGTCCGGATCGACAAGCCCGCGCTCGATGATCTTGTTGATCGCGTTGGGGACCGCCTTCAGCCAGGCCTCGCCGGGAAAGCCCTCCTCGAAGCGCACCGAGGGGCGAAATCCGAACCAACCCTGCGCGGTGACCAGGTTCATGTTCTCGTTGTAGCCGTTGTCGAAGAATTCCTCGTAGATCTCGGCCACCAGGGGGTAGCGGCGACCGCTCTCGTAACCGGCCGGGTAGTAGAGGATGCCGTACAGGGTGTTGCCGTCCACATCGAGGAACTCCACCAGCTCGCTGCGGGTCAGCTCCACATCGTCAAGCTGGGGGTTGGAATCGGTGAGCGGGCGGGGCGCGGAGAGGTCGCCGCGCGCGACCCGGATCTCGTCGGGGCGGTCGCCGTCCGACATGGCGTGGACAATCGTGCCGCCGTCGCGCGAGATGTTCCACGAACGGTACAGATTGTCGTCCAGCGCAAGGGTCTCAACCTCGCCGGTAACCGTGTCCAGGCGCTTCAGGCCGCGTTGCCAACGATCCCGGGCCGAGAAGCTGAAGTGGATGTGGCGGCCGTCTTCGCTCCAGCCCTGAATCTGGCGGCGCGGGCGGGCGTCGTCGTCCTCATCCGGCCGGGATTCCCCGCCCTGGCCGCGCCCAAGTTGAAGCAGCGTCCGCATTTCGCCGCTCTCCAGCTCCAGAAGATGCCAGGCGTCCTGCGAGCTCAGCAGAAGTGCGTCCCCCGCGGGGTTCCAGCGCTGCACCGAAAATCGCAGCCCGGTGGAGTCGGCATCCGCTTCGTCCGACCCGCCTTCCCCCGCCGACCTGCCTTCCCCCGTTGACTCGTCCCCCATCGACCGACTCGTCCCCGCCCGAACCGCGGTGATCCGCTGTCACATCCACCGCTTCCTCCTCGTCCAGCCGCCGCACGAACACCGATCCCCCCTCGCTGTAGGCAACGGCGTCGTGCGCGTCGTTCCAGCTCACACTCATTCGCTCCTCGCCGGTGTTGCGCAAGAGCTCGCTTGCGCCGCCGCCCGCCAGATTCAGCCGAAAGAGCGCGTATTCGGTCCCGTCGCGCCGCGTATAGGAGGTCTTCGTCCGCGTGGCTGTCGCATAGGTAATGTAGGAACCGTCCGCCGAAAACCCCGGCTGCGTGGGCGTCGCATCGTCAAGGATCTCGCGCACCGAGCCATTGTTCAGGGTGACGAGGGCGGTGATTTGACGCGCGGCCATGTTCCTCACGCGATCCCAGGCCAGGAAGTCGTTACGGGAATCCTGCACGATTACCGCGGCTTCGGTCAGCGCCAGAAAGGCCGCGCGCGCCTGCGCTGCCCACCCCTGGGGACGCAGCCCGACCAGCAGATTCGCGCCATCCGGCGACCACACCAGCGGCGACGACGACGCAATCTCCCTTTCGGTCCCGAGAGCCACCGTCTCGGCGCGGCTCGTTTCGGCATCGAAAATGCGCAACCGAAAGCGCGCGCTTTCCGCCGGCCCGTCCCCCACCGACCTGTTCTCGACCGACCCGTTTTCGACCGAGCCGTTTTCGACCGAATCGTCCACAAGAAAGTACGCCAACCGCCCTCCGCCGGGCGACCAGGCAAAACCGCGGATCCGGGCGGGTTCCTCGTGAATCCAGGTGCGCTCGCCGCTCTGGGTGTCGATTACCATCAGCCGCGTCGCGGCGGGCGAAATGTAAGTGGGGTCGCCGTACCGTCCGTGATCGACGCCGGTCCGGTCGCGCCGGGTGGTCACCGTGACGGCAACGCGCGAACCATCCCGCGTGACCGCCGCAATCCGGGGCGAGCGCACATCCAGCGCGATCTCGGGAGTAAAGGGACGCAGCGCGGGGGCGGGGGGCTGGGCGGTGGCGGGGCTGTGGGGAACAAGGGCGACGGCGAGGCCCCCGGACGCGAGAAGCAGGCGAGTTGCGGTTGCGGCGCGCAGGGCGAGACGGGTGGCGAGGCGTGGCATGATGCGGTGCTCCTTGGGGCGCGAGGGGGTGGGGATGGAAATCTCTCACCCATGCCCGGCCGGCGCGAACGACTTCTGCCAGCCGATCGTCAGGATCCGGTCGGTTTCCAGTTGTGGGCCGTGCAGCGTCTGGTAGAGGGGGATGTGCCATTCGGCCGCGATGCGATGTCCCTTCAGCGCGCCGCCGGGGAAGTAGAAGTTGAGTCCCAGCGGCAGCTCCATGCGCGTGCCGCCGCGCAGTTGTTCCACCACGGTCGGGGTCATTTCGGGGTTGGCGTAGGCCGGGTCGTGTCCGGTATGGTTGTCCCAGGAGCGGGTGCGTATGCGGGCCGAAAGGCTGAGCTGGTCGCTGGGCCGGAAGGCGAGCCAGAAGGTGGCGTCGGTCTCGTTTCCCTTGGAGTAGCCGCGGCTGTTTTCGCCGGGGCGTATGATGGTGCGGGCCTGTAGTCCCCACGACACGCGCTCGTTCATTCCCAGGATGGTGACTCCCGGCATGAAATCCCAGCTTCCCGAACCGAGCTGCATGGGATAGGGGAGCTGCACCTCGCGGCCCATGCTCATGGGGTTGACGCCCGTCTCTTCGATTGATCCCGTGGGCAGCGACACCCCGGCGTTGAGGTGAACCCGGATCGGACCTTCCCGCTTGATGCCGATCAGCGCGCCCACAGTTGCGTCGCCAGGCCCCGACGATGCCGCCCTGAACATTCCGCCGGCCCGCGTCTGGTGGTTCATCGACAGATCGAGCCAGTTGGCCATCACCAGGAGCGTGACGACGTCGCTGGGCGCGTACATCAGGCCGGCCATGTGCATCGTCATCGTCATGTCGAGCGGCGCCACCATGAAGTTGCGGTGGACATCGCCGACCGTGACCGGGTCGTTGCCGTCGCGGTTGCCCTCCATGAGCATCCGCATGAAGCGGTAGGAGAACATGAATTCGCCATGTTCGTGGGTGTGGTCGCCCATGACTCCGATCGGCGCGTGGCCATCGGGGCGGGACGAGCTCCATTCGTACTGGGCCTGCATGGAAGCGGGGGAAAGAATCGCGACGGCCGCGGCCGCGCACGGAAATGTCAGCTTGCGCATGGGATTGGTCCTCTCGTTTGGTCAAATCCGCATCCCGGCGGCACCGGAAATGGTCCCTGTGCCGATTTGCGGTTTCTCTGATTTCGTTGACTGGCGGGCAGGCGATCTCTCTCGCCGGCCGGTACGCCGGAATCGGCGTCGAAATCAGGAACGAGGAGGACCGTTCGCGAAGGGAAGGGTGTAGGGCGCGCGCCGGGCCGGAGCAGTGGCGTGCGAGGGTCCCGGACGAATGGCGAGGGTGGCGAAGAGCGTTGGGTGGGCCGTCGCCGGATCCGGATGCACGACGGGACCGGTGGAGGTTGGGCAACTGCCGACACAGGTGCAGGGTGGGGAAGGCGATTCGTGGTCGTGGGGCTCGCTCGCCGCGGCAGGAAGGACGGGGACGGCGGGGTGCGGGACGGCCGGTTCGTGATGACGGCCGGCGGCCGAGTGGCCGGATTGAGCGTGCTGCCCGGGTGGCGCTACGTGGTTTGCGGAAGCCGCGTGGCTGCCCGTTTCTCCGTGGCCGGGATGATGCGGGCAGGCCAGCTCCAGGAGATCGGGCGCAATGGAAGGAAGCAGCACGAGCGCGACCACCGCGCTGATCAACCGCTTTGCGATCCGCCTGCCGACTCGTGGGATCACGGGACTCGGTTCTCCGGAACGGGGAAGCTGGTCTTACGGGTTTCCCGACAAAGGAATATATCTCAAGTGTTCTCGGGCTCAAGTGTTCTCGGGCCTGGGGCCCCGGCGCCGCTGCGGCTGGGTCGTGCGCGCCCGTTCCGGTCCCGCCGCCGGCCACCGCCCCAGCGAGTTCCAGCGCCATCGGAGACCGCCGGTCAAGCGGTTGGAAAATGGAAATCCGCCCGTCGCGCGACCCTTTGTCCGCCGCTGGCCGCTACCGCCCCAGCACGATTCGGTAGCTCCCGTCGCGAAATCCGCGCACCGTGACCGCGCCGTCCAGATCCGTGCGGTAGACCTCGCGCGCCGCCGCTTCGTACCGGGCCAGCGCCGCCGAATCGGGAAGCTGGTAGGCGTTGCCCCTTCCCACCTGAATCACAACGACGTCCGGCCGCGCCACCTCCAGCAGAGGGCCAGTCACCCCGTTGTCGCTGCCGTGATGCGATGCCTTCAGCACCGTTACCTGGGGCACCGCCCCGCGCCGCAGCAGATGATTGATGGCGGCGGTCTCGGCATCGCCGGTGAGCAGCGCCGCAAAGCCCCCGTACCGAACGGCCAGTGCAACCGAGGCGTCGTTGTCGCTCGGCGCGTTGGGCAGCGGGGGCAGGACCTCGATCGTGGCGCTTCCCAGGTGAATGGTCCGCGGCACGGCCTCCAGATGCGTCACCGCCGGCCGCCTGGCCAACGCGTCCGCAAGATCTTGGTACACCTGCGTTTCGGCCTTTCGCCCGCTGGCCATCCAGGCGCCCACCGGCAGCGATTCCACGACCTCGTCCAACCCGCCGATATGGTCCGCATCCGGGTGCGACGCCACGAGAAGGTTGATGTGCGACACCCCCCGCGAGCGAACCTTGCCGACCGTCGCCGATCCCCTGCCCGCGTCGATGAGCGCGGTGTGACCGCCGGGAGCCTGCACCAGGATCGCATCGGCCTGGCCCACATCGAGGAAGGTGATCGAGAGGGTGGGGGGCGGTGAGCAGGCGGCCGCGGCGAGCGGGAGGCCGAGGAGGAGGAGGAAGCGAAGCCGGATGGGGCGGGGTTGGCGGGGGGGTGGGGAGGTCACTGGGGCTGGGTGGGGGAGGGGGGATGTGAGGGATGCATCCACGGGATGCGGTTTGCCGATGCGTCCGCGAAGGTCGGTTCCGGGGGGATGTGAAGGATCTCCCGGGAGGCGCCCGCAGGTAACCCTGTTCTCTCGGCGTCTTTCCCGCGCGTGCGCTCCTGCCATAAATCCTGCCCCTGCCACAAAAATCGTGCTCCTGCCACAAAATCGTGTTCCTGCTACAATATGTCAGGGGGAAGCGAGGCCGCCACGGCCCGGCGCCAGAGTCGGCACAGCCATTGGGCCGCATCCGGGACGTGCCTTCGCTCACTCCCTCGCCCGCCCGCGCGGTGGGAAACGGACGCACTCCGGCGAAGAGCAGATGACGAGCAATCCGCCTCCCTTCATCCATTCGGGGCTCCGGCGCACCCTCCGCCACCTGCGCACGGCCTTTGTCCACCGCTGGCACGCCGCGCAGACGATCGGCGAGTGGTTCGGCAACGACGAGATCGGGCAGCGCTTTGAGCACATCAACCATGTGCGCTCGCTCGCGCAGTATGTCTGGCGCTTCGGCGCGTTTTGCGAGAACGACGAGGGAACCGGACGCGTTCCCGTGGATCTCGCCGCTCCGGGTCTGGCGGCGATCGTGAGACCGGTGGCGAAGCGGGGACGCCTGCACTTCGAGAACGCCGTGCTCTACGCCGCCCGCTTCGGCCACGCCCGGCCCCGGCCCCGCGACCTGGCCGACCCGGAGCTCGCCGAACTCGCGCGCTACGCCGACGCCCACGACGAGATCCGCCGCTTCGCTCGCCGCCTGGTCGCGCTCCACCGCGCCATGCTCGATTACCAGGTGCAGATGCGCGCCCTCACGAAAAACGAGGCGGCCCGTTTCCGCAACGTCCCCGTCCCCATCCTCTCGGCGCTGGCCGCCCCCCACCCCCACCCCGCCGAGGCTCCCGGCAGCCCGCTCCACCGCGACCAGCTCCCCGGCGATCTCGGCGCCGCGCTCCTTGCGGCTTTCGCCCGAAACCTCTATCACGCCCTCTGCTGCCGCGCGCGCAGCGAACTCTTCGAGACGCTCCTGGCCCACGCCCCGGCTGCGCGCGCCCTCGCCGAACGCGGATCGGAGCGGAAACCGCGGAGGCCGCGCATCGCGACCGGGTACCGCGCCCGCAACCGCGCCCGAGGGGTGGCATTCGGAGTTCTCGTCCGCGAAGAGCGCATGAGCTTCGACATTCACGACGGGGCGCTGGCCCAGATGCTCCGCAGCCTGGCCGAGGATCCGCCGCCGCCCCTGATTCGCTGGCTCGCGGTCTTCAAGACACTGGTTTCGACGATGATCACCGCGCTGCCCGTCTTCATCGTCAAGAACTTCTTCCGCGACACCCTTGCGGGATTCGTGGCGGGCCGGTACCGGCAGCAGCCCTTCGCGGGAACGCTCGGCGGAGCCATGACGGCAATCGGCGATCTGCGGCGCGAACGGCGGGATCTGCGAGGCGAGGGGGGATCGGACGTCCGCGCGGTCCCGGCCACCGGCGCCATGCACGACTACCTCCTGCAGGGCGGCTTTTACTCGGGACTCGTCGAATCGGAAACCCACCTGGCGCCGGTGCGCGACGAGAGCGGCCGCGTGCGCCGGTGCGCGGCGGCGGCGCAGCTTTGGGCGAAGGTCGCGCATCTCGTCACCCGTCCCGCCTGGTTCTCGGAGGCGGGCACCCGCGTGGACCAGTTCCGCCGCGCGCGTTCCCAGGGCGCCACCCTCTACCAGGCCAGCCGCGCCGCACGCATGGTCTCGTCGGATTTCGCCAACATCGGCGCTTCCCGCATCTGGCGCATGTATGTGCACACCGTCCCCTTCCTCAACGCGGCGCTTCAGGGGCTCGACCAGCTCTACCAGATCGGGCGGCTGCCGATGCGTCCCGTCCCCCGCAACCAGCGCCGCAATACCCACGAACGCGCACATCTTCGCAAGGTCGGGTGGGCGGGAGGAGCTCTGGCCGCGGCTTCATGCGCGCTCTGGATCTTCAACGCGAGCACCGATGCCCGCCGCGACGCCTATCACGCCGAGACCGACTACGAGAAGGCCTCCTGGGCCACGCTTTACGATGTGGCGGGCGACGCCGACTTCCGCATTCCGGTCCCCTTCCAGATCGGCGCCCTCTTCATCAAGGGACCGGAGATCGCGCTGGACCTGGTCTTTCGCCGCGAGACGCTGGCCGGACCGCACTTCGCCTGGTCGCTCATTCACGGAAATCTGGCGGTGGGACTGGTGCCCGCCGTGCTGCAACCGCCCTGGGAGATTGCCCGCAACCGCAACTTCTTCGGTGACGAGATCATTCCGGCCTACATGGCCAACCGGGAGCGGCGCGACCAGTTCTTCGACCGTTCCACGCCGTTGCCCTACCGCAGCGTGGGCGATCTGCTCAATGTGTCGCCGCTGCATGTGCAGACGGTGGTGCGCGGCTGGACCGGTCACCTGGGCAACCTGGTCGTGACGGGTCTGGACGAAGCCATGTGGGACGAGGGTGCGAACGGACCCAAACCATTCCCCCGCACCCTGCGGCTGGCAAGTGGCGTCTACAGCCTCTTTCCCCCGCGGCCCCGCAGCTACACCCGCTTCGGCAACGAGTTCTACGAGATCTCGGATTGGGCCGAAGGGCGTTCCCGGCGGGCATCGTGCGGGGGAAGCGGAAGCGTTCCGGCGGTGTGCCGGGCGCGGACGCTGGCGTCGAGGACGGCGCGCGAGGCGTCGGCGTTGCGCAGGGAGGGCGACCGGATCCGGACCGATGCCGGGCGGAGCCGCGAGGCGAAGGAGGTGGAGCTGGAAGCGGTCTACGCCGAGATCGACGGTCTCTTCCGCCGGGCGCTGCCGGAGTTGCGCGAGCTGCGGGCGCTGGAGTTCGAGCTGGTGCCGGGGACGGCCGGTGCGGGCGGGGACGAGGTGGAACAAAGGGAAACGCCGCCTCCCGCGGGCCGGTTGCCGAAGCCGGAGATTCCCCAGGGGGAGTGCATCGATGTGAACCGGGCCGGCGCCGAAGAGCTGCAACGCCTGAGGGGGATCGGGCCCGCGCTGTCGGGCAGGATCGTGGCCGAACGGAGGAATGGCCTCTTCCGCAACGCAGCGGATCTGCAGCGCGTTCGGGGCATCGGGCCAAAGACGGTGGAGAATTTGCGGGAGAAGGTGTGCGGGTGGTAGGTGCGAGGGTGGTAGGTGCGAGGGGATGGGCGGGTGCGGACGTGGAGGGCTCAAGCATGGTGAGCCTGCGCGGCTGCCCGCGCCCGGAGGTCGCGGGACGCCGATGCAACGGGCGGACGCCTTCGGTAGGGAACAAGAGATTCCGGGGGGCGGTCAGGCTCCGGCCGTGCGGGTGAAGCGCTTCCGTTCGAGGAAGCCGAGCCGACGCTCGAGGGTCGCTTCCCAGCTCAGGCCGCCGGCCACAACATCCAGGCAATGGACGACGCCCGCGTGCGCCATGAGGAAGTGAGGTCCGGCTTCCAGCTCCTCCCACCACCCGGCCACCCGACCGGCGAACGCGGCCACCGTCTCGCCCCCCGGCGGCGACCGCACCTGCCATTCGGCCATCCAGCGGTCGAGATCCGGGCGCGGCACCTCGTCCCATCCCAACCCCTCCCAGTCCCCGTAGGACATCTCGCGCAGCCGCGCATCGACGCGGTGGGCCGTCCCCAGCCGTGTGGCCAGAAGCGCCGCGGGCCCGTGGCAGCGCAGCGCGTCCGACGACCAGATCGTATGCGGGGCGTGCCGCGTGACGGCGGCCGCGATCCGGTCGGAGGCCTCGGCGGCGGTCAGCGTCGTGGGCACATCGGTGCGGCCGTAGCAGATCCCCTCGACCGCGACGGGAGCGTGGCGGATCGCGAGGAGTTCGGTGGGTGCGCTCATGGCGGGGCTTAGCTCCTGGGCGGGGCTTGGCTCCTGGGCGGGGCTTGGCTCCTGGGCGGGGCTTCGGCGGGAGCGTGGCGGATTGCCGGAGAGCTTGCGGTCGCGATCATCCCGCATGGCCTGCCGCGGCGACCAGAGCCAGGAGGACGGCGATCTCGCCGAGCTGCTCGGCCGCGCCCAGAAAATCCCCGGTTACGCCGCCGGCTCGCGCACGGAAGCGCCACCCGCAGAGCGTCGTCGCGAGGGCAAGCGCGCCGAGTGCGCTGGGCAGGGCAGCCGGGCCGAGGGCTTCTCCCATTCCCCAAACGACCGCCGCCGCCGCCCCGATTCCCATCGTTGTGGCGAGCGCGAGCTGACCGATCCCCGCTCCGGCCAGCGCACGGCTCTTTGCCCCCGGTCCGCTCACGTAGGGTAGCGCCGCCATCAGCCACACCGGCCCCAGACGAGCCAGAGTGTGCGCCAGGATCAGCGCGGCCGGCGCGGCCCAGGGCGCCACGCTCCCCAGCCGCGCGAGCAGAACCAGCCGAAACGCCACCGAGAGGACCAGCGCGAGGGCCCCGAAGGCGCCCACCCGCGGATCCTTGAGGATGACGAAGATCTTCTCGCGGTCGCGGGCACCGCCCAGGGCGTCGGCAGTGTCGGCGAGTCCGTCCTCGTGGAGGGCGCCGGTGAGCAAAACCGAGGCGACGAGCGCGGAGATCGCGGCGACCCAGGGTCCGAGCGGCACGGTCAGCGCCCAGACCGCGGCGCAGAGGGTGCCGAGCACAACTCCGGCCAGGGGGAACCACCCGCTCGCCCAACGCCACTCCGCCGGCGAGTACGGGAATCCGCCCACCGGCAGGCGGGTCAGGAAGACGAAGGCGGCGCGCGCGCCCCGAAGCGCGGTCTTCACTTCAGGCGCATCTCCAGCCCGGCGACCATGAGGACCACCCTGTCCGCCGCCGCGGCCAGCCTCTGATTGGCGATCCCGAGCCCGTCCTGGTACCACCGCCCCAGCGCGGTCGGCGGGTGAACGCTCCACCCCACCTCGTTCGTCACCACCACGAGCAGCCCCGTGCGCGCGGCTCGCGCCTCGAGAATGCTGTCGATCTCGGCGGCCATTGCGGCCAGCGCATCCTCCTCGGTCTTCGCGCCCGCCCGCCCGATCGCCATTCCCGTCAGCACCGTCACGCAGTCGAGCAGAACGGTCGCGGTCGCGGCTTTCAGGATCGCGCTGCCCGCCCGCTCCGGCGCCTCGATGGTGCGCCACCCCCGGGGACGACTGCGCCGGTGGGCCTCGATCCGGTCGCGCATCTCGTCGTCCACGGCCCGTGCGGTCGCGATCACCGTCACATCGTCGCCGCCACGCGCCAGCGCCGTTTCCTGCGCCCAACGGCTCTTCCCCGAACGGACGCCGCCGGTGACGAGAATCAGCTTCATCATTGCACAACTCCCGGGCCGGGGTCATGGATGCCGCGCGCGGCGGGCCCCGAAATTCCCGCCGATTCGAAGGTTGCCATCTCGCGCAAGAGAGCGGCGGCGGCGCGCACCAGGGGGATCGCCAGCGCGCACCCGGTTCCTTCGCCGAGCCGCATGTCGAGCTCCAGGAGGGGACGAAGAGCGAGCGCGTCGAGCACCACCGAGTGGCCCGGTTCGGTTGAGCGGTGCGAAGCGACCAGGTACGGCGGCAGCGCCGGACAGAGACGGCAGGCCGCCAACGCCGCCGCCGCCGAGATGAAGCCGTCAACCAGCACCAGCGCCCCCCGGGCAGCCGCGCCGATCATCGCGCCCGCCATCGCCGCGATCTCCAGGCCACCCACCTGCCGCAGAACTTCCAGCGGATCGGTGCGACCACGGAGCCGCGCGACCGCGCTCTCGACGACGGCCCGCTTGCGCGACAGACCCGCGCCGTCCACCCCCGTCCCCCCGCCCACCACATCGCACGGCTGCGCTCCCGTCAAGGCCGCCGTGACCGCCGCGGCCGCGGTCGTGTTCCCAATCCCCATCTCGCCGACGCCGACCAGCCACGGATTCCGCGCGGCCACCTCCTCGCCCGCCCCCGGCTCGCGTCCCACACCACCCCGCCCCCCGCCTCCCCGCGCCCCAACCACCCCTCCCCCAACCCCCACCCCCACCCCCAGCGCGGCCACCGCCTCGTCCGCACGCATCGCCGGCCGCACGGAGAGATCGTCCGTCCCCCAGCGAATCTTCCGATGACCGATTCCGCCCAGCGCCGACAGATCGGCCGCGACCCCCACATCCACTACCCACACTTCGGCCCCGCAAGCCCGCGCCAGCACATTGACCGCCGCGCCCCCGCCCGCCAGGTTCGCGCACATCTGCGCCGTCACCTCGGCCGGATAGGCGGACACCCCGCGCGCCGCCACCCCATGATCGGCCGCGAAGACAACGACCAGCGCCCGCTCCAGCGACGGCGGCGGATCGCCCAGCGCGACCCCCACCTTCAGCGCCAGCTCCTCCAGACGGCCCAGACTCCCCGGCGGTTTGGTCAGGGAATCCAGATGCGAGCGGACGGCGGCAGCGTCGCCCGGCGGCGCCCGCACCCGGCCCACGGCGTCCTCCACAATGGCCCGCGCGGACGAACTCACGGTGGCATTCCCGCCCGCACCACCACACTTCGACCTCCGCGCCAGACGCAATCGCTCACCGCCGCACTGCCGTCATCTGAATCTCGACCCCCAGCCGACCCACCAGCGCCAGGCCCGCAACCGTCGGAACCGGCGCACCCTCGGGCATCACCTCGGCCAGAACCCCCCGCACGGCCTCCGCATCGCGCACATCGGTCAGGTACACCCACACATCCTCCACATCGGCGAACCCCAGCCCGGCGGCGTCCAGCGTCAGGTGCAGACTCGCCAGCGTGTTTCGCGCCTCGTCCTCGGCATCGTTACCGCGCGCCAACATCCCCGACAGCCAGACCCGCTCGCCCGTCGCGATCGCGGGAGAAAGCGGTGACCGACCCAGCCGCTGGCCTTCGCGCAAAACCACGCGCCGTTCGTCCGACCGCTCGGCCACGCACTGCATCTCGACCAGGAAATCGGGGTTCATCAGCCCGCCGCGCACCGCCGCCCGCGCCGGAGGAGAGGTGGCGGGAACGAACTCGCGGTAGGCCGCATTCATCGCGCCCCAGAGCCGCACATCGTCCAGGAAGACCTTGCACGCGACCAGATCCCCGTAGTCCATGTCCGCCGCCTCGAGCACCAGACCGATATTGCCGAACACCCGCCGCGTCTGTGTCTGCACATCGCCCGGCACCGGCTGGTAGGTCTCGGGATCGCGGCTCGTGGCCCCCGCAATGAAGAGAACATCGCCCGCGCGCACTCCCCACGAATAGGGTAGCGATGGCGACTGAAGTCCCTGCGGCACAATCACTTGGCGTTCGTCCGGAGTCGCCGTCGCCGAAATCTGCACCAGCGCCCCGACCTCGGGCAGATCGGCCTCTACCGTGGCCCGCGTCGGCGGATCGGTCGCGAAGTAGCCGCGGTAAACCCCGTTCATTCCGGAGAAGTGACACGAATCGCGCAGGAAAACGTTCATCGCCACCACATTGCCGTACCCGAGCCCGCGCGCCCGCAGCCGTTTGCCAAGGAGGTCGAGCACCGCGGCGGTCTGCTCCTCGATGGTGGTCAGCGCGGCGCCGTCCCGGGCGGTGGCCGTGAGGTTGGAGAGGTAGACGAGCTCGGGCCGCTGGGCGGGGGCCGGAGCCGCGAGGAGAAGGGGGATCGTGGGAAGGGTAAGGAGGAGGCAGGAAGCGAGGCGGGACCGGCGGGGCGAGATCGGGAGCATGGGCGGGGTGGGGTTTGGGGGGGGGTGGTGTCCCCAAGATAGGCGGCCACGCGGACTCGCGACACGGGAACAAGCGCCCGGCGAACCGTATTCCGCTGGCTGGCCGCTGCCCACCGCCGTGAACCCGTGGCCATCGCAGTATCTTGCATGAGTCGCCGCACGGCAGCCTCGAGGCGGCGGCGCGGACCGATTCGCTCAGGGGAACAGATGGCTGAACCGAACAGGAAGCTGGTCGCCGCGGTGGAGAGGTACTTCACCGATCTTGGGCTTGTGCGTGCATCCGGCGGCGCCACGGGAGAGCGCTCGTACTACCCGGCGCTGGAGGGCCTGTTGGGCGCGGTCGGAGCCATGCTCAAACCGAAGGTTTTCTGCGTTCAGGAACCGGCGGATCAGGGGGCTGGCCACCCCGATTTCGCCCTTTACACGGCGAGCCAGGTACAGAGGGGGCAGCCCCGTGAAGGACAGGTTCCGGAGCGCGGCGTCGTCGAGGTGAAGGGCGCGGAGGACGATGCCTGGCTGACCGCGGAATCGAATCAGGTAAGCGGCTACCTGGGCCACTACCGGCTGGTGCTTGTCACCAACCTGCGCGACTTCGTGCTGGTGGGCGAGGACGGCGGGGGCAGCCCGGCCAGGCTGGAGACCTTCCGACTGGCCGCGGACGCGGAAGACTTCTGGAGCAAGGTGGAGACGCCCTCCACCTTTGCCCGCGAGATCGGCGCGGGCCTCGGCGAGTATCTGGCCCGGGCACTCTCGCATCGGGCCACCCTGGCCGAGCCGAAGGATCTGGCGTGGCTGCTCGCTTCGTACGCTCGCGACGGCCTGGCCCGCGTCGAGGCAGTGGGCAATTTGCCATCCCTGGTGGCTGTCCGGTCGGCGATGGAGGAGGCGCTCGGGATTCGCTTCAAGGACGAGAAAGGCCACCGCTTCTTCCGTTCCACCCTGATCCAGACGCTCTTCTACGGCGTCTTCTCTGCGTGGGTCCTCTGGTCCCGCAACGAACAGAAGACGAGCGTGCCTCGGCGGTTCAGGTGGCGCGAGGCATCCTGGCATCTGCGGGCACCGGTGCTCCGAGCTCTCTTCCGGCAGTTGTCCGATCCGGGCGGGTTGCGATCCCTCGGCCTTGTTGAGGTGTTGGACTGGACATCGGCTGCGCTGGACCGCGTGGACCGCGCCAGGTTCTTCTCGCGATTCGACGAGGGCGAGGCGGTGCAGTACTTCTACGAGCCGTTCCTCGAAGCCTTCGACCCGGCACTCCGCAAGCAGTTGGGCGTCTGGTATACGCCGTCGGAGGTGGTGCGCTACATGGTGGCCCGTGTGGACAAGGCGCTCAAGGACGATCTCGGGATCCCGGCGGGACTGGCAGCCGAGAATGTCTATGTTCTGGATCCGTGCTGCGGGACCGGGGCCTATCTGGCGGAAGTGCTCCGCCGCGTTGCCGACAATCTCAAGGGCCAGGGCATCGGGGCGCTCGCGGGAGAAGCGGTGAGGAAGGCGGCGACCGAGCGCGTGTTCGGGTTCGAGATCATGCCCGCGCCGTTCGTGGTGGCGCATTTGCAGGTCGGCCTCACCATGCAGAATCTGGACGCACCCCTGGCGGAGGACGGGTCGGAGCGCGCGGCAGTGTTTCTCACCAACGCGCTGACCGGCTGGCAGCCGCACATGAACAAGCCGCTTCCCTTCCCGGAGCTCGAGGAGGAACGGGACCGAGCGGAAGCCGTGAAGCAGGACACCCCGATCCTGGTGATCCTCGGCAACCCGCCCTACAACGGATTTGCGGGCATGGCGGTGGATGAGGAACGCGAACTCTCCGAAGCGTACCGCACCACGAAGCAGGTGCAAAAGCCGAAGGGCCAGGGCCTGAACGATCTCTACGTCCGCTTCTTCCGCATGGCCGAGCGACGCATCGCGGAGACGACCGGCCAAGGCATGGTGTGCTTCATCTCCAACTATTCCTGGCTCGACGGGCTGTCCTTTACCGGGATGCGGGAGAGGTACCTGGAGGCGTTTGACGCGATCCGGATCGATTGCCTGAACGGCGACAAGTACAAGACGGGCAAGGTCGCCCCGGACGGATCGCCCGACCCGAGCATCTTTTCGACCGCAGGAGACCCGGTCGGCATCCAGGTGGGCACGGCCATCGCGACGCTGGTGCGCAAGGCGGACCACGAACCCGCCGAAGCCGTCGGGTTCCGGCACTTGTGGGGACAGGCCAAGCCAGCGGAGTTGACCGCCACGGCGGATGCGGAACCGGACGCGCTGTATTCCGAAATCGCACCCATGCTGCCCCTGGGTCTGCCGTTTGCCGATACGACGGTGAGCCCCGACTGGTTCGATTGGCCTGCGCTGCCGGAGCTGTTCCCGGTGTCGTTTCCAGGGGTGAAGACGAGCCGCGACGGGTTTCTGGTGGACACCGATCTTGACCGGTTGCGGGCTCGGGTGGGCGACTATTTCAACCCGGCGATGAGTCATCAGGAGATCGGACAGCGCTATCCGAGGGTCATGCAGTCCACGACGCGATTCGATGCGCGGGCGGTTCGCGAGGGGTTGGTGAGACGCGGTGAGTCCAGCCAATCCGGATTCGTCCGCTTCGCCTACCGGCCGTTCGACAACCGCTGGCTGTATTGGGAGAAGAATGGCCTGCTGGATCGACCACGGACCAACTACAGGCCCCATGTGTTCGAGGGGAACCTGTGGCTGTCGGCTGCCCAGCACCTACGAAAAGGTGCGGATGAACCGCAGTCCTATCGTACGGATTATCTGGGTTCACTTCACTTGATTGAGCGTGGCGCTCTCATGTTTCCGGCATGGCTTCGTGAAGAGGGCCTTGGGTACGATGCCGACACCGGGCGCCGTGCGAATCTGTCGGCCATGGCGGAACGCTATCTCGCCCGTCTCGGTCTCGGTGTCGAGGATCTCTTCCACCATGTGCTCGCCATCCTTCACGATCCGTCGTATCGAGAAGCCAACTCCGGAGCCCTGCGCATGGAGTGGCCGCGCATTCCACTGCCGGGCTGGCCGGACGGCAATGCCGGCGAAGCCGCGGAAGCACTCTCCCGATCCGCTGCCCACGGGCGAAAATTAGCCGCCCTGCTCGATCCGGAAGCTCCGGTCACCGGCGTCACCCGTCTACCCCTGCGTCCTGAGATCGCCGCGATCGCAGTCCCCAGTACCGTCGGCGGCGGCAACATGATGGGGGATGACTTTGCCGTCACGGTCGGCTGGGGGCATACCGGCGCGGGCGACGCTGTGATGCCCGGCAAGGGCCGCGCCGTCGAACGTTCCCACACGCCGGAGGAATCCGCCTCCATGGGGGACGCCTGGGATCTTCCCGGCGACACGACTTACGACGTGTACCTCAACGACGAAGCCTTCTGGTGCAACGTCCCCTCAGCGGTTTGGAACTACCGGCTCGGCGGCTACCAGGTGCTCAAGAAGTGGTTGTCCTACCGGGAGCACAAGGTCCTGGGCAGGAGGCTGCGCACCGAGGAGGTTCAGCACTTCACGGACACGGCGCGGCGAATCGGCGCGCTGTTGATTCGCCAGTCGCGCAGGGTGAGAATTCCGGGGACCGATCGGACATGACCCCCGTCGTTGCCGCCTCCGCAGCCGTCAACCCTCCCTACCCCCGGCTGAAAAACACCCCCTCCGCCACCCTCCGAAAGACGCTTCGGGTCAGCATTCCGGCCTCCAGCGCGCGCGCCACCGGCAGGCGGTCGTAGCTCCAGCGAGCGGCGCGTTTCCAGAGGTGGCTGGGGTAGGCGCGGCGGATGACCGGACCCGGGTGCGGTCCCGTGCCGGCGAGATGATCCGCGACCGCGTCGCCGGCGAGACGGCCCAGGCGGTAGGCGTTGTGGATGCCGCCGGCGGTCAGCGGAGACACCATTCCGGCCGCGTCGCCGATCAGCAACACGCGCTCGCCGTGGAAGTTGCGCAGCAGGCCGCCGATCGGAATCACGCCGCCCCGCTTTCCCGTCACGGTCCTCTGCGACAGCCCGAAGAGCGAGTCGATGCGGCGGACGAAGCGGGTCATGTCGGCGCGTTGGTGGCGATGGACCGCCAGGCCCACCTGGGTCATGCCGACGCCGGGAACGACCCAGCCGATGTAGCCGGGCGCGGACTCGGGATCGATGAAGCAGTGCAGGCAGTCGCCGTCGCCGGGTTCGGGCGCGAACTCCCACTCGACGCCCTTGAGAAGGCGGCGGTTGCGGTCCAGGCCGAAGCTCTCGGCCACGCGCGACCGGGCTCCGTCGGCGCCGACCAGAAAGCGGCAGTCCACGCCGGACTCCTCCAGGGTGAGCGCGACCCCGTTCTGCGCCGCGGTCCGGTACCTTTCGCCGTAGCGGATCTCGGCGCCCGCGCGGCGGGTCTCCGCGACCAGGTGGCGCATCAGCGCGGCGGTGTCGGTCGCGAGGAAGAAGTAGCTCTCGCGTTCCAGCTCCACGAAGCGGTGGCTGGGAGTGTAGACGCGCACGCGGCGAATGCGGCGAACGGTCGCGGCGGGGGCCGCCCACTCCTCCCAGGCCTCGCGAACCAGGATGCCGGTCGTGTGAATGCGCTCGCCGGGACCCGACTGTCGGTCCAGCACAACGACGGAAAGTCCGCGCTCGGCCGCCCGGCGGGCGCATGCGAGTCCGGCGAATCCGGCGCCAACCACGGCGATGTCGTACGTTTCGACCATAGCGATGAATGATACACGTCTCGGCCCATGCCCGCCGAGCCTCCTTCCCCCCCGGGGAACCTTCGAGTCCTCCATAGCGGAATCCAGGCCATGATCCGTGCGCGCGCCCCCTTCACTCGTCCCCACGGCTTCCCTCCCCGCCGGGCGTTCCCGCTCCTGGCGCTGTCCCCCCTCCTCGCGGCCTCCCTCGCGGCGCAGAGCCCCGAATCCGCCCAGGCACAGCCCCCCGACCCCGAACCCGGCTACACCCTCCCCCCCGCCCCCATCCCCGGCCTCTTCGCCACCGACCCCAACTTCGCCACCCTGAACCACATCAGCCCGAACGGCGACCACTTCGTCGTCCCCCTCTCGACCGAGCTCTCCACCCTGGAACGGGTCGGCGAGGAGACGCTGCGGCTGGGAATGCTCGAGATCCGCGCGCGCACCGACCGCCCCTGGCACCTGGACATCTACGGCCTCTACGGGCTGCGCTTCTACGCGCTCTCCGAACGCGCCTTCACAGACGTCGCGCTGCCCGCCGGAATTCACATCAGCGACCTCATGTGGTCTCCCGACGGGTCGCGGCTCGCCTTCCTTGCGCACCTCGACGACGCCACCCGGGTCTGGACCGCCTCGCCCGCCGACGGTTCGGCCGGGCCCGTGAGCGACACCCACGTCATCACCACGATCGGGAGCTCGTCGCGCGGCCAGGGCAGCGCTCCGTCGCAGATGGTGCAATGGACGCCCTGGGGGTCAATCGTCACCCTGGTCGCGCCCGCGGACCGCGCTCCACCCCCGGCCGCACCCGCGCTGCCCTCCGGTCCCACCATTCGTCACACCCGCGCGGCGCCGACCCCGACTCGCACCATGCCCTTCCTGCTGGAGGACGACCACGACGCCGATCTGTTCGAGCACTACACGCGCAGCCAGATCGTCGAGATGACGCCGGGCGGGACCGTGCGTCCGGTTGGCGAGCCGGGCATGTACGAGGCCGTGTCGGTGAGTCCCGACGGGCGGCACCTGATCGCGACGCGCATTGTGCGGCCCTTCACCTTCATCAACAGCGTTGCCGGGTTCCCGCGGGTGACCGAGGTGCTGGAGCTGGCGACGAGCGAGGTGCTGGCCACCCTGGAGGAGCGTGGGCTGCGCGAGGGACGGGGCGGCGGCTCCGGGGACGCGCCGCGGGATTGGCGCTGGCGGCCGGGGGGAAGCGGGATCTCCTACCTTCACCGGGTGGCCGCCGATGAGGGCGGAGACGGCGGTGCGGGGGGCTCCCGGGGGGACCGCATCATGCTTCTTCCCCCACCCTTCGGCGACGGAGACGCGATCGAGGTTGCGCGCAGCGAGGACCCGATCGGGAATGTCGTCTATTCGCTGAATGGGCGCGACGCCTTCGCTTCGGTCAGCCGCGATGGCGAGGACGCGCTGGTCCACTACGCGCTCGATCCGCCGGTCAACACCCCCGGCGAGGGACGGATTCTGGTTCCCTTCCACGACCCCGGCGATGCGCTGTCGCTGCCCGGCGAGCTGATGACCGCCCGCACCGCAAACGGGATCGAGTACGCCTGGATGTCGGCCGATGGAGAGAGTGCCTATCTGCGCGGCGAGGGCTGGCAGGAGGACTTTCGGCCGCGGCCCTTCGTGGACCGGCTGGCGATGGTGAACGGCACAACCCAACGGCTCTTCGAGGGCTCGGCCGAGAGCTTCGACCAACCGCTGGTTCCGCTGGACGGCGATCTGGAGCGGATGATTGTGAGCCGCGAGGGGAAGAACACCTTCCCGGACTCATACCTGTGGACGCGGGGTGGGAGCGGCGAGACGGGGGGCGCGCTGGAGAATCTGACCCGCAACGTGGATCCCTTCCCGCAACTGACGGCGGCTCGGCGGATCGACTTCGAGTTCACGCGGCGAGACGGGCTCGAGATTCAGGGACGGGTGTCGCTGCCGGTCGATTATGAAACGGGGACGAAGGTGCCGGCGATCTTCTGGACCTATCCGCGCGAGTACCGTAGCGAGGACGACTTCCACAACGCCACCATCCGCGCGCGCAATCACAACGCCTACACGCGCCTGACCTGGCTGCGCTGGTCGGATCTGTGGCTGACGCAGGGGTATGCGCTGGTCTATCCCGACATTCCGATCGTGGGCGAGAACTACAACGACTACTACATCTCGAACATGGTGGACGGCATGTACGCCGCGATCCGCGCGGTCGATGCGCTGGGCGTTGTGGATATGGATCGAATCGGTCACGGGGGACACAGCTACGGCGCCTTCGCAACGGCCAACTTCCTTGCGCACACCCCATTCTTCAAGGCGGGCATCGCGGGCGACGGTGCCTACAACCGCTCGCTCACCCCGATGGGCTTTCAGGCCGAACCGCGCAATATCTGGGAGGCGCCGCATGTGTACATGGAGATGTCGCCGTTCTTCAAGGCCGACCAGATCAACACGCCGCTGCTGCTGTATCACGGCGCCGACGACAACAACTCCGGCACCTGGCCGATGCAATCCGACCGCATGATCCACGCGCTGACCGGGCTGGGCAAGACCGCCGTGCTGTACGTCTATCCCTTCGAGTCGCACACGCCCCGCGCGATCGAGAACAACCTGGACATGTGGGCGCGCTGGGTGGAGTGGTTCGACCGGTACGTCAAGGGAGCGGGGGATGCGCCCGCGACGATGCCGGAAGGGGGCGGCGGTCGCGGCTTTGAGTCCGGGCCCTGGCTCCAGCCCGGGCGGGATCCGGCTCCGACCGAGCGGCCGTCCCGACTCTGAGGTGCGACAGTTCGCCGTCGGATTACCCGAACCGCCGGAATCGCCGGGAACCGGCCAAGGCCTGCTCCTCCTCACCCGCCCCGCCGGAGCAGCCTCCCCGGCTTCGCGTCCGTCAACTCGCCGTTCTCGATGACGAGGCCGCCGTTGACGATGAGGTAGTCCACGCCTTCGGACTGGAGGGTGGCGCCGGCGCCGAAGTCGGCCCGGTCGCGCAACCGGGCGGGGTCGAAGATCACGAGGTCGGCGGCCATGCCGGGGGCCACGAGGCCGCGGTCGTGCACGCCCAGGCGCCGGGCGGCGAGCGAGGTCATTCTGCGCACGGCCTCCTCCAGGGTGAGGATCCCGTCCTCCCGCACATACTTTGCAATCACGCGGGGGAAGGCCCCGAAGGCGCGCGGGTGGGTACTGGACACGGAAGCGGGGTTCACCGGCGAGGCGTCGGTGTCGATCATGACCCAGGGGGCGCGCAGGGCGGACCACTTCTGCTCTTCGTTCATGCTGAGCGGGTTGACGCTGGCGCCGCCGGACTGCACCAGGTCGAAGAAGGCGTTCCAGGGATCGGTGCCCAGGAGCTCGGCCGCCGCAGCCACGGAACGGTTGACGACGCGCGGATCCGCGGCGTTCGGGGCCGAGACGATCAGCACGTTGTTCCAGTCCATCCCGACGTGCTGGAACCAGTTCTCCCACTCGGAATCGGTCTCGACTTCGCGGCGCAGTTGGGCGCGCACCTCCGCGTCGCCGAGCGTTTCCAGGAAGGCCGCCGTGCCGCGGGCGTAGTGGCGGGGATGCAGGAACGAGCCCAGACCGATGCCGTTCCGCAGGTACGGGTAGATGTCGGCGGTGACGTCCATGCCGGCCGTGCGCGCCGAGTCGATCAGCGCGATGGCCTCGTCCATGAGGGGCCAGTTGCCTTGGCCGGCCGCCTTGAGGTGGTAGATGTGGACGGGGACGCCGGCTCCCTCGCCGATCGCGACGGCCTCGCGGATGGCTTCGAGGACCGCGTAGCTCTCGTTTCTCATGTGCGTGAAATAGACGCCACCGTATTCGCCGGCCACCGCGCTGAGGGCGACCAGTTCGTCGGTGGATGCGTAGATCGCGGGCGGATAGATCAGGGATGTGGATACGCCGACCGCCCCGTCCTCCATCCCTTCGCGCACGAGCGCCTTCATCTCTTCGAGCTGCCCGGGCGTGGGCGCAACATCTTCGTCGCCCAGCACCACGCGCCGCACCTGGGTCAGGCCGACGTCGTGGACCACATTGATCGGGATGCCGTAGCGCTCCAGGATCGCGAAGTACTCGGAGTAGCGGCGCCAGCGGAGGGTATCGCCGTCGATTACGGGCGGATTGCGCTGGGTTTCGGCGCTCTGGGGCGCGGCCGAGCCGCCTTCGCCGGAGAGGTAGGTAGTGATGCCCTGGCGCAGCTTGCTCTCGGCGCTCGGCGGATCGGTGATGAGGACGAGGCTGCCCTGGCCCATCATGTCGATGAAGCCGGGGGCGACCACGCGTTCGGCGGCGTCGATGGTGCGCGTGGCGGACTGGCCGGAGAGGTTGCCGACGGCGGCGATGCGGTCGCCGCGAAGGCCGATGTCGGCGCGAAACCAGGGATTGCCCGCTCCGTCGATGACGCGCGCATGGGTGATGAGTACGTCGAAGGGGGCGCCGGCGGGGGGTGGGGAAGGGGCGGGGGTGCAGGCGGCCGCGACGACGAGGACGAGGGTGGGGGGGAGGAGGGGACGGGTCATGGTGGGGTGGTCTCCGTGCCTGGGGGGGTGACAGGTGGAGAATACGGTTGCGGGGTCCGTTCTGCCTACCCGGAGCGGTTGGCGTCGGCGGCCTCGGGCCAGGGAAGTGGCCAGGGCGGCTCCGCGATCAAGCGGACCGGGAGCAGAAAGCGACGATCTACCTACCCGCCCGGCGAGGTCCGCACCAGCAGGGCGGTGACCAGGATCACGATCTGCGCGACGACCAGCTCCCGCACCGCGTTCCGCTGCAATGCCTCCGCTCCCTCGCCGCTCTGCAGCCGCGGCGTCAGTCTGCGCCAGTTGCCCGCGCCCAGGATCATCACCAGGAGGACAAGCGCGACCTTGCCCAGAAGCAGTCGCCCGTATGTGGACCCGAAGAGCGCGCCCACCGATTCCAGGTGAAGAAAGGACGACATGGCGCCGGTCGAGATCAAGATTCCCGCCGACGCGAGCGCCACCGGCGAGAAGAGCGGCACGACCTCTGCCAGGAGCCCTCCCGCGGGGCGATTGCTGTCCCCTTGCCTTCGCTCCACCCAATCGGCGGCGAGCACCAGGAGCAATCCCCCAACCCAGCTCCCGGCCGCCAATACATGCAGAATGTCCACGGGAATTGACAGCCAGCGCAGCCCCCCGGTCCCGGCCGCGTGCCCGGTGAAGGCGGGAACGGCGCACACCCCAAGCGCGACGACCGTTGCCGCGATCCATGCCGCCGACCGTCCCCGTTCGCTCCGTCCCCGCGCGCTGGTCCCGGCCGCGGGCAAGAGCAACGGAATCAATGCGGCGCCGACCGTCCCCAGCACCCACGCGCGCCCCCAATCGGTCGCGAGCAGAAGCGCGGCGTCCTCCTGCCAGGGAACGAAGGGATCGCGAAACTCGGCCAACTGGCGCCAATACCCCAGCCCCATCGCGACGACCAGCAGGACTCCGGCCCCGATCCCAAGCCGCCGCGCCGTGGCAACCAGCGCTTCCCCCGTGGCCTCGCGCGTATGTGGCGCGATCAGCCAGCGACCCGCCACCGCACCCCAGATCGCGATCAGCGCCGCAAGGTGCAGCCAGCCGACCGCTCTGTCCACGCTGCCGGCCAAAGGCCAGCCTGCGCTTAGGGCGCCGACCCGTCTGCCACGACCGAAAAGGGAATCTCGCCCCGCACCACATGCCTGTCCCGCCCGATTCCGCGCCATGCGACCCGGTAGTCCCCGGCCGCGAGCGTTCCCGCAACGGCCGCGCTGAAGACCTTGCCGTCGTCGGGATCCTGAACGGCGTCCTCCGTATCGATCAGCTCCTCGCCGGAAACCAGCCGGATCGTGATGGTGTTTTCCTGCGGGACCTGGGTGAACCAGAGACGCAACTCGCCGGGCGGCGCAACCTCGGCGTCCTTCGCCGGCTCCGACTTGCTGAGCCCGAAGTGCGCGGTGGCTTCCACCAGGGCGTATGAACCGGTCGCCGGATGGGGTCCCCGGATGGGCGCCCCGGCCAGCACCGCCCCCGCCGTCAGCGACAACCACGGAAGGGCAGTGTTCGCCGCCATCCGCCTCGTCATCCCTGGTCTCCTAACCGCCCATGAGGTTGAACTGGCGCGTAAACTTGAGGATCAGCGAGCGCGCAAGCGTCCCCCGTTCGATAAAGCGTCCGCCATCGGGATTGAGGCCGTCGGGGTAATCGAATCCTTGCAGATCGTTGTACACAATAAACAGCCCGGTACCGGCCGTGTTGAGCCAGCCGAAGCGAAGATTGGCCGACCAACTGTCGATCTGGTTGCTGTACTGCACAAGCGATTGCAGATAGACGCGCGGAGTGAAGAAATAGCCGAAGTTCATCCCCAGGAGCACGGTCTCGAACTCGCCCTGCGGCAGATCAACGTTGAAGTAGTTGATGCGCGCCGAGGTGC
Source organism: Longimicrobiales bacterium (assembly GCA_965213665.1). Lineage (GTDB taxonomy): Bacteria > Gemmatimonadota > Gemmatimonadetes > Longimicrobiales > Gaopeijiaceae > Bin94. The sequence continues at coordinate 597,108 of CBDBZW010000003.1, forward strand.
TGAACGACGCGTTGGGACGCCAGGTGACGGAACCGTTGCCACCCGCCCGCGATCCGCTCAGGAAGCTCCCGAAGTTGATGCGCGAAGACGCCGAAAGCTCGGCCGCCGGGTTGCTGTTGAAGACAAGCTGCGATTCCCACCCCTGGTAGCTTCCCTCCTGCACCACCACCCCCGTGCCCAGGATCTCGAAGGGTTCGTAGATGCCTTCGGTGTTGAAGTTTGCGCCGGTGTGGATCTGTGCGCCCGATGGCCATTCCCAGTGCGAATCGATGTGGAGGCGAGCCGACTCCTGGAACCCTTCCTCAACCCCGGTCTTGCGGCTGTTGTAGGTGTACCACGAGACGTGCGGACGGATCTCGAAGAGCCATTCCGGGCGAATCTTGTACATGACGTGGGACTGGTAGTAGCGGTAGCCCCGCCGCGGCAGAAAGCCGACCTCCGGGTTGAAGCCCTCGCCGATCTCGCGCGCCTGTCCGGTGACGCTCCAACTGCGGCTGCTCCAATTTCCCGAAAAATCCCACGCGAACTCGTTGTCGGCCGAGACGGGGTCGTCGGTTTGCGCAACGAAGCTGCTCAGCGTGAGCGCCTCGCCGATTCCCACCGCCAGATCCGCCGCGTAGGTGCGGTTGAAGTCGCCGTCGGGTCCCGTCTTGTTCACGAAGATCCCGCCGATTCGCGACCGGTTGGGCAGCTCGCGCGCCAGCCTCGCCACCGAGTATCCATGCGCGTCGGCCAGTCCCGTGGATTCGTCGGTCTGGATGTGCAGAAGTCCGACATTGAGTCCGCCCGCGCGTCCCGAAAGCCTGGCGCCGCCCAGAATTGGCACCGGCTGTCCGCTCGCGATCCCGATGTTTCGGCTGAAGAAGAGGTCCGCGCCGCCCCCGCCGACATTGAAGAATCCGGCATTCTCGAGGAAGAAGGGCCGCTTTTCGGGAAAGTTGAGGGAAAAGCGCGTCAGGTTGAGCTGTTGGTCGTCAACCTCGACCTGCGCGAAGTCGGTGTTGTAGGTGACGTCCAGCGTCAGCCCCTGGGTGACCTGAAGCTTGACCTCGCCGCCCACATTGCCCTCCTGGCCGAAGCTGGCGGAGTGGGTGTAGTCGCGCGCGGTCGAGCCGAGCAGGTAGGGGGTGCCGGTGGCCAGGCGGCGAAATGGGGGGCGCAGTCCCTCGAGGTCGCCGGCGTAGTTGAGGCGGTAGAGATTGAACTCGCGCGGCACCGGAGTCCAGAACGATTCCTCGTTGAGACGTCGAATGCGCCGAAAGATGTTGAACCCCCAGCTCTCGCTCTCGTTGCCATAGCGCAGCGTGTTGAAGGGGATGCGAAACTCGGCGTACCAGCCCTCGTCGTCGACGGTGGTGGCCACGGTCCAGCTTCCGTCCCAATTCTTGTTGAAGCCGCCGCCCGCGCCCGACTGAAAGCGCTGCCGCGTGTTGAAGCCGCCCCCCTGGAAGCGTCCGCCGCCGCGGCCTTCGTTGGCGACCTGGCCGTCGTACTCGATCCCGGTGGGGGTGGTGCCGAAGACGAATCCGTTCTGGTCGTCGTTCCAGGTGTCGAGGACGAAGACGACCGCGTCGCTCTGGTTGACCTCGTAGTCGCGGATCCGCTCGCCGTAGGTGATTGCGTCGGCCCGGCTGTCGAAGGCCCAGACCCCGATGTAGAGCGCTTCCTCGTCGAAGAGCACGCGCACCTCGGTCCGCTCGCTGGCGGGCTGGCCGTCGTCGGGGACGCGCTGGGTGAAGCCGCTCATGGCCGAGCCCTGCTGCCAGGCGCCCTCGTCGAGGCGGCCGTCGATGACCGGAGACTCCGCTACTTCGACGGCGGTGGCCGTGCTGGGAAGCGCACCGGTCGCGGCGCCGTTTCCAGCGGAAGTCCCGCCATTCTGGGCGGCGAGCGGGCCGGCAAGGAAAAGAAAGCCGGAGGCGGCGATCGGGTGCCAGCCGCGGCGAAGGCGTAGTGTCATTCGAGGTTCCTCGTCATTCGGACGGTTTTCCGCGAGATCGTTCCAATCGTTGGAGCCAACCGGCGCCCGTGCACGCGATTCCGGCCCCGCGCATGAGACCACTTCCCCCCGCACTATGTTGAAGCGGACCCGCGTCGGTTCGAAGCGGACCCACGCCGAAAGATTCCACGCGAAGGCGCAACCGGCCCGAATATAGCGAGGCGGGCCCGGAAATCCGAATGGGAGACCATTTGCGGCACGGGCCATCGCGGCAACGGGCCATTGCGGCATCCGTGCACGAGGACCGAATCTGAATGCTGGCCTGTGCCCGCGGAGTTTCCCCTTGGCACCCGCCCCGTACCCTGCCCGGAGAGTCATCATGCCCACGGCCCCCCTCGCTCCCCCCGCCCCGCCCCGCACCCCCCACGCGGTGGCCTTCGTCGCGCCCCTCCTCGCGCTCTTTCTCGGCGGCCTCCTCGCGCCCTCCCCCGCCTCCGCCCAGCCCGAGCGGCGGCCGTATCTCTTCAAGGACGCGCGCGGCGAGCTGGCCCAGGCCCGCGCCCGCGGCGAGAGCGAAGTCGTGGTCGTGATCGCGTCGATGCCGGGCCGGAATGCGCGCGTCGCGGCGGCGATCCAGGCGCAGGGCGGCCGCATCGGCTTCCGCTTCGACGAGGTGGACTATCTGCGCGCGTGGGTTCCGGTCGAGGCCGCCGAAGCGCTCGCCCGTCACGCGGATGTCCACAGCATCGACCTCTCGATCACCAACCGCTCGCGCTCCTTCGGGCTGGCGGGGAGCACACGCGGCGACGGCGGCCCGGCGCTTCCCGCGGCGACGCTTCCGGCAACGGCACCTCCTCCGGCTGCCCCTTCCGCAACTGCCGAATCGCCTTCCCCAACCCGGCGAACCCACCCGGACCAGGCCAACTCCGGCCGGAGCCATCGGGACCCCGTCCAGCGGGAACCAGCCCGCACCGCATCGGCCTACCCGCCCTCCCCCGCTCCCCAATCCCCCGACACCCTCTGGCCCCCGCGCCTGAGCGACCGCCCCCTCACGCACCGATACAGCCCGCTGGGCGACCTGCGCGCGCTCGACTTCCTCGCCGAACATCCTACCTTCGATGGCCGCGGCGTCACGATCGCGCAGATCGACATGTTCCCCGACATGCTGCTGCCCGAGCTTCAGACCGCCTACACCCTCGACGGCCGGCCGGTGCCCAAGATCGAGGTGTACCGCAGCGTGCTCGACCCCGAGATCGAGGACGATGGCCGCTGGATCGAGATGGACGACATGGTCGAGGCGGCGGGCGGCGTCTTCACCTGGCGCGACTCCACCTGGACCGCCCCGCGCGACGGCGTCTTCCGGATTGCGCTCTTCGACGAGTCCCGGGCCGATTCCGCGGGCGTCTACGGCTCGCAGGGGCTGGATCTGGATGTCAATCGCGACGGCAATCCCGAGGGTTCGAGCCACTTCTTCGGGGTTCTGTGGGACGAGTCGACCGGCGACGTGTGGGTGGACACCGACCAGGACCGCGACCTGACCGACGAGGCCACGCTCGGGGAGTACGACGAGCGCCTCGAGTTCGGCGTCTTCGGCACCGACGACCCCGCCACCCCGGTGCGCGAATCGGTGGGATTCGGCGTCCAGATCGATGCGGAGCGCAGGCGCGTCGCCCTCAACCTGGGCATTGCGCGCCACGGAACGCTGGTCGTGGGCGCGTCGGTCGGCAGCCGCGGCGAGAACGGCCGCTTCGACGGCGTCGCTCCCGGCGCCCGCCTGGCTGCAGTGGGCGAGGGCGGTTCGGCCTACGGACAGACCGAAGCCACAATTGTCGCCGCGGCCCACCCCTCGGTCGACGTCGTCTACTTCGAGCAAAGCTCCAACATCACCCACAACTACCTGCTGCGCGACGGCCGCCTGGTGCCCTCGGTGATCGCGGACCGCCTGGTCGAGCGCTACGGCCCGTCGATCCTTTCCCCCACGCATAACTTTCCGGTCCTGGGCGCCATCGACGACATTGTGATGGGGCGCGGCGTCATTGGCGTGGGCGGGCACGAGAGCAAGGACAACTTCTTCGCCAACCACGGCGTGCGCGTCGAGTACGACGACAATCTGCTTATCACCGGCGGCTACGGCCCGATGGGCGACGGCACCCTCAAGCCCGACATCATCTCGCCCTCGAACTATGTCAGCACGGCGCAGGGATTCGTGGACGGACGCGCGATTCCCGGCCTCTTCGAGCTGCCCCCCGGCTACACCATCGCGGGCGGAACCTCAACCGCAACGCCCACGGCCTCCGGTGCGGTGGCGCTTCTCATCAGCGCGGCGCGGCAATCGGGCATGGCGGCGGATCCGCACACGATCAAGTACGCGGTCACGCGGGGTGCGCGCCATGTGCCCAACATCGCGGCCTACAAGCAGGGCAACGGCGTGATCAGCGTGGCGGGCGCCTGGGAGATCATGCAACAACTACACGCCGGCGGAATGCGAGTCGAGATCGAGAGCCGGTCCTCCATTGCGACGCCCTACAGTCATTTGCTGCCCACGCCCCACGAGGGATTCGGCCTCTACGAGCGCAGCGGCTGGCAGGCGGGGGAGCGGCAGCAGCGGACCGTCACCCTCACCCGCACCACCGGTCCCTCCGGCCCCATGACCTTCGATGTGAGCTGGGAGGGCAACGACCACGGGACCTTTTCGTCGCCGCTCACCGTCACCCTTCCCCTGGGCACTGCGGTTGACCTTCCCGTCACCGCGACCCCGGCCGGGCACGGCGTCCACAGCGCGCACCTGACCCTTCATCACGACGACGTTGTGGGGTATGCGCACCGGATGCTGGCGGCGATTGTGGCGCCGGAAGCGCTGAACGCGGCGGGCGGCTACACCGTCACGAAGGAGGTGAAGGTGCCGCGTCCCGGCATGCACAGTCACTTCTTCGATGTGCCCGCGGGCGCCGATGCGCTCAGGATCGAGGTGCAGTGGGAGGACCGGCCCGTTGCGCTGGCGGTGGCCCGGCCCGATACCCGCTACCAGCGCGGCCGGATGGTGCGCGGAGGCGGTCCGGGCGGCGGCTCGGGCGTCGAGCAGGTGATCGCGAATCCGGTTCCGGGAACATGGGAGGTGCGGCTGGCCGACATCGCCGACACACAGAACTTCGACTGGCGGCAGGCCAAAAAGGACGAACCCGTGCCCCCCACGCCTGCGACGCTGACGGTATCGGCGCTGGCGGTCGATGTGGAGGCGGTGACGGCGGCGGCGGTGGCGGACAACGGGAATGGGAACGGGAACGGGAACGGGGGCGGCGCGGCCGCCGGTGCCGCGAATGGCGCGGGTAGCCACCAGGTATGGATGACGAACCGGATGGCGGCCTTCGAGGGCGGTGCGGCGACCACGGCCGCGGGGAGCGCGAGGCGGACGGTGCGCGAGATCGGGCCGCGCGAGCAGCAGGTCTTCGAGGTCGAGGTGCTGCCGGGCTCGACCGCGCTGATGGTGCGAACAGCGGTGGTTGGCGGGGAAGGGGGGCCGGAGGACGCGGGACCCGGGCGCGGCGGGACGGCCGATCTCGACATCTACCTCTTCGATTGCACCGGCGACGAGTGCACGGCGGCCCGCGCGGACGGCGATCCGGTGGGCGACGAGGCGATCGTTGTGCACAACCCGGCCGCGGGCGTCTGGAAAATTGTGGTGGACGGGGCGGTCGTGCCGGAGGGAGGCGTGAGCTACGAGTACCTGGACGTTGTATTCAATCCCGTGTACGGAACCGTGAGCGCGATCGACATGCCGCAGGAACGCGCGTCCGGGGCGCGCTGGACGACGACCGCACATGGCTGGGTGGCCTCGGCGGCCCACGCGCAGGGGCGGGAGCCGTACCTCGCGGTGGCGGTGGAGGGGCGGTCGGGTGGCGAGCGGTACTGGGTGGGGCTGGGGGAGGTGGGGGGAAGGAAGCGTTGAGTCGGCGGTCGCGGCGCCGGTGGCGAACCCCCTCGGCACGGGCGCTGCTGTGCGGCCACGAGTTGCGGGCGCGCGAGCGCGCAACCGCTGAACCGCCCGTGGCGGAAGCCCGGTCGCAACGGGAGGCCGCCGCCTCCCCCCTTTAGGCCGGGGTCGGGAGTCGGGCAGCGCTTCAGGCCAGTGTTCCTGCGGCGAGGAGTCCCTTAGTCGCGGGCATCCTGTCCCGTAGTCACGGGGATAAGTCCCCTGCCCTGGTTGCGTAGCGAGGCCGGCGGCCCGTATTTCTCTCGCGTCTGGCCGAAACCCTGTATCCCGCATTGGATCCCTCCCGTGCCGGGCCTCTCCCACCGAGGCAATCGCCCACAGCCGGGTTGACATTCCCGCCGTTGCCCCGGAAATCCCCTGCTGCCCCGACATGCTGCAAGCCTGCGGTTGCTTGACATTCCGCTCCCAATCACATAACCCTTCCTCCGTAGGAAAAACTCATCGAGACCGGCTGAGGGACAGGCCCGTGGACGCCGGGGCAACCTGTGGGAAGTGGCATTCCCGCAAAGGTGCCAACTCCTGCGGTGGATTCGCGTCCACCCGCAAAGATGAGCCGCCCACCGCTGTTCCCCTCGGGGGAGCCGGTAGCCGGCAGGAACAGGGCGACAGCATCTCCGGAGTCCGGTGAGTCGAACTCAAGACCCGGAGGAATCGTCATGGCCAGCCGTCCAGCCACCCGCGTTCCCTCGCACGACCGACCGGCGCGATCCATGCACTCCCCGGGTCGCCGTGCCTCCCCCTTCCACGGGACGAAAGCCGTCTGCCCGGTCGCGGTGACTTTCGCAGACCCGCCTGCCCCCACGCCGGTGCAGGTCCTCAAGTTCGGGTCGTCGGTGCTCCGCTGTCCCCGGGACTACCCCCGCGCGGCTGCGGCAATCCGTTCGCAGCTCGCGCGCGGCCACAAGATCGTCGCGGTGGTCTCGGCGATGGGCAACGCGACCGATTCCCTCTTCTCCGCTGCTCTCGCGGTGGACCCCGATCCGCCCGATCGATTGATCGGCGCGCTCCTGGCCACGGGTGAAGAGGCGTCGGTGGCGCTCCTTGCTCTCGCGCTCGCCGCGCAGGGGGTGTCCGCGCAGGCCTTCAATCCATGGCAGTTGCCGGTTCGCACGCGGGGCACGCTCTCCAACGCCGAGCCGGTTTCCGTGGATTCGGAGCGGATCCATGAGGCGCTGGGTCGCCACGATGCGGTGGTACTGCCCGGGTTCGTCGGTGTGGACCGAACGGGGGTTCCCTCCCTCCTGGGACGCGGAGGTTCTGACCTGACCGCGCTCTTCCTGGGCGACGCGCTGAATGCCGGGGAAATCCGTCTGGTCAAGGATGTGGACGGGATCTATCCCACGGATCCGGGCCGCTCGGACCATGGCGGTCCCCGGTCGCGCCGCGGCGATGGCCCCGGGACGCGACCCTTCCCGAAACGGCCTCTGCGCGAGCCGCCCTTCCGGGCCCGCCCCTTCCGCGAGGTGACCTGCCGGGAGCTCCGCGTGATCGGCGGCGGCGTAGTCCAGCCCAAAGCTCTGGATTTCGCCGAGCGGCGAGGGCTGCGCTTTCGCGTGACCGGTCTGTCCGGAAAGGGAACGACCGTCGGGAGCCCGGTTCGGTGGCAGGGGGCGTCCTGATGACGAGCTCCACCGGCACCTGCGCGACCGACCGGTCCCGGCTGCCCGTCGCCGTCCTGGGCGCCACCGGCCTGGTCGGACAGCGGTTGGTGCGTCTGCTCGACGGCCATCCCCTCTTTCGCCTGGCGGAGGTTGTGGGTTCGGAGCGGCGCACGGGGAAGAGCTACGGCAAGGCGGCGGACTGGGCGATCGGCGGCGATCCCCCTGCGCAGGCGTCCGCGTTGGAGTTGCTCGCGCCGCAAGCCCCGCTGCGAAGCCGCGTCGTCCTCTCCGCTCTGCCCTCGGGGCCCGCTCGGGAACGGGAAACATCGCTCGCCCGGGCAGGTCACATGGTTTGCACCAACGCCTCGCCTCACCGGTTGCGGCCGGATACGCCGCTGGTCATCCCGGAGGTGAATGCCGCGGCGATCGCTGAGGTGGCGGCCCAGCCTTGGGCGGAGTCCGGCGGGGCGCTCGTGGCGAACCCGAACTGCGTGGTCGTCGCGCTGGCCATGGCGCTGGCCCCGATCGAGCGAGCCTTCGGAATCGAATCGGCGACCGTGGTGACGCTGCAGGCGCTCTCGGGAGCGGGACTCGGAGGGCTCGACGCGGTGGCCGTCGCGGGAAATGTGGTCCCGTGGATCCCCGGCGAGGAGGAGAAGATCGGACCCGAACTCAACAAGATTCTCGGCTCCGGAATCGGCGTGGCTGTTGCAGTGAACCGGGTTCCGGTCCTGGATGGCCACACCGCGCATGTCTTCTGCAAGCTCCGGCGCCCGGCCTCCCACCTCGATGCTGCGCGGGCGCTGCGAGAGTTTCGCCCCCCGGCCGTGGCGGAAGCGCTTTGGGCCCTTCCCCGGCGTCCCCTGGTCGTACGCACCGAACCCGACCGCCCCCAGCCCCGCCTTGACGCGGACTGCGCGGCCGGGATGGCCGTCACCGTCGGCCGCATTCGTCCCGCACCCCCGCCGCACGACCTCGCGCTGGTCGTGGTCGCGCACAACGGCATCCGGGGCGCGGCCGGCGCCTGTCTTGCGAATGCGGAGCTGTGCGCCGCCCACCTGGGTCTTGCCCCCTCTCCTGTCCCGGCTTGACCTTGCCCCGCCTTGACCTCATCCCCACTTGACCTCGTCCCGGCTTGACTTCGCCCCCACTTGACATTGGTCCCCGAATCGCTTAAGGATTGCACTGTACGAAAACTCATCGAGACCGGCTGAGGGACAGGCCCGTTGAAGCCGGGGCAACCTGTGGGAAGTGGCATTCCCGCAAAGGTGCCAACTCCTGCGATGGATTCGCGTCCGTCGTACAGATGAGCCGCCCACCGTTCTCCCCCCGGGGACAAGCGGAGCCGGCAGGAACAGGGCGACACGTCTCCGGAGTCCGGTGAGTGAACTCCCACCCGGAGAACGGTCATGATCGCCCCCGCCCCCCGCCCCCGCCCGGCCACCCCCACGGCGCCCTCGCGTCGCGGTTCCGTTTTCTCCTTTCCCCCCACGCTGCCCCCGGCGCGTCCCCATCCGGTGCGTTCCCGCACGGCGCGTCCCCATCCTTCGCGGCGCGTGCGCCGCGGCCGCCACCTCGTCACCCTCCCTTTCGACCACCTCGGCGCGCGTCGGGTCCCGGTTTGCTGGGAGGCGCAGGGTCCCCGCGCGGCCCCCGCAACGGTGGTTCTCGGCGGCATCTCCGCGGGACGGCACGCGGCCCCCACCTCAACCGACCCCACACCCGGTTGGTGGCCCGGGATCGTCGGCGCAGGCGTGGCCCTGGACCCGGCGCGGCGGCTCCTCGTCGGCATCGACTACCTGGGCGGCAACACGGCGGACGGCCCGCTGCGCCCGGTGACCAGCCACGACCAGGCGCGCGCGCTGGCGGCGGTCCTCGATCACCTCGGCCTGGACTCGGCCACCCTCGTCGGCGCCTCCTACGGCGGCATGGTCGCGCTGGCCTTCGCGGAGCTCTTCCCGGAACGGACGGACCGGCTGGCCGTTCTCTGCGCGGCCCACCGCACGCATCCCATGGCCACCGCGGTGCGTTCGGTTCAGCGTTCGGCCGCGGAGCTGGGCGCATCCCTGGATCGTCCGGCGCTCGGCCTCGCCCTGGCGCGCGCCCTCGCGATGACCACCTACCGCAGCCCCCAGGAGTTCGAGTCCCGTTTCGCCTGCGAGGCGCTCAGCCCCGGCGCACCCGGAAAGGCTCCGGCCCGCTTTCCCGTGGAGGACTACCTGGACGCGCGCGGCGCCGACTTCGTCCAACGCTTCGATGTGGAGCGCTTCCTTGCGCTCTCGGAGTCGATCGACCTGCACCGCACCCGCCCCGCCTCGCTGCCGCCCGACACGCTCCTGGTCTCCTTCGACAGCGACGCTTTGGTTCCGCCCTGGCTGATCGAGGAGCTGGCCGCGCAGAGCGGACGGTCGCCCCGGCATGTGATTCTGCCCTCGCTCTTCGGCCACGACGCCTTCCTCAAGGAAAGGGAGGCCGTGGGCGCGCTGCTTGGGGGCCAGCTCCGGAACCGGGCGCGGGAGGCGGTCCGATGACGCGCGAACCGGACCGATCATCGGCGGACACCCGGCCCGGCGGGGGGCACAAGGCGAGCCCCGGCATCGGCGCGGACGCCCCGCCCGCCGCCCCGGCGTCTCCCGCAACCCGGGCCGTGCGGGCGGGAATCGGCTCCGACCCGACGCACCGTTCGGTCATGCCTCCGATTCATCTTTCCACCAACTACCTCTTCGACGCGCCGGGAGTCTGCGGACCGTACGACTACTCGCGCACCGCGAATCCGACCCGCGACCTGGCGGCCCGCGCGATCGCCGATCTCGAGAGTGGGTGCGGCGCCGTGGTCACCTCGTCGGGGATGTCCGCGATCGCCGTCGTAACCCGGTTACTCTCTCCGGGCGACCTCCTGCTGGCGCCCGCCGACTGCTACGGGGGCAGCTACCGGCTCTTCAGCGCCGAGGCACGGCGGGGGCAGTACCGCGTGGAGTTCGTGGAATCGTGGACCGCCGGGGCGCTGGCGCGGGCCCGCAAGAGCAAGCCGCAAATGATCTGGATCGAGACGCCGAGCAATCCCCTGCTGCGCATCAGCGACATCGCCGCGTGGTCGGCGTGTGCGCGCGAAACCGGGGCCATCTGCGTGGCCGACAACACCTTCCTGTCGCCCGTCAACCAGCGGCCGCTGGAGCACGGCGCCGATCTGGTGGTGCACTCGACCACGAAGTTCCTCAACGGCCACAGCGATGTGGTGGGGGGCGCGGTGGTGGCGGCCGGGGTGAAGCTGCTCGAAGAGGTGGCTTGGTGGGCGAACGCGACCGGCGCCTGCGGGTCGGCCTTCGATGCCTATCTGACGCTGCGCGGAATCCGCACCCTGCACGCACGCAGCCGGGTCCACGAGGAGAATGCGGGGCGGGTTGTGGCCGCGCTGGCCGGGAGCGAGGCGGTGGCGGCGGTGCACTATCCGGGTCTGCCCGGCCATCGGGGCCACGAGATCGCGAGGCGGCAGCAGCGGGTGGCGGAGGGGGAAGGTGGCCAACGGCAAGGGGGTGAACGCGGCCATGGCGGAGAGTGGGGAACGGGAAGCGGTGGAAGCGCGTGGGGCAGCCTGATCTCCTTCGATCTCAAGGGGGGAAGGGCGGCCGCGGACGCCTTCTGCGACGGACTGAAGCACTTTGCTCTGGCCGAGTCGCTGGGCGGGGTGGAAAGCCTGGTGACGCACCCCTGGACGATGACGCACGCCGCGATGGACGAAGCCGCGCGGGTGGCGGCGGGGATCGGGGAGGGGCTGCTGCGTCTGTCGGTGGGGATCGAGGCCGCGAACGACCTGGTGACCGATGTGGCGGCGGGGCTGGGGCGGGCGGGTGCAGCGGGGGGCGCATGAGCATGAAGACGCCCCGTGCGCGGCGCGGCCGTTGCCGGATGGGAGGGGCAACGAACGCTCCTCCGGCCCCTGCGCGGGCCGGCCCGGACGCCAAGCCGCGCGGCCGGGGTGCGCGCGCAACCCCTCTGCCCGTGGGCTACCTGCAAAGAGCCGCCGGCCGTCCCTGTTCAAGCGCCGCCGGCAATCGCGGACCCCATTTCAGGCGCCTGTGGTGGCGGGTTCGCCGTCCTTGACCACCGAAATCAGCGGGCTCGCGCCGATCCAGTAGCAGAGCTCCGCGGGGTCCCGGACGTTCCAGAGAGCAAAGTCGGCGCGCTTGCCGGGCTCCAGCGTCCCCCGGTCGCGCTCGAGCTCCAGAACCCGGGCGGCGGCCGCGGTGAAGCCCAGCAACGCCTCTTCGGGGGCCAGGCCGAACCGGATGCAGGCCAGATTGAGAACCAGACCCACATGCGTGATCGGAGACGACCCGGGATTCGCGTCGGTGGCCAGCGCGATCGTCACTCCGGCCCGCCTCAGGGCGCGGACGGGCGGCCTGCGGTCTGCCCCCAGGGTGTAGGCCGCGCCGGGAAGGAGGACCGCGCACACCCCCGCCGAGGCCAAGGCCCGCACACCGTCCGCCGACAGGTGCTCCAGATGGTCCGCCGAGCGGGCTCCCACCGAGGCTGCCAGCGCCCCGCCGTCCTGGTCCGAGAGCTGATCGGCGTGCAGGCGACCGGTGAGTCCGGCCTGGATTCCCGCTTCGAGCACGGCCCGTGCCTCGTTCGGCGCGAAGGCGATGTCCTCGCAGAAGGCGTCGATGGCGGTTGCGTGGCCCTGGTCCAGCGCGGCCGGGAGGATTTGGTGGATGATCAGGTCGATGTAGTCGCGGCGGCGCCCCGCATACTCCGGCGGTACGGCGTGCGCGGCCAGGAGCGTGGGCGAGATGTCGATGGGAAGGTGGCGCGCGATCCCGGCGGCGGCCTCGAGCATTCCGAGTTCGGTTTGGAGATCCAGGCCGTAGCCGGATTTGACCTCGATGGTCGTGACCCCCCAGGCGGCCAGCTCCCGCGCCCGCGCTACCGCGCTCCTGCCGAGCTCCTCGCCGGAGGCCGCCCGGGTGGCGCGCACGGTGGACATGATGCCCCCTCCGGCCCGCGCGATCTCGCCGTAGGATTCGCCGCGCAGACGTCGGCGGAAGTCGTGCGTGCGGTTGCCGCCGTACACGATGTGCGTGTGGCAGTCGATGAGTCCCGGGGTCAGCCAGGCGCCGCCGCACCGGATCGTTTCCGCTGCCGTTTCCCGGTGGTGCGGGGGAATGGCGGCCTCCCGTCCCACCCACGCGATGCGCCCGTCCACGCACGCGATCGCGCCCCCTTCAATGATGCCGAGCGATGAGTCGGTCATCGTGGCCACATTCACCTCGGTCCAGAGTCGGTCCCACGGCTGGTCCGGCATGAGGCTCCCCCCATGTGTCTGCCGCCGTCCTGCGCGGCGCCCGTTTGCGAGCCAGATTGTTGCACGAATCGCTCGCGCTCCGCAAACCAGCCCCCCTTCCGCTCCCGCAAACCAGTCCTCCGCTTCTCAAACCAGCCTTCGTGTTTCGCGACCGGCCCTGCCCGTTTCGCGACCGGCCTTCCCCGTTTCCGCAAACCAGTCCTTCCACTCCCGCAAACCAGTCCTTCCACTCCCGCAAGCCAGCCTTCCGAGGACGCCGTGTCTCTGCGCAAGCCGATCTGCCGTGCCCACCACTTCGAGCGACTCCTGATCGGGGATCGCTGGGCAAGCGATGTGCGGATGGAGGTGGACGACCGTGGGCGAATCGCCGCGGTGGAGCCGGGTGGGGGCCCCCAGGGGTGCGAAAACGTCGCCGGATGGACGATTCCCGGAGTGCCGAACGTCCACAGCCACTCCTTTCAGCGTGGACTCGCGGGGCTGGCCGAAGGGCAGGGGCCGGGCTCGTTCTGGAGTTGGCGCGAGGTCATGTACGCCTTCCTGGAGCAGTTGACCCCGGACCATGTGGAAGCGATCACGGCCCAGCTTCAGGTGGAGATGCTCAAGGCGGGCTTCACCTGCGTCGGCGAGTTCCACTACCTGCACCACGCGCGTGGCGGCACCCGCTACGACGATCCGGCAGAGATGAGCCACAGGATTCTGGCAGCGGCGCGGACATCCGGAATCGGGCTGGTGCACATGCCGGTCGTGTACGAGGCGGGTGGGTTCGGAGGCGAGCCGCTCGAGGGTGGCCAGAGGCGCTTTGAGATGGAGCTCGAAGGGGTCGCGCGGCTGCGCGAATCGCTGGGGGGCCGGTCTCCCGGACGAGGCATCCGCACGGGGTTGGCGCTGCACAGTCTGCGGGCGGTCTCAAGCGAGACGATTGCCTGGCTGGACGGGTTCCTGTCCGGTACCGATACCCCAGGCGCTGCCGAGGGACGGGAAGCCGATCACCGGGCAGTCGCTCAGCCAGTGCACCGGGAAGCCGATCACCGGGAAGCCGACCACCGGGAACACGCGTCCGAGGGCGGCTCGCGACGCGGGCGACGGCCGCCCGTGCACATCCATGTCGCCGAGCAGGAGAGAGAGGTGCGGGAATGTCTGGCCCTACGCGGCGCGCGTCCGGTCGCCTGGCTGCTGGACCATGCTCCGGTGGACGAACGCTGGTGTCTGGTGCATGCCACGCACGTGAGCCGCGCGGAGATGGCCGCGGTGGCGGAAGGGGGGGCGGTTGTGGGCCTCTGCCCCACCACCGAAGCGAATCTGGGGGACGGGCTGTTTCCGCTCGGTGCGTTCGCGGAAATGAAGGGGCGCTTTGCGATCGGGACGGACAGCCATGTGTCCCGCAGTCCGGTGGAGGAGCTCCGGTTGCTGGAATACGGGCAGCGCCTGGCGGGGCGGCGGCGGTCGGCGCTGGGGGATGTCGCCGCCGAGGGAGAATTCGCGGACGGATCGCCGGGCCGGGCGCACGAGGACGCTCTTGCGGGTGCCGGAGGAGGACTGCTTGCCCACGCCTGGCGCGATGGATGCCGGGCCCTGGCGTGGAATGGGGGAAGGATTGCGGTTGGCGCGCGCGCGGATCTTGTGGTGCTGGACGCCGAACATCCCTCGCTGATGGGGCGCGCAGGCTCCGCGGTGCTGGACTCGTGGGTCTTCTCCGGGACCGACAATCCGGTGCGCCACGTCATGGCGGGGGGTGATTGGGTGGTAAGGAACGGTCGCCATCTTCGCGAAGATGAGGTTCGCCGTGCCTTTGCAGCCACCGTCGGGGACCTGGCCGAACGCCTGTAGGCCGGGAATCGAACGCCGACCTACGAACCCATCGGCAGCCTGATTCCCCTTGCCCGCGCGGTCTCGCGCGCCTCTTCGTAGCCCGCGTCGGCGTGCCGGGCGACCCCCAGCCCCGGGTCGTTCGTCAAGACGCGCTCGATGCGGAGGCGCATCTCCGGAGTCCCGTCCGCGACGAGCACCTGTCCCGCATGCAGCGAGTCTCCGATGCCGACCCCGCCGCCGTGATGGAAGGACACCCAGCTCGCGCCGGAGGCCGTGTTCAGCAGCGCGTTGAGCACCGGCCAGTCGGCCACGGCGTCGGTGCCGTCTCGCATGGCCTCGGTTTCGCGAAAGGGCGAGGCGACCGAGCCCGTGTCGAGATGGTCGCGCCCGATCACGATGGGGGCGCTGATCTCGCCGTTCGCGACCAGGTCGTTCATGGCCACGCCGAACGCCGCCCTCTCCCCCTGCCCCAGCCAGCAGATCCGCGCGGGTAGCCCCTGAAACGCCACCTGCTCCCGCGCCATGCGGATCCAGCGGCAGAGGTGCTCGTCGGCGGGAAACATCTCCAGCACCAGGTCGTCGGTGCGGTGGATGTCGGCCGGGTCCCCGGAGAGCGCGACCCAGCGGAAGGGGCCCTTGCCCTGGCAGAAGAGCGGTCGCACATAGGCCGGCACGAAGCCCGGATAGGCGAAGGCGTCGTCGAATCCGGCCTCGCGCGCGTAGGCCCGCAGATTGTTGCCGTAGTCGACGGCGACCGCGCCGCGTCCGGCCATCTCCACGATCGCTTCGCAGTGGGCGCGGATCGATGCCATGGAATGCTCGCGGTATCGGGTGCGGTCGCGCTGCCGCAAGGCGGCTGCCTCGGCGAGCGAGAAACCGTGCGGCACGTAGCCGTCCACCGGATCGTGCGCCGAGGTCTGGTCGGTCACGATGTCGGGCGTCACGCCGCGCCGCACCAGCTCCGGGAGCACGTCCGCGCAGTTCCCGGCCAGCCCCACCGAGAGCGCCCTGCCCGCCCCCGCCGCCCCCCGCACCCACGCGACCGCCTCGTCGAGGTCGCCGGTCATGCGGTCGCAATACCGCGTCTCGATCCGCCGCCGGATCCGGTCGGCGTCGATCTCCACCACCAGGACGGCCGCACCGTTCATCGTCGCCGCCAGCGGCTGCGCACCCCCCATCCCCCCCATTCCCCCCGTCAGAATCCAGCGCCCGGCGAGCGATCCCTCGAAATGGGTGCGGGCCATGGCGGCGAAGGTCTCGTAGGTGCCCTGCAGGATCCCCTGCGTACCGATGTAGATCCACGAACCCGCGGTCATCTGCCCGTACATCATCAGGCCGCGGCGCTCCAGTTCGTAGAAGTGCTCCCAGGTCGCCCAGCGCCCCACCAGGTTCGAGTTGGCGATGAGCACGCGGGGGGCGTGGCGGTGGGTGCGGAAAACGCCGACGGGCTTGCCGGACTGCACCAGCAGCGTCTCGTCGTCCTCCAGCGACTGCAGCGCGCCGACGATCGCGTCGAAGGCGGCCCAGTTACGCGCGGCCTTCCCGGTGCCCCCGTAGACCACCAGATCGTCCGGCTTCTCGGCGACCTCCGGATCCAGATTGTTCATCAGCATCCGCAGAGCGGCCTCCTGGGTCCACCCTTTGCAGCGGAGAGTGGCGCCCCGAGGGGCCCGGACGACGCGGCGCGCGGGCGGAGCGGCCGGAAGTTCATTGGCTGAGGCCAAGTTGCCCCCGGCCCCCTTCATCGCAGCCGTTCCTACGCTTTCCGGATCGCGGCCCGAGCGCGGCGGGCACGACCGCCGGTCCTCTTTGTTGGTCGTCGTCATAGGTGCGGTTCCCGGTGGTTCAAGGGTCGGACTGGACATGATCGGCCTGGGAATCATTGATCGGCCTGGGAATCATGACCCTCCTGGACATGATCGGGTCGGGAACGATCGGAGCGGGCATGATCGAACCGCACAAGGCCGGAGCGGGCAAACACGCCCTCGCGCACCATCTCCGAGAGCGCCGCGATGTCGCCCGCCAGCACACGGTCCTCCTCCAGCCGCGCGACTCGGGTGCGCACCGCCTCCAGCGCCCGCTCCACTTCGCCGGCGGCGCGCAACGGACGGTGGAACTCAACGGCCTGGGCCGCGCACAGCAGCTCCACAGCGAGCACGAGCTCCAGGTGCCCCATCGCCCGGCGGGCCTTGCGGGCGGCCGCCATCCCCATGGAAACGTGGTCTTCGCGGGCCGCGCTGGTCGTCACCGAATCGATGCTCGCGGGCGTCGCAAGAACGCGCATCTCGGCAAGGGCATCGGCCGCCGTGACCTGCGCGATCATGAGGCCGGAGAAAAAACCGGGTTGCGGAGAGAGGAATGCGGGCAAGCCGGAGAGGTCGGGATTGAGAAGCCGGTCGATGCGGCGCTCGGAGATCGAGGCAAGATCGGCGGCGGCGATGACGACGAGGTCCAGGCACTGCGCGATGATCTGGGCATGGAAGTTGCCGCCGCTGAGGACGCGGGCCCGCAAATCCCCCACCTGCCGCGCGGATCCCGCGGCGCCCCTGGGCCGCGTCCCCGGATCCGGGAGCACCATCGGGTTGTCCGTCGTGGAGTTGGCCTCGGTCGTAAGGATGCCGAAGGCGTAGGCGTGAGCCGCGCGGGCCGCCCCGTGCACCTGCGGCATGCAGCGCAGCGAGTAGGCGTCCTGCACCCGCGGATCGCCCTCGCGGTGCGAATCGCGGATCTGCGAGTTCCGCAACAGAGCCCACAGCCGGCGGGCGCTCTCGATCTGGCCCGGATGGGGACGGGCGGCGTGAATTTCCGGCCGGAAGGCGTCGGGGGTTCCCCGGAGTCCCTCCAGCGACATGGCCCCGGCGACGTCCGCGCTGTCGAGCGCCCGCCCGAAGCGGCCCAGCGCCAGCGCCCCGGTTGCGGTGGTCGCCTGGGTGCCGTTGAGGAGTGCCAGCGCTTCCTTCTCGCGAAGATCAAGTGCGACCATCCCCGCCTGCCGCAGCGCCTCGCCCCCGTCCGCCTCGCGTCCCCGGATCCGGGCCCGTCCCTCGCCGGACAGCACCAGGGCAATGTGCGCCAATGGCGCGAGGTCGCCGCTGGCGCCCACCGAACCGATCTCCGGCACGACCGGGTGGACCTCCCGGTTCAGCAGCTCCAGCAGGCGCTCCACGACCACGAGACGGCAACCGGATTCCCCGCGCGCCAGGGTGTTGGCCCGCAGCAGCACGATGGCCCGTACCTCGGCCACCGGCAACGCCCGTCCCGCCCCCGCCGCATGGCTCCGCACCAGGTTGCGCTGCAGTGCGAACTGTTTCTCCCGCGGAATCGACACGTCGGCCAGACGCCCGAACCCGGTGTTCACGCCGTACACCTTCGCCCCCGTCTCGATGAGGCTCTCCAGCCCCGCGCGCGAAGCCCGCACCGCCGCCGCCGCCCCCTCGTCCAGGCGAACCGCAACCCGCCTGTGCGCCACAGCCTCGATCTGCGCCAACGTCAGCGTCCGGCCGTCAATTGAAATCACAATCCATTCCCGTTTCTCGAAGCCGCGCCAAAGCCGTTTCTCAAAGCCGCGCCCAAATAGTAGTATGTCCCATGCAACCGCCCGCCTTCCAATTCCTCGGTACGCCCCATCTCGTCGCAATCGCGCTGACCGCCCTGGCGCCGGTACTCCTCATCCGGGCCGTGCGCCGGTGGAATTCGCCCCGCCTGGCCCGCACGATCTGCGTGGCGCTCGCCGCCGTCCTGCTTGCCAGCCAGATCTCGGGCTGGGTCGACAACTTCCGCCTGCACGGGGGCGAGATCTTCGTCCGCGAGCACCTTCCCCTTCACCTCTGCGGGATCTCGTCGCTGCTCTCGGTGGTGGTCCTCCTCGCCCGCCACCGCCTCGCCTACGAGCTGGTCTACTTCTGGGGACTTGCGGGCGCCGGCAACGCGGTGCTCACGCCGGATGTCGTCGAGGGCTGGCCAACCTTCCCCTTCATCCGCTTCTTCGTCTCGCACGGCGGCGTCGTGGTCGCGGCGGCCTTCGCCACCTGGGGGCTGGGAATGCGTCCCACCTTCGCCTCTCTCCTGCGCGCCTGGGGTGTGGCCAACCTCTTGGCAGTCGTCATCGGCGGCATCAACATTGCGCTCGGTGCAAACTACATGTTCCTCAGCGAGAAACCCGTCGCCCCCTCCCCCTTCCTCCTCTTCCCCTGGCCCTGGTACCTCCTGTGGCTGAATCTGGTCGCCTTTGTCTTCTTCCTTCTTTGCTATCTGCCGGTCCGGGTCGAGAACCGCCGGTCGGTGAAGGCCGCGACCGGGTGAAACGCACATCCCTAACGCCCCTGCCGAACATCCCCGGGCGGGTTTGGGAATCGCGCGCGCACCCGGCGTTCCCGGTGGCCGTTCTGGGCCGGCCCGCGCAGGGGCCGGAGGTCGGCAGCCCGGTCCGGGAAGTCCGGCGTTCGGCGGGCGCGGGGGCGCCAACGCCGCCCCGGGCTCCGCGGCTGTCCGCTGCGTTTGGGCTTGCAATCCCCGAGAAACCCCGGATCTTCCACGGAACCCGAATGAGCGGGGGCGAGCCCAGGGGTATTCACCGAGCCGACCTCCAGGGCCAGCGCCGGAGACCGGGCAGCGCCCGCCCCCGGCTTCACTCCGAACCGTGCATTTCCACCCGAGGTCCGCCATGAGCCGCCGCTTCCTTCCTCTGTCCCTCTTCGTTGGCCTTGCGATCGCCGGTTGCGGAGGCGGCGACGACGCCGAGCCGACCGATCCCCGCGAGCCCCCGCGCCCCGCCACCCTCTCGATCTCGCCCGCGAACTCGACGCTCACCTACATCAACCAGAGCGCGGCCTTCACCGCGACCGTGCGCGACCAGTACGGCGCCGCGATCAATGCGCAGGTTGCATGGACGAGCTCCGACGAGGCGGTCTTTACGGTCGACGCCTCCGGGCGGGCGACGGCAACGGGCAATGGCAGCGGCACCCTGCAGGCCACCGCGGGCACCCTGACGGCCACGGCCACGGTGCGGGTGCAGCAGCGCGCGGCCGCGATCCGGGTCATTGCGGGAGACGGGCAGGAGGCGCTGCGCGAAACGAAGCTCCCCGAACCGATCGTGGTGCGCCTGGAGGATCGGGGCGGCTTCGGAGTGGCTGGCATCGAGATCACCTTCGCGCCGGGGGCCGAGAGCGGGTCCGTAAGCGCGGCCACGGTGACCAGCGACGCCGACGGCCACGGCTTCACGGAATGGACGCTGGGCGGCAAGTTCGGCGCGCAGGTGCTGGCGATCTCGGCGGGCGGGATCCAGAACCGGGCCAACGCGCGGGCCACCTCCGACACGCCGCTCCCCGATCTGGCGGTCGAGAGCCTTGTGCTGTCGCGCGCGGATCTGACCGATCTGGAGACCTTCTCCGCCACGGCAACGATCGCGAACCGGGGCGATGCGGCCAGCCCGGACAGCTTCTCGGTGGCGCTGACCATCGATGGCGCAGCGATCGCTGCGCGCGTGGCATCCAGGCTGGAACCGGACGGCAAGACGACCTTCGCCTTCGAGGAGGTGGGGCCGCTCGAAGCGGGAGCGCGCCGCCTCGAGGTGGTGATCGACGCCGCGGGCACGATCGACGAGTGGGGCAAGGAGAACAACCGCAAGGGCGAATCGCTGGCGGTGGCCCCCCAGGAGATCGTCGCGGTGGGCCACCGGTCGCAGATCTCGGCGCGGGCAGGCGACGTGCTCCTCTTCCGGATCGATGTGGACGAGTTCTCGCGCGAGGCGCTGAATGTGGAGGTGGGGGCGGGGCAGGGGGATCCGGATCTGTTCGTGAACTATGGGTGGCGGCCCGATCATCAGTACAAGTACCGGTGCCAGAGCGGCAAGAACCCTGGCGACCCCGAGCTATGCCAGATCAAGCCGGCGCGCGCGGGCAGCTACCATATTGCCGTGCACGCTTACTCCACCTTCGGGCCGGTCGACCTGCGGGTGACGGTTGGCGGAATCGAGGTCGAGACCTTCGACATCGAGCTGGTCTTCCTCCAGAACGGCACCGTCGAGCAGGACAATGCGGTCCGGGCGGCCGCCGACAAGTGGGAGGCGGTGATTGGGCAGGGTTTGGCTGACATCAACATGGCCAACGACCCGGTGCTGGCAGGACGGTGCGGGCAGGGTTCTCCGGCAATCAACGATGTGGTGGACGACGTGAGGATGTTCGTCGCGATCGACTCGATCGACGGACCGGGCAGAGTGCTTGCGCGCGCGGGCCCCTGTGTCTGGCGCCAGTCCGGTTGGATCCTTGGCAACGACACCACGATCGTCACCGGGGGCGCTGTAGCGGGCTTCATGGAGTTCGACGAGGACGACCTGCTGCGTCTGGCGTCCCAGGGTACCCTGACCGCCACGGTCACGCACGAGATGGGACATGTGCTCGGCTTTGGCACCCTCTGGGAATTTGCCGACCTGATCGAGGATCCCTCGGTGGGCGGCAATTCCAATGCCGACACCCACTTCACTGGTCCGCTGGCGCGCGCCGCCTTCGAGCGACTCGGAGGTGGCCGCTACCGCGGGAAGGTCATCCCCGTGGAGAGCGGCGGGGAGCAGGGCCAGGCGGATTCCCACTGGCGCGAATCGGTCTTCGAGAACGAGCTGATGACGCCCTTCCTCTCGGCGGGGCGCGAGCCGCTCAGCCTGGTCACGATCGAATCGCTGGCAGACATGGGCTATAGCGTCGATCCCACGGCCGCGGAGTTCTACCGGCTGCCCTCCGCGCCATCGGCCGCTCCCGACAGCGCAACCACGATCGACCTCAGCAACGACATCCTGGATCTCCCGGTCATCCTCTACGACCAGAAGGGCAGGAAGGTGGGGGTGTACCGGCCGCGGCGAAGGTAGGGCGGGTTTCTCGGGCGCCGGAGTTCAGAGCTGTGGACTTGCCACCCTTTCGCGACCAGCCACGGCGAACGCTCAATACCATGCCCGGACGGACGGCTGTCTTGCGCCCCCTACCTCACCACCAGGATCCGCCGCGTGACCGGGTAGAGCCACTCCACGCCGCGTTCGGTGACCACGGCGTCGTCCTCCAGCGGGATTCGCACCTTGGCGCCGCCCCAATCGGGGTTGGCGGTGTAGGCGAAGAGCTCGACCGAGATCAGGGTGCCGGGACGCAGCTCGTAGCCCTGACGGACAGGGTTGAAGAAGGCCAGCGACGGACCGATGCCGTGGCCCAGGTTGCCGACCGAGTGCGGCCCGATCACGACGTCGGTCACGTCCGCGTCGTCGGTGGGCTGGTTGAACTCGATGCGGTTGAAGCCGGCCGCCTCGATCGCGGCCCAGGTGGCGTCGAGGGCCTGCTTCGCGGTCGGCGCGGGCTTGATCGACGCCTTCATCAGGTCGCGCACCTGCATGGCCCGTTCGAAGGCGTGGCGGATTCCGGCCGGCGGTTCGGTTTCGCCCTCTCGCAACACGTAGGCCACGCGCTTCATGTCGGTGTAGAAGTCGAGGAAGCCGACGCCCCAGTCGATCATGAGGAGGTCGCCGCGCTGGATGATGCGGTCCGACGAGGTGGCCTCGATGCCGGTGGGGCCGGTGATGTAGACCGACGGCATGTCGAAGGATGAATCGAGACCGCGCGCGAGGAGCTGGTCCCACATCCACCAGGCCACGTCTTCCAGGGCGGTGACGCCCGGCGCGATAACTTCGTTGGAGAAGGCGCGCTCGGCAATTTCGCGGCTCATTTCGCCCGCCTCGGCGAAGGCGGCGATCTCGGTGGCCACTCGGGTGGCGCGGAAGTCCGAGACGAAGCGCTCCGCCGAGACCAGACGATCGGCCCAGGGCGCCCCCAGGGTTTGGCGCAGGTGCAGGTACGAGGTGTGCGAGAGGCCGTCGGCGCCGCCGATCGATGCGGCCATGTTGACCCCGATGCGTTCCGGGTCGCGCTCGGCGACGTATTCGGCCAGCGAGGCCGCGCTCCCGAAGTGGTCGTAGACGCCGCACTCCTCCAGCATGTAGCCGCCCACGCCCAGCGCGGCGCGCTCGGTTCGCTCGCCCCGGTCGGTGAAGACGTAGTAGCCCCAGTCGCCGACGTAACCGCGCCCGAGCGCATTCCAGAGGGGGCCCGTGAGCCCCTCGCGCACGACGACGATCCACATGTCGAGGTCGTTGTCGTGCATGGCTTTGGGGAGGACCAGATCGAACTTTTCGGCGCGGATTTGGCACATGCGTTCCCAGCGCCGCCGGGCCTCCTGCGCGTCCGCGGTGGAATGCCACGCGCCAAGGAGCAGAGCCGCGACCCATACGCCCGCGACCCCCACGCTCCGGCGCCCGCCGCGGCCCGCCCCTCGCGGCCACCGTCCCGCGCGGCCAGCGCCGCCCTCCTCCCCCCCACTCCACCCCCCGCCCGCACGGCCACCCGGCCTCTGCGTACGGTCGCGCCCGCCGAACGGCCACCGCGGCAGACCCGGCCCCACCACCCGACCACCCGGCTCCGGCGTCCTCGCGGCCCCGGCCCTCACCGGACCACCACCCAACCGCTGCGCACGGTGCCGCCCTTGTCCGATTCGGCCGTCACCCGCACGGCGCGCTCCCCGGCCGCCGGACGTACCACCCAGCTCACCGTGTGCGACCGCTCGGCCGCAGTCCCGAGGAACTCGTTCGATCCGGCCAGGTGCGGAATCACTCTGCGCGCCCTCCCCTCCACGATCTCGAGTCCGGGATGCGTCAGGGTCACCGCCGGCGCGCGCACCACCAGCCGGTCCACCGCGCCATCGGGCCGCTCGCGCCCCACCGCTCCCCGGCCGGTCACGCTGGTCGGCAGAAATCCCGTGTTGGTCACCGTCGCCTCCACGCGGAAGGTTCCGTCGCCCAGCGCCGTTGCCACCGGCTCGCTCACCTCGATCAGCGGCGACTGCTCGGCCAGGTAGAGGATCCAGTGAAGCTGCGGTCCGGTCTCGGCCTCCAGAAACTCGGGCGGCGGATTCTGTCCCCAGAATTTGGCGTGCCAGCCGCCGATCTCGACCGCGCCCAACTGCGGATGATCGTACGGCGTCCAGTCGGAGAAGTAGCGTCCGCCGAGCTCCTCGTCGTTGAAGCGGTGCTGCTCGGCCATGCTGATCTCGCCGTCGCCGTCGTAGTCGGTCACCCAGGCTTGGGGTCCCGGCGAAAACTCCGGCACCCAGCCGACGACGCCGTGGTCCCAGTAGCCCCACGAAATCAGCGTCCCGTAGCGGTGTTCGGTGGGGTGGGTCGCGCTGGGGACGACCGGACGGCCCGTCGAGCGCGTGTACTCGTCGCCCAGGTGCAGGATCAGCGCCAGGTCGTCGCGGGGGAAGAGCGAGGGCGCCGATGCGGAGGGCAGGCGGTAGACGAAGCCGCCGGAGGTGTGGCCGTGGACGATTCCGGTGATGTTGCGGTGCGCATTGATGAACTCGGCCGCGGCGCGCGTCTCGGGCTCGGAGAGAGGGAAGTCGCCCGCGCCCGGTTGCAGGTGAACGCGCTCCCAGTTGCGGGGAAAGTTGCGGTTCATGTCGAGTCCGCCGATCCCGTCCTCGTTGATCTCGCCGTCGCCGTCGTTGTCGATTCCCTCACGCAGCGTCGAAAAGCGCAGTCCGGCGCGCTGCATCTCCGGGTCGCGCACCATGATGCGGTCGTCGTTCGGGTCGGCCGCCCAGATTCCGTCGGGGTCGGGAACGCGGATCTCGGTAATCCAGCCGTCGCCGTCCAGGTCCTCGGGGGGATCGTCGTCGGGGGTGCCGTCCTCGTCGTCGTCGAAGGGATGCGGCGTGCTGCGCAGCGACTGGTCGTGGATGAGCGCGAGATCGGAGCCGTCGGGGTTGAACTTGGGCCGCACATGGAAGGCGCGGTGGTCGAGGAGCGCGGTGATGCGCGGGTCGGCGCCGTAGCCGTTGAGGAGGTGGCCGATGAGGTGGGTAGCGACCGCCGAGCCGGTGAGCTCGCCCGCGTGGAGGCCGCCGTCGACGTAGAGCGCGGGTTTGTCCGCGGCGGGGCCGGTGGCCTCGTTGGTGATGGTGACCAGCATGAGGGGCTGGCCGTGGAAGCTCTCGCCAATCTGGTGCAGCTCGGTGAGTTCGGGGTACAGGACGTGGAATTCGCGCAGGATCTGGTTGGTCTCGGCGGCCGTGTAGAAGCGGTTCCAATCGACCGTGCCGTCGGGCGAGACGAGGCTGGAGGACTGGGGGGTGGCGGGGTCGGGGGCGAGCGCGAGGGCGGCCACGAGGATCGCGGCTGCGATGCCGGCGGGGGACCGGAGGGCGGCGCGACGGGGCCGGCGGGTTCGGTGGCCGGCGGGTTGTTTGCGGGTTGCGCGCGCGGGACGGGCCACGCGGGTGAGCAGGGCCATGGGGCCGGCTCCGGTGCGGGCCGGGGGAGGCCGGAGGACGT
The DNA here is from genome assembly GCA_965213665.1 of Longimicrobiales bacterium. Lineage (GTDB taxonomy): Bacteria > Gemmatimonadota > Gemmatimonadetes > Longimicrobiales > Gaopeijiaceae > Bin94. Next base: position 622,113 of record CBDBZW010000003.1, read on the forward strand.
TAGCGAAGGAAGGGCGCATCGTTCGGGCTCCAGATGATCCAGTAGTCGTCGATCGAGTCGTCGTCGTCGGCCAGCTCGCTCGGGCCGGGCGGCAGGCCGTTGAGCTGGAAGATGTAGGTGAGGGCGTCGGTGACCTGCTCGCGGGTGAGCGTACCGGGATTGCCGTGCGGCATCCGTTCATAGATCCAGTACCAGAGCCGGAAGACGGACGCCTCCTCCCAGCGCTCCAGAAAGGCTGCATCGGTCCAGTCGGCGGTGTCGTGGCACTCGCTGCAGACCCGGTTGAAGACCTGGGCGCCGCGCGCGGCCTGCGCCTCGGAATAGATGCCGTGCAGGGTGTTGGGTTCGTCGCGTTTGGTGGTGGGGGACGAGCTGGCCGGTTCGGTGGGCGGCTCCGGCGCCGATGCCGGGGCGGGTGTGCCGGTTTGACATGCGAATGTCGCAAGCGCGACCGCCATTAGCACCGCGCCCGCACCGGCAAATGGACGGGCGGCCGAATTAGACCGGTACGAGGCAAGATGCCGGCAGCGGATCGGCCCCGGCCTGGTAGGTGGTTCCAACTCGCGCCTCCGCCAAAGGGGTGAGCGTTTCGGTCGAGACCAAGGTAACGCGGGCCGCCATGCGTCGCCCGAACCGCGGCGGCGGCGGTGCCTCGCGGTGGGCGAGTCCCACCCTTATCACCGGCGGACGCGCCATCCCCGGAGCAGTCGGTTCCCGGCGATCCATTCCCCGGTGTTGAAGGCCTCGTCCACCGGCGAGATCCCTGTCGTTCAAATGAGACGCGCAACGAGCGCGCCCGCGGCCTCCGCGCGAAACAGAGCCCGGGCCAGACCGTATTCACCTGATTGCGCGCCTCTCGGGGTGCGCGCCTCTCGGGGTGCCGGTTATTTTCCGAAGCTGGGCCGCACCGGCCTTCAAGTCCAACCCACCTCTCTGGAGACTATGCAGTGGACACCTTCCTGGAGCTCTTCTCGTTCTCGGGCCGCGCCAACCGCGCGCACTACTTCTGGCACATCCTCCTGGACGGCTTTGTCGTCCTCGGAGCGGTGATCATTCTGGGCATCCTCGACCTGGCCATCGCACCCATCTTCTCGCTTCCCGCCCTCGGCATCGCCTTCGGCGCGGCCTGGGCCGCCCTCGCCATCACCGTCAAGCGGCTCCACGACCTCGACCGCCCCGGTTGGCACATCTTCCTCTTCTGGATTCCGCTTTACAACATCTGGCTCGAGTTGGTCCTGCTCTTCCAGCCGGGAACCTTCGGCCCGAACGACTACGGCCCCGATCCGCTGGGCCACCGGTCGGAAAGGCGCCGCGTCCGCTAGCTTTGGGCACCGCGCTCGGGGCGCTTGGTGTAGTGTGGCGAACATGGTATTGATTGTCGACGGCAAGGCGGTTACCTTCTCCTCGTCGTGGACCTGAGCAGCTCGTCGTGGACCTGAGCAGAGCACGGAGAACCTGACCCTGATTTGTCGCATGGACGATAAGCCATGGACTATCGACGCCCGCGGACGGAGCGTGGCGAAGGCGGAGCACCGGATCTGTCCCTATCTGCCGCGGGATCTGGAGATCACGCGGGCGGACCACGTGTGATGCGCGGACATCACGTATATCCCGTCATCGGGCCTGGACGACGCGCTCATCTGGACGAGACCCGGAAGATCCTGAACACGGGACCACGGCGCGCACTTCATCAGCGAGGCCTTCGCCGACCGGTGCTGGAGGCAGGTGTGGCGTTCTTGATGGGCGGGGGGGGGGGGGCGGTTCCTCGACACCTCTTCATCGAAAGGCTGTGGAGGTCGCTGAAGGTACGAGGTGGTGTACCTGCATGAACTCCGCAACGGGCTGGATGCCGAGCGCATCATCGGCTCGTGGATCGACTTCTACCTCGTGGATCGACTTCCACAACGAGGTGCGCCCGCACTCGTCGCTGGGCGGGCAGACGCCGGGCGAGACCTGCCGCAACGGCGCGAGGGCGGCATGAGCAACCCGCGTCGCGTCCAGCCGCCCAGTGGCGATCACCTGCAGGCCCCCGTGCGCGCGCTCCCCGACCGCCCGCAAGCCCCGGTCGCCCGCAAGCCCCCGTCGCCGGTGGCTCATGATTCATGTAGCGAAGGTTCCCGAGGGCTCTCAAACCCAGTCGGAGTCCACCGGACTGTCCAACGAAGTAGGACCACCCCAAGGAGCCAACCTCCATGCACCAATACACCAACCGCGTTCCCCTGCTTTTGTCTCTCCTGATCCTGTCCGTCCTGCCCGGCACGGCCGCCGCGCAGGCCGGCAAGATCGTCGGGCGCGTGGTCGACCGAAGCACGGCGCGGCCCATTCCCAACGTCAGCGTGCTGCTCCAGGACGAGTCGGCCGGCGATCTCTCGTCCATGGACGGGCGCTTCGTGCTACGCACGGTCCCGGCGGGAACGCACTCGGTCGTGGTCGAGATGCTCGGCTACGCGAACAAGACGGTGACCGGCGTCGTGGTCGGCACGGACAGCGTCACCACCCTCGACATTTTGATGGAACCGGCGGCGCTGCGGATGGGTGAGCTCGTGGTCGAGGCCACCGTCGAAACCGGATCCGTCGCGGCCTTGCTCACCGAACGCCAGTCCGAGGCATACGTGGTGGACGCCATCGGCGCGGATCAGATCTCAAGGTCGCCGGACGGGGATGCCGCCGCAGCCCTCAGGCGGGTTCCGGGACTGTCGGTGGTGGACGGGAGGTTCCCGTACGTGCGCGGTCTCGGCGAACGCTACAGCGGAACCACCTTGAACGGCGCCCCCCTGGCGTCGCCGATGCCCGACCGCAAGGCCGTACCGCTGGACATCGTGCCGTCGGACCTGCTCGAGTCGATCGTGACCGCGAAAACCTACTCCCCCGATCAGCCGGGGGACCACGCGGGCGGCCTCATCGAACTGCGCACCAAGGACTTCCCGGCACGGCGGATCCTCTCGGTGTCGGCATCGAGCAGCTACACCAGCGCCTCGACCTTCCAGGAGGGCCTGGGTTACGCGGGGGGCGGGCTCGACTTTCTCGGCTTCGACGATGGAACGCGCGCTCTTCCCACGGCGCTCCCCACCGACCAGCGGGTGATCTACCCGAACTTCTCGCGTGCCGACCTCGAGCGCTTCGGCGAGGCATTCCGGGGTGACTGGGGACCGGTCGCCGGCACGCTGCCCCCGAACACTTCCTTCGGACTCTCCTTTGGAGACGATCTCGAGGTGTTCGGCCGCTCCTTGGGGATCCTCGTCTCGGCTACCCACTCGAACTCCTTCAACCGCAAGGACGGGATCATCGAGCGGGTGTTTTCGGCTTCCGGCGTCGACGACCCGGAAATCGACTACGCCGGCAACGCCTCCACGCGCTCCGTCTCGCTGGGCGGGCTCGCCAATCTCTCCTACGAGCTGAGTCCGACCACCCGGATCACCGCGAATCTCCTGTACAACCGTCTCATGGACGACGAAGCGCGGACCTACCAGGGCTTCAACCTCGACACCAACACCGACCAGCGGAATCACCGCCTCCGTTTCCTCGCCCAGACTCTGACCAACGCCCAGCTCAGGGGAGAACACGTGCTCGGCTTTCTCGGGGGCGCCAAGCTCGACTGGAGGGGCGCCCGGTCGCAGGCCCAGCGCTACGAGCCCAATACCCGCGAGGTCCTGTATCGCGAGGAGGACGGCCAGTTCCGGTTCTACAACTTCGTCTCCTCGGGATCGGTCTTTCACCAGAATCTGGTGGACGACACCTACAGCGGTGCCGCCGACCTGGAGCTGCCGTTCACCCTGGGCGGCCCAGATCGCAACGCGACGTTCAAGGTCGGGGGCGGCATGAGCACGAAGGACCGCAACGCCTTCACCCGCCGCTTCCGCTTTCTCGCCATTCCGGGGGGCGTCGTCAACAACGCCGTCCGGGGGCGTGAACCCAACGATCTCTTCAACAGCGAGACGATCGGCTCCAACGGGTTCGAGCTGCAGGAAGCCACCTTCCGGCCCGACAACTACGACGCCGAAGAGAGAATCATGGCGGGCTACGCGATGTTCGACGGCGAGATCACCGGGTCTCTGAGAGTGATGACGGGACTCAGAGTCGAATCGGCGACGCAGGAAGTGGCGCCCCGGGACCTCTTCGACATGGGTCTCGATCCGCTCCACGCCGCCCGTCTCGACGCCGCCGACCTGCTCCCGGCCCTGAACATCGCCGTGCAGCTCGCGGAGCGCATGAACCTGCGCCTGGGCGCCTCGCGGACCCTGGCTCGCCCGCAACTGCGCGAGCTGGCGCCCTTTTCCTTCGCCGACTACGCCGGAGGATACCTGACCGTCGGGAACCCCGAGCTCCTGCGATCCACGATCCGGAACTTCGACGTGCGCTGGGAGAGCTTCCTCGGGGAAAGGTCCGTCGTCGCGGCCAGCGCCTTCTACAAGACCTTCGATAACCCCATTGAGGTCTCGGTCCTGCCATCCACCGAGCTGCTCAAGACCTGGGTGAACGGCGGCAGCGCCGACAACTGGGGGGTCGAGTTCGAACTCCGGTCCGGCCTCGAAGGCATCTCGCCGACGCTACGGGGAATCTCGCTCAACACCAACCTCACACTGGTCCGGTCCTCGGTGAGCGTGCCGGACGTCATCCGCGTGTACATCCCCGGCGAAGGCGGATCGGACCTCCCCGTGGTGGCGAAGGACCGGGCACTGCAGGGGCAGTCGCCGTACATCGTCAACATCGGGCTCACGTACGCGGCGGAGTCCGGTTCGGCCGTCGGCGGGCAGCCGGGCGACCTGACCGTGAGCGTGCTCTTCAACCGCTTCGGCCGCCGCATCGACGCCGTCGGCGGGCAGGCAACGCCGGATATCCACGAGGAACCGCGGAGCCAGCTCGACATCGTCGCGGAACGGACGCTGTTCGGCGGCGCCAAGCTCAAGCTCTCGGCGAGCCGCCTCCTCGGAAACAGGGTGGAGTTCACGCAGGGCGGCGGACTGCTGCGCCAATGGGACAGCGGGCGTACGGTCTCGCTGTCCGTCGGCTGGGAGAAAGGGAACTGACAACCGCAGGAGCGGAACGGCCCGCCGCATCCTGTATCGTCCATTCATGGGCCGCCAACAAGGAGATTGTATAGATGAATCGCAAAGGAAGCATGTTTCGCGGGGCACTTCTCACGGCGCTGACCGCCTTCGCGGTCGCGTGCGGGGACGATCCGACGACGCCGGAACCGCCGGCGGCCCCCACGGCCCCCACGGGTGTCACCGCGACCGCCAACGGCACCGATGTCACGGTGACCTGGAGCGGCCAGAGCGGCACGTACATCGTGGAGCGCCAGACCGCCGGTTCGAGCTTCAACCGGATCGTCGGCGACATCACCGCGACCACCTACACGGACTCCGGAGTGGAGGAGGGCGCGTACGCCTACCGCGTGATCGCTGTCGCGGACGGCTTGCAGTCGGACCCGTCCGACCCCGCGCTGGTGACGGTCGTCGGCGTGGACCTGCGCACGGATCTGACCGGGACCATATCGGGCACGCGAACGCTCAACGCGGACTCGATCTACATACTGCGCGGGATCGTGACGGTGGACGACGGAGCCGAACTGCACATCCCGGCGGGTACGCTGCTCCAGGGTGACGCCGCCACCCAGCCCACCGCCCTCATCGTGAGGACCGGCGGCAAGATCTTCTCGGAGGGCACCGCGGACGCTCCGGTCGTCTTCACCAGCACCTCGCCTCCGGGCGAGCGGCGCGCCGGTGACTGGGGCGGTGTCGTGATCAACGGCAGGTCGCTCTGCAACTTTCCGGCCGACGAGTGCGTGGGCGAGGGCTCTTCGGGGACCTACGGCGGTACCGAGGTGAACGACGACAGCGGCGTGATGGTGTACACGCGCATCGAGTTCGCGGGCTTCGAGGTGTCATTCGGCAACGAGTTGAACGCCCTGACGCTCAACGGCGTGGGCGCCGGCACCGAGATTCACCATGTCCAGACAAACGTCGGTCTGGACGACGGAATCGAGTTCTTCGGCGGAACGGTGGACCTGAAGTACGCCCTGGTCACCAACGCTTCCGACGACAGCTTCGACTACTCGACGGGGTGGCAGGGCCGCGGCCAGTTCTGGATCGCACAGCAGAACCCGGACGACGCGGACAACGGCTTCGAGGTGGACGGCAACGAGGACGACTACAACGCCACGCCCTTCACCGCCCCGACGATCTACAACGTCACGCTCGTGGGGAACGGGCCGGGAGGGGACGGGGGGGAGAAGTCCGACATCGGTCTCCTGCTGCGGCGTGGCACCGGCGGCGTCATCTATAATGCGGTGGTCATCGGTTTCGGCGACCAGGCCCTCGACGTGGACAACGCCGAGACACTCGAGAACGGGCTGGAGCTCCGGAACACCGTCTTCGCCGACAACAAGGCAACGTTCGCAACCGATGACGACGGGATCGACGAGGAGGACTGGTTCATGAACGATGACTGGTCCAACCGCATCGAGGACGACGCCGTCCTGATCGATCCCTACAACCGGGAGGAACCGGACTTCACGCCCGCCAGCGGCTCTCCGCTCTTGACCGGAGCCGCGACCCCGCCCAACGACGGCTTCTTCACCATCACGGACTTCATCGGCGGGGCCGACCCCGATGGGGAGAAGTGGTGGGAGGGATGGACCTCGTTCGCGATCAACTGAACCGAACGCGATCAACTGAACTGAACTGAAGTTGTCCACCCAGTGAAAGCGACCGGAACACAAACCTGTGGAAACGGTTTCCGCGCGCCTCGCCGCTCTCGGCGCTCGCGCGCACCCGGCCGCGGGCCGCCGAGGGAGGGGGGGCGCGCCCGGCGAATCCTCCTCCCTCGGCCGGTCCAGGCGTTCCACGCCCTGCTCCCGGCGCTGGCCGTCGCACTCGGTTGCGGCGGCCAGCCCTTCCCCGGTTCGTCCACGAGCCTGGACGAGCTCGGCCGCGCCGCGCTGGAGGCCTTTTTCAACGATGATCACGAGGCCCTGGAGGCGCTGCGCCTCTCCGAGACCGAGCACAACACCCGCGTGTGGCCCGAGCTGCCGGCGGCCCAGGGTGAATCACCCTTTCCGATCGACCTCGCGTGGCGAAACATCCAGCTTCGCAACCGGCGGGCCGTTTCACGGGTTTCCGCCGTTCTGGCGGCGGCGCGACCGATCGAATTCGAGTCGGTGGAGTGCATTGGCGAGACACAGGTCTTCGCCACCTTCGTGGTCCACACGGACTGCCACACCCGGTTTCGGACCCGAGGACAACTCTACAGGATCCAACTGTTCAAGGATGTTCTGGAGAGAAACGGCGGATTCAAGATCTTTCGCTACTACGACGAGGACCCTGAACTTCTGACCGGCGCGGGGCGACCGGACGACGGGGAACGATCTCCTGGGGAGGGAGCATGAGACCGCTACCCCGTGGACAGGGATCCGCGACCGGTGCGGCCAACACCCCGGGCCCCATGAGAAAGCCAGCACACCGCCGCGCGTGCTGTTCGTTGAGGACGAGCCCAAGATCGCGTCGCTCCACAGGTCACCGATGAACGCGAGCACGAAGGGGGTGCCGTCGGCGTAGTAGGTTGCTCTTCCAGCCGGGAACCTTCGGCCCGAACGACTACGGCCCCGATCCGCTGGGCCACCTGTCGGAAAGGCGCCGCGTCCGCTAGCTTCGGGCACCGCGCTCGGGGCGCTTAGCTCAGTTGGTTCAGAGCGCCTGCCTTACAAACGCCAAAGAGCAGTTCGCAATCCGGGCAAGAAATCACATAAGTCCAATCAGGACCGCATGATCCCTCCTTCTTGCCCTGGCGGGCTTGTCACAGTCGGTCAGATCGAAACAGCCGGAGTTTTGACAGAATTGCCTACAAGGTGCGCGCGGCGGGGAGATGGCCGAGACGGCGGGCGTCAGTAACTCCTCGGCGAGCCGTCAGGCGGCTGAGGCAGTGGGCGAGCGTCTCAAGGAGCTGGCCGAGCGAGGTAGGATCAATGGTGTGTGTAAGGAGAGACGGCGTATCTTTCGGCGGCTACGGATCCCCGCCAACGTTCCTGCCGACGGATACGGACATCGGTTCGACCCGTGGAGTCGATCAACTTCACCGCGCTTTCTCCTTCGGGGCGTTTCGCCTCGATGGTCGCGCGACCCTTCACGCTTCGATTTCCCCAAGGACGGCATCCTGCGGACCGGGTCGGCGATAGGTTTCGACTCCCGTGATTCGACAACGCGCACCCGGTGCGGGAGCGGCGAGGCCCGGGCGGCGGGCGAAGGCCGGAGCGGGACCACCGGCACCGTCTGCGGACGATCCGGCCATACGAGTACGAGGATGCCACCACGCTGCTTGAGGATTTCTGGAAGGAAGTGGACCACATACTCAGGGAAAGGGGGTCGATCCCATGAAGACGTTGACGATCGGGATCGCGCGCTACGACCGGATGAAGGCTCGCACACTGGCGATCGCCCGTGGAGACCACACGCCCGCGCGGGGCGAGCCCAAGGTGTGGTTCACCTCGCTCGACAGCTTCGCCAAGTTGCTGTCGGAGCATAACCGGCGTCTCTTGGAGTTGATCGTGCGGGAGCATCCGCGTTCGCTAACGGAACTCGCGGAGCTGGCCGGGCGGAGCAAATCGAACCTCTCAAGGACACTGAAGACGATGTCGCAATACGGGCTGGTGGAACTGCGGCGGGGCGAGCGCGGCAGGCTGGTGGCGAGCGTGCCGTACGATCAGGTCCGGCTCGACGTCTCCCTGACCGGCGCGGCGAGCGAAGGGGCTGGCGCGGGTCGGTGAAGCTTGAGCGCATCGTTTCCGGCAGCCGCCTGTCGGGTATCGCCGTGGACGGCGCGGTTGAGATCGTGGCGACGCGTCCCTACGGCTCAGACGCTATCGAGGTGGTCTGGAGGGGGCCGGACGGTTTTGGGGATCGAATGGCGATGACCGGGCCGATGTCTGCGGCGGATCGGGACAACCCTGACGGCGGCTCACCGGCATGAAGAAGCCCGTGCCATCCACCGGCAAGGCTGCCCGGTACGAGGCGGTTTTCGGCGAGGTTTCCGAGATCGTCGAAGCCGCCCGGCGGTCGGCGGCCCGTTCGGTGAACGCCGCCATGACCACTGCGTATTGGTTGATCGGGAAACACGTCGTCGAGCTGGAGCAGGGGGGCCGGAGCCGAGCGGAGTACGGACAAGAGACTGTCGAGCGGCTCGCTGCCGACCTCTCGGCCCGTTACGGCCGGGGCTTCTCGGTCCGCAACATCCGGCTCATGCGCGCGTTCTACCTCTCCAAGCCGAATGTGCAGACCCCGTCGGCGGAATCGGCGGACGGGCAAATTTGGCAGACGCTGTCTGCCGAATCTCTGCTGGACGCCATGCAGTCACGGTTTCCGCTCCCATGGTCCGCCTACGTTCGGCTGCTCTCGGTCCAGAACGAGCGCGCCCGAACCTTCTATGAGGCCGAAGCGCTTCGCGGAGGCTGGACCGTACGCCAGCTGAACCGCCAGATCAACAGCCAGTTCTACGAGCGGACCGCGCTTTCGAGGAACAAGGCCGCACTGCTCGCCGAGGGCGGCGAGGCGCGTCCCGGGGACGGCATTCTGCCCGAGGAAGAGATCAAGGACCCGTTCGTTCTCGAATTCCTCGACCTGAGGGACGAGTACTCGGAGAGCGATCTTGAGGAGGCGCTGATCCGCCACCTTGAATCCTTCCTCCTGGAATTGGGAGGGGACTTCTGCTTCATCGCGCGGCAACGGAGGCTGCGCATTGGCGACGAGTGGTATCGCGTCGATCTGCTGTTCTTTCACCGCCGCCTTCGGTGTCTCGTGGTCATCGACCTGAAGATCGGCAAGTTCACCCATGCGGATGCCGGGCAGATGCACCTCTACCTGAACTACGCCCGCGAGCACTGGGTCCGTCGGGAAGAGAACCCGCCGGTCGGGTTGATCCTCTGCGCCCAGAAGGATGAGGCCGTCGCGCGGTACGCGCTGGAGGGCCTGCCGAACAAGGTTATGGCGGCCGAGTACCGGACCACGCTGCCGGACGAGGCGCTCCTCGCTTCGGAGATCGAACGCACGCGGACGATGCTCGTCGCGGGTACGCCATCCGACGCTCCAGATGGCCGATCCTCCGCAGCCGCAGGGGGACCACCCTCATGATCCCGCGCGAGTGCAAGCGGCTGGCCGAGGTCGACTTCCCGATTGCCGAGGTCTCGCGCCAAGCGGTTCGGGAGAAGTCGATCCGCTGGGGGCGTCTCGGTCACCATTTCGGTTATCTCTTGGTTCCCGCTCACGCAAGCAGGAAAACGGCATCGCGATGCATGACTGGAGATGGGATCCACCGATCCGTAGCGCTTTCAGTTGGGCGATTCGAACCCCGTGGACGCCATCACCCAAAAGGCGAGGAGCTCGTGGTCGACACGCTCGATAATGGGTGGCGAGGACCGCCGTTCGATCCGTTCCTTCTGGCTGATATTCGTCCGCGCGGAGAGAAGGCAACAGGCTAGAGAGATGAAACAAGAGAAAATCACCCTCGCCCAGCTCGAGTCCTTCCTCCTGCAGGCCGCCGACATCCTGCGCGGCAAGATGGACGCTTCGGAGTTCAAGGAGTTCATCTTCGGCATGCTGTTCCTGAAGCGGCTCTCCGACGAGTTCGACCGCAAGCGCGAGGAACTCCGAAAGAAGACCTTCGCACACCTTCAAGACCAGCCAGATCTCGTCGCCGACTTGCTCGAGGACAGGACATCCTACGGCGAGACGTCCTTTGTCCCCGTCAGAGCCCGTTGGCACACGTCCTGGAAAGACCAGAACGACGATCTCGTGCCAGCCCTGAAGGACCTCAAGCACGACATCGGCAACATGCTCAACAAGGCCATCGCGGCCATCGAGGACGAGAACGATGAGCTCGAGGGGGTGCTGAAAAACAACATCGACTTCAACGCGGTGAAGGGCAGGACCAAGATTTCGGACCAGAAGTGGAAGGACCTGCTCGACCACTTCAGCCAGCCCGGGTTCGTCCTCGTCAACGACAACTTCGAGTTCCCCGACCTACTCGGCGCCGCCTACGAGTACCTCATCAAGTTCTTCGCCGACAGCGCCGGCAAGAAGGGCGGCGAGTTCTATACACCCGGCGAGGTCGTCCGCCTGCTCGTCCAGCTCACCCAGCCGGAGGCCGGCAACACCGTCTACGACCCAGCGGTCGGCTCCGGCGGCTTCCTCATTCAGGCCCACCAGTACGTGGAAGAGCAGGGCCAGAACGCCGATGACCTCGCCCTCTACGGTCAGGACTCCAACGGCACGGTCTGGTCGATCTGCAGAATGAACATGATCCTTCACAACATCACTCGTTCCACGATCGAGAATGGGGACACGCTGGAGGACCCGCTCATCTTGACAAACGGCCAGATCCGCAAGTTCGACCGGGTGCTCGCCAACCCGCCGTTCTCGCAGAACTACAGCCGCGCGAGCATGAAATTCACCAGCCGCTTCCGCGAGTGGTGCCCGGAAACCGGCAAGAAGGCGGACCTCATGTTCGTCCAGCATATGCTCGCCAGCCTCAAGGCCAACGGCCGGATGGCGACGATCATGCCGCACGGGGTCCTGTTCCGTGGTGGCAAGGAAAAGCTCATCCGCGAGCTCTTCATCAACGACGACTGCATCGAGGCCATTGTCAGCCTGCCGCCCGGTCTCTTCTACGGCACGGGCATCCCCGCCTGCGTGCTGGTCTGCAGCAAGAACAAGCCCGACGAATTCAAGGATAGGGTCCTCTTCATCAACGCCGATCGCGAATACGCAGAGGGCAAGAAACAGAACCGGCTTCGCCCCGAGGACATTGAGAAAATCGATTTCGTCTTCACCCGCAAGCGCGAGCTGCCCAAGTACTCGCGCCTCGTACCCAAGTCCGAGATCGTGGATACCCACGACTACAACCTCAACGTTCGCCGCTACGTGGACAACACGCCCGACCCCGAGCCGGAGGATGTGCAGGCACACCTCATCGGCGGAATCCCCGAGGTGGAGGTTGCCGCGCGGGAAGCCGACTTCACCAAGTTCGGCGTCAACCCGGCTTCCCTCTTCAAACCCGAGCGTCCCGCGTACCTCGCGTTTCGCGAGTCCATCGACGCCAAGCCCGTCATCAAGTCCACGCTCGAAGCGGACCCGGTCGTGCTGGGCACCCTCACCCGGCACAGCGACGTGCTCGAATCGTGGTGGACTGTCGCCAAGGACGACTTCGCCCAACTCCGGCATGCGGGCAACGACGGCAAGAAGATGCCCGAGGTCCGCCACCAGCTGCTCACCACCCTCAAGGCAAAGCTCGTGCCGCTGGGCGTGCTTGACGAGTTCAAGAGCGCTGGCGTCTTCGTTAACTGGTGGCAGCGGATCCGCTTCGACCTCAAGACCATCGTCTCCTCCGGCTGGCACCACACGCTCATCCCCGATGAATACCTCATCGCCGAGTACTTCCACGTCGAGGCCGACGCCATCGAGGCGCTGGAGGCGACCATCGCCGAAGCGCAGGGCGAGCTGTCCGAGGCGGTCGAGACCGCCCAGGAGGTTAGCGGCTACGAGCCCGACGAAAACAAGAAGGTCACCGCCGCCGTCATCAAGAAGGCTCTCAAGGCGCTCATTGGCGACCTGAAGGACAGCGGCGGCACTTCCGCCCGGAAGGAACTCAAGAAGCTCACGGACCAGGACAAGGCCATCAAGGCGATTGAGAAGCGGATCAGGCACGCCAGGGCGACGCTCAAGGAAAGGACCTCAGAGCTTGAGTTCAAGCTCGAGCTCAAGCGCCTCGGGGCCGACGACTCCAAGGCCGAGACGCAGGCGCTGATCGCCCAGGCCGATGGCCGTCTAGCCGACCTTGACCCAAAGGAGAAGTCCGATAAGAGGACCATCACCGCGCTGAAGAAGGACAAGAAGGTGCTGAACGCCCGCCTGGCCCGGACTGATACGGTGCTCAACGCGATCGGCGGCCAGATCAGCGAAGCCGATGCCTGCCGGTTGATCCTCAAGAAGATCTACGACGTCGCCCGCACCGAACTTGACCGCTACCTCAATGCGGAGAAGCGGGTGCTCGTGCAGGTCGTCGAGAATCTATGGGAGAAGTACGCCATCTCCGCAGACACATTGGAGAGTGATCGAGCGACCACGCTCGCCACGATGGGCTGTTCTCTGACGAGATTGGGGTACCTGGCATGACGCTACCGAACAAGTGGACTGCTAGGACGTTGCGAGACCTCGCGACGATCAATTACGGACGTAATCCGAGCGCCATACTCCACCACGACGGCGATTACCCCGTCTACGGAACATCCGGGAGCGAGCGCCACGGCACGGGTTACCTCTACGATGGTGAGTCCATCATCCTCGGTCGAAAAGGGACCATTGATCGGGTTCACTTTGCCGACGGTCGCTTCTGGACCATTGACACCGCATACTACCTCAGCGGCTTCAAGGACACCGTGCCGAAATGGCTGTATTACTTCCTATGCAGCATCGATCTGCGCGCACTGAACGAAGCAACCGGCGTACCGAGCCTATCGCGTGATTTGCTCTACAACATCTCGACGCCAACACCGCCAACGGTCGAACAAGCCAAGATCGCTGAGGTGCTTTCGACGGTGGACCGGGCGATCGAGCAGACCGAGGCGCTCATCGCCAAGCAGCAGCGCATCAAGACCGGTCTGATGCAGGACCTGCTCACCCGCGGCATCGACGAGCACGGCAACCTCCGCTCCGAACAGACCCACAAATTCAAAGACTCTCCGCTCGGGCGGATTCCGGTGGAGTGGAAGCTCAAGGAACTTTCTCAAGTTCTTGTCCAGCAGCCGCGAAATGGACTTTACAAGCTTCCGTCACTCATTGGTCGCGGTACGCTTCTAGTCGGACAGACGAGTGTTACACGAGACCGCAGACTCGACTTTTCTCTTTGCCGAAGGGCCGTTGTCAGTCCCTCGGAAATTGAGATATTTGGAATAGCTCTTGGAGACATTCTGGTTACGCGTGTATTCGCCACGGTCGATGGAGTTGGCCAGCCAGTGCTAGTTGACTCACCACCAGAACCAGCAGTCTACGAGTCCAACATGCTACTCCTCAGACCTGCCGCTAGCATTATCGACTCGTTACTACTCTTCACTTGGCTACGTTCGGCGGCGACTCGACGTCGAGTCGGATGTTCGGTAAATGCGTCGAACCAAGTAAGTGTCAATCAGATGGCCTTGAACTCGCTTCCAGTACCAGTGCCGTCGATCTCTGAGCAAACGCACATATCGCAAAGGCTTGGACAGCTAGACACCGCTGTGCGGTGTACCGATGTTTCACTTCAGAAGCTACGACTCTTGAAGACCGGCCTGATGCAGGATCTGTTGACGGGAGAACGCCGCGTAACCGCACTCTTGGAAAGCCCGAAGGAGCTCGTCGACGCGTGACTTGTCCCGAAAACAACTTCGTATCATGGTCGAAGGGCCCCGGCAAGACCGAGGCCGACAAATGCAGCAATGCTGAGAAGGCCGTGCGAAGGGCCATCAAAGCGAGTGAGCAGCTTACCGCCCTCGACATTTCCGTGTTCGCACAAGGTTCGTATCGCGCGAGGACCAACGTCCGCCAGAACAGCGACGTGGATATCTGCGTGCGCTACAACGCAACGTTCTTTGAATTCTATCCGGACGGCATGTCCCGCGAATCCGTCGGGAACGTTCCAGGCACGATGGCGTTCACCGACCTCAAAAGCATGGTCCAGAAGGCGCTGGAGAACTACTTCGGCAAGGCTGGTGTTACGCGAGGCAACAAGGCACTTGACGTCCACGCCAACACATACCGAATCGACGCAGATGTCGTCCCGACATTCGAGTACCGCCTGTATACGGGGAAGAGGAATGCCGACGGCAGCTATCATTATCGATCCGGGGTCGCATTTGATCCCGACTCAGGTGCACGGATCATTAACTGGCCGGAGCAAACATTCAACAACGGAGTGGAACGGAACACTGCGACTGGGCGAAAGTACAAGCGGGTGATTCGCATCCTTAAACGACTGCGAGACAAATTGCAGGACGAAGACGTCGCTATAGCCAGGAAGACGCCATCGTTCCTGATCGAGTGCTTGGCCTGGAACGCTAGCATCGAGGCCTTCAATAGGGACACGTACACAGCGATCAACCGGCATCTACTTGCGGATTTGTGGAACCGCACGCGAACGGATGATGACTGCGCAGAATGGGGCGAGGTCAACGAGCTGAAATACCTCTTCCATCTTTCCCAGCCCTGGACACGGCAGGAGGCGAATGAGTTCCTGCAAGCAGCATGGGACTACATCGGATACCAATGAAGAACATCAAGGTCAGACCGTTCGCGTTCCTCATGTTCGGCTTCTTCGCCGTCTGTTTCATCGCTGTTACGCTCGCAACTGGGGCAGAGGTCCGCGATGTCTGGGGTGCGTTGAGGATCGCCTACAAGACAGTGCCCATCCTGGTCATCGTATGGACGGGTTTTGTGCTGTACGCCTGGAAATGGCAGATCTTTCGGAACTGGCTTGTGCCTTTCCCTTGCCTCGATGGCACTTGGCAGGGGCACCTCCAGACGACTTGGAAGAACCTGGAAACCGGAGACATTCCCGGCCCAATTCCGGTGCTGCTGACGATCCGGCAGACGTTTGGCCGAATCAGTTGCGTGATGCGCACGTCAGAGATGACCAGTCGCAGTTATTGCACCGATTTCTGGATCGACAATGACGAACAGGTACGCAAGCTGGCCTATTGCTATACGAGCGCGCCGTCGGTTCTGATACCAGATCGCAGTCAGCCACACGATGGGGCGATGCTTTTCGAGATCATCAGGGAGCCGACCCAAAAGCTGAGGGGCAACTACTGGACGATGCGAAAGACCACTGGCGAGGTCACGCTGACGTTCAGGTGTCGTGAAAGGCTCGACGATCTTCCGGACGACTTTGGCTCCCATCCGATGGAAGGTAGGTAGAGGCACAGACGGCCATGGGCATTGAATCGACCACCAAGCGACTTCGCCTCGACGAGCGCGATCACGTTGTAATGCCGTTGCCCGACCAGGTCGCGGGCTTGGGCAGGGAGGCCAACGACCCCACGGACATGAAACAGACCCCCGCCGACACACATCTCGAGAGCTTCACCGACATCGTGATGCCGCTGGTACTGCACGAGCGGCGCATGGTCATCAATTGGCTCGAAGACAATCAGGTCGAGGAGTGCATCAAGCTGCTCGCTGGCGAGTCGCGCGACACGCCCTTACTTGAATCCGTCGAGCCACCCTAATCAACGAGTATTGCCATGGACGAACCCAAACCACTCGATAGCCTCTTCAAGGCGAAGCTGTTCCGAATTCCCGACTACCAGCGTGGTTACGCCTGGGGACGCGAACAGTGGGACGCCTTCTGGGATGATCTCATCAACCTGCCCGACGGTCGCTCCCACTATACCGGCGTGCTGACTCTGAACGAGATTCCGTCTCCGGAGGTTCGGCAGGATGAAAAGGAGTTCTGGCTGGTCGATGACCACTCGTACAAGCTGTACCACATCGTCGACGGCCAGCAGCGACTGACGACTGTCATGCTGTTTCTGCAAGCTTTCATCGAGTTGCTTCGCAGCTTGCCAGATAACGAGGGCCAGAGGGATGACGCGATCTACCTGACCGACACGCTCAGCATCGCGGACGTCGAAAGCAAGTTTCTGTTCAAGGTGAAACCGGCCGGGGAGGCATTTCGCACTTACAAGTTCGGCTACACCGTTGACAACCCCAGCTACGATTACTTGCGGTACCGGATCCTGGGCGAGGAGGGTGGTGGCATGGTGTCCGAGACGTTCTATACGCTCAACCTCAGCAATGGGAAGCGCTACTTTAAGGACCGACTGCTAGCCTGCTACACGGAAGAAGGTATCTCAGGGCTCCAGCGCATGTACCGCACGCTGACCAAGCGGTTCCTGTTCAACGAGTACATCATCAAGGACGAGTTCGATGTTTTCGTCGCCTTCGAGACCATGAACAACCGCGGTAAGACGCTGTCAGATCTGGAATTGCTCAAGAATCGTTTGATCTATCTGACGACCCTCTATTCCGATGCGGAGTTGGATCCTGCAGAGCGCAGAGATCTTCGTGACTTGATCAACGACGCTTGGAAGGAGGTTTATTCCCAGTTAGGGCGCAACAAGTTGAAGCCGCTGAAAGACGACGAGTTTCTGCGGGCCCACTGGATGATGTATTTCAAGTACTCCCGGCAGACGGGGCGAGACTACATCAAGTTTCTGCTGGAGGAGCAGTTCAAGCCGCAGCGTGTTCATCAAAAGATGTTGCATCCGGTGGAACTGGAGGAAGCCGAGGAGCAGACATCTGACGCGGACCTAGAAGCGGACGACGATAGCGAACCGGCGGAGATCGAAAGCAGCGAGCCGATCATGACGGCTGAGTTGCGGCCGAACGAGATTCGGGACTACGTCAAGAGCCTCAAGGTGTCTTCAGTTCACTGGTTCCACACCTTCCATCCTGAGATGTCTGACGATTTGCCGGAAGACGAAGTCGAATGGATTCAACGCCTAAATCGGCTAGGCCCGTCGTATTTTCGCCCGTTGCTGATGGCGATTCTGAAGAAATGTGATGATCCCGACGAGCGTATCGGTGCCTTTAGGGAGATCGAACGGTTTCTCTTCGTCGTGTTCCGGCTGACCCAAGCCCGCTCGAATTATCGCAGCTCGGAGTTCAGCAACGCCGTCCGCGCGATCGACCGTGGCGACATGGATTTGGCGGAACTGAAGAAGCGACTTCGGAACCGGGTGAGCGTCACGTTCACGGACTTCTATCTGTTGCTTCAGAAGAAGTTCGAGAATGGTCGGGGCTACTACGACTGGTCCGGCTTGCGGTATTTCCTCTACGAGTACGAGTTGGAGCTGCTGTCTAGCAGTCGCCAGAAGAAGGTCGACTGGGCGGACCTGCTCAAGACGCGGAGGGACAGAATCTCCATCGAGCACGTCTATCCGCAGTCCGAGACGGCGGCGTGGAAGCGGGCTTTCGAGAGTATCGGTAGACAAAAGCGGGCGGCGTACCTCAATAGCCTCGGGAATCTGTTGCTCCTCTCTTCCGCGATCAATTCTTCGCTGCAGAACGACGCCTTCGCCGACAAGAAGAAGCCCAAGTACACCCGCGATGATCGTAAGCTCCGCAACGGTTATGCAGACGGATCGCACTCTGAAATCGAAGTCTCCCGTAGCGAAGATTGGGGCCCCGACCAGATTCGCGAGCGAGGCATTCGGTTGATAAGATTCATGGAGAGGCGCTGGGACATCCGTTTTGCGGATGACCAGGCACGGGAGAAGCTACTGTTTATCGGAAGCTCCGATGGCGAAGAGCCAGCTGTAGATTCAGAATGAGCTCCCCGGGCAAACCGCCGAAGCACGTCAAGCTGGATGAGCGCAACCACGTCGAGAAGCCGCTGCTCAACCAGCTTGAGGGCTTGGGCTGGGAGGTCATCGACCTGACGGACATGAGGCAGGCCCCGGCCGACACCCACCGGGAGAGCTTCACCGAGGTCGTGATGACGCCGGTGCTGCGCGAGCGCCTCCAGGTCATCAACCCCTGGCTCGAATACGATCAGGTCGACGAGGTCGTGAGGCAGCTGACCGCGAGCTTCCCGAGCACCGGTTTGCTGGAGAACAACAAGCACCTGTTTCAACTTCTGGTGGAGAACACCAGCGTCAGTGATAATCGTCAGAACGGCGAGAGGAGCCCAACCGTCCGGTTCGTGGACTTTGCGACTCGTGAGAACAACCGTTTCATCGCAGTCTGCCAGTTCAAGGTGCGCGTCCTTGGCACCGAACACCACATCATCCCCGACGTCGTGCTGTTCCTCAATGGCCTGCCAGTGGTAGTGATCGAGTGCAAATCGCCCAAGGTAAAGGACGCGATTCCCGAGGCGATCGACCAGCTTCTCCGCTACAGCGAGCAGCGCGGAGCCAAGGGGGAAGGGAGTGCGCCGCTCTCCTACTACAACCAGTTCGTCGTGGCGACCTGCCGGCAGGAAGCCAAGTTCGGCACCATCACGACGCACACGGAGAAGTACTTCTACCGCTGGGCCGACCCGCATCCACGAACCGTGGACGAACTGGACCACGGCTCAAGCAGCCCCAACGACCAGCAACGTCTCGTCGCCGGCATGCTCGACCGAGACAACCTGCTCGACCTGATTCGGACCTTCACGCTGTTCTCGACGAATGACAAGGGCCAGACGATCAAGATGGTCGGCCGCTACCAACAGTTCCGCGCGGTGAAGCTGGCGGTGAAGAGGCTGCTCGAAGGCCGCAATCCCCGTGAGCGCAGCGGCATCATCTGGCACACCCAGGGCTCCGGCAAGTCGCTCACCATGATGTTCATGGTCCGGGAGATGTACCGTCACGCGCAGCTCTCGAACTGGAAGGTCGTCTTCATCACCGACCGCACCCAGTTGGAACAGCAACTCTCTGAGACCAGTCAGAGCATCGGCTTCACGGTGAAGCTGGCCGGTAGCATCAAGGCGCTCAAGGAACTTCTCAGGACCGACACCTCCGACCTAGTGATGGCGATGATCCACAAGTTCCGGGAGGCGGACCTAACCGAGACGTTCCCTGAGCTGAACGCCAGCCCCAACATCCTCGTCATGACCGACGAGGCCCACCGTTCTCAGTACAAGCTGCTTGGGGCCAACCTCGACAAGGGTCTGCCCAACGCCGCCAAGATCGGCTACACGGGCACGCCGATCGACAAGACCGAGCAGGTCTTCGGCGACTACATCGACAAGTACACGATGCGCCAGTCCATCGAGGACGGCGTAACGCTGGAGATCGTTTACGAGGGACGCACGCACAACGCCGAGGTCCCCGATCAGGCCGGTATGGACGCCGCATTCGAGGACGTGTTCAGCGACTACAACCTCCAGCAGCGTCTGGACGTCCTCGGATACGGATCGCGGAAGGCCTATCTCGAGGCGGAACCCACCATCGAGGCCAAGGCCAGGGACATGGTCAAGCACTACCTCGCGCATGTGTTCCCCAACGGCTACAAGGCGCAGGTGGTGGCAACCTCACGAGAGGCGGCTGTGCGCTACAAGAAGCACCTGGACGCCGCGCTCGCGGCGGCCGTCGCGGAACTGGAGCAGGCCAACACACGCAAGCTCGACCTGAACCGGCTCAAGGCGATGAAGACGGACGTCGTGATCTCCGGCCGCCACAACGACCTGCCCCGCCTCAAGGAGTATTCGAACTCTTCACGGCACGAGGCGAGCATCAAGAGCTTCAAGCTGTCGTTCGGAAGTGAAGAAGAGGGCGTCAACGGCGACATGGGCATCCTCATCGTCAACAACATGCTGCTTACCGGCTTCGATGCGCCGGTCGAGCAGGTGATGTATCTGGACAGGGTCGTGGTAGCCCATAACCTGCTGCAGGCCATCGCCCGTGTGAACCGCGTGGGCGGCGAATCCAAGGAAAAGGGCTTCGTGGTGGACTATGTCGGCGTTGGCCATCATCTCAAGAAAGCGATCGACAGCTACGACGAGCGTGAGCAGAAGGAGATCATCGACGCCTTGAGCTTTCCCGAAGAGGAGTTGCGGGAGCTTACGGATGCCCACGCCGCCGTGATGGAGCTGCTCCAGAAGCATGGACTCACTGACATGGGCGATCATGACGCTTTCTACGACGTGTTCTACGACGAGCACCTGCGCTTTGACTTCATGCTGGCGTTCAAGCGGCTAACGAGGTCGCTCAATCTCCTGTTCCCGGCCCGCCAGGCTCTCGAATTCATGGACGACTACAAGGCACTCGCCGAGATTAATGCGCTCGCCGCAAAGCACTTCCGGGACCAGCGCCTGAGCATGATGGGGATCCCGGCGAAGCTTCGGGCAATCACGGATGTCCATCTCGAGTCTCGGGGCATCGATGCCAAAGTCCCGCCGATCTCGATCCTTGACGAGGATTTCGAGAGGAGTGTCGGCGAACGCCGCCGGACCAAGACCAAGGCGGCAGAGATCGAGCACGCGATCCGCCACCACCTCGATGTAGATCTGGACGATGATCCGGACCTCCGCGCCTCCTTCGCCGAAGCCCTGGCGGCCATTCTTGAGAACTTCCGGGACAACTGGAACAAGATCTACGAAGAATTGGAGAAGCTGAGAAGGCGCATTATCAATGCCAGCAAAGAGCCAACATACGGATTGCATCGAAAAAAGCAAATGCCGTTCTTTCGAATGTTTCGGCGTGAGTTGTTCAGTGCAGATAAACCGACTGTAAAACCGTCCCAGGTGGCTGAGAAGCTTCCTGTCTATGGCATCGACGATGAGGATCGAATCGGCTATCTGGTAGATCTGACACAGCAGATTACTCTCGTGATTGAGAGAGAGCTGAAATTGGTAGGATTCTGGGAGAGCATCCCAGCTCGCAACAAGCTGAAAGCAGAGATCCAACATATCTTGCTCGCGTCTAAGTTCGCCAGAGTTCCCGGCCTCATCAAGAATCGTGCGCACCTCATTAGCCGAGTCATGGAAATTGCCAACAAGAACAATGACATTATTCTTTTCGCGGACTAGTGACGATGGATATCATCTACTCGACGAACAGATCTTCAAAACGCACGAAGGTTACGATAACTATCGAGCGTGACAGAAAAGTTGTTGTACACGCTCCGAATCATGCGTCCGATGAAGCAATTGCTCGAATAGTTGAAGCCAAGCGGTATTGGATATACGAAAAAACACGGCATAGCCAGAAATACACGAGCCGCCCTCATCCACCTGGCAAAGAGCTCGTTAGCGGTGAGTCTGCGCTATATCTTGGGCGGCATTATCGTATCGAGGTCTCCGACGAAGAGACGGAGTGTATCCGGTTTGATCAGCGTTTTCTGATTCCAGCATCGCACGCGCCTCACAAGAAGGGTGCCATGCGTGAATGGTACATCGCGCGAGCAAAGAACCGAATTCTACCTCGCGTTTTGCAACAGGCGCGAGAGCTTGGCGTTTCCTTTGGGGAGGCGCGCATCGTTGATAATCGATACCGGTGGGGCTCATGCACAGTCCGTGACAACATTAACCTGAACTGGCGGTTGATCAAAGCGCCGATCTTTGTGATCGACTACATTATCGCTCATGAACTCGCCCACCTCCTGGAGCCTAACCATACACCGCGATTCTGGAACATAGTGAAGACACAAGTACCCGCCATGGACAAGGCGCGTGACTGGCTAAGGGAGCACGGCCAAATCCTCGAGGAAGAGGTTTAGTTAGCAGGCCGGGGAAGAAATGGGTTCCCGGCGGATGACGGCTGGGAGGGAAAACAGTGGCGCGGGTTTGGTGCAGTTGTGTACGAAGCGGGGTTGGTCGACGTGAGGAGGCGGTAATTGGGCCCGAGAAAGCGAAATCGCGACGGATACGGCGGAAAAGCGCAAGATCGGGAGTTGTAGGCTGAGCTGCAAGCGCAGCTTGCAGGGTTGCTCGATCCGCGTAGCGACGAGCGCGATGCCGTCCCAGATCACGAAGATCCCCGGCGGCGCGGGCACCGTCCGGCTCAGGTCGATCATGATGTGGTCGCTGCTTGATAACAGCGGTTCCATCGAGTCCCCGTCCACCTCGACCATCCAAAGGTCGCCGGGATCGGCCCGGAGCCGGTGGCGGATGAACGCATCGGTGAACATCCACGCCTCGCCGGTCTCGCGCAGCTCGCCCTTCCAGGGTTCCTCCGCGTCCGGCTCCACTCTGAGATCCGCCTCCGGCACGGCGCTGTAGCCGATTGGCGCGGCGTAGGCGTCGGCGGGCGGCGAAGGCCGCGTGGCGTTCGTCGAGAGCCGGAAACTTCGGCCGTGCTTGAGTAGCTCGGGCCGGCAACCCAGATGCTCGGCCAGGATCTCGCGGTCGTCTTCGGCGAGGACCTTCGGCGTGCCCCGGTAGATGAACTGCTGCAGGTAGGCGTCGTTGCGGCCCATGGCGACCGAGGCGGTGAGCAGGTTCGAGCCCTTCGCCTCCAGCAGCCGGAGCAGCCGCTTGCGCACCGGATCGAGCCGCGCGGCGGATCTTTTTTTCTTGCGTCCCATGGGGCTGAAAATAATCCCGCTTCCGGCCGGCTTTGCAAGTCGGAGAGGAAACCACCGGCCGAACGGTCCGGCATCGCCTCCCAAGTCCGGATGCCCGGCCCGCCACTCGCTGGCCGGCGACGTCGGGTCCGCCGTTTCTGCGCCCACCGCCCAGTCCACTTTCAGATCGTTTCGGGAGACTGTCCGCAAGCGTGCGCGGGGGTGCTTCACCGCCCGACTGGCGGCGGAGTCCAGTGCCAACCCGACGGTATTGGACGTCCTCGACGTTATCGACACATAGGTGATCTCCTAGGCATTGCGCCGCTTGCGGACGTGTTTCCACCGTTTTCGCCATGAAGACGCAAGTGCAGTACGGCCATGGAGACGCTGGAGCGGTATTTCAACGCGCGCATCGCCGCGTTTCTCGAGAGCACGGGCATGTCGCCGACGGCGTTCGGCATGAGGGCCGTGGGCGACCCGAATCTGATACGCCAGATCGCGGAGGGGCGCTCGCTGTCGCTGCGGATGGCGGACCGGATTCTGGCGTTCATCGATGGCTACGACGCGGACCCGGACGCACGCGCTCCACCGCACTGCCAGCGGCGCCGGCGGTCGAAAGCAGCCGCGGGGCGAACGAGAGGCGGTGGAGCGATGGCCGGTAGACCGGGCGAGAAGAGAACGAACGAGCCGATCCGCTTCATCCGGGCATCCGAGATCGCAGCCCGGCTGGGCGTGGCGCGGACGACGATCTACGGCTGGGTGAAGGCGGGCCGCTTTCCCCCGCCGGTCCACCTGGGTCCGCGCACAGTCGGCTGGGTCAGGTCGGAGTTCGACGCGTGGGTCCAGAATCGACTTGCCGAAGAGCGGGGCGGCGGATAGACCGGCGCCCAACTGAACCCCAACAGGGAGAGAACGGAATGAAGAAGCTGATGAGAACGACGCTGGCGGCCGTGTGGACCGCGCTGCTGGTGCTGATGCCCGGCGTGCTCCACGCGCAGGGCACGAGCCCGTGGGTGGATGCGGTGGCCGAGCTCGAGACACAGTTCACCGGACCGATCGCGCGCGGGCTGTCGCTGATTGCAATCGTGGTCGGCGGGCTGATGTTCGCGTTCGGCGAGGGCGGGAGCAAGCGCACGCTGGCCGGGATCATCTTCGGGATCGGGATGGCCGTGGGCGCGGTCAACTTCCTGGCCTGGCTCTTCTGATGCGGGGCCTCACACGTTGGCCGGGCTACGCGGCGCTCAACCGTCCGCTGACGGTGCTGGGCGTGGAGCGGCGGCTGTTCCTGCTGGGCGCAACGCTCTCCGTCGCGGTGTGGAACGCGACGGCCTCACTCGTTGCGGGCGGCCTGGTGTTCGCGGTCTGCTACGGCGGCGGCTGGCTGGCGGGCCGCAGGGACCCGGCGATGCTGGCGGTGCTTCGGGCGGCGGCGCGCTACCCGGCCCGCTACGATCCGGGCAAGTGGGCGGACGAGCCGTGGCACGTCCTGGTCCGCGGGAGTTCCCGGTGAGGGTCGCCGACGAACTCCGGGCCTACGAAGCGGCGGGTTCGCTGGCTGAGGAGCTGCCCTACTGGGGTTGGCTCGAAGACGGCCGAAGCTGCCTGACCCGTTCGGGCGAGCTGGTCACGGCGGGCCGGATCCGGCCCGCCGTGACCGACGGGAGGACGCCCGAACAGATCGACCGCGTGCTGGGACTCTGGCAGAGGTTGCTCTCGGGCCTCGGTCCCGGCACGCGCCTTCAGTTCCACATGCTCCGGCGCCCCATCCGCGCCGAGAGTCCGCAGGATAGCGGTTCGGGCATCGCGTCCTTGTCGGGGCGCAAGCGAAGCGCGTTCCTCACTGGGCGCGTCCAGCGGCTCGATTCCTTTGTGGTATGGTCGCACAACCCGGGCCTTCGCCGAGTCGGCGGGAGGTCTGGATCCGGGACGCTGTCACGGCTCAAGCGACGGCGGAAGCGCGGCGGCAAGACGGGGGCGACCTACCTCGCTGCGGAGATCGAGGCGGCCGCGGACCGGTTCCGGGCGATGATCGACGCGGGCCGCTCGCTCGTGGCCGAACACACGCCTATCGAGCTGCTCGGAGCGCACGAGGCGTCCGGCCTCCTTTCCGAACTGACCAACAAGCCCGGCACGTTCTGGGGCGGTGCGACGGGCAGCGGCATGAACTGGCGGCTCGCGCTGTCGGAGTTGGAGGCGGAGCGCTCCCATCTGAAGCTCGACGGCGAGCCCGTGATCCTCTACTCGCTTCTGTCGCCGCCGGGGCAGGCGCACGCGAACCTGCTCAAAGACCTCTACTGCCTCGATGCGGTGACGACCGTGTCGCTCGAATGGCGGCCGTGGACGGTGGAAGCGGCGAGGAGGCGGATCCGCAGCGCGCAGCGCCACTACTTCGCGCGCCGCTACTCGATGATGGCGCACGCGCAGGACGCTCAGGGAACGGCGGCGGCGATGGTCGATTCGGCGGCGGCCGCCGAATCGGACCGGCTTGGGAGCGCGCTGGTCGAACTGGAAGCCGACGGCGTGGCCTACGGCGTGGCGTCGCTGACCGTCGCGCTTCATGGCGAACTCGAAGAGATCGAGCGGCTGGACGGGGATGTTCGCCGCCTGTTCGCCGCGCACGACGCCAAGGTGATCCGGGAGGGCTACGGCCAGCTTCCCGCGTGGTTCGCGCGGCTCCCGGCCCAGCCGAAGCGCCGGCAGGCTCGAAGGGTGTTCGTATCGGCGGGCCTCGCCGCGTGCCTCGCACCGGTGTTCGGGCCGCCCAAGGGGAACCGAACGAGCCGCCATCTGGGACGCGAGCCGGTGGCGGTCTTCGAGACGCCGTGGCGCACGGCATACCGCTACGACCTCTTCGCGGGCGATGTCGGCCACACGCTGATCCTGGGGGCGACGGGTGCGGGCAAGAGCTTTGCGCTCAACTTTCTGCTGGTTGAGGCGCTCAAGTACGATCCACGCATCCTGATCCTTGACCTGGGCGGCTCGTACCGCTGGCTGACCCGGTTCCTCGGAGGTCGGTATCTGGAGCTCGCGCCGGGCGAAACGGAACCCACGCTTCGGCTACAGCCCTTCGCGCTGCCCCCGACCACGAGGACGTTCCAGTTCCTGACCGGCTGGGTGCTGCGGCTTCTGAAGCTCGGAGGGTACGAGGCCGACGGGTCGGACACGAGCGAGATCCGCGCGCGGATCGAGGACCTGTACGCGCTGGGGCCTGAGCGCCGGACGCTGAGCGTGCTGGCCGGTTCGCTCCCGGTCGCGATGTGGCCCGCGCTGAGCCGCTGGACGGAGGGCGGCGCTTGGGGTGCGTTTTTCGATAACGCGCCATCGGGCGCGGCGGACATCGAGTTCCGCGACTGGCAGGTAATCGACCTGGCGGGCGCGGCGGAGCACGCGGACCTGTGCGAGGCGGCGCTGTCCTATCTGCTCGAACGCATGCGCCTCGAGATCGAGGACCCGGCCGAGACCGCCCGGCTCAAGCTGATGGTCGTGGACGAGGCGTGGCGGTACATGCAGGACCCCGCCGTGCTGAACTACCTGGCCGAGGCGGCCAAGACGTGGCGTAAGAAGAACGCCGCGCTCGTGCTCGCCACCCAGTCCGCCGTCGACGTGACCGGGACGCCGGGTGCTTCGGCGCTCCTCGAATCGATCCCCACCAAGCTCTTCCTCGCCAACCCCGAGCTGCCCGCCGAGGCCGGAGCGCTCTTCCGGCTGAACGAGTCGGAGGTGGCCCAGGTCCGGGAGCTTAGCCCGAAGCGCGAGCTCTATCTGCGCCGCCCGGACGAGGCGGCGGTGCTCCGTCTCGAAGTCGATCCGGAAAGCTACTGGCTCTACACCTCCTCGCCCCTGGACGCCGAGAGGCGCGCCGAAGCCGTGGCGAAACACGGACTGGTCCGGGCGCTTGAAGTGCTCGTCCGGCCGAACCCATCCCACACCACCCCCAAAACGAAAGGGACGTGACACCATGAAAACACCAACCGCAGCGATCCTGCTGGGGATCGTCGTTGTCCTGCTCACGCTGCTTCTGCTGGCGCTCCCCGGCGACGCCTGCGCGCAGCAAACGAGCGCCGATGCCGCCTACCTGCGCGTGCCGGTGCCCGAGGAAGGCGATGAGCGGATTCCCCGGCTCCGCGCCCGCGTGCGCCACACGACGGTAATCGTGCTTCCGGCCAGCGAGCGGATCCTCGACTTCGTGGCCGGCGACTCGGAGTACTGGCACCTGACCGGTGCGGCGAACGTGGCGTACCTCAAGCCCTTGGCGGAGGACGCGGCCACGAACGTCGCGCTCGTCTGCGAGTCGGGGCGCATCTACTCGTTCCTGGTCTCCGAACACGGAGAGAAGCCTCTCCATCTCGTGGTGCGCGTCGAGGCTGGCGCGGAGACGGCTGAGATGTCCGGCGGAAGCGCGGGCGGACCGGCATTCGTCGCCCGAAGCGAAGTGGAAGCCTACCGGCAGATGGCGGCTGAAGCGGTGGCGGCCACGCAAGCAACGCACGAGGAGGCCGAGGCCGGGATCGCCGAGGCGCGGGAGCAAGCGGCTGCGGAGATCGAAGCGTTCCGCGCCTCCTACCCCGAACGGCTGCGGTTCGAGTACCGGCTGGACCGCAGGGCTTCCGAGCGGCCCTTCCGGGTCGAGGCGATGTGGCACGACGGACTCTTCACCTACATGCGCTCCCGCGCGCAAGAAGCCCCCGCACTCTACGAGCTCAAGGACGGCGAGCCGAGCCTCGTGGCGTTCGATCTCACGGAGGACGGGCTCTACGTCGCGCGCCATGTCCTGGGCGACGGATGGCTCCAGATCGGCGACAAGCGGCTGCACTGGCGGTTCGAGCCCGGGGAGGGTTCCCGATGAGCGGCTGGAAGCAGTGGTTCAAAGAGCCGAAGGGCGCGTTGCCCGGTGGTCTCGTCACGAAGGTTGGGATCGCGCTGATCACCGTGCTCGTGGCGGGGTTGCTGTTCTCCTCGACGCTGTCGCGTCCCGACGAGACGGCCGGGGGAGCCGCGCCTGAGGAGCAGCGGCCGGTGGACGACCGCACGGGCCGCTCGCTCGACGGGCGCTTGGATGCCGAGACCGATCGCCAGATGCAGCAGGCGGCGGCCGATGCGGACAATGAGCGGCAACAGTCGGATGATGACGACGAACAGGAACCGGACTGGCCAGACACGGACGAGGATGGCGGCAGCGCTGGAGTCGGCATCGGCCAGGCCGAGTTCGAGCTACGCGAGGCGCTCCGGCTCGAAGAGGTCGAGCGCAGGACGCGCTCGCTTCGCTCACTACCGGTCGCGCAGTCGCACCGGGATCCGAACCGGACCTCAAATGCATCTGGGATGTCACCGTCCGCACCCGAGTCACCCGACGCGGCGCTCGACGGTGCGCTCGCGTCGCTCGGGCAGTCCTTGGCCACCCTAGAAGCTGAGATGGCGGCCGGACTGGCCGCTGGAGAGTTCGCGCCGGGGGGAGGCAGTTCAGCGGCGCAGATAGATCTACCCACATCCCGCCCATCCGAGCCCGGGCGTTTTGTCCGGCCCGAGGACCCGCCGGGCTGGGAGAGGATCCCCGAAGGCTCGTTCCTGGAAGCGGTGCTGCTCACCCAACTCTCCGGCGAATTCCCCGGCCCGGTGCTCGCCATGGTGGCGGTGCCGCTGTATTCGGTCGACCGCCAACGCGTCCTGATCCCGCGCGGCTCGCGCGTCGTGGGCACCGCGAGCGCCGTCCAGAACCGGGATCAGAGCCGCCTCGCCGTGGCGTTCCACCGGCTGCTGCTGCCCGACGGAAGCTGGGTGGACCTCGAGTTCGCCGGTCTCAACCAAGTAGGCGAAAGCGCCCTCAGAGACCAGGTCAACCGGCGCTACCTCTCGACATTCGCGGCCGCCGGAGCGGTCGGCGCGCTGAGCGGGCTGACACTTGCCGGGGCCTCGCCCTACGGACTCCGGGCGGGCGTCGGCCAGGGACTCGGAGGCAGCGCCGCCTCGATGCTGGACCGGTACCTGAACCGCATGCCCGAGATCACGATCCGCGCGGGCCACCGGCTCCGCGTCTGGTTCACCGCGGATGTGCTCGTCCCAACCCCCCTCCGCACCACGCACCGATGACACGAAAGGGCTCCCCCATGCGCCACCGCATCCTCATCCCCGTTCTTCTCGTCCCGCTGCTGACGCTCGCGGACCCTACCCCCGCGAGCGCGCAGTTCGACTTCGGGAGTTGGTTCCAGCGGGCCACGATCATTGCGAACCAGCTCACGCAGATCTCGCACCAGGTCAGCCAGATCCGGTCGATGGCCCGCCAGCTTACGGAACTCGAGGACCAGCTCGACCACATGGAGCGCGCCGCGCGCGGCGAGATCGACGCGCTTCTGCAACCGTTCTCCGACCTCGCCGCCGACCCCGTGGGACTCGTCCGTGACGGACTCGGCTGGCGATCCGATTTCAGGGGACAGGCCCGCGGGACGGTGGACGCCGTCCGGCGCTTCGGCAACGGCCGCTCGTTCACCAACCTCTGGCGTACCGCCCACGGCACGGCCGACCGGGTGACGGAGGCTGACGTGCTCGGGCTCTTCCGGAACCTCCCGCCACAGGCCGCTATCCGCGCGCTCGAAGACTACCGCCGCGCCCGCGAGGCCGCCGACCGGCAGCGCGTGCTCGACTACGCCGCACTCGACGCGGCCGCCGCGCTCACCGGGACCATCGAGAGCGCGCAGGGATCGTTCGCCGACATCACTGCGAACGGCAATCTCTCCAATACGGCTCTCCAGCAAGCACGGGTCGCCACAGCGCTGAGCCAGGGCCGCATCAACGCGGCCGCCGGACAGGTGCTCGCGCACCAGGCCGCCGCCGAAGCGAGCCGGGCGAGGCAGGCCGAACTCGCCCGCCTCGAATGGCTCGGCCGTTGGCATGACGATCACGCTCGGGCGAACACGCTCGCCGAGACGATGCGGGGCGCGGCCTTGCTGAACCGGTCCGCGCTCCGGGACGGGCTCCTGTTCCGCATTCCCTCGTTCTACCGGTAGGGGGCACCGGCCATGCAACTGCCTCCGCAGTCCATCGACCCGAACGTCCCCACGCAGATCCCGGAGAACCAACTCCAGGACTTCAAGAGCTTCCTGGACATCGTGCTCGACACCGTTGTTGGCGGAGCCGCGCCCGACGTGCACGCGCTGGGTCTCCAGCTCTGGGGCGGGCTCGCCGCCGTCATGGTCGCGTGGACGGGTCTCAAGATCGCGTTCAGCGGCACCTTCCAGCCCTGGGACATCGTCAAGCTCGTGATCGGGATCGCGATCCCCCGCACGCTGCTCCACTACTACGCCGTCCCGATCCCCGGCGTCGGGTTCACCTTCCCAGCCATGGTCGCCGGAGGCGGGATCTGGCTTCAGAACCTCTTCATCTCCGACGTGGTCTCGGCCGGGTATTCCGAGATGACCGCGCTCGTGCAGGCGTACTCGGCGCATCTGAGCGCGGCGTGGTCCACGGGCAACCTGCTCTCGATCGTGACCGCCGGCACCACGGTGATCTTCTCCTCGCTGGTCACGCTCGTGATGGGCGCCTCGCTCGTGGTCTGTCTGCTCGCGCTGTTCTGCGTCACCTACGCGCAGGTGATCTGGGCTCAGGTCGCGATCGCCATCGCGATCCTGCTCGGTCCCGTGTTCATCGCGTTTCTGCTCTTCGAGCCGCTCTCGTTCCTGTTCTGGGGATGGTTCCGGACGATGCTCGTCTACACGCTCTACGGCGTCGTGGCCGGTGCCGTGCTCAGGGTCTTCATGGGCGTCGGTCTCGGCTACATCACGACCTACGCCGATGCGCTCATGGGCACCGGCACCGCGGACCCGTTCGAGCTCTGGCTCTGGGCCGTCGTCCTCATGCCGCTCGTCGTCTGCGGCCTCATGGCCGGGCTCAAGGTCGGCGAACTCGCCTCGATGCTCGTCTCCGGCTCCGCCGGGTCCGGGTTCGTCGCGCTCGTCATGCAGGGGGCCAGCAAGGCCGCCGCCCCCGCCAAGCCACCCGTCTGAGTTCCTGGGAGAAGCCGATGATGAAACGTGACCGTGACGCGGGCCGCGAGTACGCCGAGATCTGGGGCGAGGCGGTGCAGGCGAACCGGAAGCTGCGGAGGATCCTGATCCTGCTGGCCGCGAGTTCGCTGCTGCTTGTCCTGATCCTGTTCAACCTCGCGCGCAAGGAGCCGCCCAAGCCAATTGTGATCCGGGTCGACGAGGTGGGCCGCGCCGAGGCGCTGGCCTACGAGGCCGCGACCGCGCAGGCTGATCCGCTTGATCCCACCACGAAGTACTTCCTGAATCGGTTCGTCCACGACTTTCACTCGCGGCGCCGGGCAACGGCGCAGGAGAGCTGGACCCGGAGCCTCCGCTTCCTGTCGACCGATCTCGCGAACGCCGCGTTCCAGAGGGATGGAGCGGAGGTCGCGAGCGTCGCGGCGGGGACGGCCGACACCGAACTCGAAGTCAAGCAGGTGGTGCTCCGCATCCACCCCGCGCCCGAGCCGCCGCACGGCGCGACGGCGGACTTCGACCTCGTGCAGTTGCGCGGTGAGCAGGAGCTGAGGCGCGAGCGCTGGACGCTTTCGCTCCGGTTCGAGTTCCTCGATTCGATACCTCCCGAGCTCGTCGTCCACAACCCGATGGGGCTGCTTGTCACCTACATGCGCGCCGACCGGGCGCTTGTGACCGGGGGCGACCGTTGATCGCGCATCTGAAGGGGCGCGAGAAGGCGCTTGGACGCTTCGGCTGGACGGGCTGCGAGGCCGAGTGGATCGCGCTCGTGTGCCTTCACAGCGGCGTGTTCACGCGCGACCAGATCAGCGACTGGCTCGGCATCCACCGCCACACCGCGCGCCGCTTCGTCCAGGACATCCTGGACCGGAGACTGGGAGCCGAGGACGCGCTTGAAGGCCGGAGGGTCTGCCGGATCGCCGCGCGCGCCGTCTACCGGGCGCTCGGAGCGGAAAACATACGCCACCGCCGGATCGCCTCACCGGTGGTCCTGATGCGCCGTCTGCTCTCGCTAGACTACGTGATCGGCCACGCCGGCCGGGCGTGGCTCCCGACCGAGCCCGAGAAGGTCGCCGCATTCGAGGACTTGGGGCTGGATCGCCGGGTCCTGCCCGTGCGCGCGTACCGGGGCGCAGCGGGCGATACCCGCCGCTACTTCCCCCTCAAGTACAGCCACATGATCGTACACAGCGTCCCGTGCCGTCCAGTGACGTTCCGTAACACCTTTATTGCCAACGCTATATGGCGCATTCAGAGTGCGTTCGCCGACTCGCTATTGTGTCGAGTCGTGCAGCGTGGTATCATGAAATACTAGTCTCTAACTGATACACAGGTAGGTAACGCGACATGCGAAAACGACCCCTTACGGCCACCTTCGTGGCTCGCGTGAAGAAGCCGGGACGCTACGGCGACGGCGGGCGCGGAGGCCTCGGCCTGTACCTCCGCGTTCACCGGATGAAGTCCGGGCGCGTCTCCAAGTCCTGGGGCCAGCGGATTCGGGTTGGGGGGAGGCCCACGAACCTCGGACTCGGCTCGTATCCGGTGGTGACGCTCAAGGACGCGAGGGAAAAGGCGCTGGAGAACAGGCGGGCGGTTTATTGGGGCCACGACCCGAGAGACGCGGGAGTTCCCACCTTCGAAGCGGCCGTCGAGAAGGTGATCGAGATTCACTGGCCGACTTGGAAGAACCCGCCCCGCATGGCCGGGCAGTGGCGGCAGACGTTGCGGGACTACGCCTATCCGCACATTGGGCGGAAGCGCGTCGGAGAGGTCTCGACGGCCGACGTGCTCGCCATCCTCAAGCCGATCTGGTCGAGCAAGCCCCCGACCGCCAAGGTCGTGCGCAACCGGATCTCGGCGGTGATGCGATGGGCCGTCGCAAAGGGCTACCGGCCGGACAACCCCGCGGGTGACGCCATCGCCGCCGCTCTGCCGCGCAACGGCAACACCACCCGGCATCACAGGGCGCTGCCCTACGGCGAGGTGGCGGCGGCTCTGGCCAAGGTTCGCAACTCAAAATCCCATATCGGCATCCGGCTGGCGTTCGAGTTCATGGTCCTGACGGCGACGCGCTCCAGCGAGGTCCGGGGCGCGTCTTGGGAGGAGATCGGACGGGATGTCTGGACCATTCCCGCCAGCCGCATGAAGGCGAAGCGCGAGCACCGGGTTCCCCTGTCGGGACGGGCCTTGGAAATCCTTGAGGAGGCTCGGGAGGACCACGACAGCGGCATCGTGTTCCGGGGCGCCAAGGGCGGCGCGATCCACGCCTCGATGTTCGGCAAGCTACTCGGGGATCTCGGCATCGACGGAACGGCTCACGGGATGCGGTCGTCGTTCCGCGACTGGTGCGCGGAGACAAGCGTGGCACGCGAGGTGGCGGAGGCGGCGCTTGCACACAAGGTCCGCAGTCAGACCGAGGCCGCGTACGCCCGCTCGGACCTGCTGGACCGGAGGCGCGAGGTCATGGAGGATTGGGCCAAGTACCTCGCCAGCGACTGAGGTCCGGGTGCTGGACGGTTCTCGCGTTCATGCCGGAGTACGACAGGACCCAAGGACCGGATGATTCCGGTATGGACCATTGAGTTGAGACACGAAGGACAGAGTGATGGCGAAGGTGATCGAACAGAAAACACCTGGGCAAGTACGCTTCCTGCGGCTGCCAGAGGTGATGGCGCGAACGGGCCTGTCGCGGAGCACGATCTATGTGCGGCTGGATCAAGGGCGCTTCCCCCGGCCGGTCTCGCTTGGCGGTCGTGCGGTCGGCTGGATCGAGGCGGAGTTGGACGAGTGGATGCGCGAGCGGATCACAGCAAGCCGCCGCAACGCCGAGTGAGGACATCACGGGAATGTGCGACGGGCTCCTACTGCTTCCCAACACAGAAACGGTGCGCTGCGGAAACGGAGCGCCAGATGCGAGAATCGAGGCAATCTCGTCTAGCGTCTTACAGGACTGCACGAAGGCGATCTGCGTTTTCTGCCGGTGAACTGGATGTTGCTGGGCCGAGCCGCGAAAGCGGGAAATGCGGACTTGAACGGCGGGACTCCCGCACCCCGCGCCGCCTCTTCTACGAAGATCCCCAACGCTCGGGAGTAGCCCCGATCCCCATGCTGCGCGAGAACGCCTCCTCTTGCCTTGAGTCAAAACGGCTAACCTATTGTACCATGTAACTCGTTATATGAAAATGTATTACGGGTACAATGAAGCGTGTATACATACCATTCTATCCGCCGAGATCGAGCGGATTCTGTAGGCCCTCGCTAGTCTAGCTGCCGATGGACGATGGACGGTCGCCGTCTTGCAGGGAAATGCACCGAGGCCCAGCCCCAACGCGTCGTCGGCGCAATGCGCGAGGCACCGACACTCCATCTGCTGAGAGCATCGACAACCGATGGCCAAACGCCACTGGCGCGTCGTCGGAAAAGATGGCGCCCGGATACCGTTGATCGGGTGAACCGACGGTCGCGTCTCACGCTCACCATGTCGGGCGAGCGGGAACAGCACGTCCGGGTTGAGGAGTCGGGGCCGAGGTTGTTGAGGAGTGAGAACGACCGGACGTCAGGAAGCAGCTCGGCTCAGCACCGAGTGAAGAAGTTCCAAGAGGCGGTGTCAGGGGGATCTGCTGACGATGTCGTGACTGGCAGTGGTTCCGAATCGCGATCGCACCTTCCGCGCAATAATATGTGACCCGGTTCGACCGGTCCACATCAGCCTCCCACACGCCCTCGGTCACCGAGCACTGGCGAGGTCGCCGTTACTGCAGCCCGGGTGGCGCCAGCCAAGTAGCGCTTGGCGAGAAGCGCCGCCCATGATCTTACGTCGGCGATGCAAGATCTCTCGCCGAGACTCAGGATGGGGGTGTCCCCTCGGCTTCAGTTACGTCTGGATCTCCCTCAGCTTTGCTGCCGTCACCCGTTCCCTTTCTCGATCTTCCGCCTGACCCGCGGCTACCGAAGTAGAAGCCAAGGACGGGACCGGCCAGAGTCGCCAGAGTCGTCAACACACGCTCGTACTCAGATCCGAGGGCCGCTCCTCCGAAAGTCGCTACGACAACGAATACCCCCACGGTCATGAGCGCCAGCATGCTCCGAACCGACCCCGCCGGGAGTGCAAGGCCCTTCAACTCGGTCTTTCCGTCGCTTGCGGTTTTGGTGGCCAAGAAAGGGAGCCCGATCAGGACGATCACGAGAAGGACACTGCCCGCCACCATCAGGGGCGTCGGATTCCCCGCTGTATCCGCAACTTGGGTCGTGTCCTGCGCGAGTATCGTTTCGACGGCGACGTTGAATACGAAATGGTCCGCGATCATGATGTACTCCTTTTGCACGATTTGTCCGGCGACAACCTCAACTCAAGTGCCCCCCTCACAGCGACGGCACAGCCGCTTGTGGTGAATCGTTCATCATCCTACCCGGCGAGCCTACCCTCAAGGTCATCATAACTCCAATTCCTCCGCGATGGCCTGAAACGCCTCCAATGCGGCGTGCAGGTCCTCGACGATCTCGGCGGCCAACACCTCCGGTTCCGGGAGACTATCGCTGTCCTCCAAGGCCCGGTCCCGAAGCCACAAGAGGTCCAGATTCAGCTTGTCGCGCTTCGCCAGTTCGTCGTACTCGAACGCCCGCCAGCGATCGCCCCCGTTCTCCGTGTTCCATGTCTCCTCCCTCTTGTGGCGCTCGCCCGGCCGGTAGCATTCCACGAAGTCGTCGAGGTCCGCCCGCCGAAGCGGCTTCATCTTGAGCGTGAAATGCTTGTTCGTCCGCAGGTCGTAGACCCACAGTCGCTCCGTCCACGGCTTCTCTCGCGCGGGCTTCGCGTCGAAGAACAGGACGTTTGCCTTCACCCCCTGAGCGTAGAAGATCCCGGTCGGGAGCCGGAGAAGCGTGTGCACATCGAACGCTTGGAGCAGGTTCCGCCGCACCGTCTCGCCCGCGCCGCCCTCGAACAGGACGTTGTCGGGAACCACGATGGCGCAGGTGCCGTGCATCCGGAGCAGCGTCTTCACGTGCTGGAGGAAGTTGAGTTGCTTGTTCTTGGTGCTCGTCCAGAAGTCCTGACGCTCGTAGGTGTCGGACTCCGTCTCCAGTTCGCCCTCCTTGTTCACGATCCGAACGCTGCTCTTCTTGCCGAACGGCGGGTTGGTGAGCACCATCGAGAATCGCTCGCCGGGGTCGTTCGCCAAACTGTCCACTCCCGACCGGATCGGGGGCTCGTCCGGGGCGACTCCGTGCAGGTACAGGTTCATGATGCAAAGCCGGGCGGTCGCGGGCACGATCTCCCAGCCGTGTACGAAGCTCGTCCGCAGGTGGGCCTTCCGGTCGGGGTCGAGCGTGCTTCCGTGCTCTTGGACCACATGATCGTGGGCGGCCAGCAGGAAGCCGCCCGTCCCGCAGGCGGGATCGCACACGGTGTCGTCCGGCCCCGGACGAACGCAGTCCACGATGGCCTTGATGAGTTCGCGGGGCGTGAAGTACTGGCCCGCGCCCTTCGGCGACTCCTGAGCCGATTTGGCCAGCAGACCCTCGTAGATATCGCCCTTCACGTCCGCGCGCATCGACATCCAGTCCTCGGGGTCGATCAAGTCGACGATCAGCCGCTTCAGCGTCGCCGGGTTCTGTATCTCCTGTCGGGCTTTCTTGAATATCTCGCCGAGCATCCCGCCCCGCTTGGGAAGCTCCGTCAGGATGCGCCGGTAGTGGGTCTCCAACTCTTCACCGTCGCGGGCGAGAAGGCTGGGCCAGTCGAGTCCCTCCGGTACGATGGCAGGACGGTTCCACGGCGGCTGGGTCCGCTGGTGCGCCATCTTCAGGAACAGCAGGAAGGTGATCTGCTCTGTGTAGGCCATGTAGGACAGGCCATCGTCGCGGAGCAGGTGCGCGAAGCTCCACGCCTTGTTGACGATCTGCCGGGTGTCGTTCGGCATCAGGAGACTCGGCTCGCGGGTTGTCGCTGCGCTCTCGTGGGTCGGCGCTTTCTCCGTTTCCGTTCGGCTTCCCGCTCGGCCCGAATGCGCTCCAGAAGGATGGAAGCGGGCTCGTCGGCGGGGTCTTGCGGGACGAGGCGGCCTTCGAAGGCCCGTTTGAGAATGGATTGGCGGAGGGCGGCGGCGCATCTGGCGCTGTTGCTGAAGGAAGTCGCCATTCCATCGAGGGTTACGGAAGAGTCCGAAAGCACCTGAACGATGAACTCCTGCTCTGCGACCGGCGGTAAGGGGAACGCCACGGCCTTCAAAGTCCTCATGTTCAGTACGTCCATTGTCCCGCCGTGAGATACGCGCTTTAGGATCTGGCGAACTCGAGGCGACCGCAGGTATGCCTGAAAAAACTCTGGAACGGCGACCTCTCGGTTTAGAGAAACCTTGATCAGGCGTGGATTGATGATCCCAGGCTCGATGTCCTGGGGGAGAACGAGGGTTCTGCCGATCGTTCCAACTAGGCTTATCAAGAGGTCTCCCGGCTGGACGGCGCAGTTCTTCAAGGAGCAGAATCGGTCCTCGTCAATGTAGTACCCGCCCCAGCCAGGATCGCCTCGAAGCACCTGTTCTTGCCCGTAGATCTTGTAGCCAGACTCCACGTAGAAGCTCTTCTTGAGTGCTGAGCCGAAGGGTCCTGCCTTCAACGCGTAAGGAATGAACGCGGTGAGATGCTCTATCCCTACCCAGCACCATCCTTCCGGCAGCCCCGGCAACCCGCTCGTGTCCGGTATGACCGGCTCCTTGTACTTCTTCTTCCAGTTCCGGGGCGGCTTCCGTCCCTTCGCCTCGAACTTGGCAACTTGCTCCGCCTCCCAGCGCTTCCGCCGTTCGGCCAGGATGCGCCCGAGCAGTTCCTCGCCGGTCTCCTCAGGCGGATTCTCGCTCCTCCACTGCTCGGTCAGCCTGCCCTCAACTGCCGCCTTCAGGACGGACGCGCGGTAGCGCTCCAGATTCGCCTCGGCGCGCTTGAGCGCGGCCACGCCTTCGTCCAGTCGCGCGAACAGCGACTCGATCTTGGCGACGATGCGGTGCTGTTCGGGGAGCGGGGCCAAGAGGACGGAGGCGTCTTCCAGCCAGACCTTGGGGACACGCCGTTGGCCGACGGCACCTTGCATGTTCTCGCGGGCCAGTTGCCGGAATGAGGACTGAGCAACGCAGTACGCAATCCAACGGCGAAGACCGGCGTTCCGCGGCCGCATCACGAAGAACTCGGTGGAACCGTATCCGAGGGGTGGTCGAATCTCGGGGACGATGGCGATTTTTCCGTTCTCCATGCACGGCGTAATCTTGGCGAAGAGCACATCGCCCGGTCGAAACTGCGTGTATCCACGCTTGATCGAAGCGAAAGAGCGTCGCCCGGACACGTCGATTCCTCCGAAGTCCTCGGCTACGCTTGGCATGGGAACGAAAACGAGCGGGGTGCGATCCTCCAGTTCAGGCCGGACCCTCGGCGGATTGATGCGCACGAGATCCTGCATCCTGACCCGCACCCACCCGTCCGGCAGCCCCTTCACGCCGCGAGCCTCTCATTGAGTTCGGCCAGCAGGGGGGTCAAGTCCTCCCCGAATGCCCGGTACACACCGCCGAGCCCACCCCACTGGTTGAACGGCACGTCCTCGAAGTCGTCCTGCTCGATCCGCAGGCTGCTCGCAATGTGATCCTTGATCGCGTCCAACCACTTCCGCTGGGCGGGCGTGAAGGTCTGCCCGAGGTGCTCCTTCTCCGCGAGCCATTCCCGGTAGCGGACCTCCACTTGTTCGGCGACCGGGACGAGCGTCCCGTCCGGCTTGATCGCGTGCCTCACGATGGCCACAAGGTCCACAAGCGCGTTGCCGCCCCTGCCCACCACCTTGTCCGGCTCCAGCGCCTCGTAGAGCCGCCACAGACCGTTGGCCGGGTCGTGGATACCGACCGAAGAACTCCGAAGCGCGTCTCGAAGCTCCTTGACATGCCGATACCGCAGCCCTGCCCGGTAGGGTCGGCTATAGAGGATGCGGAGCGCCTCGATCTCTTCCTTGTTCTCCTCAATGAACTGCTTGAAGTCGTCCAGCTTGGACCGGGCACTCTCGACCGCCGCCTCGCTGTGCCCGAAGTCGATGAGCACGTCGATGGCGGCCTCGTCGATGATCTGGTAGAGGCTCTGAGCGACTTCGACGATCACCCGCCTGAGCCCCGGGTTGGCGAAGGGCTTGAGCGCCTCGACCATGCGCTCGCGTTCCGTCGCATCCAATTGCTCGGGGGTTGGGTCCTCGTCTTCGGACAGTCCGTACGTTTCTGTCGCTGCGTCATGCGCTTGCTGCGGATCGATGCTGTCCAGCAACGCGCCCGTGAGCCCCGCCAGACTCGCTCCGTCCGCCTCCTTCGCGATCCGCGCCGCCTGGTTCTCGTCCACGCGTTTTCCGAGCCGCGCCAACCGCGAAGCCAGGCTCGACACGAGGTCGGCGTGTGCTATCCCCATCGCGACCATCTGAAGCAGCTTCTTCGTGCCGACCGACGGCTTGCGCTCCAGGGGCGGCGATACCGTCTTGTCGCGTTCGCACACACCGACCGCGTCGACGATCACGAAATGCGTCTTGTCTGTTGCGTCCGGGGTCACGCCTTGCAGGTCGTCGCGGTCAATGATCCGCACGCCCCGGCCCTTCATCTGTTCGAAGTAGCCCGCCGAATTGACGTTGCGCATGAAGAGCAGGCATTCGAGCGGCTTCACGTCCGTGCCGGTCGCGATCATGTCCACCGTGACCGCGATGCGCGGGTTGTACGAGTTGCGGAAGCTGCTCAACAGATCCTTCGGCGAGGCCCCGGTCGTCTTCGATGTGATCTTCTGGCAGAAGTGGTTGCCCTTGCCGAACTCCTCCTTGAAGACCTGCACGATATCGTCAGCGTGGATGTCGTTCTTCGCGAACACCAGGGTTTTCGGGACTTCTGTGCGGCCGGGGAAGATCTCCGTGAACAGGTGCTCCCGGAAGGTGCGCGCGACGAGCCGGATCTGGTCCGGGGCGACCACGTCGCGGTCAAGTTGGTTCGCGGTGTAGGTGAGATCGTCCTCCAGCTCCGCGAGCGTGGTCTTGAGGGTGCGGCGGTCGCGCCTGGGCACGTACCTCCCGGCCGCTGACAGTACGGCTCCGCCTTCATCTGTGATCTTGGTCCTGATGCGGTAGATGTCGTAGCCGACGTTGATCCCGTCCGCCACGGCCTTGGTGTGCGAATAATCCTGTACGACGTTGTTCTTGAAGAACCCGATGGTGCGGGGACTCGGGGTCGCGGTCAGCCCGATCAGGAAGGCGTCGAAGTACTCGATCACCTGCCGCCAGACGTTGTAGATCGAGCGGTGGCACTCGTCGATGACGATGAAGTCGAAGTGCTCGATGGGGAGATCCGGTGTGTAACCCACCGGTACGGGCTCGCCGCCAAGCGCGCCGCCCGACTCGAACAGCGACTCGTCTTCGTTGGCCGGGTCGTACTCGGGATCGCCCTTGAGCATCGAGTAGAGACGCTGGATGGTCGTGATGACCACCTTGGCGGCTCCTTCGACCGCGTTGCCGCGCAGACGCTGGACTCCGAACTCCTGCGCGAAGGTGTAGGCGGAGCCGAGATCCCGGAACTGCTGGAACTCGTTTAGCGTCTGCTGTCCCAGGTTGTTCCGGTCCACCAGAAACAGGATGCGCTTCGCGCCCGCATACTTGATGAGCCGGTGGCAGGCCGTCACCGCCGTGAAGGTCTTGCCGCTACCCGTCGCCATCTGGATAAGGGCGCGCGGGAGCCCGTGGGCCAGCGATCGTTCGAGGTTCAGGATCGCCTCGTGCTGCACGTCCCAGAGACGACCCTTGGGCAGGTCGGGCATTCGGCGGAGCAAAGCGCGTAGCTGGGCGGACCCCAAGTCCTGGAGCCGCAGCAATCCCTCGGGACGATGGAAGCTGAAGACCTCGCGACTGCGTGGGTCGGGGTCCAGTCCGTTCGTGAACTGGGTCACCTCCCCCGTGGACTCGTATGCGAAGGGAAGTGGCCGGTACCAGGCCGGTACGTTCTTGTCCAGTCCCTCGGTGTAACGCTCCGACTGGAGGATGACGCCTTGCAGGGTGTGTCCGGCGGGCTTGGCCTCGATCACGCCGATGGCGTATCCGTTCACGTAGAGGAGGTAGTCGGCAAACCCGGTTCGGATCTGCTCGCCTTCCTTCCATTTCAGCGGAAACTCCCGGATCGCCACGCCGGGCCCCGCGTGAATGTTCATGGATGCGAAATCCTGAACGGCCCATCCGCTGGCTTCAAGCTGCCCGTCGATCTCCTCGCGGGCGCGCTGTTCGGGCGTCAGGGGCACGGGGGGAACCAAGCTTGGAGGACGGTCCTCATCTTGAGAAAAGCGGCATCCCTGCACTTGGTGAGGGAAACGTCCGCGCCAATCTCACCAAAGACCCGAGCGGATCGTCTCCGACGTGTGCGTTGCAGAGTGCGTTTCAGAGCCGCCTTTGGTTTGTGGGGTTTCTCCGAGGAGTGATCCCAAACCCCCTCTTCCTCCAGCCAAGACCTGAGTTCGGCGTATCCGCGATTCCAGCCAAGCCCCTTCAGCACTCCGGGTGAGTCCGCCCACAGCCAACGCTCAAGCTCCGGGTCGATCACGATGACCTTGCCGCGGGTCTTCCAGCCATTGCGCTCGAGTTCGGATTCCACGTCTTGTTCGATCGCCTCTCGCGTTTCTAGGCTCCCACACCCTTCCCGGTCGAACACCACTAGCGCATGGCTGAAGCGATTCTGGAAGGGACGGAGGAATTCAGCCGCGTTTGCTCTGCACCCACTGTCTCGATTGGGGTGGCGCCGACACTCAAAGGAAACACGCCGTATTCCAAGGCT
Source organism: Longimicrobiales bacterium (assembly GCA_965213665.1). Classification (GTDB taxonomy): domain Bacteria; phylum Gemmatimonadota; class Gemmatimonadetes; order Longimicrobiales; family Gaopeijiaceae; genus Bin94. Next base: position 663,933 of record CBDBZW010000003.1, read on the forward strand.
GTTGGGACGGCCAAGGACTACCCTCAAGGCTTCCTCGATGTCCCGGTCGGCGACTAGGACGACCAGCCTCTCCGACTGCTTCGGTTCCTTCATCCGATGATGCCCTTGGCGAACAGCACATTCTTGTCGAGTGAGCCTTGCCATCTCTCAAGTATCGGATGTTCATTGCCGCGAACGATGTCGGTTGCGCCGTCTTGATCCTTGTCGAAACACAACACCTCGGAAGGTTCGACCAGTCCGAGAAGAGCCGGCGAGTGGGTAGTAGTGAGAACCTGCGCGTCGTAGGCGGACCAGAGCGAATCGAGCACGCCTTCGAGCGCGAGCGGGTGAATGCCGTTCTCGGGTTCCTCGAGGAGATAGATCTCGTCGTTGTCCGGAAGATAAGCAAGCAGGGTGAGCGCCAAGAGACGCATAGTCCCATCTGAGGCCATCCACGAGGGCACTTCCACTTCGGTGTCGTACCGCAGGGTTAGGTATGCGTGACGATCCTCCGGGCGCACGACTACACGTATGTCCGTAAGATCGGTGAGAACCGTCTGCACATGCTCCAGCCACGGCTTGTACTCCGATGGGTTCTGCTCACGCAGCCGCTTGACTACCCACGGCAGACTCGACCCGTCGTCTGCAAAGCCGTTGGAGCCATACTCGGGTGGGCTGGGACGCCGCATCGCGTCGCTGTCCAAGAACACCCGTTTGATTCCTGCCTCTAGCTTTCGCTTGAGGAAGGTGGCCACCGGGAATTTTTCCGGGGACTCGGGGAGGTTGGCTAGCGTCGAGCGACGTGGACCGAACGCAATGGTTGTTACCCAGCCCTTTCCGGCTTTCGGTGCCGTTTCGACGTAGTAGCTGTCAGTTCCCTGATCCGACTTACTCACCACCGACCTCATGCCGGCCCGTCCCCTTCCTAGCATGATCGTTGCCGGTGCCGTTGGCGGACTTGGAAACAGGGATTTCTGATGAGATGCCGCCGGACCCTTCGACGGTGGCATGAGTAGAGCACGCTCGGAAGAGATCCGTGAGCCCGCGCCGTCGTCTCGAATCGCGATCTCATACCTGAACACCCTGAAGTCCTTTTCCGACGGAAGCCGCTCGCGCAGTCCCTCAGGCACATCCACTTCGATCGCAAGCTCGAAGCCGATGTCGCCATCCGGACGATTCCACACCAAGTCCTGAAAGTTTGCCGTTCGCTTTCCAACCGCACCTTCCAGCCCATCGCTCACCAAGTCGCCCAAGAAGGCGATTGCGTCGAAGAGCGTGCTCTTCCCGCTGGCGTTGGGGCCGATGAGCACGTGGAAGCGGTCGAGCCGGAGGTCCACATAGCGCAGGCAGCGGAAGTTGAGGGCCTGAATCCGGCGGATCATGTTCGTCTCCTGTAGCCCGGCACCTGGGTGGTTCTTCGAAGGTGGACGCGCTTCCGAGCCCCGGCAAGCGGATGTCACCGTACCTCAGCCGGTTGGCCCGTCATCCCGTTCGCGGGCGCGTTGCTCGGAACCGTCCTCCGGTGTTCGAGAGCGGCCACGCGACCGACTCGACGAAGAGACGCCTAATTCCGTAAGATAACGAGATCCGTGGGGGGACCGGGGATGACCAACACGGTGGCGAGGCCGCCGTGCCGATTCGCCAGTCTGGCTTTGGCGGGCTCAGTTGGGACTCGGAGTGGTTGGGCACCACCGACCGGGACCGGAGCTCGAGCCTCGGTTTAGCACAGCCGATTCTGTAGCCGGGAGCCATCACCGGCTTGGCCCGGAGTCCCGGTCCGGTCCGCTCGGTCGCAGTCTTTCGACCAGCCGCCTGGTCATCTCCACCTGCTCCCTGGCCCTGCGCCGTACGTCCCGGAGGATCTGGCCAAGTCCGTCACCCGCCCGCTCAGCCGCTCGACTTGCCGCTGCAAGGCTTCGACGTGCTCGCGCAACGCTGCGATCTGTCCGCAGTGCCGCCGCTGTTCCGTTTCGTACTGCGCCGACAATCTTTCCAACGCGGCCGTCAACCGCCGTTCCAAGTCGGTCATGCAACTCCCTCCTCACTCTCTCGAGAGCTTCAAGTAAGGCCGTCCGTCCATGGTGAAGCCCGGACGGCCCGGCGTGCCGACGGGTAGCGACACGTACCGATCCCCGTTGATCTTGACCAACTCGATGCCCCACGTCGTCTCGTGCAGCACCGCCAGGGTTGTCGCGCGCCCGCACGATCCGGACGCCCACCTCCGCCAAGGTCTCGATCCGGGTGTCGATGCTCCTCGACAACCAGTGCATCGTCGCCCAGCTGCCGCCGCAGATACCGAGAAACAGGCTCATGCCGACCACCAGCGGCCTGAGCCAAGCCCTCATCAGCAACTCGCGCATCCGCCCGGTCGCCTCCTCCGTATCGGCCTCGATGGAACGCAGCGCGTCGCTTCTGACGGCGCTTAAGCTCTCGCCAAGCCGCCTGAGCTCGCGCGTGGCCGTCTCCTCGATCTCCTTCCGGTCGGTCTCCAGCCTGCTCCTCAGCCGGGAGGTCAAGTCGTTCGGGCTCGAAGTCTCGCTCATACAGCTCTCCTCTCAGCCGCCACCGCTTCCCGCTGTCCGGATCGCGGGCGGTGACGTAGTCCTTGCCCTGGCGCGGCACCTCCAGCCCCACGTCCTCCAGCGCGGAGACCACGTCGGCCCGGCCCTTGACCGCGCCGTGTTCGACGCGCTGTACCAGGTAGTCGCGGATCAGCGTGCGGGGATCCGCCTCGTGTTCGAGTCCGGCCCGCAGCTTCGATGCCTCGATGTAGGCCACGTGGCCCGGCCGCTGCGCCCTGGCTCGCGCGGGGTCGTCCGGGCGGCCCCAGCCATGCTCGTGGTTGAAGGCGTCGCGGAGCGGATCGAAGGTCCTCTGCCAGCCCGGGGGCGCGATGTTCAAGCTCCGGCCCGTCTGTAGGTCGCACTGCGCGGCGAGGATGTGCGCGTGGACGCCGCCTCCGCGTTCGCGGTGCAGGACCGCCGTCCACGCGTAGCGGTCTTGTTCCAGTCCCGCCCACGCCGTCTTCTCGAACTCGTCGAGGACGGCTTCGATCTGCTCGTCGGTGGGCTTGTCCTCAGGCGCCCACGCGATCACGGCCGACCTGTACTTCCTCTCGAAGTCGAGCGAGTCGGCGACGGCGGCCACCATGTCCGGGTTCCCGCGCAACACTTCGACGCCCTCGCGCTCCTGTCCCGCCGCGTCCCGCTCGCCGACGAGATACTTGACCGCCGCGCGGGCGGAGCCCTTCCCGTGGGGCAGAAACTTAAGGTGCATCGCTGCCGTCCTCGCCGATGCAAGCCAGACTGAGCAGCGAGTGCTCGAACGAAACGAGGTGGGCGATCACCGAGACGGCCTCGGCCGTCGAGGCGTGGGTGTTCGCCCACCGAGCAAGCTGGTTCAGGTTGTTTCCGATGCGCGCGATCTGGCGAGTGCGCTCGCGCTCGACGGCGCGTGCCGGTGCAGTCCACGTCCGCGTTTGCGCCATCGCCCGCCGCAACAACTCGGAGGGAGACATACCCGCTGCGGCCGCCTTCTCCCGCCAGGCGGCGTGCTCCGCGGGCGTGACGCGGGCGGCGATCATCACGGTGCGGCGCTCAGGCATGGGCGCACCGGGGGCGGGGTTCGAGGCGCGGTCTCCCGCGCCCGCCCGCCGCTCCGCGAGCGGCGCGAAAGTACAGGGGGTCGAAGGGGGGCGGAGCCACCCCCTCGCCAGCCGCAGTGTTCAACACTGCGTCGGCTGGCTTCCCGGCCTTAGACGCGTCCGACCGGCTGTTCCTCGGCCGCCGCGAAGCGCGCTGCCTCATCGAACCAGGCCAGGCTCTGCCGCCCGGCGGTCGGCCTCGGGGATCGCCCGCGCGGCCTCGCCGCGCCCACCGGTCCGCACGCCCTCGAACCGGCTCTCGGCGATGCGCTCGCGAACCCATTCGTCCACCTCGGCCTCGATCCAGCCCACCGCGCGGCCACCCAGCGAAACCGGCTGGGGGAAGCACCCCGCGGCCAGCCGCACATAGATCGTGCTCCGCGACAAGCCGGTGCGCGCCAGCACCTCGGGCAGCCGCAGGAACCGGATTGGCGCGTTCGTTCTCCGTTCCATCGTGTTCTCGGTCATCGTCCTGCTCCTCCTTGTTGTTCTCCGCGTTCTCGTCGGTCTCGATATCACGGGCGTCGAGGGGGATCGCGTCCACCGCCCGATGCACCATCGTGCTCCGCGATGAACGCCAGAATCCGGTCGGCCGTCCTCAGCGACGGCGAGCGGCCACGGCCGATTTGCCGCATCAGGTTCGGGTCGCCCAGCGCCTTCTTGCCGAACGCCGTCGGGCTCAGCCCCGAACGCCCGAGGAACGCGCTAACCCGCGATCTGAACAGCTCTTCCAGCGTATCCATGCCTGAACGCTGAAGGACCATTCAGGACGGCGTCAACGGTCGGAAATTCCCTACTTTTCCACAGACTTCCATGGGGTTCCAACGCCGTCTACGACCCGTTCGCGGTCGCTGCCAGCGCCGTCCCACGACACCTCCATGGCCCGCAACGGAACCACGTCAAAGAGGCGTGGTCATCGCTCCGGGACACCTGCCCGCCGCTCAGTCGGCGGCCTGTGACCACACTGCGAGTGGAGAGAGAGTGTGATGGCCGGAAGCGACGGAGGCGTGTCGCTACCCGAGGTGCTCACCAAGCCTGCAAGACTTCAGCTTGTCGAAAGTCAGCTAATCGGATCGCTAAGTGGACCGCCGGGAAGACGGGAGCTGGGCTCTTCGCGGTGGCGGCAGCCTATCGCCGCGTGACGTACTCGCTCCACGCCTGCATGACTTCGGCGCGGCGCTCCAGCAAGTCGGATCGCAGATACGCCTGAACGACCCGGCTTCTCGGGACGTGGGCAAGGCAGGCTTCGGCAACCTCCGCCGGAACGCCGGACTCGGCCATCCACGACCGGGCGCTCGAACGGAACCCATGAGGCGAGGATGGTGCGCCGAACCGGTGGCACCGCTGCCGGAACCATCGTCGTCTCACGGGCGACCGCAACCGGGCCGACGCCATCCCGACCGAATCGAGCCTACATTCAACCGCACCCGACATGACGAGGGAGGCGACCGCATGACGGCCTGGAACGTGCGATTCCGCGTCCGCCGGCCACCAACGTCGAACGGACACCCGCTCTACGGCCCCGATACCCCGCACTCCGGCGGTCAAGTGTAGCGCGACAATCAGGATGAGAGAGAGCCGGAGGGTGGTTGCGGGGTGGGTATGCCCGAGCGGGCATCGGGGATGCGGGATCGCGGCATGGTCCGGCATGATCGGGCGAATTCGGCACGAAAATGTCGCCTTCGGGACCGAATGGCCGGTTTGGACCCTTTCGTAGGTTTCCCTTGCGTACGCGCGCGCCTACGGGCACAACCCAACCAAAGGGTCTATTCGGTCCCATCGGTCCCATTTCAGGCCTCCCGGCATCCGAACCAGGCTCTCGCGCCGTGGCTATTGGCGCGCTCCGAGCGAGCAGTCCGTCCCGGAAGGGTGTCGAGCGCCGCTTCGAGGTGGAGGAGGACGTGTTGGCCGACCGGCTGGTCGTCGGGCTGATCGGACGCTTTCCCGCAAAGGATCTCTGGCCTGGAGCGACCTTCCCGCGGAGGATGGCATGGGCGTGTCCATGCCGATCCTTCCCCATGGCACGGGAGGGCCATGGGCGGGGGACTCCGGTCACGCCCGCAAGCTCCCGCGTGACACGGCCGCGCGCGCGGCCGTGTCACAACCGACGGGTTGCCAGCGACATGGAGAATCGCGGGCTCCCCTACCGGTGCATCTACTACGAAGAGGTCCTTCAACTCCGCTCACAGCGGAGAATCGCGGCGAAGTAGCACGCTACATCAGATTCGATACCGGTACGTGCGCTACCTCGTTTGCGTGAATGGCCACATCGTCCCGGTAACGGCCAACTTCAAGATCTGACCTGCCAACAGCCTCCCTTGCATGGTGCGACCGGCAGCAGTGTTTCGGAGAGGCAGGGTTGGTCCATCGAAGTGCCGGGGGTGATCGGGAAGCCGAGACCTGGGTTGCAAGTGGGGTCCACGGGCTCTTCGGTTGCGGAGCGTGCCGCGGCCGAATTTCCGAATCTCCCTGTTTCTGCGCGATGCTCCCGCAAACTGGCGAGGCACGCGGCTTTGCAGCCTTCGGGCACCCCAAGTGATACACGCATCCCGTAGCTTGTAGTCAAGTCATTGTCCCATTGAGACTTGCGTAGGTTCGGGCCTTCTTCCCCCTCAAGCTGCCCGTCGCGCTGGATGCCGGGCGCGCGGTGTTCGTCTACGCCGATCCGGGCCACGACACGGCGACCGGGCTCCATTCCTGGGGCCGAGTCCACCGGGAACTCTGGGAGGGGCTCCAAGAGCGGGGCCGAAAGGTCGAGGCGGTCGCCGTTGTCCGCACCGACAGCGAGTTCGACCGGGCCGAAAAGGTTCTCGGCAACTGGGCCGATCCAAAGCGGTCCCCCGGCCGCGCAAAGGCGTCCGCGACCGGCCGCGAGATCCGCCGCGAGATCGAGCGGATCGAACAGGGCATCCGCGGCAGCGACAAGCGCGTGACCGGGCGGTACGGCAGCCTCCGGGGCTGTCTGGTGCGGCTTGCCGAGCTGCGGGAATCGCTTCCGACCGCACCCTCCGAAGCGATGATCGACGACTTCACCGTGTGGCAATCCACGCGGCTCCCGGGGGATCCGTTTTGAGCGCCGGACGCCCGTGCCGATGCCGCTCCGCGAGTGTACATGGCACTTGGGGGGTCGCCGGACACGAAATCGCGTCTGCGATGGACACGCATCCAATTCCGTATGTCGCTGGCGCGCTTGCGGTTGCACCACGGCAAAGGGAGCGCCGATGCCGATGCGGCCATCGAGGCCGTGGCTGGGAGCGACCCCCCATCTCGGCATGCCTCGATCGGCATCGGGCAGGATGGCGATGTACAACGCCATCCTCCCCTCCGCTCCGGGGTCACTCCCAGCCAGCGGTCCGTCCCGGAAGGGTGTATCTCCGATGAGGTACGGTACACTCGCCATCATCGGGAGCGCCGTCGGCGCGGTCGGCGGCCACGCGCTAAAGATCCCGTTCCCGTCACCCGGCGCGAACCCGTACCTCGACCTGGTCGCCTCGCACGACCCGGGTCTGCACGCCGCGCTCCGCGTCTGGCATTACGCATGGCCCGCCGTCCTGGTCGTGCTCGCGGGCTCGTTCGCGCTCTCCGTCTGGAGGGTCTGGCTCCAGCCGCTGTTCAGGTTCAAGCGGCTCGGTAGGCTGCCCGAGTGGCCCGTCTCGCCCGAGGATGAAGCGCCTTCGCTCGTGATCGGCGAGCTGCACCATCCGGTCGTTGCGCGCGAGAGCGAGCAGCCGTCCTGGCTCGTCGTCCCCGAGAAGGGACTCTACACCGGCACGCTCATCGTGGGCGCCGTGGGTACGGGTAAGACCAGCGGCTGCATGTACCCCTTCGCCCGCCAGATCCTCACCTGGCAAGCCGGCGATCCCGGACAGCGCGCGGGCGCGCTCGTGCTCGAGGTCAAGGGTGACTTCTGCCATCAGGTCCGAGGCATTCTCGAAGACGCCGGGCGTGGGGACGACTACCTCGAGATCGGGATCGGCGGCTTGGTCCAGTGGAACCCGCTCGACGATCCGCTGCTCGACTCCTACTCGCTCGCCTACGGCGTGGCGTCGCTCATCAACCAGCTCTTCGGCAAGTCTCGCGAACCCTTCTGGCAACAGGCGTACACGAACCTGGTGCGCTGGATCATCGAGTTGCACCGGCTCTTCCCGGGGGGCTGGGTCACGCTCCAGGACATCTACCGCTGCACCGTGGACGCGCAGCTCCTGGCCCACAAGATCGGCGAAGCCCAGCAGATCGCGGACCAGGTATCCCCGGTGGACGCCGTCCTCACCGACAACGACATGATCTCCCACGCCGACGCGCTCAAGAAGTGGGGCTGGGAGGAGGACGGCGACGACCGGGTGCGCTCGCGGCTGGACGCCGAGCTTCGGGCCAAGCTCGCGAAGCTCAAGCTCACCTATGTGGTGGAGGCGGCCGGAGGCGGCGGGGGCGGCGAGTTCAGGGAGCGGGTCGAGGCCATTGACCGGTGGTACGACAAGGACTGGTCGAAGCTGGACGCGAAGCTCCGCACCTCGATCGTCGAGGGGATCAGCGTCTTCCTCTCGCTCTTCGACCAGCCGGACGTGGCAGGTGTGTTCTGCCCGCCGCCGCCGGAGACTGCCAAGCCGGAACCCAAGGGCGGCGGTGAGGCCGACGACGACGAGAAGGGTCCGCCCATGGATGGGCTCCGCCGGAGGCTGCCCCCGCTCTCCGAGTTGATCGAGGGCGGCAAGGTGCTCGCGCTCAACATGCCCGCGGGCGCGAACCCGGCGCTCGCCCGCGCCATCGGCGTGCTGCTCAAGAGTGCGTGGATGCAGGCGCTACTCCGAAGGCCCGCAGAGGCGGCGCTCCACCCCGACCGCTACATGCGGCCCGCGGTGTTCATCTGCGATGAGTACCAGGCCTTTGCCACCGTGGGCCAGGACGATCCTTCCGGCGACGAGAAGGCGTTCGCGCTCACGCGCCAGTGCCGCTGCATCCCGATCGTCGCCACGCAGTCGCTCTCCTCGCTTCGCTCCGTGCTCCCCTCCGGCGAGGCGTGGCGCACGCTCGTCCAGACGCTTCGCACCCGGATCTTCCTGTCGCTCTCCGACGACTCCTCGGCCAAGATCGCGTCCGAGATGTGCGGCTCGGTCATGAAGACCCAGCCCTCCTACACCTTCACCGAGACCACGGGCAGACCCGAGTTCTCGCTGCTGTCCGGACGGGCGGGCGGCGGACGCGGCACCATCGGCGCGAGCAAGTCGTTCCGCCGACAGAGGGAGCCGGTGTTCACGCCGCGTGAGTTCACCTTGCTCGCCAACTACCAAGCAATCTGCCTGCCCTACGACGGCGTGAAGTCGCTCCCCGCGCGGCGCGTCTACCTCAAGCCGCACTACCTGCCGAAGGAGACGGGTTACTGGCAACAGCGCGAGGAGGGGCGGATATGAAGCGCGCCAGCGGTGTCGGACATCTCACCCCGTTCCTTCCAGGGTTGGAGTCCCTGCTCGAAGACGGCCAAGTCTCCGAGATCATGATCAACGGTCCCGGGAACGTGTGGGTCGAGCGGGGCGGGAAACTGGAGCCCCACGAGGCGCCCGAACTCACCGCGGCCTGGCTCCACCGTGCCGCCATCCATATCGCCCGGCCGCTTGGGCTCGATCCCGCCGCACGGCCGGTGCTGGACGCCCGGCTCGAAGACGGATCGCGGGTCGCCATCTGCACGCCGCCCGCGAGTCCGGAGGTCGCGATCACCATCCGCCGGTTCGGGGGGCGAGCGTTCTCGGCAGAGGATCTCGTGAACATGGGCTCGCTGCCCGAAGACATCCTCGAATCCGCTCGGAGCACGCTTGCGTCCCGCCAGAACATCCTCGTCTCCGGCGGCACGGGATCGGGCAAGACCACGCTGCTGAACGCGCTGATCGAGCTGTTGCCGGAAGACGAGCGGATCGTCGCCATTGAGGACACGCTCGAACTCAGGATCGACCGCGCGAACTGCCTGAGGTTCGAGGCCGGGGCCACTCAGTCAGAGACGCCCGTCGAGATCCGCGATCTGGTGCGCCACGCGCTGCGCCACCGGCCCGACCACATCGTCGTCGGCGAGGTCCGGGGCGGCGAGGCCGCCGACCTGCTGCAGGCGCTCAACACCGGCCACGGCGGGTCGCTCACGACCATCCACGCCAACAACGCGCGCTCCGCGCTCTCCAGGCTCGCGAGCTGCGCCATGCAGGCCGGAGACGCGCTGCCCTGGGAGGTCACCTGTAGGGGCGTCGTCGACGGGATCTCGCTCGTGCTGCACGTGGCCCGCCGAGAGGGCCGACGGTTCGTCGAGGACGCGCTCCAGGTCTGCGGCTACGACGCGACGGCCGGCCACTGGATCACCGCGCCGCCGGGGGGGCGCCGCCACCGGACCGAAGACGGCCACGCGTCCGGGACTCAACCGGAGACCGGAACCCACACCCACACACCGAAGGAGGTGAACGCATGAGCTGGAACGGCGGAACCATCGAAATCATCCCCGTCGACACGTTCGAGGACTTCGACCGCGAACTCGCGCGCGACGGCGTCGAGACGCTCGAGGTCGAGGCTCAACTGGCCGGCGAGTACGGCCTGTTCGCCGAGGAGGTCGGAACCGAGGACGAGATCCTGGCCGCCTGGGACGATCCGTACGGGGACGCCGGCGAGGAGGCGGACGAGCGATGAAGCACGACGAGTACCACCGTCAGTTCGCCGACACGATCATCGAGCAGATCAGGCTCGGCACCGCGCCCTGGCAGAAGCCGTGGCAGCCGGGCGAGCGCGTCATGCCAAGGAACGTGGACACCGACCGCTCCTACCGGGGCGGCAACAGCCTGCACCTCGCCGCCATGCAGCAGGAGCACGGCTACGGCGATGTGCGCTGGGGAACCTACCGCCAGATCCAGGCCCGGGGCGGGCAGGTGAGGAAGGGCGAACGCGGCACGCGCATCCTCTCCTTCCAAGACAAGAAGAAGGTCGCCGTGACCGATGAGCGCGGGCGGCTCCGGCGCGACGCCCAAGGCAAGAAGCTCTACCGCTACGAGAAGCTCAAGACGCCCTACGTCCGGCAGTACACCGTGTTCAACGCCGAGCAGGCCGACGGGCTGCCCGAGCGCAGCAACCCTAGTCCCGAGCCGCTTTGGAAGGTCCATCAGGGGGCCGAACGGGTCATGGAGGACAGCGGCGTGCCGGTCCGCCACGTCCAGGGCGACCGCGCCTACTACCACATGAGGCGCGACGAGATCGTGCTGCCCAAGCGCGGGCAGTTCCCGTCGGCCAACCACTACTACCAGACCGCGCTTCACGAGCTGGGCCACAGCACCGGCCACAAGGAGCGGATGAACCGCGAGACCCTCATCGAGGGGATCGACGGTGGGTTCGGATCGCCCCAGTATGCCCGCGAAGAGCTCCGGGCCGAGATCAGCGCCATGATGACCGGCGAGCGCGTCGGGGTCGGCCACGACCCGAGCCGGGGCGCGGCCTACGTCGAGGGCTGGGTCCAGGCGCTCGAGGAGGACCCGCGCGAGATCAGGCGCGCCGCCGCGGATGCCCAGAAGATCTCCGACTTCGTGCTCGTGCGGCACCGCGAACGCATTGCCGCGCGAGATCCCGTCGCCGTGGCGGCGGTTCGCACGCCCGCGCAGGGACCCCAGCGGATACAAGTACACGTGCCGAAGATTCCGGTCCCCGAGCGCGGCTTTGGACCGAGCCGCTGATCCCGTGAGAGGGAGAGAGATCTTCGGCCGGACGGCCGAACCGGACCCGCGCCCCGCCGCGCCACCCAGCCGCAATCGCTCGCCGATGCGGAAAGGCCACCGCCGAGAATACGCCGCGGATCGGGCGCGCGGGTCCATCTCCTTTGAAGACCGCTGTGCCGGGGCGCTCACCGACATCGGCGTCTACGGCGCGGTCTCCTACCGCGACCTCGCCGAGGCTCGCTTCGGAGGCCATCCCCACACCACCCGGAAAGCCGTCAACGACTGGATCCGCAGGGGATGGGTCGAGGAGCACCGGGCCACCGGACCGAAGGGCAAGCCGTTCAAGGTCCTCTCGCTCACCCGCAAGGGTCTCGCCAAGGCCCGGAATAGGGCCGCTCGGCGCGGGATCGATCCCGCACAGACGATCCGCCCAGCCCGGATCCGAGCCTCCGAGACCGCCCACGACACCGCCATCTACCGCGCCGCATGGAAGGAACGGCAACGCCTCGCCGCACAGGGCGCCACCGTCCGGCGCATCCGGCTCGACACCGAACTCAAGGGCGCTGTCGCGCGGGCGAGCGAGGTCGCCCGGCTCAGGCGCGGCAGACAGGCCGCAGATGACGAGCGCCGCCGGGTCGCCCACGAACTCGGCCTTCCCCTCGATGACCGGGGCAAGGTGCTCTACCCCGACGCGTAGATCGAGTACGAGGACGCCGAAGGACGAACTGGCCGCGTCAACGTCGAGGCCGTCTCGGGCAACTACCGCGAACCGGCCGTCCGGGCAAAGGCCGCCGCCGGGTTCGCCATGCACGCCAACGGACCGGCCGCGGCGGCGCTTCTCGGCAGGCTCGGTCTCGGAAGCGACAACGGCTCCTGGCTCAGGGGCCCAGCCGACCGCGATCCCGCCTCCGTCGAAATCTGACCCCAAGGAGAAATACACGATGCAGCCATGGAAGATCAGCGCGGGACTTACCGCCGCCCTCGCCGGATCGGCGTTCCTGATCGGCGGCTCCCGCCTCGAATACCTCGCGCCACACTGGCCGACGATCCTTGCCAACCACGGCGTCTCGCTCGCGCTGCACGCCGTGCTCGCGCTCTCCGTCGTCGCGGCCACGATCTACATGGTCGCCCGCGCCACCGGGCTCGCCGATCTCGGGAGCCGCGTCGATCTCGCCGAGCGGTCCGTGCGGCGCGGCGAGGGGGATGCGGACCTCATCGAGGCGCTCCGGAGGGACACAGCCGGAGACTGGGAATGAGCGCCCGCTCCCGTTGCACTCGTTGCGGCGCAAGGGTCCGGCCCCGGCCCTGGGTGCCCGCCTGCCCGGTGTGCGGCGGCATGGGACGCTGCCCGTGCGGCCGCATCGCCGATCTCGTCCGCACCTCGAACCAGCCGCGATGCTGGCGCTGCGACGAGGGCCCGCAAACGCGCCGGCCCAGCGCGGTTGACCCACCATGAGCCGCTCCGGACGGACGCAGGCCCAGGTGGCCCAGGACTACCTGCACGCGACCGGCAAACGCCTCTCCACGCGCGGCAAGGAATGGCGAGGACCCTGTCCGGCCTGCGGCGGCGAGGACCGGTTCCGCGTCTCGCCCTCGGGATACTTCCATTGCCGCAAGCATCCCGGCGACCCGCAGCACTTCAAGGCCATGTGCGAAGCGCTCGGATACCGGTCCGGCAAACGGCCCTCTAGCTGGTACGAGACACGGGCCCAGCACGCGCGGAGGGACCTTGCGCTGACCGAGGAGATCGCCAACGGACCCATCGGCCGGAAGGATCCCCACCGCGACAAGATCCTCGCGGAAGCGAGAGCGAAGGCCGGCAATGCCGAGAAAGCGGCAAAGCTGTGCAGGATCGTGGACGCCGCCGTCATGGGCGCGGCGCCGAAGGAGCTGGGCGGCGAGGTTCGCCTGGTCCGCGAGTGCGTGCGCCAAGGCGTGCTGGCCGACCTCGCGCTGGGACCCGGGCGCTCGCGCCTCTACTGGACGGGTTCGGTCTGGGTGTCCGGGTCCGGCCGCGCCAGCCCGGGCAAGGCGGTCGCGCGGGTCTGGAACATCGGCGGCAAGCGCGCCCGGACCAAGGTCGCGCGCGCCGCTCTCGATGTCCTCTACGCCCATGCACCGGAGCTACAGCCGGACGCCGATCCCATGCTGTGCGGCCTGCCGGGCCGGGCGGTGGTCGACCTCAGGCGGATCGACGACCGCCCAGCCCAAAGGGAAGACGGGGTCACACGCTCCCTGGGGTGCGCGCCGGCGGGCGGCGACGCCGAACGGTTCGACGCGTTCCTGCATGAGATGTGCGGAGGCGACGCGGATGTCGTCCAGTGGCTCTGGCGCTGGTTCGGCTACCTGCTGACCGGACAGACCGTCGTCCACCGGGCCGTCTTCCTCTACGGACGCGGCGCCGCCGGCAAGTCCACGCTCGTCGAACTGCTCACGCGCATCATGGGCGACTACGCCGCCCGAATCCCGCCCGACGGCCTCGTCTCCGCGCGCGGTACCTCCGACCGCCACCCGGAATGGATGACCGCGCTCGACGGATCACGGTTCGCTTCCGCCGCCGAAATCCCAAGCTCGGGCCGCCTCAAGGCAGGCCTCTTCAAGGCGCTCACCGGCGCCGACACCATCCGCGCCAACCGGATGCGCGCCGACGGCTACTCCTTCCGCCCCACCGCCAAGCTCATGCTCTACGGCAACGCCGAACCCCGGCTGCCCGGGTGGGACTCCGGACTCAAGCGACGACTCGTCGTCATTCCCTGCACAACCGCCAGACGACCCGACGAACGACTGCCCGAGACGCTCTGGCGGGAGGCGCCGCGCATCCTGGCCCGCATGGTCGGCGAAGCCAACGCGGGCTGGCGGCGGCATCAGGCCGGCAAGCCCTGGATCGCGCCGACGCTCCCCCAGGGCATCGAGACCGCGACCGCGGACCTCTTCGACAGCATGGATCCCCTGGGCGAAGCCCTCAACACGCTGTTCGTCTTCGACGACGCCAACGCCTCGGTACCGGCAAAGAGAATACGGGAGATGCTGACCGACTACTTCGACGACAACGGGCTCGGCGCCGTGCCCTCCGCCCGCGCAATCGCCGCAGAACTGCGAAGACGTGGCTGCAAACGCGCCAAGAGCCACGGCGCGAGAGCCTGGCGTGGATGCCGGGAGGCCTGAAATGGGACCGATGGGACCGAATAGACCCTTTGGTTGGGTTGTGCCCGTAGGCGCGCGCGTACGCAAGGGAAACCTACGAAAGGGTCCAAACCGGCCATTCGGTCCCGAAGACGACATTTTCGCGCCGAATTCGCCCGCTCATGCCGGATTATGCCGCGATCCCGCATCCCCGATGCCCGCTGGGGCATACCCACCTGCGGACCACACCGGGCAATGCCGATTGCTCGGCACCCCAACGGGCTACCCGAGGCCCCGCCCGGGCCGCGGGCGCATCGAAGCCCTTCTGCTTCCGGTCTCGCCCTTACCGACGCCTCCCCGCCGCACGCCCAGTCCGCAACCACCGACCCCACCCCACCTCTGACGTGCAGGTCTGCTCATGAACAGAACCAGCCAACCCTCGATCAAGAAGCTGCCCGCCGCCTGGCGGCGACAGGCCAAGACACTCCGCCGGTACGGCGGCAACGCGCTCGCCACCGCCATCGAACGCTGCGCCGACGAACTCGAAGGCACGATCCAGGAGCGCGACGAAACGACCCTCACGCTGACCGACGCGGCCCGGGAGAGCGGCTACACCAGAGAACACTTGGGACGCCTCGTCCGCGACGGCAAGATCCCCAACGCCGGAAGGCCCAACGCACCCAGAATCGCCCGCAGGCACCTGCCCATAAAACGCCAAGACCCGGAATCGCCATTTGGCTCGCGACTGGCGCGAGAGCGAGACCGGCGTCAGGTTTCCGGTAGAGGGATCGTGCGGTCCATCATCGCGACAGGAATCACCGATCCGTTGTCTTGTTGCGAGCGTTTCACTTACGGGATTCTTAGACTCGATTCCCGCTGTTCGGTTCCCGCCGGTTGGATCGGACGCCGACCGTTCCGGGGACGGCTGTCCAGAGCCGTCCTGAGTTGTACGTCGTCGGTGTGCTGATAGCACCGCAGGACGGTCCGGGCTTCCTTCCAGCCACCGAGATCGCAAAGCACCTTGAGCGGCAGACCGATGAGGTCCGAAGCGAACTTCCGCCTGAGCGAGTGCCAGCCTCTCCCGCGCTTGGGCTCCAACCCCGCCCGCCGCTCGGCAGTCTTCCACCAAGTGCCCACTCGCGTACGGCTCACGCACGTCGACGGATCCCACGGCGCGGGCAGAACCGGCGCGTCTCCGGTCCCGCCAGCGTGCCTCTGTGCCTCCTCCAAGGCGGAGATCGCCTCGTCGGTCACGGGCGTTCGGTGCTCGTATCCGGTCTTCTCATGCTCGGCCCGCCAAACGATGGTCCTGTCCTCGAAGTCGATGTCGCACCAGCGGAGCTTCCGGATGGCACCGATGCGGTGCCCCGTCTCGTGCGCAAGCACGAGGGCGGCACGGAACCGCCAACCCACCTGTCGGGACACCCTCAGAAGCGCCTCGTATTCCTCGTCGGAGAGCACGACCCGGGTGGTGTTCTTCACCCTCGGCACCCTGAGTCCCCTCAGCGGATTCGAGTCGAGCAACAACCGGCCCTGCTCGTCTCTCGACTTGGCGGCCCAGTTGAGGATCGCAAGCAGGATCCTCAGGTCGCATGCGATGGTGCGCTCGGATACGGGCTTGCCGCTGGGTCCAACCCTCCCCGCCCGGCGCTCCCGAATGAATCGGTCCCAATCCCTCCGGGAAAGAGTCTCGGGCCTTCGGTCGCGGCCGAGGAAGCCCAGAAACATCCGCATCGCGGCCCCGTTCTGGTGCTGGGTCCGCCTATGCTTCGTCGGGACCACCTCCTCACCGTAGATTTCAAAAAGCCTTTCCAAGGTGAGCGGCTCGGGCTCGGCGTCGGCCTTGCCGTTGGGCTCGTACGTCGCGATGCCTGCGGCGGCTTCGTCGGCCTGTCGCTTCGCTCGCCTCCAATCCCGGTGCTTCAGGGACCGCGTGAGCCTGCGCCCGTTATCTCGCCACTCTATCTGGTAGAGACCGGTCTTGGGATCGGCGAACACCCTCACCCGGTTCCGGCCCCACTCGCCGGCGCTATAGCTGCGCCGGTCCCGCTTCGTGCGTCCCATCATTCGATTCCTCTCGTGATGGACCACACGATCTGCGCGCCTCAAAGCTCGCTGCGGGAGGCCGTCCGCGCCAGATTTCCTGCTCATCAGCGGCTCGGACCGTAATCGCGATCGTGATCGCGCCCCAGCCCGCGCAGGCGCATCGCCGTGACCATCATCACAAGGTTGCGGCGAGCGCGCCGTACGACTCGGTTAAGCGTGTAACGTCCTCGTTCAGCCACTCGATTCGCCTCCGCAAGGCTTCGCTCTCCCCGCTCTGCCGCTCGACGTGCTGCCGCAAGGCATCGTTCTCCTCGCTTTGCCGCTCGACGCGCCCTTGCAAGGCTTCGACGCGCCGCCGCAAGGCTTCGACCTGCCCGGAGTGCCGCCGCTGTTCCGTCTCGTACTGCGCGGAGAGCCTCTTCAAGGCCTCCGTCAACTGCCGTTCCAACTCGCTCATACAGTTCCCTCACTCTCTCAACAGCTTCAACGCCGGAAGGTCTCCGTCCACCCTCCACCAGGGCGGATCGGCCAGCACCTCGTCCGGCACCACCACGAACCGCTCGCCCTCGATCTCGCGGTACACGAGCCCCCAGGTGTCCTCCTCCAGCTGGGCCAGCGTCCGCCGGGCGTTCTCGATGTCCCGGCCCAGTTCGGCGCGGGTCTCGATCCGGTTCCGGATACTCATCGACAGCCAGCGCATCGTCGCCCAGCTTCCGCCGAAGAAACCGAGCCAAAGGCTCAGGCCGACGATCAGGGGCCGTTGCCACGCCTTGGCCAGCAACTCGCGCATCCTCCCGGCCGCCTCCTCCGTATCGCGCTCGATGGAACGCAGCGCGTTCCTCGCGGCGCGCCGCGAGTTCTCTGCGAGCCGCCCGAGCTCGCTCGCGGTCAACTCCTCGATCTCCCGTCTCTCGCTCTCCAGCCTCCTCCGCAGCCGCTCGGTCAAATCGTTCGAGGTCGAAGTTCTCTCCATACAGTTCTCCTTTCAGCCGCCACCGGTCCCCGGTCTCGGGGTCCAGCGCGGTGAGGTAGTGCTTGCCCCGGCGCGGCACTTTGAGACCCGCCTCCCGAAGGGCGGCGACGACATCGGCCCGGTTCCGCGCCGTGCCGTGCTCGACGCGCTGGAGCAGGTAGTCCCGGATCAGGTCTCGGGGGGAGGCTTCGAGCCGTAGCCCGGCCCGCAATCGGGTCGCTTCGATGTAGGCGCGGTGGCCGGGTTGCTGCACCCTGGCCCGCGCCGGATCGTCCGGGCGAGCCCAGCCGTGTTCGGAATTGAAGGCGTCCCGGAGCGGGCCGAAGGTCTTCTCCCAGCCCGGCGGGGCAATGTTGAGGCTCCGGCCGGTCTCCAGGTCGCACCGCGCGGCGAGGATGTGGACGTGCGCGCCGCCGCCGCGCTCGCGGTGCAGCACGGCGGTCCAGGCGTATCGGTCGGGTTCCAGTCCCGCCCAGGCCGTGTCCTCGAAGGCGTCCACAACCGTCTCGATCTCGGCGTCGGTCGGTTCGTCCTCCGGCGCCCATGCGATCACGCCGGACGTGTACCTGTGCTCGAACGCCAGCGTGTCGGCGACGGCGGCCACCTGGTTCGGATCGCCCCGAAGGACTTCGACGCCCTCGCGCGGCTTCCCGGCCGCGTCCCGCTCCCCGAGGAGGTAGTTGGCCGCGGCGCGCGCCGAGCCCGTCCCGCGGGCCAAGAACTTAACCAGCATCCGCGTCCGAACTCTCGACGGGAGCCAGCGCCGCGAGCGTCCGCCTGATGGCGACGAGGTGGCCCATCACCTCGACCGCTTCGATGGCCTCCCGGTGGGTATTCGCCCACCGAGCGATCTGGTTCAGGTTGTTCCCGATGCGCGCCACTTGGCGGGTGCGCTCGCGCTCGACTTCGGCGTGCGCCACGGTCCAGGTGCGCGTCCGGCCCACCGACTGCCGCACCAGATCCGACAGCGTGAGGCCTGCGGCGCGCGCCTTGGCGTGCCACTCGGCACGCTCCGCCTCGCTGGCGCGAACCTTCACCCAAACGCCGCGTCCGGCGCTCACGCCGCGCCGTTTCCGTTTCGGGGGTCACAGGGGGCACGGCCCCCCGCCAGCCTCCGCAGGGGACTCACGGAGTGTGGCCCCAAGGAGTATGCTGGCTCCCCCTCATTAGAGGCGTCCGACAAGCTCGTTGGCGGCGTATTCGATACCTGTCGGCGGCGGTCGGCATTGCAGCGGCCGGGCACCACCGCAAGCGCTCCGGCGAACCCGTTCAGATGGGCCTCGCGAAGCGCGGCCAGAAACGGGATCGTGGCCGATGCCGGGCCATCCAGGTGCCCCCGAATCCAAAGCGGCGACTGATCCCGCCAGCGTCCCTGTCGTGGGGCCCGGGCATCAGTTCCGCTGTGGAGTAGATCAACCTGATTACGTGCGTTTCCTCCGGTGGTTCGCCTCGCTTGATCGTGCTGCCCGTCACGGATCGGTGATCCGAAGGGCGGCATACTACGCTGTTCATCTTCGGGGACGGGACCGTCGCCAAGGTCTGGACCGGAGTCCTTCATCACGAATGCCGTCGGAAACAGCACGGCAGGGCCCCCGGGGGAAGTGCCTACCCGCTTTTCGAACTGGTGCTTCCGCGTTTCCATGCCTAGAACGCTGGAGCCACCGGCCAGCAAGTCAACCCAACCGGAATCTCCTATTTGTCGATAACGTCCAAGGAGATCCAATAACGTCAGGTAGTCGGCGGCGGTCGTCGCCAACGCGGTGGAGAAAAACCCCCGTAACGCCTCGGCAGGCCGCCCGCGCTCCTCAGTCCGCCGCTTTGTAGGCCAGCAGGAACGCCGTCTTCGTCAGCCACCGCCGGAAGTCCGGGTTGTCGGCGAAGCGCTTGAAGAGTCGGGTGTCGTCCTGCATCATCGCCAGCACCGCCCGCTCCGTCGCCTTGTCAGACTCGACGCGGGCGTTTTCACTGTCGGAGTTTCGCCGCGCGTTCTTGAACTTGGCGTCCTTCGCCACTGCGGCCGGGATGTCCTCCGTGGCCGTCCTGATGACCCGGTCGGGGTCCCCCCACTCGATTCCGCCGAACAGGTCGTTGAACTCGTGGATGATGGCCGACAGCCGGTCGGTCTCGGTCTCGCCCCTGCCGCCGCCCCCGCCCGTCGTGACCGGATCGATCTCCCCGTCCTCGTCGTCCAGGATGATCTTCCGCATCTTGTCCTTCTCGACGCGGTAGCTGTCCATGTCGATCCTCTCGAGGATGCCCTTCGACAGATCGGGCTCCTCGGGCGCCGGAAGCTTCGGGATCAGGAAGTTCAGGAAAATCGAGCGCTCCTCCCAGTCCAGGTTGTTGTAGGGGAGGATCGAGGAGAGGAACGCGTAGGCGCGTGTGAATGCCTTGGCCTTGCTCTTGAACCGGACCTGCCCGTCCTCGTCCAGATCCTTGAGGTACGCCGCCACGCACCCGTCGAGGATGGGGTCGAGTCGTCCGCGCTCGGCGCCGTCCAGGTACAGCTTCACGAACGCCCGGACCTGATCGGGAGCGTAGACTTGCGTCCCGTCGAGGTCGGCCTGCAAGTCGTGGAGCCGGTTGGGGTCGGTCTCGTCGGACAGGACCGTGGTCCGGTAGTAGTCCGAGAAGGCATTCGTGATGGTATCCGTGTCGTTCAGGAAGTCGAGCACGAACACGTCGCGCTTCTTCGGGTGCGACCGGTTGAGCCGAGAAAGCGTCTGGACCGCCCTGATCCCCGAGAGCGTCTTGTCCACGTACATCGTGTGCAGCAGCGGCTCGTCGTAGCCGGTCTGGAACTTGTCCGCGCAGACGAGGAATCGGTACGGATCCTCGCGGAACGTGTCGGCGATCTTCGACGAGGGGAGGCCGTTCAGGCTGGACTCGCTCACCCGGCCTCCGCCGTAGTCGTGCTCGCCCGAGAACGCGACGAGCGCCTCGTGGGGGCTCTTGCGCTCCTTCAGGTAGTCGCGGATGGCGTGGAAGTACTGGATCGCGCGTTCGATCCCGTTCGTGACGACCATCGCCCGCGCCTTGCCGCCGATCCTGTGCTGCGCGATCACCTGTTCGTGGAAGTGGTCCACCATGATCTCGGCCTTGAGCCGGATCGCGTGTTGGTGGCCCTCGACGTAGCGCCGGAGCTTCTTCCCGGCCTTCCGCACGTCGTACTCCGGGTCCTCCTCGACCGTCTTGGCGAGCCTGTAGTAGCTCTCGACCGGCGTGTAGTGTTCGAGCACGTCCAGGATGAACCCCTCCTGGATCGCCTGCTTCATGCTGTAGGTGTGGAACGGAAGCCGCCTGACCGCGCCGTCGCTCTGCGGGTCCGGCTCGCCGAAGAGTTCCAGAGTCTTGTTCTTGGGCGTCGCGGTGAAGGCGAAGTAGCTGGCGTTGTCGAGCATCTTCCGCGACTCGATCTCGTCGTTGATGCGGTCCTCGTAGCTCTCGTATCCGTCCTCGCCGTCCCCTTCGCCGAGCGCCTTCGACACGGCCCCGGCGGTCTTGCCGCCCTGGCTCGAATGCGCCTCGTCGATGATGATCGCGAAGGCGCGGTGGCGGTGCCCGCCCCCGATCTCGTCGAGGATGAACGGAAACTTCTGGATCGTCGAGACGATGATCTTCTTGCCCTGCTCGATGAACCGCCGAAGATCGCCCGCCCGCTTGGCGTGCCCGACGGTGGCCTTCACCTGCTGGTACAGCTTGATCGTGTCCTTGATCTGTTTGTCCAGGATCCGGCGGTCGGTGACGACGATGATCGAATCGAAGACCGTCGCGCCGTCCTTCCTCAGTGAGATCATCTGGTGCGCCAGCCACGCGATCGAGAAGCTCTTGCCGCTCCCCGCCGAGTGCTGGATCAGGTATCGCTTCCCGGCCCCGTGACGCCCCGCGTCATCCAGAAGGCGGCGCACCACGTCGAGTTGCTGGTACCGGGGCCAGATCTGGACGCGCTTCTTCCTGCCCGTCCTGGCGTCCTTCGGAGTCAACATCTGGGCGTAGTTCTCGATGATGTCCGTCAGGCTCTCGCGGGGCAGCACCTCGCGCCACAGGTACTCGATCTTGAGACCGTCCGGGTTGGGCGGGTTGCCCGCGCCTTGGTTCCAGCCACGGTTGAACGGCAGGAACCACGAGGACTTGCCCTTCAGGTGGGTGCAGAAGCGGATCTCGGTCTCGTCCACCGCGAAGTGCGCCACGCAGCGCCCGAGCCGAAAGAGCGGCTCCCTCGGGTTGCGGTCCTTCTCGTACTGCCGCACGGCGTCGTGGACCGTCTGCTTCGTCAGGTTGTTCTTCAGCTCGAATGTGAAGACGGGAAGGCCGTTGATGAACAGCCCAATGTCGAGCGCGCGCTGGGTCTCGTCCCGGCTGTAGCGTAGCTGTCGGGTGACCGTGAAGCGGTTCAACTCGAAGAGCCGCCGGGCCGTCTCGTTGCCCGCCGATGGCGTGCCGTGGAAAAGCTCCAGGTGGAGGGGGCCGTGTTTGACGCCGCGCCGGAGCACGTCGATGGTGCCGCGCTTGTTGATCTCGCCCTGAAGCCGGGCCAGGAACCCGCGGCGTGTCGGGCAGTCCTCGGCGAGCCAGAGGGCGGCGGCGGATTCGGGTTGCGTGGCCTCCAGGAACGTCCGTAGCTGGACCAGATCGACGCAGTACTCCCGGTCGTAGTCGCGACCGTTGCCGGGAGACCAGCCGACGCCGCCGTATCCGGGGGTGGGCTCGCCCACGGTGCGGCCGGATGGGGGATCGCAAGCGTCGCCCGTCAGCGCCTCGCAGATCAGGCGTTCGAGGCCGCTCTCGGTGTGGTCGGTGGGCATGTCAGCCGCGACGTGGGATCGGCACTTCGACGGCTTGGCCCGGACGCACCGCCTCGATGGCCTTGGCGATCTCTGCGGTACGGAGCCGAACCCTCGGCCATGCGGTGGCCATGAGAACCACCACGCCCAACTTCCTGCCAGCCAGATTCTGCTGGTAGCGCATGCTCTGGTCCGTCGTCACGATGACCTCGTACCCATCCTCTTCGGCCCGTTGGATCAGTTCGCCGTTCTCCAGCAACTCCCAGCCCCGCTCGGCCGACCTGTCCACCGAATGCTCCCGGAGATGGCGGCGCAGCGGTGCCGGTGTGCCGTGGTCGAACAGGATCTTCACGGTCAGGCGGGCGTCTTGAAGTATTCCGTCTCGTGCTTGAGAACCGCCGTCACCTGCCACTCCTTGACTTCGGGAAACCACTCCAGGAACTGCTCAACGGTAGCGCCGCTCTCCAGGTTCTCGAACAGGGCGTACACCGGCACCCTCGTGCCGGTGAAGGCCCACGCTCCGCTGATCTTGCGGGGGTTCCGTTCAACCGCCGGGCATGTGTTCCAATCCGTCATGCGCTTGCCTCCTTCATCATGTCCTGTGCGGTTGAATGTAGGTTCGATTCGGTCGGGATGGGGTCGGCCCGCTCGCGGTCGCCTGCGAGCGGGTCTGTCGCTGGAAGATCCGCCGCCGCCTCGCGCACGTCGAGCTTGCCCGTCACGACATCGGCGATCAGCCGGGTGCGGTACTCGCGGAGGAGGGCGATCTGGCGCTCCGTGTCCTTTGTGGCGGACGTTATTGCGAGGGTGGTGGCGGCCAAGCTGTCCACGATCTGGTCCTGCTCCAGACGCGGGGGGACCGCGATGGCAATGCTCATGAGTCGATCCTGCGTGAGTTTGGGCTGTGCGGCACCCGAAATCCACGGCAAGTAGCTCAGATTCTCCATTACGCTGCCCAAGAATTCTATGTGGCTTCGCTTGGGCTTCAGGATGTGAGCATGGTTGTTTACCCAGAACTTGCCACGAGCAATGATCGCCAACGGCAAGTTGCGCAGTACCAGATTCGCCCCGTCCTCCGCGATCAGCAGCAGCGTGTCGTCAAAGAGGTAGTCATCTACCTTGTCGATCACGCCGGAGGCCCCATAATAGTCGTATTCCCGCCGCTTCATGGCCCCTCTCTGCGTGCCACTCAGCGGAATACGACGGCGATTCAGGCAATGGAACTCCGTCTTCACCCGCCGCACCTCCCAATGCTCCGGCACCTTCCCCAGCCACTCGACGCCGGAGTCCTTGTAGGTCGGATAGGGCTGGCCGGTTCGGACATCGATCCGGCCCGTGACGGCCTCGTGGATCAGCGCCCGCTTCCGCTCCTCCAATAGCTCGACCAGCCGCTCCTTCGCACGGATGTAGCGCCGGATGCGCCGGTCGGCGGCTTCGAGGAAACGGGCGATGGAGGTCTGTTCGGAGAGAGAGGGAAGGGGGACGGATTCGCTGAGGTACGCACCCACATCGAGGTTCTGGATCCCGGTCGTCTGCTTGATCGACCGCACCGTGAGACGAATGGCGTAGAGGACCGAATTCAGGTACAGAACATATCGTGCACTGTGCTGCCTGCGGACTCGCATTCGACCGATGAAGTTGGACGCGACCGCTTCTTGGCCATGATCGAAGTGGACCACCACACCGACCGGTTGCAGATCGCCACCTCCCGATTTCTCCAAGAGCAAGTCGCCCGGCTCCAGCAGGCGTCGTTGGCGTTCGCCAACAGGCACCGACCGCAACGTAGGTTTCCGCAGATTGACGCCCAAGCGCCGCCGGTCGAAGTCCGCGACACGAACGCAAACGATGTCGTCATGTCCTGTCGGGTCACTACCCCATGTGCCAGCGACCAAGCGTTCAGTTGTGGCTCCGAGCCGCCGCACTTCCCAATGCTCCGGCACCCTCCCCAGCCACTCCACCCCGGAGTCCCTGTAGGCCGGATAGGGCCGGAGGCCGTTGGCACTCATACCGACCGGCCCAGTATCTCAAGAAGCAGCCCCTCCGTCTCCCGCTCGACCGCCAGAATGTCGTCCCCGATTTCAGCGAGCGTCCGCATGGGCTCGGGCTTGTGGAAGTAGCGGTTGAAGCTGATCTCGTAGCCGATCTTCACGCTCTTCGCGACGTACCACGCGTCCCCCGCGTAGGGGAGAACCTCGCGCTTGAGGAACCCCTCGATGCCGCCCTCCTCCATCAGCGGGATCTGCTCGGTGTCCCTCAGCGACGTATCCGGTTCGTACTCGACGATTTGCGAAGTCCACCGCTTCCCATCCACCGCGAACCGCCCCCGAATCGGATCGGCGACCACGCCCGTCCGTGGCCCGTAGACCTTCTTCACCACCGGCTCGGCCTTCTCGTCGCGATCCGCCAGGCCATCCCGCAGCAGCCTCTTTCGCTTGGCCGTCAGCGTTGCGCGCGCGCCCTGCCTTCGCAGCTCGTTCTTCACCGCCGCCTCGAATGCGCTGCAGTCCCGGTGCGGCCCCTCGCCGATCCGGTCCGCCACGTCGTGAACCGCGTCGCCAAGCGCCACATCTCCCGCTTCCACGCAGGCGTCGAAGAACCGCTCCCGCCGCTCTTCCGAGAGATCCATCGTCAGCCTCAGCGGCCGCTCGACCGTCACCTTCCAGTACCCGAACGCCTCGTTGTCGAAGATTCGGCTCTCCTCCGTCTCCTCGAAGTCGAGGAAGGTCCGGCAGATCCGCTCGATGTCCTCGGGCCCGAGTTCGCAGTTCTTTTTCCCCAGATTCTTGCGCAACGGACGGAACCACTTCGTCGCATCGATCAGTTGCACCTTGCCGCGGCGGTGCTCGGGCTTGCGGTTCGTGAGCACCCAGATGTAGGTGGCGATCCCGGTGTTGTAGAACATGTTGAGGGGAAGCGCGACGATCGCCTCCAGCCAGTCGTTCTCGATGATCCAGCGGCGGATGTTGCTCTCACCCTGTCCCGCCCCGCCCGTGAAGAGCGAACTGCCGTTGTGGACTTGGGCGATGCGGCTTCCGAGCGGCGTGTCCCGCTTCATCTTCGACAGCTTGTTGGCCAGGAAGAGCATCTGGCCGTCGCTCGATCGGGTGACCAGCGAGTACTCGGGGTCGCCCGCGTGCTCGATCAGGAAGCGTGGATCGCGCATCTCCTTCTTGCCGCCCATGCGTGCCAGATCGGACTTCCAGCTCTTGCCGTAGGGCGGGTTGGAGAGCATGAAGTCGAACTCGCTCGTCGAAAACGCGTCGTTCGAGAGCGTCGAGCGCTCCGGGCCGCCCTTGATGTTGTCGGCGGCCTCGCCTTCGCCCTTGAGCAGCAGATCGGCCTTGCAGATCGCGTAGGTCTCGGCGTTGATCTCCTGCCCGTACAGGTGCGTGGACACCTCCTTTGCTCGCTCCTCCGCGAACCCGTGCAGCACGTCTTCCGCCACGGTCAGCATGCCGCCGGTCCCGCAGGCCCCGTCGTAGAGTAGGTAGGTGCCGGACTCGATCCGGTCGGCGATCGGCTGGAACACGAGCTTCGCCATGAGCGTCACGGCGTCGCGCGGCGTGAAGTGCTCGCCCGCCTCCTCGTTGTTCTCCTCGTTGAAGCGCCGGATCAGTTCCTCGAAGACCGTGCCCATGCCGTGGTTGTCGAGGCCGGGGTGCCTGACCGCGCCGTCCGTGTCCATCACCGGATCGGGACCCAGGTTGATGTCCGGCGAGGTGAGCTTCTCAATCAGCGAACCCAGGGCGTCGGCCCTGTCCAGGCGCGGGATCTGGTTGCGGAACTCGAAGTTGTCGAGGATGTCCTGCACGTTAGGCGAGAACCCGTCGAGGTAGTCCACGAAGTCGGCCTTGAGTTGCTGTCTGCTGGCTCTCGCCCGGAGATCGCGAAGTGTGAACTTCGATGTGTTGTGGAAGGCCTGCCCGGCAGCCTGCCGGAGCGCGGCGTCCTGGTTCGTGACCCCGGCGGCGTCCAACGTGGCCTTCATGTCGATCACGGCCTGCTTGGTGGGTTCCAGCACCGCGTCCAGCCGCCGGAGCACGGTCATCGGCAGGATTACGTCGCGGTACTTGCCGCGCACGTAGACATCGCGGAGCACGTCGTCCGCGATGCCCCAGATGTAGTTGGCGATCCAGTTCAGGTTGGGTGCGGCCATGTGGATTCGTGGGTTTCGGGGTGGAGTGCTGCCCGCGCTGCGCGGGAACCTCGTACGATAACGTACCCGCCACGGAGCGGCTCTGATAGCGCACGTGAGCGCCGTCACCGGTGCGACGCGGAGGCCGTCGCGAAGGCCCTGCTACAGCCCCGAAAAACGTTCAAGTCGAAGCGGTAGCCTTCTTCCGCCCTAGGGCCATACCGCCGACACCTCCCCCACCAGCACCAAGTGCCATGTAGAAGGCGTTGGACGCCATCTCGCGTCCCCACTCCACTACTGGTGTCAACGCCGTCGTCAACGCCGGCATGGCGTCGGCGTGAAGAGCGAGCACCCACATGCCGTTTGATACCGTGACGGTCATTCCAGCAATCAGCCATATCGCCACCTTGGTGACGTTCGGGCCAATCTGCCGGACGGATTGCGAGGGGGTTTGCTGGGGACTATCATTCATGGGCGGACCACCTTCCGCTATGGGCGGTGGGGTCCTCCGGGGCCTACCGGGCCGAACGGCGGGCTCACCGCCCGTTCGAGTTCCCTAAAGAACGATCTATCGGACATCATACGTCAAGGATTGTATATGATCCCTTTCGGTTGGACCCGGTGTGCGGCCTCACACCCACCGCGTAGATCGTCTGCTACGAGCCGTTGGTACTCGGTCTCTGAGCGCGTTCGTCACGGGATCCGATTATGTCTGTGGCTCGTCTCTAAGGGCCGGGAAACGCAGCGTGTTCACGGCCCTGGAACAGCCGTGATGGGGGTGGTTGTGAGGGGAACGCGATTCCCGCGAATTGAGGCGGTTTCCCCGCCGTTTCTGGACGACAGAGGTAGACACGTTTCAAGGGCAGAAAGCGCAGATCGTGCAGCCCTGTAAGTAGTTAGACGATTCCTCGCCGTGATTCGTGCCTTTCTCGGCCTGCCATCGAGAAGGGAATCGAATGATGGCACGCACGAAGAGAAGGCGCCGGAGCTATAGCGCCGGCGAGTGGGGCAGGAACCGGGTCCGGGTCTTTTCCGATCCGAGGACCGGCATCATGCAGGTGGAGTGGCGCAAAGACGGGCGCAAGATGCGCCGATCGCTAGGGCACCGCGACTGGGGCCGCGCCAAGAGACAGGCCGACGAGATCGCCGCCGGACTTGCCGAGGCGGTGGTCGCGAACGCGGCGGAAGCCGAGCCCGAGCCGCTCACACTGAAGACGCTGTTTGACATCTACGGTGAGGAGGTTACCCCCTCCAAGAGTAGGCGGTCGCGGAACCACGACCGGGCCATGATGAGGACGTTCCTTCGGTTCTTCGGTAAGCACCGAAAGGCCGCGACGCTCTCACAGCGCGACTGGGACCGATTCATCCGCGCGCGGCGCGCGGGGAGGGCCGGCGGAAGCCAGAGGCCGGTGTCCAACCGCACGGTCGAATACGACCTCAAATTCCTGCTCGCAGTCCTTAACTGGGCCGCCAAGTCGCGGGACGAGGAGGGGAGGCTTCTCCTCGAGTCCAATCCGCTCCGGGGCCTGACACTTCCCAAGGAGAAGAACCCGACCCGGGTGATACTCACCCAAGCCGAGTACGAGGCGTTGCTCAGGGTCGCGGGAGACGTGAACTGGCGGTTCCGGGTGGCGCTCGTGCTGGCCCACGAGACGGGGCACCGAATCGGGGCGATCCGTCAGCTCCGGTGGTCCGACATCGACCTCGATGCCCGGACCATCCGCTGGCGCGGTGAGCACGAGAAGACCGGATACGAGCACCGGACGCCGGTCACCGTCATGGTGGCGGCCGTTCTGGAGGAGGCGCGGAGGCGCAACCCTGGAATCGGGGACGCACCGGTGATGCCCGCGCCGAAGGACCCGTTCACGTGCATGAGCCGCTCGCTGGTGCGCGCCTGGTGGAAGCGGGCTGAGAGATTCGCAGGGCTGGAACCTAAGCGCGGTCGCGGGTGGCATTCGCTCAGGCGGAAATTCGCCAGCGACCTCATGGACCTTCCGCTGAAGGTGCTCTGCGACCTGGGCGGCTGGAAGACCGCCGCGACGGTTCTCCAGTGCTACCAGAGGCCCGACGAGGACCGGCTCAGGAAGGCCATCGACGAGTACCGGGGGGTTGATTGCGCGTCCAATTGGAGAGCATAATTGGAGAGCATCGAACCCCCCCAATCCCGTAAGTCGTTGCGGGGCGCTTAGCTCAGTTGGTTCAGAGCGCCTGCCTTACAAGCAGGAGGTCGCAGGTTCGAATCCTGCAGCGCCCATTACAGTTACAGGATTCGGGGGTCCGATGTTTGCAAATTATGTTTGCAAATTGGCCGCGGAACCGGCCTCCCGGTACGCCGCCAGAGCCTTCCTGAGTCGCTGCTCGTCGGGCCTCTGGTAGCACTGGAGAACCGTCGCGGCGGTCTTCCACCCGCCCAGATCACAGAGGACCTTGAGCGGCAGGTCCATGAGGTCCGACGCGAATTTGCGCCGCAGCGAGTGCCAGCCTCGGCCGCGCTTGGGCTCGAGTCCAGCGAGCTCTTCGGCACTCTTCCACCAGCTCGTCGCGAGCCAGCGGGTCATGCAGACCGAAGAATCCTTCGGCGCTGGCATGACGGGTGCGTCCCCGATTCCCGGGTTGCGCCGCCGTGCCTCGACCAGTGCCCCCCGCGCCATGACGGTCATGGGCGTCCGGTGCTCGTATCCGGTCTTCTCATGTTCGGCGCGCCATCGGATCGTCCGGGCATCAATTTCGATGTCGGACCAGCTGGCGCACCAAGCGACCGTTGGTCTGTAGGCACATGTACGCGCTCGTTATGATCCCGCGAAACCTGCTGAGGCCGAATCTCAGACTGTTCCGGTCATTCTGGAGATCGGTCGGGCGAACTACGATATCGAGTGGATCCACGACTTGGTACGTTTCGAAGGACGCTGGCACGAGACCATGGAGCTTTTCCGGGGGCTTCACCACTATGCGCCCGTAACTCAGCGACAAGACGGTCGTCTCCCGCAGGCCAAGATTGGGCTCTTTCGGCTTTTCCACGAAGCAAGCGCGCCCCGGTAGCACCGCCCAATGCTCCGGCACCTTCCCCAGCCACTCGACGCCGGAGTCCTTGTAGGCCGGATAGGGCTGGCCGGTTCGGACATCGATCCGGCCCGTGACGGCCTCGTGGATCAGCGCCCGCTTCCGCTCCTCCAATAGCTCGACCAGCCGCTCCTTCGCACGGATGTAGCGCCGAATGCGCCGGTCGGCGGCTTCGAGGTAACGGGCGATGGCGGTCTGTTCGGGCAGGGGCGGGCGAGGAATGTGCATTCCGCCCAAGAACATCCAGTCCGCTCGCGGCATCTTCGCACCAAAGGTCGAACCGGACACTCCCTCGATCACGGTCCGAGAGCGCAGCACGAGTTCCGTGTATGATGGAATCACATCCGAATGCTGTGGGCGCAATACCAGGAACTCACCGACACAAGCGCCGTCGCGCTCCGGTCTGGTGACCTTGGCGAGATAGGGACGCAGTTTCCCAAACAGGATGTCCCCAGCCCGGAAACTCTTCAGTTGACTGTCAAAGCCTGCTGCGTCGTCCGGCAGCCGAATTCTTCCTGTCCAACTCTCCACGTTCTCGAGCCCGAGACAGAACTGCCCTGATTTCCTGCTGTGGGTCGGGTCAACCGTGTTGCTCACCATCGTCTTGAGCCGCCTCACCTCCCAATGCTCCGGCACCTTCCCCAGCCACTCGACGCCGGAGTCCCTGTAGGCCGGATAGGGCCGGAGGCCGTTGGCCCTCACACCGACCGGCCCAGTATCTCAAGAAGCAGCCCCTCGGTCTGGATGCGACCGATTGCTTGACGGATCGTGATCGGGGTCTGGAACGCCATCTGGTGTTCTCCGGGTTGGGGGGGCTGGGTCAATCTGACTACGCCCGGCGCGGTCGGCTACCTCAAGTGGAACTGCCCAGCTGTCACGGACGGTTCGGTTGAGTCTGATGGTTTCCGATGTGGCTTGCCTCTCCCTGTGCGGAGAGGGTGGCGGAATCGGACCCTCGTTCGGCAGGACGATGGTTCCCGCAGCGGTGCCACCGGTCCGGTGCACCATGCTCGCCTCATGGGTTCCGTTCGAGCGCCCGGTCGTGGAGTCATGCAGGCGTGGAGCGAGTACGTCACCAGGCGATAGGCTGCCGCCGCCGCTGGCTTGGTGACTACCTCGGGTAGCGACACGCCTCCGTCGCTTACAGCCATCACACCCTCTCCACTCGCAGTGTGGTCACAGGCCGCAGACTGAGCGCCGGGCGGTGTCCCGGAGCGATGACTACGCCTCTTGACGTGGTTCCGTTGCGATCCAGCGGTGTGCTTTACCGCGCCGCTGGCAACGACCGCAAACGGGTCGTAGACGGCGTTGGACGGCCATAGACGGCTATAGAAAAGTAGGGAATTTCTGACCAATGACACTGTCCCGAATGTTCTTTCAGCGTTCAGTCATGGAAACGCTGGAAGAGCTATTCAGATCGCGGGTTAGCGCGTTTCTCGGGCGTTCGGGGCTGAGCCCGATGGCTTTCGGCAAGAAGGCGCTGGGCGACCCGAACCTGATGCGCCAGATCGACCGTGGCCGCTCGCCATCGCTGAGGACGACCGACCGGATTCTGGCGTTCATCGCGGATCAGGATGGGGCATCGGGTGGTGGGCGCGATCCGCCCCGACGCCCGTGACATCGAGACCGACGAGAACGCGGAGAACAGCGAGGAGGAGCAGGATGATGACCGAGAAGACGATGGAACGGAGAACGAACGCGCCAACCCGCTTCCTGCGGCTGCCCGAGGTGATGGCGCGCACCGGCCTGTCGAGGAGCACGATCTATCTGCGGGTGGCCGCGGGGTGCTTCCCCCAGCCGGTTTCGCTGGGTGGACGCGCGGTGGGCTGGATCGAGGCCGAGGTGGACACTTGGGTCCGCGAGCGCATCGCCGAGAGCCGGTTCGAGGGCAAGCGGGGCGGTGAGCGCGGCGAGGCCGCACGGGCCGGGTACCGGGCGGCGGAAACCGGCCCGGTTCGATGAGCCGGCGCGCTTCGCGGCGGCCGGGGAACAGCCCGTCGGACGCCTCTAATGAGGGTAAGCCAGCACACGCGATGTTGAACATCGCGGCTGGCGAGGGGATGTTGCGCCCCCCTTCGAACCCCCGGCCTGTCGCGTTCCTGGCGGAGCAGCGGACGCGCGGGGACGAGGCCCCCGAACCCCGTCTCCGGTGCGACCGTGGCTGAACATCGCACCGTGATGGTCGCCGTCCGCGCTGTTGCGGCGGGCGATGGCGCAAACGCGGACGTGGACCGCATCAGCGCGGGCCGTCGAACGCGAGCGCACCCGCCAGATCGCGCGGATCGGCAACAACCTGAACCAACTGGCGCGCTGGGCGAACACACACGCCTCGACGGCCGAGACCGTCTCGGTGATCTCCCACTTGGTGTCGTTCGAGCGGTCGCTGCTCCGTTTGGCCCGCATCGGCGGGGATGGCGGCGATGCTCGTTAAGTTCCTGCCCCACGGGAAGGGCTCCGCCAAGGCGGCGGTCGAGTATCTCGTCGGCGAGCGGGACGCGGCGGGACACGAGCGGGAGGGCGTCGAAGTGCTGCGCGGGAACCCGGACATGGTGGCCGCCGTGGCCGACTCCCTCGACTTCGAGCGCAAGTACACGTCGGCCGTGATCGCGTGGGCGCTGGAGGACAAGCCAACGTCAGGATCAACGGGGATCGGTACGTGTTGCTGCCCGTCGGCACTCCGGGCCGTCCGGCATTCACCATGGACGGACGGCCCTACATGAAGCTCTCGAGAGAGTGAGGAGGGAGTTGCATGACCGACTTGGAACGGCAGTTGACAACCGCATTGGAAAGGTTGTCCGCGCAAGCTGCAGGTGAAGCGAATCACGGCAGGGAATCGTATAAATTAACTGGGACTGTATGCGAATGCCGTAACCTGATTCATACCATGATGTTACGCCATACAATAACGTGTCATGTATCACTTCAGATATGCAAAATGAGCCGGATGTCGTCGGATCGAATGGGACGGCGGCGGACGGAGTTGCGGGTGCGGAAGGGAGTGAAGCCAACGCCCAACCGGACGATCTCGCGCGCCCGATGAGTGGTTTTTCGGCCCGGCCCCATCCGCCGACCCCGCCTCCGCAGTGAAGCGTCCGTCCGGTCCAGCGGACCGCAGCCCTCGATGCGTGGCAGGACCCCTTCGGCACCCTCAGGTGATCTCCCGGCCTGTACAAGGATGGCCGACCAACCTCGCGCGCGACATCGCCCACCGCATCCTCGCCGCGCCCTTGGACGACTGCCGTGGTTCGTCTCCGCACGCCTTTGCCGGACCCTAGACCGACGGCCCAAGCTCTTCGGCAATGGCCTGAAACGCCTCCAGCGCCGCCTCCAGATCCTCTACGATCTCTGCCGCCAACACTTCGGGCTCGGGAAGATTCTCGCTGTCCTCCAGCGAGCTGTCCCTGAGCCAAAGAAGGTCGAGGTTCAGTTTGTCGCGCTTGGACAGGTCGTCGTACTCGAACGCCCGCCACCGGCCACCTTCGCTTTCCGGGCTCCATGTCGGCTTCCTCCTGTGGCGCTCGCCCGGCCGGTAGCACTCCACGAAGTCGTCGAGGTCCGCGCGCCGAAGCGGCTTCATCTTGAGCGTGAAGTGCTTGTTCGTCCGCAGGTCGTAGACCCACAGCCGCTCCGTCCACGGCTTCTCTCGCGCGGGTTTCGCGTCGAAGAACAGGACGTTCGCCTTCACCCCCTGGGCGTAGAAGATCCCGGTCGGGAGCCGGAGAAGCGTGTGCACATCGAACGCTTGGAGCAGGTTCCGCCGCACCGTCTCGCCCGCGCCGCCCTCGAACAGAACGTTGTCGGGAACCACGATGGCGCAGGTGCCGTGCATCCGGAGCAGCGTCTTTACGTGCTGGAGGAAGTTGAGCTGTTTGTTCTTGGTGCTCGTCCAGAAGTCCTGACGCTCGTAGGTGTCGGACTCCGTCTCCAGTTCGCCCTCCTCGTTCACGATCCGAACGCTGCTCTTCTTGCCGAACGGCGGGTTGGTGAGCACCATCGAGAATCGCTCGCCGGGGTCGTTCGCCAGACTGTCCACTCCCGACCGGATCGGGGGCTCGTCCGGGGCGATCCCGTGCAGGTAGAGGTTCATGATGCAGAGCCGGGCGGTCGCGGGCACGATCTCCCAGCCGTGTACGAAGCTCGTCCGCAGGTGGTGCTTCTGGTCGGGGTCGAGCGTGCTTCCGTGCTCGTGGACCACATGATCGTGGGCGGCCAGCAGGAAGCCGCCCGTCCCGCAGGCGGGATCGCACACGGTGTCGTCCGGCCCCGGACGAACGCAGTCCACGATGGCCTTGATGAGTTCGCGGGGCGTGAAGTACTGGCCCGCGCCCTTCGGCGACTCCTGAGCCGATTTGGCCAGCAGACCCTCGTAGATATCGCCCTTCACGTCCGCGCGCATCGACATCCAGTCCTCGGGGTCGATCAGGTCCACGATCAGGCGCTTCAGCGTCGCCGGGTTCTGGATCTCCTGACGGGCCTTCTTGAAGATCTCGCCGAGCATCCCGCCCCGCTTGGGAAGCTCCGTCAGGATGCTCCGGTAGTGCGCCTCTAGCTCCTCGCCGTCGCGGGCGAGAAGGCTCGGCCAGTCGAGTCCCTCCGGCACGATGGGAGAGCGGTTCCACGGCGGCTGGGTCCTCTGGCGGGCCATCTTCAGGAACAGAAGGAAGGTGATCTGTTCCGTGTAGGCCATGTAGGACAGGCCATCGTCGCGGAGCAGGTGCGCGAAGCTCCACGCCTTGTTGACGATCTGTTGGGTGTCGTTCGGCATCAGGAGACTCGGCTCTTGGGTTGGCGCCTCGGCTTCGCCGGGCGGCGCTTTCGCTGCCTGCTTGCCCCTTGCCGTTCGGCCCGAATGCGCTCCAGAAGGACGGTAGCAGGCTCGTCGGCGGGATCCTGCGGTAATAAACGGCCCTCGAACGCGCGTTTGAGGATGGATTGGCGGAGGATCGAAGCCCTCCGCACGGCGTCCCGAACAATGGCTTCTTGATCGGCGGCCTGACTCAATCGCGCGTCGACTTTCGCCACGATGGCGCGTTGCTCCGCGAGAGGCGGCACGGCGACGTGGAGCGATAACACCTCCGGAAAATACACGGTGGTATGCGTTGAGCCCTTCCCGAAACGCCTTAGCGCGGCAGGATCGGCGAGCAGGGCGATCTGTAGCCACCTCGGTTCCAAGGCCTCCGTACAGATCCAGTTGACGAAGTCCTGGCTCGTAGCCATTGGACGAGCAAGAACAACGACATACCCCACGGATGCGGTTCGGCTGAGGCAGACGGTGTTCCGTGGCAATAGCCGAGCCGCCGAGTTCGCCA
The DNA here is from genome assembly GCA_965213665.1 of Longimicrobiales bacterium. Lineage (GTDB taxonomy): Bacteria > Gemmatimonadota > Gemmatimonadetes > Longimicrobiales > Gaopeijiaceae > Bin94. The sequence continues at coordinate 698,658 of CBDBZW010000003.1, forward strand.
AACCATCCTCATTCGTGGATTGTAGCGTCTCGAAGATGGCCCCACCGTGATGCGCCCTTGCGTCCTTGAGTCCGACCCACGGCACATCCCCTCCCCACCATTCCGGCCGTCGGCGACTCGGGGTGTGACCACTCTCAAGTCTGGCCACATCCGCGAGGGGTGCCCACGACCATGCGTGCGGCAATCGGGAATGAGTCGCGCCCACGGACAACGCCGCATGACCCGGGATTATACCCCTGAATCTGCTCCTGTACCGCCCCGGACGGGGAGGAACCTCGACCCGTCGAAGCAGTTCTTCGCCGGTCTCCTCAGGCGGATTCTCGCTCCTCCACCGCTCGGTCAGTCTGCCCTCGACCGCCGCCTTCAGGACGGACGCGCGGTAGCGCTCCAGATTGGCCTCGGCGCGCTTGAGCGCGGCCACGCCTTCGTCGAGCTTCGCGAACAGCGACTCGATCTTGGCGACGATGCGGTGCTGCTCTGCGAGGGGGGCAAGTGGAAGATCCAACGCAGCCAGTTTCTTGGCGTTGACGTTTGGCAGGGCAATTCCTGAAGCGGAGCCACGGATGGCTGCCCAATAGCGAGTCGTCTTGAGGAAAAAACCGACGAATCGGGGGTCTACGCCTAGCCGTGTCTTGAAGCGAATCAGATAGGAAGCGAAAACGGCGCGTGGGATCGGGTCTTGGAGCAACATGCTTGCTCCCACCGATCCGGCTCGTGAAATGACGATGTCTCCCGATCTGAGAAGATACTTCTCTTCGTCTACCGGACCCTCGGTGCAGAACGGAACAGTTTTCCAGTCGATCCGACCCTTGGTGATATCGGTCGTGCGAACAAGCTTGATGGACCCTTTCCGGTGACTTGCTTTCGTCGTCCAGCCGTATTGCGGCTTGGTACAGATCTCCCCGAGGACTGTCCAAGCCCACCCCTCCGGCACCGCCCTCACGCGGCTAACCTCTCGTTCAACTCGGCCAGCACGCCGTCCAGATCCTCGCCGAACGCCCGCCACACACCACCGAGCCCGCCCCACTGGTTGAACGGCACGTCCTCGAAGTCGTCCGTGTCGATCCGCAGGCTGCTTGCGATGTGGTCCTTGATCGCGTCCAGCCACCTCCGTTGGGCGGATGTGAAGGTTTGCCCGCGGTGCTCCTTCTCCGCGAGCCATTCGCGGTAGCGGGCATTGACCTGATCGGCCACCGGGACGAGCGTCCCACCGGGGTCGATCGCATGCCTCACGATAGCCACCAGATCGACAAGCGCGTTCCCTCCCCTCCCTTCCACCCTGTCTGGTTCCAGCGCCTCGTAGAGCCGCCACAGACCGTTGGCCGGGTCGTGGATTCCAACCGGCGGATTTCTCAGCGCGTCGCGAAGTTCCTTGACGTGGCGGTACCGGAGCCCCGCACGGTACGGTCGGCTGTACAGGATGCGGAGCGCCTCGATCTCGTCCCTGTTCTCCTCGATGAACCGCTTGAAGTCGTCCAGCTTGGACCGTGCGCTCTCGACAGCCGCCTCGCTGTGCCCGAAGTCGAGGAGCACATCGATGGCGGCCTCGTCGATGATCTGGTAGAGGCTCTGGGCGACCTCGACGATCGCTCGCCTAAGCCCCGGGTTGGCGAAGGGTTTGAGTGCCTCGACCATGCGCTTGCGTTCCGTCGCCTCCAACTGCTCGGGGGTCGGGTCCTCATCTTCGGACAGTCCGTACTCTTTTGTCGCCGCGTCGTGCGTCTGCTGCGGGTCGATGCTGTCCAGCAACGCGCCCGTGAGCGCCGCCAGACTCGCTCCGTCCGCCTCCTTCGCGATCCGCGCTGCCTGGCTCTCGTCCACGCGTTTTCCGAGCCGCGCCAACCGCGAGGCCAGGCTCGACACGAGGTCGGCGTGCGCCATCCCCATCGCGACCATCTGAAGCAGCTTCTTCGTGCCGACCGACGGCTTGCGCTCCAGCGGCGGCGATACCGTCTTGTCGCGTTCGCACACACCGACCGCGTCGACGATCACGAAATGCGTCTTGTCTGTTGCGTCCGGGGTCACGCCTTGCAGGTCGTCGCGGTCAATGACCCGCACTCCCCGGCCCTTCATCTGTTCGAAGTAGCCCGCCGAGTTGACGTTGCGCATGAAGAGCAGGCATTCGAGCGGCTTCACGTCCGTGCCGGTTGCGATCATGTCCACCGTGACCGCGATGCGCGGGTTGTACGAGTTGCGGAAGCTGCTCAACAGATCCTTGGGCGAGGCTCCGGTCGTCTTCGACGTGATCTTCTGGCAGAAGTCGTTGCCCTTGCCGAACTCCTCCTTGAAGACCTGCACGATATCGTCGGCGTGGATGTCGTTCTTCGCGAACACCAGGGTTTTGGGGACTTCTGTGCGGTCGGGGAAGATCTCCGTGAACAGGTGCTCCCGGAAGGTGCGCGCGACGAGCCGGATCTGGTCCGGGGCGACCACGTCGCGGTCAAGTTGGTTCGCGGTGTAGGTGAGATCGTCCTCCAGCTCCGCGAGCGTGGTCTTGAGGGTACGCCGGTCGCGCCTGGGCACGTACCTCCCGGCCGCCGACAGTACGGCTCCGCCTTCATCTGTGATCTTGGTCCTGATGCGGTAGATGTCGTAGCCGACGTTGATCCCGTCCGCCACGGCCTTGGTGTGCGAATAGTCCTGCACGACGTTGTTCTTGAAGAACCCGATGGTGCGGGGACTCGGCGTCGCGGTCAGCCCGATCAGGAAGGCGTCGAAGTACTCGATCACCTGCCGCCAGACGTTGTAGATCGAGCGGTGGCACTCGTCGATGACGATGAAGTCGAAGTGCTCGATGGGGAGATCCGGCGTGTAACCCACCGGAACGGGCTCGCCGCCAAGCGCGCCGCCCGACTCGAACAGCGACTCGTCTTCATTGGCCGGGTCGTACTCGGGATCGCCCTTGAGCATCGAGTAGAGGCGCTGGATGGTCGTGATGACCACCTTGGCGGCTCCTTCGACCGCGTTTCCGCGCAGACGCTGGACTCCGAACTCCTGCGCGAAGGTGTAGGCGGAGCCGGGATCCCGGAACTGCTGGAACTCGTTTAGCGTCTGCTGTCCCAAGTTGTTCCGGTCCACCAGAAACAGGATGCGCTTCGCGCCCGCATACTTGATGAGCCGGTGGCAGGCCGTCACCGCCGTGAAGGTCTTGCCGCTACCCGTCGCCATCTGGATGAGGGCGCGCGGGCGTCCGTGGGCCAGCGATCGTTCAAGATTCCGAATGGCCTCGTGCTGGACGGGCCATAGTTTGCCCTGCGGCAATCCCGGCATCTGGCGGAGTGCCCGCCGCAGTTGCGCCGATCCCAGGTCCTGCAGCCGAAGAAGCTCTCCGGGCCGATGGAAGGTGAAGATCTCCCGGCTGAGCGGGTCGGGGTCCAGTCCGTTGGTGAACTGGGTGACTTCGCCCGTGGACTCGTATGCAAAGGGAAGCGGTCGGTACCACGCCGGTACGTTCTTGTCCAGTCCCTCGGTGTAGCGCTGCGACTGGAGGATGACGCCCTGGAGGGTGTGTCCGGCGGGCTTGGCCTCGACGACACCGATGGCGTAGCCGTTCACGTAGAGCAGGTAGTCGGCAAACCCGGTTCGGATCTGCGCGCCTTCCCTCCACTTCAACGGAAACTCCCGGACCGCCACGCCGTCGCCCGCGTGAATGTTCATGGATGCGAAATCCTGAACGGCCCATCCGCTGGCTTCAAGCTGCCCGTCGATCTTCTCGCGGGCTTGCTGTTCTGGCGTCAGTGGCACGGGCGCGTGTCGAGCCGGTCGCGTTCGTCAGGCCGTCACGAAGCGCTCAACGGCGATCTCGCCCGTCCGGCCCCGCGCCTGCCATAGATCGTAGGCCATCTGCATTCCCAACCATGTCTCCGGTGTCGATCCGAACGCCTTCGACAGCCGCATCGCCATCTCCACCGAGACACCCGTCCGCCCGTTCAACAACTCCGACAACGCCTGCCGCGTGACGCCCAACCCCTCGGCGGCACGGGTCACCGTCAGCCCCAGGGGTTCTAGGCACTGCCGCCTCACGATGCCACCCGGATGCGGCGGGTCGTGCATGACCATGATCCTCTCTCCTCCCTCAGTGGTAGTCCACGTAGTCCACATCGGCCGCCGCGCCGTCCTCGAACCGGAACGTCACGCGCCAGTTGCCGGACACCGAGACCGCGTAATGCCCCTTAAGCCGTCCCTTGAGCGCGTGCAGTCGGAACCCGGGGAGGTCCATGCCCTCCGGTCCCGAACAGTGGTCCAGCGCCGCGAGGATGTCCCGCAGCCTGCGCACGTGCTCGGGCGCGACTCTGCGCTCGGTCCTGCCCTCGTAGAACGCCTTCAGCCCCCGGTGGCGGAACGATGCAATCATCGTTTGAGTCTAAGACTGTCGCCCACCGGACGACAACCGATGTCGCGGCGAGCCGGTTGGAATCGGCGTGATCGGGAACGAGCCTGCCGCGCAAATCGCGATCACGACATTCAAGATCCTTTCAATTTCAAGGTAACGGCATCGCCAGGCGCAAACCCCTCACCGGCTTGGCCCGGAGTCCCGGTCCGGCCCGCTCGGTCGCAGCCTTTCGACCAGTCGCCTGGTCATCTCCACCTGCTCCCTGGCCCTGCGCCGTACGTCCCGGAGTATCCGGTCAAGTCCGTCACCCGCCCGCTCAGCCGTTCGACTTGCCGCTGCAAGGCTTCGACCTGCTGCCGCAAGGCTTGCGACGTGCTCGGAGTGCCGCCGCTGTTCCGTTTCGTACTCTGCGGACAACCTCTCCAAGGCGCTCGTCAACTGCCGTTCCAAATCGGTCATGCAACTCCCTCCTCACTCTCTCGACAGCTTCAAGTAGGGCCGTCCGTCCAATGGACAGTTCAGCATATCATCGATCCCCACGCGGGCAGAGCGGTCGGCCGGTGTGTAGGTGCGCAACAGAGCGCTTACGTCCTTGAGAATCGATGACCGGTGCGGTGCCTTCCACTCCGAGGCGAACTCAAGCTGCGCCAAGACGATCCTCTCCAAATCGTCCTCGTCGAACTCGATCGCATGAAACTCGTTGAAGGCCACCCACCAGACGGGCAGCAAGCACGGTGGGGCCAGCAGCAGCCAGTGCAGCAGGCATAGAGTCGCTGGTTCCTCCATATACGGGTCCCAGCCCTCGCTGCCGAACAGTTGGATGCCCAGTTGCGTCTGCTCCATGCTGCCTGAACGCTTCCGGGAGTCGCGTTTCTCCGCTATCAGCTTGGCCGCCGTCCCCCAGAACCGGATCGCTCGCACCATGTTCTTGCCCACTCCCATTCGGATCGGCGCGTCCCGGAGCACGAAAATCTTCGAGTCATCTCCGACAAAAGTGTAGGCCTTGCGGAACCACCCGTACCGGGGATGGAAGGTCTCGTGCCGTGCGAAGACTCGTTCGGCGGCCTCGACCAACCGCATCAGGTGGCCTTCACGGCCATCTTGCGGACGTACCGGACCGCTTCAACAGTGCGCGCCACGGCGACTTCGATGTCGGCATCCGTCGTGAAGCGACCGAGACTGAAGCGTACACACTCGAAGGCGGCGGATGGGGACATACCCATCGCCAGCAGAACCCGTGAGGGCTCGATGGTGCCGGCGCTGCACGCGCTTCCCGTCGAGGCTGCGACCGGCTCCATATTGACGGTCACTGCTTCGGCATCGGCATTCCTGAAGCGGAGACAGGCAGTGTTCGGGAGCCGCCGTTCGACATCTCCGATTTGGATGACCCCGAACAGTGAGTCCTCCAGGCCGGCGGTCAGGCGGTCCCTGAGGTCGGTTACCCGCTTCGATTCGTGGGCTCGCTCGGCGGTCGCAATGGCCGCAGCTTCTCCAAACCCCACGATACCAGGCACGTTCAGGGAACCCGACCGCAGGCCTCGCTCGTGTCCGCCTCCGTGGATTACCGGCTCGAGACGGGCCAGGGCCCGCTGGGTGCCGATGAGCGCCCCAACCCCCATCGGTCCAACTAGGGCGTGTTCACACAAGTGAGGAACGGTTGTATCTTTCATTCCGTGGTCTTGGGGTTGACGAACACGGAGGAGGATTGAGGACATGGAACTCACGGAAGCCCAGTATGAACAGATCGCGCCGTTGCTTCCCAAGCAGCGGGGAAACGTGAAGGTGTCGAACCTCGATGTGCTGAACGCGATCCTCCACGTTGCCGAACACGGCTGCAAGTGGCGGGGACTGCCGAAACGATTCGGCAGGTGGCACACCATCTACATGCGAATGAACCGCTGGTCGAAGAACGGTGTGCTGGACCGCGTGTTCGAGCACCTGCAACGGGAGCAGATCGTACGCGTCAAGGTGGAGGCGATGGGACTGGACAGCACCATCGTGAAAGTGCATCCGGACGGCACGGGCGCGGAAAAAAAACGGCCCGCAAGCCATCGGGAAGTCCCGCGGCGGCTGGACCACCAAGATTCATATGGTTGCCGCGAATGATCGGACGGCCGTCGCCTTCTCACTCTCCCCCGGCCAGGCGCACGACGCTCCTCAGGGCCGCAAGCTCCTGAGGAGCATGGAGGAACGGCCGTCCGGCAACCCGGCACTGGTGATGGACCGCGCATACGAGGACGACGCAACCCGCCAGCTGGCCCTGGACCTGGGCTTCGCGCCGGTCGTGCCGCCGAAGAGCAACCGGCTCGACCCCTGGGAGTACGACCGGGAGATGTACAAGCGGCGCAATGAGGTCGAGCGTCTGTTCCGTCGCCTCAAGGGGTTTCGCCGCATCTTCTCCAGATTCGAGAAACTCGACGTGATCTTCCTCGGATTCGTCGTCTTCGTGCTCATTATCGACGCACTGCGATAGTGTGAACACGCCCAAGCTAGTTCTCGTCCATTTTCTGCCTGTAAGCGGAACTCTGTCAAGCCTTTAGCGCGGGATCCGGGCGGATTTGCGTGGTGATGATGACGTGTTGGGCGGTGTGGGGCGTTGTTGGCAGGGCTCTGTCGGCCCATGGGGCTGAGAGTCCCTCCGACTTGCTTGAGTCGGTCTCGAAGAGGAGCCGTCGAGGTCGCTCCGCCGTTTACGTCGGCTTCAGTTTCAACGGGCTGCGGGCCAGCACCGCCAGGTTGTGGGCAACGATCGCCGACCAGACGTAGGCCCGGAAGTGATCGAGCCCCCTCCAGTGGCACCGGCGAAGGCCGAAGCATCGCTTGAGATACGAGATTGCCGCCTCGATGCCTGCGCGGAAGCGCCGGAGCTTGTCATAGACGCCGGGTGTCGACGCCATATCCGCCACTTGCAGCCCCCTCTTCCGTTCGAACACCATGTCGGTGACGCCAAGCGCCTTGGCCTCGTGGAGGTTGCGCTTGCTGGCGTAGCCGGCGTCGCAGGCGACTTGCTCTGGCACCGAACCGTAGATTTCCGCGTGACGCTCGATCATGGCGAGACACCGGCTGCTGTCGGCCGGATTGCCCCGCTCGACCACCGCATCGAGCACGAGTCCACTCGCGCCCGTGCTGAGATTGACCTTGTGTCCGTACTGAACCCGCCGCCCGCCCTTGACGATGATGTCCGTGTGGGACTCGAACAGGCTTGCCACCTTCTCCTGCGCGGGGACCTTTTCGCCCCGCAGCACCCTGCGCTCGGTCTGGTCGACCACCCGGCCCAGCAACTCCCCGTATTGCAACGCCTTGGCCCGCCAGTCGCGTAGCGCCGGGACCTCGCGCTCTTCGGCCGCTGCCAGCGCACCGTGCAGGTACCCGAGCGTGCGTCGCGCGATCCCCAGCAACTCCCGGTACGCTCCGCGCCGCCGCTTCCCGCGCCTCCGCGACGCTCTCAACGCCCATCGCTTCGCCGCCCGGCGATGGTTGTGGAACGGGAAAGCCTCCGCGCCCAACTCGTCGCGTGCGTGGACCAGAAGCCGGGTAAGCACCCGCACCCCGTCGCAGAGCAGACTGGCTGTCGGTCGGATTGCGGATGTGCGTCTCCGTCACCGTGCTGTCGATGCGCACCGTCCGGCCCCCCTCGACCTTGCCGCCCCGGGCCGTGTCCATCAGCACCCGGTTGATCCGCTCCCACACATCGGCCCGAACGGCCCCGATGCACTTCTGCAACGCAGACTTCTTCGGAGGCCGCAACGGGTCCACCCGGGCAAAGTACTTCGCGGACGCGGAGTCGAGCAGTGCAAACTCCAGGTCCCGGTAGTCCACCTGCCACAGCTGCTTCAGGATCCCGCACCGAAGGATCACCTCGCAGGGCAGCCCCGCCCGGCCTCTCCTCGACGGGCGCCCGCGGTCGACATCGGCCGAGATCCAGTCCAGGAACTCCGGATGACCGTCCAGGAGCGTCGAGATCCGCTCCAGTGCACGGCCCATCTCATGGTTGGGGTATCCCACGTCGAAGAAACTGCGCTGGGGAGCACGCTTTGCTCGCATCTGCGGCCTCCAGGGGGCTTTGGGAACAGTATTTCACCCCAAAAATAACCCTTTTACACCCGAATTGCAGCAAAACTAGCCTTCTCGTAGCTCCATTGCTTCAATGATGACAACGACTTACGAGATTACGGACGAGAACTAGCTAACTAGAGGTCGGGAATCCTTCCTGGCCGCGTTGACGCCTCGTGGGGAAGTGGGTCTGGTCAAAGCACGACCAAAATAAATCGTGACAACCGGGTTAGTATTCGCCCGAAGAAGTTCTGGCTGGGGCCGCCGTATCCCTGGTAGGCGGCGGCGCGATACCACCGGGCAGCTGCGGCGCCGTCCTGCGGCACCCCATGGCCGATCGCGTATGACTGTCCAAGGTTCCATTGGGCATTGGCAAGCCCCTGTTCGGCTGCGGCTCGATACCATCGGACGGCCTCGGCGGCATTCTTGGTGACGCCTTTGCCGTCCGCGTAGACGACCCCGAGGTCGTTTTGGGCCTCCGCAAGCCCCTGTTCGGCTGCCGCAAGATACCACCGGACGGCTTCGGCAGCGTCCTTGGGCACGCCAGCCCCATTCGTGTACGCAACTGCAAGGTTGTGCTGGGCTTCGGCGAGACCCTGTTCGGCGGCGGCTCGGTACCATAGGACGGCCTCACGTTCATCTTGGCCGATCCCCCTGCCGGTCGCATAGCGGAGCCCAAGGTTGTGCTGGGCCTCGGCGAGCCCCTGCTTGGCTGCGTAAGCGCGCCCGAGGTTATTCTGGGCCGAGGAGTTGCCCTGATCCGCGGCAGCTCGAAACAACCGAACAGCTTCGGGATCGTCCTGTGGGACACCTTCCCCGTTCAGATACGAGACTCCCAAGTTGTACTGGGCGTCGGCAAGCCCCTGGTCGGCTGCGGCGCGATCCCAGCGGGCGGCTTCGGTGGCGTCTTTGGGAACCCCCGCGCCTTCGGCGTACGCGATACCAAGTTGGTACTGGGCTGGAGCATACCCTTGTTCGGCGGCGGGGCGAAACCAGCGGACGGCTTCAGCAAGGTCCTCCGAGACCTCGATGCTCCTCTTATAGCACATCCCAAGGCTCCATTGAGCGACCGGATCTCCGTCGTCAGCATCGGAGCGGATCGCTTCGAGTGCAGTGTCGCTACGCTCTACCATCGCTTGCACGTCGCTCTCTCGCAACGCTTTGAACTGCTCAGCACTGGTCAACGAATCACCCCTTTGCATCGAGTTTCCGTGACACTCCCCTTTTCGTGACGCCTTCAGCCTGAGCCGCAGGCATATGATGTGCAATGCCCTTGCTGTGGGGCTCGGGGGCAGACTTCTTTGCCTGTTTGGTAGGCTCAGCACTCATTGTGCCTCTTCTCGGCGGATGCACCCGACCATCACGCTGGGTTCTGGGCGACTGCTCTGGGCGCTCCGACCCGGCTCTCGTCGATCCGATGAGCGCTTACTTCTTCTTCCGCTTGATCTCCTCGACGACTGCCGTCTTCTTGCGGCGCTGAGCTTCCTTCACGGAGATGAATCGGCCGCTGCCAGCGTCTCGGCCAACTTTTCCAGTGGTTGTCTTCCCACCCTTTTTCCTGCCCATCCGCTAACCCTCCTATCCAAGGTCGTTTTGAACTTTTCTGCCATGGGCCGCAGCCAAGCGCTGCAGGGGAGCCACTACTACCGCCCGCCACCCCGCTTCCTCCTCTTATACCCCTCATGCCGCGGCAGATACTTCGTATGTCTCCGCACCACCTCGGCCGAGAGATCATCGAAGTGCCGTTCCACGATTGCAGCCGCGACGCGAGGGTGCGCCTTCGACATATCGCTCACCACCCACCCGATCCCCGTCTGGATGAACCGCTCCCGCTCCTCCACCAGCCCCGCGATCGTCTCTCGGATCAGCGGATGGTACCCCTCATCCCCCACCACCGCCCGAAACGGCACGATTGCCGCGCGCCGCTGCCACAGATTCCCGGCCACCCGCCACCCGGCAACCCTCTCGGCCACTCCGCTCCCGCCGCGCCGAAGTAGCGGCCCCAACACCCGCACGCTGAACCAGTCGCTCGTCGACCAGTCAAAGAATGCACCCCCCGCGAAGAGTGCCTCCGCCACCTCCAGCAGCCTCTCCGGCGCCATCCGCGGCACCAGGCACTTCTGCATGTAGAGAATCCCGGCAAACTTGTCCTCGGCCAGACTCTCCTCGATCAGCGACCGGGCAAGGCCCAGCTGGTCATCGTCCGGAAGCCGCCCCAGCCCATGCTCATCCCGCCACTCCCCAACGACCCGCGCCACCACCGGGGTCTTCACCCCGCGGTAGTGGATCACATGCTTCAGGTAGTTCTCGAACCACTCCTTGGTGCGGTGGTCGGCGACCGCATCCAGTTGCCGCTGAAGGTCCGCAATTGGCCCCACGGCTTCCTCCGGCTCGAGCCTCATCTCAGCGCGCCGCGCCGGCACTCAGCCGCTCCCGGTGCTCGCGAGGGCGACCGGTCCGCGCCCAGCATCCCCATCTCCCGCCGGTTCACACGTGCAGAGATGTCCAATGGCCCCTCCGTTGGGTTCCTTTCGCTACCACCCGCCAAGGAATGCTCGCCGCACTCGGCTTCGTTGACAAGCGGTATCCTCGGAGGAGAGCGGGTATTCGGGTATTGACCCGTCCCGGCTTTCCGTGTGAACTACGGGAGCCCATCGGCGAGTCTCGGCGCTTCCCGATCCTCGACCACCGGGCCATGATTCGTGGTGCTTGCGGACGGACAGTTCCGAAATCTGTTCGCCCTCCTCCGCCCGGTCGAGGCGTGTTCCCGGGCGACGCCCGGAGCGGCGTTTCTCCGACCGTCGCCGGACGGACATCGCCGCTCACAGGGACGAGGTCTTGGAGGTGGACGGTCATCCTCCACCGCCTCGACACGACGCGGAAACCCAGTGGAGCCGGAGCGCCGCCTAATGCTCAGCCCGGACAATCACGAAAGCCCACTCGCCAAATGCTTGCCATTTGACGCGACTTCCTAGCCATTTCGGACCGGCGGATCGCAGCCACCTGCGACGGCAAGAACGGCAGATCGTGAAGTCCCAGTTGAAGTTAGGGGTTTCTTGCCGGGAAAGGGTGTCCGTGATTAGTGGGCCTTACAAGCAGGAGGTCGGCGGTTCGAATCCGTCAGCGCCCATACCGGTCCGTTGCCGCCGCGCGCCCCTACCCCAAATACGTCCGCAGCCGTTCGATCTGCTGGTCGTTGCCGAGGGCGATGACTTGGTCGCCCGCTTTGAGTTCGGTGGTGGCGCCGGGGTTGAAGTCGATTTCGTCCGTAACGCTGCCGGTGTGCTGAATGGCGAGCACGACCAGGCCGGTTCGGTCGGGGATGCGGGCTTCGGCCAGGGTCTTGCCCACGAGGGGAGAACCGTCGCCGACGATGGCGTGGTCGAGCCGGCGTTTCCGTTGGCGTCCGGGGGTGGTGACGTCGAGGAGTCTCGCGACCGAGGGCCGAATCAGAACGGTGGCCACCCACACCGCGCCCGTCACATTCGGGCTGACGACATGATCGGCTCCCGCGCGGTACATCTTCTCGATCACCGAATCGCCCTCCGCGCGGGCTACCACCGTCAGGTCGGGGTTGAGGTGGCGGGCCGAGAGACAGAGGTAGAGGTTGTCGGCGTCGTCCGAGAGGCAGGTGACGATCCCCTTGGCGCGCTCCACGGCCGCCATCGCCAGGGCGCGGTCGTTGGTGGCGTCCTCCTCGAGCACGATCACATCCGGCGAGATCCGGCGTAAAATCTCGACCGCCTCCTCGTCGCGTTCGATCACCACGAACTTCTCTCCCGCCTCGATGAGCTCGTGCGCAATCTGCACGCCCATCTTGCCGCCCCCGCACACGATCATGTGATCCCTGATTCGCTTCAGTTTCTTCATCGTCCTGGTCTTTGCGTAGTTGCCGAGATCCACCCTGACGAGCGCCGCCGTGACGATCGCGAACCACATCCCCAGCCCGGTCAGCCCCCCCGCCAGAACGAAGGTCGTCCAGTAGCGTCCCGCGTCGCTGAGCGGGTGAACCTCGTGATAGCCCACTGCGGTGACGGTAATGACCGCCATGTACATCGAGTCCTTCCAGCTCCACCCCTCGATCCACAGGTAGCCGAGCGCGGCGACGACCGTAATCGCGACCATGTAGGCGCCTACGAAGATGAGCTGCCAGCGTCGAAACATCAGGGTCTGAAGAAGGGGGATGAGGGGGAAGGGCTACCGCGAGGCGAAAGATCACAACGACGAGAGACGATCGTCAACGGGACGGGCCCCGAGGAGGCGGGGTTGCCGGTGGAAGGCCAGCGTTGCCGACGGAAGGATCAGCGTTGCCGACGGAAGGATCAGCGCTGCCGGTGGAAGACAAGGTCGCGCACGCGGACGCCGGTAACGGTGAAGGCGGAGACCGCGCCGCCGCCGTCGCGCACGAACCGCACCTGGGGAAGGAACCACTGGTCGCCGGCGAATGCGTCGGGGCCGGTGGGCGAGAGCACGGCGGGATCGTTGCGCCAGTGGCGGGCCACGAGTCGTCCCTGCGAATCGACTTCGAGGTCGAACGTGCTGTCCAGCTCGGGACTGCGGAAGCTGCCGGCGAATTCGCCCAGCTGTGCGGCGGTCAGCGAAGGTCCGGGCGTATCGTCCTCCGCCTCCGGAATCTGTGGTTCGGGCCCCAACCGGTCACCGACGAAGAGCTCGGCCACCCGTTGCGCGCGCCCGCCGGGATCGCAATCCGAGACGTTGCAGAAGACCGCGACCGAAAGATCCTGCTCGGGGAAGCGAATGAAGCTGGTCCGGTAGCCCGCCCACGAGCCGCCGTGCCCGATGGTCCCAAGCCCCCGGTACTCGTTCACCGCCAGGCCGTGCGCGTACGAGATCGTATCGCCGGTGGTCAGCACGCCGCGTTCGACCATCGTCTCCAGGATCCGTTCGCCGCCGACCTCACCCGTCTCGTAGTTGCGCATCCAGCGAATGAAGTCGTCGACGGAGGTGTGCAGCGAAGACGAGGCCAGCGCGGTCAACTGGTTCGGCAGGCGCTGGAATCCCCCGCCTTCCCCGTCGGCGATGGGCGCGTAGGACTCGGCCCGCCCCGGCACGATCTCCAGGTAATCGTCGGAGAAGTGGGTGCCGGTCATGCCGAGCGGCGCAAAGATCCGCGACTCGGTGTACTCGCGGAAGGTCATTCCCGACTGCACCTCGATGACGCGCGCCAGGAGGTTGTAGCCGGTGTTGGAATAGGCGTACTCGCTGCCGGGTTCGAAGTTGATCGCTCGTTGCCGGTAGAGCATGCGCAGGATCTTCTCGAAGGAAATCACATCGGTGAAGCCGATTCCGCCGAGCGCCATGGTGTGCGGCCAGTCGCGGATGCCGCTGGTGTGATGGATCAGATGGCGGGCGGTGATGACCGCGCCGAAATCGGGTAATTCGGGGACGTAGCCGCGCACATCGGCGTCGAGGTCGAGCCTGCCCTCGGATTCCAGGAGAAGCGCGGCCATGGCGCCGAACTGCTTGGAGATCGACGCAATGTCGAAGACCGTTTCCGGCGTGATGGGAATGCCGTGGTCCATGTGCGCGGCGCCGTATCCCGCGCGGTGCACCACCTCGCCCCGGAAGAGCACGCCCACCGCCGCGCCGGGACGGTTGCCGCCCAGGTCGGCGAAGATGGCATCGACTTGCGGGTGGGTGGGGCCCGCGTCCGCCGCGGCTGATGGGTCGGTTGGGGGCGTGGCGCCGTCGCCGGTTGGCCCCGGGGCGCAGCCGGTCAGGGTGGCCAGCGCCGCGAAGGCGGCCAGGCGTGGGAGGGTGGCCGGGCGGGGGAGCGACTTCTCCCGCAGGCGCACCGCGTGAATGGGCCGCCGGCGGGCAAGGTCCCCGGGCCCGTGTCCCGGATCGTCGCGCTTTCTCCACTTTCTCATGGTTCTTCCTCCTTAGCGGTGTAGCCGCCTGGACTTGCGTCCGCCTCCGTTCCGCGCCGTGCGTCCCTATTCGCTGGCGCCCCCCGGCACGAGCCCATAGCGGACAATGTATTCGACATCCAATTCGTCGCTCTCGACGCCCCACAGCTCGTCGTCGCCGATCAGCCGCACATCCAGACCGGTCGGCGTCCAGGCCCGGCCCAGCGGCGCACCGGTCGGATCCAGCACCCACCACTCGGTCATTGGCGTTCCGGATTCGGTTACGACCGGATCGAAGCGCTCCAGCCAGATCCCGCCATCGGCAGCCTCCACCAGTCCACCCACGGCGGGCAGGTACTCGGGACGGTAGAGCGCCGCCCGGATTTCGGGTTCGTGGACGCCCTCGCCGCCAAAGGCCCCTTCGAACTCCTCTACGAGCACGGCAACCGCTGAATCCACACGCGTCGCGGTCAACGCCGCCGGTTCGTAGGGCACCATCGCCGAAAAAACCGTGTCCCCGTCCAGCCCGATGCGGGTGACGCGCACCGCCGCATGGCCCTCGCCCGTCCAGGCTCGCCGGTCCGCCACCAGGAGGCCGGCGCTTGTGGTGCCTACCAGGTCGTCGTCGCCGAAGGGCTGGGTGATGAAGAGACCGCGTGTGCCGCGCGTGATCGCGAAGGCGTCGTGCGCCTCCACTGACATTGTCCAGATCGGGGTCGATGGCTGACCCTCCGCGTTCATGCGCACGTAGGGAACCCCGGTGATCGTTCCGTCGGCGATCCCGTCCGACCAGGCCGGGGCGGATCCCACGAACGACCCGTCGCGAAGTGGTGTGCGGGGGCGCGGCGGAGATCTCGTTTCTGCGCTGCCCAGGTCAATGCCGGGCGACAGCGACCCCAGAAAGGCGCCGTCCGCGTCGAAGTAGCTCAGCCGGTAGGCCCAGTTGTCCCACACCCAGAGCGAATCGCCGAAGAAACCGATTGCCCATGGACGCGTGAATTCGCCCGGTCCCTCGCCGTAGCGCCCGATCGACCCTGCGGGCGTGCCGTCGGCGTTCCAGAGCCGAACCGTCTCTCCGTTCCAGTGCAGCGAGTACAGCCGTCCGCCGGGACCCGTGGTCATCGCGAACACCGAGCCGAATATGTAGTCGGGGTCGTCGAGCGAGCCGATGCGGATCTGCGGGCCCTCGACCGTCCAGGTGGATGCGCCGAAGGGATCGCCCCTGGTGCCCGGAGCGCCGCCGCAGCCGGTGGCCAGGAGCGCCGCCGCCAGGACTGCCGATGGGAAAGGGAGGGAGGATCGCATACCGGGCCTCGAGCAAGGTCTTGGGCGCGTCACCGCCAACGGGAAATGCGGTACCGGCTTCGGGGCTGCGCGGATTATCCGCACACCGTCGATTGCGGCCGGACACCGCGACAGACTATCCGTCTCCCGGGCCCCGGGCAAACGGCCCCAGGTCGGTTCATTCGGGATTCGAGCTCGGTTCGCCCCCGCCCCGCTCGTCTGGCCGGTGCCGCCCAAGGAACTCCCTCGCGCCATCCGGAAGAAGGAGGTCGTCGGAGATTGCCGCGATCTCTTCGGCCTCTTCCCAGGCGCGTTCGAGCAGCCAGAGTTCGCCTTCCAGCGCCCGTCGTTCCTGCTCCTCGTGAAGCGCCATTTCGAGGGCGAGTTTCGTGGGCTTGGGCATCTTGTTGATGTAACCCGGAACCCCCTTTTTGTCGTTGAAGCGGTCGCCGCCCGCGACGCTGGCCAGGAACCGCTCCGGGTGGCCGGCGGTCTCGATCTCGCCAACCGCACTGCGGACGGTCTCCTTCGTTCCCCCCATGGCATTCATCCGGGGCAGGATGGCGCCCGCGAACCGCCGCGCTTCGGAGCCCCGGTGCCAGCTCTTCTTCTTCCCCTTGCGAATCTGTACCTGGAATCCCACCTCGTCGTCGCTGGGCCGGACGCGCGTCCCCAACAGATCCGGCCGCTTGAGCTTGATGACGCCCCCGTCTTCCGGCCGCAACTTGACCAGGGTGCGCGCATTCATCCAGAGATTGACCAAGTTGCCGCTCTGTCCCAGAACAGCGCCGCTGAGCACGCCCGCCGCCGCGCCGCCCACCACGAAACCGCCGATCACCACGGCGGCGCCGGCCCCAAAGAGGATCCTGCGGCGTCTGCGCCGGCCGAACTGGTCGCCGTAGCGCCAGGCCGCGAACTCGGGACGCAACGGTGCGCCGATCCGCACGAGGACCAGTCCTTCCGCATGCCGCGCCAGCCCGATATTCTCGGTGGAGACCCGGATGCGCGTGTCCTCAAAGATCCGCTCGCACGCCTCGACCGCCTCCCAGCGCTCCTCCAGCGGTGTCAGGTTCCAGCGCTCGCAGCGGGTGCACACCACCCAGAGGCGGCCGCGCCCGGAATCGAAGGCGAGACGGCGTCCGACGGGGAAGAACTCAAGGACGTCGTTCGTCCCCAACGATTTGGCGCAGAACATGCAGGATCGGTACACGGGGCTCCTTGTCCGCTGCAACGACGGGTCGCAGCTTGCATAATAGGCGGGTTAATCGGCGGGCTTTCGGGACGGGCCAGGCACGCCGGGTCTTCCGGACCGGCCTGGCAAGCCGGGGGAATTCCTGAACGCGATGGGCACACGGGCAAACTACCAGAACGAAATCAACAGGGGCGAGCAATGCAGACCGAGACCACCGCGCTGATCAACGATCCCATGGGCGTCTTCGCCTTCCTGGCCGCCATCGTGGCGCTCGTTTTCTGGGTTTCGGGGCTGCCCCGCTGCCGCAAGCTCTTCGAGGTCGTTCCTCCGGTCATCTACGTCTATTTCCTTCCCATGCTGGCCACGACCGCGGGCATCACCCCGGCCTCGTCGCCCCTCTACGACTGGACCGTCCCCTACCTTCTGCTCTTCGCCCTCCTCATGCTGATGATCTCGGTGGATCTCGGCAGCGTCGCGCGCCTCGGTCCGATGGCGCTGGTCATGGTGGCGGCCGGCACGCTGGGAATCGTCATCGGAGGTCCGGTCTCGCTCCTGCTCTTTCGCGACATGCTGCCGCCCGACGCCTGGACGGGTTTCGCCGCGCTGTCGGGAAGCTGGATCGGGGGGACCGCCAACATGGTGGCCATCGCCGAAAGTGTGGGGACTTCGCCCGACGCCATGGCGCCGGTGATCGTGGTGGACACGGTGGTTGGGTACGGGTGGATGGGGGTGCTGATCGCGATGGTGGGGCTGCAGGCGCGCTTCGACCGCCGAACCCGGGCCCGTACCGAGGTGATCGAGGAGACGAACCGCCGGTTGCAAGGTGTGCAGCGGGAACGGCGGCCGCTGACGTTGCGCGACGCCATCGTCATGATCGGCTTCGGGATGGCGTGCGCGGTGGGGGCGCAAAGGCTGGGAGGAAGGCTTCCGCCGATGGGCGATCCCACCATCATCAGCGGCACGACCTGGGCCATTCTGATCGTGGTCACCGGAGGATTGATTCTCTCCTTCACGCGGCTCCGCAAGATGGAGGCGGTCGGCGCCTCGCACCTGGGCTACACAGCGCTCTATCTGCTGCTGGCGGGAATCGGGGCGCAGGCCGATCTGCGCGCGGTCCTGGACGCGCCGGTGTACCTGCTGGCGGGCGCCGTCTGGATCGCAATTCACCTGGGCGTTCTGCTATTCGTGGCCCGTCTGGTGCGCGCACCGTTCTTCTTCGTCGCAACGGGAAGCATGGCCAACGTCGGGGGCGCCGCCTCCGCACCGGTCGTGGCGGGCGTCTATCACCGCGCAATGGCCCCGATCGGAATGCTGATGGCGGTGGTGGGGTACATCCTGGGCATCTACGCGGCGGGCGTGTGCGCGTACCTGCTGGGCGTGGTGGGGGGGTGAGGGGGACGCGATGCGGGGCGGGGGCGCGGCGTGTCGCGGACGGTTGCGCAACGCGATGACCGGGTAGACGGCCCCGATGTACACCCGGTGCATGTTCTGCAAGAAGCCGCTGGGCAGCAACGAGGTGATCGAGCCCTTTCCGGTGGGACGGCGTCTGGCCTTCGACGCGGCGAAGGGGCGGCTGTGGGTCGTTTGCCGAAAGTGCGAGCGCTGGAATCTGACGCCGCTGGAGGAGCGCTGGGAGGCGGTGGAGGAGTGCGAAAGAGTCTTCCGCGACACGAGGTTGCGGGTCTCGACCGATAACATTGGTCTGGCACGGCACCCGGAGGGGCTGACGCTGGTGCGGGTGGGCAAGCCGATGCGGCCGGAGTTCGCGGCGTGGCGGTATGGGGACCAGTTCGGCAGACGGCGGCGGAAGTCAATCGCGCTGTGGACCGGTGGCGTGGCGGCTGTGGGAGCGCTCACGACGGGGGGACTCCTTGCGGGCGCGCTCACCCTCTCGTCCGTTCACCTTCCTCTGCAGGCGTGGAACCTCTGGTACCAGTTGCGGAGCGTCGTGAAGGCGAAGACCAGGGAGGGCAAGCCAATCGCCATTCGCGGAAAGGACCTTTTCTCGGTCCGCCTTGGTACGGCACGCGAGGGTGGGGGACTGCGCCTGGAGATCGACCGCGTTCGGCCGGTGAGGGGGAACCTCATGCTTGTGTTCGAGGGCGAGGAAGCCCAACGTCTCGCGGGTGTCATCGTGCCCGCCCTGAACCCGATGGGCGGCAAGACCACGACCGTGCGCGACGCGGTTGGCCGAATCGAAGCGGTGGGCCACCCCGAAGCCTTCCTCTCCGAGGTTGTCCGCAAGGGCCACGAGTGGAGACACCGGTGGGTCGGCGGAGAGCGGAAGATGGTGATTCACGGCGGCGAAGTGGCCAGGATGCCAGCCCCCACCCGCCTCGCCCTGGAGATGGCGCTGCACGAGGAGCAGGAACGCCGCGCGCTGGAGGGCGAGCTGTGGTTGCTTGAACGCGCCTGGAAAGAGGCCGAAGAGATCGCCGCAATTTCCGACGGCCTGTTGCTGCCCAGGGGCGCGGACGATCACTTGCAAGAGCACCAGGATGCGCATGAGTCCTCGGAGGACTTGTCTTGAGGAACGTTACCGCGGGACGCAGCGACGGATCCGGGAGCCGTTCGCCGAGCCTTCCCTGCAAGCGTGGACCGACTGTGCGGCCGTCTCGATCCCCGCCGGTTCAACCCGGTCTGCTGCGCATGCGCGACCCCGCTGCCCGCGCGCACAATCTGGCCCCCTGTGCCCTCGTGCTCCTGGCGCCGCTCCTGCCGTCGGCCCCCGCGGCGTCCCAGGGAATCCTCGAGGGCACCATCCGCGCCGCCGCGACGGGTTCCCCGCTGGCGAGTGCGCAGATCGCCGTCATCGATGTGGGCCTCGGTGCGATCGCCGGTCCCGGGGGGCATTTCGAGATCACCGGCATCCCGGCGGGAACCCACACGGTCCGGATCAGCCGGATCGGCTACGCGGCCGCGACAAGGCAGGTCACCATCGCCGACGGCCGGCGCACGCGCCTCGACGCCGATCTGAACGAGAGCGCCATCGCCCTCGAGGGACTGGTCGCGGTGGGAAGCCGGGCCCGTCCCCGCACCGTCACGCAGTCGGCGGTTCCGATCGACGCGATTCCGGCGCGGGAGTTCGCCGAGCAGGGGGACAGCGACCTGAACGACCTGCTGCGCACGGTGATCCCTTCGTTCAACGTCAACCCGCAGGCCACCGGCGACGCCGCCAGGATCATACGGCCCGCCAGTCTGCGCGGGCTGGCCCCCGATCACACACTGGTGCTGGTCAACGGCAAGCGACGCCACCGCGCGGCGGTCATCACCTGGATCGGGGGCGGGTTTGCGGACGGCGCGCAGGGACCGGACATCTCGTCGATTCCCGCGATTGCGGTCCGGCAGGTGGAGATCCTGCGCGACGGGGCGTCGGCTCAGTACGGCTCCGATGCCATCGCCGGGGTGATGAACCTCACCCTCAAGGATTCCCCCTCGGGCGGCAGCGTCGACTTCAGGACCGGCAGCTTTTTCGAGGGCGACGGCGAGTCGTACACCATTGCCGGGAATGTCGGGCTGCCTCTCGGCGAGAACGGCTTCGCCAACCTGAGCGCGGAGTACGGGGCCTCGAATCCCACGAACCGGAGTGTGCAGCGCGACGACGCGGCGGCGCTGATTGCGGCGGGCAACTCGCATGTGCGCGATCCGGCTCAGATCTGGGGTGCCCCCGACGTTGACGACGACCTCAAGCTGTGGGGGAACTTCGGCCGCTTCCTGGGCGACGGCCTGCAGCTCTACGGCCACGCCAACCATGCGAGCGAGCGGGTGGCCGGGGGATTCTTCTTCCGCAATCCCAACACGCGGGCGGGCGTCTTCAGCCTGGACAGCGGGAAGACGTTGCTCGTGGCCGATGTGCTCGATGCGCAGGACGGGGTGCTGGACGGCTCGGCGGGCTGTCCGGTGGTGCGGATCGTCAATCACGTACCCGACCCGGTAGCGCTCAAACGGGTCTTCGACGACCCCAACTGCTTCACCTTCCATGAGGCCTTTCCCGGCGGCTTCACCCCTCGTTTCGGGGGCGATGCGGTGGACCAGTCGGTGGTGGCGGGGCTGCGGGGGCACACCCGCGGCGGACTGCTCTGGGACGCCAGCGTGGGCTACGGCCGCAACGCGATCGATTTCTTCATCCACAACACGGTGAACGCGTCGCTGGGACCCGGGACGCCATCCTCCTTCGATCCAGGCGTCTACGAGCAGGCGGAGCTGAATGTCAACGTCGATCTCAACTACACCTTCGGCGAGATGGTGACGGTGGCGGGCGGCGCCGAGTTTCGCGACGAACACTTCCACATCGGGATTGGCGAGGCGCCCTCGTGGCGGATCGGTCCCTTTGCGGCGCAGGGATTCAGCGCGGGCTCGAACGGCTTTCCCGGCTTCAGCGACATTGCCGCGGGCGACTGGCACCGGGTCAACTTCGCCGCCTACGGGGACATGGAGGCGCGGGCCCGGGACGATCGCTGGACCTTGGCCGCGGCTCTCCGCGCGGAGCGTTTCGAGGACTTCGGCACAACCGCCAACTGGAAGATCGCCGGGCGCTACGGCCTTTCGGAAATTGTGTCGGTGCGGGGCAGTGCGAGCACCGGCTTTCGCGCCCCCACGCCGGGCCAGCAGAATGCCTTCAACGTCTCGACGCAGTTCGACCGAACGTTGCGCGAACTGGTCAACAACGGCACGATCCCCTCCACCTCCGAGGTCGCCGCGATTGAGGGGGGGCGGCCGCTGGACGCGGAGCGGTCGGTCAACACGGGCATCGGACTGGTTGTGGACGCCGGAACCTTTACGGCTTCGGCGGACTACTTTCGCGTCGCGCTCTCGGACCGGCTCGCGCTGAGCCAGGTCTTCCGGCTGGACCCGGCCGAGGCCGAACGGCTGATCGACGAGGGGATCACCAGCGCCCGCAACCTCGCCAACTTCCGCTTCTTCACCAATGAGTTCGACACACGCACGCAAGGGGTGGACCTGGTGGCGTCCTTCGCGCCGACCCGGGTGACGGGGACCGAATTCACCCTGGCGCTCAACCACACCAGCACCACGGTCACCCGCTACAACCCCGATGTGCTCGACGAAGTGCGCATCCGCCAACTCGAGGACGCGCTGCCCGCAACCCGCTGGACCCTTGCCGCCCGGCGCGCATGGCACGCCTTCTCCGCGCTGGCCCGGCTGAACTACTACGCGGGCTGGTTCGATTCGCAGGACGACTGGTCCTACCCCGGGGCGCACCTGGTCGATGTCGAGGCCAGCTACCGCCTGAGCGAATCGGCCACGATCACCGCCGGTGGCCAGAATGCGCTCAACCGCTACCCCGGCCAGAAACCCGCCGCGGGGGCCATCGCGGGCAACCTCTACAGCTCGGCGACGCCCTTCGGGGCCAGCGGAGGGTTTCTGTATGTGAAGGGGGTCTGGAGCTGGTAGCGCGCAATGTATACGCACTGCATGTTTTGCAAGAAGCCACTTGGCAGCAACGAGGTGATCGAGCCCTTCCCGGTGGGACGCCGTCTGGCCTTCGACGCGGCGAAGGGGCGGCTCTGGGTCGTTTGCCGCAAGTGCGAGCGCTGGAATCTGACGCCGCTGGAGGAGCGCTGGGAGGCGGTGGAGGAGTGCGAGAAGATCTTCCGCGACACGAAGTTGCGGGTCTCGACGGATAACATCGGTCTGGCGCGGCACTGGGAAGGGCTGACGCTGGTGCGGGTGGGCAAGCCGCTGCGGCGGGAGTTCGCGGCGTGGCGGTACGGGGATCGGATGGCGAAGCGACGCCGGCGGGCGATGGTCACCTCGGCGATCGGCTATGGGATTGGTGTCGCAACCGGCGCGATCCTGGCCGCACCGATACCTGCGCTGTCGGTCGTCGTGGCCTATGGTGCATTTGAGGGTCTGCGCGCTCAGGTCAGGGTCAGGCCGGCCGGGCAGCCGGTCTTCAGGCTGGGATGGATGGACATATCGTGCGCCCGCCTCTTGCCCACGGACGACGAGCAGGGTGTGCGCCTCCGAATCGTCCGACTTGCGCTGTTGCGCGGTTCCCGGACCATCACGGCCGAGGGCGACGAAGCCCGCCACATTGCGGCCATGATCGTTGCGCGCCTCAACTACTCGGGTGCCAACCGGCGCCAGGTCGGACAGGCGGTTGGGCGAATCGAGAGGGCCGGCCACCCGAAAGCGTTCCTCTCCGAGGTCGCCCATCCGCATACCTTCCGACGCACGGGCAAAGCGCGTTCGCTGGTGAGTATGCCGTTCTCCACCCGCCTTGCCCTCGAAATGGCGCTGCACGAGGAACAGGAACGACGCGCGCTGGAGGGCGAGCTGTGGTTGCTCGAACGCGCCTGGAAGGAAGCCGAAGAGATCGCGGGAATCTCCGACGATTTGCTGTTGCCGGAGGGCTCGGAGGACTTTGTGCGGGGCCGGAGCCGGAGGAGAATGGGGAGCGCCGGTCGGGAGGGTCGGCTCGGCGCCCGGACCGATTCAGACGATCAGGACCGGGGGAAGGCGAACCAGTGAGCAATCTCAGGGTCGAGTATCCGGGAGCGAAGCCGCCGCGGACCGCCGAATCCGGTCGCTCGGGGGGAACCCGCCGCCGCCGCAGCTCGCGAATCAGGCGCCGCGGCCGGAAGACCACGCGCGGCCAATCCGCCGGCCAACCACGCCCGCGCAAGGCTGCGCTTCGTCCTGCCCTCCTGCTCCGCTGGCTGCTGCTCGGTCCCGTCCTGGCCGTCCTTCCCTTCCTGCTCCTCATCCGGGGCGGCGTCTTCGCCTATCACCGCTGGGCGCTCGGCGACTGGTATTCGCTGGCCCTTTCGGCGACCGCCGCCGCGGTGCTCGTGGCCCTCTACGCATGGGGTGCCAGCCGCCGCCTCGGTGCGGGAAAGCGACTCCGAACCTTTCTCACGCGGATGGCGGTCGCGTCTGCCGCCGCGTCTGTCCTCTGCGCGCTCTTCTACATTGCCGGCGCCAACGTCAAGTCCAGGGAGGTGAGGAACGAGTACGCGGCCCTGCATCCGCTGTTGCGGGTGGGTGTTTCGGCGGTTGTGCTCGTGGACCGCGACGCAGTCATCACGGACGCGGGGCGCACGCCGGACTTCTATCGCCGCCTCGGGCTTCCCCCGAACGAGAGTTCGTTGCACTTCCGCCAGCCGACGGGCTTTGTGCACGCCCTCGACCTGCGCACCCGCGACCGGTCCGAATGGCGGAATCGCGCCGTGGAGCTGGCGCTGCGGATGATGGGGTTCCACACCCTGCGCCATGTGGGGACGGCCGACCATCTGCATGTCTCGCTACGGCTGGCCGGGTAGGGGGCACCCCAACCGATCTCCGGTCAGTTGTGCGCGTGCCCCTGTTCGTAGTGACGCGCGAGGGCGTCGCCTCCGAAGTCGTTCTCCAGGTCGCGCCACACGGAGTGCACGTGGTTGGCGTTGCCCTGTGTGTTGTCGTACTCAATGAGGAACGAGGGCGCGTGGACGCGGTAGTAGTGACCGGCGCCGTATTCGGTGGAACCCGCCCAGGCGAAGTAGAGGTCGCCGGGCGAGATCTCGTTGTGGATCCGATCCATCCAGGCGTGCGCGGCGGCAGCGTCCATGTTGCCAACGTACTCGCCGATCACGCTCATGAGCACGCTGCGTTGGGCGTCGGTGAGCTGTGAGGCGGGGATTCCCTCGAAGTCGTCGAGCCGCGCCTCGCGGTCGTTGCCGGTGATGATGTCGCGGGGCGCCTCGTCGGCGATCATCGCCATCTCGAGCTGCTCGGCGGTGAGGCTCTGCACGAGGGAGCGCGCCAGGTCCTCTTCGCGGCCGAGGGGGCGCCAGCCGGCCTTCGGGCCGGATGGGACGGTTGCCGGGTTCGAACCCATGAAGGCGGGCCCGGTCATGGTGAGCTCGTTCGACGGCGACGAAAAGTTGAGCGACAGGTGGTGGCCCTCGAAGCGCCACGCCCAGGGCCCGCCCGCGCCGGGGTCGCCGAAGACGGCGACGTAGTAGTCCTCCGGGTCGCGGCGCTCGGGACGGCCCTCGATGACGCCGAGAATCCGTTCCAGCTCGATGACCGCGTTGGCCTTGTGGTAGCCCTGGCTGCTCAGGGTCGCCTGGAGCATGGCGTGGGCCGCGGTGCGCTGCTCCAGCGTCATGTCCTTGAGCGGGAGCCCGTTGCGCGAGACCGGGGTGAAGGCCCAGTTGAACCGCTCGTCGTCGCCCAGGTCGAAGGTGGCGCGGCCGCGCGCGTCGGCGTCGAGGAGGGAGAGGAAGCGGTTGGCCGCGGCCGCGACGCTGGCGGCGGCCGGGGTCGAGAGGGGGGTGGCCGCGACTCCGGGATGGTCGTCCTCGCTGGGCGCCGCGGGTGCAGGGGCGGCGCTTGGGACCAAGATCCAGGCCACCGCGGCGGCCAGCGCCGCGACGACAGGGGCGACGGTGCGCAGATGGGGTGAATGCGTGGATTTCATTGTCTTCTCCTCCTCCACAATTGTGCTTGTTGTCTTGTGCATCTCGGGTTATCCCTATCCCTGGGCCTGTGATTCCTGGGCCTGTGATCCCTCCGCCTGGATCCGGGCCGCGACCGCCTGCACCTCGTCGAGCACGCGCAGAAGATTGCCGCTCCAGAGCATGGCGATCTCCTCTTCCGAGTAGCCGCGGCGCACAAGCTCAAGGGTGACGTTGAAGGTCTGAGAGGCGTCGTCCCAGCCCGCAACGCCGCCGCCACCGTCGAAGTCGGAGCTGATCCCGACATGCTCGATCCCGATGAGGTTGACCATGTAGTCGATGTGGTCCACGAAATCCGCCACGCTCACGTCGGGGGGGATCTCCATCTCGGCGGCCCGCTGTGCAGCCGCAGCCCGGATCCGGTTCAATCTGGCCATGTAGCCGTCCCGTTCCTCGTTCGAAAGCATGTACATGCCGCCCCGCCCGACCAGCTCGAAGCCCCTCTCGGCCGCGACTTCGGCGATGAGCGCGTCCATTGCCTCGGCGTGCGCCTGGTTCTTAATCGTGTGCACAAAGCTGCGCAGCGCGACCGTCTGGACCACGCCGCCATTCTCGGCCACCGCCCGCAGCGATTCGTCGTCCAGGTTGCGGCTGACGTCGCTCAGCGCGCGCGCCGCCGAATGCGACGCCACCACCGGCGCCCGGGTCAGCTCCAGCGTTTGCAGAACCGACGCCTTGGAGGGGTGCGAGATGTCGATCATGATCCCCAGACGGTTCATCTCGGCGATCGCCTGGCGCCCCAGTTCGCTCAGGCCTTCGTGCAGGTAGTCGCCGTCGTTTTCGCCCGAGTGCGCGTCGGAAAACTGGCTGGGTCCGGTGTGCGAGAGCGAGATGTAGCGTGCGCCCCGGTTGAAGAACTCCTCGATTCGGGAGATGTCCTCGCCGACCGGATAGGCGTTCTCGACCCCGATCATGGCGACCAGCTTGCCGGCTGCCGCGATCCGCCGCACGTCGTCGGAGCTCAGCGCGAGTTCGATTCGGTCCGGTGCGTATTCGGTCGTGAGGCGGTGGATGGCGTCGAACTTGTCCACGGCGTTCGCGTAGGCGTCGGCAAAGCCCTCTTCGTTGAGCAGCCCCTGCGCGGTGTAGACGATGAACCAGCCGACATCGAGCCCGCCGGCCTCCATCTTGGGCAACGTGGCCTGGGTGGGCAGATCCGACGTGTAGTTGCGCTCGGCGGTGAAGTTCGAGGTGTTGATGTCGATGTGGGTGTCGAGGGTGATGACGCGGTCGTGGATCTCGCGGGCGCGGGCGACCAGCTCGGACTCGGCCTCGCCGGGGGCCTCGGGCATCTCGTCGGCTGCGGGGACGCAGGCCGCGGCGAGCAGGAGCAGGGGAAGGGGGAAGCGGGGGCGGGCGAGGGGACGGTGGGCGATCATCGGGGTGGTGCTCCGTTCGGGAGTGGGATGGCTGCTTGGGGGATGCGACAATTATATGTTGTGGCGCGGAGGCTGGCACGGGGAATTGGTTCGTCATGGTGTGGCGCGGGGGTTGGCACGGGGACTGGTTCGTTACCTTGCGGGGCGAAACTTTTCGCGAACACTTCTCCCGAACACACACCCGAACGTCACTGGACGGGGCCGCACCCACCTGAAGTCCACACACCCCCTGTCCCAACATCTCGGAGCTCCGCCATGGGAATCATCGATTCGACCCGCCAGCGCCGCTTCTCGCCCGAGAAGATGCAGAAGCTGAACCTCTTCGAGACCGGCCAGATGTTCTGCGATGTGTACTGCCTCGGTCCCGGGCAGGCCCAGCATGTCCACACGCACGCGGGCGCAACGAAGTTCTACTATGTGATCGAGGGCGAGGGCCGCTTCACGGTGGGGGAGCGGAGCGAGGTCCTGGGCCCCGGCGCGGTGGCGTGGTCGGAGTCGGACGAGCCGCACGGGGTGGCGAACGAGTCGGAGGGGGAGCTGGTGTTGCTGGTGGCGATGGCGCCGAACCCGAACCGGTAACGGGGGGGAGCAACGTCTGGTTCCACCCCGCCTGGCCGCCTGTCCCCCTGCGTCTACCGGTTGTCGGGCTCGCAGCGGACGTCCTGGCGGGCGTCGGCGGGTTTGGCGGAGCTCATTGCGCGCGCGTTCTCCGGCTGTCGATGCCCCACGCGTCCGGGAAGTCGCCGACTGTGCCCTCCGGACGCCATCGTTCGGGTTCGGCCTCGAGTCGCCTGACAGCCCGGCGCAACACCTCGAGCGCCAGGTCGATCGTGTCGAGGTGGGTGCGAAACGCCAGCGCCGCCATCCTCAGCATGAACTTCCCGCCGACAGTCGTGGAAGACATGAAGACCCGTCCGTCGCGATGCGTTTCTTCGACGAGCGCCCGGTTGAAGGCGTCCGCGCCGCCTGATTCGGGCATCCAGCGGAAGGTCACCACGGTGAGATCGGGCTCCGGCCCCACCTCGAACCCGGCCTTGCCGATCTCGCGGTGGAAGTACTGCGCGAGCTCCAGCTTTTCCCGCAGGCACGCCCGAAACGGCTCTTCGCCGTGGAGGAGCAACGGCAGCCAGACGCGCAGCGCGCGGAAGTGCTTGGTCAGCTCCGGGGACACGGCAGCCGGCGAGCGGCCCTCCCCTTCGGACTCGACCGTGTCCTGCAGGTAGCTGGCGTAGTAGGCGTGCGCATCCTGGAGCGCCTTGCGGTCTTGCACGAGGACGGCGCCGGTGCCGTAGGGCAGGAACATGCTCTTGTGCGGGTCCAGCACCACCGAGTCGGCGCGTTCCATTCCGGCGAGCCGCGGCCGAAACTCGTCGAGCAGCGCGAAGAAGCCCCCGTACGCGGCGTCGACGTGGAACCACAGTCCCTCGTCGCGCGCAATGTCGGCGATGTGGTCGAGCGGATCGATCGCGCCGGTGTCCGCGGTGCCCGCCGAGCCAAGCACGAGCCACGGCAGCAGTCCCCGGGCCCGGTCCGCGGCCACGAGTTCCCAGAGTGACTGCGTGCATAGCCGAAAGCCCTCATCGACCGCCACGTCCCGGCTCACGGTTTCGCCCATGCCCGCCACCCGGATCGCCTTGTGCAGGCACTGGTGAATGTGCGGCGTGGCGTACACGACGGCCCGGTCGAAGTCGCGCGCCCGGAGCCCGGCCGCTTCACGCGCAGCGACGATCGCGGTCAGACTCGCGATGGAGCCGCCCGAGGCCAGATTCCCATCGGCGGTCGCGGGGAAGCCCACAACCCGGGCCATCCAGCCGAGGACCAGGTCCTCCATCTCGACCGATCCCGGTCCCACGAACCGGACGCCGGCGTACTCGTTGCACACGGCGGCGAGGTAGTCGGCGAGCGCGGAGGCGTAGAGCCCGCCCCCCGGGATGTACGCAAGGTGGCCGGGATGCGAGGGCAGAAGTCCGGGCCGCACGACCGAGGCGTCAAAGCGGTCGAGGAGGGAGGGGAAGGGGTGGGGGCCGGGAGCGAGGGTGCCGAGAGCGGGGACGGCGGAGATGTCGGGGTTGAAGGCGGGGCGGGCGGGGGAGGGGGCGGAACGAGGTGGGCCAGGGACGGGGCCCGTCGCGGATGGTGCTGCGGAGTCGGGGGAAGGGCGGTCGGGGGAAGCGTGGGGTGGGGAAGCGTCGGCCGCGCGCACCGGAGACGGAGCCAGGTCGGCGAGGAGTTGCTGCGCGTAGGCGTGGGTTTGCGCCATGAGGCGGTCCCGTTCGGCCGGACCGGGGTCCAGGGCGCGGGCGACGCGTTCCAGCACGAGGATGGTGGAGGGGTGGGGCATGGGGGTGGGGGGTTGGGGGGGTGGTGGACACCGGGTGAAATCTGGTTATGTTGGTTCGCCGCCGGAAGTAGTGAGTCTCACTAAAACCTATGGAACATCCAATGAGTCAGATCATAACTATGCCACTGGTGCTCGAAGCGTGCGCAGATGATTCGTTTGACGACGGTATACGAATCGACACGGAACTCGTGCCTCTTGCAGGCGACGGAGCGCCGGTAAAGCCGGCGGTGTACGAGGGCGGGGTCTACCAGGAGGACCGTCGCTGGGCCTCGCCGGCCGATGACGAACCAACGGATGTCATCGTCATCGACAACGTTCCCTCCCAGGCGAATCGTTTGGAGGAGGCACTTCGCCGACACCGCCAGGAAACCGGGATCCCGGAGATCGTTCTGGATTTGTCCGGGTTGGAGAATCTGCCGGCGCACCTCCCTCGCGCAATATCCAGCTTGGAATTCCCCCACCGGAACGCGGATGCGTACCTTCGCGACGCGCTCCTCGATGACAAGGATTTCGTCAAGACGGACATCGGACAGTCCATATTCGGTGCCACCGCGCAGACCTGCGGGCCGTTGATGGCGTGGTTCCCTCAAGCGCTGATCTACGGATTCTGGCAGTCCCACCTGGGCAAGAAGCGACCCAATACGAAGCATGCGCGCGCCTGGGTCTCGGAGATCGTCGGGTGGAAGCCGGCCTCCACCGACACGCGGGTCAAGGGGCTCAAGGGGGACCCTCTCAACCTGAACACCGACGAAGTCCTGACCTCGAATCCGGATGACCGGCTGGACTGGCAGATCGGCAAGGTCAAGATCGAAGGAGCGAAGAGGGACAAGCTCTCGGAGATCGGACACGGACAGGTCCCCTTCATGGGGCAGGACGCGACGGCGGCTGCGGTCTCCTTCGCCCGGGTAACACAGCGGGCTACGCTCTCGTTTGCCCAACTCCGGCGCGTCAGTCTGGGCGATGGTCGACGCGATGCCGATCTCGCCGCCCGCGTACTGCTCGTTGCATTGGGGCTCCACGCGCATGTTCTGGCTTTCAGCCGGGGATTTGCACTGCGTTCCGGTGCTGAACTCCGACCAGGATCAACGACCGTGACTTGGCTGGGCGCGAACGGAGACTCCCAGTGCGAACTCGATGGAGGAGAGGAAAAACATATGGCCCTGGTGCGAGAGGCCGTGGCCCACGCGCGATCGGCTGGGGTTCCACTGGACGGCTGGAACCGAGATTCCTTACGATTGACGCCCAAAGAGAATCTGTGCAAGGCGATTCGTGCAACCTGGCCGGATTTGGACGCGTGACCGGTGCTGGCAATCGAAATCGAATTTCTGCACGGTACCTTCCGCGGAGATCCTGACGGAACGGCCAATACGGGCGGGCTCACACGGGGGGAATGGCCACCGGCACCGGCCCGTTTGTTTGCCGCACTCGTCGCCGCAGACGGGACTGGCGACCGCTGCCGGGTTACCGACGGTTCAGAGCTGGAGTGGTTTGAGCGCCTGCCTGCACCGGTGATCCACGCGCACAGCGATCCCTGGCACCAGCCTCTGCGGCCGCGGTATGTCGTGAGACATGACGGAAAGGCGGCGAGCAAGCCCAAGCATCCCGGGTACTTAGGAAGGATGCCGATTGAAGTCCGTCCGGGTGTGCGAGTCTCTCCGAAGCATCCGGTGGTGGCCTATGTCTGGGGCACCGATGCCCCCGACAACATTCTTGCGGCTTTGCGACGCCGCGCGGCACGGGTCGGCTATCTCGGTGCAGCTGATTCACCGGTCCGGATGCGGGTCTCCACCGAGCCTCCACGGATAACCGCAGCTCTCAATTCACTCGTGCCCGACCCGATGGGACCTTTGGCGATCGGCGTTCCTCAGCCGGGAGATCTGGAGTTGCTGGACCGACTGTTCGAGGCCTGGACGGAACGCGGGGCCACCGTTTCCCGCGCCCAGTTCGGGGGGCTTCGCCATCGCGCCGGTTACCGGCCGGGAGGGCTCGCACGCAGCCAGAACAGCGGTGGTTGCGTGGCCTGGATGCGCCTTGAAGTTGCGGTCTCCGGTCGGCGCGTCTCCGTGGTGACAGACCTGTTCAAGAAGGCCGTGCTGAGTCGCTACCAGAAAATACACGGCGAACCACCCCCAGTTCTCCACGGGCACGGGTTTGAGAGCACGGGGTTCGATCTGGCTCGCTTCCTGGCGCTTCCTGACGTGGGATACCCCCGATCGCGCGGGCGCATCCACGGGTTGGCCCTCTGGCTTCCGCCCGAGTGCGCGACCGACCTGCGAGCCAGGGTCCGGGAAACGGCCCGTTCCGTTCGCCGACTGGTCGGGAATGGCGTGGATGTGGCGGTCAGTCCCTGGATCGGGGAGAAGCGTCCCGTCGCCGCCAGCCCTGGCCGTTGGATGCGCCAAAGCCGTTGTTGGGCAAGTGCGTTTCCGGTAATCCACGAGCGCCGTGGTCATGTTGATCTCTCCGCAGTGACACGGTGGTGCCAACATGCCGGGCTTCCGAAGCCTCGTGCCTTTCGGTCAAGTCGCTCGCCGCTCGTGAGCGGTGCCGTGGATCTTTCTCCCATCGAGGCCAATCGGCCCGGCCGGCGAGGGCGTCCGTACTCACACGTCAAGATCTGGTTCGATGAGCCGGTGACCGGGCCGGTCGTTCTGGGTGCCGGCCGGCAGCGAGGTCTCGGGCTTTGCGTGGACGTGGACGAGCACGAGGAGCACCAATGAGCGGACATGAAGGGCTGCGCACGATGCCCACTTTTCCGGAGTTCTACCGGGCCATCAACCGTCGCCCTCCATTCCCCTGGCAAGCGCGACTTGCGGCACAGGTTGCGGCGCGAGGGGAATGGCCGGTTGAGATTGGCGTACCTACCGGCTTGGGCAAGACGGCTTGCCTCGACATCGCCGTATGGTGGCTGGCTTCGGAGGCACACCAGCCGCCCCGCGAGCGGGTAGCACCCCCGCGCATCTGGTGGCTCGTGAACCGGCGTCTGCTCGTGGACTCCACCGCTGAACATGCCGAGAAGATCCGCCATGCCCTCCTTGATCCGAATACCGTCGGTGCGTCCCGCAAGTCAGCCAACGTATTGGGTGCGATGGCGGACCGACTCCGCTTGATCGGGTCCGACCCCGAGGCCGATCCGTTGGAGGTCATTCGGCTTCGCGGGGGCATACAGTCGCGGTTGCCGGTCGATCCGTCACGCCCCGCCGTGCTGCTTTCCACGCTCCCAATGTTCGGTTCACGACTCCTGTTTCGCGGATACGGGGCGAGTCGATCGATGCGCCCCATTCATGCTGCATTGTGCGGAACGGACAGCTTGGTTCTTGTGGACGAGGCCCATCTCGTCAGGCACCTGATCCGTTTGATCCCGGACTTGGCGGAATGCAATCCCGGTGCGCGGGATATTCTGGGAGGAGCGCGATCCCGGCCGCAGGTCGTTGCCTTGACTGCGACGGGCGAGGCATCAGGTGACGAGCGGTTTGATCTTGATGAAGCAGACGAAGCCAACGATGTGGTGCGGCAGCGGTTGGATGCAGCGAAGTCGATTCGCGTCCGGCAGGAAAAGCGTGTGCCCGTACCAGGGATGGTGGAAGAAACCTGGTCGTTCCTTGAGAAGGCGGAGACACCGACGACGGGATTGGTCTTCGCCAACACCCCAGCGACGGCGCGGGCCGTCTTCCGCAAGCTCGCTTCCAGATCGACCGGGAGTCTCCAGCACAAGGCCGAATTTGTACTGCTGACGGGTCGAACGAGGGAACGCGAGGCTGAACGAGTTCGCGCGCGCGTCCTTGATCCGAGCACCGGAATGCGGGCCGACCGCGACCTGGATGCCCAACGCGAGCGTCATATGGTCGTGGTTGCCACGCAGACGCTTGAGGTGGGCGCCGACATTGACGCGGAGTTCATGGTGACGGAAACGTGCGGCGTCCGCGCGCTTACCCAGCGGCTGGGACGGCTGAACCGGTTGGGGCGATTCAACATTGCAGAGGCCGTGTACATCCACTACCCAGGCAAGAAGCAAAGGGGGCAACCTCAGCGGTGGCCGGTCTACGGAACCGAACCGACTACGGTCGTTGAACGACTTGATTGGGCACTCGGAGAAGGTGAGAGTGCCGATGTGTCTCCGCGCAAGGTATCAGAAGTCCTGGGCGAGCCCGGCGACGACCCCGGACGTGCCCCTGAAATTCTCCCGGGCATCCTCTGGGAGTGGGTGAAGACCACGAGTCCGCCCGAGGGCGAGGCACCGGTCGAACCCTACTTCTCCGGCATTGCCGGGGCCTACTACACCGTCTCGCTCATATGGCGGGCCCATGTGCCTGAGGAAGGAGAGAGGGTTTGGCCGCGCGCCAGCGACCGTGAGGCGATCGCCGTTCCGATAGGCGAGGTGAGAGAAGTGCTGGGAGGCGACGGGGTACTTCGAAGACTCGGCTCCGATCGCGTGACCACCGAAAATGTCGAGCCTGATCGGATTCGACCCGGGGATACCCTTGTTCTGCCCACGGATCGAGGTCTGCTGGACGAGTTCGGCTGGAACCCGGAGTCCGCCGGTCCAGTTGTGGATGTGTCCGTCCTCCGGCACGGGATTCCGCTTCATGCCGGTGCCCTGAAGCGCCTGTGCGGGGTTGCCGTTGACGGTTTCGTGAGGACCGCGCTGGGGGACGTTCCCGATGACGAAGACATGGACGATACCGCCCGGGCGAACGCCGTAACGGAGATCATCCAGGCTCTCAAATCCACAACCCCATTCGGCTGGGACAGAACGGAATGGAGCGAGGTGCTCGGCGACCTTGAGCGGCAAGCAATCCAGGTCGCTGACGAAGTCCCTCGGCTCGTGATTCTACAGCGGACCGATGCCGAGGACCGAAGCGAAGATCTGGATGAGTTGTCGCTTGCTCCAAGTGCCGTTTATCTTGACGCACATGGCGAAGGCGTCGGTGCCTGGTCGCGCTTGATTGCGGAACGCATGGGACTCGCAAAGGAGCTGTGTGATGTGATCGAAATCGCCGGTCGTCTGCACGATCTCGGCAAAGCCGATCCTCGCTTTCAGCGTTGGCTTGATCCCCACGCCTCGTCGGACAGGTTGTTGGCGAAGTCAAACACGCCGCGTCATCGCTGGGCCGCGACGCGTCGGGTGGCGGGCTGGCCTCGTGGCGGTCGCCATGAGGCATTATCGGCTCGGCTGATCCGTCTCTGGCTTGAGTCTGGAGACCATGACTTTACCCCGTTCCAGCAGGATCTCCTGATCCATTTGGTGATCAGCCATCATGGGAGCGGGCGCCCGCTCGTACCGCCGGTCGCGGATGACACTATCGGAAAGGTGTCGGCCACGATTGGCGACCGAGTCATTGAAGCACCCCGCACGCTGGCTGAGACGGACTGGAACCAGCCTTCCCGATTCCGCCGGCTGCATCGGGAGTTCGGTCCCTGGGCCCTGGCACTCATGGAGGCCATCGTGCGACAGTCCGATCACGCCGTCTCAGGAGGAGCCCGGGTGCAGGCAAAGGAGGACCACGCATGACTGAAGTGATCTGTCCGGGGCTGCCGGCATCATGGGTAAACGCCTGGCTGGCTGCGGTGGGTGCGACCAGGCTCGCGCCCGGACTTCGGTTGCGTTGGACTTTGGACGGTTCGCCAAGTGCGGTGCTGTGTGCCGACGAGGGGGATCCTGTCGAGATACTGATGAAGGCGTGGCCAACCAGAGAGGACGTGAGGAAGTTGGCGATCGCCCGGGATTGGGGTGACACTGCGGAGATGAAGAGGAAAGTGCCGGTTGAAACATTCGAGGAGCGCGTTCGGGCGGCTCGGTCCGATCCTTCGTCCTGGACCCTGTCGTCCACGATGACGGACCTGGATGTGAACGAGGATGGGGAGGTGGCACATGCGCCCTTAGATCCGGCCGGGCCTGGAACCATCAAGTGGTTGCACTACCGTTTGCTCAAGGTGCATGGTCATGTTGACGCGAACGCTGAGCGATTGACTGCGTCTCTCTTCGGTGGCGCGATGCGCGTAAAGGACAACGGACTCGGATTCGACGTCACTCGTCTTGCTTCGCAGGCAGACGACACCAGCAAATGGGTCGATCCCGTGATCGAAGTTCTTGCCTTCTTTGGCCTGGCGTTGCTACCAGTGCGTGGAACGGGCACCGACAAACGGTTTGGCCGATCAATTCCTGCGTCTTCCAGACAGCGCAGCTGGAGTCGCATTTCTCTACCCGCTGGCCAAGGTGTCCGAGTGTTTGTGTGGCCTGCATGGAGCCACCCACTCGACATCGACGGTATAGACGCACTATTGGATGTCTGGAAACCGATGCACCGGAGAAGTTGGCCTCGCATGGGGGTCCACGGAGGTTGGCGGACGGTCCGATACCAACCGCGGGGATCTGGGGACACAACACGAGGCTACGGCTCGGAGCCGCTTTGACAGAAGAACTTGTAATCCCCATCTCGGCGATCGAGCACTTCGTTTACTGTCCGCGCCAGTGTGCTCTCATTCATTGCGATGGCGTATGGGCTGACAACGCCCATACTGTCCGCGGAGCCCGCATGCACCGGCGTGTCGACTCGGGGAGATCGCGCCAGGAACGCGGCAGTAGGGTTCTCCGGGCAATCCCTCTTTGGTCGGAGAGGTTGGGGCTGAGTGGCAGATCCGACGCGGTGGAGTTGAACGGCGACCGGGTGCGTCCGGTGGAATACAAGTCGGGTGTGCCTCATGGCGACGCTGCGAACCTGCAGGTCTGCGCCCAGGGCCTCTGCCTGGAAGAGATGTTCGGAGTCGACGTGCCCGTGGGATACGTTTGGTATGGCGGACCGCGCCGCCGCATCCGCGTGGACTTTACGGTGGAACTGCGGGGACGGGTCAAGAATGCAATTGCGACGATCCGGCGACAGCTTCGATCTGGACGCTTGCCGGAGGCGGCGAACGACCAACGTTGTCGCGAGTGTCAGCTTCGGCCCCACTGTCTGCCGGAGTTGACGAGTTCGCCTCGGCGGGCAGAACGCTATTTGAAAACAACGGTATTCGGATGCGCTATCTGAATACGCTGTATGTGCGCCATCACCGGGCACGAATTCGACACCGGCGAGGTGCGTTACTGGTCAGCACGCCCGATGGGAGCCAACGTGTGCCGTTGGAGGCGATTGACGCCCTGATCTTGCTCGGCTTCGGGCAAATCACGACACAGGCGATGGAAGCGTGCGTGCGCAGGGGCGTAAGAATCGCGGCCCTTCGACAGGGTGGATCGGTCCGCTTTGTCGTTGGGCCCGGCTCAGGCGGCAACGTGCATCTCAGATTGGCGTTGTATCGAGCGCTTGCAGATCACGGCTGGTCTCTGAGATTGGCGAAGGCCGTCGTTGCCGCCAAGGTGCAGAACTGCAGGAAGGTGGTCGGTCGGTGGGCACGAGACGCGACGGATTCCGCTGTGGCGAACCATCTTCGCCAGCGCGCCATTCAGATCCTTGGGCGGATACCACGGGTGATGGACGCGGAGACTGCCGACGGCGTGCGCGGGATTGAGGGCGACGCAGCAAGACTTCACTTCTCGGCAATGCGGAAGGTGCTGGTCAAAACCAACTTGTCGTTCTCGACGAGAACGAGGAGGCCCCCGCGCGACCCCACGAATTCCCTGCTCGGATTCTGCTACGGGTTGATGCTCACAGAGTTCGTTGGAGCGACGGAGGCGGTAGGATTGGATCATCAAATGGGCTTCTTCCATCGCCCCCGTTCGGGCAGACCGTCGCTGGCATTGGACCTGGCGGAGGAACTGCGGCCAATCACCGATCGATTCGTGGTTTCCCTGATTCGCCTTCGTCAGATTGGA
This sequence comes from Longimicrobiales bacterium, assembly GCA_965213665.1. Taxonomy (GTDB): domain Bacteria; phylum Gemmatimonadota; class Gemmatimonadetes; order Longimicrobiales; family Gaopeijiaceae; genus Bin94. The sequence continues at coordinate 735,379 of CBDBZW010000003.1, forward strand.
CCTTCGGGATTCACCGAAACGCCGGGAGGGGCGGTCTATCTCTCGGATGAAGGACGGGCTGCGGTCATTCGCGCATGGGAACGGCACAAGGAGACGGAGTTTGACCATCCTGTACTCGGAGGACGTGTTGCCAGGTGGGCGTTGCCCTCGGTGCAGGCAACGCTTCTGGCGCGGCACCTCCGCGGTGACCTGCCAGTCTACCCCCCCCCTTCGTGATGACGTGACTGTGACATGGACGCGTTGATCACCTATGACATTGCGGACACCGAAGGCGAGGGTCGAAAACGATTGAAGCGCATTGCACAAATCTGCGAGCGATACGGACAGCGAGTCCAGCTCTCGGTCTTCGAGTGCCGCCTGTCGCCCACACGTATGGCGCGGATGATGATGGAAGTGAGGGATGTCATTGACCCCGACCTGGATTCGGTGATTGTGTACCGGTTCCCCGGCAAATTGAGTGATTCGCGCCTCAGCTTGGGGCGAAAGGAATCGCGCGAGCTGGGAGATCCGTGGATACTGTGAAGTGACAGAGACCGCAAGACACCGGCAGCGTCAGCGCGGGTCGGTTGTTGCGAACCCACGGTGATCCGGTAACGAAAGATCGAGGCGGGAGGAATACCGGACTGAATGGCCTAAGAAAGCCCTATCCCAGGCGCGATCCTACGGCAGATTCACGTTTCGGGCTATGTTTCTGGGTTCCCCAAGTGGTCACTGCGGGATTAGTACTGTCGCCGGGGTCACGGCCCCGGCCTTCGTTGAGCGCCCTGCACCGCTCCTGGCTGCGCCTTGATTGGCACCTGTCGCCGGGGTCACGGCCCCGGCCTTCGTTGAGCGCAAGAGCAGAATGGTACGCATCTCAACCCGCGCAGCAGCTGTCGCCGGGGTCACGGCCCCGGCCTTCGTTGAGCGTGGCTTGTTCTGGACAACACCATCAAGGATGATGCCTGTCGCCGGGGTCACGGCCCCGGCCTTCGTTGAGCGGGGATGGCCGTCGTGCAGCCGCACCGGTGCATGCGGCTGTCGCCGGGGTCACGGCCCCGGCCTTCGTTGAGCGGTCCTCGGGCGATTGGATGAGAGGCGGGGCGCTGTGCTGTCGCCGGGGTCACGGCCCCGGCCTTCGTTGAGCGTCCACCGCATGATCCCCGTAGACCACCGCCGCCGACTGTCGCCGGGGTCACGGCCCCGGCCTTCGTTGAGCGGTCCTCTCATATTACTACAAGATCAAGTCTGATCTCTGTCGCCGGGGTCACGGCCCCGGCCTTCGTTGAGCGCCCTCCGCTCCTAGCCATCCGCCACGAGCGCTGCACTGTCGCCGGGGTCACGGCCCCGGCCTTCGTTGAGCGATCGGCTCAAGCGGCCTGGTCGCCAGCGCGGCGGCCCTGTCGCCGGGGTCACGGCCCCGGCCTTCGTTGAGCGGAGATCATCAGCTTCGCTGTCCTCCTCGGAGTTGCGTCTGTCGCCGGGGTCACGGCCCCGGCCTTCGTTGAGCGGTGATGACCGCGACTTCAGTCGAGCCCATCTTGAGCTGTCGCCGGGGTCACGGCCCCGGCCTTCGTTGAGCGGACCGGATGATACGCCTCGAACTCCTGCAGCGTCCACTGTCGCCGGGGTCACGGCCCCGGCCTTCGTTGAGCGAGGATCGAGAAGCTCCAGACCACCTGCTTGTGGCGCCTGTCGCCGGGGTCACGGCCCCGGCCTTCGTTGAGCGGACCGGATGATACGCCTCGAACTCCTGCAGCGTCCACTGTCGCCGGGGTCACGGCCCCGGCCTTCGTTGAGCGAGGATCGAGAAGCTCCAGACCACCTGCTTGTGGCGCCTGTCGCCGGGGTCACGGCCCCGGCCTTCGTTGAGCGCTTGGTCCAAGCAGATTGGCGCGACAGTCAAGATTCCCAGTACAACACTCACCCAACCCCATACAACCTCCGCCCCCCAATCCTCCTCACCTCCCGAATCTTCTCATATCCCGTCTGAAACCGAAACGCCATCTGGTCAATCTCGTCAACATTGAGCGCCATGAGGTCCCACTGGCTATACAGCCGGTCTCCCGCGGCCTCGCCGCCTCCCAATCCCTCGACAAACCGGCCCAGCGCCGTCTTGCGCATCCAATCCCGCCAGTGCGGCGCATGCGCGTCGTGACGGAGCACGCCCAAGATGTCTACCGGATTGCACACTGTCTTCGCGCCCCAATTGTGACCGCCGTACCGCCGGGCGATTGGTCCAACACCCTGGTCGCTCCATTGGTCGAGGCCCTTCCGGTTGCTTGGAATGCCCATATCGCTGTCCGCCCTTGCGGCTCCCTTTGCAAAGAGTCTCCGCACCTCGTCCATTGTGAATCCGCAGATCTTCGCAACCCGGGGGTCGAAGGTGATGTCAGTCAATCAGGTTGTTGAGGCCGCCGCCGAACCCGTCGGTCAATGTGAAGCCGCTGACGCCTGCGACCATGCAGAACTGCACATGCGCGCCGCATTGCTTGATCGTGGTGTAGAAGGACTGAAGAAGCCCGCGATTCCCTCGCGCGAGCTCAGGTTTCGCAATCGCGTCCAGGATGGGCTGGTCGTAGCCGTCGACCAGGATCGCTACCCGCCGTCCCGCGCGTTCGTGCAATTCCTCCGCCAGAGAGACGAAGGAACCCTCCAGCGTTCTCGTCCGCAACGCAATCCCCGACTCCCCCGCCACACTCCCGATCTGTCCGGCCAACCGCTTCCGCAATGCGTCCGGTCCCATCGGTGTGCTGGGCTCCAGGGAGATCCCAAGGACGGGATGCCGCGCGGACCAGTCCCACTCGTCGTGAATGGCGAGTCCCTCGAACAGCCTTCGGCGACCGCGAAACAGCTCCCGGCAGGTGTCCAGCAGAAGACTCTTCCCGAAGCCGGGCGGCCGGGCCAGGAAGTAGTGCGTACCTCGTTCCGCAAGCCAGCGCAGATGACCCGTCTTGTCCACATACGGACCTCCGCGCTCCCGCAAACGCCGGAACGCGCCGCCCGCCATACCCATCTCCATCTCACCACTTCCCACCGCCGTCGCCACCTCGCCCATTCCCGCCCTCCCGCCGAGCATCTACCCCCGCCGCCACCCACGAATCCTCGATTATGTCCCCGGTCCGACGCCCACGCTACCCCCACCCGCTTCCCCCGGCCGGCCCCTCCCCCCGATTGACACCCCACCCGCCCCGCGCGAACTTCCGAACCGGCCGCGATTCCCGTGCCAACCGGGGGCGGCGCGGCGAGTGGCACTGAACGGAGGAAACGGGACGCAAGATGCTGAAGTCATTTCGGGGGCGGCTGATCGTGATTGTAGCGGCGCTCGCGATTTCCGTCTGGTACTTCACCAGCAGGGGTCTCAAGCTGGGACTCGATCTGCAGGGGGGGATTCATCTGGTTCTGGAGATCGACGATCCGGACGAGACCTTTACCGCCGAGGCGCGGGCCGACGCGATTGACCGGGCCGAGCGCATCATCCGCACGCGGGTGGACGAGTTCGGGGTCGAAGAGCCGCTGATTCAGAAGGTGGGATCGGACCGGATTATCGTGGAGCTGGCGGGGCTGGACGACGAGTCGCGGGCGAAGGAGGTCATCAACCAGCAGGCCTACCTTGAGTGGAAGCTGGTGCTGCCGACGACTCAGGTTGACCAGGCGCTGGAGCGGCTCGACCGGGCCGTGGTGGTGGCGATCGGGGCCGAGGGGCTGCGCGAGATGGGACGTGCGACGACGACCGCGCAGAGCACCTCGATCGAGAGCCTTCTCTTTGGAAATCCGGACAGTTTGGCGGCGGACAGTTTGGCGGCGAACAGTGTGGCGGCGGACAGTGTGGCGGCGGACAGCGCAGGGGCGGGGGAAGACGACCCGACAGAGCTGGACGACGCCCAGGCCGACGAGCTTGCCCCGGATGAAGAAGGCGAGCTCGATCTGCGACCCTTCACCAATCTGCTCCTTACGGGCGATGTCGGCACCTATCTGGTCGACGCCACGGACATCGAGGTGGCCGAGGAGTTCATGGCGCTTCCGGGCTTTCAGCGGGCGCTCCCCCGCGACGTCAGCCTGCAGTGGGGCTGGGACTCGATCCCGCGCGCGGGACGCTTCTACCGCGAACTCTATGTGCTGGAGGAGGAACCCTTCCTGACGGGGGACCAGCTCGAGGACGCGACCGCCAACCGCGACCAGCAGTACAATCAGCCGCAGGTGCTCTTTGAGCTGAACCGGCGCGGCGGCCGCGACTTTCAGCGCCTGACCGCGGCCAACATCGGCAACCGCATCGCGATCGTTCTCGACGGCGAGGTCGTCAGCGCTCCGGTGGTGCGGGACCGGATCGGCGCGCGCGGATCCATCGATCTCGGCGCGTCGGAGTTTTCGGAGGCGACCGACCTGGCGCTCGTGCTGCGGGCCGGTGCACTGCCGGCGCCGCTGACCATCATGGAGGAGCGGACGGTGGGGCCGTCGCTCGGGGCGGATTCGATCGAACAGGGGCGGATCGCGGGTATCGTCGGCGTGGTGGCGGTCATCCTGATCATGCTCGTCTACTACCGTCTGGCGGGGCTGCTCGCCGTTGTGGCGCTGGCCTTCTACCTGATGCTGGTTCTGGGCGGACTCTCGGCGCTGAACGCCACGCTGACCCTCCCCGGCATCGCGGGGCTGATTCTCTCAATCGGAATGGCGGTGGACGCGAACGTTCTGATCTTCGAGCGCATCCGCGAGGAGCTGGAGCGAAAGCGGGCCCCGCGCACAGCCGTCGACGAGGGATTCGGTAACGCGGTCTCGGCGATTGTGGACGCGAACATCACGACGCTGATCACCGGCCTGATCCTCTTCCAGTTCGGGACGGGACCGGTGCGGGGATTCGCGGTCACGCTCTGCATCGGAATCGTGGCGTCGTTCTTCTCGGCGCTCTATGTCACGCGGACGCTCTTCCTCATCTATCTGACGAGGAAGCGGGGTTCGGACCCGATCAGCATCTAGGGGACGTCTCCGGACACCCGCAACCGGCAGGGAGAATCAATGGCCATGTGGCTTTTTCACGGAGCGAAATACGGCTTCATCGACATGCGCCGCAAGGCGTACGTGGTCTCTGCCGCGGTCCTGACCGTCGGGATTGCGGCGATGGCCTTCAACCTGATCTCACTCGGATCGTGGCAGAACTTCGGGGTGGACTTCACCGGCGGCGCGCTCGTCCAGGTCCGCTTTTCCGAGGCCGCCACCGCGACCGAGCTGCGCGACGCTCTGGGCGGGGCCGACGCTCCCCCGATCACCCGCTTCGGCGAAGAGAACGAGTTCGTGGTCCGCGCCTCCGTGCAGGAGGGGGTGGATGTGGACGAGGTCGCGGCGGGGATCGCGGCCCAGTTGACCACGGCCTTCGGAAGCGGCGCCTTCGAGGTGGTCCGCCAGGAGCTGGTCGGGCCCAAGATCGGAGAAGAGCTTCAGGGGAAGGCGGCGCTGGCGATCCTCTTTTCGCTCCTCCTCACCCTTCTCTATATCGCGTTTCGCTTCGAGATGCGCTTCGGGTTTGCCTCGGTGATCGCGACGATGCACGATGTGCTGATCGTTCTGGGGCTTCTGGCGCTCGCGCGAATCGAGATCTCGCTGCCCACGGTGGCCGCGATCCTGACGATTCTGGGGTATTCGCTGAATGACACGATCGTCGTGTTCGACCGCATTCGCGAAAATCTGAACGCGCGGGGAGGCCGCCGCGAAGACCCCTACAAGCTGGTCAACCGTTCGATCAACGAGACGCTGCCGCGCACCGTTCTCACCTCGGGGACGACGCTGGGCGTTCTCCTGGCGCTCCTGGTGCTGGGCGGGGCCGTAATCCGCGACTTCACCCTGGTGCTGATCCTTGGCGTCCTGATCGGGACCTATTCCTCGATCTTCATCGCTTCGCCGGCGCTCCTTGAGATTCAGAAGCGTTACGGCACCGGTGAGTCGCGCGACGCGAAGGGGAAGGGGCGGCGGGGGCGGAGGGCGGCAGCGGTTTGAGACTCGCCGACTCGCACTGCCACCTGACCGATCCGGCCTTCAACGGCGACAGCGATGCGGTATTTGAGCGCGCGCGCGGCGCATCGGTTCAGCGCATCGTCTCGGTGGCCTCCGACGAGGTCGATTCCCGCGAGGCGCTGGAGCTGGCCCACCGCCGCGACGATGTGTGGTCCTCGGCGGGGGTTCATCCGCACTCGGTCGGCTCTTCCGCCCGCGCGCCCGACATGGATCGCATCCGCGAGGTGGCGGGCGATCCGCGCTGCGTGGCGATCGGCGAGACCGGGCTGGATTACCACTACGGGCGCAACCACGGCGCAGCGCAGCGCCGCAGCCTTGCCCGGCACGCCGAGCTGGCCGCCGAGCTGGGACTGCCGCTGATCGTTCATTCCCGCAAGGCCGCCGACGACACGGCTGCCGTGGTCCGCGACTGTGCGGGCAGGGTGCGCGGCGTGCTGCACTGCTTTACCGGGCCGGAGTGGCTCCTTGAGACCGCGATGGAGGCGGGCTGGTACATCTCCTTTACCGGGATCGTGACCTTTGGCGGATTCGATGCGCGGCTGGCCCGCATGGTGCGCGCGGACCGCTACATGCTCGAGACCGACGCGCCCTACCTCGCGCCCGTGCCGAAGCGCGGACGCCGCAACGAACCCGCCCACCTGGTCCGGATCGCCGAGGCGCTGGCGGGGCAGCGGGGGGAGGCGGTGGAGCAGGTGGCCCAGGACAGTTGGCGCAATACCGCTCGCTTCTTCGCCCTGCCGGATTCCAGCCGGGGGAGCTAAGGGAGCGCCCATGCGCCGCCCGCGGATCCGGATCCTCCCCGACCATGTGGCCAACCAGATCGCGGCGGGCGAGGTGGTGGAGCGTCCGGCTTCGGTCGTGAAGGAGTTGGTGGAGAATGCGCTCGACGCCGGGGCGCGCCAGCTCCGAATTGAGATCGAGCGCGGGGGCAAGGGGCTCGTCCGTGTGGAGGACGACGGCGCGGGAATGGTCCGCGAGGACGCTCTCTGCTGCCTGGACCGGCACGCCACCAGCAAGATCCGCCGCGCCGAAGATCTCCGCGAGATCGTCACCCTGGGTTTTCGCGGCGAGGCGCTGCCCTCGATCGCCGCCGTGTCGCGCATGACGATCGAGACCGCCGCCGAGGGCGAGGCGATCGGGACGCGGCTGCGGGTACTGGCCGGACTCCTCCAGGGAGTCGACGATCTGGCGCGCCGCCGCGGCACCACCATCGAAGTCCGCAACCTCTTCCTCAACACCCCGGTGCGGGCCCGTTTTCTGCGCAGCGTCGGCGCCGAGACGCGCGCGGTGAGCGAGACCATTCACGGCCTTGCCCTCGCCCACCTGGAGGCCCGCTTCGTCCTAGTGGCGGGGGGGCGCACGGCGCTGGATCTCCCCGCGGGACGCTCGCTCCGGTCCCGGATCGCCGCGATCTGGGGCGAGGCGCGGCAGGACGGATTCGTCGATCTGGATGTTCGGCGCGGCGCACTGCGGGTCACCGGCGCCATTCAGCGTCCCGACGAGGCGCGTCCCGGATTCCGGCGCACCCACCTGCACGTCAACGACCGGCACTTTCGCAATCCGGGGATCGTCGCGGCGGCCGATCGCGGCTATCGCACCACCGTGGCCGAGGGCGTGCGTCCCTGGCTCTTCCTTTTCCTGCGGGCGCCGCATCCCGAAGTGGATGTGAATGTGCATCCGGGAAAGGCCGAAGTGCGCTTCCGCAACGCCGCGGCCGTGGAGTCCTTCGTGGAGGAGGCCGTGCGCGAGGCGCTGGGGGGACCAGCGTCGGCGGCCGCGCTGTGGAGCGGAGGGGCGGTGGGGAAGGGGGGGACGGCGGTGCGCGAAGGCGGAGGGAACCGCAACGGATTCGGCGAAGACGCCGGCAACGGCGACAGCAACGGCGGTGACTCGGCCGACGAGCAGCGGGGACTCTTCGCCAGCGGGACCCGGGGCGGAGATGGAGGCGGTCACGGGGAAAACGGGGACTCTCATGGGCCCGCCCGCCCAGGGGAAACGGACGACGAGGCGGCGGAGGATGCGCCCCGGCCCTCGCTGCTCCAGATTCACAACAGCTTCATCCTGGCCGAGACCCGCGAAGGCGTACTCTTCGTCGATCAGCACGCGGCTCACGAGCGGATCCTCTTCGAGCGCATCATGGCCGACTTCGAGGGAACCCGCGAGCATGGCCAGCGCCTTCTCTTCCCCTTCGTCATCGATCTCACCGAGGCCGAGCTGGAGGTGATGGAATCGCTCGGCGAACCGATGGCCCGCCTGGGATTCGGCTTCGACCGCCACGGCGGCTGCCTGAATGTGCACACCGTTCCCAGCCCGCACCCCTGGTTCGACGCCGAGCGCTGCCTGCGCGAGATGATCGACGATTTCGTCCACGGATCGGATCTCGCCAACGCGGCCCGCAACCAGAACGAGCGCGTGGCGATGACCTTCGCGTGCAAGGCCGCGATCAAGGCGGGCCGGAAGCTCTCCGACGAAGAGAAGCACGAGCTCTTCGACCAGCTCTTCGCGACCGAACTCCCCTACCACGACATCCACGGGCGTCCCACCACGGTGAGCCTCACCCTTGACGCGCTTCGCCGCAGCTTCGGGCGCACATGAGCGGCGGGGCCCGCGCCCCCGACTTCCTGGCCATCGCCGGTCCGACCGCCGCGGGGAAGACCGCGCTCTCGATCGGCGTCGCCCGGCGCCTGGATGGAGAGATTGTCTCGATGGATTCGCGCCAGATCTACCGCGGCATGGAGATCGGCACCGCAAAGGCGAGCGCGGCCGAGCGACGGGCGGTACCCCATCACGGCCTCGATCTCCGCGCCCCCGGCCAACGCTACAGCGCAGGCGAGTTCGCGCGGGACGCCCGCCGCTGGATCGGCGAGATACGCGCCCGGGGACGGATTGCGATCCTGGTGGGTGGCACCGGTTTCTTCCTGCGTGCCCTCATGCAGCCGCTCTTTCGGGAACCGCCGCTGGATTCCGGCCGCCGCACCGCGCTGGAAGCCCGTCTGGCGCGCCTCCCGGCCACCGAACTCGCGCGCTGGGTCCGCCGCCTCGATCCGGAGCGCGCCGAGGTGGCCATTCAGGGTGGGTTTCAGCGCATGGCCCGAACGGTCGTGGTCGCGCTTCTCACGGGGAGGCCGCTTTCGTGGTGGCACCGCCGCTGCCCTGCCGGGGCCGAACCGCTGGGCGGCCTGGTCTGCCTGCTCGATCTGCCGGTGGCCGTCCTCGACGAACGCATCGCCCGGCGCGTGCGCGCGATGATCGCGGCCGGGCTGGCGGACGAGGTGGCCGGACTGCTCCGCTCCGGCGTCCGGCGCGAAGATCCCGGCATGAACGGGGTGGGCTACCGCGAGATGGCCGATTTCCTGGATGGGTGTTCCACGATCGAGGCCGCGGCCGAGCGCATCCGCATCGCGACCCGCCAGTACGCGCGCCGCCAGCGCACCTGGTTCCGCCACCAGTTGCCCGAGAACCGGATCCTGATCGACGGCACGGCTACCCTGGCCGCGCAGGAGGCCGCGGTGGCGGGGGCGTGGGCAGCAATTCAACCCCGCACCGGAGCCGCGCCATGAAGATCGGCATCACCTGCTACCCGACCTACGGCGGCTCCGGAGCCGTCGCCACCGAGCTCGGCATCGGTCTCGCCGCGCGCGGCCACGAGATCCACTTCATCTCCTACGCGCAGCCCTTTCGCCTCTCCGGGTTCCGCGAACGCATCTTCTTCCACGAGGTCGAGATCGAGCGCTACCCCCTCTTCGAGCACTCCCACTACGCGCTGGCGCTGGCGGCCACGATTCACGACACTGCCCGCCGCGAAGGCCTCGACGTCGTCCACGTCCACTACGCCATTCCCCACGCGACCTCGGCCTGGATCGCGCGCGAGATGCTGGCCGGCGCCGCCCCTCCCCTCGTCACCACCCTGCACGGCACCGACGTGACGCTCGTCGGCACGCTGCCCACCTTCCACGCCATCACCCGCTTTTCGATTCTGCGCTCGCAGGCGGTGACCGCCGTCTCGGGCTTTCTTCGCGATGTGACGGTGCGCGACTTCCAGGTCCCCGCCGAACGGGTCCGCGTCATTCCCAACTTCGTCGATACCGGCCAGTTCCGGCCGCGCCGCAACGCGCTCCACCGCCGGGTCTTCGCCGCCGACCACCAGAAGATCGTCATGCACGTCTCGAACTTCCGTCCGGTTAAGCGCGTGGGCGATGTGATCGAGGTCTTTGCCGGAATTCGCCGCGCCCTGCCCGCCCGGCTGGTCATGGTGGGCGACGGACCCGACCGGACCCGGGCCGCCAATCGCGCGCGCGAACTGGGACTGGAGCGCGATGTGGTCTTTCTGGGCAAGCACGCCTCGGTGGAGGAGATCCTGAGCTGCGCCGATCTCTTTGTTCTGACCAGCGAGAGCGAGTCGTTCGGACTGGCCGCGCTGGAGGCGATGGCCTGCGGCGTACCGGTGGTGGCCTACCGCGCGGGGGGACTGCCGGAGGTGGTGACCGATGGCGAAAACGGCCTCCTGACGGAGCCGGGTGACGTGGCGGAGGCCTCCCGGGCGGGGGCGGAGCTGCTGGCCGATCCGGAGCGCTGGGAGCGGTTCAGCGAGGCGGGGAGACGGACGGCGGTGGAACGATTCGCGACCGAACGGGTGCTGCCCCGCTACGAATCCCTCTACCGCGCGTTGCAATGACCTGGTTCGAGGCGGTCTTCCTGGGATTCCTCCAGGGCGCGACGGAGTTTCTTCCCGTGTCTTCGTCGGGGCACCTGGTGCTCGGTCAGGCGGCGCTCGGTGTGGAGGCGCCGGGGGCCGGGCTGGAGGTGGCGCTCCATGGGGCGACGCTGCTCTCGGTGATCGTCGTGTATCGCGACCGGATTGGGGCGCTGGTCGGTGGGGTGGCGCGGGGGGAAGGGAGGGCGCTGCGCTACGCGGGGCTGCTGGCGATTGCATCCGTGCCGGCGGCGGTGGCGGGGCTGGGATTGGGTGATCTGCTGGAATCGCTCTTCGACCGGCCTGCGGTGGCGGGTGCGGGACTGCTTCTGAGCGGGGTGATTGCGTGGACGGCGCGCAAGGCGCTGGCGCGGGGTCCGGCGGGGAAGCTGGGGGCCGGAACCGCGTTGGCGATGGGTCTGGCGCAGGCGGCGGCGATCGTGCCGGGGGTGTCGCGCTCCGGAAGTACGGTGGTGACGGGGCTCTGGCGCGGGGTGGATCCATCCGAGGCCGCGGCCTTTTCCTTTCTGATGTCGATTCCGGTGGTCGGGGGCGCGGTGCTCCTGCGCCTGTCCGGGGGAATGTCGGCGGCGGGGGCGGGGATCGATCCGGTGGCCCTGGCGCTCGCCGCCGCGACCGCCTGCGCGACCGGGGTGGCCGCGATCGCGGTCTTCCGGGCCACGCTGCGCCGCCGCTCCTTTCACCGCTTTGCCCCGTACCTGTGGGTGGTCGGCGCGGCCTCGCTCCTGACTACATGGCCATGGTAGCCGCGCGGCCGTCTCCCGGGGATCTCGGCGCGGCCACGGTCGAGTTCCACGAGCGAATCGCCTCGACGAGCGACCGGGCCCGGGAGCTTCTCCGCGAAGGGGCCGCGCTCCCGGCCGTGGTGGTGGCCGAACGGCAGTGGCGGGGCCGGGGGCGGCGGGGCCGGCGCTGGGAGTCGGACACCGCGGGGGGGCTCTGGTTCACCCTGGTGCGCGGCGACATTCCGCCCGCGGCCGATCCAGTCCTGCCGCTGCGCGTGGGTCTCGCCCTTGCGCGCACCCTGGAGGCGCTGCTGAGCGAGCAGGCCCGCGCGCTGCCCCAGGCTCCGAACCCGCCGACGCCGCCCCTTCCTCCCCCTCCACTCCTGCAGGTCAAGTGGCCGAACGACCTCCTGACCGGCGGCGCCAAGGTGGCCGGAATCCTCTGCGAGCGCCTGCGAGGAGCGATTCTGGTCGGGATCGGGGTAAACCTGAACCAGCGCGCCTGGGAACTGCCGGCCGGTCTGACGCCCCCCGCCACCTCGCTCGGGCTCGCATTCGGATGCGCCCTGGTGAAGGAACCGGCGCTGACGGCGATCATGCGCGAGCTGCGTGGTCTATGGAGCCGTCCCGGCCGCGGCATCCCGCCCGCCGAACTCATTGAGTTGAATGCGCGCTCGGCGCTGCGCGGCGTCTCTCTCTCCGTCACGGGCGCGGTTCGCACTCCCGCCGGCAAGCTGCGCGAAGTCACCGGACTGTCCGCCACCGGCGGCTCCCTCCACGCCGACGGAACCCTGGAAATCCTGAAGGAACCCGGCGTCCCCCTGCGCCTGGTCGCGGGCTCGGCCATGCCCGCCGTCTCCATTTCATCTCCACGGTCCGGCTCTTCCTCACGATCCGACTCCACTCCCGCACCGCCATGAGATTCCCCGAAGCGCCCGCCCTTGGCCGCTCGCACGACCGCGCCGACCGCGCCACCGCCAGCCAAAGGGTTGAGCGCCCCGCCCGCGCAACCGGGCCAACCGCCGCCTCGTCCTGCCAACTGGTTGCCGATGTGGGCAACACCGACACTTCCTTCGGACTCCTCAACCTCACCGGCGACCGCGTCATGGCGGCCTGGCGGGTCAGCACCCGCGAACCGCGCAGCGCGACCGGGTACCGCGTGCTCCTCTCCGCGCTCCTGGACGAGGTCCTGGCGCCGGGTGGGCCGCCGGCCGAGCGCGTGCTGCACCGCGGGGTCATCGCCTCGGTGGTTCCGCGCGTCACTCCCATCCTGTGCAAAGCCTTCGCCGGGCTCGTGCGGGGAACGGTCCTTGAGATCACCGGCGAGTCCGCCCTGCCGATCGCGGTGAACGTGGAAAATCCGGCATCCGTGGGCCCCGACCGGGTGCTCAATGCGCTGGCGGCCTGGACCCGCTATCGCCGCAACGTGATCGCGATCGACCTGGGAACCGCCACCACCTTCGACCTGGTCACGGCCGGGGGCGTCTTCATCGGCGGCGCGATTGCGCCCGGACCCCAGGCGGGCCTGGAGTGGCTCGCGCACGGTGCCGCCCTGCTTCCGCGGATCGAGTTGGCGCCCCCGGCCGCAGTCATCGGAAGGGACACCGAGGCCGCACTGGGGAGCGGCGTCTTTCATTCGGTGATCGACGCGCTGGATGGCATGGTGGCGCGTATCCGCGAGAGCTGGGAAGCGGACGACCCGCTGGTGGTCGCGACCGGGGGATTCGCGCCGCTGGTGGCCCCGCACACGCAATCGGTCAACCGCATCGAGCCGCACCTTACGCTACTGGGAGGCGGAATCGCGGGGGCGCACCTGGACCGCGCCTGAAGCGTTAGCCGAAGGGACTGCCGGTCCGGCCCGTGAGCTCTCAAGGATCCCCACCGGTATTCGTCGGCACCTTCGGGACCCGGGCTCACGCCCTGGAGAAACCCGGGGGTTGACACCGCTCCCGAACTCTGCGAGAATCTTCGCCGCACCTGTTAGCACTCGCACGAGGTGAGTGCTAACAACGGGCCGCAGGGGGAAGCGGGGCAGTCTCCGGCGGCGACCCCGATCAACAGATCTGCCCCAGGGAGAGGCGCGCATGTCTGCCGCAAAGAAGATCCAGCCGCTGGCGGATCGCGTGGTGGTGATGGCTCTGGAGGAGACGGAGCAGATGCGGGGAGGGCTGTACATCCCCGACACCGCCAAGGAGAAGCCCCAGGAGGGCGAGATCGTGGCTGTGGGACCCGGAAAGATGAATGACGACGGCGACCGAATTCCGATGGAGGTCGAGGTCGGCAATCGCGTTCTCTACGGGAAGTACAGCGGAACCGAGGTGAAGGTCGACGGAGACGACTACCTGATTCTCCGCGAGTCCGACATTCTCGCCATCGTCAACTAGCACACCGCCGGAAGACGCCCGCCGAGGGCGTGGACCGCACACAAGGAGAACGAAGCAATGGCAGCGAAGGAACTGGATTTCGACATCGAGGCGCGCGCGCGGCTCAAGGTGGGCGTCGACAAGCTGACCCGCGCGGTCAAGGTCACGTTGGGGCCGAAGGGCCGCAATGTGGTGATCGACCGCAAGTTCGGCTCGCCGACCGTCACCAAGGACGGCGTATCGGTGGCGAAGGAGATCGAGCTGGAGGATCCGGTCGAGAACATGGGTGCGCAGATGGTGAAGGAGGTTGCGACCAAGACCTCCGACGTCGCCGGCGACGGCACCACCACCGCCACCGTGCTCGCCCACGCGATCTTCGGCGAGGGCCTCAAGAACGTCACGGCCGGAACCAACCCTATGGGGATCCGCCGCGGGATCGACCGGGCCGTGGACGCAGTGGTCGGCGCGTTGCGCGATGCCTCGACCGAGACCAAGGGCAAGCGCGAGATCGCCCAGGTCGGCGCGATTTCGGCAAACAACAACATGGAGATCGGCGAGCTGATCGCCGAGGCGATGGAAAAGGTCGGCAAGGACGGGGTCATCACCGTCGAGGAGGCGCGCGGCCTCGAGACCGAGCTGGACACGGTCGAGGGCATGCAGTTCGACCGCGGCTACCTCTCCCCCTACTTCGTGACCGATCCGGAGCGGATGGAGGCCGTCCTTGACGAGCCGATGATCCTCATCCACGACAAGAAGATCTCTTCGATGAAGGATCTTCTGCCGGTGCTGGAGAAGGTGGCGCAGATGGGCAAGCCGCTCCTGATCATCGCCGAGGATGTGGAGGGCGAAGCGCTCGCCACGCTGGTCGTCAACAAGCTGCGCGGCACGCTCAAGGTGGCCGCGGTGAAGGCGCCCGGCTTCGGGGACCGCCGCAAGGCCATGCTCCAGGACATCGCGGTGCTGACCGGCGGCCAGGTGATCTCGGAAGAGGTCGGCTTCAAGCTGGAGAACGCCGTGCTGAGCGATCTGGGCAGCGCCAAGCGGGTCGCGATCGACAAGGACAACACCACGATCATCGACGGCGCCGGAGCGGAAGACAGGATCCACGGCCGGATCGAGGAGATCAAGGTCGCGATCGACCAGTCCACCTCCGACTACGACCGCGAGAAGCTGCAGGAGCGGCTGGCCAAGCTGGCCGGGGGCGTGGCGGTGATCAATGTGGGTGCCGCGACCGAGACCGAGATGAAGGAGAAGAAGGCCCTGGTGGAGGATGCCCTGCACGCGACCCGCGCGGCCGTGGAGGAAGGCATCGTGCCGGGTGGCGGCGTGGCGCTGCTGCGGGCACAGACGGTTCTGGACAGCCTCGAATTCGACCGCGAGGACGAACAGGTGGGCGCGAGCATCCTGCGCCGTGCGCTGGAGTCTCCGATCCGCCAGATCGCCGGCAACGCGGGCGCCGAGCCCTCGATCGTGGTGGCCAAGGTCCTCGAGGACGATGGCGGCTTCGGCTACAACGCGCAGACCGACGTCTACGAGAACCTGGTGAGCGCCGGCGTGATCGACCCCACCAAGGTCGTGCGCAGCGCGCTCCAGAACGCGGCTTCGATCGCGAGCCTCCTGCTGACCACCGAAGCCGTGGTGGTCGAGCGTCCCGAGGAGGAGACGGCGGCTCCCGCGCCGGGCGGCGGCGGCGACATGGGCGGCATGTACTAGCCCCAGCCGAGGACGCTCGGCGGCCCCGGAGGGCCGGCGGCACGAAGCAGGAACGCGGCGGCGCCTTCCCCAGAAACCGGGGAAGGCGCCGCTTGCCGTTATGCCTGGCAAAGGCCGCAATCCCGAGCCGGGCGTCCGCCCGATTCCTCTCGCGGCGTCCGCACCTTGAGCGTGACTTTGGGCACTTGTCTTTCGGGCGTGGCCGGCACTTGTTTTCGGGCGTGGCCGACACTTGTTTTCGGGCGTCGCCGGCACTTTGACTTCGGGCGTGGCCGGCACCTGCATTGCGCCATCCGGCCCCTGCGCGGGCCGGCCCGGATGGCCGCGGCGAGAACCGGGTGCGCGCGCGACTCCATAAGAACGGTCCGGGATCGAAGCGAACAGCCTGAGCGCGAGAAGCTAAACGAGCAGGTTTTCGTTGACAGTGTGCGCGTAAGGTTCCGGACTGACGGCGTGCCGAACTCCAGACCGAGGTCCGATCGCGTCAGCGTCTCCCGCGGCCCGCGCGACCGCCGCCGCATGGTGTAGATTCCACACCGTGCCCCCAACCGGCGGATCCTTCCCCCACCCCTCCCAACCCCAGGGACCGCAATGAACACTCACGCCCGGAGTTTCCCTCCCCTCCCCGCCCTCGCCGCCTTTGCCCTGGCCGCCGTTCCTCCGACCGTGGGTTTTCCCGCCGCCGCCCAACCCCCCGAGCTGCCGCGGGTCGTAAAGGTGCGCAACTATCTGCCGCACATGACCCGGCCCGAGGTGGAGGAGCTCCTTACCCGTTCGGACATGGTCGTGATTCCCGTGGCCGCCCTCGAGCAGCACGGCACCCATCTTCCGATCGGAACCGACTACCTCAACGGCGTCGAGCGGGCCAAGCTGATCGGACAGCGCGCCGATGTCCTGGTGGCGCCGATCCTCCTTCCCGGACAGTCGCCCTACCACATGGGATTCGCGGGCACCGTGACCCTTCCCGCGACGCTCGTACAGGATGTCTATGTCGAAGCGGCCAAGAGTCTTATTCGTCATGGCTTCAAGCGCTTTCTCATCCTGAACGCCCACGGCGGCAACCGCGCCATCACCACGTTCATCGTGGACCGCATCAACCAGGAGACGGCCGGGATCGCGGTCGATCTGGGCGCGGTGACGGGACCGTTCAGGGCCTCGGCCGCTGCGGATGAACCGTCGCCGCCGCAATTGCCCGGCCCTCGCCTGCTCGATCGCCACGGCGGGGTCGGCGAGACCTCGAACTCCCTCTACCTGATTCCGGATCTCGTCGATCTCGATGCGGCCATTCCCGCCCAGGTCTCGATGCCGGCCCACCTCGAAGCCATGCTGGACGATGTTCTTGCCGGCGATCCGACCGCGCTGGCGCTCTTTCTGGCCGAGGGGCTGAAGGCGGAGGAAACGGGGAAAGGGACTTCGTCGGCGGAGATGTCGAGCACGGGGGTGTGGGGTGTGCGCGATCCGGCCGAGGCCACGGTGGAGCGGGGACGCCGAGCGACCGAGGCTCTGGTGAATGCGGCGGTGGCCTTCATTGAACGCTGGAACCGGCTGCGTCCTCCGGGGGCCGGGTGAGGTCCCTTACGGCTCGCGCCCGTGCCCGGTGCCTGCCCGGGGTGGCCACGCATCCGGACCGGATCTGCGAGGTCCGGCGTCGCCCCGTGTCCGGCAGACAACGGAGCTGCGCCGCCAACGAACCCGCGACCGCCAGCCCCGATCGCGTCCGCGTCGCCCGCGGGCCGTGCGACCGCCGCCGCGTGGTGTAGATTCCACACCGTGCCCCAACCGGCGGATCCTTCCCCCACCCCTCCCAACCCCAGGACCGTACGCATGAACGCTCCCGCCCGGCGCCGTCTTTCCCTCCCGTGCCTCGTTCTTCCGCTGCTGGCCGCGGCCACCTTCGCCGCCCCGCCTCCGTCCCTCCCCGCCCAGCAGGTCGGCCCCGCCAACGGCTCCCTCATCGTCGCGGGCGGCGCGCTCTCCGATCCGGCCGTCTTCGCGCGTTTCGTGGAGTTGGCCGGCGGTCCCGCGGCTCCGATCGTCATCATTCCCACGGCGGGCGGCGGCGACGACTACGACCAGTTCTTTTCCGGGCGTCGGGCCTTCGAACGGGCGGGCGCCACCAACATCGTCATTCTGCACACCTACGACCCCGAGGTCGCCGACACCGAGGCCTTCGCGGCTCCCCTGGCCGATGCTCGCGGCGTCTGGTTCACCGGCGGACGGCAGTGGCGGCTGGCCGACGCCTACCTCAACACGCGCGTCCACGAGATGCTCTGGGCGGTGCTCGAACGCGGCGGCGTGATCGGCGGTTCCTCGGCCGGGGCCTCGATTCAGGGATCGTACCTGGTCCGGGGCGACACCCGCACCAACACCGTCATGATGGGCGACCACGAGGTCGGGCTCGGCTTCCTGAAGGGCGTCGGGATCGACCAGCACCTGCTGCGCCGCAACCGCCACTTCGACCTCATCGAGGTGATTCGCGCCAAACCGGAGCTCCTCGGCATCGGGATCGACGAGAACACCGCGATCCTCGTCCGGGGCGACCGCTTCGAGGTCATCGGCCAGAGCTACGCGGTAATCTACGACGCCAACGCGACCCTCGACGGCGGGGGACTCTTTTACTTCCTGGCGCCGGGCGACCAGTACGACATGGCCGCGCGCGAGGCCTTCCGTCCGTCGCGGGGACAGAACCGCCTCGACCGCGTGACGGGGACGCCGTGGCCGCCGCCGGATGAGAGGTGAAGGGGGCGGGATCAGGTTTTTCGGCCGCGACGAGCCGACCCGCCTTCCCTGGCGCCAGACTTTTCCCACACGGAGTCGATTCTCATGAAGATCCACCTCCCCGACGGACGCGAGCTGACGCTGCCCGATTGATCCCGGAGACGCTTCGCGTGTATTCTTCCGGGCAGGCTCCTTGCAACCCACCCGCGAAGGACGAAGGATGATGAAGACCTGGACCAGTTGCCGCGCGTTCGGATTGGCTGCTCTGCTCGCTCTGGCCGCGTGCGAGGACCATTCGCCCGGATTCGTCATGGAGCCGGAAGTCGCCGAATCCGAAGCGGCTACAAACGAGCAATCGCCCGAGATGTTCTATCGAATGATCGTGAGTGCTCCCCCGCACAGTACCGTGATAACGACATTTCGCCCAGCCTACTACACGCCTCGGTTCTATCGGTTTCGTAGCGAGTTGGCAAAGCGTCGTTTCCTCTCGGAGGCCCTGGGTCCGGTGCCAGATGGATGGAGGCGCACATTGGAGCCGATGAATGAGGGATCACTCCTGCCCTTGGTTGATGTGTGGGTGTCTTCGGATGGACGGCTGCACAGCATGTTGGTCAATCCGCTGGCCCTTCCGAATGTGCGCTGGCAACCCAGGAACGCGGACCGGGATCCCGGGGGTGTGATATGGACACACTGACCCGCAAGGCCACCGGAGTACGGATCACTTGGATTGTCGTGGCCGTCGTCGTAGGGTTGGGCTTGGCGCCGCAGCTCACCCCAGCGAAGATCGTGGTCGAATCCAGCGTGGATACATTGGCAGCCTTCGGAACGGTCATCCACGAGGCCCAGCACCATGCCGGTCTGACCGAGAGCGAGATTGCCGCAATCAGCGATTCGTTGGGAAAGGTGACTTATGGCTGGCTGGAAAACTGCCACCAGGAAGGGAACGAAGACGACGATTGCGGAGAGGACGACGACTGCGGGAACGGGACCGGCAACAACGGGGGCGGTGGTGGAGGAAACAACGGCGGAAATGGGAGCGGTACCTGCACGACGACCACGGAAATCGAGTGGATCGAGTCATGGCGCTCTTGTTCGGGGAATAGGGAAGATGGCGGTGGCGAGTGCAACTGGGAGGATGGCGTGTGCACCGTTCCCGGGCTGAATGTCTGCCTCGAGAGCTACTTGGTGCCCTGTGTACGTGCAGGTGACGACATGCAGCCAGGAACGAGTCTCGCAACGGCGGCCGCGGTTCTGCTTGTGTTTCCCGCAGCGGGTCAGGAGACTCGGACCGACACGCTGTACCGGGGTGCCGACATTCCGGTGTGGGTCATGGTATCCGATGCCGCAGAGACGGGTGTTTACAGGGTGCTTGTGACGGTGGCGTGGGATGACTATCGCTCTGGGCTGCCCTTCGCCGGCGAAATTGGGGCGGCGGATCTGACGGTTCTGCTACCGAAGAGCGAGAGCCCGGATGAGGCCACCCTGGCGAATGCCTGCCGGTTCAGGAGTGCCCAAATGGAGCATGGCTCCGCTCATTTCCAAATCACGGAACGGGCGGAGGCGGACTGCTTTGCGCCCCCGACGGAGCGGCTGGTGATGATTGGAATCCAATATGTGGGCGCTCCGGTGCCGATGGTCTGCAATGACGCGACCCGCGAGGACGGGACCGAGGATCCTGCGGTGCGCTACTTCGCCTGCTACTGGGCCGTGTCGCCGACATGAAGATCCACCTCCCCGACGGACGCGAGCTTACCCTCCCCGAGGGGTCGAGCGCCGCCGATGTGGCCGCGGCAATTGGGCCGGGGCTGGCGCGCGCGGCGGTGGCGGCCGTGGTGAATGGCGAGGTCGTTGATCTGAACCGGCCCATGGAGGACGGGGATTCGGTGCGGCTGCTGACCGAACGCGACGCGGAGGCGCTGGCGGTGTTACGCCATTCGGCCGCGCATGTGCTGGCCACGGCGGTGCGAGAGATGATCCCCGGCGCCGGCATCGGCTTCGGACCGGCGATCGACGACGGTTTCTACTACGACTTCGACGTTCCCGAGCCCTTCACGCCCGAGCAGATCGCGGCGATCGAGGAGCGGATGAAGGCCGTGATCCAGGCCGATCACCCCTTCGAGCGGCGCGTCGTGACCCGCGACGAGGCGCGCGACCTCTTCGCCGACGACGCCCTCAAGCTGGAGCGGCTCGAGGAGTTCGACGAGGACGAAACCATCACCGTCTACCAGGATGGCCCCTTCCTGGATCTCTGCCGCGGGCCCCACATTCCCGGCACCGGCCGCCTTCGCCACTTCAAGCTGCTCAGCGCGGCGGGGGCCTACTGGCGCGGCGACGAACGCCGCCGAATGCTGCAGCGCATCTACGGCACCGCCTTCTTCCGGGCGAAGGATCTGCGCACCCACCTCCACCGGCTCGAAGAGGCGAAGAAGCGGGACCACCGCGTCCTGGGAAAAAAGCTCGATCTCTTCTCGATCCAGGAGGAGGTCGGCGCGGGACTGGTTCTCTGGCACCCGAACGGCGGCCGCCTGCGGCGCATCATCGAGGATTTCCTGCGCGAGACCCTGGTGGCGCACGGCTACGAAATCGTTTACACCCCGCACCTGGCCAGCGAGGAGCTCTACCGCATCTCGGGCCACCTCGACGTCTTCTCCGACGACATGTTCCCGCCCATGGACGACGATGGGCTGCGCTTCCGCATGAAGCCGATGAACTGTCCGCACCACTTCATGATCTACCGCTCGCGGGTCCGCTCCTGGCGCGATCTGCCGCTGCGCTTCGCCGAGCTCGGCACCTGCTACCGCTACGAACGCTCCGGCGCGCTGCACGGAATGCTGCGGGTGCGCTCCTTCACCCAGGACGACGCCCACATCTTCATTCGCGAGGACCAGATCGAAGAGGAATACGGGCGGCTGCTGGAGCTGGGGGACTATCTGCTGAAGATCTTCGGCTACGACTACCGCGCCGCGCTCTCGACCCGTCCAGAAAAGGCGATCGGCGATCCGGCCATCTACGACGCGGCCTCGGACCGGCTGGCGGGGGTGCTGCGCGACCGCGGACTGGACTTCGAGATCGACGAGGGGGGGGGCGCCTTCTACGGTCCCAAGGTGGACATCCTGGTCACCGACGCGCTGGGGCGGGAGTGGCAGGGGGGAACCTTCCAGCTCGACTTCCTCATGCCCGAACGCTTCGGTCTGGAATACGTCGGCGCGGACAACCGCAGGCACCAGGCCGTCGTCATTCACCGCACGTTGCTGGGTTCGATGGAGCGCTTTGTCGGGGGACTGATCGAGCACTACGGGGGCGCTTTTCCGCTCTGGCTGGCCCCGGTCCAGGTGCGGGTCCTGCCGGTGTCGCAGCAGTGGACCGCTTCGGCCCGCGAGCTTGTGGCGCAACTGGAGGCTGCGGGACTGAGAGCCGAGCTGGACGAACGTGAGACGCTGGGCTACCGCATTCGCAACGCCGAAACCATGAAGATTCCCTGCATGGCGATCGTCGGGCAGCGCGAGGCCGAGGCGGGAACGGTCTCGGTGCGGAGGCGGGGGCGCGGGCGCAAGCAGATTGCAATGGAGCGGGGAGAGTTCGTGGCGCGGTTGCGGAAGGAGTCCGGCGAGCGGGTGCTCGGCGATTCGGTCTGAGCCCCGTTGACCTGCGGTGCCGCGGTCGCTTCGTCCGAGGGCTGCCCTCCAAGCGTTTTCCGGCGGCGGGGAGCCAGTGGCCGAAACCTTGACCTCCGCTCCGGGATGCCCCATTATTGGCGTCTCTATCTTGCCAGCCGTATCTTCATCCATCCCCACCGCGCACCCGACACCTTTTTCGCGGGGCAGGCGATGCGCCGTCCCGCAGTCAACCCGGTTCCGCGGCCAGTCCCGGTTCCGCAAATCAATCCCGGTTCCACGGCCGGTTCCGGTCCGCAAATCATAAGGAGTGAGCCAAGATCGCAGAAAAACGTGTACGCATTAATGAACAGATTCGGATCAGCCCCGTTCGTCTGATTGACGAGAAGGGCGGGCAGGTCGGAATCGTCTCGGTCGACGACGCACGCGCCCGAGCCGCCCAGAAGGGACTTGATCTGGTGGAGGTGGCGCCGGATTCGAGGCCGCCGGTGGTCCGACTCATGGACTACGGCAAGTACAAATACAAGGCTGCCCGCGCCGCGCGCGAGGCCCGCAAGAAGCAGCACACCGTCCAGCTCAAGGAAGTGAAGTTCCGTCCAGGAATCGAGAACCACGACTACGAGTTCAAGCTCCGCCACGCGCGGCGATTCCTCGAGGAGGGCAACAAGGTGAAGCTGACGATGATGTTCCGGGGCCGGCAGGTCACCCACCCGGAGCTCGGACGCGAGGTTCTCATGCGCGCCACCAGGGATCTGACGCCCTATGCCCGGGTCGAGCAGTACCCCAACTTCGAGCGGAACCTCATGACGATGATCCTGAGTCCGCTCCGCACTCAGTAGCAATCAGTGGACGGGAGAAACCGATGCCCAAGATGAAATCCAACCGCGGCGCCGCCAAGCGTTTCCGCCGGACCGGATCCGGAAAGCTCACGCGCATGCGGGCGGGAAAGTCGCATATCCTCACCAAGAAGAAACGGAAGCGGAAGCGTCGGCTCCGCACCAGCGCCGTGGCCGCGGCGGCCGATCGGCAGCGGGTGCGCCGGATGCTGCCCGGTACCTGATCACAGTCCAGGAGACCAGACAGGAGACCAGCCAAGATGTCGCGTACGAGGCATTCGGTCGCGCGCAACAAGCGCAAGAAGAAGATATTCAGGGAAGCCCGGGGTTACTTCGGGGGTCGCAAGAACCTCTACCGCACCGCCAAGGACGCGGTGGAGAAGGGGTGGGAGCATGCCTACCGCGACCGCAGGAAGAAGAAGCGCAACTTCCGCCGGCTCTGGATTGCGCGGATCAATGCGGCGGCCCGCCAGAACGATCTCTCCTATTCGCGCTTCATCCACGGACTGCAGAAGGCCGGGGTGGAGATCGATCGCAAGGCGCTGGCCGACCTGGCGATTCGGAGTCCCGGCGCCTTCACCGCGCTGGCTGACCGCGCGAAGACCGCTCTGGGCTGACCGGCCCGCCGGGATACGCCGGTCGAAGGTGAATGAGGAACGGGAGCGCGCGCGCGGTGGAGCGGGGGAGATGCTGACCGAGACCGCGGGCGACGACCACCTGCGGTCGCTGTTGCGTTGGCGCGCCGAGGCGTTGGCCGCCATTGAGGATGCGCCGGACGAGGCCACGCTGGAGCGTATCCGGGTGCGTTATCTCGGCCGCCGCGAGGGGCTCGTCTCGGGAACTCTGCGCCGCCTGGGGAGTCTGGATCCCGCCGATCGTCCGCGCGTGGGGGCCGCCGCCAATCGCACCCGCAAGGAGCTGGGGGCCGCCCTGACGGAAGGTCTGGCCCGGATCTCGGCCGCCGCGGCAAGCGCCGAGCCTCCCCCCGACCTCACCCTGCCACCGCGCCAGCGCTGGCGCGGAACGATTCATCCGGTCAGCCGCGCGATCGACGACATCTGGAGGATCTTCCGCAGCCTGGGCTTCACGCGGGTGCGCGGCCCCGAGGTCGAGACCGAGTGGTACAACTTCGTGGCCCTCAACACCCCGCTCGACCATCCGGCCGCCGACGAGCAGGACACTCTTTTTCTTGACCCCGGCCCCCGCCGCACCGCCACGTCCCCCGGCCTCCTGCTGCGCAGCCACACGTCGCCCGTCCAGATTCGCACCATGGAGCGTCACGAGCCGCCGATCCGCATCATCGCGCCCGGCATGGTCTACCGCCGCGACACCTACGACGCTACCCACACCCCCGCCTTCGCCCAGATCGAGGGCCTGGTTGTGGACGAAGGCGTGACCTTTGTGGATTTCAAGGCCACGCTGGCCGAGTTTGCGCGCCGCTTCTGGGGACCGGGAACGCAGGTCCGCTTCCGCCCGTCCTTCTTCCCCTTCACGGAACCGTCGGCCGAGGTGGATGTCAAGCGGGTGATCGTGCGCGAGGACGGCCGCGAGGAAGAGACCGGCTGGATCGAGATCATGGGCGCGGGAATGGTCGATCCGGCGGTGCTCGACAATGTGGGCTACGATTCGGAACGCTACACCGGCTTTGCCTTCGGGATGGGGCCGGGCCGCGTCGCGATGCTGCGTCACGGCGTACGCGATCTCAGGCTCTTCTACGAGAACGACATGCGCTTCCTGGAGCAGTTCCGGTGAGCGGGGCGGGCAGGGCGGAGTCGGCGAGGAAGGCCGGAACGCGCCGCGCGGGAGCCGTTCGGTGAAGGTCTCCTGGCGCTGGCTCCGCGAACTGGCGCCCGGGATTCCCGGAACGCCCGATGACGCGATGGCGGCGCTTGCCCGCAGGGGTGCCCCGGTCGAGGGAGTGGAGGATCCGGCCGAGGGCCTCCGCGATGTCGTGGTCGGGCAGGTCCTGGAGGCGCGGCCGCACCCGAACGCCGATCGTCTCACCCTCTGCCGTGTCCGGGGAGCGAGCGGCGAAGATCCGGTCGTTTGCGGGGCCCCGAATGTTCGTCCCGGCGCCTTCTATCCCTTTGCCCCGGTGGGGGCCGTGCTGCCCGGTGGGTTCCGGATCGGGAAACGCAGGATTCGCGGCCAGCTCAGCCGGGGTATGCTCTGTTCGGAGCGCGAGCTGGGTTTGGGCGAAGACCACGCCGGAATCATGCGGCTGGCGGGTGTGCACGAGGTCGGTACACCCTTCGCGGCGGCGGTGGGACTCGACGATCTGCGCTTTGACGTCGAGGTCACCCCCAATCGCGGCGACCTGCTCTCGCACCTCGGGATTGCGCGCGAGCTGCATCCAAAGGGGCAGGCGGCGATCCGGCTTCCCGCGGTGGGTGATTTTCCCATGCCAGCGCCGGCCTTCGCGCGAGGCGGGTCGCAGGCGGAAGCGGGTGGGGTGCGCATCGAGATCGAAGACGGCGATTTGTGCACGCGTTACCTGGGCGCGGTGATCCGCGGCGTGAAGGTGGGGCCGTCGCCGCTCTGGCTCGCCAACCGCTTGCGCGCGGCGGGGGCGCGTCCGATTAACAACATCGTGGACGCCACCAACTACGTCATGCTGGAGCTGGGACAGCCGCTGCACGCCTTCGACCTGGACCGGTTGGCCGGTTCTACGGTGATCGTGGGACGGGCGCGGCCGGACGAGACGTTGCGGACCCTGGATGGCGTGGAGCGGAAGCTTTCCCCCGGGATGCTGACGATTCGCGACGCGCGGGCTCCGATCGCGATCGCGGGGGTGATGGGCGGGGAGGACTCGGAGGTAACCGCGGCCACCCGCGATGTGCTCCTGGAGTGCGCCCTCTTCGAGCCGAAGCAGGTGCGCGCAACCCGGCGGGCGCTGGCCATCTCCACCGACGCCTCCTACCGCTTCGAGCGCGGCGTCGATCCCACGATGATGGAAACCGCGCTGGTCCGCGCCGCCGGCCTGATCGCCGCTCTGGGCGGCGGCAGCGTGGATGCGCGCGCGATCGATGTCCATCCCGCACCGTGGCGCCCTCCGGTCGTGCCGCTGCGGCCCTCGCGGGTAGGGCGGGTCCTGGGCGTTCCCTTCGCGGCCGGCCGCATTGCCGGGTTGCTCCGTCCTCTCGGCTACAGCGTCGTCCGCGAGGAAGAAGACGCGCTGCACTTCGCGGTTCCCGGGCACCGCAGCTACGACACACTGCGCGAAGTGGATCTGATCGAGGAGGTGGCCCGCACCCACGGCTACGACGCCTTCCCCTCCGAACTCGCGCCCTTCCGCCCCGGCACCGTCCCCGACGACGCCCTCTTCCGTCTGGAGGACCGGTTGCGCGCGCGGCTCGCGGCCGATGGCATCAGCGAAGCCCAGACTCCCGCGCTCGGCCCGGCGGCCTCTGGCGATGTCGCTCTCCTCAACCCGATGTCCGGCGAGGAGAGCCGCCTGCGCCGGGACCGCCTGTCCGGGCTCCTGACCCACCTGGAGCGCAATCTCGCCCGGGGCGTCCGCGATGTGCGCCTCTTCGAGCTCGGCACGGCCTTCGCGCCCGGTGGGGACCCGTCGTCGCCGCCGGTGGAATCGGCCCGGGTCGCGGTGGTCCTGCACGGGAGGCGCGCGCCGCTGCAGTGGGCTCAGGAGGGTGGCCGCTTCGATGTCTTCGATGGGGCGCGTGTGCTGGAGGCGATCGCCCAGGAGGCCTGGCCGGGGGGAAGGGTGGTTCCCTCCGCCGTGCCGGACGCGCCGCCGGGTGCGGGGGACGGGGCTCCGGGAGAACCCGATCCGTCGCCGTATCGGCCGGGCCGGTCGTACGAGCTGCGCGACCGCGCGGGGAGGGTGGTGGGGCGGGGCGGGGAGGTTCGTCCCGGGCGGATGGATCTGCCGCGCTGGGCGGGGGCGGTGGTGGGGGGGGAAGCGATTCTGCCGTCGTCCCCCGGGACCAGCCCCGCCGTGACCGCCCGGGACCTTGCGGACCAGCCCGCCTCGGAGCGCGATGTGGCCTTCCTTCTTCCCCCTGGAACCCCGGCCGGCGACGTCTTGCGCGCGGCTCGCAAGGGGGGTGGCCGCCTCCTCGAAGACGCCGTCCTCTTCGACCTCTACCAGGGCAGCGACCTCCCCGGGGGCGCCCGTTCCGTCGCCATCCGCTTGCGTTTTCGCGCGCACGGGCGAACTCTGACGGACAGGGAAGTGGACAGGTCCCTGCGGCGGGTGCTCAGGAAGGTAAAGGAGGCAACCGGTGTCGAGCCCAGACGCTGACCCACCGGCAACCCCGGCAGCGGAGTTCGACCGGGTCGAAGGATCGATTGGTCGCCTGGTCGACGCGCTTGCCCGTGCACGGACCGGGATGGCCCAGGCCCGGGTGGAGAAGGAACGGACCGAGGCGTTGTTGCGCGAGTTCTCCGAAGGCGGCCGGGATCCGGCGGCGCTGTCGGCGCGCGTGGCCGAGCTGGAGGCCGAAAACGCCGAGCTGCGCGGACGCCTTGAGCGTGGAAGCCGCCGCGTGGACCGAATCCTCGCCAGCATTCGCTTCATGGAGGACAACCGATGACCGCGACCGCCACGCGCACCTCGATTGAGGTGAAGATCGCCGGAGAGTACTATGCCCTCTCCGCCGAGGTCGACGAGGCACATGCCCGCGCCTGCGCCCGCATCGTCGACAAACGCATGCGAGCCCTTTCCCACAACCGCTCCGTGAGCCCCAAGAACGCGGCGATCATGGCCGCTCTCGCGCTCACCGACGAGTTGCTCCGCGAACGGGAGACCGCCAACCGGCGACTGGCCGGGATGGCCGCGCGCATTGACGCCGCACTGGAGGAGGAAAGCGCAGAATGAACCCGGAACGCACCCCGCCACGCCCGAAGTCCCCGCTCTCGCGCCGCGCATGGATCGCCGCCGCGTCGGGAGGCGCCGCCTCGGGACTGGTCCTGACCCGTCTCGATGCGCTGAAGGGGACCGCACAGGAGTTCGGCTCCCCGCAGGATCCCACCAGGGTCCCCGGCCGTTTCGTCTCGGAGGTGGGCAGCCGCGCACCGGGCGAACAGCCGCGCCGGCTCGTCCGCACCCTGGCGCTCTCGAGCTCCTCGCGCACCCCGCTGCACGAACTCGAGGGCACGATCACTCCCTCCGATCTGCACTTCGAGCGCCATCACGCCGGCGTCCCCGACATCCGGGCCCAAGACCACGAACTTCTCGTGCACGGGATGGTCGATCGCCCCATGGTCTTTCGCATGTCCGACCTGCGCCGCTACCCCCGCCTCTCGCGCACCTGCTTCATCGAGTGCTCCGGCAATGGCGGCGGCGCTTACAACCGCAACCGCATGCCCACCGAGGTCTCCGCCCAGCAGCTCGACGGCCTCCTCAGCACCAGCGAATGGACGGGCGTCATGCTCTCGACTATTTTGCGCGAGGTGGGGGTCCGCCCGGGTGCGAGCTGGATCCTGGCCGAGGGCAGCGACGCGGCGGTGATGGGGCGCAGCGTTCCCCTCTCCAAGGCCATGGACGACGCCATGCTCGCCTTCGGACAGAATGGCGAGGCGATCCGCCCCGAACAGGGTTACCCGGTGCGCCTTCTCCTGCCCGGCTGGGAGGGCAACGCCCAGGTCAAGTGGCTGCGTCGAATCGAGGTCAGCGACCGTCCCACCATGACCCGCGACGAGACCTCGCGCTACACGGATCCCCTCAAGGACGGGACCGCGCGCCAGTTCAGCTTCGTCATGGACGCCAAGTCGGTCATCACCTTCCCCTCCTTCCCCTACGTTCTGCCCGAGCGGGGCTGGTGGGAGATCGCAGGGCTGGCCTGGACGGGACGGGGGCGCATCACCCGGGTCGAGGTCAGCACCGACGGCGGCCGCAACTGGATTGATGCAACGCTGCAGAGGCCGGTTCTGCCGATGTCGACGGTGCGTTTTCGCCACCTCTGGAGCTGGAATGGGCAGGAAACGATCCTCCTGAGCCGCGCCACCGACGAGACCGGATACCGCCAGCCCACCGTGCACCAGCTCTGGGACGCGCGCGGCGAGGGTACCGCCTACCACCACAATCACCAGCGCGCATGGAAGGTCGCGGGCGACGGAACGGTCACCTTCGGTCTGGGGGATCTGGTCTGATGGATGCTATCGGAGGAATGACGCATGGACGAGTGAAGCGTGGACGAATGACCCGTGGCGCACGATGGCCGGCCCCCGCGGGAATCGCGCTGGCGATGGTCGTTGCGGGGTGCACCCCGCAGGATCCCCCCGCAGGCGAAGCGGTGCCCACGGCCGGCGACGCCGCGGACTTCGACGCCTCCCTTCCCCCCCACTCCCCCGGCCGCTTCGGGTTCGGCAGCGCGGCCGACGAGGAGCGGATTGCCCGCTGGGACATCGACGTCAAGCCCGATGGCGAGGGACTTCCCCCCGGCAGCGGTTCGGTCGCCGAGGGCAAGGCCATCTACGAACGCGCCTGCATGCAGTGCCACGGCCCGACCGGCACCGAGGGACCCAACGATCGCCTTGTCGCCACCGGAAGCTGGGATGAATGGCCCCCCGGCCGCGCGATCGGCGCCTTCTGGCCCTGGGCGACCACGATCTTCGACTACACCCGCCGGGCGATGCCGCAGCTCGAGCCCGGGACCCTCACCGCAAGCGAGACCTACGCGGTCGTGGCCTACATCCTGCATCTAAACGGTCTGCTGCCCGCCGGCGCGGTCCTCGACGCCCCCTCCCTGGCCGCGATCGAGATGCCCGCGCGCGACCGCTTCGTACCCGACAACCGCACCGGGGGTCCCGAAATCCGCCCGTAGCCGGTGCGGCCCGCATCTTGCGCAGGGCGGGCGGCGCACACCATTATTGACGGCGTAATCAGGGAGCCGCTCCGCGTCGCACCGGGGGCGGCTTCCTCTGTTGAGTCATGGGGCCGGACGCGGTCCGGTTCGGAGAGAATACATGGGTCCGCTGGGCATTACCCTGGCGGCCGTCGTGGCAGTGGTTGCCGCGTTCGTGGCATACCTCCTGGGCAGAGGACAGGAGCGCGAACGGCAGCGCGGAGAGATTGAGGCGGCGCGCGACAAGGCTTCGCGCATACGCATCCAGGCGGAGTCGGAGGCCGCCAACCTGCGCCGGACGGTCGAGCTGGAGGCAAAGGAAAAGACCCTCGCGCTTCGCGAGGCATGGGAGAAGGAAGAGGATCGGCGCCGCAGCGAGGTGGAACGTGGCGAGGGCCGGTTGCTCAAGCGCCTGGAGGCGGCCGACCGCAAGTCCGATCAGCTTGATCGCCGGCACGAGACCCTGGACGAACGCTCGCGCGAGCTCGAGAAACGGGCCGGATCGCTCAAGGGGGACGAGTCCCGGATTGCGAGGTTGCGCGCCGACACCGAGAAGGCGCTGGCCAGGGAGCGGGCCGAGACCGAAGACGAACTGGCCAGGCGCCGCACCGAGACGGAGACCGAGCTGGCCGGAAAGCGTTCCCGGACCGAGGACGCGCTGGCCGAGGCGCAGCGGCGCATGGAGGAGGCGGCCGGGCTGACGGCCGAAGAGGCGAAGGCGCGCATCATTCGCGATGTGACCGAGGAGGCGAAGGCGCAGGCGGCCAACCGGATCCGTGAGGTGCGGGAAGAAGCTGAGCGCACCGCCGAGCGGGAGGGGCGGAAGATCGTGGCGACCGCAATCCAGCGCATGGCTGCCGACGAGACCGCGCAGCTCACCGTGTCGGTGGTCCAGCTTCCCTCGGACGAGATGAAGGGCCGAATCATCGGGCGCGAAGGGCGCAATATCCGTGCCTTCGAGCAGGCCACCGGGATCGATGTGATCGTCGACGACACCCCGGAGGCGGTGGTCCTCTCGGGCTACAATCCGATTCGCCGCGAGGTCGCCCGGCTCGCGCTCTCGCGCCTCATCGAGGACGGGCGCATCCATCCGGGCCGCATCGAGGAGCTGGTCGCCAAGGCCGAAGGCGAGGTCGCGGTCGAGATGCGCGAGGCGGCGGAAGAGACCCTCTACGGCCTCGGCATCCACGGAGTCCACCCCGAGATTGTCAAGGTCCTGGGAAACCTCAAGTTCCGCACCTCCTTCGGCCAGAATCAGTTGTCGCACGCCCGCGAAGTGGCGCTTCTGGCGGGCAGCATGGCAGCCGAAATGGGTCTGAACGTTCAGCTTGCGCGCCGCGCCGGGGTTCTCCACGACGTCGGCAAGGGACTGACCCACGAACAGGAGCTCTCGCATGTCGAGCTGGGATACCGGCTCTGCAAGCGTCACAAGGAGCACGACCTGGTCCTCAACGCAATCCTGGCCCACCACGACGAGGAACCCCACCGCTACCCCGAGGCCTGGCTGGTGACGGCCGCCGACGCGATCAGCGGTTCCCGTCCGGGGGCGCGCCGCGAGATGTTCGAGGGCTATGTGAAGCGGCTCGAGAAGCTGGAGGAGATCGCCACCGCGCAGCCGGGAGTCGACCGCTGCTACGCGATTCAGGCCGGGCGCGAGCTGAGAGTCATGGTGCAGCCGAACCGCGTCTCGGACACCGGTATGGCGCAGATCTCCGAAGACGTGGCCCGCCGCATCGAAAACGAACTTCAGTACCCGGGACAGATCAAGATCGTCGTCATTCGCGAGACGCGCGCCATAGACTTCGCAAGGTGACCGGGCGGGGGTCCAGTCCCCCATGCACCTCCAAAGCGCCCGCAGCGATTCACCCCAATCGAGTGCCGAATCCAGTTCCCAACCCTCATACCCATTCTCCCGGCTCCGGTCCTCTTCCCCCCAACCCACAGTCGAACCCAATGTCCGCAACGATCATTTCAGGAAGTGAAATCGCCCGCGCCATCCGCGACGAACTCAACGCGAAGGTGGCCAGGCTGTCCGGCGACGGTCTGGTCCCCGGGCTCGCCACCGTCCTCGTCGGCGAAAATCCCGCGAGTCGTCTCTACGTCGGCATGAAGAACCGTGCGGCCGCCGAGGCAGGGATCCACTCGCGCCAGATCACCCTTCCCCAAAGCACCACCGAGGCCGAACTCCTCGCGCAGATCGACCAACTGAACCGCGATCCGGCGATTCACGGCATCCTCGTCCAGCTCCCCCTGCCGCGCCAGATCGAGGACGCGAAGGTCCTTCTGGCGATCGACCCGGGCAAGGATGTGGACGGCTTCCACCCCGTCAATGTGGGACGGCTCGCGACCGGCGACCCCGATGTGCTCGCGCCCTGCACCCCCCGTGGCGTCATCGAGATGCTCCTGCGCAGCGGCGCCGACCCCTCCGGCAAACACGTCGTGGTGGTGGGAAGGTCGAATATCGTGGGCAAGCCGATGGCGCTGCTCCTGCTCCGCAAGGCTCCGGGCGGGAATGCCACGGTAACGGTCGCCCATAGCCGCACCCCCGATCTGGGCTCCATCACCCGCACCGCCGACATCCTGGTCGTGGCGGTGGGCTGGCCCGGAACGATCACCCGCGAAATGGTGAAGCCGGGCGCCGTGGTCATCGATGTGGGCACCAACCGCGTGGACGACCCGGCGCGCGAACGCGGCTACCGCGTGGTCGGCGACGTGGAGTTCGACGAGGTGCGCGAGGTGGCCTCCGCGATTACGCCGGTCCCGGGAGGCGTGGGCCCGATGACGATCGCAATGTTGCTGGCGAATACGGTGGAGGCGGCGGGGCGGGGGCGGGCCGACGGTTGAGCCAGCGCGACTTCGATCTCTTCGCGGGCCGTGTGCGGTCTCCGGCGTCCGGCCATCGTTCGCGTTCGCAAGACTGGTCGGTCAGCGAGTTGAACCGCGAGCTGCGCTCCTGCCTGGAGGGAACCTTCAGCCGCCTCTGGGTAGCCGGAGAGGTTGCCAACTTCCGCCGCTACCGTTCGGGCCACTGCTACTTCACCCTCAAGGACCGTCGGGCCCAGTTGCGTTGCGTGATGTTCCGCCGCGACGCCAGGCGCCTTCCCACCGATCCGGAAGAAGGCATGACGCTGCGCGTCTTCGGTGACGTGACGCTGTACGAGACCCGTGGCGATTGTCAGTTCGTGGCGCGGCGCCTCGAAGCGGATCGCGCGGAGGGGATGTGGAAGCTGGCCTTCGAGAAGCTGCGCGCCCGGCTGGACGAGGAGGGCCTCACCGATGCCGCGCGCAAACGCTCGATCCCGGAGTTCCCGCGCACCGTGGGGGTCGTGACTTCACCTTCCGGGGCCGCCTTGCGCGACATCATCGCGGTTACGCGGCGGCGGGCGCCCTGGCTACGGCTCCTGGTCCGCGCGACCAGCGTGCAGGGACCGGGAGCGGGCGACGAAATTGCGGCGGCGATCACCGCTCTGGCCAATCGCAATGTGGATGTCGTGATCGTGGCCCGCGGAGGGGGTTCGATTGAGGATCTGTGGGGATTCAATGTGGAAGCGGTGGCGCGTGCGGTGGCCTACTCTCCCGTGCCGGTCGTCTCGGGCGTCGGTCACGAAACCGACATTACGATCTGCGATCTGGTCGCCGATCTGCGCGCGGCCACTCCCTCTGCGGCGGCCGAGGCGGTGGCTCCCGACCGGGATGCGCTCGCGCAGCGGCTGGCGGTGCTGGGCCAGCGTTTGGGCAGGGCGCTCTCGCAGCAGGCCCGGCTGAGGCGCTGGCGTCTGGAACGGGGCCGCGACGATCTTGTGACGGGTGTGCGCGGGCGCCTGGCCGGGTACCGAAGCCGGGTGGCGCGCGGGCGGCTTGCGATGTCGGGGGCCGTGCAGCGACGGGTGGCGGGGCGGCGGGCGCGCCTGGAGAAGGCGGCGGCCGGTCTGGAGGCACGGTCACCGGTGTCGACGTTGGCGCGCGGCTATGCGGTGCCGCTGGACGAGGAGGGGGCGTTGTTGCGAAGAGCGGGCGACTTCGGTGCCGCGCGACGCTTTCGCCTGCGAGTGGTGGATGGGATTGTGCCGTGCCGGGTCGCGACGGAGGAATCGGCGGATACGGCGAACACCGTCGGTGAGCCCGCAGAAGAAAAGGAAGCGGCGGATGGACGGTGACGACGGACTCGACGGCAGACTGGAGCGGATCGAGGAGATCGTGCGGATCCTCGACTCGGACCTGCTCGGGCTGGACGACGCGCTGGTTCTCTTCGAGGAAGGCGTGGGACACCTTCGTCATGCCGAGCGCATTCTGTCGCGCACCGAACTCCGGATTCAGGAGTTGGTGGGTGACGAGGGTGACCGTCTCCGAGAGACGGAGATGGCCGGCGCAGAGGAACGCGAATGAGCTTGCCCTGGTCGCAGATTGCCCGCCGCCGCCCCCGCGTCGAGGCCGCGCTGGAGCGTAGCGTGGAGGCGCTCGGGGCCGATGTGCCGGAGCCGATCGGTCGTGCGGCGCGGGATGGGGTGTTGGGGGGGGGGAAGCGTCTGCGTCCTCTCTTGACCGTTGCCGCCTTCGAAGAGTTGGGTGGAGCGGTGGATAGCGCCCTTCCCGATGCCATCTTCGATCTCGGGGCGGCCGTCGAGACGATCCACGCCTATTCCCTGATCCACGACGACCTTCCCTGCATGGACGACGCTCCGCTGCGCCGCGGCCGCCCGACGGTGCACGCGGCCCACGGGGTCGGGCCGGCCACCATCGCCGGTGCGGTTCTGATCCCCTGGTCGGCGGCGCGCGCGCACCGGGCCGCGCTGGAGCTGGGGCGGTCGCCCGTGCAGGCGCGACGCGTCGTTCACACCCTTCTGGAGGCGGCCGGTCCCGATGGCATGATCGGCGGGCAGTTGCTCGACCTGAAGGCCGAGGGACGGTCCCTCACCGAGCCGGAGCTGGCGCGTTTGCACGGTCTCAAGACGGGCGCTCTCCTCACGGCCGCGCTGGAGGTGGGGGCGCTGGCCGCCGATGCCGCTCCGGAACCCCGGCGCGCGGTGGTTGCCTTCGGGCGAAGACTGGGGCTTGCCTTCCAGGTGATGGACGATCTGCTCGACGCGACCGGATCGGCCGAGTCGCTCGGCAAGGAGCCGTCGGATGCGGCTCTGGCCAAGTCCACCTATGTGTTGTTGCTGGGCGTCGAGGGTGCAAGGGAACGTGCGGCGGCCCTCGCCCGGGACGCGGTCCACGCCCTCGGCCAGGCGGGTCTCGCGGCCCCCGGACTCAGGTCTCTGGCGCGGTTTGTCGTCGAACGGGAGCGGTAGGCGGGAATCATGAGCAGCGAAGGAAGAGCCATCGACGCCGGCGGGGACCCGGCATTCCCCCGCATTGCGATTGTGGGACAGGTTGGGCCCGGAGGACCCGGTTGCCGCATCGCCGCAGCGTGCCGCGAGGTGGCCGCCATTGCCCGCGAATTCGGCTCGGCGGTCGCGGTCGAACCCGGCCTCGCCCCCGCCGCCCCCCGCCTCCCCACCACCGATCCGGCCACCGCCGCGTGCGATCTTGTCATTTCCCTCGGCGGCGACGGCACCCTCCTGCGCACGGCGCGACTCGTCTTCGGACGGGAGGTTCCCGTGCTCGGGATCAATCTGGGTCACCTCGGGTTTCTCACCTCGGTCTCGCGCAACGGCATCGGCGACGGCCTCCGCACCGTGCTCGGCGGCCACTTCACCCTGGAGGAACGCCGCACTCTGCGCACCGAGATCCTGGATGGCCGAGGCAGGATCCGAGAAGTCTTCACCGCCCTGAACGATGTGGTGGTTCACAAGTCCGGCGCGGCGCAGGTCGTCCGGCTCGATCTGCAGGTCGGCCCCCAGAACCGCCTCGAAGAGATCGGCAGCTTCTCGGGCGACGGCGTCATCGTCAGCACCCCCACCGGCTCCACCGCCTATTCCCTCTCGGCGGGCGGTCCCGTGATCGTTCCCCAACTCAACTGCTTCCTCGTCACTCCCATCCTGCCGCACACCCTCGCGCTGCGTCCCGTCGTGGTTCCCGGCGACGACCAGATTACCGTGACCGCGCTCGACCGCCGCGAACCGCTCTTCCTGACTGTGGACGGACAGGCGGCCGGACCGGTCCGGGACGACGAACGCGTGGTGGTCGGGGTCGGTCCCTTCCGCGCCTCGCTCGTGCGGTTGCCGGGGCATTCCTTCTTCGCCACGCTGCGGCGCAAACTGAGCTGGGCAGCCGGACCCCTCTCGGGCGGCTGAGTCCGCGCGCCGTTCCAGTCCGCCATGGCCGTTCCCCGCAGTCGTGAACCGCGATGCTGACCACCCTCCGAATCCGCAACCTTGCCGTCCTCCGGGACGCGACGCTGCATCTGGGCTCCGGTCTGAATGTGATCTCGGGCGAAACGGGGGCCGGAAAATCGGTCGTGACCGGGGCGCTGGAGGTCCTTCTGGGCAGTCGCGCGACCGGCCGGGCCGTGCGGGCGGGCGAGGAGAAGGGGGTGGTGGAGGGCGTGGTGATTGTGCGCGGACTAGCCGGTCTTGCGCGTACACTCGACAAGATGGGCGCGGAGGCGGAGGATGATCTGCTCCTCCTTCGGCGCGAAGTCCGGCGCAAGGGGGGCAGCCGCGCCTGGGTGAATGGCTCCCCGGCGACGATCGGCATGCTCCGCCGGATCGGGGAACAACTGGTGGACATCCACGGCCAGAACGAACATCAACGCCTCCTTTCGGTGGACTACCAGCAGCGGGTTCTCGACGCCTTCGGGGAATGCACCGCCCTGGCGGCGGCGGTGGCTGGGCACTTCCGGCGCATGGCGCGGCTGGAGGCGCGGCTGGGCCGGCACTCCGAGCGACGCCGCGAACTCGAGAGCCGCGCCGACTTCATCCGTTTTCGTCTCGGCGAGATCGCGGGCGCGCAGATTCTTCCCGGCGAGGACGACGAGCTCCAGGCCGAGGCCGCGCGTCTTACCCACGCCGACCGGCTCCTCGGGGAAACGGGCGAACTCACCGCGCTGCTACACGAACGCCAGGATTCGGTGGCCGACCAACTGGCCGGCGCCGCCGGACGCCTGCGCCGCATCGCCGAGATCGATCCGGGGCTGGGCCCCCACGCCGCCGCACTCGACGACGCCTGGCACCGGGTGGCGGATGCGGCCGCCGAGCTGCGCTCATACCGCGACGCGATCGATCACGATCCGGCCCGCCTCGATGAGCTTCAGACCCGCCAGGCGCTGCTGCAACGACTCATGCGCAAGTACGGT
Organism: Longimicrobiales bacterium; assembly: GCA_965213665.1. Taxonomy (GTDB): domain Bacteria; phylum Gemmatimonadota; class Gemmatimonadetes; order Longimicrobiales; family Gaopeijiaceae; genus Bin94. The sequence goes on from CBDBZW010000003.1 coordinate 772,093, forward strand.
CCCACCCTGGCCGATGTGGTCGCGACGGGGGAAGAGCTGGCGCGGGAGCTCGACGAGCTGGAGACCGCCGGGCTGGATGCGGGAGCCATTCGGCGTGACTTGGCAGAGGCCCGCACCGCGTGGGAGGGGGCCGCGACCGAGCTGTCCGGCCGCCGCCGGGAGGCCGCGGACCGGCTGGAGCGCGAGGTGGAGGTGGCCATGCCGGGGCTGGGGCTGAAGGGTGGCCGCTTCCGGGTACAGTTCGAGGCTACGGCTGAACCTGCCGCCCGGGGACGCGAGCGCATCCGCTTTCTGGCGACGATGAATCCGGGCTTTCCACCGGCGCCGCTCGCCCGCATCGCCTCGGGCGGAGAGCTCTCCCGCATGATGCTGGTGCTGAAGTCGATCCTGGCCGGAATCGACGACCTCCCGACTCTGGTCTTTGACGAGATCGACGCCGGGATCGGGGGGGTGGTGGCGGGGCGGGTGGGGGAGCGGCTGGTTGAGGTGGCGCGGGGCCGCCAGGTCGTGGCGATCACGCACCTGGCGCGAATCGCGGCCCGGGCGGCCAATCACATCGCCGTGCGCAAGGAGACGGAGGGCGGGGTGGCGGAAACGACGCTGACCCGTCTGGATCCTGCGGAACGCGTGCGGGAGATTGCGCGCATGCTGGGCGGCGACCCCGATTCGCAATCGTCGCTGGATCATGCCCGGGAGCTGCTGCGGAGCTGATTCCTGAATCCCCCCGTCACCAGATCCGCGCGAAGAACCGGAACCCCACCTCCAGCGACTGACCCACCGGCGTGGCCCCGCTTCCCCCCATCGCCCTTCTGTAGATGGCCCGAATTTCGAGCGGACGCCCCCGCTCCCCTCCCTCCTCCGCCCCGGTGCGGTCATACACCATCCCGATCAGCAGCTCCCCCAGCGAGGACCCGCTGCCCGCAACGAGAATCGACGGATCCGCCGCCCGGCGCGCGGCTCGGTTCCCGCCCGCCGCCACGGCTCCCCTTGTCCGCGCAGCCGCCCCGCCGCTCAGCCCCTCCACGCCGCCGCCCGCGGCCTCCTCCTGGGCGACCACGACCGCCGCCACCGCGAAGGCGTCCTCACCCTTGTGTAAAAACCGGTAGCCCCCCATCAGGGCCACCGGTTCGGCCAGCCGATACCAGGGCGCGAGCTCCACCGCCAGGTAGTTGCCCGGGGTCCAGTCCAGCGTGGTCTCGGTTGCGCGCGGGGCGAAGGTGGTCGCCGGATCGAAGACGCGCCGCGCCGTGGAGCCGGTCATCTGCACCCCGTAGCGCGCATCCGCCCAGAGCCCGAAGGAGCGGCCCCAGCGTCCATTGACCCAACCGCGCATCTCGATGTCCAGTTGGCGATCGCCGCTGCCCGCGTCCAGAAAGTTTCCGGGATCGTCCTGCTCTCCGGTCGGAAGCCGCGCCATCGCCCCGATCCCCGCCGCGAGCCGGTGGTCTTCCTCCGGGCCGCCGCGTTCGATCAGCCGGGCGTTGGCGCGCACCTCCACATCGCCGAGCCGCCAGAGCGAGCGCCAGCTCCCGAAGCCGTGCGTGGCCTCGACGCCGAAGCGCGGATCGCCGATGAGGGCCGCGATGTCATCCCGGGCCAGGGTGCCTCCCGCGAGGGGCAGCGCGCCGGAGGGAACCGCAATCCCGGCCGCCTGGAAGAATGCGGCGAACTCCGCCAGGCGCGACTCCAGCGCCGTTCCCGCCCGGGAACCCTGGAGCGGGGCGAAGAGGCCGCCGTACATCGCTGCCAGGAGCTGCCGGAAGGTGCGCGCGTCGCCCAGGCGCTCGGTCGCGTCGCGGCATGCTTGCGAGGTTGGATCCTCCGCGCAGCGTCCGCCCCGAAACCCATCGTATTCGCCGATCGCGCCATCGAGTCCCCCGAGAAACCCGGACACCAGCGCCGGATCGTCGATCCCCGGACTGAATCCCGCGTTGGCATGGCCACCGGCCGCGAAGGTTGTCGCGAACTCGGCCTCGTTCTGCACCAGCGGCACGACCGCGCCCACCGTCAGCCAATCGAACACCCCCGCGTCCAGGGCAAGGGGGACGCGCACATCGCTCCGCTCCAGCACCGATGTCATCTCCCCCAGACTCAGCGCCAGCTCCGGATCGCCCGCCGCCGACCGCACCGCCGCCTCCGACGAGGCCAGCAGGGGAAAGATCCGGCTGTCCACCGCCCCCGAAAACCGGCTCGCCAGCAAAGCGGGTCGCTCACCGAGGCCCGCCAGTTCGTGCACCTCGCCGAAGGAGAGATACCGTCCGAGCAGGCCCAACCGCAGGTGTCCGTGGGGGACGAGGGGCGACCATGGCTCCTGGGCCGCGGCGTCCGCAAGGGGTTGGCCGAGGAGGAGGAGGCTGAGGACGAAGACTGTCGCGCGGCTGCGGAGCACGGCACATCCGGGGCGGAGGGGGGCGCGGGCAGAGGGGACGCGGGGTCCGCGAGGACCGGAAAGATAGCACCGGTTGACAGGGAACCCCGCCTCGTCTACCGTTGTTGCCCACACGCGGGAATAGCTCAGTTGGTAGAGCACCACCTTGCCAAGGTGGGGGTCGCCGGTTCGAGTCCGGTTTCCCGCTCTTGTTTTGCGGGCAGTCCCAGTGCGGTGCGGCCGCCGTTCTGCGATGGCTTCCACCGCGAACTGCTCCGGGGCGACGGCCTGACCGCCGCGCCCTTTTTTTCGTCGGCGCCGTAGCCAAGTGGTAAGGCAGAGGTCTGCAAAACCTCCATTCGGCGGTTCGAATCCGCCCGGCGCCTCTTGGTGGGGTTTCAGGGAATCAGGGGGGTCTCAGCGAGTCAGGGGTCTCAGGGAATCAGGGGTCGCGGTCGGGGTCGCAGCAGAAACACGCCCTCGTACATGCTGGTGACAACCACCGTTCCACTCTCGAAGTAGGGGTATGCCGTCCAGGCGCCCACGAATCCCGGCGGATCGGTCTCGTAGGGGGTCGTGTCGAAGAAGCCGATCTCCACCGGCGCCTCCGGGTCGCTGATGTCGAAGAGCCGGAATCCCGCCTGATAGTTGGCCTGGTACATCCGGTCGCCCTTCACATAGAGATTGTGATCGGTGGCGGCGGTCGGTCCATCCACGCTCCCCACCAGGATCGGGTCGTCCAGCTCGGCCACATCGTAGATGAAGGTGCGGGTCGCGGGCGCGGTTCCCACGATCTCGTCGAGCTCGTCGTCGAGGTAGTAGTAGCGATGGTCGTCGGTGAGCCAGCCCTGGTGAATGTACGCCACTCCCGGATGACTGGCGCCGCCGATCGGGGTTGGCGTTTCCTTGTCGGTCACATCGACGATCCGGAGCAGCGTCTCGTTCGAGACGAAGCAGATCTGCCGGCCCTGGAAGCGCTCGTCGGGCCCCCGGTACACCACGCACTGCGCGTCGTGGGTGCGGCCGGGCGCGATCAGCCCCACGGTGTCGGTGAAGCAGCCCGCGAAAACCGGGGACTTGGGGTCTCGCACATCGACCATGTGGAGTCCGCCGCCGCAGGTCTCGCCGCCGCCGCTCGCGCCCACGGGGAAGGCAAAGCCGCTTTCGGCGTCCATGACCAGATTGTGAGCGCTGGCGATTCCGCGGTAGATCGCGTCCGGTTCGAACTCGGTGGGACCGGGAGCCGCGCCGCGCAGCCGCGTCAGGTCGAAGACGACGAGGCCGTGGTCGCCCGCGCCGTCGCCGGTAAGGAAGAGGTGGTCGGCGTAGACCTTGAGGTCGCGCGCGCCGCTCGCGCTGACCGCGACGACCCCCATGTAGAGGGGAGCCGCCGGATCGGTCACATCGACGATCGCCGCGCCCCCGGTGCGCCCCACCAGCGCGTATTCGCGGCCGCCTTCGGGGTCTGTCCAGCCCCAGACGTCGCTGACGCGCTCGTGCGGTTCGGCGCCGATCGCCGACGCGGGCAGGAAGGCGAGCAGATCGACCCCCTCGCAGGAGAATCCCGCCGCGGAGCCCTCCTCGCAGCGCACCTCGCCACCGGTAACCGCAGCCGGGCCGCCGCCGGGACGCAGCCACTCGGGGTCGCCCCAGGGACCCCCCGGCTCGCGGGCGAGAACCAGCGCCGCGCCGTAGCCGCCATCGGTTCCCGGAGCCCCGACGACCGCGGTGGTGGCGCCCAGGGCGATGGCCGCGCCGAGGGCGGCGTTGGGGGCGGGGACGAGGCCGGAGGCGGGGGAGGGTGCGAGCTCCCAGAGGCCGTCGCGAAGGAGGAAGCGGTGAAGCGATCCCGATCCGGAGGCCGAAGCGGGCGCGCCGACCCAGAGCTCGTCGCCGAGCAGGGCCAGGGTGGAACCGAAGCCGGCAGGGGGCGCGAGGGAGTCCCGGGCCGAATCGGTTGGGTGGGGGGCGGGGATGGTGGCGGAATCGGCGGCTTCGGTGGGGACCGGGCCGGTGGCCGCGATCACCTGCTGCAGCCGCCACTCTCCGGAGTCGAAGCGGCGGTAGGAGAATACCAGTCCCTCGCCCTGGCGCGCCCCGGGCGCGCCGACGAGCAGACGGCTCCCCTCCACGGCGAGTGCGGCCCCGAAGCGGGCTCCGGCCGAGACCGAATCCGCGCCGGCGCCAGCGGGCGCCAGGGTGACATTCCCGAGCTCGCTCTCCTCTGGACGGTAGATGTGGACCTCCCCGGTTCCGCTCGCACCCGGCGCTCCGATCAGCATCTCGTCGCGGCGCAGCGCCATCGCGGCCCCGAAGTCCGCGTACTCGGATGCCGGACCCGGCAGCGGAATGGCCAGCGGCGGTCCCCAACGCCCGTTCCTGCTCTGGTAGAGATGCACCCCGCCCCCCGCCACCGCGACCGCCACGCGGTCCCGGTCCATCGCGACGGTGCGGACCGGCGGCGAGAGAATCCTCAGCACGGTGGCGAAGTCGGCGGCTGCGCCCCCCGGCCCCCCCGACCCCCCACTTCCCCCCGCTCCGGGCAGCGGCAGTTGCGCTTCGTGCACAAATCCTCCGCCCCCTTCTCGAAAGATGTGCGCGCCAATCGCCAGATCCGGATCCGCCGACCCGATCGCCAGCCGCCCCCCCATCCCCCGCAACGACGGACCGATCCCCAGTCCTCGTTCAGCGGTTCCCGGCGGCGTGACGGTCCCCACCAGCACCCACTCCCCGCCGCGGTCGCGACGGAAACGGTAGAGCGCAGCCGGCCCCCGCGCCGGACCCGTCTTCCCCACGATCACCTCGGCGCCGGCGATCGCGACCATGCGCCCGAAGTCGTCCTGGGCCCGCGTTTCTCCGGCGAATCCCCCCAACCCCATGCCCACCGCCAGGGCCACGCCCACGATGCACCCACGTCCGCCGCGCGCTATTCTTCCGCCTCCGGTCACTGTCCTTCCAATCATCGCCTTCTCGCCTCCATCCATCGCTGTCTTCCCTCCAACCGTTGTCTGGCTCCCTGCGAATCGTCTCGTTGCCCTCGCGCCCAGACCGGGGCGGCCAACGCGCCGTCGTCGCCCGAACCCCAGCCAATCCGAACCGATCCATGGCCCACATACGATACATCCCGGCCGCCGAAGCGGAACCCCGTCTGGCCCGCCTGTACGCCCGGTACGGCGGCGACGCGGGCGACCCGGACAACATCTTGCGCATCCATTCGCTCAATCCGCCCTCGATGCGCCACCACTACGATCTCTACCGCCATCTGATGGCCGGACCGTCGCCGCTGACGCAGTTACAGCGCGAGATGATCGCCGTGGTGGTTTCGGCCGAGAACGACTGCTTCTACTGAATCAACCATCACGGAGCGGGTCTCCGCAGGATTTCGGGGTCGCGGGCGCTGGGCGATGCGCTGGCACGGGGGCGGTGGCCCTCGTCGCTGACCGAGCCGGACCGCGCGATGTTGGCCTACGCGATAAAGCTGACGCGCGACCCGGGTGGGGTAACGCGCGACGACACGGAGGCGCTCGGCCGCGCGGGATTTGGCGACCGGGCCATCCTCGATATCTGCCAGGTGGCGGCCTACTACAACTATGTCAACCGGTTGGCCGACGGCCTGGGGGTCGAGCTGGAGGAAGGCTGGACCGACGAGGACTGTACAGTGACGCGCGCGGAGTTTGAAAGGTGCGACGAGGGGCGAAGCGACGAGGGCCGCAATAAAGGGGATCGAAGCGAAGAGGACGAAGCGCTGAACGGCCCGGGCCGGAGCTGAACGACCAGCGGGGTCCACGGAACCGTAGCCGGGTTTCCGGACCCCGCTGCAACCAATCAGATGCCGGATCGTTTCGGTGGCCGCCGCGTGGGCCGCTTTGGCGGCGACTTGCCCCGCGACGAGGGACGCGGCGCCGGACGGACGGCCGGTTTGGGTGGCCGCTTCGGTGTGGGCTTTGCCTTCGGTCGGGGGCTGGGTGCAGGCCGGGCCTTCGGCTTCGGAGCCGGCGCGGACCGAACCCGGGGCGCCGGGGTGCGGTTCGGAGCCGGACGCACCTTCGGGTCCCTTCCCCGCGACGGGGCCGGACGCGCGGTGGGAGTGCGGCGTGGAACCGAGCGAATCGCAGGCGGCCGCTGCGATGGCGTTGGGCGGGTCAACGGCGTGGTGGGCCGGTTCGGGGCCGGACGGGCAACCCGCGTGGAGGGCCGAGTGGAGGCCGGACGCGTCGCCGGCCTGCCGGACTGCGGCGGCGTGGACCGAATCAGCGGTGTGGAGGGTCTGGACGGCACCGGGCGCGTCGTCACCGCCGTGGGGCGCCGCGAGCGGTCCGGGGTCTGCACCGGTGGCGGGCTCTGGTCCGGACGGGCGCGCACCCTGGGCGGACCCGTCGTGTCGTCGCTTCCCCCGCGCGGTCTTGCGGTCCTTATAGGCGGGGCCGTCGTTGTGCCGGTTCCCCCTGTGCGCGGCCGCGCGGTGCGGGTCCCCTGCACGGACTCTCCCGCGGCGCCCGCCCGGACTGCGTCGGTGTCGGCGCCCCGGGGTTGCGCGGTTCTCGGCACGGCGCGCGAGACTGGCCGCTCAGGGCCGTTGTCGGTCACATACACGGGCGCCGGATACTCTTTGTAGCGAGGACCATAGAGGGGGCTGCTCGGAACGTGGATGTTGTAGCGCGGACCGTAGCGGCCGCGGTAGTCGCCGTAGTAGATGCCGTCGCCCGGGTACGGACGCCAGGCGTAGCGGTCGCGGTAGCCCCAGCCCCACGGATCGGCCCAAAAGGGCGAGCGCAGCGCGTACGAGCGGATGTAGCGGTGCGAAGGCCAGCCCAGGAAGCCGAGGTGCCGCGGGCCGTACCAACCGGGCCAGGCGTAGGCCGGAAAGCCGACCGCAACGTAGCGCTGGCAGGTCGCAAAGGGGCCGTAGCCGAAGGGGTCGCCGTAGGGCGGGCCGAAGAGGATGTCGCCGTAGGGGTCGCTGTACAGGAGACCGGTGCCGTGGTGGAAGGGGTCGCTGTACAGGAACGACTCGTGGCAGTGCAGGGGGGCGTCGAGGAGGGGCTGGTGATAGCCGCTCGTGCCGAATCCGAACCCCACCGAGAAGTGCATGGAGAACTGGGCGGCGGCGGGAGCGGGGGCGACGAGCCCCGCGGCGGGAAGGAGGAGTGCGGCCGCGGCGACTGCAATCCTGGATCCGTGTCCGTATCTTCTCATCTTGATCGCCTTCCTCTCTTGCGATGCGTGACCTGTGCGATGCGTGACCAACGTGTCCGGGAACGGAAACGCGGCTCTGTGGATGCACACGCCGTGCCGCCCGCGAATTCCCCGCATTCCCGCGCTCTTCGGCGCTCTTCGCGCAGCCTTCCGTCCCCCGTGCGGGACGCGGTGGCCAACCGAGGGGACACTGGCCAACCGAGGGGACACTGGCCATAACGGGGGGACACTGCGCCGCGTACCCGAGACCTCCCGCGAAACGCCCGTTGCCCGGACATTGCAACCTTCACCGCGAAATCCACCGTTGCACGACAAAGAGCGCCGCCAACAACGCAAAGGGACCCAGAACGAGCAGCACCCGGGCGAGCGTCGCCCACCACTCCGGCCGCTCCGGAACCCCGCCGGAGGATTCATCCCCCTGTTCGATCATCGCTCCCATAAGACTCCCAAACTTGACGCGCCGTCCTCCTTCCGCAAGGATCATCACTCCGGCTTGCGCGCCACCAGGATACGCGAGGCCGCCCCGCACCGGTCCTTCTCCGGTCTCCCCAGGGGCACATCTCCGCACAGCGCATGGCCGACTCCTCCCCCTGCATGACTCGTCGTCCGGGAGCCTCCCGGGCAGCCCCCGCATTGCCGAGGTACCGATACCGTGAACGATCAGGACACCCCCGCACCGCAGCCGACCAACAACGCGCCCGCCCGCCGGGGTCCGCCCAGGAAGAAGGGGTACGCGCTCGCCGACCCGAGCCGTCCGCCCGGCGATGTTCTGGGCATCCTCGAGGTGCTTCCCAGCGGATCCGGCTTCGTGCGCCGCGCCGAGGCGGGCTACGTGCCCGGCAAGGAGGACATCTACGTGGGTTCGCGCCTCATCAACCGCTTCGGGCTGCGCACCGGCGATGAGTTGGCCGGCATCGTGGGGAAGCGTCCGCGCAACGGGAAGAGTCCCCCTCTTCGCTTCCTGGACCGGGTGAATGGCCTTCGTCCGGACAGCACCGCGAACCGTCCCGACTTCAACCGCCTGAGCGCCTTGCACCCGCGCCACCAGCTCACCCTCGAGTGCGGCCGTGTCTTCGCCGGCGAAGAAGACATGACCAACCGCGTGATCGATCTCTTTGCGCCGCTGGGAAAGGGACAGCGCGCGATGATCGTGGCTCCCTCCAAGGCCGGCAAGACGACGGTGCTGCAGGCGATCGCCGAGGGAATCGCGAAGAACCACCCCGAGTGCGAACTCATCGTCCTGCTGGTGGACGAGCGCCCGGAGGAGGTGACCGAAATGGAGGCCTGCGGCTTCGGCGAGGTGATCGCTTCGACCTTCGACCTGACCGCCGAACGCCACTGCCAGGTTGCCGAGATGACGCTGGAGCGCTGCCGCCGCCGGGTCGAGGCGGGCCGCCATGTGGTGATCATCCTGGATTCGATTACGCGGCTGGCGCGGGCGCACAACACGGTCGAGGCGGGCACCGGCCGCACCCTTTCGGGGGGACTGGACGCGAGCTCGCTGGAGAAGCCGAAACGGTTCCTGGGAAGCGCGCGCCTGATCAAGGAGGACCAGGGAGGCGGCTCCCTCACGATCATCGCCACCGCGCTGGTGGACACCGGCTCGCGGATGGACCAGGTGATCTTCGAGGAGTTCAAGGGGACGGGCAACAGCGAGATCCTGCTCAGCCGCGAACTCGCCGACCGCCGCATCTACCCGGCGATCGACATCAAGGCCTCGGCGACGCGCAAGGAAGAGCTGCTCCTCTCGCCCGATGCGCTGCGCCTGTCGCGGGCGATGCGCCGCCAGCTCTCTGGTTCGCTGCCCTCGCAGGCCATGGAGGAGTTGCTGCGGGTGATGGCCCAGACGCGCTCCAACGACGAGCTGATCCGGGTCGCGCTCCAGCGGATGCAGGCGTAGCGACCGGCGTGACAGGGTGAAGGGATTCGCCCCGGCCGCCGTTTCCGCAAGTGGTGGCGGGGTGGCGTGCCCGGTTGCGGTTGCCGCGACCGCCCCGGCCGCCCTTCAGCGGTGGAAAGCCTGATCCGCCGCACCGCGCGGGAGTGCTTCAGCGAGGCCCAGGTGGTGGGCGCTCGGCCTGCTCCCGGAGCCGTTCAAGACTTTTTTCCAACTGCTCCCCCTGGGATTCTTCCATGTTGCCCGCCGTCCAGCCCAGGAGAGGATTCCATCCCAGATCGGCTGTTTCGGTCCAGGTGACCCGCGAGCCACCGGCGGTCGGCGCAACCTCGAAGTTGCCCTCGAAGCGGATCGCGCCCCCCTCCACCTCCACCAGGTAGCGCAGCGAGGCGGGCGGCGACGAAGCCACGATCGTCAGCGAACCCTCGCCCATTTGCGGATCGTCCCAGACGCGGCGCGCCCCCATTCCCGTTGCGGGGCCCTCCAGACGCGAATCGATCTCGCCCCAGGGGGTCCAGCGGTCCCAGGCGGAAAGGTCGTTCAGGAGGGGGAAGACGAGCTCGGGCGGGGCGGCGATCTCGGCGGTGCGGCGGACCTCGAAGCGGCCCGGCAGCAGGATTCCGGCGAGCACGAAGAAGACCATCAGCGCGGCCAGGACGCCGGCGGCGAGGAACCCCCGGCGCGCGACTCGCCCGGGGATGCGGTCGAGGAAGGAAGCCATGGCCGGCCGGTTGGCGTCAGACCCGGTTGGCGAAGGCGCGCAGCCTGTCCACCGCGGCGTGTAGCGTTTCGGTCCGCTTGCAGAAGGCGAATCGCACGAGGCGGCGGCCGTCTTGCGCGCGGTGGTAGAAGGACGATCCCGGAACCGGCGCGACCCCGCCCTCGCGAGCGAGGAGGCGGCTGAACTCCACATCGTTCAGATCGCTGAGCGCCGAGAAATCGGCCATGACGTAGTAGGCGCCCTGGGGCGGTTCGCAGCCGAAGCCGCACTCGCGCAATCCCGCGCAAAGGAGATCGCGGCGCTCGCGGTAGTCGCGCTTGATGCCGGCGTAGTAGCCGGGACCGAGTTCGTTCAGTCCGGCGGCGCAGGCTTCCTGCAGGGGCGCGGGGGCGCCGACGGTAAGGAAGTCGTGGACCTTGCGAATGGCGTCGTTGAGCGGCGGCGGCGCGATGATGGTGCCGATCCGCCAGCCTGTAATGCTGAAGGTCTTGGAGAGGCCGGAGATGACGATCGTGCGGTCGCGCATCCCGGGGAGCGTCGCCATGGGGAGGTGCTCGCCCTCGTAGACGATGTGCTCGTAGATCTCGTCGGTGATCGCGAGGATGTTGTGCTCGCGGCAGAGGTCGGCCACGGAGGCCATCTCTTCGGCGTCGAAGACGCGCCCGGAGGGGTTGTTGGGGGTGTTGAGAACGATGGCGCGGGTGCGCGGGGTGACCAGGGCGCGGAGCCGGCCGGGATCGAGGCGGAAGCGCGGCGCACCCAGCGGCAGGAAGACGGGAACGGCGTCGCAGAGGACGGCGTCGGGGCCGTAGTTCTCGTAGAAGGGCTCCAGGACGATGACTTCGTCGCCCGGGTCGATCACCGCCAGCATGACCGCGGCCATCGCCTCGGTGGCCCCGCAGGTGACGGTGATCTCGCGCTCGGGATCGACCTCCATGCCGTACCACTCGCGGTACTTGCGGGCGAGGGCGGCGCGCAGGGCGGATGTGCCCCAGGTGATCGCGTACTGGTTGACGTTGGCGCGGATGGCCCGGCAGGCGGCATCCTTGAGGAGCTCGGGCGCGGGAAAATCCGGGAAGCCCTGCGCGAGATTGATCGCGTCGTGGCGGCGCGCGACCCGGGTCATCTCGCGGATCACGGATTCGGTGAAGGTGCGGGTGCGGCGTGCGGTGCGCTGAATCATGGCGACGGATGCTACCGAGGATTCGGCGCCGGGGCAAGGCCGGAGCGGAGGGGATCCGGGATCGGTCCACGGACGCGGCGGAGCGCAGAATCCGTCCACCCTCCGCGCGGCGCCGGGGGTCCCTGCGGCACACTCCCGAACGACGGCAGCGGGCGCACCGCACTTGACGAAGCGCCGGGCGCCGGGAATGTTGTTTCCCATGTACGACGACTTCCGCGACAGCCGGCCGCCCGGATACAGGGAGGCGATCGACCGCCTCATGGGCTGCGCCGTCCTTGTGCACGGGGCCGAGACCCTCGCCGATCTCCGCACCATTTCCGTTGCCACCCTGCTCGCCGACAGCGGACTCGCCGCTGTCGCCGACCATGTGTCGCTGCTGGACGGCGTCTCCGCGTTGAGCTCCGAGCTGGAGATCGGCGCCGACTTCGCCCGCGCATTCGAGGCGCTGGACGAGCGCCGCCAGACGATCGCCCTCAAGCGCACCTATTCGCCCAGCCCCGCCAAGCTCCAGTCCCTGGGCACCGAGTTCGGGGTGAGCCGCGAGCGGGCGCGCCAACTCGAGGTCAGGCTGCGGGTAACGGTGGAAAGAGCCGTTTGGCACCGGGTGCGTTCCGCCGCGCACTGGCTGGAGAGCGCGGTGGGCTCGGCGGCGACGACCGATCGCTTTCAGACGATGCTCGATCTTCTGGTGGGCGACACTCCCCAAAAGTGGCGCGCGGCGGCCGAGGTCGCGGTCATGGCCGAGGGCGGCTACGAGTTCCTCGACGGCGTGGTGGGCGACCGCAGCTTCCGCGATCAGCTCGCGGCGGCGCGGATGCGGGCGCAGGAGTTCGCAAACGAGGCCGGCGTGATCGACGAGGCCGCGTTGCGCGAGGCGATCGGCGCCGCGAAGTGCTCCGAGTGGGAGGCGCTGGTCCGCAATGCCGGGCTGTCCCGCTTCAAGGACCGCCTCCTGATCCGCGACACCCGCCGCGCGCGCGTCTTTCTGGTGCTGGAGGAGTGTTCGGAGCCGATGGCGCGCCGCACGATCAGCGGTCTGGCGGGCCTTCCGGACACAAGTTCACTCTCGAGCCTGCTCTCCTCCGATCCCCTCTTCGTGCGCTTCACCAAGGACAAGTGGGGACTGGCGGGCTGGACCGACGAGCCGTACGAGGGGGTGGTGGAAGCGTTGATCAAACGGATCGAAGACGCGGGCGGGAGAGCCAACATCGAGGATCTGGTGGACGACATTCCCGGTCGCTTCGACGTGCTCCCCGCCACGGTCCGCAACTACCTGAGCACCCGCAAGTTCCGCATTGTGGGCGAAGAGGTCGAGATCGTGACCTCTCCGGTGGCCGCGCCCCGTCCCCTCGACGGCGCTCGCGATGTGCTCTGGACGGAAGATGCGCGGCCGGTGCTGCGGCTACCGGTCGGAGCGCACCATCTGCGCGGCAACAGCCAGAAGATCGCCCCTGCGGTTGCGCAGCATCTGGGGGTGGGCCCCGACAATTCGATCAAGGTGCCCTTCGCCGCGCCGGCCGGCGTGGACGACGCCTCGGTGATCTGGCGTTCCTACGACCCCAACGGCCCCGAGCTGGGCCGGCTCCGCGAGGCGCTGGAGTGGTTGGCGGCGGATGTGGGCGACGCGGTGTACATCGAGCTGGATCCCGCCGGGCTGCGCATGTTCACCGACGGAAGCGGGCTGCGGGAGCGCAAGGAGGGGTGATTCGCGGGCAGGATCCGCGCCGCTGGCGGATCCTCGCGCTCCTGGCGGTGGCCGAGCTGCTGGGAATGTCGCTCTGGTTCACGGCGACGGCGGTCTCGGAGGAGCTGGGTGCGCGGTGGGCGCTCTCGCCTTCGCGGATCGGGTGGCTGTCCACGGCGGTCAACCTGGGCTTCGTGCTCGGCACCGCGGTCGCCGCACTCCTCAACCTGGCCGACATCGTGCGGTCGCGCATCTACTTCGCCGTCGCGGCCACCCTCGCCGCGCTGGCCAACGCCGCCGTCCTTGCGGCCACCGGCTTCGCGGCCGCGGTGGCCCTGCGCTTCGCCACCGGTTTCCTCCTGGCCGGGGTCTACCCCCCCGCCATGAAGATGGCCGCCACCTGGTTCCGCTCCTCGCGCGGCCTCGCGATCGGGACCATCGTGGGCGCGCTGACCGCCGGCAAGGCCGCTCCCTATCTGATCGACGCGCTTCCGGGGGCGGGGGCGGAGGCCGTGATCGCGAGCGCCTCGGCGGGAGCGGGGGCGGCAGGCCTCCTGGTCCTGCTCTTCTACCGCGACGGACCGCACCGCTTCGCGCGCTCCCCCTTCTCGTGGAGCCTTGTCGCGAGGGTTGTCCGGCACCGGTCCACCCGCCTGGCCACGGCCGGCTATCTGGGCCACATGTGGGAGCTCTACGCCATGTGGGCCTGGGCACCGGCCTTTCTCGCAGCCTCGGCGGCCGCGGCGGGAGAGGTGGCCGCGCCGGTCGAGCTGGCCTCCTTCGCCACCCTGGCGGCCGGGGCGTTGGGGTGCCTGTGGGGGGGGTGGGCGGCGGACCGGATCGGGCGGCGCGCACTCGTCAACCGGGCGCTGGCGGCGAGCGGATTCTGCTGTCTGGCCGTCGGCTTCCTCTTCGGCGCCCCCTTCCCCCTGGTGGTGGCCGTCACCCTGGTGTGGGGTTTCTTCGTGGTGGCCGATTCGGCGCAGTTCAGCGCAATGGTCACCGAACTCGCCCCGCCGGGGGCCGCCGGAACCGCACTCACCCTTCAGACCTGCGCCGGTTTCCTCCTCGCCTCCGTGACCGTGCAGGCCATGCCCTGGGTTGCCGGTGCGGTGGGGTGGCGGTGGGCCTTCGCCGTCCTCGCCCTGGGTCCGCTGGCCGGGATCCGCGCCACCCGGGCCCTCGCGCGACACCTCTCGCCGAACTGAGCACGCATCACCCGCGCATTACGCAACTGCCCCGCCATCCCAGGTCCGCCAGCCCAGCCCAACTCCGCCAGCCCAGCCCCAACTCCGCCAGCCCAGCCCCAAAGTCCGCCATCCCAAAGTCCGCCATCCCAAGCCCACAACTCCGCGCCCCGCCACCCTCACGCGCGCGCGCCCCATCACCCGCGCGCGCCCCGCCACGCCGCACCCCCCACTCACCGCTCCAACCGGTGCGCGTCGCGAATCAGCACAATCCCCCAGGTCAGCACCGGCAGCACGAACACCAGCAGATAGCCCCAGGTGATCGTTCCGTAGCCGCGCCCAACCAGATCCGTCAGCCCGAGCTGCGCAATCAATCCTCCGAGCGCCAGTCCCGCCAGCGCCAACCGCACCCGTCCTCCCGGCGTGAAGCGGCGCCCCCGTTCCTTCAACGCCTGCGCCACCCGTTCATTCACCGAGTGAATCAGCCCCGCGCCGGTCTCGACCAGCGTCCCGAAGAGCATGACCTGGAAGATGATCTGGAAGGCGCGCGACCCGAGCAGCTCCAGCATGTGATGGGCCGGAACGGTCTCCGTCACGATCCCGGGATATTCCCCCACCACCGCAATAAAGAAGAAGAAGGCGGGTAGCATCGCCAGCGGACCCGTCAGCAATCCCGCGATCAGGGTGTCGCGACGGTTCCGGTGATGCCGCAGCGTGATCAGCACCGCCGGAATCACCCCGAGGTTGTAGCCCGCGTATTCGAGTCCCCCCACGATCCAGCTCCCCTCGATGCCGCCGGTGGCCAGCGCCGCCCGGATCTCTGGACCGAAGACACTCACGCAGGCCACGAAAAACCCCGCATAGACCGTGTAGAGCACCACCGACCACCAGGCGAAGGCGCGTTCAATCGCCGTGTTGCCGCCAAAGACGAGCCCCCCGACCAGCGCCATGATTCCCGCCACCCCGACCAGGTAGGGCACGCCGAAGGTCTCCTGCAGGATCGAACCCGCCGCCGCCGCGATCACCGCCATCACAATGATCATCAGCCCCATGTACAGGAGCTCGAAGGTCCACCACCCGCGACCGAGCAGACGCTTGAAGAAGCTGCGGTAGTCGAAGGTGCGAAAGACGCGCGCGAACTCGTAGGTCACGATACAGACCGCGCTCCAGACGGCGGTGGAGAGCGCCATGGCGAGCAGTCCGCCCAGGGGTCCGCGGGAGAGGAAGAATTGGGCCAGCTCGCGGCCGGTCCCGTAGCCACCGGCGATGACCACCGACTGAAAGACGAATCCGGGAAGCAGATAGCGGCGCAGGGCGTTCACGGTGTGGACGTCTCCGGGTTTGGGGCGGGGCAACGGGGGGGGGAGGGGGGAGAAAGCGCGGCGGGGGCGGCCGCCGCAAACAGTTTGGCGCGGACGGGACCGCTTCGCCACTGCGGCCGGGATGCGCATCGGCCTGGCGGCCGGAATGCTTGTCCGGGTTTGCGCCCGGCTCCGGCCCGGATGCCCGCTGCAACGAACCGGCTACGGCCAGGGCGCGCCCTCGGCCAGCGCGCGGACGAGAAGGGCCGGATCGGCGTTGGCGCCCGTGATCACCGCCACCACCCGGTCCCCCGGCCGGAGCGGAATCCGCCCGGTCATGATCGCCGCCACCGCCGCCGCCCCCGACGGTTCGGCCACCAGCCCTGCGCGCGTCATCAGGAGGCGCATCGCGGCCAGGATCTCGCGGTCGCGCACCAGGGCCACATCCTCCACGAAACGCTCCACGATCCGGTGGGTCAGCACGCCGGCCATCGGCGCCGCGAGGCCGTCGGCGATCGTGTCGGTGGCGCCCAGTTGGACCGCGCGGCCGGCGCGCAGGCTGCGGTGCATTGCCGGAGCGCCGTCGGGCTCCACTCCAAAGACGCGCCACGATCGTTTCGGCGCGGGATTGCCGCCGGTCATCTTCTCGTCGCTGCGGTTTGCGTTGCCCGGCTGGTTGCGGGCGGCCATGCGACCGGACCCTGGGGCCAGGTGTCCCGCCGCCGCCAGCGCGCCCGCGATTCCGGCGATCTGGCCGCCGCCGCCCACCGGAACCACGATGGTGCCGGGACCGGGCAGCTCCTCCACAATCTCCATCCCCGTCGAGCCGTGGCCGGCGATCACCTCGGGCGCGTCAAAGGGGTGCAGGAAGACCAGCCCCCCGGCGGCGGCGCGGCGGTGGGCCTCGGCGAAGGCCTGCTGCGCATTACCGTGCAGAACCACCTCGGCCCCGTACGCCCGCGCGGCCGCCACCTTGGTGCGCGCGGCTCCCTTGGGCATCACCACCACCGAGCGGATCCCCACCCGCGCCGCCGCCCACGCGACGGCCTGCGCATGGTTTCCCGCCGAAATCGTGATCACGCCGGCCCGCTCCCCCGGCGCGCGGCCACGGCCGCCACCGCTTCCCCCGTCCCCCGGAGCCCCGCCACCGCCGCCACCGCTTCCCCCCTCTCCTCCCCCCGTCAGCGCCGCGATCGCGTTCAGTCCCCCGCGCACCTTGAACGATCCCGTCTTCTGCAGGTTCTCGCACTTGAGCCAACTCTCGGCTCGGAAGGGGGCGCCCAGCGTCCGAAAGGAAAGCAGCGGGGTACGGTGCAGGTGAGGCGTCACCCGCCGCCGCGCCTCCTCGAAGTCACGGAGTGGAATCATGCACCAAGTATCACCAAAGCTGGAATCATGCACCAAAGATTGGAGCAAAGATTGGAGTCAAGTATTGCCACACACGCCCCGAAATCACAGATTGCACATTCATGGGCGCTCCCGCTCGGTTTACGGCGCTTCCTTGCCGGAGCCGCGGCGTCCTGGGGTCGCCCCCCGCCCACCCGGTCCTGGAGGACAAGAGCCATGCAGTCATCCCATTCCGGCCTCCGACTCCCGCCTCCCATTTCGCGAACCGGTCTCCTTCCCCGGGCCGGCTTGCTCCTTCTCGCCCTCGCGCTCCTCGTCCCGTCCGCCGCCACCGCCCAGTCCGGAACGATCAGCGGCATCGTCACCGACGCCGAGACCGGTGAGCCGCTGGCCGACGCGGCGGTGGAGGTGCTCGGGGCCGCCTCCGTTGCGGGAACGAACAGCGAGGGCCGCTTCCAGGTGCAGGGGATCGAGCCCGGCAGCTACTCGATCGTGGTCACCCTGATCGGCTACGAGACCACGCGCCTCGATGGGGTCGGGGTGAATGTGGACGCCGGCGCCACGGTGACGATTGCGATGCGTTCCCGCGCCCTGGTGCTGAATCCTGTGGTCGTGACGGCATCGCGCCGCCAGGAGAAGGCGCTCGACGCCCCGGCCTCGATCACCACCGTTTCCGCCGCCGAGGTTGCGCGCACCACCGCCAGCACCGTTGCCGACCATGTCCGCGCCCTGCCCGGAATCGACGCGGCCCAGACCGGAATCAGCCAGGGCACGGTAGTCACGCGCGGCTTCAACAACGTCTTCTCGGGCTCGCTCCTCACGATTATCGACAACCGCTACGCCCGCGTGCCCTCGCTCCGCTTCAACGCCTATTCCCTCTTCCCCACCAACGACCTCGACATCGACCGCATCGAGGTTTCGCTGGGACCGGGGGCGGCGCTTTATGGACCCAACGCCTCGAACGGGGTCATGCACATCATCACGCCCTCGCCGATCGACCGTCCCGGATCGGCGGTCTCGCTGGCGGGGGGCGAACGCTCGCTCATCCATGGCCAGCTCCGCAGCGCGCACAGGCTCTCGGACAACTTCGGCTTCAAGATCTCCGGGCAGTACCAGCGGGGGAACGACTGGGAGTACGTCGATCCGGTCGAGATCTTCGCGCGCGACTACGCCAACGAACGCTACTCGGTGGATGCGCGCATGGACTTCCGCTTCGCCGAGGACGGCAACTTCGTCCTCAGCGGCGGGACCTCGAATCTGGTCAACTCGCTCGAGATGACGGGAATCGGGGCGGCCCAGGTGAAGGGTTGGGGGTACAACTACGGCCAGGCCCGGCTCTCGAAAGGACGTTTCTTCGCGCAGGGCTTCTACAACAGGACCAACTCCGGCCAGGACGATGCCAACTGCCGGGGCCCCGATTGCAACACCTTCCTGCTGCGCACCGGCGACGCCGTGGTGGACCAGTCCAGTACCATGGCCTTGCAGTTCCAGTACGGATTCGACGCCGGGTCGTGGCAGAGCTTCACCTACGGAGTGGACTGGCAGCGCACCGAACCGAAGAGCGGCGGCACGATCTTCGGGCGCAACGAAGACGACGACATCATTGCCGAGGTGGGCGCCTACCTGCACTCCGAAACCTCTCTGGGCGACCGCGTGGATCTGGTGACGGCGATTCGCATCGACGACCACAACCGCCTGTCCGATCCGAATATCTCGCCGCGCGCGGCGCTGGTCTTTCGTCCGGCCGAAGCGCAGAACTTCCGCCTCTCTTTCAACCGCGCCTTCAGCACCCCGACCTCCACGAATCTGTTCCTGGACATTGTGGCGCAACGGCTCACCTTCGGGGATATCGCGCTGGGCGATGTGCGGGCGCTGGGTGTTCCGGCCGGCGGCTACACCTTCTCGCGCGGCTGCGAGGCGACCGGCGGGCTGATGGGCTACTGCATGCGTTCGGTCTTCGCTCCGGGGCAGGTGCTTCCGGCGAATGCGGTGGCGCTCTGGCCCGCGTTGCTTCAGTTGCTGCCGGCGCTGGATCCCGCTCTGGCCCTGATTGTTCCGCTCCTTGGAGACCCGGGTTCATTCCCGGGCGACCCGGCCGTCGCGACGATCTTCCAAACCCTGGACCTGGAGACGGCCGAATTTGTGCCCGGCGGCGGACCGACGAACATCGGCGACCTGACCTCGACGATCTACAACACCTTCGAGGTGGGATACAAAGGCCTGCTCGGCGACCGCGTGCTCCTGGCGGCCGATCTGTATTACTCGCAGGTGGAGAACTTCGTCGGACCGTTGAGTCCGGTCACGCCCACGGTATTTCTTGAACAATCCAGCGTCGCCGACTTCCTGAGGCATCGACTGGCGCCGCTGCTTCAGGCGGGGCTCCTTTCGGACCAGGTGATCGTCGACATCGCAACCAACGCCGCGGCACTTCCCCTCGGCATGGTCACCCCCGACCAGGTGGACACGCCCGACATCTTCCTCACCTACCGCAACTTCGGCGATGTGGACTACATCGGCGCCGATCTGGCCGCACAGGTCCTGGTTTCCGACCGCTTCCGCCTGAACTTCAACTACTCCTTTGTCAGCGAGGAGTGCTTCGACTTCAACAGCGACGACAGTTGCGCCAGCAGCCAGGACATCGCGCTCAACGCGCCCAGCCACAAGGGGGCGCTCGGCTTTACCTGGGACGACCAGACTTCGGGGTTCACCGCGCAGGCCAGGGTGCGCGCCACCGACGGCTTCCCCATGAACTCGGGCTCCTACATCGGCACGGTGGATGGCTACTCGGTGATCGACGCCTCGCTTGGCTACCGGATCCCGGCATTGCCCTCGGCGCAGATCTCGCTGACCGCGAACAACCTGCTCAACAATGTGCACCGCGAGTTCGTCGGCGCCCCGGAGATCGGCCGGCTGGTCATGACGCGGCTGCGCTACGACTTCTGACGGATAAGGGTGGCTTCCGGCAATAGCTCGACTAAACCAAGGGCTCCATGAACAAGGGCTCGACAAAAGGGCTCCGTAAACCAAGGGCTCCATGAACAAGGGCTCGGGAAACAAGCGCCGCCGCCAGGCAGCCATCCTGCGGGCTGTGCGCGAAAACGCGGTGCCGCACCTGGAGGCGCTGCGCGGGATCCTGGCCGCGGGGGGATTCGCCGTCACGCAGTCCACTCTGTCGCGCGATGTGCGGGATCTGCGGCTCGTCAAGATCACGGCCGCGGGTGGGCCGCAGTACACGCTGCCCGAGGAGTGGGACCAGGTGCCTCCGCTGGACGCGGTGCTTCCGGCTCTGCTGGTGTCGGTCGAAACCGTGGGAAACCTTGCGGTGGCGCACACACTGAGCGGGGCCGCGCAGGCGATCGCGTCAGCCATCGACTGGGAGGAGTATGACGGGCTGGCGGGAACGATCGCCGGCGACGACACGGTGCTCATCATCCTGCGGAGCGAGGCGGCGGCGGAGGCGGTAGCGGCGGAGCTGAGGGAACTGGCGGCCGGAGGCGGCTGAACTTCCGCTGGCGGCGAGGGCGGAGCACTTCGACGAAGATTCCGCTGTCGTACCCCGAGTGAAGCGGTCCCGCGGCTTGACGCCCTCTTCTTTTCGCATATAATTGCAAGCCACCGCAATATTATGCATCTGCGGGAGCGGACCAGCGGTCGCATGGCAGCGCCGCCGTCCCCGCACGCGAACTCCAGGGAGTACACTCATGAAGATCGTCCTCGGCTATTCCGGCGGCCTCGACACCTCGGTCATCGTCTCCTGGCTCCGCGAGAACTACGGGGCCGAAGTCATCTGCATGGCGGCCGACGTCGGGCAGCGCGGCGGCGTCGATTCGCTGGCGGCAAAGGCGCTGGCCACCGGTGCGTCGGCCTTCTACGGCGAGGATCTTCGCGACGAATTCGTCTCGGACTACGCCCTGCCGGTGTTGCGCGCGGGCGCGGTCTACAGTCGCAAGTACCTGCTCGGCACCGCGATGGCGCGGCCGCTGATCTCGCGGCGCATGGTGGAGGTCGCCCGGCGGACCGGCGCACAGGCGCTCGCTCACGGCTGCACGGGGAAGGGGAACGACCAGCTTCGCTTCGAGCTCTCCTTCGTGGCGCTCGCCCCCGATCTTCGGGTGATCGCGCCCTGGCGGGAGTGGGACATCGCCTCGCGCGCGGACGCCTTGGCCTATGCGCGCGCCCGCGGCATTGCGCTCGACGGAATCGACCAGGAGAAGCTCTATTCGCGCGACGAGAATCTCTGGCACATCAGCCACGAGGGTGGCCCGCTCGAGGATCCGGCGCACGCGCCCGGCCGCGAGGTCTTTGTCTGGACGACAGACCCCGCCGACGCCCCGGACGAGCCCTGCGAGATCGAGGTGGCCTTCGAATCGGGTCTTCCGGTCGCGATCGATGGCCGCCCCCTCTCCGCGGGCGCGCTCCTGGCCGAGCTCAACGAGATCGGGTCCGCGCACGGGGTGGGCCGCGCCGATGTCATTGAGGACCGGGTCGTGGGGATCAAGTCGCGCGGCGTCTACGAAACCCCCGGTGGCACGATCCTCCTCACCGCGCTGCAGGAGCTCGAACAACTCGTTCTGTCGCGGAGCAGTCTGGCGCTCAAGGACCAGCTCGCTCCCCGCTACGCCGACCTCGTCTACGAAGGCCGCTGGTGGACTCCGGAGCGAGAGGCGCTGGACGCCATGGTCGAATCGCTGATGGTGCGCGTCACCGGCTCGGTGCGGCTTCGGCTCTTCAAGGGAATGGCTGCGGTGCTCTCGCGGCGGGCGCCCTCGTCGCTCTACGACCTGGATCTGGCTTCGTTCGGTGCCAGCGAGGGGTATGCGCACGCAGATTCCTCGGGCTTCGTCAAGCTCTTCAGTCTGCCGCAGCGGGCGCTGGCCGCCCAACGCAAGGTGGATGCGCGGAGCAGCGGCGCGCAGGAGCCGGTGCGGAGCGGCGTCGGGGCCGGGGCCTGAACGCCGGGGTGAACGACGAGCCGGAGAGCCACCGGGGCCACGCACTCTGGGGGGGGCGCTTCGAGGGGAGACTCTCGGGCGAGATGGAGGCGCTGAACCGGTCGCTGGATGTGGATCGTCGGCTATGGCGGCAGGACATCCGGGGCAGCCGCGCTTGGGCGGGGGCGCTGGGCAGGGCGGGACTTCTGGCCACGGACGAGGTGGATGAGATCGTGCGGGGGCTGGGGGTGGTGGAGGAGCGGTTGGGGGGATGGGGGGCGGGGGACTTCGCGGCCGCACCGGACGAAGACATTCATTCGCTGGTGGAACGCCTCCTGACCGAGACGATCGGGCCGCTCGGCGGCAAACTCCACACCGGACGGTCGCGCAACGATCAGGTCGCCACCGACTTTCGCCTCTGGGGCCGAGACGCGACCCATAGGCAACGCGCGTTGCTGGCCGGTCTGGTGCGGGCGCTGGCCGTCCGGGCTCGCGACACCGCCGCCGCCGTGATGCCCGGGTACACCCATCTTCAACAGGCCCAACCGGTTCCGGTAGGTCACTGGCTGCTGTCGCGCGCCTGGCCTCTGGTCCGCGATCTGGAGCATCTGGCGTCGGTTCACCGAGAATGCAACGTGCTGCCCCTCGGCGCGGGAGCGCTTGCCGGTTGTCCCTTCCCCGTCGACCGCACTGCGCTGGCCGCCGATCTCGGCTTTGCGCGCATCTCGGAGAACTCGATCGACACCGTGGCCGACCGCGACTGGTGTGCGCGCCTGCTCTTCGGGGCGGCCATGACGGGCATTCACCTCTCGCAGCTCGCCGAGGATCTGGTGCTTTTTTCCACCTCCGAGTTCGGCTTTGTGCGCCTGGGCGACGGCTTCACGACCGGATCCTCGCTGATGCCGCAGAAGCGCAACCCGGATGTGGCCGAGCTGGTCCGGGGAAAGGCGGCGCGGCTGGTGGGTAATCTCACCGCGCTCCTCACGTTGTTGAAGGGACTGCCAACCGGCTACAACCGCGATCTACAGGAAGACAAGGAAGCGGTGTTCGATTCGGTGGACACCCTGGAAGTGGTTCTGCCCGCGCTTACCGGGGCGGTGCAAACGCTGGCCGTGGGGCGGGAACGCACGCGCGCCGCGCTGGGCGCCGGAATGTTGGCCACCGATCTGGCGGACTACCTGGTTCGGCGCGGCGTCCCCTTCCGCGAAAGCCACCACCTGGTGGGCGCGCTGGTGAAGCTGGCCGAGGAATCGGGGCGCCCCCTGGACGCGCTCACCACCGCAGAGATGCGGTCGGTCGACGCGCGCTTCGGCGCCGATGCCCGGGAGGTCTTCGATCCGGACCGGTCCGTAGCCTCGCGGGATGTGCAGGGCGGCACCTCGGCGCGCGCCCTGAAGGCTCAACTCCGCGCCCTGGACTCGGCGCTGGCCGAGCTCTCGCCGCCGGCGTAGGCCACGATCCGGACCTGCGCCAGGAAGTCGTCGGCGCGGTCGCAATCCAGCACCAGATTGGCCACTTCATCGATTTGCTCCGGCACGGCACGGGCGATCAGTCCCTCCAGCTCGGCTGCTGCCGCCCGCCCAAAGCGCCGGGTGGCCTGTTGGCAGAGGATGCGCCTGCTCTGACCGAGTCCTTGTTGCATCCCTCGTTCCAGCCCCTGCTCCAGCCCCTCCTGCACTCCCTCCTGAATCATCTCCCGCAGGCTTCGTTGAAAGGTCGCCACCACCATATCCATCGCCCATCCTCCTTGAAGGAATTCCGTCTCCCTGAAGATATCCTCGGCATACTCTCTAAAGTCTAGTGATTCGCGCACCCGGCCGGCCACAAAGCTGTCGAACCCGGCGTCTCCAAACCGGGCCGCCAGCCGCATGAGCGCCGCCAACTGCACCGCCATCTCCTTCGCCGTCCATTCCCGGGCAAGCCCCAGCAAGAGGCGCGGCACGTCGACTTCCTCCGCTTCCTCCGGCTTCCCCCGCTCGCCAGGCCCGCTCGCCCAGGGCATCACGACTCCGTAACGCTGCAACCCGGTGCCCCCCACAAGCTCCGCCGCCTTCGTGGGCGCTCTCCACCGCCCCGGTCCGTGGTAGAGCACAAGCGACTCGACGGCAATCCTGCGCGCTGGATCTTTCCTCCGCGCGGCGGACTCGATGAGTTGCTTCAGAGCCAGGCTGGCATACTGGACCGTGCGGAGCGCCATGAGTGCCTCAGCCTGCCCCTGGAACTCGATGAGAACGATCAGATCGAGGGGCTCGGTGCGGTGGCGGACGCGCCAGACCATGTCGGGCAGGCGCCGGATGTTCCCCTTGCCGAAGAACTCGGCGGTGAGCCGGGTCAGCGTGGAAAACTCCAGATCGGCGGCCAGATCGGGGAGGGAGCCGCGGATGAGAAGCTCGGCGACCCTGTGGTGAGCAAAGCATTTCTTGAGGAAGGCGTCGTAGTCGTTCACGAGACGGGTGGAATCCTGACGGCAGGAAACGGGACGGGGCTCCTGACAATCTCGGGATTCCGCCGGGCGCATCCATGGCCGATTGGGACAACCGGTCTTCGCGGGAGACGTTGCCTCTGTGCGGGGGCCGGGTCTGGTCCTCGCGCGGACCCGGTTGGGCGCCGTGCAGCGGTTGCGCGCCTGCGCGCCCGCAACTCCGCAGCCGTGCCGGAGAACCCCGGCCGACCCTCGCGATCGCCGCCGCCGGGACCGCCACCGCCGCGCTTCTTCCCCCCCCTGCTTTTGCCTTGCGCGCCTGGCCGCTACAACCTCCGCCCCGCCGCCTCCGCGAAGGCCCCCAGATCGCGCATCAACGCCGAAAACCCCTCGAAGGTGAGCGACTGGTCTCCGTCCGAGAACGCAGTCCCGGGATCGGGGTGCACCTCGACGATCAACCCGTCGGCCCCCGCCGCCACCGCCGCAAAGCTCAGCGGCGCAACGAGATCGCGGCGCCCCCCCGCGTGCGATGGATCGGCCACGACCGGCAGGTGCGTTTCCTTCTTGAGCCAGGGGATCGCGGCCAGGTCGAAGGTGTTGCGCATCTCGGTCCCGAAGGTGCGGATGCCGCGCTCGCAGAGGACGACCTGCATGTTGCCCTTGCTCATCACGTATTCGGCGGCGAGGAGCAGGTCCTTGAGGGTCGCCGACATCCCGCGCTTCAGGAGGACCGGGCGCTGCAACTGCCCGACTTCGCGCAGGAGGGCGAAGTTCTGCATGTTGCGGGTTCCGATCTGAAACATGTCCACGTAGCCCGCGATCAGCTCGGCGTCGCGCGGATCGAGGACCTCGGTGACGACTGGCAACCCGGTCTCGTCGCGCACCCGCGCCAGGATCTTCAGTCCCTCCTCCTTCATTCCGTCGAAGGAATAGGGCGAGGTCCGCGGCTTGAAGGCGCCCCCGCGCAACAGTGCCGCGCCGTCCCCTGCCACCGCCCTTCCCGTCGCCATCATCATCTCTTCGCCCTCGACCGAACAGGGTCCGGCGGCGACCAGGCAGGCGGACCCTCCGAACGCATGCGGACCGACCTGGACGCGGCTGGTGGGATCGGCGGCGAAATCGCGTCCGGCCAGCTTCCAGGGGCGCATGACTGGGTACACCGAATCGACCCCCGGAATCGAGAGCAGAGGTACGCCCCGCAGCCGCGACTCTTCGCCGATGCAGCCGATGATGGTGCGACTCTCGCCGATCGAGAGGTGGGTGCGCAGACCCAGCTGCTCGACCCGCTCGCGAATATAATCCAGCTCCTGGGCGGTGACGCCCTTGCGTGCGACGATGATCATGCCGCGAAAGATGGTACATTTCCCCTTCCTGTAAATCCCGGTCCCTTGAACTCCGCCGCCCACCACGCGCCCGCGAGGCGACGTACGGACCCGCTTCCGCCACGCGCCCGCGACGTGCCTCCACTGCCTCCAGACGCTCCGATGACGTCCTTCGCCGACAATTCCGCGCGGTCCGCCGACGACCTCAAGCGCGCCGTTGGGCGCGAGGCCGCCGCTCTGGTCCGGCCAGGGATGCGCGTGGGGCTCGGCACGGGATCCACCGCCCGGCACTTCCTGCACTTCCTGGCGGCGCGAATTGCCTCGGGCGAGCTGCCGGGCGTGGCCGGTGTTCCCACCTCTCTGCGCACCGAGCGGGATGCGCGCAGGCTCGGAATTCCGCTGGGCGCCCTTCGCGATCCGGCCCCCCTGGAGCTGACGGTGGACGGCGCAGACGAGGTGGATCCCGGTCTGGAGATGATCAAGGGGCTGGGTGGGGCGCTTCTGCGCGAGAAGATGGTGGCCCAGGCTTCGCGCAAGCTGGTTGCGATCGTGGACGAATCGAAGGAGGTGGAGCGTCTGGGCGAGCGCTCTCCGGTGCCGGTCGAGGTGGTTCCCTTCGAGTTCGAGTGCCATCTGGAGTGGCTGGCCGCGCTGGGTTGCGAGCCGCGTCTGCGGATGGAGGTGGGGGCTGTGGGTGGGGTGGGGAAGGGGCCGGGGGTGGTGGGGGACGACGCGGCGGTGCGGCGGCCGTACCGGACCGACAACGGCAACCTGATCGTCGATTGCCGCTTCGAGGGGGGGATTCCGGACCCGGCCGCGCTGGAGGACGCACTCCGCCGCCGCGCCGGCGTGGTGGAATCGGGGCTCTTCCTGGGCATGGCCGCGGGGGTGCTGGTGGCGGGGCGGGGGGGTGTGCGGCAACGGTGGCGGCGATGATCCGAATCGCGCCCTCGATTCTGAGCTGCCGCTTCGAGAGACTGGGCCGCGAGGTGCGCGCGGTGGACGAGGCGGGGGCCGAGTGGATTCATGTGGATGTGATGGACGGCCACTTCGTTCCCAACATCACCTTCGGGCCGCTGGTCGCCGCGGCGGTGCGGGGCGTCACCTCGCGCACGGTGGATGTGCACCTGATGATCGACCGCCCGGAGCGCTACGTTGCCGATTTTGCGGCCGCCGGAGCCGACGTTATTACCGTACACGCCGAGGCCACTCGCCACCTGCACCGCACCCTGCAGATGATCCGCGCCGAGGGGAAGCGCGCCGGGCTCGCCCTCAATCCCGCCACCCCCCTCGCCGCCGCCCGCGAGGTCCTCGGCGAGATCGACCTCCTCGTCGTCATGACGGTGAATCCCGGTTTCGGCGGCCAGGCCTTCATTCCGCAGTCGCTGGACAAGGTGGCGCGCGCCCGCGAGCTCATCGAATCGCGCCGTCCCGGCCAGGTTGGACTCGAGGTCGATGGCGGAGTCGACGCGGCGACCGCCCCCGCGCTGGTCGAGGCCGGCGCCACCGTCCTGGTCGCGGGCTCGGCGATCTATGGCCACCCTCAGGGCGCGGTTGCCGGGCTCGCAGCGATCCGGGGCGCGATCGCAACCTCGGAGTGGGGCGGTGGCCACGCATCCCCGCAGGCCTCGCCATCGACCCCGCCGCCACCCACGCCACCGTCCGGAAAACCGCATGGCGGAGGATCCTGACCCGATGCCGCGCCTTGTCCACGAGTCCGTCCTCCCCTTTCCCACAGACGAGGTCTTTGCCTGGCACATGCGGCCCGGTGCGCTCGAACGTTTGCTGCCCCCCTGGGAGGATGTGCGGGTGCTGTCGCGCGAGGGCGGGATCGACGATGGCGGGCTGGTTCGCGTCCGCGCCCGCCGGGGCCCGCTCAAGGCCGATCTGACCGTTCGCCACACGGCGTTTCGGAAGGACCGGCTCTTTCGCGACGAACAGGTGACCGGTCCGCTCCAGTCCTGGACGCACGACCACGAGTTCGAGCCGCGCGGAGAGGACGCCACCGTGGTCCGCGACCGGATTGAGTGGGAGCCGCCGCTGGGTGCCGCCGCAAATGTCTTCACGCGGGCGAAGATCGAGGCCGAACTGAGGCGGTTCTTCGCCTTCCGGGGCCGCAGAATTGCGCAGGACATGGCGCGCCACGCGAGCTATCCGGGACGACGGCTGCGGGTGGCGGTGACGGGGGCGGGGGGGCTGGTCGGATCGGCGCTGCGTCACTTTCTGACGACCGGCGGCCACGAGGTGGTGCGGATCGTGAGGCGCAAGCCGGACCGCGACGCGGGCGAGATCTACTGGGATCCGGCCGAACGCAGAATCGAGGGTCACCTCCTGGAGGGCGTCGACGCGGTGGTGCACCTGGCGGGCGAGAGCATCTCGGGGGGCAAGTGGACGCCCGCGAAGAAGAAGGCGATCTGGCGGAGCCGCGTGACGGGAACGCGCCTGATCGTGGCGGCCATCAACAGGATGCGCAGGCCGCCCGGAGTCCTGGTCTCCGCCTCGGCGGTCGGATACTACGGGGACCGGGGGACGGAGCCGCTACGCGAGGGTAGCCGTCCGGGGAAGGGTTTCCTGGCCGATCTCTGCCGCGAATGGGAGGGGGAGGCCGCGCGCGCGTCGCGATCCGGTGTGCGGGTGGTTCAGCTTCGGACCGGCCTCGTCCTCAGCCCGGCCGGGGGCGCGCTCGGCACCATGCTCCTTCCCTTCAGGATGGGAATCGGTGGCCGCCTCGGCACCGGTCGCCAGTACGTAAGCTGGATCGACCACGACGATCTCGTCGCCCTGATCTTCCACGCCATCGCCACTCCCTCGCTGCGCGGTCCGGTCAACGCCACCGCGCCCTATCCGGTCCCCAACGCCACCTTCACCTCCGTGCTCGGACGGGTGCTCCGCCGTCCCACCCTGCTGCCGGTTCCCTCGCTGGCGGTGCGCGGCCTCTTCGGCGAGATGGGCACCGCACTCTTGCTGGAAGGCGCGCGCGTGGTTCCCGATGCGGCGCTGCGGAGCGGTTTTCGCTTCGACTTCGAAGGACTGGAAGAATCGCTGCGGCACCAGCTCGGGCAGGCGGGTGGGAAGGGGGGAAGCGCGCCGTGAGCGACGCGGCGGCCTCTTTCCTGGCGGTCGGCATCCATGGCCCGGCGTGGCCTCAAGGGGGACGCGCGCCGTGAGCCGGAGGTCCCGCGAAGCCCCCAATGCGCGCGATGCTTCGCCAGCGACCGACGACGTGTCGTCCGGATCCGCCACCGCCGCCGCCAGGGCAGGCGCTCGGTCGGGCCAACCCTGGCCGGCCCCCATCGCGCTTCGCCGCGCCGACCTTTCCCCCGACCCGATCGAACAGTTCCGCCTTTGGTTTGCCGAGGCCGAAGCCGACGACCGGATCGTCTTCGCCGAAGCGGTCTGCCTCTCCACCCTGGGCCCGGACGCCACCCCCGAGGGCCGCATGGTCCTGCTCAAGGGCTTCGACCACCGCGGCTTCGTCTTCTACACCAACCTCCAATCGGCCAAGGGACGCTCGCTGGCGGCGCACCCCCGCGCGGGCATGACCTTTCACTGGCAGCCGCGGGGCCGTCAGGTGCGAATTCGGGGCGCGGTCGAACCGGTCACCGCCGCCGAGGCCGACGCCTACTTCGCCAGCCGTCCGCGAGCGAGCCGCATCGGTGCCTGGGGGTCGGACCAGAGCCGCGAACTCGATTGCCGGGCCACTCTGGAGGAGCGGGTGCACGCGGCCGGAGAGCAGTTTCGGGGCCGCGAAGTGCCCAGGCCTCCGCACTGGTCGGGACTGCGCATCGT
The DNA here is from genome assembly GCA_965213665.1 of Longimicrobiales bacterium. Classification (GTDB taxonomy): domain Bacteria; phylum Gemmatimonadota; class Gemmatimonadetes; order Longimicrobiales; family Gaopeijiaceae; genus Bin94. The sequence goes on from CBDBZW010000003.1 coordinate 801,441, forward strand.
GCCGGAGGGAATCGAGTTCTGGCAGGAAGGTCCCTCGCGGCTGCACGACCGCTTCCTGTACGAGAGGGAAGGGGAAGGGTGGCGGCGGCGGCGGCTGTATCCGTGAGAGCCGCGGGAGTCATGCGCCAGCGAGGATGGCTTGCGATCCTGGCGCGTGCATGACTGATCGGCCAGCCGATGGGGCTGATCGCTCCCGACGCCTCAACCGCGTATACTTTGGTCCCGGAGAGTGAACCCACAGCCCCCACGGTGCCCATTGAGTCCCGAGACCAGCCCATTTCGTCCCGGACGACCGGTTCCGATCGAGTTCTTCGTCGGCAGGAGCGGGGAGATTGAGCGACTCCGCAGCATGGTCCGTCCGGAAATGCTGCTGCGGACCTTTCACCGCTTGCTGAACGAGAGCAATCAACAAGCCCTGGCATCGGCAGTTGACGAGCTTTCTCGGATGACGAGCTTTCTCGGAAACCGGATCCAGCGCGCGGGGTATCGTTCAATCCTTCGCCAGATTGCGGACAGGCCGCGCATGCACTTCCGCAGATCCCGGGTTCTGGCTCGCCTGGACGGTAGGAACAAGCGCTCGCTGGACAACTTCCTGCGCAGGATGAGGGAGTTGGGCGCGATCGAGGCCGATCCCGAGACCCGGGGCGGATACCGCTTTCCGAACCGGTTGCGCGCGTTGTATTCCTATATGGAATCGTAGCGGCACTCCAGCGGCCGGCGCGCGTCGTGAGCGCATCGCCAGTTGATTGCTGACCAACTATCCCCTCCCCCCGCCAGCCCGGATCTCCCCCAGCACCCGGTCCAGCGTCTGCACCAGCAACGCGGCGTCGTCTTCGCCAAACACCAGGGGCGGCTTGATCTTGATCACATTGTGATCGGGGCCATCGACGCTGAGCAGAACGCCCATCTCTCTTGCGCGATTGACAAGATGGCTGCACGCCTGGGGGAAGGGTTGGCGGGACTCGCAGTTGTGCACAAGCTCGATTCCCAGGAAGAGGCCGCGCCCGCGCACATCGCCGACGACGGGGTGACGGTCGGCCAGTGCGTGCAGTTGGCCCAGGAGGGCGTTGCCGACGCGCCGGGCGTGTTCCCGAAGATTGAGTTCGCGGATCTCGGCCAGGACGGCCCGGGCCGCCGCGCACGAGACGGGATTGCCGCCGAAGGTGCTGAAGTACTCCATCCCGTTGGCGAAGGAATCGGCGATGGAGCGCGTGGTTACGACGGCCGCGACGGGATGCCCATTCCCCATCGGCTTGCCGAGAGTGACGATATCCGGAAGGACGCCCTGTAGCTCGAATCCCCAAAAGGCGTCGCCCACGCGCCCGAATCCCACCTGCACCTCGTCGGCGATGCAGACGCCGCCCGCCTGGCGGATCTGGCGGAAGGCCCGGGCCAAATATCCGGGAGGCGGCTCGATCTGGCCCCCGCAGCTCAGAATCGGCTCTACCATGAAGGCCGCGATGCCCGGTCCATCCGGTCGGTCAAGCTTCGCAGCCGCGCGCGCTACCTCGTTGGCGTAGAGGCGCCCCAGCTCCCGGCCATCCCCACGCGCCCGGCCACCTGCCGTCCCCCCCGCCCCCGAAACTTCCCCCGGTACGGGTCCGGCATCGCCGCCACCGCCACCGCCGGCCCCACACCTCGTCCCCCCGGTCCGTCGAACTTGTACTGGCTGACATGGACCAGCCCGGTCGTGTTGCCATGATAGCCGCCCTCCACGCACACAACGCCCTCGTGGCCGGTATGGCAACGCGCCATGCGCAAGGCGAGCTCGTTGGCCTCGCTGCCGGAGCAAACCAGAAAAACGACCTCAAGCGGATCGGGCGTGCTTGCACCGGACTTGTGCGCACCGGATTTGCCTGCACCGGACTTGCCTGAACCCGACTTGTGCGCACCGGTCCTGCCCGACTCGTCGCCGGCTGGCTCGGGCTCGTCATCGGCTGGCTCGGGAAAGTGCGCAAGCAGCTCGTCGGCCAGCGCCACAATTTCTTCGTGCAGGTAGCGGGTGTTGGTGTTGAGGATTCGGGATTGGCGCGCAATGGCCTCCGCAACGCGCGGATTTCCGTGACCCACATGCGCAACGTTGTTGACGGTGTCGAGATAGCCGCGGCCGGCGGCGTCGTAAAGCCAGGCTCCGTGGCCGCGCACAATGTGCAGGGGGTTGCGGTACGAGAGACTCAGCGACGGACCCATCCGCGCGCGCCGCCGCGTGGCGAGTTCGGCCTTGCGGGCGGCGGGACGATCGGTGGGAGCGATGGCGGTTGCGGTTGCCGCATCGAGCCCGGAGAGCGGGGAGGGATCGGGTAGCACCCCCTCCCAGACCGAACGCAGCCGCTCCAGCGCCACACCGGGGAAGTTGGCGGGGGAAACGCTGGCGGAATTCGTCGAACCGGAGCGGTTGCCGGGGGAGTGCCTGGCGGAGCGGGGAGCTCCGGCCGTCCCGGCGGGTTCGGCTTCAGCATCCGCGATCCCATCGTCAGCGAGCGCATCGAGCGCAACGACCTGAAGGTGCAGATGCGGCGGCCACCCTCCATTGACCGCCGCGCCGCCGAGCCACCCGATCACCTGGCCGGGACGAACGCGTTGCCCCGGAACGAGATGGCCCAGAGTGGCGCGGTCGAGGTGGCCGTACAGTGTGTGGAAGGTCGGAGCCTTCGTCGGCGGGATGGCGTCTGCCGGGTGGGAAGCCGCGTCGGCGGGTCTGCGCTCGCACGGGCTGGTGGCCCGGCAATCCTCGACCGTGGTCTCCGCGGCGTGTCGCAGAATCACCGTCGGCCCGTAGTCGCGCGGCAGGTCATTGTCCGCCACCGCGACCACCTCTCCGGCCAGCGGCGCCCGAATCGGCGTTCCCTCCGGCGCGAAGAGATCGAGTCCCAGATGAATCGTGCGCGCCTCCGCGCCCTGGTTCCCCTGCTCGCCAAAGCCCGGAGCGTCGTAGAGCAGCCGCGCCTCGCCCCAGCGTCCCACCCCGACCGTTGCCCGCGCCAGAGCCATGCGCTCCTCGACCCACCGGACCAGAGCTCCGCCCGCCCCGGCGTCCCCTGTTGCCGCGCCCGCCCCCCGGTCTCGCGCGGATTCCTCCACCGTGCCCGCAGCGGCCGCGCTTCCTCCCCCCACCCCAACAGGCCAGGGCAGATCCGGATTCTCCACCGACAGATCGACCGTCACGGGCCGCGCCAGCAGCTCCGGCGGCATCACCGGCGACCGCTCCGGCGCACCCCGAATCCACCGCTCGACCGCCGCCGTGGCGGGATTCGGAACCCGTCCGGCCGCCTCGCGAATGCGGAACCCGGCCAGCCTCCAGTCGCTCCGGGCGAGCCGTGCGAGCAGTTGCCACGCACCCTTCTGGCTGACGGCGAGGTAGGCGTTCCCGGGCTGCCGCGCCATCTCGCGGGCCTGGACGCAGACCGAGAGACAAAGCCGCAGCGCGACCAGGGGAATGACCGCGCGACACTCGGCGGCCGTCGGCGGCGCAACGGAAGCGTAGCCGCGCACCACCGCACAGGCGGCCTCGACGGGATCGGCGAGCTCAAGCATGGCGTAGGTGGCCGCGACCGCGATCTCGGTGACCCGCCAGCCGCGCACAGCATCGCCGAAGTCGATAAGCCCGGCCAGCCGCGCGCCCTCAAGCGACGGGGTCACGAGGACGTTGTAGTCGTTGGCGTCGTTGTGGATGGGGCAGCGGGGAAGCTCGGGCCGCACCGGATCCAGACGGCGGAGCGCGCGCTGCACGGTGGCCGTGACCAGGTTGCGCCCGTGGGCAAGATCGGGCAGGTGGGCGCGGATCGTGGCGGGGGCCGTTTCCATGCGCCAGGAAAAATCGCGATCGAGCCCGGGGTGATCGAAGTCCGCAAGCGCCCGGTCGAGTTCGGCGAGGAGGCGGCCGAGTTGCGAGAGGACGGTCATGGCAGGGGCGCGCAGCGTAGCCAGGGGGACGCCGGGAACCCAGGTGACCGCGCCCGCGAGGTGGGGCTGACCCCGGAACCGCACGGTCCGGGTGGGAGAATCGGGGCCGCGCGAGGGGGGAGCCGGTTCGTGCGGGACGGGTGCCTGGGGGACCGGCTCGCGGGGGACCAGCGGACGGGGGACTTCCGCCGAGAGCGCGGCCGGTTCGAGGTGGCGCAGGAGCGAAGCCGCGAGATCCAGGGCGGGGCGGCGCGACGGGGGACTGATCTTGAGGACGATGTCGCCGTGCGGGATGCGGTTGCCGGTGCCGCTGCCGGACTTGCCGGGAGCACCGGAGACTCCTCCGCGGCCCAGGCCGGTGGATTCGATGGGGACGCCGCGCGGCCGGTCCCGATCGTTGCCGGGGCGTGGCGCGCCGCCGTCCGCTGTGGCGCCTGGCCGTGCCCGCGCAGCCGACCCGACGGGGCGCCGGCGAATGCGGAAGTTGAGATCGAACTCGCCGGGGAGGGGGGTGGCTTCCCCCTCTACCCCAAAGAGCTCCCGCGCGATGGCCGCGGCCTGCGACAGGTCATCCCGCCCGGCCCCCCGCTCCCGTCCGGATCTCCGCGGCCGACCGCTTCTACGTGATTGCTCCGGCATCCCTTTGCTCACTTCCTGTTTCATCTCCCGGGTTGGTCTGGTGACCTGATCCGCGCCGGATTCGCCGGCCGACGCCCTGCGGCCCCGCCCGGCCGCGGCGTACACTCCGCCGGTTGAGCCGTCGCAAAGTTGCCACACCGCGTCCGCCCTTGCTAGTATGGTTCGCAAGCGGTTGTCCCCCTTCGGAGCCGATTTGCATGAAGACTGGTGTCCCATGAGAACCTCCGGCGCTCTCGTCCTGGCGCTGGGCGCAGTTGTCCTGGCGGGCGTGTCCCTTGACAACCCCGCCGCTGAAACCCCAAGCGCCCCGAATCCGTATGCCGTCGCCCTTTGGGATTTCGGCCCCTCCGCGGCTGCGATTCCGGCTTTCGTGTCCGCCGCGCCCATTCGGCCCGCTTCCCCCGGTTCGGACCTCGCCGCAGACCCCGGCCCCTCCACCGAGACGCTGGTCGTGGAGCAGTTCTGTGTGCGCTGCCACAACGAGCGCCGCCTGACCGGGAATCTCTCGTTGGAGGGATTTGTGGTGGAGGAGGCGGACCGGAGCGCCGAGATCGCCGAGCGCATGGTGCGGAAGTTGCGCGCAGGGATGATGCCGCCGCCCGGAGCGCGCCGTCCCGCGGGCGACACCCTGGCCACCCTGGTGGAGCGGATCGAAGAGGTGCTCGACGCGTCCGCCGCCACCGCGCCCAACCCGGGCAACCGCACCTTCCAGCGCCTCAACCGGGCCGAATACGAGCGCGCGATCCACGACCTGCTGGGGCTGTCGGTCGATGCGGGGGACTGGCTTCCCCTGGACCAGATGAGCGCCAACTTCGACAACATCGCCGATGTGCAGGCGCTCTCGCCGACTCTGGTGGAATCGTACCTGAATGCGGCCGCCGAGATCAGCCGGTGGGCGGTGGGCGACCGCAGTGCCCCCGCGGTGGACCGCGCCTACAAGGTGTCGGACTACATCTCACAGCATCCGTGGGACCGGGTGGAGGGCGCGCCGTACGGGACGCGGGGGGGCGTGGTGGTGAATCACATCTTCCCGGCCGACGGCGAGTACATCTTCCAGCTCGGCTTCTCGTCGGGGGCCAACTCGCGCTTCGACGACATCGACGTCTCGGTGGACGGCCAACGGGTTGCGCTCCTGCACCATGCCCGCACCGGCGCGGGGGCCGACGGGCGCGGGGCGGCGCCGATCCAGACTGACCCGATCTTCGTGCGGGCGGGGCAGCGGCGCGTGTCGGCGGCCTTCGTTCGTCCCTTCGACGGTCCCTACGAGGATCTGATCCGTCCCCACGACTGGTCGATGGCGGGCGGGGGATCGGGGGGCGGGGGAATCACCACCCTGCCGCACCTGCGCGACCTGACGATCGGCGGGCCCCACAACCCGTCCGGCGTCTCCGAGAACGCGACCCGCCGCCGCATCTTCGTCTGCCGCCCCACCGCCGCCGCCGAGGAGAGGCCGTGCGCGCGCCGCATCATCGAGGCGCTGACGACCCAGGCCTACCGCCGCCCCGCCACCGCCCCCGACATCGACGGCCTCATGGCCTTCTACGAAGAGGGCGCCGCGCGGGACGGCTTCGAGACCGGCATCCGCATGGCGCTGGAGGCGCTGCTGGCGAGCCCGCGCTTCGTCTTCCGCACCGAACGGGCCCCCGCCGGTGTGGCGCCGGGCGAGATCTTCCCCGTCTCGAGCCTCGACCTCGCCTCGCGGCTGTCCTTCTTCCTGTGGGGCGGTCCCCCCGACGGCGAGCTCCTGCGCGCGGCCGCCGCCGACGATCTGCAGCGCGCCGAGGGACTGGAGCGCGAGGCCCGCCGCATGCTCGCCGATCCCCGTTCGGCCGCCCTGGGCGCGCGCTTCGCGGGGCAGTGGCTGCGCCTTCAGGATCTCTACAAGGTCCACCCGGATCCGAACTTCTTCCCCAACTTCGACGACAATCTCGCCGACGCGATGCGGCTGGAGACCGAGAGCTTCTTCAACCACCTCGTCGCCGAGGACCGCAGCATCCTCGATCTCTTCCGCGCCAACTACACCTTTGCCAACGAGCGCCTCGCCACCCACTACGGCTTCCCGCCGGTGGCCGGCCCGCACTTCCGCCGGGTCGCCTATCCGGACGAGCGTCGCGTCGGCCTCCTGGGGCACGGTTCGGTTCTGGTCCTCACCTCGCTGGCCAACCGCACCTCGCCGGTGTTGCGCGGCAAATGGGTGATGGAGGTGCTGCTCGGCACCCCGCCCCCGCCCCCGCCCCCCGGCATTCCCGATCTCGAAGAGACCGAATCCTCGCTGGACGGCCGCATGCTCACCACCCGCGAGCGCATGGAGATTCACCGCGAAAATCCGCAGTGCCGTTCCTGCCACCGCTTCATGGACCCGATCGGGCTGGCGCTCGACAACTTCGACGTGACCGGCAAGTGGCGCTCGCTCGAAAACGGCGTCGCACTGGACACCCGCGGCGACTTCTACGACGGCACCCCGGTCCAGACTCCCTCCGAACTCTCCGCCGTTCTCCTCAAGCGTCCCCTCCCGCTGGTGCGCACCTTCACCGAAAACCTGATGGCCTACGCGCTGGGCCGCCGCGTCGAGCACTTCGACCAGCCCTCCGTGCGCGAGATCGTCGCCCAGGCCGAGGCCGGCGACTACCGCCTCTCCTCGCTCATCCTGGGAGTCGTGACCAGCGACGCCTTCCGCTACCGCAAAGCCATGGCCGCCGCCGCCCAGGACGGGGCCGACCCCGCCGGTTCGCAATCCAACGCCAGACCCGGAGCCTAGACGACATGCACTACATCACCGGCCGCCACATCGAGCGCCGCGCCTTCCTGCGCGGCCTGGGCGCCTCGACCGCCCTCCCCCTCCTCGACGCCATGTTCCCCGCCGGCCGCCTCGCCGCCCGCGTCCGCCCCGACGAGGGACCCACGCGGCTCATCTGCATCGAAGAGGTGCACGGGCTCGCCGGCTGCAACGAATGGGGCGCCACGCAGCACCTCTACGCGCCTGCGACCACGGGCAAGGACTTCGAGATCTCGCCCGAGAGCGCGCTCACCTCGCTGCGTCCCTTCCAGGAACAGCTCACCATCGTCTCCAACACCGACTGCCGCCAGGCCGAGGCCTTCACCACGCCGGAGATCGGGGGCGACCACTTCCGCTCCAGCGCGGTCTTCCTCACCCAGGCGCACCCCAAACAGACCCAGGGGTCGGACATCTTCGTCGGAACCTCGCTCGACCAGCTCTACGCCCAGCGCTTCGGACAGGACACCCCGCTGCCCTCCATGCAGTTCTGCATCGAGAATCTCGACCAGGCCGGCGGCTGCACCTACAACTACTCCTGCGCCTACACCGACACGATCAGCTGGGCCTCGCCGAACGAGCCGCTGCCGATGATTCGCGATCCGCGCGTCGCCTTCGACATGCTCTTCGGGGCGGGCGGAACCCCCGGGGAACGGGCCGCGCGGCGGGCTTCGCGCAGAAGCATCCTGGACTGGATGACCGGCGAGATCGCGGCCTTGAAGCGCGAGCTGGGCGCCTTCGATCGCCTGCGCATGGACCGCTACCTGGACAATGTGCGCGAGATCGAGCGCCGCATCGAGGCCATCGAGACGCGCAACACCGGCGGCGAGGAGCGCGAGCTTCCCGAGGCCCCGGCCGGCGTTCCCGACTCCTTCACCGAGCACATGCGGCTCATGTTCGACCTGCAGGTGCTGGCGCTGGAAACCAACATGACGCGCGTCATCTCCTTCAAGACCGGCCGCGACGCCGACAACCGCGTCTTCCCCGAGAGCGGATCGAGCCGCCCCTTCCATCCCGCCTCGCACCACGGCGGCCGCGAAGAGGCGATCCTGGAGTTCAACAAGATCTGCCAGTACCGCGTGGGACAGCTTCCCTACTTCCTGGAGAAGTTGCGGAACACCATGGACGGCGACGGCAGCCTCCTCGACAAATCGCTGGTCATGTGGGGCTCGCCCATGGCCGACGCCAACCTGCACAACCACCGCCGCTGCCCGCTGGTCCTGCTGGGCGGCGCCGACGGACTCCTGGAGGGGAACCTGCATCTGAAGGCCCCCGACGCCACGCCGATGGCCAACGCCATGCTCTGGGCGCTCAACGGACTGGGGATGGAGATGACTGGATTCGGCGACAGCAACGGCGAGTTTTCGCTCGTCTCCGCTGCAGCCCCGGCCACCGAGGGGTGACCGCCATGACCGCGCGGAGAGGGTGCCGCAACGCGCTGCGTCGCGGAACGAGGGCGGGTGGTGGCCATGCGGCCGCGGCCGGCCCGCGGTGCGATCGTGGCCCCAGGGGCGGAACCGGCGCGGGGCTGCGGCTGGCCCCGTTCGTGGCCGCGGTGGTCGCCGTGGTTGCGTGGCCGGGCGTTGCCGGCGCGGTAGCGGCTCAGTTGCCCGCCGCTCCGGTGGCCAACGCCGCCGCGCGGGGCGACCGGGAGGCCGTGCGCGAGTTGCTCGCGGGCGGCGCCGATGTCAATGCCGCCCAGGGCGATGGCATGACCGCGCTGCACTGGGCGGCCGAGCGCGGCGACGGCGGCCTGGCCGAGATGCTCCTCTATGCGGGGGCCGCGCTGGAGCCGGTGACGCGGATCGGGGGCTACACGCCGCTCCACATCGCAGCCCGCACTGGCAGCGAGACCGTCGCGCGCAGGCTCCTGGAAACCGGGGCCGACGCGCAGCGGGCCGCGAAGGGGACCGGGGCCACCGCGCTCCACCTGGCGGCCGCGTCGGGGTCGGCCACCTTGGTGGCCGCGCTGCTGGACAAGGGCGCCGATCCCAATGCTCGCGACGCCGTCTGGGAGCAGACGCCGCTCATCTTCGCGGCCTCGATGAACCGCGCCGGGGCGATCCGCGCGCTCCTGGCCGCCGGCGCCGATCCCGGCCTCGCCAGCAAGGTCGAGGACCTGGCCACCCTCTCGGAGCTGGACCGTCTGGCCGGGCGCCGCCGCACCGAGGCGGTCGAAGCGCTCACCGGCGGACGCGCCCGCGCGCCGACCCCGTCGGAGTTCCAGACCGCCGTGCGCGCCTCGCGCGACGTATATAGCGAGGGCCTCCCGGAAGACGAAGAAGAGGAGGAAGACGACTTCCGTCCCCGGCGGGTGGCCGCGAAGGGCGGGCTGACACCGCTCCTGCACGCCGTGCGCCAGGGCCACCGCGAGGCGGCGATCGCGCTCCTGGACGGCGGAGCCGGGATCGACCAGCTCTCGGCCAGCGACGGGACCAGTCCGCTGCTCATGGCCACCATCAACGGCCAGTTCGACCTCGCGCTGGAGCTCGTCGCGCGCGGCGCCGACCCCAACCTCGCCTCCGCCCTGAATGGCGCAACGCCGCTCTGGGCGGCGGTCAACGCACGGTGGCAGCCCCGCACCCGCTATCCCCAACCCCAGGAGATGGGCCTCCAGACCGCCACCTACCTGGATGTGATGGCCGCGCTGCTCGAAGCGGGCGCCGACCCGGACGCGCGGCTCACCCTTCACCCCTGGTACATGGAGTACAGCGGCTGCGGCAACCGCAACTGCGGCCTCGTCGACACCGATGGAGCCACCGCCTTCTGGCGCGCCGCCTACGCCACCGATGTCTCCGCCATGCGCCTTCTGGCCGAGCACGGCGCCGATCCGGCGATTCCCACGAAGGCCCCGCCGCGCCGCCGCCGCCTCTCCACCGACGAGTTTCTCCGCCAGCAGAACCGCAGCCAGCTCGCATCCGATTCCACCTGGTGGTCGCTGGAGGATTCCGCTCAGGTGGTTCTTCTCCAGTCGGTGCGGGGCGACCTCCCCGAAGAAAGGCAGACCGACTTCCCCGACGATCTTCTGGCCGGGCTGGACCAAGAGGTGCGCCTGAATCTGGTTCGCGCCTCCGAGGTGGCCGACTCGCTCCGCGCCCTCGAGCCCGATGCCTCCGGTCTTCCCCCGGTCGAGGCGGGCGGTCCCGGCGTCTGGCCGATTCACGCGGCCTCAGGCGTGGGCTACGGGGAAGGATTCGCCGGCAACGCCCACCGTCACGTTCCCGAGGGCTGGCTCCCCGCGGTGCGCTACCTGGTGGAGGAGCTGGGAATGGAAATCAACGCGCGCGACCACAACGGCTACAACGCGCTCCACCACGCCGCCGCCCGGGGCGATCATCAAACCATCATCTACCTGGTGGAACGCGGAGCCGACATCCGGGCTATCAGCCGACGAGGCCAGACGGTCGCGGATCTGGCCAACGGACCCGTTCAGCGCGTCTCGCCGCTCCCCGCCACCGTGGCCCTGGTCGAGAAGTTGGGGTCGTCGAACAGTCACCGGTGCCTGACCTGCTGATCGCCGCAGACAGGCCACCGTTATTTGCGCGGGCACGCTCCCGCGCCATAGATGAAGCAAGAGCCACAACTGCAACACCCGAGGCCGCGTCATTCCGGCGCCGTCTCAGAATCGGTCGCACCCACAACGCCCAAGGAGGCAACATGAACCGATTCCCGTATGACCTCATCCCCACCGGCCCGCGCCACGGCCGCGTTTCCACTGCGGAACGCTCTGTGCCCGCACTCCGGGGGGGGGGGGTATTGACCTCGATCGCGGCGGCATTGCTCGCTGCGGTCCTGGCAGCCCCCAGCGCAACCGCCCAGACGGGCACCATCACCGGCCAGGTCACCGACGTCGCGACGGGCCAGCCCCTTGAGTCGGCGGTTGCCCGGCTCGACGACGCGGAGGGCGGAGTCCTCACCACCGCGGCCGGGCGCTACCTGATCCCCGGGGTGTCGGCCGGATCCCACCAGGTGACCTTCGAGATCATCGGCTACGAGCCGATGACTCTCAACGTGACGGTGACCGCGGGCGACGCGGCGGTCCTCAACGCAGAGTTGACCAGCGGCGTCCTGACGGTCCAGGAGCTTGTCGTGACCGGGGTCTCCCGCGCCACCCCCCGGGTCAAGCTTCCCTTCACCGTCGAGAAGCTCGACATCGCCAACACGCCGGTCCCGGCCGTCTCGGCCGAGAACGCGCTGATCGGCAAGGTGCCGGGCATCAAGGTGGTTGGCGGCAGCGGCCAGCCCGGCAGCACCGGCGACATTCTGCTGCGCGGCGCGACCTCGATCAGCGGGACGCAAGATCCGCTCATCATCGTCGACGGTGTGATTACCACCAACGCAATGGACGATCTCATCGCTCTGGACATCGAGTCGATCGAGGTCGTGAAGGGGGCGGCGGGGGCATCGCTCTACGGCTCCCGTGCCGCCAATGGCGTCATTCAGGTCCGCACCAAGCGCGGCACCGGCTTCGGCGGACGCGACTACAACCAGTTGGTGATGCGCAACGAAACCGGCCAGGAGCAGATCGCCGGCGACATTCAACTTTCGCAGAACCATCCCTGGAGGACCGACGGCAGCGGCAATCTGGTTGATGTGAACGGGAATGTGATCCCCGACATCACCGACCCGGACATGACGAATCCGGACCTGAACGGCGAAAATGTCTTCACCTCCTTCCAGGACGGCGCGTGGCCGAGCGGCCTTGCTCTTTATGACCATGTCGACCGCGTGTATACGGCGGGCACCTTCATGTCCAACTATGCGGTCGTCGAGGGTCGCAATGGCGACACCAACTACCGGTCATCCTTCGAGTGGCAGACCGACCGCGGCGTTCTCTCAAAGTGGAACGACGGCTTCGAGCGCAAGGGCTTTCGCATCAATCTGGACCACGAGGTGCGGAGCAATCTGAATGTCTCGCTCAGCACCACCTACACCGAGTCGGAGCAGGAGGATCTGGGGAGCGCGCCCTTCTACGATCTGACCTTCATGGGTCCCTATGTGGATCTGCTGCGCCGCGATCCGAACACGATCGGGCTGCGTCATTGTCCCGCGGACGGTTGCTACTTCGTGAACCCGGATCCGCTCTCCAACCAGGACAACCCCCTCTATCACTTCGAGCTGATCGACAACCGCGATTGGCAGGAAGATCTGAAGGCGAGCGCCAGCGCACGCTGGACGCCGTTCTCGTGGATGGATGTCGAGGGACTCTTCGGGATGGATCGCAATGCCTTTCGGGAGTCCAACCTCTCGCCGCCGGGCCGCGAAACGGCAGAGGGCAATGTCGTGGACGGATCGCTGAGCAAGTACCAGTCGCACCGGCAGAACATCAACAGCGAACTCACGGTTTCGCTGAACAGGGCCTTCGGCGACCTGGCCACTCGCACCCGGCTACGGTACCTGCAGGAGAGCTCGCACTTCGAGAGCTTCTCGGCCAGCGGTTCCGACTTTGTCGCGGTTGACGTTCCGCGGCTGAACAACCTCGACCCCGACTCCTACGGCGCCGCGTCCTTCCTGCAGGACATTCGCTCCGAGGGCTACTTTCTGATTTCGGCGCTGGACTACAAGGGCAAGTACATCGTCGACGCCCTGGCCCGGCGCGACGGGTCGAGTCTCTTCGGCGAGAATCAGCGCTGGCACACCTACTACCGCTCCGCGCTGGCCTGGCGGCTGGCGCAGGAATCGTGGTGGCCCCTCGCCAATGTGAACGAGTTCAAGCTGCGTTGGTCGATCGGCACCGCAGGCCGGCGTCCTGGATTCGCGGCCCAGTACGAAACGTACAGTGTGGGTGGCGGTGCCATCACCCCGGTCACTCTGGGCAACAAGGATCTCAAGCCGCAGCGCTCCACCGAGAACGAATACGGGCTTGATCTGGTGCTTTTCAACCGGATCAGCGCGGGCGTGACCTACGCCAACACCAAGTCGATTGACCAGATCCTCTCGGTGCCTCTACCCAAGGCCGGCGGATTCTCCTCGCAGTGGCAAAACTCGGGTACGCTGGAATCCAATACCTGGGAATCCTACGTGGAAATGCCGATCATCACGACCGCCGAGATGGGGTGGGACGTGCGCGTGAATCTGGACCGCAACCGCAACGAGATCACCCAACTGGAGCGGCCGCCCTATCGCAGCGGCTTCTTCTACTACCGCGACGGCGAGGTCTTTGGCGCCTTTTACGGGGCCAAGTGGGCCACAAGCTGCGACGATCTGCCTGCGGGCGTTCCCTGCGACCAGTTCCAGCTCAATGACGACGGACTCATGGTCTGGACCGGCTCCGGGAACTACACCGACGGAATCGGGCAGAGCCTGTGGGGGACCAACAGCGATGGCCAAACCGGCGACGACGTCTTCCAGTGGGGCATGCCGGTCCGCATGTTCGGCGAGTGCGCCGACCGGCGGCAGGGCGGGACCGACTGCAAGGACTTCCTTTACCTGGGCAACTCGACTCCGGATGTAAATCTCAGCCTGGTCAACACTTTCCGTTGGAAGGGACTTACCGTCTACACGCTCTTTGACGGCGAGTTCGGCACCGATATCTACAATCGAACGCGCCAGTGGGCCTACCGCGAGAACCGCTCCGGCGACCAGGACCAGGGCGGCAAGGACGACAGCCTGAAGAAGCCGGTGGCCTACTATCAGCGGCTCTACAACACCAACGCCATGAACGCCTGGTTCGTGGAGGAGACGAGCTTCGTCAAGTTGCGCGAACTCTCGGTGCGCTACTCGCTGGCGCCAGAGTTCGTGGACGCGATCTTCCAGGGACGGGTTTCCGGGGCAGAGATCAACCTGATTGGCCGCAATCTCTACACCTGGACCGACTATACCGGGTACGACCCCGAGGTCGGCCAGGGGAATGGCGGGTCGGATGCTATCGGTCGCATTGACACCTACCAGTACCCGAACTTCCGCACCCTCACCGCCAGCTTCCAGTTGATCTTCTGATCGGTTGGGGACGAAGAATAAGGAGAATCCAATGAACAAGATGTTCAGAAAGACGGGTTGGAGCGCTCTCTGGGTGGCGGTCCTCGCGATCCTCGCCGGGTGCGTCGACCTCGAGGTGACCAACCTCAACGACCCCGACCGCGAGCGGGCGATCTCGAGCCCCGGCGATGTGGAGGCGCTGATTTCGGGCGGCTTCCAGTCCTGGTGGGTCGTCGCTCACCACAGCTACCCGGGGTCGCCGCTCAGCACCGCGGCGGACGCCCATTCCTCTTCCTGGGGGAACTGGGCCATGCGCGACTCCGGTTGGGAGCCGCGCAAGGCGCTCAATAACGACCCTTCCTACAGCTATAGCGGCATCGTGAACACGCCGTGGTCCAGATCCTATCGCTCGCTGGCCGCAGTCCGGGACGGGATCCTGGCGATCGAGGGCGGCGTACGGATCCAGGAGGGCGACGGACCGGACGACACCGACCGGGCGGTCGCCTTCGGCAAGTTCATTCAGGCGATGTCTTTTGCCAATCTGGCGGTGCTCTTCGACCAGGCATTCATCGTGGACGAGACCACCGACTTCGAGTCGGAACTGGTCATGGCGTCCTACCAGGAGGTCTGGGCGGCGGCGGAGACCAAGTTCGCCGAGGTCATTCAGATTGCGAGCAGCGGTGGCTTCACGATTCCTTCGGCCTGGGTCGGGTTCAACGGCGACTGGTCGGCCTCGTACATGGCCGAGGTGGCCCGGGCCTATCGCGCCCGCTACCGGACTCAGATTCCGCGCACCCCCGCCGATCGCGATGCGGTGGACTGGAATGCGGTGTTGTCCGATGTGTCGGCCGGCATCTCGAAGAACTTCTCGGGCTTCTACGAGCAGGGCGGCAACTGGGCCTGGCATCGTTCCAAGCTGCACACCGCCACCTACACCGGGTGGGCGCGGATCGACTACCGGACCATCGGCCCGTCGGACGCCGGGGGCAACTGGGAGACGTGGATCAACGCCAGTGCCGACGCCAAGCGTCCCTTCGACATCGACACCGACGACCGGCGCATCACCGCGGGCGATCCCAAGACGAGCGGCAAGTACATCCGCTACATGGGCAACAGCCCCTTCCCGGCCGACCGAGGCATCTATCACTACTCCAACTACATCGACTGGCGCTGGTACTACATCCGCGAAGCCAACTTCGTTGCCGAGTTTCCGGACATGACCAACAAGGAGCTGGATTTCCTGACGGCCGAGGCCAACTACCGGATGGGCAACAAAGCGGCCGCGATGGACATTGTGAACAAGTATCGCGCCAATGGCGAGCTGCCTCCCTTCACCGATCCCAACGGGGTAGCGCCCGGCGGCGACCGTTGCGTGCCGCAGAACCCGGACGGCTCGTGCGGCGATCTCTGGGAGACGCTCAAGTACGAGAAGCGAATTGAGCTCTTCCACTACGGGTTGGGCACCGAGTACTTCGACGACCGTGGCTGGGGGGATCTGGTGCAGCACACCTTCCTGCAGCTTCCGGTTCCGGGCGGCGAGCTGGAGCTGCTGTTGCAGGAGATCTACACCTTCGGCGGTCCCGGCGGATCGAGCACGGCGCCGGACATTATCAACGACACAAGCTGGCGCGGGCTGCGCACGAAAGCGCGGTCCTTCGAGCTCTGGGATCTGGCGAATGCGCAGGACATCCACACTCCGGGAGCGCGCAGATGACTCCGCGAAAGCGGAGCGTGGGGGTGGCGGGCCGGTGGCTCGCCGCCCCTGCGGCGTTGGCGGTTGCCGTCGCGATGGGGGCGTGCGCCAGCGGTGGGGTCTCGAACCGGATGGCCAACATCTGGCGCGAGGATATGGGGCGGGTCACGCAGGCCACCCTGGAGACGGGGCTGGACAAGATCGTCAGCAAGCACGCCTTGCAGATTGCGCGCACCCAGCACGCCTCGCGCGAGATCTACTACGAGACGATCTGGATGGACCGCGAGGTCGTCGCCGACGAGGAGATCCGGGGCATCACGCACGCCCGCAACCGGATCCTGCTCAAGGGACGCGCGCTCGAGGCGACGATGGCCGGCGGGAGCGTCTATCGCATCACCTGGGAGCTGGAGAACGAGGTCACCTCGGCGGACGCCGAAGGGTGGCACCCCGATATCGTCCCGGAGGACGTGGTCGAGAAGTTCCGCCCCATCTATTCGGACCTGAGGCTGGAGGTGCGCACCGGCTTGATTCGGTGAGGCGCGGTTCGGCTTCCGGCCCGGGCACGCGTCGCGCGAACGGGCTGGTGGCATCGGGTTCGTGAGGCACGCATCCAGTCGGCTTGGGCGGCCCCGGGAGCGAAGGCTGGCTTCCGGGGCCGTTTTGCGTTGGTGGATCGGTTGCGGAGGCGTGGGGCCGGGAGGTCTGACCGGTCGCAACGAAGGGTCGCACGAGCTGGTGGGGCCAATCTTTCCTGCGGGCTGTTCGCGGCAGGCGCTCAGTTCTCCAGCAGCCGCACCGGGGTGGAGCGCACCCGGGTCACGCCCGTGGCCTGGTCGGTGATCTCGACCACGACGCGCAACAGGCCGGGCAGCTCGTTGCGCAGATCCAGATCGAAAAAGTGCTCGCCGCGCGCATCGGGCGATTCCACCGGTACCACGATCGCCGCGGTCTCCAGATTCAGCTCTTCTGTCGTGGGCAGGGGAATGGCCGGGCTGGCCCGCGTGACCGGCGTGAGATGGACCTGCACCTCGACCGTGCCGGCGCCGGAGACGGGCCCGGGGCGGTAGAGCTCGAAGTAGACGCGCAGCAGATCGGCGCGCCAGAACCGGGTCGCGGGCAGGAGCGGGACCGGCAGCTCGCCGAGATCGAGTTCGGGCCGGGGCGCAATCCCGACAACCAGGTCGCTGGCCTCGAAGGGCGCCGAATCGCCGGCCACCGAGTCGCCGACCGCAAGGAGCGGGGCTCCGATGGCGAAGTGCTCGTGGCCGGGAAGACGCCCGGGAGCGGGGGCATCGCCGGTATCTTCGCCGCCGTCGTGGACATCGTGCCGGGCCGAGACCGAGAGATGGCGGATACCGGGGTCGTGGCGCAGCAGGAGCGTGGAGAGGTGGCCAGGGCCGTCGGCGGGCAACATTCCTGCGCGGGCGATCTCGGCCAGGGCGCGGTCGCGCGCAATGACGGTGTGACTCGCGGTCCAGGCATTGAGCGCCAGGCTGTCGCCGATGATCTCCAGATCGGCGGAGGGTAGCCAGATCGGCGACGAGACCGCCAGCACCAGGAGCCGCGGCAACCCTGCGTCCAGAATTCGCGCCGTCTGCGCCGAGAGCGCGCTGCGGGGCCGGTCGTCGAACTCCGAGATCGGTGGTGGGACCGGTTGGCGCGCGGCGAACTGGTCGTCGGCGATGAAGCGGCGCGAGGCGGCTTCCAGGGATCCCTCGGTGGGACGGGGCCGTGGCCAGGATGTGCTCCAGAGCCGGTCCAGCTCGGCGTAGCGCAGTCCATAGGGTCCCCCCATGCGGGCCAGATCCTGGTAGTAGAAGAGCTCCATGAAGTGCTGGGGCCGGACGCCGTCGATGCTGGCCGAAACGAGGCGCGCGGATGGCGGCAGGAGCCGGTGAACGCCCTCGACGTGGTGGAAGGGTCCGGTGCCATCGGTGTTGCCGAAGAGGAAGTAGGTAAAGTCGGGCGGGTGCATGTTGGCGTAGCGCCAGATTTCGTATTGCGGAGCCACGTCAAAGCCGCTCATCTGGTCGATTGTCACGCGGCGCTCGCGCAGGTCGGCCTGACTCGGCCCCAGCGTCCCGCGCGTCACCCGGTCGGGGGTCCCGTACCGGACGTAAAGGGTGCCGCGGTCGTCGGTGCGGTAGGGCGAGGTCCGGTTGTAGACGAAGTTGCGCCGCGCGAAGGCGATCCTCCGCCAGTGCTCGATCAGCCGCTCGTTGAGAAGGGTGGCCGGGGTGGGATCGCGCTCCACCCAGAAGCGCTTGATGGCGCGGGCCAGCCGGGCGGGGTCCTCGCGTCCCACGTCGTCCCAGTACTCGACCGCCGTCGAATCCGCTACGGCAAAGGTGCGGCGCCCCTCGGCCAGGATCTCCTCGCGGGCGGCGCCGGTAGCCGCGTTGCCCGAAAATCCCCATAGAAAAACGACGCTGGCAATCTCCTCGTAGCGCACAAGTTCGCGCTCCGTCACCACCCGAATGAAGGCCGTGGCGATGCGGGCGTCCTCCTCCCCCACCTCCAGGAGGCTGTCGCGCGCGGCAATCCAGAGCGAAAGCGCGTCCTCGACGTTGCCGTCGCCGAGCAGTGCGAGGCCGCGCTCAAAGGGGTCGCCGGTTGTGGGAATCTGGGGCGTGGCCGTGGGTGCGAAGCGGTCGAAAGCGGGACGAACCGGCGGCGCGGCCGTGGCGCGAGCGGGGCTTGCAAGGGGCAGGAGCGCGGCCAGAGCCAGCGGGAAGGCGCGGCCGAGCACCGGATGGACCGGGCGGAGTGTGGTCATCGGACGGCTCCCTCAGTAGATCGCAAGACTGGAGCTCATCTCCACGCGCAGGTCGTGGTACCAGGTGCCGTCGGTGCGGTTGGCGCCGCCCTGGTAGGAAGCGGTCGTGCCGATGGCGTCCAGTGCGAGACGCAGAGGACCCGCGCCGCCCTCGAATCCCACCCCGACGCGGAGGAAGGCGTGGGGAGAGGGATCGCGGAAGAGATCGGAGACCGCCTCGCAGATCAGCGATTCGTCCGCGGTCGAGACCGGGGGACAGCTCGGAAGCTCGTAATCGAAGGCGCGCAGGCCGATTCCCGCCGAGAGAACGGGCCGGACCGTCTGGCCAGCGGAGCCGGTGAGCGCGCGAATTGAGGCGGTGGCGGCGCGCAACGTGGCCCCAACGGTGATGGGTTCGCAGAGCTCGCCGGAGAAGAGGTTGCAGATGGCGACCGAGCCGGAGGCGTCGGCGTCCAGCGAGTGCTCGACGCCGAAGCGGGCGCTGATTTCCCGCTCGGGGAAACGCACCTCGATGCCGCCGCCCAGGACGCGAGACGGGTTCAGATCGGAGACGACCTCGAGGAGCGCCAGGTTCGGGTTGTCCGAGGCGGAATTCTTGGCCAGGTGCCCGGTCGGCCAGGAGTGTCCGCCGCCCAGCCAGAGGCCGGCCGTCCAGGCGCGGGTGGCGGCTCCCGGGACCGGATCGGAGGCCCCAGCGGGCTGCTGCGCCGCCAGGGGGTGGACCGTCGCCACGACAAGAAATGCACAGATGGCGGCGGCGGGCGTGGCCGGAGGGGTCGGGCGGATACTGGGCATTCTGGGCCTCTCGATTGGCGGGTGGCGCGCCCCGAAGAAAGGTTTCGCGAAGGTACCGGCTCAAGAAACCCGCCTGGAACGGGATGCGTGTCCCCTGCGGGACGCACCTGCGGAAAAACGAACCTGCGGGACGCAGCTTGCGGAATATACCCGCAGCGGCGGGGAATTGCTCCCGGTGGCTGAGATCCCGGGCGTCCCCCGCTTCAACTCACCGGCTGCCGCCCCCCCGCACCGATCGTGTACTCCGGCGGCTCCACTCCCAACAGGTGCCGCACGAAGTAGTCCCAGCGCCGCCGCATCATGTACGGTTCGTTGCCGAAGCCATGGCCGCGGTTGGGCATCATGATCAGGTCGAAGTCCTTGTCCGCCGCGATCAGCGCATCCACCACGAGCAGCGTGTTGTACGCCGGTACGTTCGTGTCCATGGTTCCGTGCGCCAGGAGCAGCTTCCCCTTCAGATTCTCCGCCACGAGCTGGTTGGCCTGGTTGTCGTAGCTGGTGGTGCCGTCGGGGTAGGTTTCCAGCAATCCCTGCCACTTTTCGCCCCAGTCGTCCTCGTAGCTGCGGTTGTCGTGATTGCCCGCCTGCGACACCGCGACCCTGTAGAAATCGGGATAGCGCAGGATCCCCGCCGTGCTCGCAAACCCGCCACCCGAGTGACCCCAGATTCCCACGCGGTCCAGGTCCATCCACGGATGGCGTTCCGCGAGTTGCCGTATCATGCCCACCTGGTCGGGCAGTCCGTTGTCGCCCATGTTGCCGTAGTAGGCGTCGTGGAACTCCTTCGACCGCCCCGGGGTGCCCATCGCATCGACCTCCACCACAACGAATCCCAGCTCCGCAATCGCCTGCTTGTCGCCCCTTGAAGCGCGGAAGGAACGCGATCCCACACTCCCCGACTGCGGCCCGGGGTAGAGGTAGTTCACGATCGGGTAGCTGCGCGCAGGATCGAAGTTCGTCGGCTTGTACATGAGTCCATGCAGATCGGTAACGCCATCGCGCGCCTTCACGGTGAACGGTTCGGGGGGTTGCCAGCCCGACGAGACAAGGGCGGAGATGTCGGCGCGTTCAAGCTCGGCCACAACGTTGCCGCCGAGATCTCGCACAACGGTCACCGGGGGGACGACGGGCGTCGAAAAGCTGTCGACGAACCAGGCGCCGGAGGGCGAGAGCGTCACGGTATGATGGGCGCTGTCCGGCGTGAGGAGGGTGAGGCCGGTTCCGTCCATCCCGATCCTGTACAGGTACTGAAAGTAGGGATCGCCCGGCTCGCGCCCGGTTCCGGTGAAGTAAAGCGTCCGCGCTTCTTCGTCCACGCGCAGGAGTTGCCGCACATTCCAGTCCCCGGTTGTGATTCGGTCCAGCAGTTCGCCGGTGGCCAGATCGTAGCGGTAGAGGTGCCCCCAGTTGTGCCGTTTGGAGAACCAGATGACCTCGTTTGTGTTGTGCAGAACGCGCCAGTTGACGGTACCGGAGCCGGACTCGAAGAAGGTCTCCTCGGTCTCTTCAAGGATGTTGCGCACCACGCCGGTCTCGGGATTGGCCACGCGGAGTTGTGCACGCTTGTGGTCGCGCGAGTTGGACAGAAAAGCCAGCCGCGACGCGTCGGCACTCCACTCGACATCGAGAAAGATCCCGCCCGGACCGGCAATGTGATCGGTGATGGAGGAACGGTGCGGATCGGGCGGCATGGCCAGGCGAACCACGCGCGGGCCGTCCAGGTGAATCACAACGCGGCTGATGCGAAAGATGACGCTGTCGCCCGGCAGCGGGTACTTCCACGACTCAAGCTCGGGATGGCCGACATTGGTCGTGGCCATGTGCATCATGCCGACGCCGCGCGCGTCGTGTTGAAAGGTGGCGATCATCTCCGAGTTCGGCGACCAGAGCAGAACGGGCGAATCCCGCTTGACCCACCCGGCGTTGTTGGTGGCGTAGCCGTAGTCGGGGATACCGTCGGTGGTGAGCGGAGTTTCGTCGCCGGTGGCGAGGTCGCGCAGCCAGAGGTTGTGGTCGCGGATGAAGGCGGCCCGGGTGCCGTCGGGGGAAGGAATCGCGTTGCGGCCGGGGGCCGAAGCGGGATCGGTGGCCTCGCAGCGGTAGGCGGAGAGCTCGCAGCGGAAGACCGCGTCGCCCACCCGTGCGGTCAGGGTGCCGGAGTCCGGCGCGGGATCGAGGGTAAGGACGCCGAGGGCGAGCGGGCTGACCTCGGCGCCGGCGGCGGTGGAGAGGGCGGCGGCCAGGCGGTCGTGGTCGAAGGCGCGGGCGCGGAGTCCGGAGGCGGGATCGGCCAGAATGAACTCGGCTCCGCCCGGCGTGGCGTTGCGGTACCAGAAGCGGTCGCCGGAGAGCCAGTTGGGCCGTACGGCGCCGCCGAAGACGAGGCCGCCGGTGGCACCCGCGAGGAAGGACTCGGCGCGCGCGTAGTCGGTGGCCGTTACGGTGGGGGGCGGTTGGGGGGCGGCGGGGCGGGGAAGGGGGGCGGCCGCGAGGAGGGCGAGGATGGCAACGGCGATGCGTGTTCTCATGGGTGGTCTTGTCCGGTGCGGGAGGGGTGACGGGATACAGTATCCCGGCACCGCCGAAATCGCGTCAAGCGCAGTCCGGATCCGGGACCGCCTTCGCCATCAATGCGGCTTCGCGGCCGGTTCCCCGGCCGGCTTCGCGGACATGTCCGGTGGAAGCTCCCCCGCGAGTGTTACCATTGTTCCCGTACGTCATCCCCTTCCGCCTCTTCTTCGCCCACCGGAGCCCCCAACCCATGACACCCCGCCTCCGCACCGCCGCCATTCACGCAGGCGAATCCCCCGACCCCGCCACCGGCGCTTCGGCCCCCAACCTGGTCATGTCGTCCACCTTCGTCATGCACGAAGCCGCAGGATTCTCCGCGCACGGCGTCGACGAGGACTCCGGATACATCTACACGCGCTGGTCGAATCCCACCGTCGCGCAACTCGAGGCCAAGCTCGCCGCGCTGGAGGGCGCCGAGGCCTGCGTCTGCTTCGCTTCGGGGATGGCTGCCGCCACCGGCGTGCTCTTCTCGCTGCTGGGCACGGGCGACCACGTCATCATGACCGACACCAACTACGCCGGAATCGCCGAGCTCAGCCGCGACACCCTTCCGCGCCTCGGCATTCGGGTCACCCGCGTGGACACCTCCGACGCCCGCAACGTCGAGGCCGCCATCCGCCCCGAAACCCGCCTCATCTGGCTCGAATCCCCCGCCAATCCGATCCTTCGCCTCACCGACCTTGGCGCCATCGGCCAAATCGCCGCCGCCCATCCGCGCATCCGCGTGGCCGTTGATTCCACCTTCGCCACTCCCGTCGCCACCCGGCCCCTGGAGCTGGGTGCGCACTACGTCATGCACTCGCTCACCAAGTACATCGGCGGACATGGCGATGCGGTCGGGGGCGCGGTCCTCGGCAGCCGGGACGACATCGGCGCGCTCCGGCTCGAAGCGGCCATCCACCACGGCGGCGTCCTTTCCCCCTTCAATGCCTGGCTGATCATGCGCGGCGCGGCCACCCTTCCCATCCGCATGAAGGCGCACGAGGAGATTTCGCTCGAGGTGGCGCGCTTCCTGGAAGGCCATCCGCGAATCGATCGAGTCATCCACCCCGGGCTCCCCTCGCATCCACAGCACGAGCTGGCCCGGCGCCAGATGGACAACTTT
Source organism: Longimicrobiales bacterium (assembly GCA_965213665.1). Lineage (GTDB taxonomy): Bacteria > Gemmatimonadota > Gemmatimonadetes > Longimicrobiales > Gaopeijiaceae > Bin94. The sequence goes on from CBDBZW010000003.1 coordinate 824,614, forward strand.
TCGGGAATGCTAACCTTCCAGGCCGATGGCGGACCCAACGGCGACGGCGGACGCGCACTGGCCGACACGATGGCGAAGGAGCTGCGGGTTGTTCACTACGCCGTCTCGCTGGGACACCACCGCAGCCTCGTCTACTGGATGGACACCCCGACGCTGATGGAGAGCTCGTTCCACCTTGACGGACCGCAACTCGCCAGCTACCGCCGCTACGGGGGCGACGGAATCTTCCGCATGTCGGTGGGCCTGGAAGATCCGGCGGACATCTGCGCAGACCTGGAGCGGGTGCTGGGATAGGGAGTTGCGCCGAGGTCGGCGGCCACGCCCGCGCGTAGGGTTGGGAACAGCAGAATCCAGGAACTAAGGCGGGAAGTCAGGTTGCGCGCGGTCCATCCGGCCGGGATTCCCGCGCCCCCGGCGGTCACCCCACACTCCGTAGCCTGCGCGAATGTGCGGCCGCGCCGCCACACTCACATCCGTCGCGTGCGGGTCTCGCCTCAACCTTCTGGCCAGGGTCAGCCTCTTGCCGCTTCCGTGGCCCGCGCCAGAAACTCGTCGGCGGTGTCGCAGTCCATCACCGCGCTGACCACCATCCGGATGCGGCCGCTGTCGGCGACCTGGTCCAGTACCGGAGCCACCTGGGCCAGCGTGCTCCGCCCGAAGCGTTGCAGGACGAGATGGTACATGAGGGCGCGTTCGCCCTCCAGTCTGCCCTCGCGTTCACCCTCCAGCCGGGCCTGGGCTCTTTCCTCTTCGCCCCACTTGCGGGCGCGTTCGATGAGCGTGGACATCCTGTCATTTTCCTCCGGTTCGATGAGTTGGTCGATTTCTTCTGCGGTGCGTCCCACGCGGGCGGCCAGCACGAGGCGGATCCAGGGAATGAAGCTGTCGAGCAATTCCTCGGCTTCGGCGCGCTTGACCCACCGCGCGAGCACGCGCCAGACGCGCTCCAGATCGGCGGCTGACCGGACCTGCTCCAGGCGGGCGATCATCGCGAAGGCGTTGTCGCGCGGCAGCGAGGCGGGGTCGAGTCTGGGGATGTCCACGAGAAGATACCGGTGGCGCGGCAGGTAACCAACCACATCGGCCGGTACGGCGGCGAAGAGGTCGCGAAAGTCGGTGGGGGCGGACCAGCGGCGGGTGCCGTTGTAGAGGACGACGGGAAGGACGGGTGGGTAGAGCTTGCGGGGTCCGAGATCGGGCGGATCGAGGCCATCGACGATGCGTAGCGTGTAGTCGAGCATGCGGCGGGCCATGCGGCGCTCGACGGTGGACTGGAACTCGAGGAGGACGATCATGTAGAGCCAGCCGCCGCCGGTGGAGCGGACGCGCCAGAGCATGTCGGTGTAGCGTTGGCCGAGGTGCCGGGTGACGAAGTTGGTGGGGAGGCGTTCGAGTGATTCGAGGTTGAAGTGGCGGCTGAGGTTGAGGGCGGTCCCCCGGAGGGTGTCGGCGAGGGTGCGGCGGCGGAGGAAGAGCTTCTTTGTAGGCGGCGTCGTGCGGAGTCCGCGGGGTTCGCGCGGATGGGTTGCTTTGGTCGGGCATGGTCTCCGGGCTCGTGTCGGGTGGCGGGTACGGGCCGGCGGGTTCGGAGGTTGAACCGGGGCCGGCCGGTCGGTGCCGAGACACGATCGGCGAAATCCGTGGGCAAACGAATGGCGAAATGGGACAACCCGGCTGGCGGGGCGCGAGGGGTCTTCAAGCGTGCGAGTCCTGGGTGGTGAAGCCTGCAGTACAGGGGCCCGACTGCGCATCCCCTTCTCTCCACGGCGGTCAAACCCTACCTTGCATTCTGCGTCGCCGTGCGCATTGTCACCCACCGACCGATCCCGGCCGTGACCGCGTTCCCAGGCAAAATCGGCCCCCAGAGTTCAAGGGAAGGAAATCCGCCATGACCGTCATCCGTTCCGCCATCGCCGCCCTCGGTGGCGTCTGCCTCGCCATCCTCGCCCTCGCACCGGGCGTCCTCGCCCCGCCCCCCCTCCCCGCCCAACAGTTCGGCGGCGCGGCGGTCGCGCTCCCCGGCCAGGCCGCGATCGGCGAACCCGGCAACAGCACCATGCCCGGGATCGTCTACCTCTACGAACGTTCGGCCAACGGCTGGACCGAATATGGGCGGCTCGCAATCTCCCCCGTGACGGATCCACCCGACGGATTCGGCCACGCGCTCGCGGCAAGCGGCAACCTTCTCGTCGTCGGCGCCCCACTCCTGAATGATGGTCGCGGTGCGGTGGTGGTGTTCCGACGCGACGGCGGGGGCTGGAGCGAGATGCTGTGGCCCGAGCCCGAAATGCCCGCGGATGACGCGAACTTCGGCGCGGCGGTGGCCCTCGACGACCGTCTCCTGGCGGTCGCGGCTCCCGGCGCCAATGACGGCGCGGGCGCGGTCCACCTCTACGTGCGCAATGCCGATGACTGGATGCTCCGGGGCACCGTGCCACCCAGCCCCGATGCGGCCCCCGGTTTCGGCGCCCAGCTCGCCCTTCACGGCAGCTCCCTCCTGGTTTCCACCACCCCCACCCGCGACAACCCGCCCGAGGTCTACGCCTTTGGGATCGATCCCGCCGCCGGCGCGGCCGAGCCCCTGGGCCGGCTCGAAGCCGGTGAGTTCGCCGAGAACGCCGGATTCGGTTCGGCTTTGGCGGTTCGCGGATCCACAGCGCTCGTTGGGGCCCCGCGCGCGGCCGGCGTGGGCGCGGTCGCGGTCTTCCAACTCGACGACGCGGGCAGCGGCTGGCAGGGCACGGGCGCGCTTCGTCCCTTCCAGTCCGACGGGTTCGAGCAGTTCGGGTCCGCCATCGGCTTCGAGGACGATGCGGTCTGGGTGGGCGCTCCGGGGGCCAACAATCGCGGCGGCGCCCTCTATCGCTTCAATCCCGACCCCTCCGGTTCCGGCTGGAGCGGCGCGACCCGGACAACGCACGACGACCTTCCCGATGCGGCTTCCCTTGGCGCTTCGGTCGCGATCGCGGAGGATGTGGCCGTGGTCGGCGCGGGCGGAATCGATGGCCGGGCCGGGGGTGCCGTCCTCATGGCGCGTGCGGACAACGGAATGTGGGCTGCCGGTGAACTGGTCGTGGGCGAGCACCGCGGTCTCCCCGCCATCGTCGGCCGCGACGACGAGATCGCGTGCGAAGACAACGCTGCCGGCGGCTACGACTGTGACAACGTCAACATCGTCTCGTTCCTGCCGATCAACGAGCTGGCCGGCGGGCGGGGATCGCGCCTCAACGACATCTGGGGTTGGACCGATCCCGAAAACGGCCGCGAGATCGCGATCGTTGGGCGCACCGACGGCACCTCCTTCGTCGATCTGACCGACCCCTACAACCCGGTCATGCTCGGCAACCTGCCCAAGACCCCCGGCTCCCGCAGCGCGGTCTGGCGCGACATGAAGGTCTACCGCGACCACACCTACATTGTGGCCGATGGTGCGGGGGCGCACGGAGTTCAGGTCTTCGATCTGAGACGGTTGCGCGATGTGGCGGGCGATCCGCCGACCTTCGAGCCCGACTTCCTCTATGAAGGCATCAACAGCGCGCACAACATTGTCCTCAACGAGGAGACCGGATTTGCCTTTGTCGTGGGCGCCAGCGGCGGTGGCGAGACCTGCGGCGGCGGCCTGCACATGCTTGACCTCAGCGAGCCCGGCCGGCCCGACTTTGCCGGTTGCTTCGGCGACGGCGAAACCGGGCGGCGCGGCACCGGCTATTCCCACGATGCGCAGTGCGTCGTCTACCGTGGCCCCGACGAGGCCTACCAGGGCCAGGAGATCTGCCTCGGCTCCAACGAGACCGCGCTCAGCATCAGCGACGTGACCGACAAGGACAATCCCGTTTCCATCTCGATCGCGGACTATCCCAACGTTGCCTATGCGCACCAGGGTTGGCTCACCGAAGACCATCGCTTCTTCTACATGAACGACGAGGGCGACGAGCCGCAGGGCCTGGTCGAGGGCACACGCACCCTGATCTGGGATCTCGAGGATCTGGACGAACCATTCCTCGCCGCCGAGTACATTGCCGATACCCCCGACACGGATCACAACCTGTACATTCGCGACAACCTCATGTATCAGTCCAACTATGGCGCGGGGTTGCGCATTCTTGACATCACCGACCGCATCAACCCCGTCGAAATTGCCTACTTCGACAACTCGCCGTACGGCGGCGCCTCATGGAGCAACTATCCCTACTTTGCAAGCGGCGTAGTTGTGATGACAAGCACGGGAGACGGGTTGTTCATTGTGCGCAACACGGCGCGGCGAAACCTCATCCCCTGAATAACGCGAAAACCATGGGGGGAGGAAGCGCGACGATGGCGGCCCCGGCTGCGGCGGCGGGCGCGGAGACGGGGCGGAGCGGGCGTCCGTTGAGCCTGCGGGAGTTCCCTGCGGGCGGCCGGCCGGCGAATGGCGGCGGCGGGATCGGGCGCGGTGAGTCGGCGGACCGGCCGGGTCCATCGCGCGGCTGCCGCGGCCAGCCCCTACAGCCGGATCCTCGTGCGTCGACCAACGCCCGGCTTCCCAGGCGGTGGTGCGGCGCAGCGGCGACCGGGGTCTTCGTGCCGGTTCTCGCAGCCGCCCTCCTCGCGCACGCTTCCCCCATCCGGGCGCAGCCGGCCACCAGGGCCGCCCAACCGGCTTCCATCCAGGTCACCATCACCGAAGGAACCAACCTCGCGGCCGCGCTCTCGCCCGATGGCCGCACCCTCGCGCTGGACCTCCTGGGGCGCATCTGGGTTCTTCCCGCCGGGGGTGGCACGGCGCGCCCGCTCACCGACGTCGACGGCGATGCCCGCCAGCCTGCGTGGTCTCCTGGCGGCGACCGCATCGCATTCCAGGCCTACTGGGACGGCAACTACCAGATCTGGAGCGTTCGGCGCGGCGGCGACGATCTGCGGCGGCACACGCGCGGCCCCTGGGACCACCGCGAGCCGCACTGGTCGCCGGACGGAAACCGGATTGCCTTCAGCTCGGACCGGGCGGGGAGCTACGACATCTGGACGGTGGCGGTGGCGGGCGCGAATGACGGTGCGCTCGAACGGGTGACCGATGCGCCCGGGAGCGAATACGGGCCGGCCTTCTCGCCTTCGGGCGCGGCGATCGCTCATGTGGCCGGCGGTGCGGGTGCGGTGGCCGAGATTCGGGTGGTGGAGGCGGGGAGCGGGGGGGTGTGGGGGAGCGGGCGCCGGATCGCGCTGGGCGGCGAGGCGGAGGAGTTCAATGCGCCGGGGTGGAGCGCCGACGGCCGGGCCGTGCTCTACAACGCGACGGGGGCGGGGCGGTCGGTGTTGCGGACCGCCAATCCGGACGCCGACCCGGATGCGATCGCGAACCCCTTCCGTGCGGCCACCCTCACCGATGCCGCCGAGGACGTCTTCCCCTTCCGCCCGACCGCCACCCCCGACGGCTTTTTCTACACCGCGGACGGCCGCATCCGCCACCGTGCCCCCGACGGCAGCGCGCCGCGCGACATTCCCTTCACGGCCACCGTCGCCCTGGACCGTTCCCCCTATACGCGCCGTCCCCGCGACCTCGCCGCCCCCGGACCCTTTGCGGCGCGCGGCATCGTTTCTCCCGCGGTCTCGCCCGCGGGCACCCGGATTGCCTTCTCCGCGCTGGGCGATCTGTGGATCCACACCATCGGCGGCGCCACCGAGCGCATCACCCACGATCCGTGGATCGAGACCGATCCCGCCTGGTCGCCGGACGGTTCCCGCCTCCTGTTCGTCTCCGACCGCGACGCCCCCGCGCGCGGATCCGCTCCCGGCGCTGCCGAATCTCCCGATTCACCCGCCTCCGATGCGCCCGCGCTCCTTGATCTCTACCTCCTGCACCTCGCAGATGGGACGATCGAACGTCTCACCGAGGGAGCGGGCGCGACGCTGCCCTCCTGGTCGCCCGCAGGGGATCGGATCGCCTTCGTCGGTTCGGGATACCAGGTCGGCGTGCGGGTGCTGGAGCTGGCCACGCGGTCGGCGCGGACGGTGCGCGCGGGGCTCAATGGCGCCGGTCGTCCCTCGTGGTCGCCCGATGGAGAATCGGTGGTCGTTTCGGCGCACTGGCGCTACTCGGCGCGCTTTCGCGAAGGCGTGAATCGTGCGCTGGTCCTGGCCGCAGCGCCGCCTCCGCCCGTCATGTGCGTGCTCCAGGAGGCGCCTGCCGAGCGCTTCCTCGATCTGCCGGGACTCTCGGTTGGAACCCGCGGTACGGACGGGCCGGTCCGTTCCCCCGACGGCGACTGGATGGCCTACGTCTCCCAGGGCGTGCTCTGGGCGGTGCCGGTGGACGCGAATGGCAACGCGGCGGGCCCGGCGCGGCGGCTTACCAACGATGCGGCGGCCGACCCTTCCTGGACCGGCGATTCACAGTCGATCGTGCACCTGTCGGGAAACCGTTTGCGACGCGTCAGCCTTCTGGACGGGGGAATCGAGGAAATTCCGCTGGATCTGCGCTGGGAGCGGGCCCCGCCGCCCGAATCGGTCCTTATCCGGGCCGGGGCGATCTGGGACGGCGTGGCCGACGGCTTGCGCGAGGATGTGGACATCGTGATTCGCGAGGGGCGGATCGCCGAAATCGCCGCCCGCGACCGCTCCCGCACCGCGGCCCGCGTGATCGACGCGACCGACGCGGTGGTCATGCCGGGGCTGATCGAGATGCATGCGCACGGGGGCATCACCGGGGGCGAACAGGCCGGCAGGATCTGGCTTGCCTACGGGGTGACCTCGGTGCGGTGCCCGGCCTGCGATCCGTACGAGAGCGCGGAGTTGCGAGAGGCGGGCGAATCCGGCGGGCGTACCGGGCCGCGCTGGTTCGGCACGGGCGGCACAATCGACGGCAGCCGCATCTACTACCCGGGCGCCCCGGCGCTGGGCGGCTCCGCGCAGGTCGAGATCGAGATGGCCAACGCGCGCGACCTTGGCTACGACCTCGTCAAGACCTATGTGCGGCTCGCCGATCCGGTGCAGCGGCGGGTTGTGCGCGAGGCCCACGCTCTCGGTCTCCCGGTCACCTCGCACGAACTCTACCCGGCGGTGGCCTTCGGCGCGGACGGCGTCGAGCATGTGCGGGGCACGAGTCGGCGCGGCTATTCGACCAAGATCTCCGAGTTGCAGCGCAGCTACGCCGATGTGGTCGATCTCCTGGCCGCCTCCGGGATGACGATCACCCCGACCATCGGGATCTACGGCGCCTACGGCCTCCTCACCGCCGAGGACCCCTCCCTCTTCAATGACCCGCGCGTCGACGCCTTCTTTCCGTGGGCGCCCCTCTCCGCGCGCCCGCCCGCCGACCTGGTTCTCGCCCGCCGCCTGATTGGGGACATGGCTTCGCTGCCCCGCCGGGTGCTGGATGCCGGGGGACGCGTGATCGTGGGGACCGATGCGCCGATCAATCCGCCCGGACTGAGCTTCCAGGTTGAGCTGGAGGCGATGGTGCGCTACGGTGGAATGAAGCCGGTGGATGTGCTCCGGGCCGCGACTTCGGTGCCGGGCGGCGAGTTGGGCTACGAGGGCCGCCTGGGAGTGATCGCGCCGGGTGCCTTCGCCGATCTGATCGTGATCGGGGACGACCCCCTGGCCGACATCCGCGCCACCCGCGAGATGCGGCTCGTCGTGCAGGGCGGCCATCTCCACGAGGCCCAGAGGCTTCGCCGGAGATGACCCCGTGTCCGCCATTCCTTCCCCCGTATCCGTGGGTACATTCCAGCCTGGCGGTTCTTCGCGACCACCTTACTTCCTGTGGAGGCAGCTATGGAGGCAAGCGCCGGATGATTCGTAGATCGCACTTTGCCCGTACGCTCGTTGTCCCTGCCCTCCCGGCCCTCGCTCTCCTGGCCCTTGCCGGATGCGCCAGCGGGGGAAGCGGACCGCCGGTGTCGGGTGAAGCCGCCGCCTCGCTCTTCGCGGCCTATTCCGGGCGTTGGGAGCTCGACGAATCGACCAGCACGCCGCAGATCCCCAACCAACTCGAGGGAGTTCCGGACGAGACGCCGACGGCGGACATCTCGCGCAACGAATCCCGCGAAATGCGCAGGTACCGCCGCATGGTCGAATCGCGCCGCATCTCGGTGGCGCACATGCGAACCACGATCGAGGTGCTCCGCCGCCGACCCTCCAGCCTGATCCTCTCGCTCGACGACAACGGTCTCGTCTACACCCCGGTCCCCGGTCGAACGCTGACGGTTCCTCTGGACGGCGGCGAAGTGGAGATGCGCGAGGGCGAACACCGTGTGCGCACGAATCTGGAGTGGGAGGGACGGCTGCTCTCGCTGCGGCACCAGATTGTCTCCGGCGCTTCGGTGCGGGAAACGCTCGAAGTAGTGGGGGACCGCCTGATCATGACGCGCTCGATGTCCAACGTCGAACAACCGCTGGTTCTGGCCTTCGACCGGAGCTGAAGCTGGGTGATGGCCACCGGCGCGCGCTCGGCGCGCCGGTCCCCGGATGCACACCCGATGGCCGCGGGAACCGGGGGGTATTGGCGTTCGAATTACTCACCCGTCAGTGCCGCGACGATTTCGTCCACCGCGGTGGCGGCCATCCGCTCGAGCTCCTCGGGGCGCCGGTTCTGGACCGGGTGCGGCACCCACACGATCGCGGGCTCGAACCCGAGCGACGGAATCTGGTGGGCTGCCGCGTCGCGAAAGGCGGTGGTGGCGACGAGGACCCCGGGAACGCCGAGATCGTCGAGAGCTTTGATGTCATGCAGACCGCATGATGTGCAGGACCCTCAATCGGCCAGCCCCTCCACCACCAGATCGGCGCCCTGGGCAATGTCCCCGATGATTACCGGGGTGGCGGGCTTGGCGTTGGTCGGCTTGGCGAAGCGGGCGGTCGCAATGCCGCGGCCCCGCAGCCGGGGCTCAAGATAATCCAGGAACTCGTCGGCGCGCGCCTTGCCGATGTCGAAGAGCGCCACCGTCTTGCCGTCGAGCGAGGCCGGGGGAGGGCGGCGGGTGCGGAGCGCGGAGGCGATCTCGGAGGTGGGGTCGTGAAGCAGGGTGGGGGAAGCGTTCATGGGATCGGCCTTGCTGTGTGGTGAAAGGGGGTTTTCAGTCTTCGATCTCGCGGGTGACAGGGTGGGATTCCTCGAGGAGGCGGCCGGCGGGCCAGCCCGAGAGGATGGCCGAGAAGAGTCCCGCGGGACCCCCGGCCCGCACCAGGAGCAGTCCGTCGGGGTGAAACTTGGACAGTTGCTCGCCCCGGCGCGACGGGGGCATTCCTTCGGCCACCCCCTGTGCCCCGGCCATGACCTCTTCGCCGCTGAAGACGAGCTCGCGGTGCAGCGCATCGGTAATCCGCCGCCGCGTCCATCCGGCCTCGCGGTAGGTCGCATGGTGTTCCGGCGAGATGATCAGGACCGCAGGCGCCCACTCGCAGAGCTTCGGGTGCCCCACCGCCCGCAACGCCATCGCCAGGGAGCGCGTGAGCTCGTCCGGCCTCCGCGCCCTCTGGTCGCTCACGCCCTGAATCCCATCTCCCGCAAAGACCGTCACCGCGCTCTTCCCCCGCGGCACCCCGCGCGCCACGGACAGCGGTTCCCAGTGCGGGTCGCTCTCGTCCTCGGCAAAGCAGAAGGTATACTTGCCCGGCGATCCCAGGGTGGCACGATCGATCTCGCCCGGGCGCCCGCCGCCGACATTGCGCACCACCAGGTTCACCGCGCGGCCGATCGTCGCATTCGCCCGGTTGCCCTGTCCCAGCGCATTCAGCCCCGCATTCATCCCGATCCGCCGCGTAATCGGCCCATTCACAATGATGACCGGGCTGGAGTGGCAGGTGCTGCAGGTCACGCCGTGCAGGGTGAAGCCGGGATCGAGCGCGGCCTCCAGCGCGGCCAGCACCACCGGCAAGTACTCGGGACGACACCCGGCCATGACCGCATTGATCGCCACCTTCTCGATCGTGCAGGGCGCCAGGTTGGGGGGGATGAGGCCGACCACCTCGTGCGGGCCGCGGCGCGTACCCCCCAGCATTCGCAGAATTCTCTCCGGCGTCGGGGGGACGACGGGCAGGCCGTCGGTCCAGCCGCGGTCGTAGCACAGTTCGATGGCATCGGTCTCTGCGGCCACCTCGACGGTCCGCGCTCGAATTCCCGTCTTGCCGAAACGCGCGATCAGCCGCTCGCGCATTCCCGGTTCCTGCGTTCGCGAGCCGCACCCGGGGCGGTGGGGCGGGAGGCCGTCGCCCAGGCCGGTTATTCCGGTGAGCGCGCGCCATTCGTCCCGGTTCCAGCCGATGGCGCGGCCGGTCTCGGGAGTCGCATCCTCTGCACCCGCCGGGATCCGCCCGGCGTCCTCTTCGCCCCGCTCCACTCCCTGCGCCGCGTTGGCGGCGGCAGATGTACCCGCCGGCCGGTCCCCCAGCCGGATCAACGTCGGGACAGCTTCGATGCCGAGGCGAAAGGAGCGCTCCAGGGTGCGGTCGTCCACCGCGATGGGCGCGAGCCCGGCGCCGAGAAAGGCGGCGTCGTCCTGCCAGAAGACGGTGAGGTCGCAGCCGCAACGGGCGATCTCGGCCAGAACGGGGGCGGCCAGATGGCAGGTCTCGCACTCGTCCTTGACCACGGCCACGAAACGAGGGGCGGCGGACCGATCCCGGTTGCGCACGCCTGCCGCCCGGGATGTCGCCGGTGCCGGAGCCGCGCCGCCTCCTGCCCGGGACGGTGAATGACCAAGGTGGTTGCTGAACATGGCCGGAAGGTGGCAGGAGGCGGAGACTCCGACAAGGGACGGGCGCGCTGCGGTTGTTAGGGCCTACCCGAGCCAGTAGCTCAGCTTCACCATGAAGACATCCTCTCCCGGCTGTTCGAAGAGGGTGCCCAGATCGCTGCGGAAGGAGAAGGCGCCGTCGCGGGTGTAGTGATCGCGTCCCTGCGACCAGACCACGAAGAGCGTCGAGCCCGGCCGGTATTCCCAGCGAAGGACCGCATTGGAGCGCAACTGCTTGAAGCTGAAGTCCGGCTTGCGGAGGGATTCCACGTTGCCGTCGCCGTCGATGTCCGCCAGGAGCGAACCGTCCTCGCCGGTGCGCGTTCCCACCAGGGCGAAGCGGTCGGCGAAGCGCTCAGCCCGGGGCTCCGCCACCCGCCGGAAGTCGTCGTAGCGGCCCGCCGAGACGAAGGGTTGCGCGTACATCTGCAGCGACAGCGTCGGCGAGAAGGTCCAGTCGGCGCGCGCGGTGATCCCGGCGGTGGTCTGGTTCAGCCGCCCGAAGAGGTAGTCGTTCGCCTCCAGTCCGGTGTCGTACGCGCCGGGGCTGTCCGCGGCGGCGAATCGTCCCACCCACTGTACGCCCTGGTTGGTCCAGCGGACGAAGGGTCCGGCGGAGACCGTCGCGCGCGAAGAGGGTCTCCAGCGCAGGTTGCCATCGGCCCCGAAACGGTGCGAATCGGTGTCCGGGTTCACCCCCCAGTTTCCCCCCGCCTCCACCTGTAGCGCTTTGCGCGAATCGGTCCACATCCCGAACCACCCGCCCCACGATGGATCCTGGTGCAGCATCGGGCCGCCTCGCAGCGAGGTGTTGCTCAGCCCCGAGCTCTCGCGCATGACGCCGGCGTAGGCCCCCCAGAAGTTCTTGAAGGTGACGTTGCCACTGACGTTGGCGCCCCTCTGGAAGGCCTCGCCGCCGAAGCTGTAGGGAGCCCACGCGTTGAAGTTCACGCTCCAGCTTCGCAGATGTTCGGTGGGTTGGTAGTGCTGGTAGCCGACCCAGACGAAGGGGCTCACGAAGTCGGTCTCGCGCATGAAGCCGAGGTCGTTGGAATCGAAGCCGGGCGAGCGCGCCATGCCGCCGCCGGCGAAGCGCCAGAATCCGCCCGCGATCTTGCCGAAGACCGCCGAGGCCGCCCAGCCGTCGAGAGAGGTGCGCCCGGGGTCGAACTCGGTGTGGTCCGCGTCGGGACGCTGGAAGTAGCGGGCCGGGGAGCGCTGGGTGCGCGCGACCGCATCGGCCGACCCGCGCACGGTCGATCCCAGGAGGTAGCCCTGCAGCATGAAGCGGTCGTCGCCAAAGCGGTGTCGCGCGTCGATGCCGCCGGTGTAGGCGCGGTCGTGCAGATCCAGGGCCGCGGCGCCGCTCCGGTCGCGGGCGGTCCAGGTGGAGATGACGCCCACCGCGCTCCTGCCATCGCGGAAATCGCGGACCAGGCGCGCCATCCCATGGTGCCCCGCCGGTTCGATGAGCTGGTCGCCGAGCGACCCCGAGGCGTTGGCGGTTTGCGCATTCTCTTCTGCCGTGAGCGCGTGCAGCAACCCGAGCGACCAGCCCGATTGCGTCTTCCCCGAGAGCTTGGCCGCACCCAGGATCCGCGTCCGCTCGGGCGCGCTGGCGTAGGCGGCGCCCGTCACCCGTCCGCGGGGCGCCCGCCCGATCCGCCGGGAGTAGAAGAGTCCCTCGCTGGCCATGTCGCCGTCGCCCTCCGAAAAACGGAAGGCAAAGATGTTCGATCCCTCCACGAAGAAGGGCCGTCTTTCGGGAAGGAAGGTCTCGAAGGCGGTGAGGTTGACCTGCGCCGGATCGGCCTCCACCTGCCCGAAGTCGGGATTGAGCGTCAGGTCGAGGGTGAGATCGGTCGTGATCCCGTACTTGACATCCGCGCCCACCGCCGAAGAGAGATCGCGGGAGTCGTGAAAGGGATCGGCGGCGCTCCCGGGCGCGGCCTCCATCCGCACGAGCGAGTAGGGCATGACCTCGACGCGGGCCGGGGGCGAGAGATCGCGCAGTCCCTCGAGCTCGCCAAAGCGCGAGACCAGGGCGCCGTCTCCGCGCGAGATCGGGGCCCAGAGGCTGCGTTCCATGTGCCGGGCGACGAAGCGCGCGAAGTTGATTCCCCAGGTCTGCCGCGCGCCTCCGTCAAAGCGCAACTGCGAATACGGGATCCGGAACTCGGCGCTCCAGCCCTCCGCATCGATTTGGGTAGCCACCTCCCAGACCGCGTCCCACGAGTCGTCCTCCTGCACATCGTCGTACATGTAGCCGTCTGACTTGACCCCCGCCGGATTGACCCCGAAACGAAAGGCGGTGCGGCGGTCGTGATAACTGTCGATCACGACATCCACCCAGTCCGAGTGCGGCCGGTCGTCGCGGCGGGCCAACTGGGCCACGATCGAGTCGGGGGCGGAATCGAAGGCGCGAAAGCCCACGAAGATCGCCTCGGCGCCGTAGAGCACCCGCGCTTCGGTCCGCTGCGAAGGACGCGCACCCTCGTTCGGCTCGAAGACCACGAAGTCGCGCGCGACAGCGGCGGCCGCCCAGTCGGCCTCGTCGAGAATGCCGTCGATCCCGGGTTCGGATCCGTTCAGCCTGTGCGCCGGCAGAGACGGCGGCGCCGCGCGCGTGTTGCCGGTGGCCACGGCGGCCACCTTTTCGATCGACTGGCCCGGGAGGGCCTGGGGCGCGCCACCCAGCACCGCCAGCACCGCCGCTCCGCACATCCACCACCCCGCCCCCCGCACACCCATCCGCATCCCCTGCCCCCGCACCCACGTCGAGAAATGCATCCTCTCCATCGTCAACCCCTCCCCTTCTCGAACCCTCCCGGGCCCGTCTTAGTGGTCACTTGTCAGCGTTGCGGCACCCCGGCGAGTTTCTCATTCGGCGGCTCATCCGGCGGCGGTTCTTCCGCAACGGGCCGATAGGACGAGCGAGGGAGCGAAAAAGTTGCGAAATGGTTTCAGGTCCAGGATGGGGGGCGTGGACGCGGGTTTCGGGAGCGGCCGGCCGGAGTTGGCGGATTCGGGCACGCGTCATGGGGAGGGTGCGGGTTCCCGGGAGCAGGCGGGTTTCGCGGAGGGAAGCGGGGACTTCGTGGAGGGAAGAGACGCGCTGGCGGGAAGGGCGGGGGATGGCGCCGGGAGTGGGCGCGACGACTGCGCGGGCGTGGCCGGGCGAAGGAGAAGCGCCGATGGCGATCCCGGGCGCGATGCCGCCGGGGGGGCGCCGATGGATCGGCTGCGGCCGCGCATCGGACCCCGTTTCTTCAAGGCGCACGGCCACGGCAACGACTACCTGGTCTTCGAGGAGGGGGACGGGCCGGTTCTCACGGGCGACCGTGTGCGGCGCATCTGTGACCGGCGCCGGGGTGTGGGCAGCGACGGGATCGTGGTGGTCGAGGCGGGTGGGAGGGCGGGGCAGGAGGCGCGACCGGGGACGGGGCGAGGTGGGGAAGGGGACCGGCGTACGGCGTTGGCGGGGGAAGCGATGCCGGTCGGGCTGCGGATGTTCAATCCGGATGGGGGCGAGTTCGAGCGCAGCGGCAACGGGCTGCGGATTGCGGGCGCGTGGCTTCGGCGGCAGCGACGGGTCGGCGACGATCCCTTTCCGGTGCGCGTGGGCGGCGACCGGATCGAGATGCAGGTCGGAGCGGCGGATGGCGCCGGAGTCCGCGACGCCGCGGTGGAGATGGGGCGGGCGGATTTCCCCGATGGCTTGCCCTTTGTCGTGCCCGGTGCGGTGGGGCGGGATGGCCGGATTCGCCTGGAGCTGGCAGCGCCGGATGGCGGGACGCGCGTCCTGAGGGCCGTGGCCGTCTCGATCGGCAATCCCCACGCGGTGGTCTTCGGCGACAGTTGGACCCACCCCGGGATCGTGCACTTCGGCGCGCAGATCGCCGCGCACCGCGCCTTTCCGCAGGGTACGAATGTGCAGTTCGCCGAGCCCCCGCGCGGCCGCCGCCTCCGGATCCGGATCTGGGAGCGCGGGGTCGGTCACACCCTTTCGTCCGGAACCTCGGCCTCGGCGGCGGCGGTGGCCGCGATGAGGCGGGGGCTGCTGGCGCCCGGCCGCGTTACCGTGGCGATGGAGGGGGGCGCGATGGAGGTGACGGTTTCGGCCGACTGGAGGGTGGGGTTGCGGGGACCGGTTCAGGATCTCTGCACGGGAACGCTGGTGCCGGGACTTCGCTGATCAGCGCACCACCCGCAGCCTCACCACGTACTGGACGCCCCATTCGTCCGCGGTGACCGCCGTCACGGTCCCCGCGCCAAAGAGGGGGAAGGGTTCGTCCTCGATCGGAACGGGCGGCACGACGGACCCGAGGTAGCGGCCCCCCTCGTCGAAGACATCCCACTGACGGATCGGTCTCTCGCCGCGCTCGACCCAGATCCACCCGTCGGCTCCCACCGGGAATCGCTGCAGGACGCGCTTGTGCTCTGGTAGCCTCCGGGCAGGAATCCCCCTGGCAGTGGCGATGCTGTCGCGCTCGCGGCCCTCCAGCGGGGGAGGCGGCCGCTCCAGCCTCACCGTACGAATCGTGTCGCCGCTCCAGGTCGTCTCGTGCAGCTCGAAGGAAGAGGTGTGCGCCAGCCAGAGATTGCGGGGGAAAACACGCGGATTTCGTTCACCTGCAGATCGGCCACAAAGTGCGCCCGGCACCGTCCACCGCGATCGAGAACGCCTTCCCGAAGCTGTCAAAGATCCCCTCCAACGACCCAATGCGCAAGTCCTCCACCAGAGTCGGAATTGCGTCCCCCGTCAACCCCGGCAGATCGGGATTCGACACCACCACCCGCCCCCCCGGCAGCGTGTCCACCCGGATGTGTCCTGCGCCCCCAGGGCTTGGCCCGAGACGAGGAGCAGAGCGGTGGTCAGGCACAACGAAATCCTCATCTGCGACACTCCCGGAATCCTTGGCACGCGGCCAGAGTCCAGATTTGAACCGGAGTCCAAAGGCCGAAAACGTGTTCCTCCAGCGGTCAGGTGGGCCTCCCCGGCCTGGCCGCAGGGACCCCGCCGCCCCTCGGCGCGTATCGCATCCTCAGGTCCGCACCCGTGCCAAGAGGAGCAACCCGATGACCAGGAAGACGAAGTTTGGAATCCAGGCCGCCCAGAAGGGGGAAAGGACGCCCGCCGCCCCGATGGCGCCGAAGACACGCATCAGCAGGATATAGAGGATTGTGGAACCGAGCGAAACCCCTACCCCCAGCGCCGCGCCGCCCTTCTTCACGGTGGTCGCCAGGGGTGCGCCAAAGAGCATGATCACGAGGGTTGCCGCCGGGATCGACAGCTTCTGGTCGCGCTTGACCAGGAGTTCGTTCGGATCGCCCCCCGAACGGTAGACCGCCGCAGCCCGCTTCCCCAGCTCCTCGTAGCTCATTTCGTTCTCGTCGGCGGGTTCGCTGCGCAGATCTTCCGGCGACGCCTCCAGCCCCGGCCGCCGGTAGCGGTCGAAGGTGTACGACGCCTCGTCGCCGTCCGGTCCGATTACGCGCAGGTAGCCGTCCTGGAAAAGCCACCCCTCGTCGGCGGTGTGAAATCCCTGGCTTGCCCACACATGGCGCAGCGATCCGTCGTCGTCGCGGCTCTCGATCAGCACCCGGTCGATCGATCGGTTCGAGACGAAGAGCTGCTGGATGCTGAGCGTTTCTCCCGCCTCGGTCTGGTGGACGAAGTTGTTGCGCCAGTCGCCCTGCACCTCGCGGTCGCCGAAGATCTCGGCGGCGCGGCGATTGCCGGATGGAACGATGGATCCCAGGAGGAAGACGCCCGCAGTGAGGACCAGACCGACCGGCCAGAGCGGCAGGACCAGGCGGTGGAAGGAAATGCCGCCCGCCTTGGCCGCCAGGATTTCGCGGTGAACGGTCATGGAATTGACGGTGAAGACGGCGGCGACCAGGGCCGCGATCGGCGCCGACCAAACCATGAAGTGTGGATACATATGAAGGTATCCGAGCGCCTGGTCGGCCACGGTGAGACCCCGGTCCGCGAAGAGCCCCGAGCGCTCCGAGTGGTCGCCCAGGACGAAGATGACCGGAATGCTCGCAACGGCGATCCCGAAGATCCAGGTGAAGGTGGAGGCCACCATGCGGTCGAGGGTGCGGATCATGGGGCCGGCTCCAGGCGTTGCCGCCGCTCAAGCACCCGCCGCGGCACAATTCCCCACGAGACCAGCCGCCGCAGCAGATTCGCCAGCTCCTGCCGTCCGCCGCCGCGCGCCGAGGCGATCCAGCTCCCGAGCCGCGCAACCATCAGCGTGCCGAGCGCGAACCAGACGATGCTCGGCGCCCACATGCTCAGCGCAGGATCGATCAGGTTGCGGTCCGCCCACTTCTCGCCGCTCGTCAGGCCCCACTGGTAGACGGCGATCACGACCGCCGAGCCCGCGACCACCATGCTTGCTCCGCCGCGCGGAAAGCGAATCCCCACCGGCACCCCCACCAGCACGAAGACGAGGCAGGCGGTGGCGATCACCATCTTCTTGTGGATTTCGACCTTGTACTGGTTGACCTGGCGGCTCATTGCACCGGCGCGGGCGGCATTGGTGCGGGCGGCCGAGGCCAGGGTGCGGGCGAGATCGTCGGTGGGGAGGACTCCGGAGCCGGGCACGGCCAGGCTCTTGGCAAGGGGTGGTCCCGCGGCGCGGGCCGAATCGGCGGAAGACCCCCGTCCCAGCGCGCGCTCCACGGCGTTCATCGCCCCCGCGGCGCCATCGGCTTGCACCGCTTCCAGCTCCGCACTCCGTTCCCGCGTGGCTTCAATCAGCATCGCCACCGACATTTCGCGGTCGCTGCGCTGGTCGCTGCTCGCATCCTGGAAGATGTTTCCGATTCCCCGCAGCACCTGAAGCTGGCGGTCGAAGCGCACCGCCTCGAGCGTTCCCCGCTCCCGGTTTCCCACCTCGTAGGTGCGGCCATCGAAGAGGCGCAGGTGCAGATCGGTGAAGGATGGACTCAGCGCCACCTGGCCGCGCTGGGCATAGGTGGTGCGCCGGATTCCCTGCCTGCTCATATCATGGATGGTCACCCCGGTCATGACCGACGAATCCTGGTCGATCGTCTCGGCAACCAGAAACCAGGGTCCGAGACCGTCTTCGGCTTCGATCCGGTTGACCGCCTGTTCACGGAGCTGAAAGGTGGGACTCTTCTGACGGATAGAGTTGCGAAGGTTCTTGAGGCGGTGATTCGCTTCGGGGAGAACCTGGTCGTTGAAGAAGAAGGTGGCCGCGGTGAGCACGGCGCCGAAGGCCAGCACCGGCAGAAAGATCCGGCGCGGGCGCACGCCGCTGCTCGACATGGCCACGATCTCGCTGTGCGTGGCGAGTTCGCTGAAGGCGTAGAGAACGGCCGGGAGAACGGCCATGGGAAGGGTGACGGCGATGGTGTGCGGAAGCGACAGGACCAGCGCGTCGAGGATGATCTCGCGCGGCAACCCCTTGCCGACCCAGTCCTCGAGCTGGCGCGCCACCGTGTTGACGAAGAGCAGACCCGTCAGCAGGGTGAAGGAAAAGAGGAAGGGACCCGTGAGCGAGCGCAACAGGTAGCGGGTCAGGATGGTCATCTTCGGTCGGCTGGAAGAGTGGATGTGCCGGGCGCGGCGGGAGTTCGGTCCGCAGGGCCCTCCCGTTCGCGTTTTGGGACGCGGCGAATCGGGGGCACGGTTGTCCACCGGGGCCGGGGCGGGCGCGCACAACGGGACGCCGGGAAGGGCAGCCCGTGAAATGTAATGTCCTGCGAAGGCGCGCACCGGTTCCGGGCAGGTGTGCACCGGTCCTGCCATGGCGTGCGTTTATCCTGGGATGGTGTGCGCCGCGCCGGGTGGCCGGATTGGAGGCGGCGGGTGGGGGACGGGTGAGGACGGCCGGAATCGTGTGGTCGCGCGGAGCCCCCGGGGGACTGGTCTTTCTTCCGGCCATCGCCCTCGTGCTCGCGGCCGGACCGACCGCGGCCGGGGCACAGCAGCGCGCCGTCCGCCTGGACGCCCTCGGGCTGGACACCGCCCTCTGGGTGATTCCCGGGCTGCGCGGACCCCCGCCCCCCCTCGGCTCGGAAACGCCGCCGCCCGCACCCACAATCCTCCTGGGCATGGCCCGCATCCCGGTCAGCCGCCTGCTCCCCCGCCCGGAAGCGCCCGCGCCGCCGTCTCTCCCGGGAAGACTTGCTCTCTCCTTCGCAACCGTCGCGCTTCGCCTGGGAGCCTTCGGGCGCACCGTCTCCCTGGCCGACATCCCCGTTCCCCCACCCCCCTCCCTCCCCCCCGCCCTTGCGGCCGACACCCTGCGCTTTCGGAACGAACTCGCCGATCTCGCCTTCTCGCTCCGCGGGAGCGGCCAGCTTGGCGGCGACTGGACCCGCTACCGGCCCTGCGACGAAGCGGTGCAGACGACCTGCGAGGTCTCGCTGCTGCCCCGTCTCTCGCCCGACCTTCGCTTTGCCGCGCTGGCCGGCGGCACGATCGTCGAGCGGCTCGAAGTCGATGTCGATTACGACCAGACGCGCGAGTTCCAGGGCGCCAACCGGGTCAACATCCGCTACCAGGGCCGTACCGGCGAGCTCCTGCAGCGCCTCGATCTCGGCGACGTGGACTTCGGTCTTCCCCCTTCGCACTTCCTCTCCGGCGCGGTCCCGGCCGGCAACTTCGGCTTCCAGGCGGCGATGCGCGCGGGGCCGGTCGATCTGAGTTCGGTCTGGGCGCAGCAGAATGGCGAGGTCACCTCGCGGCGCTTCCGGCTGGAGGAATCCGGACGCGGCCACGCCCGCAGCGACACCCTGGTGATCGACGACGCCGACTACGTCAAGGGCCAGTTCTTCTTCCTGGTCGATCCGCGCGCGCTGGCCGGCGCCCCTCACCTCGACGCCCTCTCGCTCGCGCGCTCCGACGCCCCGGCCGCGCTCCTTCCCGGCGCCGAACCGATTCAGCTCTACCGCTCCGAATCCGGTGCCTTCGCCCGCCAACAGATCGAGGGCTACATCCAGGCCGACGCGGTGGCGGCGAGCGGGCCCGACACGGTGACCGAGTCGGCGTGGTTCCGCTATCTCCAACCGGGGCTGGACTTTGTGGTGCATCCGAGCGGCCTCTGGATCGCGCTCCGCACCCCGCTGGCCGCGGACGAGGCGCTGGCCGTCACCTACGTGACCGAGTCCGGCGACACGATCGGCAGCTACAATCCGGAGGGCGACTATCTGCGCGGACGGCGGCCCCGGCTGCGTCTCCTGAGGGCGACCTCGGCCGAGCACCAACCCGGACGGCCCACCTGGCCCCACGAGATGCGCCAGATCTACCGCGTCTCGGCGGCGGCCGAAATTGACGCCGAGTCGGTCGAACTCGCCATCTCGCTCGGCGAAGAGAGCGCCGGACGCACCTTCGCGCGGCGGCCCGGGGGCGAAGACATCACCTGGCTGCGGCTCTTCGGACTCGACGAGGAAGCCCCCGTCGACCGCATCGATCCCTCGCAGATCTATCATCCCGCCCTGGAGTCCTTCGAGGACCAGCCTCCCGTCTCGGGCGCCTTCGTCGTCTTCCCCACCCTCGAACCCTTCGCCGAGCCCCCGCCGCTGGCCAGTCACGGGATCGGCGCCGACGAGGCCGCCCGCATCCTGGGAGCGAGCCGCAACCGCCGCATCTACCGCGATCCCGATCCCTTCGAGCGCGACAACGGGGGCGTATTCCGCCTGAATCTGGTGTACGAGGCGCGGGGCGGGGGACCGGCGTCGTCCTTTGCGCTGGGCGCCGTGGGCATCCGCGAGGGTACCGAACGGGTGAATCTCGAGGGAAGGCCCCTGGTGCGCGGGGTGGACTACCGGATCGACTACGATCTGGGCGAACTCGTCCTGACCGATCCGGGCGCGCTCCTGGCGGCGAATCCGGGGCGCGTGCTCAATGTGTCGTGGGAACAGCGCAGCTTCTTCCGGGTGGCGCCGTCGTCGGTCTTCGGGCTGAATGCGCGCTACGAGATGGGCGAATACGGAACCGCGAATGTGGTGGGACTCTACCAGTCCGAGAGCGCGCTGCTGCGGCGTCCGCGCCTGGGGCTGGAGGCGGGCGCGGTCTGGCTCGGGGGGACGCATCTGACTCTGGATCTGGATGCGCCGCTCCTCACCCGCGCGCTGGGGGCGGTGGCGGCGATCCAGCCCGGGGAGCGGTCCTCGGTTCACATTACCGGCGAGGCGGCCGTGTCCGTGCCCGAGCCGAACCGGCAAGGCGCGGTCTATGTCGACGACTTCGACGGGCAGAACAGCCGTTCCCTCTCGCTTCGCAACCGGGACTGGAGGCGGGGCAGCCGCCCGGCCTGGCGCGACGGAGCCGAAACCGTGCTGCCGGCCCATCTGTCCGAGGGCTCCCTGGCCGCGCTGAGCTGGCAGCACGCCTGGATTCGCCAGGATGTGGCGGGCGATAGCCTGGGCGTCTTCGAGGGCTTCAATCCGGCCGACATCGACCAGCGGATCCGCGTCACGGGCAGTGCGCTGCGCGATCCGGGTCTCTTCGTGCGCTTCCGCCCCCCGAGCGGCGACCGCGAGGGCCCCGGGGGATGGTCGTCGATCACCACCGTCCTCAGTCCCACCGGCACCGATCTCACCCGCAGCGACTTCATCGAGTTCTACGCCCGCGACGGCGAGTTCCTCACGCTGGTCCTCGATCTGGGGACCGTGAGCGAGGACGCCTTCTTCGTGGACACCGCGGGGGCCGCCAACGGAATCAAGCCGACCGTGCACATTCCCTGGGGGCAGGGGGTGCTCGACCAGGAGGCCGATCCGAGGCGGGGTGAGGTGTGGGGGCGGGTGACGGATGGGCGGGGAGTGTGGGACGAATCCTGCTTCGCCGAACGGGGCCGCATCTATCCGCTCGGCGACCCCAACGCCAACTGTACGCGCGGGAATGGCCATCCCGATACAGAGGATCTCGACGAGGACGGCAACCTCGACACCCTGGAGCGCTACCGCCGTTTCGTCATTCCCCTGGATGGATCGTCGCGCTACCTGGTCCGCGACCGGCACGAGACCGGCACCGCCTTCCGCCTGTACCGGGTTCCGATCAAGGGCCTGGCCGGAATCGATGTGGGGGGAAGGATTGGCGACGCCGAACTGCGCGCCGTGCGGCATTTGCGCCTGACCGTGACCGGGCGCCGCAACGACGCCTTCGCACTGACCCGGATGGCGATCGTGGGATCGACCTGGATCAAGCGCTCGGCAACGGGGGTGCTGGAGGGGCTGGGGGGGGACACGGCCTCGGTACAGGGACGCCTCGAAGTGGGGCCGGTTTCGCTTCTCACCGCGGGCGACGCCTACGCCTCCCCCCCGGGAGTGATCGAACAGCTCGACGATCCGACCGCCGCCTTCGGGGGACAGGGGGTCGAGTTCAATGAACGCTCTCTCGCGATCGCCTTCGACGATGTGGCGCCGGGCGACCGTGTGGAGGTGTACAACCGCTTCCCGCAACGGCCGCGCGACTTTCTCTCCTACCGCGAAGCCCGGCTGTGGGCGGCCGCGGCGCGGGGCGACTTCGGGCTGGCGGTGCCGGCATACTTCTTCCTAAAGGTGGGAACCGACGACAGCAACTTCTACCTCTTCCGAACGCGGCTGGCCCCGGTGGCCAACCCGGGCGCGGTGCGGGAGGCCGAGTGGCTGCCCCAGATCGTCATCAACTTCGACGAATGGCTGCGGCTGCGGCGCGAGGCCGAGGAAGAGCTGATCCGCCAGCCGCGTCTCCCCTCGGATCCTCCCCTGGTTCTCTGGTCGCAGGACTCCACCCACGCCGTCTTCCTGCAGGACCGGGGACGCGCGCCCAACCTGGCTTCGGTCCGCGAAATCGGCATCGGAGTCCACAACGAAACCGGAGCGCCCTTCTCCGGCGAGATCTGGATCGACGAACTGCGTCTGGCGCGGGGAATTCGCGATGCCGGAGTCGCGTCGGCCCTCGACGCCGAGCTGCTTGGCGGGGAATTCCTCCAGGCGCGGGCCTCGTGGCGCGGGCGGGGCGGGTATTTCCGCCGGCTTCGCACCGAGCCCACCTTCCAGAACGACCGCT
Source organism: Longimicrobiales bacterium (assembly GCA_965213665.1). Lineage (GTDB taxonomy): Bacteria > Gemmatimonadota > Gemmatimonadetes > Longimicrobiales > Gaopeijiaceae > Bin94. Next base: position 847,351 of record CBDBZW010000003.1, read on the forward strand.
CCCTCAATGTGCACACGACCCTGCAACTGGGCCGTCTGGCGCCCGGGAACTGGGGACTGGAAGCTCCGCTCACCGTCAGTCACGAGCGCGAGGCGCAGACGCCGATCTTCCTGCGGAACAGCGATGTCCGGGCCACGGCGTTGCAGGGCGTGCGAGAACCGGGATTCTCGCGGACGCGGGTCGACATCGCCTTGCGCCGGGCTCCGCCGGAGGGGGCAGGGGGGATTCCCGGACGGCTGGAGCTCAGAGCCGGAGTGGTGCGCTCGTCGCTGAACACGATCACCACCGAGAGCGAGGGCGAGGGAGTCGATGGCTTTCTCAGCTACGCTCTGGAGCCGCGGCGGCGCGAAGTGGCGATCTTCCCCGGTTTTCTGGGGACGCTGGCCCGCTGGCTGCTACCCGGCTTTCTGGAGGGACGCGTGGCGGATGCGCGGCTGCGCTGGACGCCGGAGAGCGTCGGGCTGGAGAGCGAACTTCTCGGGCGCGAACTCGGCATCTACCGCTTCGACCGAATCATTCGCACCGGGGGCGACATCTTCGTCGAACCCACCGAGGCGCCGCGGCGGCGGCTTTCCCAAACGGCACGGCTGGCGCTGCGGCCGGTCGAGTCGGTGACCGCCACCGCGGAGCTGCTCAGCGGCCGGGATTTTCTCGATGTGGAGCGTCTCTCCTCCGATGCGGCCACCCGCGAGCTCCTGGGGGCGGAACGGCTGCGCGCGGCGGGGATGGATTTCGGCTGGGAGGTGGACCGGCACCTCCGCACCCGGCTGGCGTTGCGTCCCCGGCTGCCGGAGTGGGCCCGCGCCGGAGTGGATGTCACGACGATTCACCTGTCGCGCCGCAACGCCGATCTGGTCGCTCCCGCCCCCCCCGCCGGCGCCCCGGCCCTGCTGCGCAATGTGGACGGACAGCGCAATCTCACGGCCTCGCTCGCCCTCGATCCCTCTCGTCTGGTCGGCGCCTCCCTCCTCCGAAACGGCCACCCGGACGGTGCCCCCGGCTGGTGGACCCGCGCCTTCGAGCCCCTCTCCGTCACCGTGGCCAGCGGCGTGACCTCGCGCTTCGACCGCGACGCCATCGAGCCCGGGTGGGTCCACGAACTCGGCTGGGGCGGCCGCGAGCGCTTCCTCGCCATCGGCCCCGACACCGCATCCACCTTCAGCGAGCGCGACCGGGCCACGGTTCGCGGCGGCCTCCGTCTCCCGGCCTCGGCGATCGTCCGCGTCGGCTACGACCGCTCGCTCACCGAGACGCTGGACACCCGCTCCGACCGCCGGACGGGGCGCACCGTCTGGCCCGATCTGAACGCCTCGGTGGGTCGCGTTCCGCTGCCGCCGCTCCTGGCCGCCGCCGTGGAGCGACTTTCGCTGAGTTGGGGTCTGAGGCGGGAGGAGCGCAGACTTGAGTTCGGCGCCGGATCCTTTCAGGACCGCTACCGCGAGGACCGCGAGCAGCCCTTTTCGGTCACGGCCGCTCTGGTGCGCGGGATCACGGTGGCGTACCGGGGCCGGGTCAGCCGCGGCGACGCCCGCGACCCGACCGGCGACACCCGCAGGACCGCGGCCACCCATTCGCTTGCCGGATCGGCCCGCTTTCGCTCGCCCCTCGGTGCCTTTCGCGACCGGGGCGCCCCGCTGCGCCTCACCGTCGATCTCCGCTACGGCGACGAGCGCCAGTGCCGCGTCACCAGTCACGAGAGCGCGTGCGTGGCCTTCATCGACCAGCTCGAACGCGACGCCTCCCTCTCGGTCGATTCCTCGGTGCGCGATTTCGAGCTCGGGGTCCGGATCCGGTATCTCGACCGCCGTTCCTTCGTGGGGCTTCGCGCCGGTTCCACCCAGTTTCAGCTCAATGTCTTCGGCCGCTTCCTGCTGACCCCGGCGGCGTTGCAGGGCGGCTCCACTCCACCGGTCCGGGACCGGTAAGGGGGGGGGACCCTGCTCTTGGTCCCGCTGTACCACACATTGGCCGGCATACAGCCAATTTCAGTTGCGGAAGTCCTGTCTGAACAGGGAGATTTCCAATGCGCAGATTCCGAGTCCTCGTGTTCGCCCTCTTCGGCCTGGCCCTCGCCTGCGTGAGCGAGAGTCCCGTGGCCCCTACCACCTGCGGCGATCCCCGTCCCATCCAGACCTATCCGCAGTATTCCATGGAGCGCGAGCTCTGCTTCGATGCGATCGGCGGTGGCGCAATCCATGTCGCAACGAGCTCCAATCCGGACGTCGCGACGGCCAGCATCTCCGGCAGGATGCTCACGGTGACCGGCCATGAACCGGGCGCCGCCGAGATCGCGATCACGGCCAGGGATTCGGACGGCGTCGCGGAAACGGTCGTCTATCCGGTCGCGACGGTACACGCCGCAATCGGCAGTTTCGACTGTAGCATGGAGCTCTCAGCCGACGCCAAATGGTACGAGGTTGACTGGGAAGGATGGGTCATGCCCCGTGTTGACCTTGCGGGGCTGTACCTTCAGATCACCGTTGGCGACCAGGAAACCGAAGTTCCTTTCGGTCTCAAGATGACGGCGAATCGCACCTACCAGGTTGCTGGCTCAGGCCTTACGTGGGCGGACCTGGTGAGCGGTGGGGGGTGTAGCGTCGAGATCTCCAGCTACGATTACGCCGCCGATTAGCATTGGATCTCCGTTGCGATAACAGAGGTACTCCCCGGCCGTCGAACCACGGGGCGAGTGCGCTGCTGTTTCGGTCCCTCGCATAGAGATTTTCGGTCCCTCGCATAGAGATTTCCGCTCGCACCCCAAACTCAAACACGGCCCCGCTTGCGTTGCGTCCCGTCCGCCGCGCGGGGGGCCTTCGACGGGGCAGGGAACGGTGCCGCCTCCGCCGGGACGCTTCTCCCGCGCCTCCGGAAAACCGCGCATCCAAGAAAGTGTCCCATTTCGCTATGGAAGCGCCCATCGAATGGGCCGACCCTGTCTCTCGCCGATTTCAATCACGGTCGATGAGCCGGGGAGAAGACCATGACGGAGAGGGAACGCAAGAGCATGATGGGGGCGGCGCTGCTGCTCGCGGGGGCCGCGCTGGTGCGGTACCTGGTCGCGCCCGCACCGGCGGAGGCGCCACTCGCTGAACGCGGATCGATCGCCGACAGCCTGCTGGCCGCGGGCGATTCGGTGCTGGAGGACCGGGAACGTCGCAGCCGCCCCTTTGAGCAAGGAGAGACGATCGACCCGAACTCGGCCGGCGAGGTGGATCTCGACCGGCTACCCGGGGTGGGGGCGTCGCGCGCGCGCCAGATCGTGGAGAACCGCACCGAGCACGGTCCCTTCGCCAATGTGGAGGAGCTGGCGCGGGTGCCGGGCATCGGGGCCGCCTCGGTGGAGCGGCTGCGGCCGTACCTGCAGGTGGCCGCGCCGGTGCGGGCGTCGGTTCGCGCGAGGGACGCGCCGGGAGGGGTAGACGGGGGTGGGACGGGGGTGGTGGCGGCGGGGGGCGGTGGGTTGCTTGATCTCAACCGGGCCACCGCCGAAGAGCTACAGGCGCTGCCGGGAATCGGGCCGGTCACGGCCGGGCGGATCGTCGCCTGGCGGGAGGAGAACGGGGGATTTCGCGCGCCGGACCAGCTCATGGAGGTATCGGGCGTCGGCGAGAGGACCTTCGCGCGGTTGGCCCCCCTGGTTACGGTGGCACGATGAGCGCCCGCAACGGCGCGCCCCAACCGGAGGCTTCCTGGTCTTCCGGCGGCCCGGCGGCCTCCCCCGGTGCCCTGGAAGGGATTGAGCCGCTCCTGCGCGAGATGGTGCGCCGGGGCGCCTCCGACCTGCACCTGACCGTGGCCACCCCGCCCAGAGTGCGGATCGACGGGCAACTGGCCGAGGCGGAGACCGGAGGTGGCCGCGCGCTCGAACCCGCCGACACCCACCGCCTCGTCCGCTGCATCCTCGACGCGGAACAGCGCGATCACTTCGCCGCGCGGGGCGAGATCGACCTCGCCTTCGAGATCCCGGGACTCGCACGCTTCCGCGGCAACTGCTTTCGGCAGCGCGGAGAGGCCGCAATCGTGGTGCGGCACATCCCCGAGCGCACTCCGCCCCTCTCCGAACTGGGGTTGCCCGCGATTCTGCACCGTTTCGCCAGTCTGCCCCGCGGTCTGGTACTGGTCACCGGTCCGACCGGGTCGGGCAAGTCCACCACCCTGGCGGCAATGGTCGATCACATCAACCGCACCCGTTCGGGCCACATCATCACCCTGGAGGATCCGGTCGAGTTCGTCCACAGCCACCGGCGTTGCATCGTCAACCAGCGCGAGGTCGGACGCGACGCCGCGAGTTTCGGCATCGCGCTGCGGCAGGCGCTGCGCCAGGACCCGGATGTGATTCTGGTCGGCGAGATGCGCGATGCAGAAACGATGGAGGCGGCGCTGACGATCGCCGAGACCGGCCACCTCGTCCTCTCGACCCTTCACACCAACTCGGCCTCCGACGCCGTCACCCGCGTGATCGATGCCTTTCCGGCAGAACGCCAGGGGCAGGTACGCGCCCAGTTGGCGGCGGTGCTTCAGGGAGTGGCAACCCAGCTCCTGGTTCCGCGCGCGAGAGGGGACGGGCGCGTCGCGGCGGTGGAGGTCATGGTCTGCACGGCGGCTGTGCGGGCAGTAGTCCGCGACGGCAAGACGCACCAGATCCGCTCCCTGATGCAGGCGGGGCGGCGGCACGGAATGCGTACCCTGAACGACGCTCTCGGGGCGCTGTACCTGAATGGCGACGCCACCCTGGAGGCCGCGCTCAAAGTCAGTCCGGATCCTGGTGAGCTGCTGCGGGCGGTAGGCGAACGGGCACCGGACGACCTGCCCGGCTTCGTCGCGGGATTGGAGGATGGGCAATGGGGATCGTGAAGCGGGTTCCGCCGCGCGAAATCGCGGTCTTCATGCGTCTCTTCGCAACGATGATCGAGGCGGGGCTGCCGATCGTCTCCAGTCTGGCGATTCTCGGCCGGCAGACGGGGCACCGGGTCCTCGGCGAGGTGATCCGCGGACTCATCCGCGATGTCCAGGCCGGAGAGACGCTGGCCGGGGCGATGCGGCGTCATCCGCGAGTCTTCTCGGATCTCAGCGTTCATATGGTGGCCGCGGGCGAGGCCGCGGGCGCGCTCGACACGATCCTGGGCCGGCTCTCCGGTTTTCTGGAGAAGAGCAACACGCTGGCTCGCAAGGTGCGCGCGGCGATGATCTACCCGGCTCTGATCCTCGCCGTGACGGGACTCGCGGTCGGAGTCCTCCTCGCCTTCGTAATTCCCACCTTCGAGGAGATGTTCGCTTCGGCGGGAATTGCGCTGCCGCTCCCGACCCGGATGGTGATCGCCGCTTCCGGCTTTCTGCAGCGCAACTGGATGGCACTCGCCGGGGCCGCGGTCCTCCTGGCGCTGGCGGCGGCGCGCATTCGCCGAACTCCGCGCGGACGGCTGGCGGCTGACCGGTTGCTCCTGGCGTTGCCGGTGGTGGGCGATGTGCTGCGCAAGGCGGGAGTGGCGCGCTTCACCCGGACTCTGGGGACGCTGGTGGCGTCCGGCGTATCGATCCTGAAGGGATTGGAGGTGACCGCGCACACCGCAGGGAACCGCGTAATCCACGACGCCGTGCTCCGTTCGCGCGAGTCGATCGCGGGCGGGGCAACGATCGCGGGGCCGCTGGAGGCCTCGGGAGCCTTCACCCCGATGGTGGTGCGCATGGTGGAGGTGGGGGAACAGACGGGCGGCCTGGACGAGATGCTGAAGCGGATCGCCGATTTCTACGACGACGAGGTGGATGCCGCGCTCGATCTGCTGATCGCCGCGGTGGAACCGGTGATGATCGTGGTGCTGGGGGTGGTGGTGGGGGGCATGATCGTCGCCATGTACCTGCCGATGCTCGACATGATGAATCTGGTGGCCTGAAAGGGCGCACGGTGCTCAAGGTTGTCTCCCGCGCGGCGAGGGCGATAGCTTGCTCCCCGGATCGGCGGTTCCCGCTCGTCCCGCTCCCCCGCTTGCCGGGGTGGCGCCGGATCGCCGCGGACCCTCCGTTTCCACGGAATCATCCGCGCTTTCTCCAATCCACGTCTCTCTCCGGCAAGGAGTTGCCACATCATGGATTTCCTCCAGAGCATCACCGACTTCCTGACCACCTGGGTGGTCGAGGCCGGCATCTCGGTCGGCGGCGAGAAGATTCCCTTCATGGTGATGTTGCTCCTGGGGATCGGCGGATACCTGACGCTGCGGCTCGGGTTCATCCAGATCATGCGGCTCGGGCACGGGATCGCGGTCGCGACGGGCCGGTACGACAACCCGGACGACGCGGGCGACGTCACCCACTTCCAGGCGCTGACCACCGCGCTCTCGGCCACGGTCGGGATCGGCAACATTGCGGGGGTGGCGCTGGCCATCCACTGGGGCGGTCCCGGCGCACTCTTCTGGATGTGGGTCACGGCGGGGCTCGGGATGGCCACCAAGTACGCCGAGGTCACCCTCGCGCAGCGCTACCGGGTCCGCGAGAGCGAAGGCGAATGGGCGGGAACGGTCTCGGGCGGCCCGATGTACTACATCGAACGGGGACTGGGGCCGAATTGGAAGTGGATGGCGATCTTCTTTGCCTTCGTGCTGGGGATTACCGCCTTCCTGACCGGGAACGGAATCCAGGCCAACACGGTGGCCGACAACCTGGAGACGCAGTTCGGAATCCCGACCTGGGTCAGTGGACTGCTGACTTCGACCGTGGTCGCGGGCGTGATCCTCGGCGGGATCAGCCGAATCGGGCGGGTAACGGCGGTGCTGGCGCCGCTGATGGCGGTGATCTACGTCGCGGGTGCGCTCATGGTCATTGCAATGAACGCTGCGGAGGTCTTCCCGACCTTCGGATTGATCTTCCGCGAGGCCTTCAACCCGACCGCGGGCATCGCCGGAACCGGCACCGGGGCCTTCCTCGTGACGCTGATGTACGGAGTGAGGCGGGGACTCTTCTCGAACGAGGCAGGGCAGGGGTCGGCGCCGATCGCCCACTCCGCGGCCAAGACCGAGGAGCCGGTGTCGGAAGGCGTGGTCGCGCTTCTGGAACCCTTCATCGACACGATCATCATCTGCACCATGACGGGCCTGCTCGTCATCATGACCGGCGTGTGGAACGCCCGCTTCGATACCGAAGTCACCCTGAGCGGGGGCGACCTCTCCTACCGCGCGGAGCAGCTCGACGGCGGCTCGATGGAGGTGGCCTCCGACCTTCCGATCCGGATCGAGGACGGCTATCACGCCGCAACGGGACCGACCGATCCTCAGGTCTCCTGGCACGAGGTTCCCATCGAACGGCTCTTCGTGGACGAAGCGCAGACGCAACCCTTCACCGGGGTGATCGATCCCGGCGCTGGAATGGCCACCGGCGACGGTGGTGGCACCTACGCGGCGCTGTACGGAATGGCGGTCGAGAGCGGGGCGCCCCTCACCATGGCGGCCTTCCGGGAAGGTCTCTCGCCGCTGGGGGACTGGGGACACTACATCGTCCTCTTCTCGGTGCTACTCTTCGCGATCTCGACGGCGATCTCCTGGAGCTACTACGGCGATCGCTGCGCCAACTACCTCTTCGGGGCGCGGGCGGTGATTCCCTACAAGATCGTCTTCGTGGGCGTGCACTTCATCGGCGCATTGCTGCCGCTCAGCGTGATCTGGGCCATGGGCGATGTGCTCCTGGGGATCGTGATCTGGCCGAACCTGCTCGCGCTGGCGATTCTGGCTCCGAAGGTTGGGGAGATGACCCGCAGCTACTTCGATCGCCGGCCCTGGGAGAAGGTACGCGCAGGACGGAGCGACTCGCGGCCGTAGCGTTCACGGATCCGGTCGACGGCCCGGGCGATCGTACGGTCCCGTTTGGATTCGATGGCCGGGGCCTCGCCGAAGAGATCCTGCTGGGCGGGCTCCGCCTGGCGGACGAGATTGGTCACCGCGACGCCAAGGAGACGGGCGGGTGTGCGGCGGCGGTGACGGAGGGCTTGGAGGAGCGGGGCGGCGGTGGCAAAGATGGCACGGTCGGTCTCGATGCCATCGAGCTGGGTGCTGGCCGCCTGTCGCGTGGTGAAGTCATGATCGCGCAGCTTGACGGTCACGGTGCGGGCGCGGAGTCCGGCGCGGCGAAGCTGGGTTCCGACCCCCGCGCTGAGCTGCAGGAGACGGCGCCCGAGTTCGTCGTCGTCGTGGAGATCGCTGTGAAAGGTGCGCTCCGAGCTGATCGACCGACGGGGTTCCCGCGCACTGACCTCGCTCGGGTCGATCCCGCGGACCCGCTCCCAGAGCCAGGCGCCGCGGGCGCGGCCGAACCATCGTTCCAGCCACGCGCGCTCGACCGCGGCCACATCGGCGCAGCTCCTGAGTCCCTTCTTCCACAGCCGCCGCACAAAGGCGGGCCCGATTCCCGGGAGGGCCTCGAGCGGAAAGTGCGCCATGAAGCCGGCCTCGCCACCCGCGGGCACGATATGCACCCCGTCGGGTTTGGCCAGGCGGGTCGCGACCTTGGCCACGAGACGCTGGCTGCCGCCCCCGATCGACACCGTGACCCCGGTGCGCTCCCGCACCTCGCGGCGGATTCGCTCGGCCGTTGCGGCCGCCTCCTCACCCTTCAACAACCGCTCCGTCCCGGTGAAATCCAGGTAGAACTCGTCGATGGAAGCCGCCTGCACAACCGGCGAGAGCTCCTCGAGGACCGCCCTGACGGCCCGGCTGCGCTCCCCGACCGCCCCGCGCGGCACCGGCACCACCAGCGCATCGGGACAGAGGCGGAGGGCGCGCGCGGTGGGCATTCCGGAACGTACCCCGAACTCGCGCGCTCCGTACGACGCCGACGTGACGACCCCGCGCCCGCTCCGCCCCCCGACGAGCAGAAGCGGGTGTGCACCGGCACCCTCGGGATCCTCCAGCCGCGCCACCTGTACGAAGAAGCTGTCGCAATCGACCAGGAAGATCGTGCGCGGCCCTTGCCCCGGCATCGTGTTTTCGGTCAACTTCACCTTCCTGTGCGCGCGGCGATCCAGACCGTGCCCCAAGCTAACCCACCCCAATGGAGAGTCGCCACCGTGGCCTACCCCTTCGAACTTCCCCCTCTCGGTTATTCCTTTGACGCCCTCGAGCCGCACATCGACGCTCGCACCATGGAGATTCACCACGGTCGGCACCACGCGGCCTACACCGCCAACCTGAACGCCGCGCTCAAGGACCAGGGCGGTCTGCACGGCCGGCCGGCCGATACGCTTCTCTCCGGCCTCGACGCCCTGCCCGCCTCGATTCGGGGGGCCGTGCGCAACAACGGCGGCGGCTTTGTCAACCACAACCTCTTCTGGCAAATTCTGGCCCCGGGTGGTCGCGCCGCGCCAGAGGGGGAGCTGGCCGAGGCGATCAACGCGGCCTTTGGAAGCTTCGACGCCTTCCGGCAACAGTTCGCGTCCGCGGCGATCGGTCGCTTCGGCAGCGGCTGGGCCTGGCTGGTTGCGGGCGACGACGGCCTCCAGGTCACATCCACTCCGAATCAGGACACTCCGGTCATGGAGGGGCGGACCCCCATTCTCGGCCTCGACGTGTGGGAGCATGCCTACTATCTCAACTACCAGAACCGGCGTCCCGATTACGTCGCCGCCTTCTGGAAGGTCGTGAATTGGACGGTCGTGGGCGACAACTTCGCCAACGCCTCCGGCTGACCGTCACGCCTCCGCCTCGCGCCGTAACCTTCCCCCACGGGGCCTGTGCGCCCGCGATCCCATGAGCGCCAACGTCTCCTTCGCGATCATCGCCTTCACATCGTTGCTGATGGTGTACAATCCGCTCAGCGCAATGCCGATGTTCGCCTCGCTGACCGCAGCCCAGAATGTGCGCGAACGCCGCCGGGTTGCCGTGGCGGCCGTATTGACCTCGGTCGTGGTGCTGCTGGTCTTTGCCCTGGCCGGATCGTCGATTCTGCGCTTCTTCGCGATCACCACCGAAGCCTTCCAGATCACCGCGGGGGTCATCTTCTTCGGGATCGGCTCGGACATGCTGCAGGCCCGTCGCTCGCGCGTAAAGACGACGCGGCGGGAGCAGGACGAGGCCGCCCAACGCGAGAATGTGGCAATCATTCCGCTGGGACTGCCCACTCTCGCGGGGCCGGGCGCCATGGTGACGGTGATTACCCTGATCGGCCAGGCCACGAACCCGATGCAGGCCGCCGCCGTCTATCTCGCCGTGGCGCTGGTGGGGATGGCCGCGCTTCCCTGCCTTCTGCTCGCCCCCGCGGTGCTCAATGCCCTGGGCCGAACCGGACTCAATGTCGTCACGCGCGTCATGGGGCTTCTGGTGATGGTGGTGGGGGTGCAGCTCGCGATCAACGGGGTCACCACAGTGGTCGCTTCCTGGCGTGGCTGACAATGAGAACATATGTTTACCCATACCTCGCACGTGCGACCGAAACGCGACCAGGAGACCGCAATGGGAAACGGGATGACGACGCGCTCACGGACTCTGACTGGACTCGGCGCCCGGCGCCGGACGGGGGCACTTCTGCGGTACGGGATTGCAGGGACGCTCCTCCTGGCTCCGGCCCAGGGGTGGGCGCAGAGTCTTACCGGTGGGCGTACCGCCATGCAGGAGCAGTTCAACAAGGGGATCGAGTACGACTACACCCCTCTGCGGAATGCTGCCCACGTCGCCCGCTTCGTCGAGCTGAAGCTTCTCGTTCGGCTTCCGGGCAACGCGGACTACGCCCTTCATCAGGTCAGCTTCCCCTACGCCCGCCCCGAAGTCAAGCTCTTCGTCGAAAGGCTGGCGCGACAATACCGGAACGCCTGCGGCGAGCAGCTTGTGGTGACGAGTCTGACCCGTCCGCTCAACCGGCAGCCGCCCAACTCCTCGGCACTGTCGGTCCACCCCCGGGGGATGGCCGTGGATCTCCGCCGCAGCAACGTGCGTGCCTGCCGAAGCTGGCTGGAGGATGTGCTGCTTCATCTTGAACGCAGCGGTGCGGTGCAGGCCACGCGAGAACGCCGTCCGCCCCACTACCATGTTGCGGTCTACACGCGAGCGTATGCGGATTATGTGGCCCGGCTGCAGGACCGCGAGCCGGAGCCTGAAGTGCGGGTTGCGCAGTCGGCCGGGGGTCCGGGAAGTCCAGACGTGATTCGGTACGAGGTGGCGTCGGGCGATTCGCTCTGGAGGATCGCGTCGATGTACGGCACCAGTGTGGAACGGCTTCGTTCGATCAACGGTCTGAGCAGCAGTCGCATCTACCCGGGACAGGTCATCCGGGTGAATCCGCCGTCGTCGCCGTAGTCGCAACCGGACCGGACAGAGATCGAGCACGGGAGGCGGGTCGGCGCCAAAGAGGGTGGCAGGGGGGAGGCGGGGCGGTTGGCAGAGATGCTGGCAACAGCGTCGCAGGACACCTCCGCGGCGCTCACCGTGTCGGTCGTGGTTCCGGTCTACAACGAAGCGGCCACCGTTGAGAGGCTTCTCCGCCGCGTCGCCGAGGTTGCGGTTCCCAGCGAGATCATCGTCGTGGACGACGGCTCAACCGACGGAACGCGCGATCTGCTTCCCCCCCTCCGCGACGAAGGATTGATCGGCCAACTTCTCTTCCATGATCGCAACCGGGGCAAGGGAGCGGCCTTGCGCACCGCCTTCGCACGGGCCACCGGAGACGTCGTTGTCGTGCAGGACGCCGATCTCGAGTACGACCCGGGCACAATACCGCGGCTCCTGGCCCCCATCGCCGAGGGCAGGGCCGATGTGGTCTACGGTTCGAGATTCCTCGGTCCCCTCCCGCCCCAGAGCAAACGCTTCTCCTGGCACAGGTTCGGCAACCGGACGCTGACCTTCCTGAGCAATTGCCTGACCGGATTCCGGCTAACCGACATGGAGACCTGTCAGAAGATGATCCGGACCGACCTGCTCCAGTCGCTGCCTCTCACGGTCGACCGATTCGGAATCGAACCCGAGATCACGGCCCGGCTGGCGCAGGCGGGGGCGCGGATTCAGGAACTTCCGATTCCCTACCGGGGCCGGTCATACGCCGAGGGCAAGAAGATCGGGTGGAAGGACGGCGTGGCCGCCATCTGGTTTATCGCACGCAGCAGTCTTCTGCCGCCCCGGGCGAGGCCCTGGAAGGGACGCATCCTCCGCTAGGACCAGCCGTCTTCCCGTTCCTGAATCAAAGGGGCGGTCTTCCCAACGGCAAGTGGGCCGGACCTCCAGTTCGGTTTCCGGCCGGAGACATGCCTTGGCCCCCGGGGTGCAGCCTCCAGGACCTTCCCTCGTTGGGCTGAATTCGCCCATCTCGGACGTCGCGAGAAATTCTGTCCCATTTCGCCATTTGAATGCCCATCGAATTCGCCGACCATGTAGCCGTCACCCGAGACGGCCCCGCGGACGGGGTCAACACAGTCAGCGAAAGCGAGAGCAAAATGTCGGACAGAAGCGGCTTCACCCTGATCGAACTTCTCATCGTCCTGGTCATCATCGGGATCCTCGCGGCCATCGCGGTTCCGCGCTTCTCCGCCACCCGCGAGATGGCCTACTACGCCGCGATGAAGGCCGATGTGCGGAATGCGGCGGCGCTCCAGGAGCTTCATCACGCCGGCAACTACACCTACACGGCGTCGGCGGCAACGCTCGGCTTCGTGGCCTCCGACGGGGTCAACGTCACCCTGGAGGCTTCCTCCACCGGCTGGTCGGCCACGGTCACGCACGACGCCCTCGATGCCGAGGAGGGCTGCGCGGTCTTCTATGGCGACGCCGACGCGCCCACTCTGGGCTCCCTGACTCCGGCGGCGGAGGGACAGGTCGCGTGCACGGACTGACGACACTTCCGGCTCTGCGGATTTCCGGGGGGAGGGGGCCGCGTGCGGGCGCCTCGCTGCTTGAGATTGCTCTGGCGCTGGCGATCGCCGCACTCCTGGCTCCCCCCATTGTCGCGACCGCGTCGGATGCGCGGAACTCGCTGCTCTTGCGACAGGCTGTGGAGAACGCGGCCCGGCTGTTGGTCGAGGCGCGCTGGACGGCGATTCGGGAGGGGGGCGCGACCGTAGAATTCACGACCGAGCCGGCACGCGGACAAGTGATCTCGGCGACGGGCGACACGGTCCTTGCCGTCGGTCTTGGTCCCGGGGGGGTTGCGTTGCATCTGTCGCGTGCTCGTGCCGTCAGCCGGATCCGTTTCGGCCCACTCGGGCTTGGATGGGTCGCGAGCCAAACGCTGCGTTTCACCCGGGCGGGCGAAGAGCGCCGTCTGGTGATCTCCTCGCTGGGAAGGGCGTCGCGACGATGAACCGGTCCGGAACCACGCTTGTCGAGATCGTCGTCGCGGTGGCGCTGGCGGGGATCGGCGTGGTGGGTGTGGCCTCGCTGACGATCGCGGCCACTCGCACGCTGGCCCGGGCACGGGCGATCGACGAGACCTACACGGTCCTGCAGAGCTTTGTGGACTCGGTGCGAATGACGACCGGCCCGGATGCGGGAGCGCGCCCGACCGCACTCGGTACACTGAGTTGGGAGCTGGCCGCGAGTCCCGGCGAGAGCTGGGCGCGTTTCGACCACATTGCCCTGGACGATTCGGTTGTGGTGGGCTTTGGCATGACCTCCACCCTCACCCCGCGCCCTGCCGGCCGATGAGGGGGAACCGGGGCACCCGGGGGCGCGGTGGCTTCGCCCTGGCGGAGGCGATCGTCGCGGGAACGCTGGCGCTCCTGGTGACCCAGGTGGCCTGGTGGGTGGTCGCCGTGCAGAGCGTGGTGGCGAGCCGGGTCGTTCAAGAGGCGCAGATCCTCGATGAAGCGCGGCTCGTTCGTCACCTGCTCGGGACCGAGGTCGGGCAGGGAAGGGGCGGGGTGGACTGGTTTCTGGCGGGAGACACGCTGCACCTGCGCGGATTCCGGGGCGTGGCGCTGGCCTGCCAGGGACAGGGAAGCGAGGGATGGGCGGCTACCCTCTCCGGATTCCGGGTCCCCGATCCCGCGAAGGACTCCGCGGTGGTTCTGACCGCGTCGGGCCGCTGGGAGGTCTCGCGCATTGTGCGTCGTCGCAGCGCGTCCGGAAGCGCATGCCGTCCACCGGCGGGATTCTCGGCCGAGGCGCTGGTTCTGGATCCTCCCCGGCCGGGTGCTGTCGCCGCCCTCTGGTTCGAGCGGGGCGCCTATCGCTTCTCGGGGAGCACTCTTCGCTACCGTCCCGGCCGCGCGGGATGGCAGCCTGTGACCACGGCGTCGATCGACACCGACTCAACCCGGCTGGGGGCCGAGGATCCGAATGTCCTGGAGGTACGGTCCTGGTGGAAAAGCGGTGCGGACTCGCTGCGCACCCAGTCCTGGACGAATCGGGGGCTGGAACGGTGATGGGCGGCGCGGACCGGCGGGCCGGTTATGCCCTGGTACTGGTGCTCGTGGCGATGGCGCTGCTCGGAGCGATCGCCTCCACCGCCATGATCGCGGCGCTGGGGCAACTACGCGCCGCCACCGCCTCCGGCAGGGTCTACGAGGCGCGCGTGGGGGCCCGGGCGGCGCTGGACCGAGTTCTCGACCGGACTTCGGGGCTGGCCCGATCAGGGGTCGGCGACACCGCTGTGGTGTTGCTGGAGGGTCCGCTCGGCGACCATGTCACTACACGGGTTGTTGGTCTACGGCTTGCGCCGGAGTTCCATCTCTTCCTTGGCGAGGCACGCACCGCCGACGGAATCGGGGCGCGGATGGGTCGACTGGTCTGGTGGATCGATCCCGTGTCCCGAATCGCGACCCACCGCGCCGCGATCGAGGCGTCGGCGGTCCGGATCGCGGCGGGCGCCCGGGTCGACACCACTTCCGTTCTGGAGCCGCGGCGAGGCGTGGCGGCATGCGGCCACCTGCCTGCGCTTGCGGCGTCGCCAGGCCCCTCTTTCCCGTCTGCTCGACCGCTTCCGCCACCTCCGGTCTGGGGCGCGGCCGAGGCGAACTCCGGACTGGAGGGGATCCGGTTGGGATGGCTGGATCCGCGGCTGCTGCGGGCGCTTGCCGATCACCATTCCGTCGACGCGCTTCCGCCCGCCACCCCCGGATGCCTCGCCTGCTGGTCCGGCCTGGTGTATCGCGAGGGCAATCCCGTGATCTCCGGCGACCAATCGGGAGTGCTTGCGGTTCTCGGCAATCTGACCGTCGCGCCGGGGGCAAGCTGGTCCGGTCTGGTGCTGGCGTCGGGGGATGTCGAGGTGCGGGGATCGGCGACTGTCCGCGGACTGATTCGCGCGGGTGGGACGGTCACCATTGCCCAGGGAGGCTTTGTCGACGGATCGGCCTGCGTCGCACTGGGCGCGCTGGCGAACGCCGGCTCGTTGCAGCGTCCGGTCCCGCTGGGTGCGCGGTCCTGGTTGACTCCGGTCGCCCCGGCGCCGGTTGCTATCGGTCACGGAGAGGAGGAATGATGGGAATCTTCGGCAAGAAGCGCACGACCGTCGGCCTGGACATCGGCCGCGGAATGATCAAACTGGTCGAGCTCGATCATGGGGGCGACCGGCCGGCGCTGCGCCGTGCCATTGCGGGACCGGTCCCGGCGGAATCGGTCATCGATGGCGAGATCGTCCGGAAGGGTCAGGTGGCCGATGCCATTCGCGCGCTCTTCTCCGAAGCCGGTCTCCAGGCGGCCACGGTCGCGACCGCGCTCGGGGGTCACAGCGTCTTCGTCAAGACGGTAGAAACCACGGCGTCCAGCGCGAGCGAAGCCACCCGGGAGGTCCGGCGCACTGCGGCCGAACACATTCCCTTTTCTCTCGATGGCGTGCACCTGGATGTGCAGGCGCTGCGCCCATCTGCCGGAGACGGGCCGGCGGAGGTGCTCCTCGTCGCGGCCAAGAAGGAAAACGTAGCCGCCCGGGTCGCGCTGATTGAGGAATGTGGAGCGGGCGTCTCTTTGCTGGACTCGGAGGCGCTCGCACTCTGCAACGCCCTGGAGCACAACTACCCTGGGGTTCGGGATGGAAGCGTGGCACTCGTCAATGTCGGCTACGAGATCACCAGCATCATCGTTCTCGTGGATGGGCGTCCGCTCCTCATCCGCGATCTTCCCCTCGGGCTCCGAGGATTTCGCGAACTCCTGGAACGCGTCTACGGACTACCGCCACGGTGGGCCGATGAAGTCATCCTGAACCGGCGCGAGCTGCAAGGACTCGACCGAGCGCTGGAAACGGGCGCGGATGTGGTTGCGGTGGAGATCGAGCGCGCGCGGGCCGTCGTCGGAACCCGGCGGCCGGGTGGGGGAGTGGGGAGGGTCTACCTCAGCGGCGGCGGCGGTTGCATGCCGGGCGTGGCCGGGTTTCTCGGACGACGCCTCAAAATGGAAACGCACATTGTCAACCCCTGCGCGCGGATCGACGTCCCTTCGGGCGGTGGTGGCCGCAACGACCTCGCCCAGGCCGCGCCCCTCTTCTTCCAGGCCGTGGGTCTGGCGTTGCGCACCCCGGTATAGGAGGATCCGGTGATCGAAATCAATCTGCTTCCGGGAAAGGACGGCGGGCGCCGTGCGGGCAATCGGCATCGTGCGATCCGGCGGTTTCCCGCCTTGGCCCGCCTTGATGCGTGGCTGCTCGGCTCCACCGTGATCGTGCTGGGATCGGTTGGGTTGTCGCTTCACCTGGTTCGCGCCAGCGCAGCTTTGGTACCGACAATGGAAGCTCAACTACAGGAATCACTTGCGGATTCTGCCCAGACGGCGGTCGCGGCTCTTGCCCATGAGGAGGCGGACCGGATCCGGGACTCGCTCAGCGTTCGAATCCTGCGGATTGAAGGTCTTGACCGAGGTCGGTATCGCTGGCCACACCTGCTGGACGAAATCTCTCGCGCACTGCCCGGGGGCATCCGCATCAACGCGATCTCGGAGGTGATCCCGGTGCCCCGGCCTGCCATCCAGGGGATCTCGCCGGAAGCGGGTGCGAAGGGTCCGCACGCCGTGCCTCCGACCCGCTTTCGGGTGGAGGGAATCGCCCTCGACAACTTCACGCTTACCCAGTACTGGAATCGTCTTGAGGCATCCTTTTTCATACGAGATGTCAATCTTGTCAACACTGAGGCGGTTCAAGTGACTGGGAGCGCCGATCCCGCTTCTACCCGCTACCGCTTTGTGCTGGAGGCGGATTCGGAGGAAGCTCCGCCCGAAGTGATCAATCTTCAGAGTCCAGGACGGGTGGTGCGATGATTGCCGCGCTCCCCACCGACCCGGTCCGTCGGGGCGCCGTGTTGGCTGCCATCCTGGCGCTGGCCGGGCTCTACTTCGTTCATAGTTGGGTGCATACGCCCAGGCGGGAGCGCGCGGAGGGCGTGCGACTGCGGATCCGGGAGATCGAGTCGCACCTGCGGACGACTCCGGGCCTTCCTTCCGCCGCCGCAGCGAGCGAGGCCGATCAGCCGGATCGCAACCCCCTGTACGGCCGCCACCTCACGCACCTGGAGTCGCTCATTCCGGCTGCCCGCGAACTGCCGGCGCTCCTGGAATCGATCTCTACCGAAGCCACGCGGGCCGGCGTCACGATCGCGCTGCTGCGCCCCGAGCCACCGCTGGCCGGCGATCCCTACGCCACGTGGAGCTACCGCATCGCGGCTCGGGGCGGCTATCACGCCATCGCCGCCTTCGTCACGGCGATCGCCTCGCAGGAGCGCATCCTGGTCCCCGGTGACCTTCACATCCACCCCTCTCCCTTCCCCAGCGACGAGTCGGCTCCGGCCGGCGGCGTTCTGGCCGAGTTCACCATCCGCACCCATGTGAGGCCGAATCCACCATGACACCGTCTCCATTCCCGAAACATCCACCGCATCACCCCCCCGTCCGGGTGCACGAACAGGTGCACGGAATCCGCCCGTGCCAAGGTGGCGCTGCGGCAGCGCGAGTGTACGGCGTCGATCCCGCCACGGCACTACCGGCTTCGGAACAGCCCTGTGCCTCCACAGGCCGTTCGCGCCCGGGGAAACGCCGTCTCCGCGCTCTGAACCTTGCCGCCCTCGTCGCAGCGCTGGCCGGACTGCTTGCCGCGAAGCCGCAAGCGCCGCCCCCTGGCGATCAGCCGCAGGAGCCATCGCCGCGCGCACTTGCCTACGAACGCGAGCGGTTTCGCTACCAGCGCGATGGCCGCCGCGATCCGTTTCTGCCCACCGCGGAGCTCGGCAATCCTTCCGGTCCCGCCTCCGCGCCCTCCCCACCCGCCCGGCTTCTCGGGATCATCCATCATCCGGACCGCTCCGATCTCGGCGTCGCGCTGTTGGCCGGACCGGACGCGACGGCCCGTCCCCGCGGAATGCCGGCCATCCGCCTGCGCATCGGCCAGACCAGCGCCGGAGTCCGTCTTGCCCAAATCCTTGCCGACCATGTGGTGATCGAAGCGCCTGGGTCCGAGGGAGCTCTTCGTCGCGCGATCCACCTTCCGGAGGCCTTCCGCGACGGGAGCCCCCGATGATGCGCCGCGCATTCCTCTACATTGCGGTCATGGCCGGAACCGCTTGGCCCGCCGCCGCCGCGCAGGATCCCCCGCCCGGGCCGGAGTCCCTCCGCACCCCCGTCACCGTCACCTTCGTGGACACTCCGATCCGTGAAGTTCTCTTCACCTTCGCCGAGTTCGCCGGTCGTTCAATCGTGCCTGGCGCCGAGGTGGACGGCATCCTCTCGGCCGAGATCCGCGACCAGCCGTGGGATGTGGCGTTGCGCGCCCTCCTGGAGGCGCACGGACTCGTCTTCCGCGAAGACTCCACCGGGATCATTCTGGTCGAACAGGCCACCCGGCTCTTCGAGCGCGAAGCCGTGCTGCCGCTACGCACCCGGGTCTTTCCGGCGAGCTGGACCGGCGTGACCGAATTGTACGAAATGGCGCTTCCCCTGCTGTCCGAACGCGGGCGGGCGTCGGCCGGATTCGAGACCAACACGCTGGTCGTGACCGACATTCCGCGGATCCTCGACGAGGTCGCCGAGCTGGTTGAAGCGGTGGACCAGCCGGTGCGCCAGGTGGACATCGCGGCCAAGATCGTCTTCGTCAATCGCACCGCGCTGGAGGGGCTCGGAATCACCTACGACCTCAAGGACCTGGCCGGCAACCAGCTCAATCTTCTCAATGCGGGGGCCGCGGATCTGGACGGGGACGGAGAGATCGATCTCACCGGGGAATCCGTCCCCCGGGGCACCGATGTCGTGACGCTCGGAGGCAACTCGATCGCGGCTCTCGGAAACGCAACCGACCGGATTGCCGGCCCGACGCTCTCGCTGCTGGCCACTCTGGTCGCGGGCAGGCACACCCTGGTCGGCTTCGTTGACGCTCTGGAATCGGCACAACTCACCGAGGTCGAGGCGCAGCCCTCGGTTCGCGTCATGGACAACCGCACCGCACGTGTGGTGGTCGGAGAGGAAACGCCGGTCCGGGTTCTGGATGCGGGCGCGCAGCCCCGGTCCGGCGGCGAGGGTGTTGGACAGGGCGCCTATCCGGTGGCCACCGTCGACTATAAGGAAACCGGCGTGATCCTGGAAGTCACCCCGCGCATCGCCGCGCAGGATCGAATCCTGCTGGAGCTGGCGGCCGAGCGCTCTTCGGCGGACATCGCTCCCTCCGATGTGGGATTCGTCTTTCGCAGACAGAAGGCGGAGTCGCGGATCCTGGTCGAGGATGGCGAGACCGTCGTGATCGGAGGGCTGACCGTGACCGAGTTGGGCGAGGTGCGTTCGGGCATTCCGCTGCTGATGGATCTTCCCCTGCTTGGATGGCTTTTTCGCTCGCGCCGGGAGTCGGCCATCCGCCGCGAACTCCTGATCATGGTGACGCCGACGATCGTGGGAGATGCTTCCCCATGACGGGGGCATTGGCTATCCATGTAAGCGCGCCCGGCGCCAAACCCGGGTTCCGCCTCGTCCAGCCCCCAACCCGCGGCCACGCCGCTCGCTTCCGAACTCATGCCGCTTTCGCGTCTGTCCTTTTGCACCGCCGGCGAGTCCCACGGCCGGGGCCTCGTCGCCATTGTAGAGGGACTGCCCGCGGGATTGCCGCTGGATCCGGCGACCGACATCGATCCCGATCTTGCGCGCCGCCAGGGGGGGTACGGGCGCGGCCGGAGAATGAAGATCGAATCGGACCGCGCCGAAATCGTCTCGGGACTGCGGCTCGGCGTCACCCTGGGCTCGCCCCTCTCGCTCCTGATCCGGAATCGCGACTGGAAGAACTGGACGACGGCCATGTCGCACGATCCGCCGGACCCGGAAGGGAACCCGAAGGCGCTGAGGCCGGTCTATCTGCCGCGGCCGGGCCACGCCGATCTGGCGGGGATTCTCAAGTACGACCGGCGGGATGCGCGCGACATCCTGGAACGGGCGTCGGCGCGCGAGACGGCGGCCCGGGTGGCGTGCGGCGCGGTGGCCAAGCTGCTTCTGCGGTGCGTGCTCGGCGCGACGGTGGGGAGTCACGTCACCCGCATTGGCGATGTGGAGGCCGCCCCCCCCGGCCCCCTTCCCCCAGACCTCAACGCGGCCTCCGATCCGTCGCCCGTCCGCA
Source organism: Longimicrobiales bacterium (assembly GCA_965213665.1). Taxonomy (GTDB): domain Bacteria; phylum Gemmatimonadota; class Gemmatimonadetes; order Longimicrobiales; family Gaopeijiaceae; genus Bin94. Next base: position 867,826 of record CBDBZW010000003.1, read on the forward strand.
CCCTCGATCCGGCGGCCGAAACCCTCATGATCGCGGCCATCGACGAGGCGCGTCGCCGGGGCGACACCCTGGGCGGTTGCTTCGAGGTGGTGGTGCGCGGCCTCCCGGTCGGCCTCGGCAGCCACATCTCCTGGGACCGGAAGCTGGATGGGCGTCTGGCGCAGGCCGTGATGTCGGTGCACGCCATCAAGGGGGTGGAGGTCGGACCGGCCTTCATCAATGCGTCGCGGCCGGGTTCCCGGGTGCACGACGCGATCCTCCGCGACGACGACGCACCCCTCTCCGGCGGCTTTGCGCGGGTGGGGAACCGGGCGGGTGGTCTGGAAGGAGGCATCACGACCGGTTCTCCCCTGGTGGTGCGCGGCGCCATGAAGCCGATCTCGACCCTGCTCCGCAAGCGGCTCCCCAGCGTGGATCTGCGGGACGGATCGGCCCGGGAGGCGACGGTGGAACGGAGCGATGTCTGCGCCGTGCCGGCCGCTGCGGTGGTCGCGGAGGCGATGGTGGCGCTGGTCGCGGCCGATGCACTCCTGGAGAAATTCGGCGGCGATTCGCTCGGCGAGCTCAAGCGCAACTTCGAGAGCTACATGAAGCGGCTGGCCACGCGCGGCTTTGGAGAGCGCGCGGGGGTGACAGGGTGACCTCCGTGGCGGAGAGTCCGGGCGCTGGGGCCGAACCGCTTGCGCGTCCGAGCCCCCACGCAGCCGCGGCGGTTGTGCTGATCGGCTTCATGGGCGCGGGAAAGTCCACCGTGGGCGCGCTCGTGGCCAGGGAGGCGGGCCGTCCCTTCTACGATCTCGACCGCGAGATCGAGCGTCGCGAGGGAGCCGCGGTGGCCGCCATCATTCGCGAGCGGGGCCTTGCGGCCTTCCGGCGGGTGGAGTCGCAGGTGGGGCGGGAGCTCGTGAGCAGGCGCCGTGCGGTGATCGCGACGGGGGGGGGATGGGCGGCCGAACCGGGCAACCTCGATCGGGTCGGAGCGGGGACGGCCACGGTCTGGCTGCGCGTCGGGGCGCGGACCGCATTGGAACGAATCGCGGGATCGAGCGTTATCCGTCCCCTCCTGCGGGCGCCGAATCCGCGGGCGGTGGCCGAATCCCTGCTGCGCGAACGGGCGCCGTGGTATGCGCGGGCCCACACCGCGATCGACACCGAAGGTAAGTCCCCCCGGGCCGTGGCGCGCGAGGTGCTGGCAAGTCTGGAAACCGATTCACGGAAGTGGAACCATAGGAGAGATCGCCAGTGAAGCTGGTCATCGTGGAGTCGCCCGCAAAGGCGAAGACAATCGGACGATTCCTGGGTACGGACTACCGGGTCGAGGCATCAAACGGCCACATCCGGGATCTGCCTACGAAGGCAAGCGACGCCCCGCGCGAAATCCGCGGCGAGCCCTGGGCGAAGCTCGGCGTCGACACCGGAGGGAGCTTCCGGCCGGTTTGGGTCGTGCCCGAAGAGAGCCGGAAAAAAATCGCCGAGTTGCGCAGGGTCGTGGCCCGCGCGGACGAAATCCTCCTCGCCACCGACGAAGACCGGGAGGGCGAATCGATCAGTTGGCACCTGGTTGAAACCCTGAAGCCCCGGGTGCCGGTCAAGCGCATCGCCTTTCACGAGGTCACGAGCTCGGCGATCCGGGAGGCGCTCGCCAATCCCCGTGAAGTGAATCGGGGGCTGGTCGAGGCCCAGGAGGCGCGCCGGGTGCTGGACCGCCTCTTCGGCTTCGAGCTCTCCGAGGTGCTCTGGAGAAAGGTCCGCTACGGTCTGAGCGCGGGCCGGGTCCAGAGCGTCGCACTGCGTCTGATCCTGGACCGCGAGGCCGAACGCCGACGCTTCCGGCGCTCCCGTTACTGGGTGGTGCGGGCCACACTCGCCGCGCCCGACGGCGAATTTCCAGCGCAGCTCATGCAGATTGGGGACAAGCGGATCGCCAACTCCGGCAGCTTCTTCGATTCCTCCACCGGAGAGCTGCTGGCCTCGAAGAAGGCGGTTGTTCTCAACGCCGATGCGGCAGGCGCCGTGGCCGAAGCGGCGGCCGCAGCGACGCCCTGGCGGGTCTCCGAGGTGAAGCGCGAGACCCGGCGCCAGAGACCTCCACCGCCCTTCACCACCTCCACGCTGCAACAGGTCGCCAGCGGACGGCTGCGGATGTCGCCCGACCGCACCATGCGGATCGCGCAGAACCTCTACCAGGGCATCGAGATCGGAGGAGGCGAGCGCGAGGGCCTCATCACCTACATGCGCACGGATTCGCTGACGCTCTCGAACCGCGCGCTGGCCGATGCGGGCAAGTACATCCAGACGGCCTTCGGGAAGGGATACTACAACGGACCCCGGCGGTACCGCACCCGCTCGCGGTCGGCGCAGGAGGCCCACGAGGCGATTCGTCCCACCGAAGTCTCGCGCACACCAGAGCGCATGGCGCGTTTTCTGGATGCGGATGCGCTGAAGCTCTATCGGCTCATCTGGATCCGCACCGTTGCCTCCCAGATGGTGGACGCCAGTGTGGATCGCACCACGATCGACTTCGCGGCGAGCATCGAGGGCGACGAACACCTCTTCCGCGCGACGGGATCGGTGGTCCGCTTCCCCGGCTTTCTCAAGGTGGCTCCCGACACCAGGTCGAGCGACCAGCGCTTGCCCGCACTCGAGACGGGAGATCTCGTTCACGTGCGTGGCGACGCCCCGGGCACCGGGGAGGCGCGAGACCGCAACGGGACCGCCACGACTCTCCTCGGGGTCGAAGCGGAGGGAAAGGAAACCCGCCCGCCCGCCCGCTACTCGGAGGCCTCGCTCGTCAAGCGGCTTGAGGAGAAGGGGATCGGCCGTCCCTCGACCTACGCCGAAACCCTGCGAAAGCTGCGCCGTCGCGACTACGTCAAGAAACGCTCCGGGGGACTCGTTCCCACCTTCGTCGGCATGGCGGTCAACGATCTGCTCTGTCGTCACTTCACCCGCTACGTCGACATCGATTTTACCGCGCGCATGGAGGACGATCTGGACGAGATCGCCGCGGGCGACCGGGACCGGCGTGGTTTTCTGGGCCACTTCTACTGGGGCAACGACGGGGAGCCCGGCCTCAAGCCCGAGATCGAAGAGCGCAAGGATGCGATCGAGTATCCCGTTATCTCCCTGGGCGACTGTCCACGTACCGGCAAGTCGATCCGCATCCGCATCGGCAAGCGGATGCCCTACCTGGAGCGTGGCAAAGGGAGCGGCAGAGACACCGCCAGCGTCCCCGACGACGTGCTGATCGATGAACTGACGGTGGAGCGCGCGGCCGAACTGATCGAGTCGGCGGGCGATGTGCTCATCGGCACCGATCCCGATAGCGGCCTTGCGGTCTACGGAAAATCCGGGCCCTATGGCCCCTATCTGCAAATGGGCGAAGGAGGACGGGGAAAGAAGGGCCGCCGCACCCAGAGCCTGCCCCGGGACATGAACCGCCACGACCTGAACCTGGAGGACGCGCTTCGCCTGCTCTCGCTGCCCCGGTCGCTGGGAAAGGATCCCGGTACGGGGCGTGAAATCGTCGCCACCGTGGGCGGATTGGGTCCCTTTGTCAAGCCGGCCGATGCGAAGCGGGGCGAGGCGCGCGGGATCGCCTCCCTGGACAGGGTCTTCACGATTACCCTCGCGGAGGCGACGGCGTTGCTGGCGCAGGAAAAGAAGACGCGCGGCAGGGGACCGGCGGTCCTGCGGTCGCTGGGGGCCGACGCGGCCACGGGTGCCACGATCGAAATCCGCAAGGGCAGGTGGGGGCCCTATGCAACCGACGGGAAGGTCAACGCAAGTCTTCCGAAGGGAACCGATCCGAAGGCGATCGCACTGGAGGAGGCGGCCGCGCTCCTGGCCGCCAAGAGGGATCGGGCGGGCACGAAGAAGGGCGCCGTGCGGAAGAAGCCGAAGTCGCGCAAGGGCGCTGCCGGTCGGAGGCCGTCGCGCTGAGCGTGTGGGCGGAGGCCGGCGGGGGTTTGACCGTCGTCGGAGGCGGGCTGGCCGGCTGCGAGGCCGCGTTGGTGTTGGCCGAGCGGGGCCACCGGGTCGCACGGGTGGAGATGTGTGGGGTGCGGGCCACGGCCGGGCCGGGATTCGACGTCCTGCGCTTCGCTCCGGTGGGATCCGTGGGGCTCCGGGAGCCCCGTAGCGGTCACCGTCTCCGCGCGGTGTCCCAGATTCGCCGCGACGACCGCGCCGGACAGATGTGGAACCTCGCGGCATTCCTGACCCGGCTCCCGCTGGAGCGCCGGGAGGCGGCGGTTTCGGTGGGGCGCGCGGGGCGATGACCAGCGAACTGGTCCGCTTCCTCGACCACCTCGAGGTGGTGCGCAATCTCTCCGACCGCACCATTTCGGCCTATCGGCGCGACCTTTGCGACCTGGAGGATTTCGTAGGCGCGTACCTCGGCCGCGAGAGCTGGGAGTGGGAAGAGATCGACCGGGGCGTGGTCCGCGCCTTCCTCGGGGAGGCGGGGCGTAGGGGGCTGGCCGCGGCCACCATCTCGCGCAAGCTGTCGGCCGCCCGTTCCTTCTTCGCCCACCTGCACCGCGAAGGCGTCCTCCCGGCCAATCCCCTGCGCGGAATCAAGGGCCCGAAGCGGGACCGCACCCTGCCCGGCCACCTGCGCCTCCGCGAGGTCGAGGCCCTCTTTCGGCGCGCGACCGAGACGGCCGCCGAACGCAACGATCTCCCCGCGACGCGCCTCCTCGCCGCGCTGGAACTCCTCTACGGGAGCGGCCTCCGCCTCGCCGAACTCCGCTCGCTCGACCTTGCGTTTATCGACTTCGACCGCAACCAGTTGCGGGTAACGGGCAAGGGGCGCAAGGAACGAATCGTCCCGATCACCGAAGCGGCCGCCCGCGCCATCCGCAACTACCTTCCCCGGCGCGCCGAAGCGGTCGCCCCCGACTGCGATGCGCTCCTCATCGGCCGCCATGGACGACGCCTCACGGACCGCTACATACAGAAGACCGTCCGCGACGCGCTGGTCCGCTTCGCCGCCAAATCCAATCTCTCGGTACACTCGCTTCGCCACAGCTTCGCCACCCATCTGCTCGATGGCGGCGCCGACCTCATGGCGGTCAAGGAGCTCCTCGGCCACGCTTCGTTGCGCACCACCGGCATCTACGCCCACACCTCGCGAGAACGGCTTCGCCGGGTCTATTTCCAGTCGCATCCCCGCTCCTGAGGCCGCCTCCGCGCGCAGCTCCGCTCCGCATCGCACAGCGGCGCGTTATCTTCCGTCCCACTCTGGAATCCGCTCCCCTCCGACACCCGCATATCCCTCCGAGAGCCCGCGTTCCCCTTCTGGAACCCCCGTCTCGCTCGGGAGCCCGGTCGCGGCAACGCTCCGTAGCTATGCCCATGCCTCCTCTCCCATCTCCCACTCTCGTTCGCTCCGGCCTCCAGCCCGGCGTCCCCGTGCACGCCACCACCGTGATCGCCGTCGCGCGCGATGGCCGGGTTGCAATGGCGGGCGATGGCCAGGTCTCGATGGGCGACGCCGTGGTCAAGGGGGCGGCCCGCAAGGTGCGTCTCCTCGCCGCCGACCGTATCCTGGCGGGCTTTGCGGGCGCGGTGGCCGACGCCTTCACCCTCTTCGCGCTCCTGGAAACCAAGCTGGAACGATGGCCCTCGAATCTGCCGCGCGCCTGCGTGGAGCTTGCCAAGGAGTGGCGGACCGACCGGTTTCTGCGCCGCCTGGAGGCTCTGCTGGCCGTGGCCGACCGCGACCACCTCTTCCTGGTCGGAGGGGACGGCAATGTGATCGAGCCCGACCTCCCGATCCTCGCCATCGGTTCGGGGGGCGCCTACGCACTGGCCGCCGCCCGGGCCCTCTACGACCGCCCCGATCTGGACGCCGCCGGAATCGCTCGCCGCAGCCTGGAGATCGCCGCCGACATCTGCGTCTACACCAACCGCGAGATCACCCTGCTGGAGCTGAATCCCGAATGACCTCCGCGAACTCGTCCACCGACCTTCCCGCGACCGCGCCTACGGTGGATCCCGCCGGCGAGGTCCCCTCCGAGCCCCCGCACTGGCTCGAACCGCTCACGCCCCGCGAGATCGTCGCTGAGCTCGACAAGTACATCGTGGGCCAGTCCGACGCGAAGAAGGCGGTGGCCATCGCGCTGCGCAACCGCTGGCGGCGGCAGAAAGTGGAAGATGAACTGCGCGACGAGATCCTTCCCAACAACCTCATCATGATCGGACCGACGGGGGTGGGGAAGACGGAGATCGCCCGCCGCCTGGCCCGGCTCGCGGGATCGCCCTTCGTCAAGGTGGAGGCCTCGAAGTTCACCGAAGTCGGCTATGTGGGCCGCGATGTGGAGTCGATGGTGCGGGATCTGGTGGACACGGCCGTCTCCATGGTGCGCACCGCCCGCGAGGACGAGGTCGGGGAGGAGGCCGAACGGAATGTGGAGGAGCGAATTCTCGATCTCCTCCTGCCCAATCCCCCGCAGCGCGCTGCCCGGGGTTCCGGCTCCGGCCCGGACGAAGGGGAGAAGGCGGAAGCCGAATCGTCCCCGGGGTCGCGTCCCCGTCTCTTTGTCGCGGGTCCCCGGGGCGTGCGCGACGGAGCCGATGCCGAAAGCGACGATCCCGCCCTGGAGCGCCGCCGTCGCCGTACCCGCCAAAAGCTCCGCAAGTTGTTACAGGGTGGTCACCTGGAAGACCGCACGGTCGAGATCAGCGTGCAGCAGATGCCCACCGTCGGCGGCATGATGTTCCCGATGGGGGGAATGGAGGGGATGGATCTCAACTTCACCGAAATGCTGCAGGACATCCTCCCCAAGCGCAGCAAACAGCGCACCGTAACCGTCGCCGAGGCGCGGCGGATCCTCCTCCAGGAAGAGCTGGACCGACTGGTGGATATGGACGAGGTGGTGAACGAGGCGCTCGACCGCACCGAAGAGATGGGAATCGTCTTCCTCGACGAGCTCGACAAGGTGGCGGGGGGACGCGGGGGGGCGGGACCCGACGTCAGCCGCGAAGGGGTCCAGCGCGACCTCCTCCCGATCGTGGAGGGCTGCAACGTCCAGACGCGCTACGGCTTCATCCGCACCGACCACATCCTCTTCATCGCCGCGGGCGCCTTTCATGTGGCCAAGCCGAACGACCTGATCCCCGAGCTTCAGGGCCGCTTCCCCATCCGGGTGGAACTGCAGAGCCTGGGGGCGCCGGAGTTCGTGAGGATTCTCTGCGAACCGCGCAACGCCCTCGTCCGCCAGTACCAGGCCCTTGTGGAGGCGGAGGGCGCGAAGGTGGACTTCACCGAGAACGGCATCGGCGAGATCGCGCGGGTGGCCGCCGACCTCAACGACCGCCTGGAGAATATCGGAGCCCGCCGCCTGCGCACCGTCCTTACCACCCTCTTGGAGGAGCTGCTCTTCGACCTGCCCGACCAGGGCGCGGACCAGACCGTGGTGGTGACCGCGGAGTTCGTGCGCGAGCGGCTGGACCGCATCGTCACCGACGACGACTTGAGCCGCTATATCCTCTAGCGCCGATCCATTCGCCGACCTGCAGCGGGGGTTCTCAATGTCCGTCACCATTCCGGAGACCGGCGACCGCAGTGACACCACGGCCACGGACGATTCCCGACGCGATTCCCGAACCCGCAATGCCATGACTCGTGATTTCAACAGGACGCGCGATTCCAACAAGGCGCGCGGTCCCGGCAAGAGGCGCGATTCCAACGCAATCCGCGACTTCATCGATCTCTCCCGCCTGGATTCCGCCCGCCTTCGCCACCTGCTCGATCTGGCCCGGCGCGTGCGCGAGGGCGAGGTGCGCGGTCGTCCCCTCGCGGGGCGCTGTCTGGCGATGATCTTCCGCAAGAGCTCCACCCGCACCCGCGTGAGCGCCGAGGCCGGAATGGTGCAGTTGGGAGGCCACGCGATCATGATCTCCGACCGCGATTCCCAGATGGGACGCGGCGAGCCCATTCGCGACACGGCCCGCGTGCTGAGCCGCTACGTCGACGCCATCCTGATTCGCACCTTTGCGCAGGCGGAGGTTGAAGAGCTGGCGCGCGCGGCCTCCGTGCCGGTCATCAACGGGCTGACCGATCTGCTTCATCCCTGCCAGATCCTCGCCGATCTTCAGACGATCGTTCAGGAGTTCGGCGAAGATCCGGGCGCGGCGCGCGTGGCCTGGATCGGAGACGGCAACAACATGGCCAACTCCTGGATCAACGCCGCCGAACGGCTGGGGTTTTCGCTGCGGCTCGCCTGTCCGCCTGGCTACGGACCGGACTTCGCGATCCTGGCCCGGGCGCGCGACTGCGGCGCCGATGTGGAGCGGGTCGGGTCTCCGCGAGAGGCGGCGGCTGGGGCCACCGTCGTCACCACCGATGTGTGGGCCTCGATGGGCCAGGAGGATGAGCAGAGAGTGCGGGAAGAGGCCTTCCGGGAATACCAGGTGGACCAGGCGCTCATGGACCTCGCCGAGCCGCGCGGTATCTTCCTTCACTGTCTGCCGGCCCACAGGGGCGAAGAGGTTGCGGCCGAGGTGATCGACGGGCCGCGCTCGCGCATCTACCGCGAGGCCGAAAACCGTTTGCACACCATCAAGGCGATTCTGCTCGATCTCCTGGACGCCGTTCCCTGATTCGCCGTTCGCCCAAAAATATCCCGAAGGCTCCAACATGCCGTTGCAACCAACCCCGCTTCACGACGCCCACCTCGCTCTGGGCGCCCGCATGGTTCCCTTCGCGGGCTTCGCCATGCCGATTCAATACCCGCGCGGAATCCGGGCTGAACACGCGGCCGTGAGGACCGCGGCGGGGCTCTTCGATGTGTCGCACATGGGCGAATTCACCGTGCGGGGGGCGGGGGCGGAGGACTTCCTCCAGCACCTCACCGTCAACGACGTATCGCGGATCGTTCCGGGACAGGCTCAGTATTCCGCACTCTGCAACGAGGCGGGCCGGGTGCTCGACGATCTGCTCGTCTACCGCTTTGCGGACCGCTTCATGCTCGTGGTAAACGCTTCCAACCGCGAAAGGGACATGGCGTGGGCGCGCGGGCACGCCGACGGCTTCGAGGTCGAGATATCGGACGATTCGGACGACACCGCGCTGATCGCGCTGCAAGGCCCCGAGAGCCAGGCGATTCTCGCGCCGCTCACCGAATCGGAGCTCGACGGAATCGGCTACTACCGCTTTGCCCAGGGCCGGGTGGCGGGGGTGCCTGGCGTCATCAGCCGCACCGGCTACACCGGCGAAGACGGCTTCGAACTCTACCTCCCGGCCACCGCCGCGAGCCAGGTCTGGAACGCACTCATGCGGGCCGGCGAGCCCCACGGCCTCGTTCCGGCGGGCCTGGGCGCGCGCGATTCCCTCCGCCTCGAGGTCGGCTACGCCCTCTACGGCAACGATCTCGACGAGAATCACAGCGCGCTCGAATCCGGCTTGGGCTGGGTCGTCAAGCTGGACGCGGGCAACTTCGTCGGCCGCGCGGCCCTTGCGGCCCAGAAGGCCCGGGGCGTGGAGCGACGCCTGGCCGGAATCCGCCTTACCGAACGCGGCTTCCCCCGGCCCGGCTACCCCATCGTTCACGACGGCGTGGAGGTCGGCACGGTCACCTCCGGCGTAGCCAGCCCTTCCCTGGGCGGCGGCATTGCGCTCGGCTACCTCCCCGCCGAACTGGCGCGGCCGGGAACCGGGATCGGAATCCGCATCCGGAACCGCACCGTCGCCGCGCGCACCCAGCGCCCGCCCTTCTACACCAGGGGCTCGGTTCGGAGGTAAGCGGACCTCTTCCCGGAGTGGGACGCCATGGCCGACAGCGTGCTGGTCACCACGCACAATCTTCCGCTTGCCGGAGAGCTGCGCGACGGATTCCGGCACGAGGGATACCGCGTGGAGCTCCTCACCGCGGGCGAGTCGGTGGGAGATGTGAGAGATGCGGCGCTCCTCGTCCTCACCGGCGCCGCCGACACGGAGGCAGCGGCCAGGCAGGCCGGAGAAGCCGTCGCGGCCGAAATCCCCGCATTCGCCGTGCTCCCGCCGGGCGCGCACGATCGTCCTCCCGGGCTCTCGGCCACCTTCGCCACACCCCCCGACGCCGAAGAGATCGTCCTGGTCGGAACCCGCACCATCCAGCGTCGGCGCCTCCGCCGTGCAACCGGCATCGTGGGCGAGACCGACGAGATGCTCGAGGTCCTGGAACGGATCATCCAGATCGCCCCGGTCGACGCCACCGTCCTCGTCACTGGCGAATCGGGAACCGGCAAGGAGCTCGTGGCCCGCGGTCTCCACGCCCTCTCGCGCCGACGGCACGGACCCTTCATCCCCGTGAATGTCGCGGCCCTCTCGGAAACCCTCCTCGAGAGCGAACTCTTCGGCCACGAAAAGGGCGCCTTCACCGGCGCACTCGATCTGCGCAAGGGACTCTTCGAGCTGGCCAACGGGGGGACCATCTTCCTCGACGAGATCGGCGAGATGCCGCTCCAGACCCAGACCCGTCTCCTGCGCGTCCTCGAACAACAGGAGTTCCATCGGGTGGGCGGACAGAAGCTGATCCGGGTGAATGTGCGCATCATCGCCGCGACCAATCAGCAGCTTCGCGACCAGGTTCCGGCCGGCGCCTTCCGCAAGGACCTATACTACCGCCTGAGCGTACTGACGATCGCCCTGCCCGCGCTCCGCGACCGCCACGAGGACATTCCCCTACTCGTAGACACCTTCATCCGCGAGGCGAGCGAGCGCCACGACCGCGGTCCCTTCCCCGGGATTTCCCCGGCCGCGATGCGAATCCTGGAGCGGCACCGTTGGCCGGGCAATGTGCGCGAACTCCGCAACCTGGTCGAGAGCATGGTGGTCCTGACTCCGGGCCGCGAGATCGGTGCGAACGACATTCCCGCCGATATACGGTCGGGCGACAGCCGTATGGCGCTGGTTCCGGTAGGCCAGGCGCTGACGCGGGGGGAGGAGGGGGCCGCGTCGCTGGGACCGCAGCTTGAATTCATCTTCCGCACCATGATGCAGATGCGTGTGGACATCGAAGATCTGCGACGCGAGTTCGAACGGTTCAAGGAAGGGGAAGGGGAGCGGGGCGGGGATGACCGGGCGCTGTTGCCTCCGCCATCGCAGGATTCCGGCGAGGCTCTTAAGCGGGTGGACGCGACGGAGCGCGAGATCGGCTGGGAGCGCCGGACGCCGCCGCCGGAACTTCCGCAGGCAGCCGGGGTTCGGGAGGAAGAAGAGCAGGAAGTGGAAGAGGAAGCGGCGCCGCCGGAGATGGGACCCGACGGACCGGTAGCCGAGGGAACGGTGGCCTACCATCCCGGCATGACGCTGGAGGACATGGAGCGCGAGGTCATCCGGACGGTCCTCGACTCGGTCGGCTGGAATCGGCGCAAGGCCGCGGAGGTCCTGGGGATCGGCGAGCGAACCCTCTACCGCAAGGTGCGCAAGTTCGAGTTGAAGCAGCCCTCCGGGTAACCGTCGGTGGTAGATTGGTGGCCAACCGGAGTCCGGCCCCGACGCGTGCCCATAGCGAGGGGAACCCAACGCAAACGAGCCCCAGCGACAAAATGGCAGCGAGACCCATGACTTTCCTCCCTTCCCGCCTGCGAACTGCGCCGATGCGAGCCCTGCCGCTGGCGGGATTGGCCCTTGCGCTCGCGCCGTCCGCGCCGGTCCTCAAGGCCCAGGAGCCGGGGAGCGCGCCGGTCGCCCGCATCGCCTTTGTCGCAGATGCGACCGACCCCTTCGCCGTGGAGCTTCGCACCTTGGTGCGGCAGGAGCTCCTTGCGTTGGCCCGCGACGAATTCGACGTCCGTTTTCCCGAAGATCTCGTCGTCACCGTGGACGGGACGGGCGAGGGCCGCGCCCAGGCGCTGGAACGCCTGCTCACCGGCGGCGAGGTCGCGCTGGTCGTCGCGCAGGGTCTGCTATCGTCGGAGATGGCCGCGCGCGGGGCGCCGTGGCCAACACCGGTCATTGCGGCTTCGGTCTTCGACGCGGCGCTGCAGGGCTTTCCGGAAACCAACGGCGCGAGCGGCGTGGCCAACCTGGCCTATGTCGCTCCACCCCCCCCGGGACCGGTGTCTCGCGATTTGGCCAGGTTCCGCGATCTGGCGAGCTTTGGGCGGGTGGCCATCCTGGTGGACGAGGTGGCCGCGGTGACCTTCGCGACCTTCATCGAACAGCTCACCGAGACGGCGGCGGAGCTGGAGATCGCGCTCGAACCCGTGCCGGTCGGCGCAACCGCGGCGAGCGGCCTCGACCGTCTTCCCGACGACGCCGAGGCGGTCTACCTGACCCCGCTGTCCCGAATGAATTCCGGCGAATTCGAGCTCCTGGCCGAGGGTCTCGCGGCCCGCCGCCTGCCCTCCTTCTCCTATTCCGCCGATGACGTGGCCCGGGGCGTCATGGCGTCGCTGGGTTCGGTCGACCTTCCACGCATGGCCCGGCGGATCGCTCTCAACGCCTACCGCATCCTGCTCGGCGACGACGCGGCCACCCTGCCGGTGAACCTCGCGCCGGCCGAGGAGCTGGTCGTGAACATGCGCACCGTGCGCGAGCTGGAGATCCTGCCGCCGCTGGGCGCCCTCCTCGAAGCCCGGCGCCTCTTCGAGACCCCGGAAAACCTGGCGCGCAGCGTGACGCTCAGGAGCGCCATGGAGGAAGCCATGGACGCCAACCTGGCACTCGCCGTGGAGGATCAGGAGGTTCTGGCGGGCGCCGAGGATGTTCGGCTGGCGCGGTCCGGTCTGCTACCGAATGTGGAGGCGGCGCTCACAGGGGCGACCATCTCCGAAGGCGTGGCGGAGTCCTCCTTCGGGCTCCGACCCCAGCACAATGTCGATGGCGGGCTGACCCTTCAGCAACTTGTCTTTTCGCAGGAAGCCCATGCGAACCTCTCCGCCCAGAGGTCGTTCCAGGCGTCGCGGGAGCGGAACCGGGCGGCGCTCGAACTCGATGTGGCGCTGCAGGCCGCCGAGGCATATCTGAATGTCCTGCGCGGCAAGACGCTGGAGCAGGTTCAGCAGGACAACCTCGACCTGACCCTCGCCTCGCTGCGGATGGCCCGGGAACGGGAGCGCATCGGTGCGGCGGGGCCCGGCGAACGACTCCGGCTCGAGAGCGAGTTGGCAAGGAGACGGGCCGACCGGATCAACGCCTTCGCACGCCGTTCCGCCGCCGAAGTGTCGCTCAACCAGGTGCTGAACCGGCCGCTCGACGAGCCCTTCGCCACGCCGGAAGCCGACTTCGAGGGACGCGCGCTACTCGAGGGAACCCTGGCCACCGGGTATCTGGCGGACCTTAACCGCTTCGCCCTCCTGAGTGATTTCCTGGTGGATGCGGCACTGCGCCTTGCTCCCGAAATCCAGAGCCTCGACGCGGTGGTCGCGGCCCAGGAACGGCTCCTCACCTCGACGCGCCAGGCCTTCTACCTGCCCACCGTGGCGTTGCAGGGAAATGTATCGACCAACGTGCTGCGGGAAGGGGCCGGAACCTCGCTGCCTGCGGGTTTGCCCGTGGCCGAAATGCCGGACTATCCGTGGACTGCGGGTCTCTCGATCAGTCTGCCGCTCTTCCAGGGCAGCTCGCGCATGGCCCGCCGGGAACGGACCTCCGCCGTGCTCGCCCAACTGCAGCTCCAGCGCGAACTCGCGGCCCGGGGGATCGAACACAGTGTCCGCGTACAGCTTCAGTTTGCCCGGGCCAGCCTCGCGGTCATCGGCGAGAGCGAGACGGCGGCCCGGACGGCGAGGCGGTCTCTGGAGCTGGTCACCGAGGCGTACGGACAGGGACTGGCCAGCGTCGTCGATCTTCTGGAGGCGCAGACCAGCGCGCTGCTCAGCGAGCGGGGCGTGACCAACGCGATCTTCGATTACCTTGTGAATCTGAAACGGGTCGAGCGGGCCGTCGGACGCTTTGAGGTTCTCTTGACACCCGAGGAACGAGCCGGGTTTGTGCAGCGGCTCGAGGAGTTTTCCCAAGGCATGGAGGGGGGATCATGACCCAGCGCAACTCAGCAACGACCAGCCCATCCGGGGGGAGTGCGCGATGAGAGGATCGTCCCGGTCGAGAGGGCGGCGCATGGCAGGGTTGGTGGCGGCGCTCCCGCTGGTGGCCGGGGTGGCCGCCGGATGCGGCGATGAGGAGACCGGGGCCGCGGCGGAGATTCGTCCGGTCCGGTACGCACAGGCCTTCGTCGCGGGCAGCGAACGGACCCGGACCTTCCCGGGGGTCGCCCGGGCGGCATCCGAACAGGATCTCGCCTTCCGGGTAGCCGGAACGGTCACCGCCGTGGAGGTCGACGTGGGGAGCGTGGTGCGGTGGGGACAGGTGCTCGCGAGGCTCGACTCCGGCGACCTCGAGTTGCGGCGGCAACAGGCCGAAGCCGGTCTCGCGCAGGCCCGCGCGCAGGCCCGCAACGCCGAGGCGAGCTACGAGAGGGTGGTCGCGCTCTTCGAAGGCGGAAACGCCTCCATGAGCGATCTGGACGCGGCGCGCGCGTCGTACGAATCGGCGAACGCCTCCCAGGTGTCGGCCGCGACGGCGCTGCGCCTGGCCGAACAACAGGTTTCCTACACCCGGTTGCTGGCGCCGGTCGCCGGTTCGGTGAGCCGGGTGATGGTGGATGTCAACGAGGCGGTGGGCGCGGGCCGGACGGTGGTGGTCCTCATCGATACCGGCGGAAGTCCCGAGGTGCAGGTGACGGTGCCCGAGACCTTCATCGGCGGCCTGAGCGCGGGGCGTCCGGCAGAGGTGGTCTTCGGCGCGCTTGCGGAGGGAAGCTTCGCCGCCTCGGTCACGGAGGTGGGGACGGCGGCTGCGGGCGCGGGCGGTTTCATGGTGATCGTGCGCCTCGACGAGGGCCTGGACGCGGTGCAGGTACGCCCCGGCATGGCGGCGGAAGTCACCTTCAGCATCGAGGACCGGTCCGGAGCCGGCGGCGTTCTGGTGCCGCCCCGGGCTGTAGGCCAGGACCACAGGGGGCGCTTCGTGTACGTGCTTACCCGGTCGGACGCGGGCGAAATCGCCACCGCCGAGCGCCGCACCGTCCAGACCGGCGAGCTCACCCCCGAGGGACTGGAGATCCTCGACGGCGTCGCCGACGGCGACTATGTGGCCACAGCCGGCTTGAGAACGCTCGCTGCGGGACAGCAGGTCCGCCTGCTGGAAGCCCGCTGACGCGATGAACCCGCGACCTCACTCGCCATGGACCTGACCCGATACGCGATCGACAACCGCGTCGTCACCTTCGTGGCGCTCGCGGTGGTTGCCCTCTCCGGACTCTCTTCCTTCCGCAACCTCCCGCGCGCCGAAGATCCCGGCTTCCTCGTCCGCAGTGCGATCGTCCGCTCACAGTTTCCCGGAGCGGCTCCGGAGCGGGTCGAACTCCTCGTCACCGACCGAATCGAACGGGCCATCCAGGAGATCCCCGAGGTTGCGCACATCACCAGCGAATCGCGCACCGGCCAGTCGATCGTCACGGTCGAACTCCGCGAGAGCGTCACCGAGCTGCGTCCGGTGTGGGACAATCTGCGCCGCAAGGTCGAGGGCATCGCGCGCGAACTGCCCCAAGGGGTCGTGCCGATCGTGGACGACGATCTGGGCGAGGTTTTCGGAACGGTGGTCGCGCTCACCGCCGACGGATTCTCCTACACCGAGCTGGAGGAGATCGGCGAGCAGGTGCGAGAGGTCTTCCTCAGGATCGACGACGTCGCCAAGGTCGACATCAGCGGTACGCAGGAGGAACGCGTCTTCGTGGATTTCGACAATGCGCGCCTTTCGGGACTGGGACTCTCCGCGGCGCAGCTTCAGGGGATCCTTCAGTCCAGCAACATTATCGTCTCGGGCGGGGCGGTGGAGACCGGGGTGGAACGAATCACCCTGGAGCCGACCGGCAACTTCACCTCGGTGGACGACATTCGCCAGACGCTCATCACGCTCCCCGGCACCGGCGAGACCGTCTATCTGGGCGATGTCGCCAATGTCCAGCGGGGGTACGCGGAGCCGGCGCGCGACAAGGTGCGGGCCAACGGGCAACCGGCGCTGGCGCTGGCCATTTCGATGCGGTCGGGCGGAAACATCGTGCAATTGGGCGAGAACATTCGCGTTGCCATCGCCGATCTGGAGCAGCGCTATCCCGTCGGGGTCGCCTTCGACATCCTCGCCTTCCAACCCGACGTCGTGGACCGCGCCGTCTCCGGCTTCGTCAATTCAATCCTACAGGCGGTGGGGATCGTGCTGGCGTGCATGCTCCTCTTCCTGGGGCTGCGCACCGGTCTGGTCGTCGCCGCCCTGGTGCCCATGGCGATGATGGCCACGCTGATGCTCATGCAGTACCTGGGCATTGGCCTGGACAAGATGTCGCTGGTGTCGCTGATCATCGCGCTGGGACTCCTGGTGGACAACGCGATCGTGATGAGCGAGTCGATTCTGGTGCGGATGCAGGCGGGAGAGGATGCGCGCAGGGCCGCGGTGGCCTCGTCGGTGGAGCTTCGCATTCCCCTGCTGGTGTCGTCGCTGACCACGATCGCCGCCTTCCTGCCGATCGTTCTTGCCGAGAGCACGGTGGGTGAATACACGGCGCCGCTGGCCCAGGTGATCGCGATCACGCTTCTCTCGTCGTGGCTGCTTGCGATCACGATGATTCCGCTGCTGTGCGTGATCTTCCTGCGGGTCAAGCGGGGACGCGAGGCGCAGCCGGCCGACACGGCCCAGGATGCGGCCCAGACCGGAGAGGACGCCTTCGACACGCCCTTCTACCGGCGCTATCGCGGTGTCCTCCAGCTTCTTGTGCGGCGGCCCCTCGTTACGGTTGTGGGCGCCTTTGGACTGCTGGTCGCAACGATGGGGCTCTTTCGCTTCGTCGAGCAGAGCTTCTTCCCCGACGGTCGCGAGGTGCTCTTCACAGGAGACTTCGAGTTTCCCTACGGCACCTCCTTCGCCTATACCGAGGCGGCCATGCTCGACATTGAGCGTTTTGTCACGGAAGAGCTGGCCGCGGATGAGGACCGCGAAGGAATTCGCAACTGGGCCTTTTTCGTCGGCGGCGCTGCACCGCGCTTCACCCTGGGCTATAGCCCGGCGCAGCCCTATCCCGGCTACGCGGCGCTCATCGGCAACGCGTCGATCTTTGATGCGCTGAGCACCTCAATGGACCGGCTGCGCGAATACGTGGAGGCCCACCACCCCGAGATCGAGGTTACGCTGAAGCGGCTGGCTTCCGGTCCCGGAGGCGGCACACCCGTCGAGGTTCGGCTCTTTGGCCCCGACCAGGATGTGCTCTTCGAGCTGGCGGACGGGGTCAAGGCGCAGTTGGCCTCTCTGCCGGGCACTCGCAACATCACCGACAACTGGGGCCAGCAAACCAAGAAGCTGATCGTCGAGATCGACAACGCCCGGGCGCGGCGGGCCGGGATCACCAACCAGGACATCGCCGTGTCGCTGCGCACGGCGCTCTCGGGCTTCCCGGTGACCGAATACCGCGAGGGCGACAGGGCGATTCCCGTGATGCTGCGCTCCGAGGTAGGAGGTCGCGAGGACATCGGCAAGCTGGAGTCGATCAACGTCTATGCCCAGTCGGGCCAGAATGTCGCGCTGCGTCAGGTTGCCGACATCGCGCTCGCCTTCGAGCCGTCCAAAATCCTTCGCCGCGACCGCTCCAAGACGCTTTCGGTACAGTCCGACCTCGATGCCACCACGGGCGCCACGGCCTTCAGCACCGCGACGGCACTCGGTCCCTGGTTGGCGGAAGAGCAGGAGGGTTGGCCGCTCGGGTACAGCTACGAGATCGGCGGCACCTTCGAGAGTTCGGCGGATGCCAATGCCTCCATTGGCGAGAAGCTGCCGCTGGCCGGCCTCCTGATTCTGCTTCTGCTGGTCGGGCAGTTCAACTCGTTGCGCAAGCCGCTCATCATTGTGCTGACCATTCCTCTGGGGATGATCGGCGTGGTGATCGGCCTCCTCGTGACCGGCCAGTCCTTCGGCTTCATGACTCTGCTCGGGGTGATTTCACTGGCCGGGATCGTAATCAACAATGCGATTGTCCTCATCGACCGCATCCGCATCGAGATCGAAGAGAACGGTCTGGAACCCGGACCGGCGGTCCTGGAGGCGGCGCAGCGAAGGCTCCGACCCATCGTGCTGACCACGGCGACCACGGTGGGCGGACTGTTGCCGCTCTGGTTCGGCGGCGATCCCCTCTTCGTCTCGATGGCGGTCGCGATTCTCTTCGGGCTGGTCTTTGCCACGGTCCTCACCCTCGGTTTCGTGCCGGCACTCTATTCGCTGCTGTTCAGGGTACGCTACAGGTAGCCACGCCTAAGTAACACCTGCATAACGACTTCCACCGTTACTGACACCGTGGAGGTTGGCGCGAAAGTCACCGCAACGGCGGTCCCCGGCCCCGCTCGGCCTCCACACGCTGCAGCACCTCCGTCCACGACCGGTCCTCCTCGCCGCGATAGGAGACGACCAGATCGCGCGCGAGATCAACCGATTCGCCAAAGGCATAGACAGCCATCGCGCTCTCCTGCTGGGCCAGGCGCCGCGTTCCCCAGCCGGGAGTGATCGCGCGGATCGAGGCCGGGCGCTGGCGCAGCCCTCGCGAGACGATCAACAGTTCATCGGGGTGAAAGGCGCGGTCCCCCGCCACGCTGGAGAAGGTGACCAGGAACAGCACCGCCGTTTCCGCTGTCCCATCGGGGTGGTACGCCTCGGCTATGCGCGCCAGCCTCCGGCCCGTGTCCGGGGCCGCCGCCTCCAGCACCCAACCGGCCAGGGGGGTCACCTCCACCTGCACGCCCTGGGCCGTCAGCCGCAGCGAGATCCGCTCCTGCGACAGACTTCCGCGCCCGGTCCCCGGCCCGGCCACCGCCTCAACCCCACCGGCTACCCTCTCCGCACTGCCACCCGGCCGTGCCGCGGCCGCGCACCCCTGCACGAGCGCGGCCACCACGACCACGCCCGCGGCCACCCCCGCCCCGCCCCACCTCTCCCTCACGGCTTCCGCTCCACGCGCTCGGCCACCCTCCGTCGCGCGGGCAGCTCCAGCAGCGCGGCCATCGCCTCGAGAAGCGCCACGGCTCCCTCGCCGGTTCGGGCCGAACTCTCGACCACCTGGTCCTCGTCCACACCCAGCGACGTCGCGGCGCGGGCCACTGCGTCCCCCCTCTCGCGCACACTCGCCTTCAACTTGTCCACCTTGGTCAGCGCGATCAGCGTGGGCGCGGCGACCTCGGCGAGCCGGTTCATGAACTCCCGGTCCCCACGCTTTGGCGGATGGCGTGCGTCCACCAGGTAGACCACCCCACGCAGTGCCGCACTCTCGGCCAGATACCAGCGCACCAGGGTGCGCCACTCCTCGCGCACCCGCTCCGGCACGCGCGCAAAGCCCGATCCGGGCAGATCGACCAGGCAGAAAGACCCATTCACGAGGTAGAAATTGAGCTCCCGCGTCTTTCCGGGCGATGCCGAGACCCGGGCGATACGCCGCCGCGGCCGTCCCAGCAACCGGTTGATCAGCGACGACTTGCCCACGTTGGAGCGGCCCGCAATGGCGATCTGGGGGAGCGGGGAAGGATAGGGGCCGCCCGGCGCGGCGATCGCCCCCGCGAATTCGACGCTGCGAATGATCATGGCTGCCGGTTCCTCGGGAGGGTCGGGGTGGGTGCGGGCAACGAGGTCTCAGCTCACCAGAAAGCGTCCGCCGGCGTCGCCCGGATCTTCGTCGTGCGCGGCGGGCTTATCGCGGGAGACCAGCGCTGCCCGCAGCACCTGGTCCATCGTCTCCACAGTCAGGATCTCGACCCGTTCCCGAACCTCGCCGGGAATTCTCTCGATGTCCACCGCATTGGCCGCCGGCATCAGCATCCGCCGAATCCCGCTGCGCCGCGCCGCCACTGCCTTCTCCTTGATCCCTCCCACACCGAGCACCCGTCCCCGCAGCGTGATCTCGCCGGTCATCGCGAGGTCCGCCCGGGTGGGGGTGTCGGTCAGCGCCGAGATGAGGGCGACCGCGATCGTGATTCCCGCCGACGGCCCGTCCTTCGGGGTTGCGCCCTCGGGGATGTGGATGTGTATGTCGAGCTCGCGATGAAAGCGTGGATCCAGGCCGAGCCAACGGGCGCGCGAACGGGCGTAGGTCACCGCGGCAAAGGCCGATTCCTTCATCACGTCGCCCAGGGTGCCGGTCAACTGAATCCGGCCGGTTCCGGGAACTGCGGCCACCTCCACCTCCAGCACCTCGCCGCCCGCCGACGTCCAGGCCAGCCCGCAAGCGATTCCGGCTCGGTCGGTCCCCTCCTCCCTGCGCTGCGGGTGATAGCTCGGCGGACCCAGGAGCGCCGCCAGTTCTTCCGCCTCCACGCGCCCGCGCGCCGCCGTCTCCCGGGACTCGGTCAGCCTCCGGGCCAGCTTGCGGGCCACCCGCGAGAGACGCCGCTCGAGTTCGCGCACGCCCGCCTCGCGCGTATAGGCGGCCACAATTCGGTCGATCGCCGCGTCGGAGATCCCCGGATCCCGATCTCCCAGACCGTGGCGCTCCACCTGCCGGGGCCAGAGAAAGCGCCGCGCGATCACCCGCTTTTCGGTGTCGAGGTAACCCGGCAAACGGATCACCTCCATGCGGTCGCGCAGTGGCTCGGGGATTCCGCCCAGGGTGTTGGCGGTGGCAATGAAGAGGACGTGGGAGAGGTCGAATTCCAGCTCCAGGTAATGATCGGTGAAGCTCCGGTTCTGCTCGGGGTCGAGGACTTCAAGGAGGGCCGCGCCGGGGTCGCCGTGGAAGTTGCCGGCCAGCTTGTCGAGCTCGTCCAGCAGGAAGACCGGATTGCGCGAACTCCCCCGCCGCATCCCCTGAATGATCCGTCCCGGCAGGGCGCCCACATAGGTGCGGCGGTGCCCCCGGATCTCGGCCTCGTCTCGCACCCCGCCCAGGCTGACCCGAACAAAGCTCCGCTCCAGGCACCGGGCGATGCTCCGCCCGAGCGAGGTCTTGCCGACCCCGGGAGGGCCGACCAGGCAGAGGATCGGTCCCTGCATCCGTCCCACCAGCGAGAGGACGGCGATATGGTCGAGGATGCGGTCCTTGACTTCGTCCAGTCCGTAGTGTTCGGCCTCCAGGATGCGCGCGGCCTCGCGGGTGTCGAGACGGTCGCGGGTCTCGGTCTTCCAGGGGAGCGCCAGGATCCAATCCAGATAGGTCCGAATGACCGACGCCTCCGGCGCGACCGGATTCATGCCGCCGAGGCGCGCAAACTCGCGCTTGGCCCGCCTCCGCGCCTGCGCCGGAAGCGACGCCCGCTCAATCGCCGATTCCAGCTCCACCCACTCCGGGTCGGGGGCCGGACCGCGCGGAAAGATCGGATCCGGAGGTGGAGGGGATCCGTCGTCCTCCTCCTTCGCATCTCCGAAGATGCCAAGCTGCCGGTCCAGCCGGTCTTCGATCTTGAGCAGCTCCAGCTCGCGCAGCAGAAGGGCGTGCAGCACCTCGAAGCGGCTCCCGGTGTCGGTGGTTTCCAGAAGCTCCTGTTTCTCGGCACCGGGCACCTGCAGGTGGCCGGCGATGATGTGGGAGATGCGAACCCGGTCGCGGATCTCGGCCAGAAGGGCAAGCACTTCCCTAGGAATCTGTTCGCAAAGCGACACATAGCGCTCGAACAGACGGGTCGCCTCGGTAGCGCGCGCGCGCAACGCTGGATCCATGGCGGTCCCCGTCTCGCACTCGTCGCAGGCGAGCAGAGCGATGCGGGCGCGAAATCCCCCGCCCGACGGAACATGCCGGACCACCCTCGCCCGGCCCAGCCCCTCAAGGACCACCCGCGTGGTGCCATCGGACAGGTGCGCGATCTGCACGACTCTTACCACGGCGCCGACGGTGTAGAGATCGTTCCACGCCGGATCCTCGGTTGCCGGATCCCGCTGGGCCAGGAGCAGCGCCACTCCTCCATTGGCCTCGGCGTCCTCCAGCGCCGCGACCGAGGGCTGCCGCCCGATCAGCAGGGGCAGCACCATGTAGGGGAAGAAGACCAGATCGCGCAGAGCGATGACCGGAAGCTCGGCTGGAATCTCGAAGGAGCCGTCGATCCGGCGGAGCGTTGCCATGGGCCGGCCCGCGCTACGCTTCCTTCCGCTGCGCCTCCGGCCTGAGGACCAGGAGGGGCGGAACACGGCCGCGGGCGCACTCCGGGGTCACCACCACCTCCCGCACATCGCTGCGCGACGGCAGCTCGAACATCACATCGCGCATGATCCTCTCCATGACGGCCCGCAGTCCCCGCGCACCCGTACCGCGCCGCATCGTCCGCCGCGCGATCTCGCGAAGCGCACCGGGATCGAAGGTCAGGCCGATTCCCTCGAGCTCGAACATCTTCTGGTACTGCTTCACCAGCGCGTTGCGGGGCTCCTGCAGGATACGGACCAGCGAATCCTCGTCAAGCTCCTCCAGCGCCACCATCACCGGCAGCCGCCCCACCAGTTCGGGAATCAGCCCGTAGCGCTGCAGATCCGCCGGTTCGAGCCAGTCCAGCGCATTGATCTCGCCGCCGTCGGAACCCGGTGCTTCCCCGGCGTTCTCGTCGTCCTTCGCCGCTGGGTTGTCGAAGCCGATCGCGCCCCTGCCCAGCCGGTGCTCCACGATCCGCTCCAGACCCTCGAAGGCCCCACCGCAGATGAAGAGAATGTTGGTGGTGTCGATCTGGATGTATTCCTGTTGCGGGTGTTTGCGGCCACCCTGGGGCGGGGCGTTGGCCACCGTCCCCTCAAGGATCTTGAGGAGCGCCTGCTGCACCCCTTCGCCCGAAACATCACGGGTAATGGAGGGATTCTCGGACTTGCGCGCCACCTTGTCGAGCTCGTCGATATACACGATCCCGCGCTCGCAGTCGGCCACGCTGAGGTCGCTGGCCTGGAGAAGACGGACCAGGATGTTCTCGACATCCTCGCCCACATAACCGGCCTCGGTGAGGGTGGTTGCGTCGGCGATCGTGAAGGGAACTTGAAGGACGCGCGCAAGCGTCTGCGCGAGAAGGGTTTTGCCGACCCCGGTGGGGCCCACCAGCAGCACATTCGACTTGTCGATCTCGATTCCGCCGAGCCTGTCGCCCGTGTGCACGCGCTTGTAGTGATTGTAGACCGCGACGGCCAGCGACCGCTTCGCCTCTTCCTGTCCGATCACGTACTCGTCGAGGACCTCTTTGATTTCGGCCGGCTTGAGCGTCGTCCCCGACACCTCCCGGGTCTCGCGCTGCTCCTCTTCGGCGAGGATCTCGTTGCAGAGCAGAACGCACTCGTTGCAGATGTAGACCGAGGGGCCGGAGATGAACTTGCGGACCGATTCCTTGGACTTCCCGCAGAAGCTGCAGCGAAGATGATTGTCAGCGGGCGACATGGGCCCCCTCCTTTCCGCTGGATGCGGACGGGCTCTCATCCTCCTTGCGCAACACCCGGTCGACGAGTCCGTAGGCCACCGCCTCGTCGGCGCTCATCCAGCGATCGCGGTCCACATCGGCGTTGATGCGCTCAACCGACTGCCCGGTGGTGGCGGCCAGAATCGCGTTAAGGCGTTCACGGGTTCCCAGGACTTCGCGCGCGGCGATCTCGATGTCGGCGGCGGTGCCCCGGTACCCCGAGGAGGGTTGGTGGAGCATGACCCGTGCATTCGGCAGGACGTTGCGCTTCCCGTGGGCTCCGGCCGAGAGGAGAAGGGCGCCCATCGAGGCGGCCATCCCCACGCAATAGGTCGCCACCGAAGCGCGCAGGTGATTGATCGTGTCGTAGAGGGCCAGGCCGGCATAGACGCTCCCGCCCGGCGAGTTGATATACAGGTGAATGTCGCGTTCGGGGTCGTCTGCGTCGAGAAAAAGCATCTGGGCCACGACGATGTTCGCGACCTGGTCGTTGACTTCGGTGCCCAGAAAGACGATCCGGTCCATGAGCAGGCGGCTGAAGATGTCGTAGCTGCGCTCGCCGCGGCTCGTTCGTTCGATTACATAGGGGGGATAGGTTGACACGCTTCCAGTCTCCGGTCGAGTGGTCTTGGTCTCCGGTTCCGTGATTTTTCGGGTTGCCGGCCTCAGCTCGCGGATGGGGCCGCTTGCGTGATCCGGGACTTCTCCTTGAGGAATGCGAAGAGCCGGTCGTCGGTGATCTGACTCCGGATTCGGTCCAGATCTCCGGACTTTCTCAGATGCGCCCGCATCGCGGAGGGCGACTCCTGGGCCTGCTCGGCAATCCTGTGCACCACTGCTTCCACCTCGCTCTCCGGTGTGCGCAGGTCGTGTTCGTCCAGAATGCGTGCGACGAGCAGATCGCGGCGAACGGCGAACTCCGCGGCGGGACGGAGGTCCTTGCGCGCCTTCTCCCGCATCTCGGAGTCGAATTCCCCGGAGCTGTCCGCAAAGATCTCCTCCAGGCGTTCGTCGACCAGCGCATCGGGCACATCGAAGGGATTGGCTTCCACTACGAGGCGGAAGAGACGACTCCGCAGCTCCATCTCGGCTCGCGCTTCGGCTTCGCGGGCAAGCTGCGCTCCCAGGAAAGCGCGCAGGTGCTCCAGGCTGTCAGCATCGGAGACCGTTCGCGCGAAGTCGTCATCCAGGGGGGGGAGCTCGGCCACGCGCCGCGCCACCAGTTCGATTCGGAGGCGGTGATGCGTTCCAGCCCGCTCGGAGTCGACATGGTCGCCGGGGAAGGCAACGTCGAACTCACCCGCCTCGCCGGGCGCAAGGGTGCGAATGGCCTGCTCGATCCCCGGCAAGGCCTGGTCCTCGCCCAGCACCAGGTCGTACTCGCGCGCATCGGGACCGGCGTCGGCGGCTTCATCCAGAGCGGCGACCCGAACCGAGACCCTGTCCCCGTCCACCGGCTTCCCCTCCTCCTCCGTCCGCCAGGTTGCCTTCCTTCGCTGAATGTCTTCGATGAGTGCGTCCAGGGCGCCCGCCGGAACCTCGGCCGCGGGCCGTTCGGCGCGGAAGCCGCCCAAGCGTCCCAGCGGGATCTCGGGGAGCGCCTCGAAGGTGGCGTTGAAGGTGAGGGCCGCGTCGGATTCGCGCAGGTCGAGGTCGTTCAGTTGGACCTCAGAGACAGGGGTCAGTCCTTCGGCAGAGATTG
Source organism: Longimicrobiales bacterium (assembly GCA_965213665.1). Taxonomy (GTDB): domain Bacteria; phylum Gemmatimonadota; class Gemmatimonadetes; order Longimicrobiales; family Gaopeijiaceae; genus Bin94. Next base: position 892,901 of record CBDBZW010000003.1, read on the forward strand.
CTTCCCTGCCCGCTTCGGTGGCGGCCCGCTCGCAGGTCTCGTCAAAGATCTCCCGTCCATAGTGGCGTATCACGACACTCGCCGGGCTGCGGCCCTTCCGGAACCCCTTGATCCTGACCCGGCCAACGAACTCGCCAATGACCCGGTTCTGCACTCTGTAGAAGTGCGTTGCTGGCACCTCCACATCGATCCTGCAGTGGCAGCGCTCGCCCCGGGTGAGGGTGAAGCGTAGCGTGCCCGGCTTCCGGTTACTCGCCGGTTGGCTCATCGGGCGGGCCCGCCATGCGAAAGGGGGGACTCGAACCCCCACGGCCAGCGGCCACAAGATCCTAAGTCTTGCGCGTCTGCCAATTCCGCCACTTTCGCTCCTGATCCATGAATGAGATCCGCGCCGAGGATGCGCCGCCCGTGCGGGGAAATCTCGGCAAGATCGTAAAGATAACGTAACCCCTGCCGGGAATTGCGAAGGCCGCGCCGCCGCGATTTATCGCGGCGGCGCGGCCCCCTGGCCCGACAGCGAGCCGCCTTACCTGGGTACGCGAATCGCGTAGAGTCTGGACTGCCACACGGGCAGATCCGTGCGCGTCGCGCTACCCTGCGGACAGGCGGCCGTCACGCCGACGACCTCTCCCGCGCCCACCGCGTCCAGAGCGTCGCGCAGGTCATCCTCGTCTTCCACGCGGATGTCGTTGATCCCGGTGATCACGCACTGCCGCCGGAGTCCCCGCCGCTCGGCCGGTCCGTTCGGCTGAACCTCGGCCACCACCACCCCGTCGGCGCTCGAGAGCTGAAGCTGCTCGGCAAGCTCCGGCGTGACCTCCACCACATCGACGATCCCGATCTTGTCGGCTGCCCGCGAGGCCCGCACCGGGGCCCGGTCGACCTCCCCGGCCACCGGAAGCTCCCGCAGCTCAACGGTGATCTCGCGCGCGCGACCTTCGCGATGAATCCCGATCCGTGCCCGGTCTCCCGGCGCCCTCAACGCAATCTTGTGCTGGAGATCGTTGGCCGAACGCACCCTCTCGCCATCTACATCGCGAATCACATCGTTCAGATGGATGCCCGCCTGCTCGGCCGCCGCCCCCCGCGTCAGGCTCCGCACGATCGCGCCGCCCACATCGGGTAGCTCCAGGAGCTCTGCCATCTCCGCGTCGATCGTCTCGACATTGACGCCGAGGTAGGCGCGGCGGACCCGGCCGTAGGCGATCAGGTCGTCCATCACCCGGTGCGCCAGATCGATCGGAATCGCGAAACCGTAGCCCTGGTACACGCCGGTGCGGCTGACGATCGCCGAATTGATCCCGATGACCTGGCCGCGCAGATTGACCATCGGCCCGCCCGAGTTCCCCGAGTTGATCACCGCGTCGGTCTGAATGTAGTCCTCGATGGCGCGTCCCTGGTCCTCCTGCTCCAGCGTCCGGTTGATCAGGTTGAGAGACCGCCCGACCGCCGAGACGATACCGGCCGTGACGGTGTAGTCGAGACTGGTGCTGCCGGCCAGTCCCGGATTGCCGATCGCCAGGATCCATTCGCCCACGCGCACTTCCGCCGAAGATCCCAGCGCGGCCACCGGGAGATTCGCACCGCCCTCGATCCTGATCACTGCGATGTCGGTGGTGGGATCGGTCCCGACGATCTCGGCGGCGAAGTTGCGCCCGTCGAGCAGCCAAACCGTGATCTCCTGCGCGTCCTCGATCACATGGTTGTTCGTCAGCACATAGCCGTCTTCGGAGAGAATGAAACCGCTACCCCCGCTCAACTGCGGCGTATCGGGGCGGGGCCCGCGAAAGAACTCCAGGATCTCGTCCGGAAGCTCGCCGCGGTCCACCCGTTGCCGGGAGGCTTCAATGCGCACGACGGCGGGAGTCACGGCGTCGGCCACGGCCACGAAGGCATCGCTCAGCGTCAGCGCGGGCTGCACCGCCGCGTCGGCCACGACCGGAGCGGTCTGCAACGTGGGCAGACTGTAGGCGGGGTGGGGCGCGTCGAACCGGGAGGCGATGCCCAGCCCGACCAGAAAGGAAGCCGCCACGGAGATGGCGACGCCGGCCTTCACACGCAGTGGATCGTACATGGTCGTTGTCCTTCCTCGGGTGATTGGTTGTTGCTCCTCAGGTGAACCCAGGCTACTTCAGCGCGGCGACCCGGCGGCGCGTCCGCGATTTGCCGAATGAGTACGATGCAAAGCGGGGCGGCAAACGTTGCCGCCCCGCTTCGGCCGCCGTCCCCCGGGGAGCTTGTCCCCGGGGGGGGGACCATGGCTACCCGCCCCCTGGGGGGACCATGGCTACCCGTCGCGCCGGTCGTCCACGATCTCGTAGTCGGCCTCCATCACGTCGTCTTCCGTCCCGGCACTCTCGCCGCCGTCCTCCTCCGCCTCCCCGGCCTGCTCGCCGGTCGCATCTCCGGGGCCGCTCCCCGCCTCGGCGGCCTGCGCCTGGTACATCTCCGTGCCCGCCTGGGTGAAGGCCTGCATGAGGGCGTCGCGAGCCTCGTTGATTGCGGCGGTGTCACCGTTCTTCAGCGCCTCGCGCCCGCGCTCCAGCGCCTCGTCCAGCCGCTCGCGGGTGGCCTCGCCAACCTTGTCGCCCCACTCGCCGGTATCCTTCTCGACCTGGTAGATGAGCGTGTCCAGGTTGTTGCGGGCCTCCACCTCCTCGCGCCGCTTCTCGTCCTCCTCCTTGTGGACCTCGGCGTCGCGCACCATGCGGTCGATCTCGTTGTCGCTGAGTCCGCCCGAAGCCTCGATCCGGACCTTCTGTTCCTTGCTCGTCGCGCGGTCCTTCGCCGTCACGTGCAGGATGCCGTTGGCGTCAATGTCGAAGGTAACCTCGACCTGCGGCACCCCCCGCGGGGCCGGCGGAATTCCCGTCAACTGGAACTTGCCGATCGTGCGATTGTCGATCGCCATGTCGCGCTCGCCCTGGAGCACATGGATCTCGACCGTGGTCTGCATGTTCTCGGCGGTCGAGAAGACCTCCATCTTGCGCGTCGGGATCGTGGTGTTGCGCTTGATCAGCTTCGTCATCACCCCGCCCAGCGTCTCGATGCCCAGCGACAGCGGTGACACGTCGAGGAGCAGCACATCCTTGACGTCGCCCGCCAGGACGCCTCCCTGGATCGCCGCGCCGACCGCCACGACCTCGTCGGGGTTCACCCCGCGGTGCGGCTCCCGTCCGAAGAACTCCTGGACCACCTTCTGGATCTTCGGAATCCGGGTCGAGCCTCCCACCAGGACCACCTCGTCGATCTCTTCCGGGTCCAGCCTGGCGTCCTCAAGCGCTTTGCGCATCGGCGGGATGGTGCGCTGGATCAGGTGCTCCACCAACTGCTCGAACTTCGCTCGCGACAGCGTGTAGTTAAGGTGCTTCGGGCCGTCCTGGGTTGCGGTGATGAAGGGAAGGTTGATGTCGGTCGAGGATGTGGAGGAGAGCTCCATCTTGGCTTTCTCGGCGGCCTCCTTCAGACGCTGCAGCGCCATCGAATCGCGCGAAAGGTCGATCCCCTGGTCGCGCCGGAATTCGCCCACGAGCCAATCGATGAGGACCTGGTCGAAGTCGTCGCCTCCCAGGTGGGTGTCGCCGTTGGTCGCCTTCACCTCGAACACGCCGTCGCCGATCTCCAGCACCGAGATGTCGTAGGTGCCGCCGCCGAGGTCGAAGACCGCGATCTTCTCGTCCTTCTTCTTGTCCAGGCCATACGCGAGCGCGGCCGCTGTGGGCTCGTTGATGATGCGCTTGACCTCGAGCCCGGCGATCTTGCCCGCGTCCTTGGTCGCCTGTCGCTGGGCGTCGTTGAAGTAGGCCGGAACGGTAATGACGGCCTGGCTGACCGAAGTTCCCAGGTAGTCCTCGGCGGTCTGGCGCATCTTCTGGAGGATGACGGCGGACAGCTCGGGCGGCGTGTAGCTCCTACCTGCGTTGGGAAGGTTGGCGACGACGCGGTCGCTCCCGTCGCGCGTCACGGCGTAGGGAACCCGCTTGCGCTCGGCCTCCACCTCGGAGTGGCGCATGCCCATGAAGCGCTTGATCGAGAAGACGGTGTTCTCGGGGTTGGTGATCGCCTGCCTCCGCGCGACCTGGCCTACGAGCCGTTCCTGGTCCTTGGCGAAGGCGACGACCGAGGGAGTGGTGCGGCCACCCTCGGAGTTGGGGATGACGGTGGGCTCGCCACCCTCCATGACGGCAACCACCGAGTTGGTGGTGCCCAGGTCAATGCCGATGATCTTGCTCATCCGACGTGTTTCCTTTCCCGCTGCGGCCCGCGGCCTGCGGTTTGGTGTGTGGGATTGAATAACGCGCGCGGCGCCGGACCGACCCGGGCCGCGCAAACTAGGGGTGGGGAAGCAAGAGGCGTGCCGGACGCGGCCGAGTGATCCACATCCCCGGATCCGCCGCATTGGCCGAAGCCCGGGGACAGGCGCCGCCGCCCCAGGCACCGGTTCCCGTACCGGCGCCCGCCGTCCTCGGCCAATCTGGCCGGGTGGTGTGCCGCAAGAGATATTGGTTGCCATGGCCCGGGCCGCGCGGACGTATCTTCTCTTCTTCCACACGGACCGTGTTTCCCGGCGATCCAGCCACCCCACCGATCAAGCGGAGTCCCCTTTCCATGCACCTTGCCGCCGAAGCCGCCGCTCTGGCCGGCGCGATCGCCTCCTCCGCCGCTCCCCTCGCGGACCTTCCCTTCCAGGAACCGGGTGGCGATGGCGGCGTGGCCATACGACTCCGCGGGCTCCTTGGCGTCTTCCTCCTCACGGCCTCGGCCTGGGCGATCAGCGTCAACCGGAAACGGATTCCATGGCGGGTGGTCATCTGGGGACTTGTCCTCCAGTTCCTCTTCGCGCTCGTGATCCTGCGCACGCCGCTGGGAGAGGGAGTCTTTGCCGCCGCCAACGACGCGATCCTGGCCGCGGTCGGATTTACCCTGGAGGGCGCGCGCTTCCTCTTCGGCGATCTGGTGTGGAACAATCTTCCGGTGGGAACGGGCGAGCCCGGCAACGGCGGCTTTGTGGAGGAGGGACGCGTGGTGGCTCGCTCCGGCGCCTTCGTCGCCTTCAACGTCCTGCCGACGATCATCTTCTTCGCCTCGGTCATGACGGTGCTTTACCACCTGGGCGTGATGCAGCGGGTGGTGGGCGGGATTGCGTGGCTGATGCAGCGGACCATGGGAACGAGTGGCGCGGAGACGCTCTCGGCGGCGGGCAACATCTTCGTGGGACAGACCGAGGCGCCGCTCCTGGTCAAGCCCTTTGTCGACCGGATGACCCGCTCCGAGCTCATGGCGGTCATGACGGGCGGCTTTGCCACGGTGGCCGGTGGGGTGATGGCGGCCTACGCGGGGATGCTCTCGGGGTACTTTCCCGACATTGCCGGACACCTGATGGCGGCCTCGGTCATGTCCGCGCCGGCTGCGTTGGTGGTGGCCAAGCTGATGATCCCCGAGGTGGAACGGGCCGATACCGCGGGCAAGGCCGGGACGCCGGTTGAGAGGCCCGACGTGAATGTGATCGAGGCCGCGGCGCGGGGGGCGAGCGAGGGATTGACGCTGGCGCTCAATGTCGGCGCGATGCTCCTGGCCTTCCTGGCCATCATTGCCCTCCTGAACGGGGTGCTGGGTTGGGTGGGGGGGCTGGTGGGGATCGAAGGACTCTCGCTGGAGGCGATCCTGGGGTGGCTGCTGGGTCCGGTCGCGTGGATCATGGGGGTTCCGTGGGAAGACGCCCGCCTCGTGGGTTCGCTGATGGGGCTCAAAACGGTGGCCACGGAATTCGTCGCCTACCTGGGACTCGCCGAAGCGATGGCCGGAGGAGAGCTCACGGAGCGGGGCGCGCGCATAACGGCCTACGCCCTCTCGGGATTCGCCAACTTCTCGTCGATCGCCATCCAGATCGGGGGAATTGGGGGAATCGCTCCGCACCGCCGCCGCGAACTGGCGCAACTGGGGCTCCGCGCGATGATCGGGGGGGCGATCGCCGCCTTCATGACGGCGGCCATCGCGGGTGTGCTGATCTGAGATGAGGCGCTGATCCGGGATGGGTGCTGGTCCGAGATGACGCGTACGGCGGCGGTTCGGGTTGCGGGGAGTGCCGCATCGGTGGCCGAGTGCGCCCGCATCCTGCGCGAGCGGGGCGGTTTCCGGCCGCGGGTGCACCTGGTGCTGGGATCGGGTCTGGGCACGCTGGCCGCGCGGGTGGCGGACCCGGTTGAAATCCCCTTCGGCGAACTGCCCGGCTTTCCGGCGGCCACCGTCACGGGCCACGCCGGGGCGTTCCTGATGGGTCGGCTCGGGGGCGTTCCCGTTCTGGTTCAGTCGGGACGCTTTCACTATTACGAGGGGCACCCGGCGGCGGCGGTCCTCGTGCCAGTCCGGGTGGGCTGCGCGGCCGGGGCCCGGATCGTCGTGCTCACCAACGCGGCGGGGGGGATTCGCCCCGATCTGGCGCCCGGGTCGCTGATGCTGATCGACGATCAGATCGGCGCACTCTTTCGCGCTCCTCTGGCGGGTCCGGTCCGGCGAGGCGAGGAGCGCTTCCCCGATATGAGCCTTCCCTGCGATCCGTCGCTCGCCACGCTTGCCGAAAGGGTCGCGCGGGAGCTGCGCATCGGGCTGTCCCGGGGCGTCTACGCTGCCGTCCACGGTCCCGCCTTCGAGACCCCCGCCGAGATCCTGGCGCTGCGGGCGGCCGGGGCCGACGCGGTGGGAATGTCAACCGTGCCGGAGACGGCGGCGGCGCGCGCCGGTGGCCAGCGAGTGGTCGCCTTTTCGCTCATCACGAACCGCGCGGCGGGACTCGGCATGGGATCGCTTGACCACACCGAGGTGCTGCGCTACGGCGAAGAAGCGGGTGCGTCGCTCGGACGACTGCTTGAGGCGATGATCTCCCGGCTACCCCCTCCGCGCACCCGGCCCCGGAGCCCGGCGAAGTGATCCAGGGGCCCGCACCCCGCCCCCAGCCCCGGCGCCGTCGCGATCGCGGCCCGCACCCACGCCACTGCCTCGACCACCGCCTCTTCCCTGCGCACCCCTGCGGCCATGGCGGCGGCGATGGCGGCGCTGAGTGTGCAGCCGGTTCCGTGGGTGTGCCGGGTCGCGATCCGGGGCCCGCGCAGAATTCGGCGCCTGCGCGCATCCAGATAGAGATCAACCACCTCGTCGCCGGGAAGGTGGCCGCCCTTGATCAGCGCGGCGCCCGCACCGGCCTCGACCAGAGCCCGCGCGGCCTCCTCCATCCCCGCGACGCTATTGCGGCGCACCCCGGTCAGGAGCCGCGCTTCCGGCCAGTTCGGGGTCACGAGCGCTGCCAGGGGCACCAGTTCGTCCCGGATCGATTCCACTGCTTCCGGCGCCAGGAGCCGGTCGCCGCTCGTCGCAACCATCACCGGATCCAGCACATAGCGCGTCAGCATGTGCTCTCGCAGCGCTTCCGCCACGGTTTGCACGATCTCGCGGTTGGCGAGCATCCCGGACTTCACCGCCGCCACCGAAAAATCCGCGGTCACACTCTGGATCTGCGCCCGCACCAGCTCCGTCGGCAGCGCCTGCACCGCCTGCACCCCCAGCGTGTTCTGGGCGGTCACCGCGGTCACCGCCGAGGCGCCGAAGACGCGCCATTGGTGGAAGGTCTTGAGGTCGGCCTGAATCCCGGCCCCGCCGCCGCTGTCACTGCCGGCGATCGTGAGCGCAACGGGAGGGGGCTCGTTCGGCTTCATCGAGTTTCGGCTCCGTCGGTTGCGGTCCGGCGCGGTCCCCTGCCGGGGGTGGAGGGGTGAGGGAGAAGGAACCCGCCGCCGCCGGGGTGGGCAAGGCCAGGGCCCGGATGGCGCGGAGACTGGGCTTCCGCAAGTCTCGCGACCGCGAGGGACTGGCGTTGGCCGAGGGTCCGCGGGTTGTGCTGGAAGCCTTGGCGTCGCCGCTGGAGGTACGGTGGGTGCTCGTGGGAAGCGAATGCGCCGCGCGTCGGGGTGTCGGGCGCAAGGTGCTTGAGGAGTGCCGCCGCCGCGGTGTGGAGACGGAGCTGGCGCCCGACCGCGAGGTGCGCGCTCTGGCCTCGACCGAGAGTCCGCAGGCGGTTCTGGCCTGTGTCCGCACGGTTCCTCCGGCGCCGCAAACGCTCGCTCGGGGGCGCTACCTGTGGCCGCTCGGCGTGGCCATTCCGGGCAACCTGGGAACGCTGGTCCGCTCGGCGTGGTGCTTCGGTCTTGATGGCGTTCTGATCGGCCCGGGTACCGTGGATCCCTGGAACGCGAAGGCGTTGCGCGCATCGGCGGGCGGCGTCTTCCACATGCCGTTGGCGAGAGCGCCGTCCGAACCGGCCTGCGTCCCCGATGACGCGAAGCTGCTCGTGGCCGATCCGGAAGGCGAACCGGTCGAGAGGGTGCTGAGGGAGGAATCGATGGATTCGTGGATCCTGGCGGTGGGACACGAAACGGGCGGGCTTCCGGCGCGCATCGCGCGGCGGGCCCGGGCCATCGCTCTGCCACAGGCAGCCGGGGCGGATTCCCTGAATGTTGCAGTGGCGGGCTCAATCCTCCTCTACCTCCTCACCCGGCGAACCGGATGAACGACCCGGCTTCGGTGCAGGATCCGCTGATCTGGGCGATTGCCGCGCTGGTCGGCGCCGCCGCAGGCTCCTTTCTGAATGTCTGCGTGGTGCGCTGGCCGCTGCGGATGTCGGTGCTCGCGCCGCCGTCCCGGTGCGCCCGGTGCGAACGCAGGGTCCGCTGGTTCGAAAATCTGCCGGTCGCCGGCTACCTGCTGGTGCGGGGCAGGTGCGCGGGGTGTGGTGTGGGCCTGAGCTTGCAATACCCTGTGGTGGAAGTGGTTACGGCACTGGTGTGGGCGGGCATGGCGGCACGCTGGGGGTTGCAGTGGGAGGCGCTGCGCGGGAGTCTCTTCCTGACCATCCTGCTCGGGATCGCCATCGCCGATGCCCGCACGTACATCATTCCGGACCAGTTTTCGCTCGGGGGCGCGGCGATCGGGATCGCGCTCGCAATCGTTGCGGAGGGGCCGGGGGTGACGGGGGCGGTAGTGGGTGCGGCGCTGGGGCTGGGGCTGCTCTGGATTGTGGCGGTGCTCGGCAGGCTGGCGCTGGGCCGCGACGCAATGGGCGGGGGCGACGTGAAGATGATGGCGATGGCGGGCGCCTTCCTGGGTCCCTGGGGGGTGGTGGTCACGCTCTTTGCGGGGTCGTTGCTGGGCGCCCTGATCTACGGACCCGTGTCTTGGCGCTCGGGACGACCGGTCCCCTTCGGGATCTTTCTCGCCCTCGGCGCCGGAATCGCCTACAACTGGGGGGCGGCGCTGGCGGCGTGGTACAGTGGAATGCTGGGGATGTAGATTCGGCCTGGTCGCGTTGTGCCCGCACATTGGCCGGAGTCGCGTGGACGGCGTCGTGCAGGCGAGCCGGTCCGCGTGCGGCTTGCGTCCCTACGGATCGCCGCAGTCGCGCTGAAAGCCGCAGTTCAGGCACAGGATCTTGCAGTGGCGCTCGAGGGCGGGTCCTCCGCAGAGCTCGCAGCGACGTTCGGCCCGGTACCTCCGGCTCAGATCCACATAGTGCCCGGCGCTTCGTTCGGTCCACCTGGCCGCCCCCGTCCCCAGCGTCCGCACCCTCCCCGGTACCCCCGCCACAAGCCGTTGCGGAGGAATTCGAGCGCCCGGCTTCACCACCGCTCCCGCTGCCACCACGCATCCCTCGCCCACCTCGGCGCCCTGCAGCACGACCGCGTTCATTCCCACGACGGTGCGGCGGCCGATCCGGCAGCTCTCCATGACGACGCCGTGCCCGATCGTTGCCTCCGCCTCGATGACCGTGGGGCCCGCGGCGCTGGTGTGGATCACCGCGTTGTCCTGAACGTTCGCGCGCGCTCCCACCCGGATTCCATGATCGGGGTCGTCGCCGCGCAGAACCGCCCCGAACCAGACGCTTGCCTCGCGCCCGATCTCGACATCGCCGATCACCACCGCGTTGGTGGCCACGAAGGCCGACTCCGCGACGCGGGGACGAATGCCGCCGAAGGAAATGATGAGCGGCATCACTCGGGCTCGGCGGAGGCCGGGGCGGGGCGGAGGCGGGCCCGCACGACCTGGGTGTCGGTTGCCTCGACGATCTCGATCCTGACCTGGTTCGTTCGGAAGGACTCCCCGGTGGCCGGGACCTGTCCGAGCTCCTCCAGGATGAATCCGTTGAGGGAGCGGTGCTCCCCCGGCTGGAGCCCGAAGTCGAAGCGCTCGTTGATCTCGCGGATCTCGGCCGCGCCGAGAGCGAGGATGGCCCCGTCGGCGAGGCGCGTCACCGGATCCTCGTCCACATCGGTCTCGTCGACGATCTCGCCAACCAGCTCCTCCAGCACATCCTCCAGGGTGATGAGGCCGTCGGTTCCCCCGAACTCGTCGGCGACGATGCCCATGTGCAGGCGGCGCGCGCGAAACTCGGCCAGGAGCTTGGCGAGCGAAAGCGAACCGGGCACGAACATGGCCTCGCGGGCCAGTGCCCTAAGGGTGTCCTCGCGGCGGCCAGCCACGTAGGCTCGGTAGGCGTCGCGCACATGCAGGATTCCCGTCACGTCGTCGATGCTCTCGCCGAAGACCGGCACGCGCGAGTGCGGCACCGCCTCCAGCTCGGCCAACGCCTCGCCCAGAGGGCGGGAATCGCGAAAGGCGACGATGTCCACCCGTGGGGTCATGGCATCGCGCGCGTCAAGCTCGTCGAGCCGGAAGGCCCGTTCGATCAGGCGGCTTTCGTCGGCCTCCACCACCCCCTCCCCCGTCCCGATCGCAATCGCTTCGCGCATCTGGCGTTCGGCGGGCGAACCCTCGTCCGGCTGCGGTCGCCGTCCCGGCACGCGTCCCAGCGCCATGAGCGGAAAGAGCACGCCCCGGAAGATCCGCGCCACGGTGCGCAGCCGGGGCGCAGCCACCAGAGCCAGGCGAACGGGCCGTCTGCCCGCCAGCGCGCGCGGACCGAGCTCTCCGGTCAGCAACACCCCGAGCACGACCAGCGGTCCACCGATCCACAGTCCCTGAACGCTCCACAGCACCGCCACCAGAGCGACGCCCGCCACCGTGGCGCCCAGGCTGGAGATGGCGCGGAGCGCACCCAGCACGGCCGTGGCGGTCTCGCCCCCGGTCCGCAACTCGGCCAACGCCCCGGCCCCCGCGAAACCCTCTTCGGCGAGGATGCGCGCGCGCGACGCGTCGATCTTCAGGACCGCCGACAGCGAGGCGGTCAGCGCCGCCGCCACCAGAAGCAGCAGGGCGAAGGCGGCCGAGAGTCCCGCGATCAGCGCCATCGCGCCCGCGGGGTGCAACTCGGAGGTCTGTCGTCGGAAGAGGCGGCCTCTAGATCCATTTCCTGCTCTCTCCGAGCAGTTCGCGAATGACGTCGCGGGTGGTCCGGCCCTCGGCCTCGCCGTCGAAGTTGATCACAATGCGGTGGGCAAGGATGGACGGCGCGATGTCGTGGATGTCCTGAATGGTCGGGACCGGGGCGCCGCGGAAGACGGCGCGCGCCTTGGCTCCCAGAACCAGGTACTGCGAGGCGCGGGGGCCGGCTCCCCAACTGATATAGCGCTTCGCGACGGCGGCCTGTTCGTCGCCCCCGGGGCGGGTTGAGCGCGCCAGCCGGACCGCGTAGCTCACCAGAGAGGGCGGAACCGGCGTGCGGCGCACCAATTGCTGCAGCTCGATGATCTCGGATCCATGCACCACCGGCTCAATCTCGATGTTCTGAACCTCCTGGGTGAGCGTCGCGATCTTCTCTTCCTCCTCGCGGCTCGGATAGTGGATGCGGAGGTCGAACATGAAGCGGTCGAGCTGCGCCTCGGGCAGGGGATAGGTCCCTTCCTGCTCGATCGGATTCTGCGTGGCGAGAACGAAGAAGGGCGGATCGAGGTGATAGGTATTGCCGGCGGCCGTGACGTCGCGCTCCTGCATGGCCTCCAACAGCGCGGCCTGGGTCTTGGGCGGAGTCCGGTTGATCTCGTCGGCCAGCACAATGTTCGCGAAGATCGGGCCCCGCACGAAACGGAAGACTCTTTCCCCCGTCACCTTGTCCTCTTGGATCACCTCGGTGCCGGTGATGTCGGTGGGCATCAGATCCGGTGTGAACTGGATGCGGCTGAACTTGAGGTGGAGCGCCTCGGAGAGGGTTGAGATGATCAGCGTCTTGGCGAGTCCGGGAACCCCCACAAGGAGGACGTGCCCATTGGCCATCATGGCGGTCAGGATACTGTCCACGATGTGCTGCTGCCCGACGATACGGCGCTCCACGGCATTCTTCAGCTCGTCGCCGATTTCGCCGGCGCGGCGCAGAAGCCGGACATCGAGGTCGGTGGAAAGGCGCGAGGGAGCGGAACCGGTGGGGGAGGTCAGGGGAGGGGATTGAAGTGTGGGAGAAGAAGTGGGGGTCATGCCCGTTCCGGGGTGGGTGTGGCGAGAACGCTAAGGTTGGGGAGGCCGAAGATACGCCCTGTGGCTTTGCGCGGTCAAGGCGGCGGGACGGGGGACGGCAGGGGCGATGGATGGTTGCACGGATGGCCCCGGGCAAAGGTTTCCTCAAACCCGTTTGGAGACTCGTGGCCGGGGAGCTTGCGAAAAATTTCACAAGCGTTAGCTTTCTCGTCTGTTCGTTTGGAGCATCCGGGCCCGGACAGGGGCCGGACCGGAATCCCGTGAGATTGATGGACAGGAGGAAGGCCGGTTTGAGCGAGCCGCACAGCAAATCCGTGCATTCTTTGCGCGCGGAGGCCGGTCGCGTCGCCGGGTACGGCCTGAGCTGGCTGTTGACCATGCTGCTCTTCGGATGGGGCGGACTGGAGTTGGACCGCCGTCTCGGTACGGTTCCTCTGCTGCTCATCCTGGGAATTCTCATCGGCTTCGCAGCGGGATTGACCACGATCTACATGAGGGTGGTCGCGGAACCGGCGAGCCGCGCCCGGGGCAGAGACGCTCCGCAAGCCGCTGAGGAGGGACAGTGATGCGCTCCCGGTCCCTGGTCGCTGCATCCATCGGCTTGGTGTTGGCCGGCATCCTGGGGGCGGGACTGCTCGGTGGCGACGGTGCTCGGGAAGCGGTCCTGGCTGCCGGACTGTTGGTGCTTGCCATGCAGTTACCACTTCATTTCGTCCTTCGCCGATGGCGCGAGCGCGACGACAGATTCATGGCCGCAATCGTGATCGGCTTCGCGGCGCGGGTCGGAGTGCTGGCGCTCGGGGTAGTGGTTTTCGTGATTCCGGATCGACTCGCCGCGGTTCCGTTTCTGCTTGCACTGGGCGCGTTCATGCTGCTTCTGCTCATTGCCGAAGCGGCCGTGGAGAGCCGCCGTGTCCGTGATCGCGCGGCCCGCGGGGCGGAGGTCGCGGCGTCGTGAATCGGTGGCTTCGAACCGCGGCGCTCCTGGCGGTCCTCCTGCCCCCGTGGGGAGGCGTGTCAGGGCAGGAACACGAAGGCGTTGCGCAGGAACCGTCCCATGGATCGCAGGCGGATGGCCACGATGGACCCTTTGACCTGGGGGCCATGCTCGGACACCACATCCTGGATGCCCCCGAGATGGAGCTTCCGGGTGGGCCCGTGCACCTGCCACACTGGGACTGGGCCGTCTTTCAAATGGGCCCCGCCAGGGTCGACCTGTCGCCCACCAAGCATGTCATCCTGCTGTTGCTGGCCGCGGCGATTACGGCCGTGCTGACCCTGCTTGCCGCGCGAACCGTGTCCCGGCAGGGGTCCGGCAGGGCGCCCGGGGGATTGGCCAACGCGATCGAGAGCGTTGTGGTCTTCCTCCGCGACGATGTCTGCAAGGAAAACATCGGCCACGGCTACCGGCGCTTTGTGCCGCTGATTCTGACGCTGTTCTTTTTCATCCTCGTCATGAACCTGCTCGGTCTGGTGCCCTGGGGAGGATCCGCCACCGGCAATCTGGCCGTCACCGCCACCCTCGCGATCATCACCTTCCTGGTAACCGAGGTGTCCGGCTTTCGCGCCCTGGGACCCGCAGGATACATGCGTACCATCTTCTACGCTCCCCCCGGGGTCAGCGGTGGCATGAAGTATCTGATGCTCCTGATCATGACACCGGTTGAGCTTCTCGGAAAGTTCATCAAGCCATTCGCGCTCGCGCTTCGGCTCTTCGCGAACATGACCGCCGGACATGTGCTGATCTTCTCCCTGCTGGGATTTGTCTTCCTCTTCGGTCACGTTGCCTTCGTGCGTTGGGCCGTGGCTGCCGGATCCTACGCGCTGGTGTCAGCGATTCTCCTGCTCGAACTCCTGATTGCCGTCATTCAGGCGTACATCTTCGCCATGCTGTCAGCCGTCTTCATTGGACTGATGCAACACGAACACTGAACCGCCGGCCAGTTCCGGCACATCCTCGCTCCATCACAGCGACTCCAGCTACAAAGGAAAAGACATTCATGTTCGACACAGCCATCACGGTGCTCCAGGACGCCACTCAGGCGAGCGCCGAAGCCACGGGAACCGGACTTTCCCTTCTCGGAGCCGGCATCGGCGCCGGTCTGGCCGCCATCGGCGCCGGACTCGGAATCGGCCGCATCGGCGAAGGAGCCACCCAGGGGATCGCACGGCAGCCGGAGGCGTCCGGTGAGATCCGGGGCATCGCAATCCTCCTGGCGGCGTTGGTCGAGGGCGCGGCACTCGTGGCCATCCTCGTGGCCATCCTCTTCAAGTTCGTCTAGTGGTCGCTCCTCAGGAGGCGCTCCCGGACTGGGGCGGTCTCTTCAGCGTCAACGTGGGAACGGTTATCTGGACGCTCCTCACCTTCCTGACACTGCTGGCCATCCTCGGGCGTTTCGCCTGGAAACCCATGCTCGCCGCACTGGACGCGCGCGAAAAGGGGATCCAGAACGACATCGACGAAGCGAAGCGACAGCGCGAGGAGGCCGAGGCATTGCTCGCCGGTCACCGGGAACAGTTGGCCGAAGGGCGACGCCAGGCGCACGCTCTCCTGGCCGAGAGCCGGGCAGCGGCCGAGGTGCTGCGCAAGGAGTTGGAGGCCCGGGCGCGCGAGGAGACCCAGACGCTGGTCGAGGGTGCGAGGCGCGAAATCGAACGCGAGCGCAAAGCCGCGATCGACGCGGTGCGGCGCGAATCGGTCGATGTGGCGCTGGCGGTGGCTTCCAGGATCCTTGGCGAACGGCTCGACGCGGAGCGCGACCGTAAGCTGACTGCCGGCTTCATCGAGGATCTTGCGGAGTCCACAGGGACGCGCGCGTGAGGGAAGACACCGTGGTTCGGAGCTACGCGGACACGCTCTTCGAGCTGGCCGAACGGCACGGAGGAGCGTCCGGTTGGCGCAATGTAGCGGCCGGGGTCGGGGCAATCACCGACGATCCGGTCGTGCAGCGGTTTCTTGGCACACCCAGAATTTCGGCCGAGGTCCGAAAGCGGACGCTTGAGAGCGCGGTGAGTTTCTTCGTGCCTCCCATGCTCCGGCGGTTCATGATGGTGGTGGTGGATCGGCGCAGGCAGCGGCTGATGCCGGCGATCATGCGCGACTTTGTGGCCCTGGTAGATCGCCACGAGGGGATTCGCCGCATGGAAGTTTCGGTGGCGCGCGACCTCGATACGGCCGAATTCGAGATACTGGTAACCCGGCTGTCTGACGCGTTCGCCGCCGAAGTTCATCCCGAAATCCGGGTTCGGCCCGGGATCATCGGCGGAATCGTGGTTCGCGACGGCGACACACTCTACGACGGATCGATTAAACGGCAGCTCGAGGCGATGCGGCGCAAGCTGATGCGCGCAGAGCTTCACAGATAGGAAGAACAGGCCAAATGGCAGATTCCCAGCTTCGCGCGGGCGAGCTCAAGAGCGTCCTGCTGGCGGAGATCGAGAGCTTCGAGGACGCGCTTCAGGCCGAAGAGGTCGGTGAAGTTCTCGAAGTCAAGGACGGCGTGGCGCGCATCTACGGACTCACGCGGGCGATGGCGAGCGAGATGCTTGAAATTACGGCGGCCCATAGCGGCGAGACCGTGACCGCGCTTGCGCTGAACCTGGAGGAGGACAACATCGGCGCGGTGGTCCTGGGCGAATGGGCCGGATTGCACGAGGGCGACCAGGTGCGGCGAACGGGCCGCGTTCTGGACATTCCGGTTGGCGAGGGATACCTCGGACGGGTTGTGGATCCGCTCGGCAATCCGATCGACGGTGGTGGTGCGATCGCCACCTCGGCCCGCCGCCAAATCGATGTTGTGGCCCCCGGAATCGTGAAGCGGCAGCCGGTCAAGGAGCCACTGCAGACGGGCGTCAAGGCGATCGACACCATGATTCCGATCGGACGGGGCCAGCGCGAGCTCATCATCGGCGACCGCCAGACCGGCAAGACCGCGATCGGCGTTGACGCGATCATCAACCAGCGCGACACCGACGTGATCTGCATCTACTGCGCGGTGGGCCAGCGGGCCGGAAAGGTGGCGGGAGTGGTCGAGACGCTTCGGCACCACGGCGCCATGGACTACACCGTCGTGGTGACCGCCAACGCGTCGGATCCGGCTCCGATGCAGTATGTGGCACCGTATTCGGCGACCGCGCTGGCCGAGTTTTTCATGTGGCAAGGGAAGCACACCCTGGTCATCTACGACGATCTGTCCAAGCAGGCGCAGGCCTACCGCCAGCTCTCGCTGGTCCTTCGTCGTCCTCCGGGACGCGAGGCCTATCCGGGAGACGTCTTCTACCTGCACTCGAGACTTCTGGAACGGGCGGCCAAGCTGTCCGACGAGCTCGGTGGCGGATCCCTCACCGCTCTTCCCATCATCGAGACGCAGGCGGGAGACGTTTCGGCGTACATCCCGACCAACGTCATCTCGATCACCGACGGTCAGATCTACCTGGAGCCCGACCTCTTCAACTCGGGGGTCCGCCCAGCGGTGAATGTCGGAATTTCGGTCTCGCGGGTCGGCGGCTCCGCCCAAGTGAAGGCGATGCGGAAGGTGGCCGGCCGGCTCCGGCTCGACCTTGCCCAGTTCCGCGCCATGGAGACCTTCGCCCAGTTCGCATCCGACCTTGACGACGCTACCCAGCAGCAGTTGGCGCGAGGTCAGCGCACGGTCGAAATCCTCAAGCAGCCGCAGTACCAGCCGATCCCGGTCGCAAAGCAGGTCGTGTCGATCTACGCCGTCACGCACGGTTTTCTGGATCACCTGGAGGTTTCCGATGTCCGCAAGTGGGAGCGGGGTTTCCTCTCCTTCGTGGAAGACCGTTTCGAGGATGTGCTGATCGGGTTGCGCCAGGAAGGCCGGCTGACGGAGGACATCGAAGGACGGTTGCGCTCCAGCATCGAGGAATACAACGAAGTCTTCGCTGCCCGGAACAACGGCGTCGGCGGGGGCGCGCGCTAGGTGGCGCAGGCTCGCGAAGTCCTGAGGCGGATCAAGTCCGTCCGCAATACCCGCAAGATCACGCGCACCATGGAATTGGTGGCCACCTCGAAGCTGAGGCGCGCGATGGACAGGATGGCGGCGGCGCGGCCCTATAGCGACGCCCTGAACGAATTGTTGCGGAGTCTGCGGGCGCCCGGACTCGAGCAGGAGCATCCGCTGCTTCGCCAGCCGGCCCGGATTCGTCGTGCAGCCGTGCTCCTCCTTACCGCGAACCGCGGCTTCTGCGGCGCCTTCAACGCCAACCTGATTCGTGAGGCACGAACGAGGGTGGAGGCTCTGCGGGCCGAAGGAATCGAGACCGAGCTCCACATTGCCGGAAAGAAGGGGCTGACCTACTTCGAGTTCCGGGGCCATGCCGTCGCGCGCGCAAACACCCGAATCGGCGACCGTCCCACACCGGGCGACGCCGTGGATCTGGTGACGCCGCTCCGGGAGGCCTTCGAATCGGAGGAGATCGACGCGGTGGATCTGATCAGTTCGGAGTTCCGCTCCGCCATGTCCACGCCGCCCCGTATTCGGCGGATTCTGCCGGTGGCGCCCCGGGCGGGCGCGCGATCCGTGGATGCCTTCATCGTGTCGCCCCCGCCCGCTGAACTGGTGGGCCGCATCCTCCCCCGGTATCTCGGCAGTGTCGTGTACCGCGCACTAGTCGAGAATGCAGCCGGGGAACAGGGCGCCCGGCGTGCCGCGATGAAGAGCGCCACAGACAACGCGGGTGAGATGATTGAGAGCCTCACCCGGAGCTACAACCGCGCGCGCCAGGCGCAGATCACGCAGGAGATAGCCGAGATCGTGGGTGGCGCGGCCGCGCTTGAGTGATCCGATCCCTTTGAACCGAGAGAATGAGAGATGGCTGAGCCGAACATCGGACGAGTGGTCCAGGTTATTGGACCCGTCCTGGACGTCGAATTCGAGCAGAGGCGTCTGCCGGAAATTCACAACGCCTTGAAGCTGGCCGCGGTGACAGAGTCCGGCCGCGAGATCGATCTGGTGGCGGAGGTGCAGCAGCACATCGGGCGGTCGCAGGTGCGCGCCGTGTCCATGAGCTCCACCGATGGCGTACAACGGGGAATGGATGTGCAGGATACGGGCAGGCCCATCGCAGTGCCGGTCGGAAAGCCGGCGCTGGGCCGTATCCTCAACGTCCTGGGCGAGCCGGTTGACGAACAGGGTCCCGTCGTCAGCAACGGAGAAGGCGGAGCCGTGGAACGCTGGCCCATCCACAGGCTTGCGCCCCGCTTTGACAACCTCGAACCCAGAACCGAGATCTTCGAGACCGGAATCAAGGTCGTCGACCTCCTCGCCCCCTATGTCAAGGGCGGAAAGACAGGTCTCTTCGGCGGCGCCGGGGTCGGCAAGACCGTCATCATCATGGAGCTGATCAACAATATCGCCATGGAGCACGGTGGCCGCTCGGTCTTCGCCGGTGTGGGCGAGCGCACCCGCGAAGGCAACGACCTGTGGCTCGAGATGAAGGAGTCGGGGGTCCTCGAGTCCACCGCGTTGGTTTACGGGCAGATGAACGAACCTCCGGGCGCGCGTCTCCGGGTCGGGCTTTCCGCACTGACCGTCGCCGAGTACTTCCGCGATGTCGAAAAGCAGGACGTCCTCCTCTTCATCGACAACATCTTCCGCTTCACCCAGGCGGGCTCCGAGGTGTCGGCGCTGCTTGGGCGCATGCCTTCCGCGGTCGGCTACCAGCCCACCCTCGAGACCGAGATGGGTGAACTGCAGGAACGGATCACCTCGACGCGCGCAGGATCGATCACATCGGTGCAGGCGATCTATGTCCCCGCCGACGACCTCACCGACCCTGCCCCCGCAGCCGCTTTCGCCCACCTGGACGCCACCACCGTGCTCTCGCGCTCCATTGCCGAAAAGGGAATCTACCCGGCCGTCGATCCCCTCGACTCCTCCTCGCGAATCCTCGATCCACAGTTCATCGGCGATCATCACTACGAGGTGGCCGGTCGGGTGAAGGAGATTCTGCAGCGCTACAAGGACCTCCAGGACATCATCGCCATTCTCGGCATGGACGAGCTCAGCGAAGAGGACAAGATCATCGTCGGCCGCGCGCGCCGGATCGAACGGTTCCTCTCCCAGCCCTTCTTCGTGGCGACCGCCTTCACGAATACTCCAGGCTGCTATGTGCGCCTCGAAGAGACGATCGAGTCGTTCGAGCGAGTAGCCGCCGGCGAGTTCGACCACCTGCCCGAACAGGCCTTCTATATGAAGGGCGGGATCGACGAGGTTGTTGAGGCTGCGCGCGAAATGGGCGTGGAGGTCTGAGCGGCGATGGCTGCGCCGATGAAGCTGAGGGTTGTAACTCCTGCCGAGGTGGTCTTCGAAGGAGAGGCGGGATCGGTTGTCGCGCCCGCCTGGGATGGCCGCGTCGGCATCCTTCCCGGTCACGCGCCCTTCCTCACCCTGCTGGGAAGCGGTTCGCTGGAGATCGATCCGGGAGATCCGGCCAGCCGGTCCTTCGACCTCTCCGGGGGTGTGATGAAGGTGGAGGCCAACGAGATCATGGTCCTGGCGGACCGCATCGGCCCGGCCTGAACGTCAACCCGCTCCGTTCTCCGGCCAGCCTCAGGGCTCCACCATGCGCATAGACCTCCACATGCACAGCACCGCGTCGGATGGACGGCGGTCGCCGGAGGAGGTTGTGGAGCTTGCCATCGCCGGGGGACTTGACGTCATCGCGCTCACCGACCACGACAATACACGCGGGGTGCGGCCGGCACAGCGCGCGGCGGCCGGTCGCCTGCGGGTGATCACCGGGGTGGAGCTGAGTTCGAGCTGGCAGCACGAGTCGATCCATGTCCTCGGCTACTTCGTGGACCCGGAGGCAGCGCCCCTGACCGCTCATTACCGTCTTCTCCGCGAGCGTCGACGTCACCGCATGGCCGCAATGGTGGCCTGCCTGCGCGCGACGGGGGTCCGAGTCACCATGCTGGAGGTAGATGTACAGCGGGGCGATGGCCGGGTCCCCCATACCCGTCCCCACCTCGCCCGGGCTCTGGTTGCCGCAGGATACGCGACGAGTTCGGCGGAGGCATTCAACCGGTACATCGGCAACGGTTTGCCGGGACACGTTCTGGTGGAATCGCCGAGGCCCGAGGAGGTGATCGCGACGGTGCTCGCGGCGGGTGGCGTGCCCGTTTGGGCGCATCCGCCGGTGGCGCTGCTGGATTCGCTGCTGCCTCCGATGGTCGAGGCGGGGCTGGTGGGCCTGGAGGTCCATCGGCCCTGGCCTGCCAGGGTGCGCGATCTGGTTTCCGAACAGGCCCGCAGGTGGGGACTGCTTGCGACGGGGGGGTCGGACTGGCATGGCCGTAGCAGCGATCCTCCGCTGGGAACTTTCTCGGTACCGGAGGAGGAAGTGAGTGGTTTTCTGGCGGTCAGGGGTCCGGCGGACACGACGGAAAGCCTCGCCACCCCGGCCGCCGAATCATCCATGTCCGATGGATCCGACACCCGGGTGTTGACTTCCGCCAAAGATTGACTACCTTATAAATCTTTCCGCTCAACGTCGTTCTGCGGTGTCGACCCTGACGGGTCCGGGACCGGAGGGGACGGAGCGGAGTTTCTTGAAAATCAGGGTAGAAGGAAGCATCAGAGCCTTAGGTCGCTCTGCCGCTTGCCCGGAATCGGTTCCCATGTGGGATCAACCGGGTGGAGTGGTCGAGCGTGTGTTGTAGGAAAGGCGACGGTGGACGAGCCCGAACGAACTGCGACCTGGATCCGCAAAGCGGCTGAAATCAAGCTGGCTGCGTGGGGTGGGTCATGGAAGAGAGGGCTGGTCAAGCGAGAAAGTGCACACGGCGGATGCCCTGGCACAGACCGGCGACGAAGGACGTGGCAAGCTGCGAAAATCCTCGGGGAGCTGCAAGCAAGCATCGATCCGGGGGTGTCCGAATGGGGAAACCCGGCGGGAGCTATCCCGTCACCCTGCGGGGGGCCAACCCAGGGAACTGAAACATCTAAGTACCTGGAGGAAAAGAAATCAATCGAGATTCCCGGAGTAGCGGCGAGCGAAATGGGAAGAGCCCAAACCCGGTTGGGGAGACCCGGCTGGGGGTTGTGGGGCCGCATCATCAGGCGAGGCGAAAGCATAGCGGAACGGTACTGGAACGTACGACCGCAGAGGGTGAGAGTCCCGTATGCGAAATGCCGGTAGACGAGCCGATGCGGAACCCGAGTAGGCCGGGACACGTGAAACCCTGGCTGAATCCGGGAGGACCATCTTCCAAGGCTAAATACGAGTCTGTGACCGATAGTGGAGAGTACCGTGAGGGAAAGGTGAAAAGAACGCCTGACGGCGAGTGAAATAGATCCTGAAACCGTGTGCATACAAGCGGTCGGAGCCCGATCCGTCTCTTCGGAGAACGGAGGCGGGTGACGGCGTGCCTTTTGCATTATGATCCGGCGAGTTACTCCTCATGCGCAAGGTTAAGGGCCTCAGGTCCGAAGCCGAAGCGAAAGCGAGTCTGAAGAGGGCGTCGAGTGCATGGGGGTAGACCCGAAACCGAGGCGATCTATCCATGGCCAGGGTGAAGCCGGGGTAACACCTGGTGGAGGCCCGAACCGTTGTGGGTTGAAAACTGCTCGGATGAGCTGTGGATAGGGGTGAAAGGCCAATCAAGCTCGGAGATAGCTGGTTCTCCCCGAAATATATTTAGGTATAGCCTCAGGCAATTGTCTCAAGGAGGTAGAGCACTGGATGGGCTAGGGACCTTACCAGGTTACCAAACTCAACCAAACTCCGAATACCTTTGAGATGTATCCTGGGAGTCAGTGAGCGGGCGATAATGTCCGTTCGCGAGAGGGAAAGACCCCAGACCGTCAGCTAAGGCCCCTAAATCCGTGCTAAGTGAGAAAGGATGTGGATGTGCCCAGACAACTAGGAGGTTGGCTTAGAAGCAGCCATTCCTTTAAAGAGTGCGTAATAGCTCACTAGTCAAGTGGATCCGCGCCGATAATGGTCGGGACTCAAGCACGGTGCCGAAGCTACGGATGACGCAAGTCATGGTAGGGGAGCATTCCCTGGTCGGTGAAGCGGACTCGGAAGAGCATCCGTGGAGAGCAGGGAAGAGAGCATGCCGGAATGAGTACGCGATAAACAGAGTGAGAATCTCTGTCACCGAAAGCCTAAGGGTTCCGGAGCCAGGCTTATCCGCTCCGGGTTAGTCGGTCCCTAAGTCGAGGCCGAAGGGCGTAGGCGATGGGAAACAGGTTAATATTCCTGTACCGTTCAGTGTAGCGTTTGACCATGAGGGGGGACGCGGAAGTGACAGGACCGTCGGGTGGTGGAATATCCGATGTAAGGTGGTAGGCGTTGAGAGGGGAGAAAAGACCTCTTTAGCCGAGCGCCGACGCCGAAGGGAAATTCTTCCCTGCAAAGGGTCCGTAATCATGCCGCCTGGAAAAGCCTCGCATGGGAGTTGCCTGGACGACCGTACCGTAAACGGACACACGTAGGCGAGGCGAGTAGCCTAAGGTGCTCGAGTGATCCGCGGAGAAGGAACTCGGCAAAATGTCCCCGTAACTTAGGGAGAAGGGGAGCCTGCAGTAGGTGAACCACGACGCGTGGGGAGCCGACCCAGGCCGCAGAGAATCGGCCCAAGCGACTGTTTATTAAAAACACAGGTGTCTGCAAAGTCGGTCAAGACGACGTATAGGCACTGACGCCTGCCCGGTGCCGGAAGGTTAAAGGGAGGTGTTAGGGGAAACCCGAAGCTCCGAACTGAAGCCCCGGTAAACGGCGGCCGTAACTATAACGGTCCTAAGGTAGCGAAATTCCTTGTCGGGTAAGTTCCGACCTGCACGAATGGCGTAACGATTTGGGCGCTGTCTCCTCCGCGAGCTCGGCGAAATTGGAGTATCGGTGAGGATACCGATTACCCGCGACAGGACAAAAAGACCCCGTGCACCTTTACTACAACCTGTCATTGGGTCTTGGCTTTGCATGTGTAGGATAGGTGGGAGACTACGAACCGTTCTCGCCAGGGGACGGGGAGTCGCTGTTGAAATACCACCCTTACAATGTTGAGGCTCTAACCCAGGGAAGTGAATCCTTCCCGGGAACAGTGGCAGGTGGGTAGTTTGACTGGGGCGGTCGCCTCCCAAAGAGTAACGGAGGCGCGCAAAGGTTCCCTCAGTGCGGTCGGCAATCGCACGAAGAGTGTAAAGGCAAAAGGGAGCTTGACTGCGAGACCGACGGGTCGAGCAGGAACGAAAGTTGGCCTTAGTGATCCGGCGGTTCCGAATGGAAGGGCCGTCGCTCAACGGATAAAAGGTACGCCGGGGATAACAGGCTTATCGCCCCCGAGAGTTCACATCGACGGGGCGGTTTGGCACCTCGATGTCGGCTTATCGCATCCTGGGGCTGAAGAAGGTCCCAAGGGTCGGGCTGTTCGCCCGTTAAAGCGGTACATGAGCTGGGTTTAGAACGTCGTGAGACAGTTCGGTCTGTATCCGTCGTGGGCGTTGGAGTATTGAGGGGAGCTGCTCCTAGTACGAGAGGACCGGAGTGGACTGACCACTCGTGTACCGGCTGTTCCGCCAGGGGCATCGCCGGGTAGCGACGTCGGGAAGGGATAACCGCTGAAAGCATCTAAGTGGGAAGCCCCCCCCAAGATGAGTACTCCCAGACATTGGTCTCGGAAGGGCCGTGCGAGACGAGCACGTTGATAGGCGGCAAGTGGAAGCATGGCAACATGTGTAGCTGAGCCGTACTAATGGCCCGAGAGGCTTGACCAGCATCCTCCTCACAACATTTCCTACAATACAACAGTACCGGGGGTTCCGGTGCTTCCTTCTACCTGAGCATATTGGCTGGTGGCCAGAGCGCAGGGGTCACACCCGATCCCATCCCGAACTCGGAAGTTAAGTCCTGCCGCGCGGATGGTACTGCTGGGGCGACCCGGTGGGAGAGTACGTCGCTGCCAGCCAGTCTTTATTGGAGCGCCCTGTCTTCCTTTGTTGGAGGATGGGGCGCTCTTTTTTTTTGGGGGGGCCCTATGGCGCCGGGTCTGCGCGCAAGGGAGACCATGGGTGACCACGCGACGATCTCGCTGCCGGCTTGAGAAGATCCCGAACGGCCTGGTGGGAATCGGAAACTCCCATTACAGCTCCGATCACCGCGCATCCGGCGGCCCCGGCGTCAAGGACAGCCGATGCGCGGCGAGCGCTGATCCCACCGATCCCGACGACGGGCACCGGTACCGAGGCCACAACCGCTTCCAGTTGCTTCAACCCGACCGGTGGGCCCGCTTCGGATTTCGAAGTTGTGGGGTATACGGTGCCACAGCCGATATAGTCGGCCCCATGGCGCACCGCGCGCCGGGCGGTGGCAGGATCATCCGCCGAGAATCCGATGACGAAGGGACGGGGAGCAATCCGGCGAGCTGCGGCCACCGGGAGATCTGCGGGTCCCAGGTGGATGCCATCGGCCCCGGCCGCGAGCGCGAGATCAAGGCGATCGTTGATGAACAGGAGCGCTTCCGCCTCGGCGGTAAGGGCACGCAAGAGCCGGGCCAGGGGGAGCACGTCGCGGGGCGGAAGCCGTTTTTCGCGCAGTTGCAGGGCCGGCGCGCCGGCGCGAAGCGCTTCCCTGGCCACGGTGGCGACGGCCCGGGGCCGAGCCTGTATCCGATCGGTGATGACGACGAGGCGCAACCGCCGCCAGAGTTCCCGCATGGCCTTCTCTTCCCCGGGCGTCGTACGCGGAGAGCGGCTCAAGAATAGCGGCTCATGATCAGTTCTGACGAGGACGTGTACCGGCCCCACCGGGCGAGCGGGCCGGTGCATCGTCCGCGCGTTCAACCCGTGCCTTGGCCCGCAGATGCTCGTTATGGGTGCGCGTGAAGATGTGTGTGCCGTTCGGTTCGGCGACGAAATAGAAGTAGTCGGTCTCGAGGGGATGCAATGCGGCGTCGAGCGCCGCACTCCCGGGCGCCCCGATTGGGCCCGGTGGGAGACCCACGTGGGAATAGGTGTTGTAAGGATGATCCTCCACCGAGTCGATCGCCGCATACAGCAGTCGCGCACGGTGCCCTCCGAGTGCGTACAGAACGGTAGGATCGGCCTGCAGTCGCATTCCGATTTGAAGCCGATTGTGAAAGACGCTGGAGATCGTGGGCATTTCCTCCACATGCCGTGCCTCGGCCTGGACGATCGAAGCGAGCGTCACCGCTTCTCCCTCGGACATTCCAAGTTCCTCCAGCCGTCGCTGTCGTTCGGGGGTCCAGTAACGGCGATAGCCCTCGGTCATGGCGGTCACGACCGTCTCCAGCGCGATTCCCTCCGCGAAACGATAGGTGTCCGGAAAGAGGTATCCCTCCAGTCCGGGTCCGGGAACCCGCCACCGCTCGTGCAAACCCGGATCGCCCAACCGGCCCGCAACCCCGGCGGAATCCAGACCGGTCGCCGCCGCGATCCGCGAAGCCATCGACCGGATCGTGAATCCCTCGGGGATCGTCATGGGCCGGGTAACGACCCGTCCGGTGGTGAGGACTTCAAGGAGTTCGCCGACGGGAGCGCCGCGCTCAATCCGGTAGGTTCCGGCCTTGATCGAACGGTCGAGTCCGCGCAGACGGGCGTAAAGATGGACGACGCCCCTGTTGCCGATCGCTTGATGTGCTTCAAGCGAGTCCAGCACCTCCGAAAAAGTGTCGCCCTCGGGTATGTGGAGGGTGATTCGGCCCGGCGGCAGAGACTGGCAGGCAAACTGAAGAACTAGCAGACCGATGGCCAGCGCTGTGCCAACGCTACCGCGCCGCAGTGAGAGTCCCCCCTCTGGAACTCCCGGGGCTTGAAGCCGCCGAATCGAGCCAATCCTGCAGGATGATCGCCGCCGCTCCGGCATCAATTCGCCCCTTTTTCTCCTTCGGCTTCCGTCGCGGTCCAATGGACCGGATGCGTGCCTCGGCCTCTACCGACGAACAGTGCTCGTCGGCAAAGAACACCGGCAACCCGCAGCGCTGCTCAAGCCTGGTCCCGAAGCCCCGTACCTCCGCAACCCATTCATTCTCTTCACCAAACTCATCCAGAGGAAGTCCCACGACGAAGGCTTCCGCTTCGTACCGGTCGGCCAGCCGCCGGATCTCGCGAAAAGGCGGACGCCTGCCTCGCCGGCGCACGAGAGTGGCAACGGGCGTGGCCAGGGTACCGGAGCGGTCGCTGCGCGCGACGCCGATGCGACGAAGGCCGTAGTCAAGCGCCAAGACCCGCCGCGGCAGTGCACTCACAGCCGACGACCCCAAAGCCAAATGGCTCCGAACCGGCGTTCAGCGGGAGTCCCGGGAGGGGCGCCGACGCCATTTGCCCTCGCTGTCCCTCTCCTCGCCGAACCCCAGGTCGCCGGGCTTGAGGAAGATCTGAATGACTCCGTTCGCCGCTTCCTCGCCGTACTGCGTCTTCGCCGCCTCTCCCTTGATGACTTCTATGCGGTCGATCCGGTCGGGCGACAGACTGCTCAGTCCTTCGCTGCGGTCGTCCAGGCGAACACCGTCGACGTAGACGATGGGTTGGGCCTCATCGTGGATGGCGTCGTGACCGTTAACTGCGATCCTTCCCGAGAGCACCCTGACCCTGGTGACGACCTCCTGTGCTTCACGCGTGAGCGTAAGCTCCCGCAAGTGATCGCTCTCCACCTCGGCCGGCGTCCTGCCTGCGCCCAGCAGCGTCACGATTGCGGCGGTGCCCGCCACGCCCAGCGCGGCGGAACCGGCGATCAGCGCCAACAGCCCCCACTGGCGCTCGTGGTTGCGGGATTCGCGATTCCGGTTCTTCATCCTTCTCGACTCCTTCCCCGCCTGCGATTGCCCGCAAGCGACCTGCGCTGACAGATTCCCGCCCAGGTTGGCCCGGACCCTGCCCGGGATCCGCCGGACGATACACGAGAGAATCTAGTACATTCCCAATCCCGTCCGCCAGCAACGCTCCGATTACAACGCCAGGAGGTGGCCGCCTTGTCCGCATATCGTCATGCCCGTGTTCCCCGGGATGGAGAGCGTGTTCCCCGGGATGGAAAGAGCATTACCGGTGCGTCCGATGCGCTCGTCGTCCCGTCCCGGCCCGTCATCCCTTTCATCGAGGGCGACGGAATCGGTCCGGACATCTGGGCGGCCACGCGGCAGGTGGTTGACGCGGCTGTCGCGAACTCTTACGGCGGTGGGCGCTCAATCGCATGGATGGAGATCTTCGCCGGCGAAAAGGCGCGCGACCGGACCGGCGAGTGGCTTCCCGGCGAGACCCTGGAAGCGCTTACCGAGTTTCGCGTCGGCATCAAGGGGCCGCTGACCACTCCCGTCGGTGGGGGGATCCGATCGCTCAACGTCACGCTGCGGCAGCTCCTCGATCTCTATTCCTGCATCCGGCCGGTGCGGTGGATTCCGGGTGTGCCCTCTCCGGTGAGCGAGCCGGAGAAGGTGGATATGGTGGTTTTTCGCGAGAACACCGAAGACGTCTACGCGGGAATCGAGTGGGAGTCCGGATCGGAGGAAGCCAAGCGGGTGCGCGACTTCCTGCAAGACGAGATGGGTGCGTCGATTCGCGAGCGCAGCGGCCTCGGCGTCAAGCCGATCAGTCCCTTCGGCACCAAACGGCATGTGGCGGCGGCCATTCGCTACGCCCTGGCGCGCGGGAACGACTCGGTGACGCTGATGCACAAGGGCAACATCATGAAGTTCACCGAAGGAGCCTTCCGTGACTGGGGATATGAGGTGGCTGCGGAGCTCTTCCCCGATCGCACGATTCCCGAGTCGCGGCTGTGGGAGGGCGAGGAAGCCGGGGACCGTGTGGTGATCAAGGACAGGATCGCCGACTCGATGTTCCAGCAGGTGCTCCTGCGTCCGGCGGAGTACTCGGTGGTGGCGACGCCCAATCTGAACGGGGATTATCTTTCCGATGCCTGCGCGGCGATGGTTGGGGGACTCGGAATGGCGCCCGGAGCGAATGTCGGGGATTCGGTGGCGCTCTTCGAGGCCACGCACGGCACGGCGCCGAAGTACGCCGGCCGTAATGTGGTCAACCCGGGGTCGCTGATCCTCTCGGCGCGCATGATGCTGGAGCATCTCGGCTGGAACAAGGCCGCCGCCGCCATCGATCGCGGCATGGAGGGCGCGGTCCGCGAGCGCATGGTCACCTACGATCTGGAGCGCCAGATGGAGGGTGCCACGAAGGTGTCCACATCGCGATTCGGCGAGATCGTCGCCGCGAACATGTAGCCGGAAACAGAGAGAAGGCCGAGTCAATGCGCCTGGAGACCGACACGGGGCCCCCGGAACGAATCGAGACGCCGCTGCTGGTGGTGTTCGCCCCTTCGGACCGGCCCCTGACCGAACTGGTGCCGCTGAGCCGGCTGACGGGGGGCGTCCTGAGCCACGCGATCTCCTCGGGCGACTTTCAGGGTCGCCGCCGGGACCGTTTTTTGGCCTATCGGCGAGAGGCGAAGCGCGGGCCCGAGCGGATCCTGTTCCTGGGGATCGGGCCGTCGGATGCGCTCACGGAAGCGAGGCTGCGCGAGGCCGCCGGACGTGCGGTACGGGAGGCCGAACGATTCCATTTGCCGTCGCTCGCGCTTTGTCTCGGATATCTCGGCCGGGAGGTCGCTCCGCGCTGGATCGAGGCGGTGGCCGAGGGGATGGTCCTCGCGTCGTGGCGCTACGACGAACTGAGGTCGCGGATGGACTCCGATTCCCGCCCCGAGGAGCGGCCGCCGCCGGTGGAGATGGGAGTTGTGGTCG
Organism: Longimicrobiales bacterium; assembly: GCA_965213665.1. Taxonomy (GTDB): domain Bacteria; phylum Gemmatimonadota; class Gemmatimonadetes; order Longimicrobiales; family Gaopeijiaceae; genus Bin94. Next base: position 922,050 of record CBDBZW010000003.1, read on the forward strand.
CGCCGCCCGATGCCGAACTCGCGCACCGGGTGCGGATCGGGCATGCCTTCGCTAACGCGGAGAACCGGGCCCGAACGCTTCAGGCTCGTCCCGGCAACCTTGCCAATCCTTCTCAATTGGCCGCCGAAGCGGTGCGCATTGCGGGCGAGGCCGGACTCGATCTCGAGGTCCTCGGCCCCGACGACATGGAAAGCCAGGCGATGGGCGCGCTGCTGGCGGTCGCGCAGGGATCGGACGAGGAACCGCGCCTTATCGTGCTGTCGCACCGCGGGGGCGAGGCCGGCGCGCCTCCGGTCGTGTTGGTGGGAAAGGGTCTGACCTTCGACGCCGGGGGAATCTCCATCAAGCCCGCCAAGGGAATGGAGGAGATGAAGTATGACATGTCCGGCGGCGCCGCCGTGCTCAGCGCCATGCTGGCCGTCGGCAGGCTGGGGATCAATCTGAATGTGCTGGCGCTGGTTCCCTGTTCCGAAAACCTCCTCAACGGATCCGCCACCAAGCCGGGCGATGTGGTCTTCAGCCGGGCGGGCAAGTCGATCGAGGTGATCAACACCGACGCGGAGGGACGCCTGATCCTGGCGGACGCTCTGCACTACGCCACCGACTGGAATCCCGTGGCCATCGTGGATTGCGCAACGCTGACCGGGGCCTGCGTGGTGGCGCTGGGACACCACCGCTCCGCCGTGCTGGGAAACGACGATGGCCTGGTCGCCGAACTCCGTGCCGCCGGCGACCGCGCCGACCAGCCCTGCTGGCCCCTTCCCCTTGACAACGCCTATCGCAGGCAACTCGACAGCACGGTAGCGGATCTCCGCAATGTCGGGGGACGCCCCGCCGGAACGATCACCGCAGCCTGCTTCCTCTCGGAGTTCGTGGGAGACGTGCCCTGGGCGCATCTGGATATCGCCGGGACGGCATACGGAAAGACGACGAAGTCCTACCTGAGGGACGGACCCAATGGGTCTCCCTGTCGACTGCTCCTCGAGTGGGTGCGGGCGAGGGCCGGGTTCTGACCGGCGCCGCGCGGGGGGTGGCTGTCCCGGAGAGGGTTGTGCGCCGAATCGTGATCGCACCGCTCCTGCTTGCGGTGGTGAACGCCGGGAGTTTGCCTGCCGCGGCGGCACAGGAACCCCCCGACACCCTTCCCGCCGACACCTTGCCCCCGGTGGCCGACTCGCTCGCAGGCGACACGCTTGCCGCAGACACCCTGGCCGCCGAGAGCGACTCCGCGCCCCCGCCTCCGCCTCTCCTTCCAACCCTGTCCGATCCGGTTCCGGCCGGCGTCCTGACGGGCATCCGGGAGTGGAATCGCGAGCAGTTGCTGGGCGCCCGCGGCCAGACGCTGTGGGAGCTGCTTGCTGGGGCCGGGGGTGTGCTCACCATACGCGGCGGCGATTTCGGTTCCCCGGTTGCGGTGGTTCCGCAAGGGTACGCAGGCGGCGCCATTCGCGTCTATCTCGATGGGGTGGAACAGCTTCCTCTGGAAGGTTCGATCCCCGACCTGGCCCGCATTCCGGTCTCGGGACTGGAGCGCGTACGTCTGGTCCGTCGTCCGGGAGGACTCGAAGTCCACCTCTACCGCGAGGATCACGCCGACGCGGAGGCGCTCACCCTGATCGAGGCGGGAACCGGAGATCTCAACTCGAATCTGCTCCGCGGCACCTTCTCCTTCCCACGGGTCCTGGCGGGCAAGGCGGCACTCGCGATCGAACGGCTCGACACGAAGGGACGCGAGATGCCGGGGGCGGTCACCGGAGCCTGGTTCCGCTACAGCCTTCACCGGGGCGACAGCGCGGGTATCCGCTTCGAACTGAGGCGAATGACCACCGAGAGAACCGGTCTTGCCGACGCTCCGGGATCGGTCACGCGCGGCGACTGGACTCTGCAGGGGGTGTGGGCGCCGGTTCCCTGGATGCTGGCCGAGGGATGGACGACGCGGGGGTCGCTGGCGACGGGAGATTCGACTGAGGCATTCACCTTCCTGGCCGAATCGAGGGGACAGGATGGCGGACGCCTATCCTTCCGGCGGGGTCCGGTCCGGGGCCGCGCCACCGCGCGCTGGAACAGGGGTATGGGGATTCCGGAGCGCGAGATTGCGGGAGAGATCTCGGCCGTGACAGAGCGTTGGGGGGGCGCGAGCGTGGGGACGCGCCGCGAACGCTGGGGGGACGAGACGGGCGTTTCGTTCGACTTGAATGCCTGGTTCACGCCGGTTTCGCACCTGGCGGTCTTCGCGGAGCGGGGAGGGGGGAGGCGGGCGGTTCCCTGGCTGAATCCGCTGCCGCCCGAGGATCCCGACAGCACCACAGCGGAGCCGGACAGCGCGCTGAGCGACCCGGAGGGGGATTCCGCCGAGGCCGGCCCGGCCCGTCGCTTCACCGACCGCACGGGGGTACGGATTGGAGCCCTCGCGCGCTGGCGGGGGTTGGAAGTGGCCGGGGCCAGAGCGTCGGTGGAGGCGGACTCGGTTTGGCCGACGGGGCTTCCCTTCGACCGCGGCGGCCTGGTCCGGGCGCAGCCACGCCGCGAGGGTTGGGAGCTCTCCGGAGCCGTGCCGCTGCGCCCGACCGGTCTCTTCTTCATCGGGGAGCTGCACCTGTGGGATCCCGCAGACTCCCTTGAGACGCTCTACTTTCCCGAGCACAGCTATCGCGGGAGCCTGTCCTTTCACCGGATCTTCCGCGAAAGCGGGAATTTCGAGCTCTGGGTGGACCTGGGGGCCGAAGGACGCGCGCCGATGCGGGTGCCGCAGGGGGTGCCTCCGGAGCCGAAGCTGGACGAATCGTTTGCGGCTGCTGTGCGGCGTGCGGCCTTCTCCGACGACGACGATCCCGGCCTCGTGCCGGACCAGGTTCCCTTCTATCAGAACTGGTACTTCCGTCTGCAGATGCGTGTCCTGACCCTCAACATTTTCGCCACGGTCGACAACCTGTCGCTCCGGCGCGGAAACCGCGATGTGCCGTCAAGGCTGCTTCCCGGAACCCGGGCCTTCTACGGCGTCCGCTGGATCTTCCGGAACTGACCCGATGATTCGCAGCATGACCGGCTACGGGGCCTCCCGGTTGGAGACGGCGGCCGGGGGCGTGCTGCGCGTGGAGGTCCGGACGGCAAATCACCGGCACCTGAATGTGGCGGCGAGTCTGCCCCGCGGCTGGGACGAACTGAAGCCGCGGGCGACCACGGCGGTGCGAACGGCGCTGACGCGGGGATCGGTCACGGTCTCGGTGCGGTTGGAGTCGGCCGTGGAGGAAGCGCCGGACGCACCGGCTGTGGATCTCGAACGCGCGGGGCGCTACGTGGCGCTGCTTCGCGAAGCGGGCTCCCGGCTGGGCCTTGCGGACGATCCCGATCTGCGTCTGGTTGCGCGCCTCCCCGGCGTGTTGGGAACCCGGCAGGCCACCCCGGAAGCGTCCCCGGATCCCGATGCGCTGGAGCGTTGTCTGGATGCCGCCCTGGCCGCGGTGACGGAGATGCGAGCCGCCGAGGGACGCCGGTTGGAGGAGATCCTGCGCGAACGGATCGCCGCCCTCCTTGAGCAGGTCGATGCGGTGGAGGCGCGGGCGCCGGAGAGATTGGTGCTGGAGCGCGATCGGCTCCGCGAGAGGGTGCGTGTCCTCAGCGAACGGATCGAGGTGGACGAAGACCGGCTGGCGCGCGAGATCGCCTACCTGGCCGAACGGTGGGACATTGCGGAGGAGATTGCGCGGCTCAGATCCCACGCCGCCCTTTTCCTCGACACTCTCGGCGGCGCTGGCGAGGACACGGCCAGAGCGGTTGGCAAGCGTCTGGGATTCGTGGTTCAGGAGATGAACCGCGAGGCCGCCACCCTCGGCGCGAAGGCCAACGACGCGGCCATCGCGGCGTCTTCGGTCGCCATCCGCGATGCCCTCGAGCAGTTGCGCGAACAGTTGGAGAATGTGGAGTGAGAGGGGGACCGCTCGTGCTGGTGGGGCCGTCGGGCGCAGGCAAGACGACGATCGCGCGGCGCATCGTCGAACGGCATCCCGACCGCTTCTTCCTGTCGGTGTCGGCCACGACCCGACGGCCGCGCCCCGGCGAAGTCCAGGGCGGCGATTACCACTTCATCTCGCCCGCCCGGTTCCATGCACTGGTCGCGGCGGGCGAGCTGGCGGAGTGGGCCGAGGTGCATGGCGAGCTCTACGGCACCCCCGTGCGTTCTCTCCAGCGCGACGGTCCCCAGGCCCCGGTTCCGATCCTGGACATAGATGTGCAGGGCGCCCGCCAGGTCATGCGCCGTCTTCCCCACGCTCTGGCGATCTTTATCGTTCCCCCCGGTCCGGAAGTCTGGATTGCCCGGCTGCGGGGGCGCGGCACCGAGTCGCCTGGACAGCTTCGCCGCCGGCTCGACACCGCCGTCCGGGAGCTCCAGGCCATCCCCCTGTTCGGTACGTGGCTGATCAACAATGACCTGGAGGAGTGCGCCGGTCAGGTCCTGGCCATGGTCGACGGGTCCCGGCACTCGACGCCGGGGGACGATGTGAATATCCTTGTCGGCAGGTTGGAAGCCGCCGCCCGCGCAGAAGCCGTGCGCCTTGCCGCTTCGGCGAAAGATGGCGAAGATGCAGGGGACGAATCCAGGAACGAAGGAGTGGAAAATCCATGAGAGTCTTTACCCCTGACGAGATCGCCGAAAACAATCAGAGCAAGTATCTGGGCGTGCTCGTGGCGGCCACCTACGCGCGTGAGCTCAACCGATTGCCGAGCGAGACCCAGCCGCTGGGCGACCAGAAGAAGCTGTCGACGCGCGCCCTCGAGGCGATCACATCGGGTCAGGTCGAGTACCGCCTGGTTCGCCACCGGCGGCCGGAAATCGAATAGCCGCGGGTGCCGTCCGGGGAATCGGATTCGAAACGGTCGGGTTCGGCGGTGCGCCGTCCCGGTCCTCCCTGGGAGGGCAGGCGGATCGTGCTGGGCGTGTGCGGAGGGATCTCTGCCTACAAGTCGGTTCAGATCGCCCGTGACCTGACCCTCCTTGGCGCCGTCGTAGACACCGTCCTGACCGAGAGTGCCCGCCGTTTCGTGGCGCCTCTTTCCTTCGAGGGGGTGACCGGCCGGGGTCCGCACATTGATCTCTTTCGCGTGGGCGGGGCCGCGCTGCACATCTCGCTGGGCGGTAGGGCCGACTGCGTTTGCATTGCGCCGGCGACCGCGGATTTCCTGGCCCGGGCCGCGTCGGGGCGCACCGACGATCTACTGACCACGATCCTGGCCGCCTCCGATGCTCCCGTGGTGCTGGCGCCCGCGATGAATGACCGCATGTTCGCCGACCCGCGAACCCGCGCGAATCTTGCGCGGCTGGACGAGATGCCGGGATTCCACAGAGTGGGTCCGGCCGACGGAGCGCTGGCGATTGGGGAGGGGAGGGGACCGGGCCGGATGGCCGATCCCGAGGACATCGTCGATGCGGTGGGCAGGGCGGCGGGGGGTGGGGGAGCGCTCGGCGGGTTGCGCGTACTCATCACCGCTGCGGGTACGCGCGAGCCGGTCGACGCCGTTCGCTACCTCGGCAACCGCTCCTCGGGCCGAATGGGATACGCGCTCGCGCGCTGTGCCTGGCTGCGCGGGGCCGATGTCACCCTGGTTTCGGGCCCGTCTGCCCAGCGCGCTCCCCAGGGTGTGGAGCTGGTGCCGGTCGGGACCGCGCTGGAGATGCGCGACGCGGTTGTGCCAAGAGTGAACGGCGCCGATGTCGTGATTCATGCTGCGGCCGTGGCGGACTATCGTGCGCGGGTGACCCGCAGCCGCAAGATGAAGCGTGCGCGCATGGGATCCGAGATCTCGCTGGAGTTCGTCGCCAATCCCGATATCGCGCGCGAATCCAGCGCCGAGTTGAAGCCGGGGGCCGTTGCGGTGGGATTCGCGCTCGAGACCTCCAATCTGCTGGCGCGGGCCGAAGAGAAGCGGATCCGAAAGGGACTCGATCTGATTGTGGCCAATCCGGCCGGCGAGCCCGGCGCCGGCTTCGAATCCACAACCAACCGGGTCGCGATTCTGGCGGGTGGCGCACCTCCGCGCGAACTTCCCCGGATGGACAAGTTTTCGGTTGCGCGGGCGATCCTGGATGCGGTCGAGACGCACATGACGGGCGCGGACGGATGACCGGCGCGGCCCGCTCACTGGCGACCTACCTGGACCAGCGGCGCCGGATGGGCGAACCGGGGATCGTACCGGAGGGATTCGGTCCCGGCGAGCTGATCGACGTGCTGGCCAGACGGCGCGACAGGACCGGCGCGCGTGGCGATGGCGGCGCCTCCGCGGACCTTGCCTCCGCCTCTGCCGGCGACGACGCCATGGCCCAAGCCGACTACGAGGCGTTGCGGCGCCTGGCGCTCGGGTGTACGCGCTGCCGCCTCGCCGAAGGGCGCACACAGGTGGTCTTCGCCGACGGCAATCCGAAGGGGCGTCTCATGGTGGTCGGAGAGGCGCCCGGGGCCAACGAGGACCGGACCGGGCTTCCCTTCGTGGGCCAGGCCGGCAAGTTCCTGGATCTGATGCTGGCGGCGGTGAGTCTCTCGCGCAGCGAGTCGGTCTATATCTGCAACGTCGTCAAGTGCCGGCCACCGCGGAACCGCAATCCCCTTGCCGACGAGATCAAGGCGTGCGCGGGATTCCTGCGCGGCCAGATCCGGCTGGTGGCGCCGGCGGTCCTGCTTGGGGTTGGCAGCTTCGCGGCCCAGTGGCTGACCGGGCAATCGCGACCGATTGGCAAGCTTCGCGGGACGGTGTACCGTTACGAGGGGGTACCGCTGGTCGTCACCTATCACCCCGCCGCGCTGCTCCGCAACTCTGGGTGGAATCGTCTCTGCTGGGACGACCTCCAGCTTCTCCGCGAGCTCCTCGACCGGTCCTGACCGCCGGTCGTTCCCCGCTGGAAATCGCTCGCGCCCCAGGCGCCCGGACCCGGGTCACCGTTGCAACATCCCATCCTTCCTGAGCGAACCAGCCCCTTGAGCGAATCGTCCCCACCCCCGCCCTTCGAACCCGGCGACGGCCCCCGCTACGACCGCGAGCCCCCCTTTTCGCCCGAAGCGGAAGCCGCTGTTCTGGGGGGCATCCTCATCGACGAGGAGGCCATGGCCAAGGTGGCCGACGTGGTCGACGACTCGATGTTTTACCGCGAGGCCCATCGGCGGCTCTTTCGCGCAATGGCCCGCCTCTTCGAACGCAACCGGGCCATCGATCCGATCACGGTCTCGGAAGACCTCAAGGCGCTTGGGGAACTCGACGGAATCGGGGGCTGGGACTACCTGTCGTCGCTCCTCGACGCGGTGCCCACTGCCGCCAACATCGAGTACCACGCGGGGATCGTTCGCGACAAGGCGCTACTGCGCAGGCTGATCGACGCCGGCCAGGAGACCGTGCGCGATGCGTACGAGCCGGGCGATCGTTCGGTGGAAGAGATCCTGGATGCGGCGGAACAGCGCGTCTTTGGCGTCTCGCAATCGAGGGGCCGCGATGGATTCATCTGGATCAAGGAGATCCTGTGGCCGACCTTCGAGAAGATCGACGAACTTCAGGACAGCGCCCAGGAGGTGTCGGGTCTGGCTACCGGCTTTCGCGATCTCGACCTGATGACGACCGGTCTGCAACCCGGGGATCTGGCGATCGTGGCGGGTCGGCCCGCGATGGGAAAGACGTCGTGGGTACTGAATGTAGCCCAGAAGGTGGCGCTTGAGTCCGGAGTACCGGTCGGGATCTTCAGCCTGGAGATGTCGAAGGAACAGCTCGTTCAACGTCTGCTTTGCGCCGAGGGCCGGGTCAACGCCCAGCGTCTGCGCCGGGGGAAGCTCGATGCGGAGGAGTTCAAACGGCTCGCTCGCGCCGCCAGCTACCTCAACGCTTCGCCGATCTGGATCGACGACTCGGCGACGGGGAATGTCCTCGAAATGAAGGCCAAGGCGCGCAGACTCAAGGCCGAGACCCGTGATCTGGGTCTGGTCATCGTCGACTACATGCAGTTGATGAGCGGGGGTGCGCGTAAGGAAAACCGGGTGCAGGAGGTGTCGGAGATTTCGCGCGGACTGAAGGCGCTGGCCCGCGAGCTTGAGCTGCCGGTCATTGCGCTGAGCCAGCTCAGCCGGGCCCCGGAACAGAGGACCGACCGCCGCCCGCAACTCTCCGACCTGCGCGAGAGCGGTTCAATCGAACAGGACGCCGACCTGGTAATGTTCCTCTACCGTCCCGAGTACTACAAGGGGCTGGTCGACAAGGACGGCAACTCCCTGGAAGGCAAGGCGGAGCTGATCGTATCCAAACAACGCAATGGACCCACCGGCACCGTGAAGCTGTACTTCCACAAGACCTTCACCCTCTTCGAATCCGTGACCCACGAGGAACCGCCCGAAGGCACGACCTGATGGGACCATGCGAACTTCCCGGTGCGGAGGCGGCCCTCGTGCCCGCGACCGTGGCGGTGATCGTTCCGGCCGCGGGGAGCGGCGCCCGCATGGGAACGGTCCGCAAGCCCTTCCTTGAGTTGCGTGGCCGAACCGTCCTGGAGTGGGCGCTGGCCCCCTTCCTGGCCCGCGGCGACGTTGTTGAGGTGGTGCTGGCGGTGGTGGCGGCGGACGCATCCGGAGTTGCGCCGATCGATCCCCGGGTGCGGGTGGTGGTGGGTGGGTCGAGCCGCTTCGAGTCGGTGGCGAATGGACTGGCGGCGCTCCGTTCCGACGCGGCCCTGGTGGCGGTGCACGACGCGGCCCGGCCCTTTCCTCCCGCAGCCGCCATCGACGCCTGTATCCGGCTCGCGGCCCGCGGGATCGGCGCGGTCGCGGGGATCCGGGCTGTCGACACCATCAAGCGGGTGGACGCGGAGGACCGGATCGTGAGTACGCCGCCGCGCACGACGCTGTGGCAGGCGCAGACCCCACAGGTCTTCCCCCGTTCCCTCTTCCGCCAGGCGGTCGAACACTGCCGGTCCACCGCGGCGGAGCCCACCGACGACGCCTCCATGCTGGAGGAGACCGGCGCGGAGATTCGCATGGTCAAGGCCTCGGCGTCCAACTTCAAGATCACCCATCCCCGGGACCTGGCGCGGGCACGAGCGATCGCCGCGGAGATGCGGCCATGAGGGCGATCCCTTCCCTCCCTCCCGCCCCCGCGCTGGATCCCTCCCTGCCGGAAGCGCTGCGTCATCTGGAGCGCGGCGAGGTCATTGTTCATCCGACGGAATCGGTGTACGGCTTCGGCGGTTTCCTCGACGATGGGCCGCTCGCCGTTCTGCAGAGCCTCAAGGGGCGCACCGGGGGCGGTTTCGTGGTGCTCATTCCCTCTGCGGGCGCGATCGCAGGGCGGTTGGGACCCGTGGGCCGGACGCTGGCCGATGCCCTCTGGCCCGGGCCGTTGACGCTGGCGGTCGACGACTGCGAAGACCTCTTTTGCCCGGCGGTTCAGGGGCCGGACGGTTCGGTCGCCGTGCGCGTGCCGGGACACGAGGGTCTGCTGCGTCTCCTCGGCGCCTGCGGTCGTCCGATGACCTCCAGCTCGGCCAACGCACCCGGGTTGGCTCCGGCGCTCACGGTCCGGGATGCCCGGGAGGCGGCCCGCGCGCGCGGCCACGATCTCTTCGCCCTGGATGGCGGGAATCTCGCGGGGGGCGCGGCCTCCACGATCGTGCGGGTGGGCCGGAGGAAGGCGCGGCTGATTCGCGAGGGCGCAATCCCGGCGGCGCGGTTGAGCGAGATCGTTCCGGTGATTCGATGACGGCCGGACGCACGGGCGGTCGCGAAGTGGGGGGCGGATGCCCCCCACGAGAGGGACCGGAGGGTCCGGGCCGCGACTTCCTTCTCACCTTTGTCTGCACCGGCAACACCTGCCGCTCGCCGATGGCGGAGGCGATTGCGCGACGGATCATTGCCGATGCGGGCATCGCTGCGGTCCGGGTGGGGTCGGCCGGAACCCACGTCTGGCCCGGTCAGCCTGCGAGCGAGGGGGCGCTTGGGGCCGCGCGCAGGGCCGGGCTGGATCTGACATCGCACAGCGCCACCCTCCTGACCGCGGAGTTGGTGACCGGGTCGGATCTCGTGCTTTGCATGGGAACGAGTCACCTGCGCCGGGTCCAGGAGTTGGGCGGCGCCCACTCTGGCCACCTCCTGACCGGGATGGCGGGCGCGGAGGGCGACATTCCCGATCCCTATGGGGGTGACCGTGAGCTGTACGACGCGGTCTTCGCCGAGATCGAGCGGATGGTGCGCGGCGTGCTCACCGGAGCGGATTCGGCTGTGGGGGGAGGTGGGGAGGGGGGAGGGGAGGGCGATCCGGCGATCTACGCGGTGCTGGGCGATCCTGTCTCACACTCTCTTTCGCCTGCGATTCACAACGCCGCCTTTCGCGCGGCGGGGCGCAATGCCCGCTACATCGCGAGGCAGGTTGCGGCCGGGGAGTGCGGTGCCGTTCTGCGGGAGCTTGCCCTGGCGGGTGGCGGCGGGAATGTGACCATTCCGCACAAGGAGCGGGTGCTTCCCTTCCTGGACCGACCGAGCGCCGCGGTCGACGCCACCGGTGCGTGCAACACCTTCTGGTCCGAAGCGGGCGAGGTGTGGGGAGACAATACCGATGTGGCGGGGTTCCTGCGCACCTGGAGGCGCGTGACCGCCGCCGCCGGAAACGATCTGGAGGTCCTGCTCCTGGGCGCGGGAGGCGCTGCGCGCGCGGTCGTGCATGCACTGTTGGGGTGCGGGGAGGTGGGTCGCATCCGGGTTCGCAACCGAAGTTCGGTGAAGGCCGCCGCTCTGATGCGCCACTTTCAGGACCCGCGCATCGCGCTCGCGCCGCCGCCATCCGAGCTCAGCCCCGATGCCGTGATCAACGCGACCTCGGTGGGGATGGATGGCCGCCGGTCTCCACTGGATCTGGCCACACTGGACCTGACTCCGGCGTGCGTTGTGGATCTGGTCTACGCCCGCTTGCTGACGCCCTTCTGCAACCAGGCGATTACCATGGGAGCGAAGGCCGTCGATGGACGGGAGATGCTGGTCCATCAGGCGGAAGAGGCCTACGCGCGGTGGTTCGGCGAACCGCCCCCGAAAGGAGCAATGTCACGGGCACTGGACTAGCCGCGGCATGGATCGACTATTTCCTGCCGCCCGCCTGCGCCGGATGTGGCGGAAACGCCGCCGAGGAGGTTCGGGCCGGCGATGGACCGGTCTGCCAGAATTGCCGCATGGGATTGCCGTCGGTTCCCCAGCCCTCCTGCACCCGCTGCGGGGCGCCGATGGGGACCGGAGAAGCGCCTTCCTGCCTGGAGTGTGCCGAATGGCCGGGGCTGTTGGCCTCGGCTCGCTCCGTCTGCCTACTGCAATCGCCCGCACGCGAACTGGTCCATGCGCTCAAGTACCACGGCTGGCGCACGGTGGGCGAGTTCATGGGCCGGGAGATGGGACGGCGGGCCACCCCCGCGGAGCGCCGCGCCGACTGCGTGGTTCCCATTCCGACCTCCGTCCGCAATCTCCGCCGCCGAGGGTACAACCAGGCCGAGGTCATCGCGGCGGCCTTCGCCCGGGCCCTCGATCTTCCGCTGATGGCCTGCCTGGGACGACGCCTGCAGAAGGGAACCCAGACGACCTTGAACCCGATGGAGCGACGGGCTAATGTCAGTGGTGCCTTCACCCTGGCGAAGAGCGCGGGAGAGCGGTTGCAGGGGCGGCGCGTGCTTCTGGTCGATGATGTGATCACCACCGGCGCCACCATCCTTGCGGCCGTTCGCGCTCTTGAGCCCGGCGGTCCGAAGACCGTCCTGGGCTGCGCCTTCGCTCGTACCGTCCCCATATCCATAGACTCCATCTGACCTTCGCGGCGCCGCGGCGCGCCCCAACTTCAATCGCCCATGCCCATTCGAGTTGCGATCAACGGCTTCGGCCGCATCGGTAGAAATGTCCTCAGATCCGCACGAAAATCCGGCGACCCTTCCCTCGGGATCGTCGCGGTCAACGATCTCGCCGACGGCGCCACCCTCGCCCACCTGCTTCGCTACGACTCCGTACATGGGCGCTATCCCGGGTCGGTCTCGGAGACTGCCGATGGGTTGATTGTGGATGGCGACCCGGTGCGGGTCTTTGCCGAACGCGATCCCGCCCGGCTGCCCTGGAGAGAGCTCGGGGTGGATATTGTGGTGGAATCCACCGGCAGGTTCCGCACCCGCGAGGCAGCCTCCGCGCACCTGGAGGCGGGAGCGGCCAAGGTGGTGATCTCGGCGCCGGCCAAGGGCGAGGACATCACCATCGTGATGGGCGTCAATGACCGCCTCTACGACCCGTCGCGCCACCATGTCGTCTCCAATGCAAGCTGCACTACGAACTGTCTGGCTCCGGTCGCGAAGGTGCTGTCGGACGAATTCGGCTTCGTGCACGGACTCATGACGACCGTTCACGCCTACACCGCCGGCCAGGCGATTCTGGACGGGCCGCACAAGGATCTGCGACGCGCGCGCGCGGCGGCGGTGAGCATGATTCCCACGACCACGGGTGCGGCGCGGGCCATCTCGCTGGTTCTGCCCGAGCTGGAGGGGAAGCTGGATGGCATGGCGATCCGGGTACCCACGCCCGACGTCTCGGTCGTCGATCTCGTCGCCGAGGTCGAGAAGGAAACCGGTCGCGAGGCGGTCAACGAAGCGATGCGGGCCGCGGCGGCGGGACCGCTGGCGGGTGTCCTGCGTGTGGAGGATCAGCCGCTGGTCTCGGTGGACTTCACCGGCGAGGGGGCCAGTTCGGTGGTGGATGGGCTCAGCACCGCGGTGATGGGCGGACGGCTCGTGAAGGTCCTGGCCTGGTACGACAACGAATGGGGATACTCGTCGCGCGTCGTCGATCTGGTGCGCTACATCGGCGCGCGACTTCCCTCGCGGTGAGGGTGCACCGCCGGGCCGCCGAGGCTTGCGCATGACCGGGCCGGACCACAACCGGGCCGCCTCGGTTGCGCCGCCCGGGGACGAGGCGCGGGGCACGTTCGGCAAGGGAAGGACGCTGCGTGAGCTGGATCCCGGCTCGCTTGCGGGGACCACCGTTGCGCTGCGCGCCGACTTCAACGTTCCCCTTTGCGATGGCCGCATCGCCGACCCCACCCGCATTGAACGCACCCTGCCGACGATTGAGCACCTGATTGAGGCCGGGGCCGCGGTCGTTGTTCTCTCTCACCTGGGCCGTCCCCGTGGACGCAGGCGGCCCGGGCTGACGCTGGAGCCCGTCGCGCGGTGGCTGGGCGAAGCCGTCGTCTTTCCGGTCCGGTTCTGTTCCCGGGTGCGTGGCGCCGATGCGCGCCAGGCGGTGGCCCGCACCGGGCCGGGTCAGCTTCTGCTTCTGGAGAACACGCGGTTTCTCGAGGAGGAGACGGCCAATGCGCCGGAGCTGGCGGCCGAGTGGGCGGGGTGGGCCGATCACTTTGTCCTGGACGCCTTCGGAACCGCGCATCGCGCCCAAGCATCCACCGACGGTTTGCCGCGAGCGGTGCGGCGCAAGGGCGGAGAAGCGGTGGCCGGGTTTCTGGTGGCGCGCGAGCTGGAGGCCATGGACGGGGTCCTGCGCAGCCCCGGCGATCCCTTCGTGGCCGTCATGGGGGGCGCGAAGATCTCCGGCAAGATTGATGTCATGCGGGCGCTTCTGCCGCGAGTGGACGCGCTCCTCGTCGGCGGGGCGATGGCCAACAACTTCCTGCAGGCGTTGGGGTTGACCACCGGAAACTCGCTGGTGGAGGAAGACCGGATCGCTCTGGCCGCGGAACTGCTGGACGTCGCCGGATCCCGCCTGCACCTTCCGGTGGACTGCACGGTGGCGGGTGCGCTGGAGCCCGGGGCGGCCACCCGGGTGGTGGAACGAAGCGAAGTCAGCGCCGGAGAGGTGATTGGAGACATCGGGCCCGCGACGGCCAGCCTCTACGCCGCCCGGATCCGCGAGGCCGCGACGGTGGTCTGGAACGGTCCCATGGGAATCTTCGAGGTCCCCGGATTCGAACAGGGTACCTTCACGGTTGCCCGGGCCGCCGCCGCCGCCGCGGACCGGGGCGCCGCGGTGATTGTGGGCGGAGGCGACTCGGCCGCCGCCGCGCGCACGGCAGGCGTTGTCCGGCGCCTGACGCACATTTCAACCGGCGGAGGTGCGTCGCTCGATCTGCTCGCCGGAAAGTCGCTGCCGGGGCTGGTGGCGCTGTCCCGGGCCGCCGCCGGCGCTGGCCTGTAGACGTGGCCAGTCCCCAGGGTGGCCGGTCCTCTTGATCAAGGGTCCTCCCGATCACCGATCCTCCCCGTCATCAGAAAGAGTTGCAATGACAAAAGTAGTTGCCGCCAATTGGAAGATGCACCACGGTCCCGCCGAAACCACCGGTTTCCTGGCCCGCTACCCCGCCCCCCCTTCGTCCCGGGTCCGCACCCTCGTTTTTCCGCCCCATCTCTCCGTCGCCTCCGCCCTCCGCGCCGCGCCGCCGGCAGTCGAGATCGGCGTTCAGAACATTCACTGGGAAGTGTCGGGCGCGCTGACCGGCGAGGTCTCCGCCGAGATGGCCCGCGCCGCCGGCGCCACCCTCGCGCTGATTGGGCACTCCGAACGTCGCCACCTCTTCGGCGAGACCGACGCGGATGTGGAGCGCAAGGTCCGTGCGGCGGTGCGGGCGGGATTGGTGCCGGTCGTTTGCGTCGGCGAACTCCTCGAAGAGCGCAGGGCGGGGAAGCTGGACGAGGTGTTGCGCCGCCAGGTTCGTGCGTTCACCGGTGCACTCGCGGGCGCGAAGGAGTGGATGGTCGCCTATGAACCGGTCTGGGCGATCGGTACCGGCGAGACCGCGACCCCGGGCGATGCGGCCCATGCTCACGCGATTGTGCGCGCCGCTCTGGCGGGCCATGCCGCCTGTCCGATTCTCTACGGGGGCAGCGTACAGCCGGCCAATGCGCGGGCGCTGATGGAAGCGGCAGAGGTGGACGGAGTGTTGGTCGGGGGCGCAAGTCTGGATCCCGGCTTCTTCGGGCGGATCGCCGAGGCGGCACTCCCGGCCACGCCTTGACAGGGAAGACGGGCTGGGACAGCTTCACCGGTCCGCGTAGAGCGTTATCGACGTTAGCAGCATCGGGACACGGACGAGATACCGTATAGTGCAACCCTCAGGCTAAAGACGATGTACGAATTTCTGCTAACACTCCTGGTTCTGGACGGCATCTTCCTCGGCGTCGTCATCCTGCTTCAGGCGGGCAAGGGCGGCGGTCTCGCCGCCATGGGCGGGGGCGCGGCCGCGGCGGATGTGCTGGGCGGGCGCCAGGCCACGACCCTCTTCACCCGCGCAACCTGGATTGCGGGGAGCGTCTTCATGACACTCTCGCTCGTTCTCGCGATCCTCTCCTCGCGCTCCCAGGCGCCCACCTCCGTGCTCGACGACCTGGCCAACCCGTTGACCACAACGCCCCAACCGGTCCTTCCGGAGACGTCGCCGGCTCTCGAGCTGATTCCGCCGGTGGAGGAAGCGGATCCGTCCGCCACGGAGATTCCACCCGGGGATGTGCCCGACGACGAAGTTCCCCCGCCTCCCGGCAGCGCAGACGGCGGCGACATTCCCGGAGTCTGACGAATCCGGGCGTGCGGGGCCTCGCCGGTATCCCGAGGGAGGAGCTGGAGGACCTTCTCTTCCAGTGCCAGCAGGGGGAATACCTGGAAGAGGGGTTGCGCCGCGCGGACACACCGGCCCTCGCCGGTGCGACGCGGGAAATTGATCCGCGGGGAATCGTGATCGCGCGCGCCATGCGCCGCACCCGCGACGGAAAGGGGGATCTATGCTACCCCGGACCCCTCGCGCCCGGACCGGCGCTGGCCTTTGGGGCCACGCCGCTCGAATACCTCCGCCATCTCGCGCGCACGCGCACCAGCCCGGCCTCGGCCCGCAGCGGCGGCGACAGTTGGACGGACCTGCGACGCGGCATCGTCGGGTGGAGCGGCCGGCCGGGAATGATGACCCAGGTCGTTGCCGGAGCCGCGCTCGCCTTCGCCCGCCGTGACGCCGGCCGCGCGGGGCTGGTCTTTGAGTCGCCCGCGGCGCTGGAGAGCGGTGGATGGCACGAAGGCATGAGCTTCGCCGCCGCGCGGAGGGCGCCGGTTCTGGTGGTGCTCGCGGGCCGTGCGGAACGCCGTCCCACGACCGGGAGCATCGCAAAAGCCTATGGAATCCGCAGGGTCCACGCCCCCGTCGGCAGCCTGGCTTCGCTCTTTCGGGTCGCGTCCGAGGCGCGCAGACGGATGGCCGGCGAGGGCGGCCCGGCGCTGATGGAGCTTGGCCCCCTTGCCGGCGCCCGCCACCGCGCGCTCCTTGCACGCTTCCGGGAGCAGATCCTGAACGAGCGGATCCTTGTCGCGAGCGAGATCGACGCCATCGCCCGGACCGCCCTGGCAGGGGTGAGTCACGCCTTTGCAAGGATTCCGCGCGAGGGATCTCCCGAGCCGGATGACGCCCTGGTCGCCGTCCGAACGGGCAGTGCCCCCCTTCGTCCCTGGACCCGCATGCGGTCGCCGAGCCCCGAAGGGTTGCGGGTGGAGCCGAAGAAGCCCGGAGCCACGCATGTCCACTGAACTTCCGCCGCAGGTGGGCCGCACCCGCGCGGGAGAGCGCGCCACCTTTCTCGAGGGGGTCGCCGAGGCGCTCTGGGAGGAGATGGAACGAGACGAACGAGTGTTCCTCATGGGCGAGGACATCGGTGTATACGGCGGCGCCTTCAAGGTGACCCGGGGATTCCTGGACCGCTTCGGGCCCGAGCGCGTGATCGACACCCCGATCTCGGAGGGAGGGTTCACCGGCGCGGCAGCCGGGGCCGCCCACATGGGGCTCAGACCGGTGGTGGAGATGCAGTTCATGGACTTCATTTCGCCGGCCTACGACGTCCTCACCAACTATATTGCGACCTCGCTCTACCGCGGTTCCGGTCCATTGCCGCTGGTCGTGCGCGGTCCCGCGGGTGGAGGCAACCGGGGCGGCCCCTTTCATTCCCAGAATGTGGAGATGGCCTTCTTCCACACGCCGGGGCTGAAGATCGTCTATCCATCCACACCGGGCGATGCCAAGGGACTCCTCAAGAGCGCGATCCGCGACGACAATCCGGTCCTCTTCGAGGAGCACAAGGGACTCTACCGCGCCCCCTTCTGCCGCGAGATGCTGCCCGGCGGCGACCACCTGGTTCCGATCGGGAAGGCGCGCGTGGCGCTGGAGGGCGAGGATCTGACGATCGTGAGCTACGGCCTGATGGTGCACCGTTGTCTGGACGCCGCCGCGGCGCTGGCGCGAGACCGGATTCGGGTGGAGGTGATCGACCTGCGCACCCTGCTCCCCCTGGACGAGGAGACGATTGCGGCCTCGGTGCGAAAGACCGGCAAGCTCCTGATCGTGCACGAGGACACCCGGACGGGGGGGATCGCTGGAGAGATCGCGATCCGGATGAACGAGCGCGCCTTCGAATGGCTTGACGGACCGATTCTGCGCGTGACCGCAATCGACTCGCCCGTGCCCTTCAGCGGAGAGCTTGAGGACTATTTTCTACCCGCGGTAGCCGATGTGGTGACGGCGGGACGTTATCTTTTCCGATATTGACCGCTGACCTTTTCCAGCGCGTGGGGAGAACACTCGATGTCCCGTAACGAAGCGTCCAGAATCGAAGTTCCGATGCCCCAGATGGGTGAATCGATCGCCGAAGGGACGGTGTCCCGGTGGCTCAAAGCGCCCGGTGATACCGTCGAACGCGACGAACCGATCCTGGAGATCTCGACGGACAAGGTCGACGCCGAGATTCCCTCGCCGTCGGATGGGGTGCTGGCCGAGATCCTGGTAGCCGAGGGCGAAACGGTGGAGGTTGGGACCGTGGTGGCCCGCATCGCTACCGGTGCGGCGGCGGCCGCCGCCGCACCGGTAGCCGCAGCCCGTTCGGAGGGGGGCGCGGGTCCGGCCACCGCGTCGCCCGCCAACGGCGATTTGGGCGATCCCGGTTGCACCACAACCAGCGAGGAGCGGCTGCGAACCCGTTCAACTCCGGTCGTGCGGCGCATCGCCGAGGAGGCCGGGGTGGACATCGCCGCGGTTCCCGGAACCGGCTACCAGGGCAGGGTAACCAAGCAGGACATCCTTGCGTACATCGAAAACGGCGGCGCTCCGGCCACCGCCGATCCCGAACCCGAGCCCGCATCCGCGTCGCCTCCCGAGCCCCGGGAGACCTCGCCACCGCCGGCCCCGACCGCCGTCGCACCACGCCCTTCGCCTCCCGCTTCCCCCACCCCCACGACCCAGCCCTCCCCGGCCCCCTCCCCAACTGTCCCGGCCGCCGCTCCGAGCGATCTCTGGAGGCGCTTTCAGCGGGAAGTCGAACACCCCGTTTTCCCCGTGCGCGAGGGCGACCGCGTCGAGACCATGGACAAGATGCGGCGCCTCACCGCCGAACACATGGTCCTGGCCAAGCGCATCTCGCCGCACGTTCACTCGATCATCGAGATTGACTTCTCGGTGGTGGACCACATTCGGCGCGAGAATCGCGAGAGGTGGGCGCGGCGCGGCGCGAAGGTTTCCTACACCGCCTTCGTGGCCTGGGCCTGCTCGCGTCTCCTGCGGGAGTTTCCGTCCGTCAACGGCACCATCTCCGGCGAAAACGTCATCTACCGCGGTTCGGTCAACATCGGCATGGCGGTCGATCTCAATCCGGGGCTCATCGTGCCGGTCATCCACGACGCCGACGACCTGAGCCTTACCGGAATCGCCCGACGGATCATCGATCTCTCGGAGCGCGCCCGGTCGCGGTCGCTGTCCCCGGCCGATATCCAGGGCGCCACCTTCACCATCACCAATCCCGGCGTCCTCGGCACCATGGTGGGGATGCCGGTCATTCCGAAGGGAACCTCCGCCATCCTGGGCACGGGCGCGATCGAGAAGCGCGTCGTGGCGGTTACCGACCCGGACACCCGGCAGGACGCGGTCGCCATTCGCAAGCGGTCCTTCTTCTCGCTCGGATACGACCACCGATTGGTGGACGGCGCCGATTCGGCCCGCTTCCTCTCGCGGCTGAAGGCGCTGCTGGAAGACTTTCCGGAGGATGCGTAACCCCCACCTTTCCACGCCGCGGCCGGGCATCTCCCGCGATGGCGACGGATCCGTGCGCGGGGATCGGAGCCGGCCGGGCCGGAGCGAACGACCGAACCGTCCGGCCCTGTGGCGCGCGCGCTCCCTGGCGGTGCGGTATCCGGGGACGCTGCGCTACGGCGAGGCGGTGGCGCTTCAGGAAGACCTTGTGCGGCGGCGGCGGGACGGACGGCTCCCCGACACCCTCCTCCTCCTGGAGCACCCGCACGTCATCACCCTGGGCTCCTCCGGCCGCGACCGGCACGTTCTGCACTCGCGGGACGAACTGGAGGCGCGCGGCATCGATCTCCACCGGACGGGCCGCGGGGGCGACGCGACCTACCACGGCCCGGGCCAGCTCGTTGGCTATCCGATCCTGGACCTCAAGCCCGACCGCAAGGACCTGCACGCCCACCTTCGCGCCCTGGAGGAGATGCTCCTCAAGTCTCTGGCCGCCTTCGGGATCCGGGGACGGCGCGACCCGTACGCCACGGGCGTCTGGGTCGGCGAGGCCAAGGTGGCGGCGATCGGGATCCGCGTCTCCTCCGGCTGGATCACATCGCACGGCTTCGCTCTCAACGCCGACACCGACCTTTCCTACTTCGGCGCCATCGTCCCCTGCGGACTTGCCGGACGCCCGGTCACCAGCCTCACGCGTCTGCTTGGACGGCGGGTCGCCCCGCGCGAGGCCGCGCCGGCGATCGTGAACGCGATGCAATCCGTCTTCGGCTACGGCTCCCTTGACGACTCCGGCTGGAAGGGCTCGATCACCTACAGTCCGGGTACCTCCAGCTCGATCACCTCCAGATAACGTCCCTCCGCCTGTTCTTCCTCAAGCCACCTCGGGTACCCCGACGCCTTCGGCGCAAGCGCGCGCGTCTGTTTGGCGGCGGCCCGCCGCGCCAGCGAATCCACGTACTCGTTGCGAGGGTCGCCCGCGTGTCCGCGAATCCACACCCAGCGCACCTGGTGCAGCGCTGCCAGCGAATCCAGCTCTTGCCACATCTCCAGATTTTCGATCGCGCCGCCCTTCCGCTTCCATCCCCTGCGCTTCCATCCCGGCATCCACTGCGACGCGCCCTTGACGAGGTACTGCGAGTCCGAAACGAAGCGCACCCGGCACGGTCGCCGCAGAACCCCCAGAGAGAGGATCGCGCTGGCCAGAGCCATGCGGTTGTTGGTCGTGGATGGCTCCGAGGTCCACAGATCCCGCCTGGTCACTCCTGTGTCCCGACGGTATTCCAACAGTGCGGCGGCTCCCCCGGGACGCGCCCGGCCCTTGAACTGGTTCCCCAGACAGGACTCGTCGGCGTGGATCTCGACCAATGGCGCACCGGTCTTCCCCCGCCCGCTCCCGCTTCCTCCGCGGCTCCCTTCCTCCATGTCCACCTCCGTGCGTCTCATTCCTTCCCCTCTGGTTGGCGGCTGCGTTCCCGGTCCTTGTCGGTCCCCCGCACGGGCCGTTCGACAGCCCCTTCCTTACCTCATCCAATCGCGGCCGCGCGGACCTGAGCATCCCCCGCAACCGTGGCCGCAGCGGCGGCAAACGCGACCCGGATGGAACGCTACGGCTTCCCCGAAAGATACCGACTCCATAGATTCACGAAATGCGCACAGGAATCTTCGCACAAGGCGCCCACGGCGATTCGGCCACCCCGGCCCGTCTCCTCCTCGAGGATGGGCGGGAGTTCTCCGGACTGGCCCTCGGCGCTCCCGGAGTCGCGGTCGGAGAGGTGGTCTTCAACACGGCCATGACCGGCTACCAGGAGATCCTCACCGATCCGTCCTATTCGGGACAACTTGTGGCGATGACCTGTCCGCTGATCGGCAACTACGGAACCAGCCCGGAGGATGGCGAATCGGCGCGGCCCCAGGCGTCGGGATTTGTCGTGAGGGAAGCGTCGCGGGTGGCGTCGTCATGGCGCAGCCGGGCGTCGCTCGGCGATTACCTGGCGGATCATGGCGTGGTGGCGATTCGCGAGGTGGACACGCGGGCGCTGACCCGCCACATCCGGAGCCGTGGTGCGATGCGCGGGGGAATCGCGGCGCTGGCGGTTCCGGCGGAGGAGCTGCGCGAGCGGATCCTGGCGCACCCCCCGATGGAGGGGCTGGAGCTGGCATGCGGCGTCTCCACGGCCGAGCGGTACGAAGTGGGTCCGGTCAACGGCGAGCCCCGCTTCCATGTGGCCGCGCTGGACCTGGGGGTGAAGGCGAGTTCGCCGCGCCTCCTGTCCGAGCGGGGGTGCCGGGTGACGGTCCTTCCCTCGGAGTGGACGGCGGACCAGGTGCTGGAGATGAACGTCGACGGATTCTTCGTTTCCAACGGTCCCGGAGATCCGGCGGCGATCCGGCGGGTGGCCGGGGAAATTCGGCGGGTGGCCGAGCGGGGCGTTCCGGTCTTCGGAATCTGCCTCGGACACCAGCTCATCGCGCGAGCCTTCGGAGGCACGACCTTCAAGCTCCCCTTCGGACACCATGGCGCCAACCATCCCGTGATGAACCACGATCGCAGCACCGTCGAGATCACTTCGCAGAACCACGGCTTCGCGGTTCGGGGCGAAATCGGCGCGGGCGTGGAGGGAGCGCCCGGGCTGCGCGTCACCCACATCAACCTCTACGACCGGACCGTCGCCGGGATCGCGCATCGCCACCTTCCCGTGATGGCGGTGCAGTACCACCCCGAAGCCGCCCCGGGACCTCACGACAGCGCCTACCTTTTCGATGCCTTCATCGATCTCATGGAGGACCGCCGCCCCCCCGCCGGGGAGTAGCGCCCGCGCCCGGTTCGCTTACGTTATCCATCGTGGCGCGCGCCACCTTCCCGAACGGCCCCACGGATTCTCCTCATGTTCACCAACCTGCCCGAATCCACAATGATGCAAACAAGATCTCCAAACCCGTCCCGACGCCGACCCGGGGCGGGAGTCCCCGCGCTCATCCTGGAAGGAAGCACCCTGGAGGGAGGCAACTCATGACCAAGGCCGATCTTGTCGAACAGATTGCCGAGGCAATCGGTCCGGGAGTGACGCGAAGGGACTGCGCACTCGTGGTGGACGGATTTCTGAACGCGGTGAAGCAGGCGATGGCCCGCGGCGAACACATCGAGATCCGGGGATTCGGCACCTTCAAGGTCCGGCGTCGCAGGGCGCGGATGGCGCGCAACCCCAGAACGGGCGAGGCGGTGGCCGTTCCCGCTCG
This sequence comes from Longimicrobiales bacterium, assembly GCA_965213665.1. GTDB lineage: Bacteria > Gemmatimonadota > Gemmatimonadetes > Longimicrobiales > Gaopeijiaceae > Bin94. The sequence goes on from CBDBZW010000003.1 coordinate 944,328, forward strand.
CTGGGCCCCGGCCTTCAAGCCGTCGCGTCTCTTGCGTGGCCAGGTGGAGCGTCTGGACGAAGATGGATCGCCGGGTGGCGGCCGCGGCCGTTCCGGGTGAACGGGGGCGGGCGGCCGATGGATGTGACCGTGCTGCTCTTTGCCTCGCACCGCGACCTGGCCGGATCCGGGAGCACGGTGGTGTCGCTGCCGGAGGGAGCCACGGCGGGGGCCCTCCTGGCGTCGCTGAGGAGGCGGGGGGGTGGGTGGAAGGAGTTGCCGGCGCGGTCGGCAGTGGCGGTAAACCGGCGCTACGCCACGGCGGATACGGTGCTTCGCGAGGGAGACGAGGTCGCGCTCATCCCACCTGTGGCCGGGGGCTGACGCGATGATCCGGTCCGATGTCGTCCTGGATCCCATCGACCCCGCGGCGGTTCTGGCCCGGGTCGGCGATCCCCGCGACGGGGCCGTGGTGCTCTTCCTGGGGATCGTGCGCAACGCCAACGAGGGGCGTCCCGTGAGCGGGATGGAGTACGACGGCTACATCGAGATGGCGCGCGAGCAACTAGCCGCCATTGCCGAGGAGGCGGCCGGGCGCGCGGGCAGCGACCGGGTGGCCGTGGTCCACCGGCTGGGCACCCTTGGCATCGGCGAGGTCAGCGTGGCGATCGCGGCCTCCACCCCGCACCGCGCCCAGGCCTTTGACGCGGCGCGCCACGTGATCGAGGAGATCAAGGAGCGGCTGCCGGTCTGGAAGCGGGAACACTACCTGGACCGCGAGGCGGCCTGGCTGGACGGCCACCTCCCCACCGCCGCGGCCGCAAGATGATCGCGGCTACGGTACCTCCCACGACCGCGCGTCGCGGAACCGTTCCCGAGATGGTGGACGGCTTCGGTCGGTCGATCGAATACCTGCGCATCTCGGTCACCGACAAGTGCAATCTGCGCTGCGTCTACTGCATGCCCGAAGAGGGGCTGCCCTGGCTGCGCAAGGCCGAGATACTCGACTACGAAGAGATCGCCCAGATCGTGCGCGTAATGGCCGGCATGGGACTCAAGCGGTTGCGCCTGACCGGGGGGGAACCTCTCGTCCGCAAGGATCTGCCGCGGCTGGCTGCCATGCTGTCGCGGATCCCCGGAATCGAGAACATCGCGCTCTCGACCAACGCCGTGCTGCTCGCCCCGGTGGCGGTCGCCCTGAAGGAGGCCGGGATCGACCGCGTCAACATCTCTCTTGATTCGCTCAGACCCGAACGCGCCGATGTCATCGCCCGCCGCCGGGGGACGCTGGCACGGGTGCTCGCCGGACTGGACGCGGCGCAGGCGGTGGGATTCGATCCGATCAAGATCAATGTCGTTCTCATGCGGGGAGAAAACGACGACGAGATCGCCGACTTCGCCGAGCTCACCCGCGACCGTCCCTTCCACATTCGCTTCATCGAGGTCATGCCGACCGAGTCGAATCTGGAGCTGAGCGCGTCGAGCTTCCTTTCCTGCGACGAGGCGTTGGCCGCGGTCCGCCGGGTCGGTGCACTGGAGCCGGTACCCGGTCCTCCCGGCAACGGTCCCGCCCGCTACTTCAGCTTTCCGGATGCGCGCGGCACCATCGGCGTCATCACCCCCATGAGCCACAACTTCTGCGACCGTTGCAACCGCATGCGCCTCACCGCCGATGGACAGTTGCGCCCCTGCCTCTTCGGAACCATCCAGACGCCTCTGCGCGACGCGCTCCGCCGGGACCAGGATATCCGGCCGCTGATCCGCCACACACTGCGCATCAAACCCGAGAAGCACCTCCTGGTGCAGGGATCGGCAGCCGGGTCCGGTGGCCTGATCGCCCTTTCGCAGACGGGTGGGTAGAGGCGCGTCGGGCGCGCGGAAACCGGCAGCGGACGAGGCCCACGGTGCACCGGCCAGCGTTTCCCGGACGACCGGAGCCTGATCCGGTCCCACTCCCGGGCTCACTTTTGCTACCTTTCCGGGCCTGCCCTCAGTACATCGGTGGGGGTGGCGTTCGCAACCCAAATGGCCAAGGAACCGGGACAAGAGAATGTCGGCAAGGAAGATCACCGTGGTTGGAGCCGGTCATGTGGGTGAAGTGTGCGCCCAGCGGCTGGCCGAGAAGGAGTTGTGCGAAGAGGTCGTGCTGATCGACATCCTCGAGGGAATTCCCCAGGGGAAGGCGCTGGACCAGTGGGAAAGCGCGCCCGTGGAGGGATTCGATACCCGGGTGACGGGGGCGAACGACTACGGTCCCGCCGAGGGCTCCGACCTCTTCATCGTAACCGCCGGGATCGCGCGCAAACCCGGAATGAGCCGCGACGATCTCCTGCGCACCAATGCGGGGATCGTCCGTGCGGTCAGCACCGAGATCGCCCGGGTGGCGCCCGAGGCGGTGGTCATCGTGGTCTCCAATCCGCTCGACGTGATGGCCTGGGTGGCGAAGGAGACGACCGGCTTTCCGCGCGAACGGGTCATCGGAATGGCCGGCGTCCTCGATACGGCCCGCTTCCGGTCCTTCATCGCGCTGGAGCTCGATGTGAGCGTAGAGGACATTCAGGCGATGGTCCTGGGAGGCCACGGCGACACCATGGTTCCTCTCGTCTCCTACACCTCTGTGAGCGGAATTCCTGTCTCGCGCCTCATCGCGCCGGAGCGGCTTGAGGCGATCATCGACCGCACCCGCAACGGCGGTGCCGAGATCGTCGCGCACCTCAAGACCGGCAGCGCCTACTATGCCCCATCCGCCGCCGCGGTGCAGATGACCGAAGCGATCGTGAGAAACAAGCGGCGCATCCTGCCCGCGGCCGCCTGCCTGGAGGGCGAGTACGGCCAGGAAGGGATCTACCTGGGGGTTCCGTGCAAGCTGGGCGCCGGCGGACTGATGGAGGTGCTGGAACTCGAGCTCACCGGGAGCGATGCCGAGGCGCTGGGGCGGAGCGCGGAGCACGTTCGCCAGGTAATGGCCCGGCTCTGATCTCCCGGGGAAGGGTCCCGGTCGCGCGGCGCACTACGGCCCGGAGAAGATCCGGGGGTCGATCTCCGGGTTGAGCACGAAGTCCGAGGTCACCAGAACCTTCCACACCTTGCCCTCCGCGTTCAGATGTACGCGGCGCCCGGCGAAGATGTAGCCGTCCACCTCCTGAATGTCTTCCCAGAAGGTGCGGCTGACATTCTCGCGGCCCTCCTCGCGGTAGCCGATCGAGATGGGCATCGCGTGCCCCTCCGCGAAGGTGTAGAACCAGGTGTCGCTATGGTCGCCGACATCGTCGCCGAAGGTCACCCGCACCTGGTGGTTCCCGTCCGTATCGGTCCCGTCGTAGTGAAGGAAGACCCCCGGATCCAGGAGCTTGAAGGGCAACGAGATCCAGTAGACCACGTCGCCGGCCACATAGCGGGCTTCGTCGTAGTCCTTGTCGCCGGCGCCAAGGGCGCGGCCATTCATGACCGCCCACTGGCGCGCGCCGTCGAAGCCGTGCTGGATGAAGTCATCCCCCTCCCAGCGCTCGACCCGCGCGGCCTCACCGGTCTCCAGACGGGCCAGAGTCACGTAGCGGGGACGGGTTCGGCGCAGCCGTCCGCTGGCTGGATCATGCATCTCGGTGGTGAGGGTGTAGGTGGCGCTCCGCAGCCCGGCGTAGGTCTCCATGCCGCCCAGCGCCTGAATCCAGCCGTGGACCAGCGCCTGGGCCGTCTCGCTCTCGCCCGGTTCGCCATTTTCCTGCCGCCCGCTTGCCGCAACGGCCAGCGCCAGGACCACCCCCGCGATGGCGCCCGTTCGCGCCGCTCGTCCCAATCCGGTCTTCATTTCCCGAACTCCCGCGTGATAGCTTCCTTATGGCGCGGACCGCACCGCTCCGGCCCGCATCTTCGCACCTGCCCCCGCACCCCCGCCCGCCCCAACGAGGCACCACCATGATACGCGCAACCGGCCTCCGGCGCCCCCCGGCTTCCCCTCCTTCCGATCCTTGCTCTTACGGCCTCGGCCTGCACTCCTCCAGGCGGACGCCGATCTTCGAAGAGGTGTGCGTGGAGCGGACGGTAGCGGGAGCAAGGATCGTGCACGATCGGATCGGGGGAGCGCGTCGCTGATGTGGAGTGGTCCGGCCGTTCGGGGCGGAATCCAGCGCGGCCGGGCGCCACACGCCCCTGGACGCTGGACCGCGCTGGCTCTGGCGACGGCCGGGGCGTTCGCGGCGGCGGGATGCGGCGGCGGTGAGGGGCCGGCCGAACCCGAAGATCCAGAGATCGAGAGCCTGGCCTTCGCGGCAGCGCTGGGCGTGGAGATTGCCCGTATGACCCGCCTGCCCTCCGGGCTCTACATCCGTGATCTGGAGCTTGGCGAGGGTCCCATGGCGCAGCAGCAGGTGGGGGTGCGCTTCAACTTTCGGGGCTGGTTGCACAGTGGCGACCCGGTTGACCAGGGCGTCTATCCCGCCAACCAGTTCCAACCCGGCGCGATCCTGGGCATCGACGGCGAGATCTACTACCTGCTGGGCAGCGGCCAGACCATTGCGGCATGGGATCTGGGGGTGGACGGGATGCGTCCCGGAGGCGTGCGCCAGCTCGTGGTTCCGCCCCGGCTGGCCTACGGCGCCACGGGTTCGCCGGATGGGCGCGTTCCCGGCAACGCGGTTCTGGTCTACCGCATGGTGCTGATCGCAGTGGAGCCCTGAGCGTTCCGTTCGGGTGGAATGAGCTTCCCGTCGCTACAGCCTGGGGAGCGTGACCCCGGTCTGGTGCTGGTACTTGCCCTTTCGGTCCGCGTACGCCACCTCCGGCGGTTCGTCCCCCTGGAAGAACACAAGCTGCGCGATTCCCTCGTTGCCGTAGATCCGGGCCGGCAGCGGAGTCGTGTTCGAGATCTCCAGCGTCAGGAATCCCTCCCAGGTCGGCTCCAGCGGCGTCACATTCACAATGATCCCGCACCGCGCATAGGTGCTCTTGCCGACGCACAGCACCAGCACATCCCGCGGAATCCGGAAGTACTCGACCGTGCGCGCCAGCGCGAAGGAGTTCGGCGGGATGATGCACTCCGGTCCCTCAACGTCCACAAAGGAGCGCTCGTCAAAGGACTTGGGATCGACGATCAGGTTGTGGACATTCGTGAATACCTTGAACTCGCCGGCCACCCGAATGTCGTAGCCGAATGAGGAGAGTCCGTAGGAAACGCTCTTGCCGCGGACCTGGGCGGGCTCGAAGGGATCGATCATACCGGTGTCGCGGGCCATTCGGCGGATCCAGAGGTCGTTCTTGACAGGCATGGCGAGACGGGGCAGAGGCATTGGGGAAACGGGAGTGGAGCGGGCGCCACCCGGAAAGCGGGCAAGATAGCCGTCCGCACGCGCACTTGGGAAACGTGGGACGACGACGCGGCGCGCCTGGTCCCCCGGACGAGCCCCCGTACGGGCTGCGAGCGTCCTCGCGCGAATTGTCATTCACCCCCGGAGCTTGAATCTCCCGGCGGGCGCGCATATCTTTGCAGCCGTCCTTCCGCCGCTCGTGAAAGCTTTCACAAGTGCGCCGGAGCGGGCGGTACGGGCCCGAGCAGGGGAGACCCTCCAGGAGAGACATGGCCAAGTCCTACATTCCGCTCCTCATCATTCTGGGCGTCACGGTGTTGAATGCCGTCGGGATGGCCGTGCTCTCGCACGTTCTCAACCCCCGTCGTCCGACGCCGCAAAAATCCATGCCCTACGAATCGGGGATGATCCCGCTCGGCGACACCCGGACGCGCTTCTCGATCAAGTTCTACATGGTCGCGATCAGCTTCATCGTGTTCGACCTGGAGACCATCTTCCTGGTGCCGTGGGCGGTGCAGATGCGCGAACTCGGGTGGGGTCCCTTTGTCGCGGTATTCCTCTTCGTCGTCGTGCTGGCGGTCGGGTTGTTCTACGAATGGAAGAAAGGCGGACTGGAATGGGAGTGAAGCAGAGCGGCCTACCCCTTCTGGGCAGCCCCGCCTTCGTGACCACGCGACTTGATTTCGTGGTGAACTGGGCTCGTCGCAACTCGTTGTGGCCCATGCCTTTCGGAACGGCGTGCTGCGCAATCGAGATGATGGCCTCGGCGGCCAGCAACTTCGATCTGGCACGGTTCGGCATGGAGCGCATGTCCTTCAGTCCCCGTCAGGCCGATGTGCTGATCTGCGCGGGACGCGTGCCCTACAAACTGGCCCCGGTGCTACGCCGGATCTGGGACCAGATGATGCAGCCGAAGTGGTGCATCTCGATGGGGGCGTGCGCATCCTCCGGCGGTGTCTTCGATGTGTATTCGATGGTGCAGGGGATCGACACGATCGTTCCGGTCGATGTCTACATTCCGGGGTGTCCGCCGCGTCCCGAGGGACTGATCTACGGCCTCATGATGGTGCAGGAGAAGATCCGGCGGGAGAGCCTGGCCAACCACGCCGAGCTGCGGGCCGAGGATCCGCTCGCCGCAGGACGTGCGCGAGCCGGCGACCAGGAGGTCTCCGATCTGACCGGCCCCTTCGGCAACTCCACGGACCAGAACCGGGTGAGCGGTCTTGTGGCCACCGATTCCGTGCGGCGAGCGGAGGACCGCCTCCCTTGAACCCCTTCGATCTGGTCGCCCGGGGAGCGTCGCCGTCGCGTGAGACCGTGCGCCCCGAAGGCGACGCGGCCCCCGCCGAGCCCCGCAACCCCACCGTTTCCGCGCTGCGCCTCCGCTTTCCCGAAGCGGTGCTAGGCAACGCGGTGACCGCCGGCGACCAGGATGTCGTCCACGCCGATCCGGAGCGCATCGGCGAAATCCTGCGCTGGCTGCACGATACTTCGGAAGAACACTACGACCATCTGGCCGACCTGACCGCCGTGGACTACGGGGGCGGCCGCCCGATCGAGGTCGTTTACCAGCTCTGGTCGATTCCGCACCGACGCGCCCTCCGCATCCGTTGTGCGCTGCCGCTGAATGCCCTGGAGATCGAGAGCGCGACGGGGATCTGGGCGGGGGCCGACTGGCTGGAACGGGAGGTGTTCGATCTCTTCGGAGTCCGCTTCGCCGGCCACCCGAATCTGCGCCGCATTCTCATGCCGGACGACTACGCCGAGGGCCACCCCCTGCGCAAGGATTTTCCGTTGCGGGGCCGCTTCTCCCGCGCCGAACAGACGCGCCGCGCGCTGAACCAGGATCCGGAGTCCTACTACGTTCCCGGCGAGATCGGCGATCGCGTGCCCCAGGTGGTCGCCGCCGAACCCGGCGATCCGGCCCTCGGAGAGGAGGATCATGGCGACCAGGACGATTGAGTACGGGGTTGGCCGAAACCCCGAGATGGGGCCCGGCGGTACCTTGGTGCCGAGCCCGGCCGAACCCTTCGACGCTCCCGAACCCGGTATCGGCTCGGAGACGATGCTGGTCAACGTGGGACCGCAGCACCCGGCCACGCACGGCGTTCTGCGCCTCGTGGTCGAGCTTGACGGCGAGACGGTCGTGAGCGTGGTCCCCCGTCTCGGCTACCTGCACTCGTCCTTCGAAAAGCTCGGCGAGTACCGCACATGGAATCAGATCGTTCCGCTTACCGACCGCATGGATTACCTTGCGCCGCTCATTTACAACTGCGCCTATGTGATGGCAGTTGAAAAACTTATGAGCATCGAGGTAACGGAACGCTGTAAGGTGGCGCGGGTCATCTGCATGGAGATGGACCGGATCTTTTCCCACCTGCTTTGGCTGGGCACGTGGTCGATTGACGTGGGCGCATTCACACCCTTCCTCTACGCCTTCCAGCAGCGCGAGAAGGTGTACAAGTTGCACGAAGCGCTGACGGGGGCTCGCATCACCACCTCGGCAACGCGCATCGGGGGAATGATGGCCGACCTGCCGGAGGGATGGACGCAGGGCGTGCGCGAGTTCGCCGACAACCTTCCGGCTACGCTGGATGAGATCGACGGACTACTCCGCCACAACGCCATCCATATCGGACGTACCCAGGGAATCGGCACGATCTCGGCCGAAGATGCGGTCAACCATGGGCTGACGGGGGCGAATCTGCGGGCGTCAGGGGTGCCCTACGACGTGCGCAAGGACCGGCCCTATTACGACTACGAGAGCTACGACTTCGAGGTCCCGGTCGGTTGCCACGGCGACTGCTACGACCGCTATCTCGTGCGGATGGATGAGATGCGCCAGAGCATCCGCATCCTGCACCAGGCGCTCGACCGGCTTCCCGGCGGCCCGATCAACCTGGAGGATCCTCGCGTCAGTCTGCCCTCCAAGACCGACTGCATGTCCGACATGGAGTCGATGATCCACCACTTCAAGCTCATCACCGAAGGAATTCCCGCGCCGGACGGCGACTGCTGGTTCTCGGTGGAGGGTTCGAAGGGCGAGTTGGGCATGTACGTCGTGGGCGACGGCGGTCCCAAACCGGTCCGCTGGCGGATCCGTCCCCCCTCGTTCGTGAACCTTTCGGCCATCCCGAAGCTGAGCGAAGGGCACCTCATGGCGGATCTGATCGTCATCAACGCGAGCCTGGACATCGTGCTGGGGGAGATCGACCGGTGAGCGAGACCCCATTCCGCAACCCCGGGTGGGCCGGCAATACCGGCGAGTTCGACCTCAGCGAGTCCGATGTGCGGGGCTCCGCCTTTGTGGGGGCCCGGCCGCCGGAGGGAAACCATCCCTCCACCGCCGCGAGCTACCCCTTCATGCGCGTGGAGCGGGACCCGGCGGCAACGCTCTTCGAGGGACCCTGGCGCGAGCGCTTCGAGAAGATCCTCACCCGCTACCCGACCGCCATGGCCGCCCTCCTGCCGGTCCTCAACCTGGCGCAGGAGCTCCGCGGACACATTTCACCCGCCACGATGGACGAGGTGGCGGCGCTTCTCGGGCTGAGCAACGCCTATGTGCGCGGCGTGGCCACCTTCTACACGATGTACAACAAGCGGCCCGTGGGTCGCTACCTGATTCAGGTCTGCACGAACATCTCCTGTAGTATCTGCGGCGCCGACGAGGTGCTCGCGGCATTCCTGCAACACACCGGCGCCGAGCTCGGGGAGACCTCGAGCGACGGGAACTTCACGGTCGTCGAGGCGGAATGCCTTGCTGCCTGTGGCTTTCCCACCTGTGTGCAGATCAACGAGCGGTACTTCGAGGATGTGTCGGCCGACGACGTGCCGGCCATCCTGAAGCGCCTGGTTACCGAGCTGGAAGGCGAATAGCGCGGGGCCCTTTCCCGCAGGGACGGCACCTTGGCATACCCCTACCGACATCGGAAAGAGACCCGGGTCCTCAGCGACGGCTTCGGCGATCCGCGGGCGCGAACCGTCGCGGGCTGGCGGGAGCGCGGCGGCTATCGGGGAATCGCCCGGGCGCTTGCAATCGGGCGCGAGGCGACGATCGGCGAGGTCAAGCGATCGGGGTTGCGCGGGCGGGGCGGAGCGGGCTTCCCGACGGGGCTGAAGTGGTCGTTCATGCCGAAGGATGCGGGCCGTCCCCACTATCTGCTCTGCAACGCCGACGAGTCGGAACCCGGAACCTTCAAGGACCGCGAGATCATCCGCTGGACACCGCACCAGCTCATCGAGGGATGCCTGGTGGGGTCGTACGCGATCGGCGCTTCCCACTGCTACATCTACCTGCGCGGCGAATTCTTCGAGTCCACCCAGATCATGGCGCGGGCGCTGGAAGAGGCCTACGAGGAGGGGATCGCCGGAAGGGACATCCTCGGGTCGGGCGTCGACATCGACATCACCCTGCACGTCGGCGCGGGCGCCTACATCTGCGGCGAAGAAACCGGTCTGATGAACTCGCTGGAGGGCCGCCGCGGCGAACCTCGCATCAAGCCTCCCTTCCCGGCGGCGGTGGGCGCTTTCGGAATGCCGACCACCATCAACAACGTCGAGACCTTGGCGGCCACTGCGCACATCCTGCGCCACGGAGGGGACTGGTATCGCCAGTGGGGGACCGAAAAGAGCCCCGGAACCAAGCTCTTCTGCGTCTCCGGTCATGTGAACCGTCCCGGAAACTACGAGTTGCCCCTCGGCTTTCCCCTCATGGAGCTTATCGAGGACATCTGCGGCGGAATGCGCGGCGGCAGGGCGCTCAAGGCGGTCATCCCCGGCGGAAGCTCGGTCCCGATCATGAGCGCGGACGAGTGCCGCGAATGTGCGCTCTGCTACGAAGGGGTCGAGGCCGCCGGATCGATGCTCGGGTGCGCCTCGGTGATCGTCATGGACGAAACGACCGACATCGTCCGGCAGGTCCGGCGAATGGCGCAGTTCTACGCGCACGAATCCTGCGGCCAGTGCACACCCTGCCGCGAAGGGACCGCGTGGGCGACCCGGATCCTGCGCCGCATCGAGGAAGGACGAGGGACGGAAGACGATCTCGACACCCTCCTCCAGATCTCCGACCAGATGACCGGCACCACCATCTGCGTCCTCTCGGACTCGCTGGCTGCGCCCGTTATCTCCTCCATCCGGAAGTTCCGGGAAGACTACCTGGCGCTGGTTCGGCGCGGAGAAAGGCTGGGGGTCGCATGAGACGATCCACGAAGGGGCGGATCCATGGCGCGAAGGGGCAGGCCCGTGGCAGGAGAAGGCAAGTCCGTGGAGGGAACCGGTATGGCGGATAACGGTCGCAAAGCCGATACGATCACCCTGACGATCGACGACCGCGAGGTTACGGTCCCCCGCGGGACGTCGCTCCTGCAGGCGGCGGCGACATTGGGGATCCAGGTGCCGCACTACTGCTATCACCCCGGGCTCTCGGCTCCGGCGCAGTGCCGAATCTGCCTGGTGGAGGTGGAAGGCGCGCCCAAGCTCCAGCCCTCCTGCGTGACGATGGCCCAGGATGGCCAGACCGTTCACACCGATAGTGCGCAGGCCAGGGGAATGCGCCAGGGCGTACTCGAGTTCTACCTGGTCAATCACCCGCTCGACTGTCCGATCTGCGACATGTCCGGCGAGTGCAATCTGCAGGACTACGTCTTCGCCGAGGGACGCGAGCGCGGCCGCGGCCAGGAGCCCAAACGGGTCTTCGGACGCGACGACTTTGGTGGCGACGTTCTCTATTACGGCGACCGTTGCGTGATGTGCACCCGCTGCGTCCGCTTCATGGACGAGGTGGCGCGCGATTCGCGTCTGACCGTGGTGGAGCGGGGCGACCGTGCGGTCATCGACACCTTCTTCGACAGCGGCCTCGAGGGTTCGTCCTTCGCCGGCAACATCGTCGACATCTGTCCGGTCGGGGCGCTGGTCTCCAAGGATTTCCTGCACAAGGCGCGCGCCTGGGATCTGGACCACACGCCCTCGGTCTGCCCCAACTGCTCCCAGGGCTGCAACATCGAGCTCCACACCCGCGACAACCTCGTACAGAGACTGAAGCCGCGCGAAAACCCGGAGGTCAATGGCCACTGGATGTGCGACTACGGGCGGAACCGGTATGAATGGATAAACCGGGCGGGACGGCTCCACAGGCCGGCAATGGGACGGGAGAAGGAACGGAGCGGAGCGGACTGGCCGGGCGCGCTCGAGGCGCTCGCGGCCCGGCTTGCCGCGCATGAAGGCGAAATCGCCGTCGTGGCTTCGCCCTTCTGCTCGACCGAGGCGCTCGGCACCCTGTCTCGGCTTGCGGGTGAGGCGGGCGAACCTTCCCGGGCGGTCTTTCGGTCGCCGCGCGCCCAGGCCGAGGATCCGCTGCCGGGATTCCCCCTCCTGGTCCGCCGCCGCGATCTCGCTCCCAATGTTGATGGGGCCCGTTTGCTTGGCTACACCCGAACCGGAACCGATGACGGATCAGGTGGTCTGGACGATGTGGCCGGGCACCGGGGCGTGCTCATCGTGCTCGGCGACGATCTGAGAGACCAACCGGGCGACTTCGGCGCGGCGGCCGGTCTCTTCGTCTACCTGGGAGCCTTCGACAGCCCGGCTGCATGCAACGCGGACTTCGTACTTCCCGTCACCACCTTCGCCGAAGAGGAAGGGACCTTCGTCAACGCCGAGGGGCGGGTGCAGCGCTTCGGCCAGGGGCTGCGGGCTCCGGGTTCGGCGCGGCCGGCCTGGCTGGTGCTCGGCGCGCTGCTCGCGGTGCTGAAGGGCGGGAAGATGCCCGCGAACGCTGCGGAAGCCTTTGCGGCGCTCGCGGCCGAGGTGCCGGCGCTGGCGGGGCTGAGCTACGACGTACTGGGATCCGGCGGCGCCTTGCTGGAGGCGGCTCATGCATGAAATGAACCAGCTCTCGACCACCTGGTTCTGGATCATCGGGGCCGTCAAGGTTCTGGCGGTCTTCACGGTCGTCATGCTGGCGGTGGCGTACATGACGCTGGCCGAGCGGCGGGTATCGGCCTTCATCCAGGACCGCCTGGGTCCGAACCGCGTGGGACCCTTCGGGCTTCTGCAACCGATCGCCGACGGCATCAAGAACATCATCAAGGAAGAGACGATGCCGGGGACCAGTGCGAAGTTCTACTTTGTGCTCGGGCCCGCGCTGGCTATCATGCCGGCCCTGGTGACCTTCGCAGTCATTCCCTTCGCGGCCCCCCTTCCCACCCCGGTCGGCCGGGTGGACATGATCATCGCCGACGTGCCCATCGGGATCCTCTATATCCTTGCCCTCTCCTCGCTGGCGGTCTACGGAATCGTGCTGGCGGGGTGGGCGTCCAACAACAAGTACGCCTTTCTGGGCGGGTTGCGGGCATCGGCCCAGATGATCTCCTACGAGGTGGCGCTCGGACTGAGCGTGATCGCGGTGCTCCTGCTCGCCGGCAATGTGACGTTGCCCGAGATGGTGGCCCAGCAACAGCAGATGAAGCTGTGGTTCGTCCTGCCGCTCTCGCTTGCCTTCATCTTCTTCCTGATCTCGGCGCTGGCCGAGACCAACCGGCTACCCTTCGACATGCCCGAGGCCGAATCGGAGCTCGTCACCGGCTATCACACCGAGTATTCGGCCATGAAGTTCTCGATGTTCTTCATCGCGGAGTACTCGCATGTGCTGACCGCGTCGGCGCTGATGGCCACGCTCTTCTTCGGGGGTTGGGACATTCCCTTCTGGACGGGCGACGACATGTTCCGGCACCAGGGCCAACTCATCCGCGGCTTCGACGAAGCGGGTGCGGCAATTCCGGCCACACCGAGCGTGTTGATCACCCTCCTCACCCTCGCTTCCTTTTCCGTAAAGACGGCATTCTTCGTCTTCCTCTATATCTGGATCCGCTGGACGCTGCCGCGCTTTCGCTACGACCAGGTCATGCACCTGGGATGGAAGGTCCTGCTACCCGCCGCGCTCGGCTACATCGTGCTGATTGCGGGCTCCATGCTCGTGCTCGACCAGCTTGGCGTGCCCTTCGGCCGCCTCTACGGCCTGGTCCTGACCGGGATCAGCGGGGTGACGACGATTGCATTCCTCTTCTTCGTCGATCGCGACCGGGTCATTGGCGGAGCGCACGGCAATCGAGCGGTCGAGCGCCGCCGGGCCGCCTCACGGGTGGCCGGTTCGGAGCGCCCGACGGTTTCGGGCTGAAAGGGAGTTCTCAACCATGGCAATATCGGTCAAGGTGATGCGCCGCCCCGAGCCGGGCCGCACATCCTACATGCGGGCGACCCTCAAGGGGCTCAGCCTGACCTTCAAGCACCTCCTCAAGCTTGACAAGATCACCCTCCAGTACCCGGAGGATCAGCCCGATCTCCACCCCCGCTGGCGGGGCACCCACCGCATGGAGGTTCACGCCGACGGCCGTCCCAAGTGCGTGGCCTGCGGTCTTTGCCCCACCGTCTGCCCGGCCAACTGCATCCGTCTCGTGGGGGGCGAGGACGACCAGGGCAACCGCTACCCGATCGTCTACGAGATCGACGAATTCCGCTGCATTTTCTGCGGAATGTGCCAGGAGGTGTGCCCGGTGGAAGCCATCCATGTGGGCCGCCACTTCGAGAACGCCGAATACACCCGCGACCGTTTCGTCTACGACCTGGACCGCCTGATGGAACAGGACCACCCGACGACCCTCCTCTGGGACCCCTCCGACCCGCGCTCCGAATGACCGAGATCCTCTTCGTGCTCTTCGCGTTCGTCGCCGTGGGCGGGGCGATCGGTGTCGTGATCAGTCGCACCCCCGTGGCCAGTCTGCTCTTCATGGTCACGACGCTGGCCGCCGTAGGAGGGATCTACATTCTCTTCGAGGCGCACTTCCTGGCCGCGATCCAGGTACTCGTCTACGCGGGCGCGATCATGGTGCTCTTCCTCTTCGTAATCATGCTCCTCAACCTCGGGCACGACTACCGCGTCGACCTGAAGTTCGGCCTTTGGTCGCTCCTGGCACTGGTGGTTTCCGGGCTGACCGCGGGGGTGCTCGCGAGTGGGTTCGTCTCTCTCGACGACAACGGGATTCGCCCAGGGGGCGCCGAGGTCGCGGCCGAGCTGGATGCGGCTCTGATCGAAAAGGGCGCGGCCGGAATGATCGCCGAACCGCTCTTTACCGACTATGTGGTGGCCTTCGAGCTGGTGGGTCTGCTACTGCTGGTCGCCATCGTTGCCGCCGTCGTCCTCGCCAAACCACGCACCTGACCCACAGGGATTCGATCATGCTCTCCCATGCCCTGCTGCTGAGCGCGGTGCTCTTCGTGATCGGAACGCTCGGCGTCATCATCCGCAGGAACGCGATCATCATCTTCCTCTGCATCGAGCTTCAGCTCAACGCGGTGAATCTGGCCTTCGTGGCGCTCGCGCGGTACACCGGAATCGAGGGACAGCTCTATGTCTTCTTCGTGATGACCGTGGCCGCGGCCGAGGCGGCGGTGGGACTCGCGATCATCATCTCGATCTTCCGGCACTACAAGACGGTCAACGTGGACAAGTTCAACCTCCTGAAGTGGTGAGCCGATGGAATTCGCCGCATCCGCATCCGGTCTGTACCCGGTAGTTCAGGAGGCCGCGCAATGGGAGCCCTTCCTGCCCGGGCTTCTGCTCCTGCTGCCACTGGCCGGGTTCATCGCGAATGGCTGGCTGGCGCTGCGGGCGGCCTCCCGGTCGGCGAGCGCTCTGCGGACCGGCGCCGATCCCGGCTCCTTCCGGAACGCCCGCACCCACACCTTGCCCACCTGGATCGGACCGGGGGCGCTTCTCCTGGCCTTCCTCGTGGCGGTGGCGAACTTCTTGGCGATGTCCGGCGCCGGCTCCCCTGCGCCCGTGGTCGTGTCCTACTGGAGCTGGATCGTTACCGGGTCTCTGGAGATCGGCGCCGCGATTCAGCTCGACCAGCTCTCGATGCTGATGACGCTGGTCGTCACAGGGGTCGGCTTCCTGATTCATCTCTTCAGCGTCGGGTACATGCGCGAGGATTCCGGCTATCCCCGCTACTTCGCCTACCTGAACCTCTTCGTCTTCTTCATGCTGATCCTGGTGCTCGGCGCCAACTACGGCATGATGTTCGTCGGATGGGAGGGCGTCGGGCTGTGCAGCTATCTCCTGATCGGGTTCTGGTTCACCGATCGCGAAAAGGCCGATGCCGGCAAGAAGGCCTTCATCGTCAACCGCATCGGCGACGTCGGTTTCCTGATCGCGATGTTCCTTCTCTTCGGGGTCTTCGGCAGCCTGGACTTCCAGACCATCTTCGCAGGGGCGGACCAGCAACTGGTCGCGGGGGGCGCCACCGTCACCCTCATCACCCTTCTGCTGATGCTCGGGGCGGCCGGCAAGAGCGCGCAGCTTCCCCTGCACATCTGGCTCCCCGACGCGATGGCGGGCCCGACCCCGGTCTCGGCGCTGATTCACGCGGCCACTATGGTCACTGCGGGCGTCTACATGGTGGCGCGTTCCTCGATCCTCTACGCGCTGGCCCCGGCGAGCCAGGCGGTCGTGGCGGGAATCGGGGTGCTCACCGCCCTGGTCGCGGCGACGATCGCGCTCCGACAGCACGACATCAAGAAGGTGCTGGCCTACTCCACCATCTCGCAGCTCGGCTTCATGTTCCTCGGGGCGGGCATCGGCGCCTTCACCGCGGCGATCTTCCACCTCATGACCCACGCCTTCTTCAAGGCGCTCCTCTTCCTGGGCGCGGGCGCGGTGATTCACTCCATGCACGATGCCCTGCACCACGCGGGCAGCAAGGAAGACGCGCAGGACATGCGCAACATGGGGGGATTGAAGACTCCCATGCGCACCACCTGGATCGTGATGTGGATCGCCACCCTCGCGATCGCGGGAATCTGGCCGCTCGCCGGCTTCTTTTCGAAGGACGAGATCATCTGGTACACAGCGGCGTGGGCGGGCGCGCCGGAAAATCCCTATGGGGGACTCTACGCGGTCTACTGGATCGTGGCGATCCTGACGGCGTTGCTGACCGCCTTCTACATGACGCGACTGATGGTGATGACGTTCCACGGCGACAGCCGGGCCGGGTCTAAGGCGCGGTCCCACCTGCACGAGGCGCCCCGCGTAATGACGATTCCGCTGATCGTCCTGGCGGTCCTTTCGGTCTTCGGCGGTTGGATCAATGTGCCCGAAGCCTTGCGGGAGTCGGTGCCGGGACTCTTCGGCGCGCTGCCAATGAGCGAGTGGCTGCACCACTGGCTGGAACCGGTGACGCACCGGGCGACGGAGCTGCAGGCCGCAGCCATGGGCGACAAGGCCTACACCGATCCCGTAGCGGGCCTGGGCGAGGTTGCGTGGGCGCTGATTTCGACGCTGGCGGCCGCGCTGGTGGTCCTCTGGGCCTTCCGCCGCCTTGGTGCGAGACGGTACGCGCCCGCGGCCGAGAGCGGACCCCCGCCGGGCGGGCTGGGCGGCTTCCTGGCCAACAAGTGGTATTTCGACGAGATCTACGACCGGGGAATCGTCAAGCCCCTCCTCGCCGTCTCGCGCTGGTGCTGGAGAGCGGTGGACGCGACGATCATCGACGGCTTCGTCAACCTGGTGGGATCCACAACGCGCTTCGCCGGCTGGGTGCTCAGTCTCTTCCAGACCGGACAGGCAACGACCTACGCATTCGTGCTGACCCTGGGGGTATTGCTCGTCCTCGGGGCGGCCGTGCTCCTGTGACGATGACATGACCGATTTTCTGGCTACGCTACCGCTTCCCTACGAAAAGTGGGCTCTGCACGCGCTGATCTGGTTGCCGTTGGCGGGATTGCTCCACGTCGCGGCGGCGCCGGCGGAGAGGGCGCGTCACATCGCCTTCCGGTGGTCGGTGGCGGTCTTCGTTGTGAGCCTTGGGCTCTGGTGGGCCTTCGATCCCGGTTCGGGTGGCTTCACGCTCGAGTCCTCCGCCTCCTGGATCGAATCCTGGGGCGTCAGCTACGCGCTCGGCGTCGACGGCATCTCGATCTTCATGGTTCTGCTCACGACGCTGACGACCCCGATCGCCATCCTCGGTTCGTGGAACTACATCGACAAGCGGCACAAGGCCTTCTACGCCCTCATGCTGCTCCTTCAGACCGGCGTGACCGGCGTCTTCCTCGCGACCGACATCTTCCTCTTCTACGTCTTTTTCGAGCTCACCCTGATTCCCATGTACTTCATCGTGGGGATCTGGGGCGGGGAGCGGCGGATCTACGCGGCTGTGAAGTTCTTTCTCTACACCGCGGTCGGCTCGTTGCTGATGCTGGTCGCGATCCTCTACATGTACTTCGCTTCGGGCGCCGAATCGTTCAGCTACCAGGCCTTCCTGTCCACCGACCTGACGATGCGGGAACAGCTCTGGCTCTTCGCCGCCTTCGCGCTGGCCTTCGGTATCAAGGTGCCGATTTTCCCCTTCCATACCTGGCTTCCCGACGCGCATGTCGAGGCGCCTACCCCGGGTTCGGTGATCCTGGCATCGCTCCTGCTGAAGATGGGAACCTACGGATTCCTCCGGTTCCTGCTGCCCTTCTTTCCCGGTGCCGCGCAACACCCGACGGTGGTGGCGATTATGCTCGCGCTGGGTTTGATCGGGATTGTCTATGCGGCGTGGGTGGCCGCCGTGCAGCCGGACGCGAAGAAGCTTGTCGCCTACACCTCGGTTGCCCACATGGGGTTCGTCGTCATCGGGATCTTTGCGCTTACCGTCAACGGGCTCCAGGGGGGACTTGTGGTGATGATCAGTCACGGGATCTCGACGGGCGCGCTCTTCCTGCTGTTGGGCATGATGTACGAACGGCGCCGCACCCGTCTGATCGAGGACTTCGGGGGGATCGGCCGCGTCGCGCCGCTCTTCGCCACGGTGTTCGTCATTACCGCCCTGGCTTCGATCGGCCTGCCGGGGACCAGCGGCTTTATTGGCGAGTTCCTGGCGCTGATCGGAGCCTTTGAGACCCATGCCGTGGTAGCGGTTATTGCCGCGACCGGCGTGATCTTCGCGGCCTACTACATGCTGCCGATGGTGCAGCGCATCCTCTTCAATCCGCTCGACAAACCCGAAAACCGGGCCTTCCCGGATCTGTCCCGGCGCGAGAAATGGGTGCTCGGTCCGCTGGTCGCGCTGATGATCTGGATCGGAGTGCATCCCACGCCCTTCCTGGAGCGCATGGAGCCGAGCGTCGGGGTGGTGCTGGAACGGGTGGAGGCCGCGCGCGTGGCCGGGTCGGGGGCGGGGGCGGAAGAAGACGATGCCGTGTCCGATGAGACTGCGGCACCGGCACAGGGACTCCGCGCGGGTTCGGAGGAGGGCTGATCGCAATGGTGCTCGATTATTCGTCCGGATTCCACTACCTGTTTGCTTTGCTGCCCGAAGTCGTTCTTGCCTGCTGGGGAATGCTGGTCCTGATTCTCGGCGTCGCCCGCAAGGGCGGTGAAGACCGGTCGCAGGAGATCGGATGGTTGTCGGTCGCGGGGCTGGCGCTCGCCGCCATCGCGAATGGGTGGCTCTACTCGGGTGTGGCGGAGGCCGGGGTGGGGGGCATGATCGCCATTGACCGCTTCAGGCTGTTCGCCAACTGGGTTCTGCTCCTCGCCGCAGCGCTTTCGATCGTCATCTCGCTGGGCTACGTGGCGCGGCAGAAGCTGCAGGGGGGGGAATACTACGCGCTGATCCTGTTCGCGACCGTCGGGACGATGTTCATGGCTTCGGCGCGCGATCTGATGGTGATCTTCCTCGGTCTCGAACTCATGTCGATCGCCGTGTACGCCCTGGTCGGCTTCAATCGTCGCGACCGCCGCTCGGCCGAAGCAGGGCTGAAGTACTTCCTGCTCGGCGCCTTCGCCACCGGCTTCCTGCTCTTCGGAATCGCGCTCATCTACGGGGCCGCCGGTAGCGCCAACATCCAGTTGGTGGCGGAAGCCATTCGTGCCGGCACAATCGCCAACGGATTGATGGCGCCCGGGGTCGCGCTGCTTGCCATCGGGTTTGCCTTCAAGGTCGCCGCGGTTCCCTTCCACATGTGGACGCCTGATGTCTACGAGGGCGCTCCGACGCCGGTCACGGCCTTCATGGCCACCGCGGTCAAGGCCGCCGCCTTCGCCGCCTTTCTTCGGGTCTTCCTCGTCGGTCTCGGCGATCTCCACGGGCAGTGGTCGACGATCCTCTGGTGGCTTGCGGCGATCACGATGGTGGTCGGCAATGTGGTGGCGCTGGTGCAGGCGAATGTCAAGCGCATGCTGGCCTATTCCTCCATCGCCCACGGAGGGTACCTGCTCGTGGCGGTGGTTGCGGCCAACGACACCGCCATCGCGTCGCTGCTCTTCTACCTTCTGGTCTACACCGTCATGACCATCGGGGCCTTCGCGGTTGTCGTCACGGTCGGAAACCAGACCGAGCGCAACAACCGGATCGACGACTTCGCCGGACTGGGGTGGCGCCGGCCGGCGCTCGGCATCCTGATGACCATCTTCCTTCTGGCTCTGGCCGGTTTCCCCGGCACCGCCGGCTTCATTGCCAAGTACCAACTGCTTCTCGGGGCTGCCGAGGCGGAGCTGTGGGTGCTGGCCATCGTGCTCGTGCTGACCACGGTCGTGTCCTACTGGTACTACCTGCGGGTCGCCTGGTTCATGTGGATGATGGAGGGTGGCGAAGGGTCGCGGGCGGCGGATCCGGCGGGCGCCTCGCTGGTCACCCACATGGTGCTGGTGGCGGGAGCCGGCCTGATACTGCTCGCGGGGATCTTTCCCGGCGCGTTGCTTGAGTTGGCCCAGGGATCGGTCGAGGGACTCCGACAGTTGGCGGGCATCTCTGCCCTGACGCCCTGAACGCGCTGCCTGGTTGCCCTCCGGTTCCGTGAATCCCAGCGACCGAATCTTCCGCAAGTACGACATTCGCGGCATCGTTGGCGACGATCTGAATCCGGCTGTCGCGCGCGCGGTGGGACGAGCGTACGCAACGGAGCTCCGGACTTCGGGGAAGGACGCCCCCCGGGTTGTGGTGGGAGAGGACAATCGTCCCTCATCGCCCGCTCTGCGTCGGGGGCTGGTCGAAGGACTGTGCGCTTCCGGGTGCGATGTGATCGAACTGGGCACCGTACCCACGCCGGTCGCCTACTTCGCCGAACACCACTACGCGGCCGGCGGCGCCATTCAGATCACCGGGTCGCACAATCCCCCGGAGTACAATGGGATCAAGATGACGATGGGACGGCGGTCGGTGCATGGCCAGGCGATTCAAGGTCTGCTCGGCCGCATCCGGAGGGCTGACTTCCGCCAGGGGGCCGGCCATGGCGAGAGACGGAGGATCCTGCCCGCCTACATCGCCGATATCGTGGGGCGTTTCCGGCTGGCGCGTCCGGTGCGCGTGGTCGTGGACTGCGGGAACGGCGTGGGAGCGGTGGTGGCGGTCGAGCTCCTCAGGGCGGTCGGCGCGGAGGTGATTCCCCTGTATTGCGAGCCGGACGGAACCTTCCCGAACCACCATCCCGATCCCACGGTCGACGAGAACATCGTCGATCTGATCGCGGAGGTGCGCCGGCATGACGCCGAGGTGGGAATCGGTTTCGACGGAGACGCCGACCGGATCGGCGCGGTGGACAACCGGGGCCGGGTCGTGCGCGGAGACATCCTGCTGTTGCTCTTCGGGCTCGATCTGCTGCGGCGGCGGGGAAGGGGGGAGACGCTCGTCTTCGATGTGAAGTGTTCGCAGGTCCTCCCGGAGGTCTTCGAAGAGGCCGGGGGCATACCGGTGATGTGGAAGACCGGCCACTCGCTCATCAAGGAGAAGATGAAGGAGATGGGCGCCGCCATCGCGGGCGAGCTTTCGGGTCACATCTGCTTCGCCGACGATTACTACGGCTTCGACGACGCGCTCTACGCCGCCTGCCGTCTCCTCTCGTTGCTGGCCGACTCGGATCTGCCGCTTTCGCGGATGACGCGGGGGTTTCCCGAATACTGCTCCACCCCCGAGATCCGGATCGAGGTCCCGGAAGAGGACAAGTTCGGGATCGTCGCCCGCGCCCGGGATCACTTCGGTGCTCGTCGCGAGGTCATCGCAGTCGATGGCGTCCGCGTCCTCTTCGGCGACGGATGGGGACTGGTGCGCGCTTCCAACACCCAACCGGTGATCGTGGCCCGATACGAGGCCCGTTCGGAGGACCGGATGGAGGCGATCCGGGCGGAGTTGGAAGGCTGGCTGAGGGGTCAGGGCGTGCCAATCTGAGGGCTCGGGGAGCGTCGGTACGAGGCCGGTTTCGAGCCTGCCGAAAAAGTTGTCCCATTTCACTATCGGAATGCCCATCGAATTCGCCTAAGCTGTGCGTGTCCGAGAATCACCGTACGGTCCACTGGGCCGTTCGCGACGTGCACCGTGCCCGGGAAATGCCAGCCTCGCGGCGACACGATGGGAGGAAGACAACGATGGCGAAGACGAGGCCGGGCCACCGGCGCACCAATTCACACCGAACCCGGCCAGGGTTCCGCACGCACTCACCGATCCGCCCAACGGGATGCCTGCTCTCCGCGCTGGCGCTGCTCGCCTGCCAGGGACCGGACAACGCACCGCCGGCCGGGACCGGGACGCCATCGAAGTCCGCGCCGCGCGCCGGTGCCGAGGGCGTCGACCTGGAGGCCTTCGAGGAGGCATTCGAAGTCGTCCGCGAACTGACGCTGGAAGAAACCGACCAGGCCATGGTTGTTATTCCCATGGTGTATGCGGTAGCCGGGGGGAACTTCCTCTTCGCCGAACCGATGGAGGGCAAGGTGAACCTCTACGGTCCCGATGGAGCCCTCATGCGGTCCGTGGGACGCAGCGGCAGTGGACCTGGGGAGTTCGCGATGCCGATGGGTGGCGATCTGCTGCCCGACGGCGGGATCGCCGTAGCGGATGTCGGGATGCCCCGACTGACATTCTTTCCCGCGGAGGACGGGGGCGACCCGGAGGTGGTGCTCTCTCCCCTGGAGGCGGCCGCAGGCATCTGGGGTCTTGGCGGCGGCCGCTACCTTCTGGCCGGAGTGGTGTCGATGAATGAGGAGAGACCGAGGCTACTGCACATCTGGAACCGCAACTCCGGCGAGCTGGAAAACAGCTTCCTGCCGGTTGGGGTTCCGGAGCGGGCGTTGCCGCGTGCTCGATCGTCGCCGGCCGCGAGCGCGGTGGTCCGGGGGGACACAATCTGGGGAATCTGGGCCCTCTCGGACACCCTCTACAAGTTCGATCCGGATGGCGGTCTAATGGAGCGAATACCGATTCCGCTGCCGCGTGCCATGGGCGACGTCGCGGACCGGGCGCAGGACCCTCCGAAGGTATTCCGACCGTATCCGCTGAGCGATGGCAGTATTGCGGTCTCAGCCGTTGTCGGGGACGTGACCGATCCCGAGTGGGATCTGGTCATCATGGACCGGGACGGCAACGCACTTTGGGGGGCGGCCAACCTCCCGCGGCTCATGGCGGTCGCCGATGACCGGTTCTACTTCGAAGATCCGGCCTCCGAGCTGCCGAACCGGTGGCTGGTGGCGCGGTGGAGGCGGCCGTGAGGTCCGGCGCACGGCAGTGGCCCTCGGGGCTGGCGGTGCACGCGGCTCTGGCGGCACTTGTGGCCTGCGGTCCTGGCGGCGCCGAGGGAGGGCGTCTTCTGGGCGAAGGCGACCCGCTGCCGCTCGTCGAGTACACTCCCGGCCTGCCCGCGTTGGTCTGGGTCATCGATGCGCAGGCCTGTCTTGGGTGCGACCTCAATGATCCCGCTCGCATCGTGCGGTCGGTTCGGAAAGGCGGGGGAGAGGACTTCGCGGTTCAGGTGATCGCGCTCTCCGACCGGGGCGAGGAGGACCGCAGCCTGGTGGAGGGGTTCCTGAGCTCCCACCGCATCTTGGGCCAAGTGGCCATTCACTCCTACCGCGAACATGCGCGCGCTTTCGGAAGTGGCCCGGTTCCGGGGTTCTACCTGGTGGACGACCGGGGAATCATCCGGGCCGTCGTGGCCGCCGCCGGGGCTGAGGAGTGGCGATCGAGCGTGGAGTCACGGGATGTCGCCGGTTTTCTGAAACTCCTGGCAGAGGAAGGGAAGGGCGAAGGTATCGAAGGGAAGGGCGAAGGCATCAATGTCGGTTCGGACAGGTAATGCAGGTTGCTTCACAATAGCCGGGCCGCCGGGCAAGGGTGCCGGGCGATCCGACCCACACAAGAATCGCAAGACGCGAAGAAAGGAAGGAAGAGAATGACCCACAGAGTCAAACGAGCGAGAGGAAGCGCGACGACATGGTCGCGCCGAATGATGATGGCGGGAGTTGGGCTCTCACTTGCCGTGGGCGCGCCCTCGCCTTCGGCGACCGCCGCACAGACAGATGACACCGTGATGGAGCCCAGCGAGTGGAGCTTCAAGGTCTGGATGTTTGACCTCTGCATCTTGCAGTGCATCCCGGGATTTGGACTCTGCTGTGGAGAAGAGGAGATCCCGCTACTGTGATCTCTGGATGGATCCGGCGACGCGATCCGGAGCGGTGGCCCGAGGGCGGGACCGGCGGTCGGCAGCGTAATGACGGCCGAGCGGGCGGAAGCGCCGCTTCCTGATGGCGAAGAAACCCTCCTGACACGCCGGATTGTGAATGAGCCCAACCCTTCCTCAGCCAGCCGGCGGGCCGAAGTCCTTCGGCCCGCCGGCACTTGTCTTTCCGCGCGGGCCTCACGATGGATTCGCCACTCGCGGTTGCCGATTGGACCGCGCTCCACCAGCGAGACGCGACCGGCCGCACATCCTACCGCATCAAGGACAAGTCTCACGACGATCGGTACCGCGCTGTACCCACCTGGATGCCAGCGAGCATTTGTTCGCCCGGCCCAGCCGACCCCCTACCGTCCTCAGAAAGTCGGAACCGATAGCCGTCCCAGCGTGTCGGCCTCGACCGTCTCCTCGGTCCAGTACGGTTCTCCGTAGGCTCGCCGGATTAGCGCGCCCCAGGACGCATGTGCGCTCCGGATCTGGTCCAGGAGCGACCGCTCTCCCCCAGGAAAGATCTCGCCAAGGCCGCGCTGTCCCCCGACCTGCGTGTGGTAGGCGGCGAGTGCCTCGATCTTGCGATCGATCTGATCGGAGATGTCCACCACAAAGGTGGGCTTGACCGGAGCCTCGCGAAAAGCCAGAGCGTAGACGAGTTTCAAGGGTCGGTGGGGGTTATCCGCCGCCGGAAACTTCTTCAGCCCGGCCAGGAAGCTCGCGTCTCGCGTGAGGCGGGCGGCTGCGCGGTGATCGGGGTGGCGTCCGGCCCGCGAATGCGTGATCACGACGCGCGGTCGCAGTTCCCGTATGATCGTGGCGACCCGGACCCTGCTCGCGGGGTCGTTGACGAGCGCCGAATCCGGAAGCTCGGCACACCGGCGAACCGCAAGTCCCATCACCTCGCCTGCCCGGGCAGCCTCCCTCCCTCGCGACTCTCGGGTACCGCGCGATCCAGCTTCCCCCGCGGTCAGGTCCAGGACGCCAGTGCGCTCTCCGGCGTCGGCCGACTTGATGAGGGCGCCCCCGCAAAAGATCTCCGCGTCGTCGGGGTGGGCCACGATGGCCAGAAGGTCAAGCGGAGCGGTCATGCGTTTTCACCCAAAGTTCCGCGCGTGAGAGTGCGTCACTCGAAGCGCAACGCCTCGACCGGATCCAGACGGGAGGCGCGCAGAGCGGGCAGCATCCCGAAGAGGATGCCGGTGAGGGTGGCCAGGGTGATCGCCGCTACGACCGACCAGAGAGGAATGCGCGCGGGCAAGGGCGAGATTGCCGCCAGAATTTCGCTCGCGCCCCACCCGACCAGCAGACCGGAGATGGCGCCGGCCGCAGTGAGCATCGACGCCTCGATCAGAAACTGCCACTTGATCTCCTGGCGCGTAGCTCCCAAGGCCTTGCGAATCCCGATCTCACGCGTCCGCTCGGTCACCGAGATCAGCATGATTCCGATTACGCCGATGCCGCCGACCATCATTCCAATGGACGAAAGTCCCACCAGAACGATAAAGAACATTCCTGACAACTGGTTGAAGGCATCCTGGATCTGTTCCGCTCTCATGATCGCGAAGTTGTTGTCTTCGTCAGGGGCGAGTTCGCGCATCGAGCGCAACGCCGACACCACCTCGTTCTCGGCTTCGGCCGAGCTGACACCGTCGCGCGGGACCACCTCCACAGCCGTGAAGTTCCACCGGGTCCGTGCCTTGAGCCGCTTGTCCGCTGTGGTGTAGGGGACGAGCGCGAAGCTCCCGGCGACCTCGCCGAAGATGTTGTCCATGGGCTGGAAGACTCCGACCACCGTGAAGCGTTCGTTGGCCGCGCGCCTGCCCGCGTTGATCCGAACCTTCCTGCCCACCGGATCGATCTCTCCGAAGACGGCCTCCGCAATCTCCTGCGTAATCACAACCACCGGTCGCGCCTGGTCCACCTCCACCGCGGTGAAGTTCCGCCCCGAAACGAAATTACCCGGCATCGAGCTGGTCCATGTGGAGGACACGCCTCGCCAGCCCAAGTTCCTGATCCACTCGGACTCGAAGCGAATGGCGGCCCCGAAATCGAAGGAGACGGTGCTCTCCCTGATGGTCGGAAGCTGCTGAATGCGCCGGATCTCGCGGTCGGTGATCGGGGGCTTGTCGAACCAGGGCGGTCGTCCCGAGTTGAAGGAGATGCGGGCGTCGGAGAAATCGAAGGGCATCACCGTGAAGTTCTCGGGGGTCGATGCAGTGAAGGCATCCATGACCTCGGTGCGCAGGCCGGTTATCATTGCCGCGACCGTCACCACCACCCCCGTACCCACCCCCACACCCAGAATCGCCAGGACCGTTCGCATCCAATTCCCACTCAGTGCCTCCAGCGCCACGCGGGTTCCCTCGGCGACGATGCGCAGGACCGGGGTCGCGACCTTGCCCGCCGGGGTGATGGGCGCAGAGAAATCGGGTGCGCGACTGCCTGACGGGGACTGCCTCGTGTCGTTCATTCGTACCTCAATGCGTCAACAGGATCAAGCTTTGCGGCTCGCGACGCCGGATAAACCCCCGAGGCAATCCCGACGAGGATCCCGAGTGTCAGGCCAAGGGCGATCCACTTTGGCGCGATCGAGGCGGGAAGGGGGGACACCGCGGCAACAACGATGGTGAGGCCGGCGCCCACGCCGATACCGACGACGGCTCCCATCCCGGAAAGTGTGCCGCTCTCGATCAGCACCTGTGCCAGAATGTCGGCGCGCCGAGCCCCCAGCGCCTTGCGGATTCCGATCTCGCGGGTGCGCTCCATGACCGACACCAGCATGATGTTCATGATGACGATTCCGCCCACCACCAGCGAGATGCCCACCAATCCGGGCAATGCCATGAAGAGCACACGGCTGATTGATTCCCAGGCATTCAGCGAAGCCTCGGCCGTCTCCGCCGCGAAGTCGTTGGGATTTGCCGGCCGCAGTCCGCGGCGGGCCCGCATGAGCTCCACTACTTCGTTCCGAAGGGAAACCACCTCTTCGGGCGCCGCCGCTTTCAGGATGATTCTGTCCACTCGGCCGCGCGGCGCAGTGACATTCTGGAGCGGGGAGCGTGCCGGACCGATCGCCAGATTGTCCAGCGACTGTCCCAGGAAGGATCCCTGTTCCTCGAGCACGCCAAGTACGCGGTAGGGGAATCCGCGAATGCGTACCCGCTGGCCCACCGGATCAACAGATTCGAAGAGCACGTCCGCAGTGGACTTGCCCAGCACCACCACCGGGATTCCGCGCTCGGCCTCCTGGCGCGTGAAGGCCCTGCCGCGCTCCACTCCCCAGTTGCGAATGTCGAAGATCTCCGGCGACGCCCCGACAAGCCGCACATTCTCGACCCGGACGCCGTCTTCCGACTCGATCTCCCCGGTTGCGTTGCTCTCGGGCGAGATGGATGCCTGCAACCGGACCCGCTCCCTGAGATAGTCCAGATCCCGGAAGGTGAGGCGCGGCGCCCGCGCAAGGGCCCTCCGCTCCGCTGCGGTGGTTGCGACCTCGAATTGCGGATTGTGGGTCAGCGTAACGGTGTTGACCCCAAAGATCCGCTGGGTGAGCGTACTGCGAATGTATTGGTCCATGCCCTCCACAATGCTCACCACCACCACGAGGAACATCACGCCGACGATGACGCCGAGCAGGCTGAAGAAGCTTTTCAACCGATTGGACCGAATCTGGTCCCACGCCAGCCGCACCCCCTCCAGGATTCTCATGAATGAACCGTCGCGTCAGCCGGATTCGTTCTCGGACTCGTCGTCGGACGAGGCGTCGAGGGATTGCACAGCGGAATCGTCCTCAAGCGTGCGCACCGTTTCGTAGGGCCCGCTGACGATGCTGTCTCCCTGGGCCAGGCCGCGAACGACCTCGAAGAACTCCTGCCCCGAGATCCCGATTTCAACCGGGGTGAAGTGGGCAATGCCCGCGGTTACCACGAAGACGCCTTCGATCGGCTCGTCGTCCTCGGCGTCGGTCCGCGAAGGATTGTTGTCGCTGACGGAAGCGGCTGCGGTCCCGCCGCCGGGGTCGCCGTAGCCGAAGTCGTCGGGTTCCCGCAGGGTGAGTGCGATAATTGGAATCGCGAGCTGGTTGGTGCGCGTTTCGGTGATGACCTCTGCGGTCGCGGAAAGATCGGGCCGGAGCTCGGCGGACGGGTCGCGCAGGGTGACGACGACCTCGAAGTCGATCGTCGGGGTCTGACCGCTGCCCGCCGCCTGCGAGGGGGGTCGGATCGCGCTGTTCCCGATCTCCGTCACCACCCCGGGGAAGATCGTCTCGGGGAATGCGTCCAGCTCCACCGCGGCGCTGTCGCCGAGCGAAATCTCCGGCACATCGGTCTCGTCCACCTCCAGAACCACCTCCATGACCGAGAGGTCCGACACGGTCAGGATCAGGCTGCCGGGGTTGTTCATCGTCCCCACCACCACCGTCTCGCCCTCTTCCACATTCAGGCGCGTTACCCGCCCCGACATCGGCGCCCGAATGATCGTCTTGGAGACCTGGTCCCGCGCTTCCTCCACCGCCGCCCGGGCCTGGCTGACTCCGAACTCGGCCGCATCCAGAAGCGACTGTTGCACTTCGTGATCGGTCTCGGCGTTCTCGACTTCCTGGAGGCTCACCAAGAGGGAATCGCGCGCGCGCAATGTGGACATCCGTTCGGCCTGGCGGGCGGCGCGCAGCAAATTTGCGCGTGTCTGCGCGACCTGCGCCTGCGACTGGCTCAGGCTGGCCTCGGAGCGATCCAGCGCGGCCTGGTAGCGGCTGGGATCGAGGCGCAGAAGAACCTGGCCTTCCTCCACATCCTGTCCCTCCTCTACCAGCAGTTGGTTGACCCTCGCCGAGATGTCGGAGCTGATGTCCACCTTGCGTCGGGCCCGGACATTGCCGCTGGCGGTGACGATCGCGACCAGATCGCGCCGCTCCACGGTGTCCATTCGCACCTCGATTCCACGCACCCGGCTGCCGCTGGCGGCCAGGATCATGGCGAGGGCGATGACTCCGACGATCCCGGCGCCGATGACGATCCGTGTTCTTGTCTGCATTTACGGGTTCCTCAGGGGGACGCCCACAACCGATTCGAGATCGGCGACGGCGTCGTGATAGGTGAAGATCGAGAGCACGCGTTCCCGGTCGGCGCGCGCCTTGACCGTCTCGGCCTCGACCAGTGCGATGAAGTTCGATAGTCCCAGCCGGTACTGTTCCTGGGCCAGCCGGAGCTGCTCGTCGGCCAGCGCCTGGTTGCGCTCCTCGATCAGCGCGCTCTCGTAGGCGGCCTCCACGATCGCGATGCGGGCCCCGATATCGGCGCGCAGAGCCAGCTCCTGCTCCCGGATCTGGTAGCGGTTGTCGTTGAGAGCGGCCCGGGCGCCCTCCAGGTCGCGTTGGCGCCCCAGGCCCTGGAAGACCGGAATCGAGACGGTCAGGCCAACCGAGGGCGGCTGCCGCGTAAAGCCGAAGGGGAAGACGTCGTTCTCGGTGCGGATCGCCTCCAGCGCGGATTCCGGAGTTGCCAGGCCCGAACAGTTCTGCTCGGGAGGAGGATCGGGAAGGCGGCGGGTGAGGTCGTTGAGCGCGACGCACTGCTGAACGCGTCCCAAACCGGCGGCGATCGCCTGGGCCTCCTGGCCGGCCGTGGTGCTGGCCTGCCGCGTGAAGCCGCTGATCCCGGCCGAGAGCGACAGCGAGGGATAGTAGGCTGAACGCGCCATGCGCACGCCGTAGCGGGCCGCCTCTTCGCGTGCGCGCAGCGCCTGCAATCCAGGACTCATCTCAATCGCCCGCTCATAGAGATCCTCTACCGTCCACTCCGGCTGGGCCACCACGAAGGCGGTCGCCAGTCCGGGCTCGGCGTCCAGGGTGACCCCGATCTGTTGCAGGAGTCCGATGCGCGAGGTGCGCACACCCGCTTCGGCCTGCAGCACCGCGATCTCCGAGCGTCCCACATTCACTTCGGCCTGCTGTACATCGATGGCATTGCCCGCGCCGATCTCCTGCCGCCCCTGTGCCAGGCGGAGGTTGAAGCGCGCCCGTTCCAGCTCCTGTCCGGCCAGGAACAGTCCGTCGCGTTGGCGCAATGCCTCCAGGTAGGCCCGGGTGACATTCAGCCTCAGCACGGCTTCCTCCGACCGCACCTGGGCGCGCGTGGCCTCGCGGTTGCGCCTCGCCTGTCCCGGCGCCATCAGGGTGCGACCGTTGACCGAATAGCTGATGCCCGCGTTGTAGGAGCTGAAAAGGAAGGAGGGCTGGTCCTGGAAGCCCAACTGCTCTGCAGTGATGCTCCCGAAGCGCTGCTCCCCGGCGCCCTGCCAGGAGATGCTGGAGGTGAGGTTGGCCGAGGGAAGCCACGATCCGTAGGCGGCGTTGACGTCCCAGTCGGCGACCGCGATGTCGTTTCGCGCGGACTGGAGGCGCGGATTGTTGCGAACCGCGAGCCTGAGGGCCTCGTCAAGTGTGAGCGACTCGGGGATCCGGTCCTGGGCCATGAGCGGCGCGGTGGCCAGCGATCCTCCCGCGACGAGAAGCGCGGCCGCGGCACAACGGGCTGGCCCGCAGGCGCGGCGGACGGCACGGATGATGGAATAAGGCGTGAAGGGGTTTGGCACCCTCGTCTTCCTCCTTTGAATGTTACGTATCCTCTGGGGCTACGAATCAAGAATCTGGGGCTGCGAATCAAGAAAAAGTGTCGGGCGGCGTCTGTCCGGTCCTGCCCGTCCTGCCGGTGCGCGCGGGGGTCAGCGTTACGGACCAGTGCGCGGACCGCACATCCATAACCGCTCCCATACGCCGTCGGTGCATGAACAGTTTCGGAGTACGCCGTCAGAGTCCCATCAATTCATCGCCTCCGCCTCTTCGTCCACCGCCCGGGGTCCCACGCCTTCAAGGGATCCTGACCGCCAGGAATCCACTTGCCGGCAGCTCAACCCGCACCAGGCGGCCGCTGCCGTCAAACCAGGCGGCACCGGCATCCGGCACGGTCCCGAGCCCCACCCGCGTCGCTTCGATCGTCGTTCCCCCGAACTCAAGCGACCGGGTTTCGGCCACGACCCGCAACACCGATTCGGGGTCCTCGGCAAGGGGCGAGAAGCTCTGCAGCCGGCTCTCCGGCTCTCCCGGCACCGCGAAGCGATGCAGGACGGAGTAGTGATGCGCCATCTCCCGCTCCACGATCACGGCTCCGGGATCCGCCCGGTACTCGCGAACGCGCTCGCCCCCGGGTTCGACAACCGTGGCCAGGATTCTGTCGCCCGAGCGCAGGATCTCGATCGAGGCCGCCTCGGCGCCGGTGAGGGAGACCTGGTAGGCGGCCACCTCCAGCTCCGGTCCCATCAGCTCCAGCGCGGTCCGGAAGACGCGGCCGTCCGCCATGGCGACCTGGCTCGTGGCGAAGGTGCGCTGTGCCTCGCCGCTTCCCATGCGATGAATCGTGAACTCCTCGGTGCCGGCCTCCTCGCCGCCGACGAAGAGCCGAAAGGCGCCGCTGTCCACTAACTGGCCACCGTGCGCGGAGGCGGCCGCGGCTCCCATGGCCGCAATTGCAAGGGCAACCGCCAGCGCGTTGGGGCGCGGGCCGTGCCGGGGGCGGAGGGGCCGGGGGGGGTGGGTTTTGGGTATCGTCATGGATGGCGCGAGGAATGCGGGACCAGGTATCATAACCGGAAACGTTCGAGGGAGACGCGATGGACGGACCGGACTTCGGCGGCAGCCGCAGCACAGTAGGGCAGCCCGGGCGTCCGGCGGTTCGGTCCGGCCGGTTGCCGGGGACGAGGACTGCGCCCTGGGCGGCGTTTCTCTTTGTCCTGCTCTGGATTCGCACCGGTTCGCCCTGGCTGCTGGTGTTGGCGTCCGCATGCGTGGTGTGGGCAGCGGTTGCGGGTACGGCGGAGGGGTGGAGGCGCGCTCTGGCGGTAGTGCTCCTGCTGGGAGCGGTCGTGGCGGGAATGATGGGCGAAGCCGCCCTGCACAGGGTCGTGGACAACGGAGAGCGCGAGCGCGAGGCGGCTGCGGTGAGCGATGCGTTCGATGCCCTGGTGGCCGATGGCGGCGCATTGCTGGAGAGGGTCGCGGCGCTGGAGGCGGCGGCCGGTCCCGGGGTCCTGCAGGACTCGCTGGGAGTTCTGCTCGCGGAGAGCACGCTGACGGCGGCCGCGGTCTTTGCGGCGGATGGCGGCCTGAGGGCCTGGGCAGGCAGCCATCACGGCCGGCTCCCCGAGGAGATCGTCGCGGGGACAAGCTCCTACGCCTACGCCGGGACGCCGCTTTTCTCCTACCTCTACTTTGCGGAGCCGCTGGCGGAGGGCCGGGGAACGGTGGTCGCGGCCTCTCTGATGCAGGCTCGCCTGCCGCCGCCCTTCGCTTCGGGGCTGGGGGACTTCGCGTCGCGGCTGGCGGAACGGTCGGGCTTGTCGGTTCGCATCGAACGCTTCGACCGCGCGGGCGGAGCCGGTGTGCTCGACCTGGGATGGCCGGACGAGACGCTGCTCAGCATCGTGATCAATGAGATCGATCCGGGCACGCGTCTGGCCGAGGACAGGATTCGCTGGCTGCGGGTGGCGTCGGCACTGGCGATCCTGGCCTGGATCCTGCTGTCGCTGAATGCGGCCCGCTCCGGAGTTGCCCTTGCCGCCGGCGGACTTGCGGCGCTGGGGTTCCTGCTTCCCATCGAGACCCTGATGGCAGGGACCGCGCCGGGTTCCTTCGCCGCGACCCGCATCGACGCGCCCTTCCCCCTTGCGACCGGCCGCCTTCTATTGGCGAGCGCGGCCACCGTTCCGGCCCTTCTCCTAGCCGCCGTGCGGTTGCGCCGCCCCGGACTCGCCTGGGTGGCGCCGCTCGGCGTGGCGGTCGCCTATCCCTTGATCCACCAATGGCTGTCGGCGCGGGCTCCCCTTGAGCTGCTGGGCACGACCGATCCCGCCTGGATCGTCTACCAGCTCACCGCCACTGTCCTCCTGGCCCTTCTGACCGGCGCGGTCCTGCACCTCCGCCCGCGCGAACCGCGTTCATCCGCCGGGTTCCTTGTGGCCGGGCTGGCGCTGGCGGCCGTCCTGTCCGTGGTTGTGGCCGTTGCGGTTCGGGTTGGTCCAGGGGTCCCCGCCACCGTCCTGGTCCTCTGGGCGATACCCGCCGGGCTGATCGAGCGGGGCGCTTCCTTCCCTTCCCGCGTCTCGGCGCTCCGGTGGTTCGCTGCCTGCTGGCTCGCCGCCACCGCCATGCTTCCCCTCTCCTGGTCGGTCCGCACCGAGGCGCGCATGCGGATCGCGGAACAGCAGCTCGCGGAGCTTGGCGCAGCGCCGGATCCCGAGGTGAACGATCTCCTCGAGCGCTTCGCCGACCACGTCGATTCCCTCCACCAGGCCGGTGCGGGCACCGTCGAAATGATGTACGGGAGCTGGGTCGCGAGCGGCCTTTCGGCTCAGGGATCGCCGATCTTCGTCACCCTCTGGTCCGAAGAAGGTCTACCCCAAGAGGAGTTGCGGCTGGGTGTGAAGGGAGAGCTGTCGCCGGTCGTGGGAGAGCTGCTTCCCACCCTCAGCGCGGGCGGCATCCGTGCACAGCGGTTGCTGGGCGAGGCGGATGTTCGCCATCTCATCGCGGTTCCCCTGGGCGACGGGCGCATGGTGACGGGAACGATCCCCCCGCGGCGCACGATCTCGGAGCCCTCGGGTGCGGGTCCGCTCTTCGCTTCGGTGGAGGCCGGCGGCGACGCGGAGTTCCTGGCTCTGGCGCGCACGATCGATGGCGAGACGCCCGCGGGGACCGGTGTGGTCGCCTGGAGCCGCAACGAAGAGGGCTGGATGGGCGAGGGGGAGGTCCCCTATCCGGATGGACTGTATTCCTTTGCGTACACAATCAGCATCCCCAATCTGCCGGTCATGTTCGCGCGGGCGACGCTCGTGCTGGTCATGGATCTGGCCGCCGCTCTGGTTCTGTGGGCGCCCTCGCTCTGGATCCTGGGGCTGCGGCCCCCGGTCCGTGTCGGCTGGCGGGAGCTCTTCACCTCCTTTCGGGCGCGGGTGACCTGGACGCTCTTCGGGTTCTTCATCGCCTCCAACGTGGTGTTCGGCACCCTGGCCTACCGGGCCTTGGCGGGGGCGTCGGAACGCACTGCGATGGCGCTGGCGGAGAGGGTGGTCGTGCAGATCGCCGGGGCCTACCGCGAGGAGGGAGGCTCGATGGAACTGCTGGCGCGAAGGGTGGGCGCCGATCTCCTGGAGTACCGGGGTGGCGAGCTGGTTGGGGGATCCGCGGATGAACTGATCGAACTGGGGCTGTACGAGAGCTGGCTGGACCCGGAAATCCACGCCGCGCTGGAGACGGGGAGCCGGGTGGGGGTCTCGCGGGTGAAGCAGTTGGGGGATTGGCGGTATGTGCTGGCCCACCGCAGGCTTCCGGACGGGGACATCGTGGCTGCCCCGGTGCCGCTCCGGGCAGGGGCCGCGGCGCTGCGCAGGCGCGATGTGGCGGACCTGCTGGGGGCGGCGATCGTGCTGGGTCCGATTCTGGCGCTGGTGCTGGCACTCGTGGTGGGAAGAGCGCTGGCGCGGCCGATCCGGACGCTACAACTGGCCTCGGAACGGGTGGGGCGCGGGAATCTGGCGGTGCATCTGCCGGAGGACCGCCTCGATGAGTTCGGCGCCGTCTTCGCCGCCTTTAACCGGATGGTGCTCCGTCTTGGCGAGGCGAGGCGCGAACTCCTGCGCACCACGCGGCGAACCCAGACGATCGTCGAGGAGGTGGCCGCGGGGGTGATCGCGGTCGATGCGCGGGGGCGGGTGACCGTGGCGAATCCGGTGGCCGAGTCGCTGCTGGGGGTGGAGCTGCAGGCGGGCGCTCCCATTCCCCGCGACGGGTTGCGGGCCCCCGAGCTGGCGGACTGGCTCGACGCCTGCGAGCGGAGCGGGGCGGCGGAGGCCGATCTTGACCTGAGGTGGGACGACCGCAGGATCCGTGCGCGTGCGCGCCGCGTGGTTCAGGGCGAACAGGTGGGGGGCCTGGTGGTAAGCCTGCAGGATGTGACCGACGAACTGCGCAGCGAACGCATTCTAGCGTGGGGCGAGATGGCCAAGCAGGTGGCCCATGAGGTGAAGAACCCGCTGACGCCGATGAAGCTCTCGGTCCAACACCTGCGGCGTGCCTGGAGTGACCGTCATCCGCGTTTCGGCGGGGTTTTGAAGCGCAATGTGACGGCGATCCTGAATGAGATCGACCGGTTGGCGGCGATTGCGCGAAGCTTCTCGCGGCTGGCTTCGCCCGGATCGGAAGCGGGAGAACCGCTGGTTGCCGTGGAGGTGGCGCCCGTGGTGCGCGAAGTGCTGGATCTGTACGGCGGCGGCGGTCATGGACCGGTCCGGCTGCGCGACCGCCTGAACGAAGGGCTGCCCCCCGTGCAGTGCCGTCCCGGCGAACTGAAGCAGGTGCTCATGAATCTGCTGGAGAACGCGCGCGCGGCGATGCCGGGGGGTGGGGAGGCGCGCGTCGAAGCCAGGGGGACAAGCGGCGGTGGCGTCGCAATTTCGGTGGTGGACGACGGAGTGGGGATTCCGCCGCAACTGCTGCCGCGAATCTTCGAGCCGAGGTTCTCGACGCGTTCGGGAGGCGCGGGACTGGGACTTGCGATCGTGAAGCGGATGGTCGACTCGTGGGAGGCAACCGTGAAGGTGGCGAGCCAGCCGGAAAGGGGAACCCGCGTGGAGATCCGTCTGCGGGTGTGGGTTGGCGATTCCGGGCAGGATGGGTAGGATAAGGATGTGGCTGCCCCGATCTCCGTCGATTCCGTTCCCTTCTCCACCGCCCATCTCGCGAGCGGCGGCGTGACCGTTCCCTTCGACCTGGCCGGATGGATGCGCAGCCGGGCGCCGCAGGTGGCCGGTCGGTGGACGGAGGGGTTGCTGGAGGCGGGGCGGGGGTGGGACGGCGTCGCGCGGCCGGTGCTGGAACCCTTCGCCCGGACGATTGCCTCGATGCTTCCGGTGATGGTCATCCCGGGACGCGTGGAGATCCTGTCGCTGTGGACGGAGTGCGCGTCGCTCTTCGGGTCGGTTGCCGCGCGGCGGGGGCGTGGGGCCGGCGAGGTGATCGAAGAGATTCAGCTCCTGCGCGAAGTCTTGCTGGTCATGCTCTTTCGCGATGTGGCGGCGGTGCCAGCCTCCACCCTTCCCCTGCGCGAACTGCTCCTGCTCAACCGCGCGCTCGACCTCGCCGTCACCCGGGCGGGCGTGGGCTACACCGACTTTCTCTTCTTCAGCCTTGTGCAGGGCAACGGGATCCCCGCGCCCCTCGAGGAGGCCGACACCGGGGAGCTGCGCGCACAGATCGACAACCTGGCCCGCGAGGCTCGCCGAACCATGGATCATATCGGGGCTGCGGTTGCGAGATCCGGGGCGGGAGGATCGATGATTGAAGGCGAACGATGAGTGAAGAGGGAAGTTGGTCCGACCGCCAAACCAGTGGTTCCGGGAGGTCGCAGATGCGCGGCAGGGGGTGCGCACGGTGCACTTTTACACCCGTATGGCTTGCGCCTGCGTTCTGGCGCTCGGCTTCACCCTGATCGCTTGCAAGGGGGATGATCCTGTGAGCACCTTCGACGACGACGAGATCCCAACGCTGACCGAGCAGTGGACGCCCAACGGAACCGTTCTGAAGAACCGAGAGGAGAGCTTCCGCCTGATTTTCAGCCGGACGTTCCCTATCAGAGTTCGGACCCTGGATGCTGAGGGGAATGTCGTCTTCGAGCGCGTAGCGCACTCGGCCAGCGACGTGAAAACGCTTCAACGTCGGGCTGGCGAAGCGATTCGCGTACACAAGGGGCTAACTCACGAAGAGGTGGCCGCCCGCAAGAAAGCCAGTAGCGAGCGCTTCAATAGAATGGTGGACGAGATACTACGGGAGCGCTCGAAATGAACCGCGTCGGCAAGACTTCCGTCCTGCGAAACCCGAGGCCGTAGGGCGCGGCCCCGTAGCGCGGCGTCCCTCGCCCCGGGCCGCAAGATCCGGGGCAGTGGAACCGATGAACAAGGGCGAGCGATGAACGAAGGGGGAATGGGCGCGGCCGGGGGAATGCCGCCGGAGGAGTTCCGCGAGTGGGGGCGCCGTTTCGTGGACTGGATCGCCGAGTACCTCGAAGGGGCGGAGCGCTACCCGGTTCTGGCCAGGGTGGCGCCGGGCGATGTGCGCCGGAACCTTCCCGAGGCCGCGCCGGAGGCGGGCGAGCCCATGGCATCGCTCTTTCGCGACTTCGAGTCCGTCATCATGCCGGGAGTTACGCACTGGAACCACCCAGGCTTCTTCGGCTACTTCGCGATCTCCGGTTCGGGCCCCGGAATTCTGGGGGAGTTGCTGGCGGCGGCGCTGAACGTCAATGCGATGGTCTGGAAGAGCGCTCCCGCGGCGACCGAGCTGGAGGCGGTCACCCTGGACTGGCTGCGGCGCTTTCTGGGACTCCCCGCGGGGTTCTCCGGCGCGATCCACGACACCGCCTCCACCTCCACCTTCACCGCGCTGGCGGCGGCCCGCGAGAAGGGACTCCCCGAAGCTCGCGAGCACGGTTTGGCGGGGGCCCCGCGCGGAATCGTCTATGGCACGGCCGAGACCCACTCGTCGATCGCCAAGTCGGTGCGCGCCCTGGGTTTCGGACGCGGGGGACTTCGCTTGGTGGAAACCGATGGCAGCAGCGCCATGGACCCGGCGGCGCTGGCCCGCACGATGGACGCCGACCGGGAGGCCGGGCTGAGGCCGCTGGCGGTGGTGGCCACGATCGGCACGACCTCGACGACGGCAGTCGATCCGGTGGCCCGGGTGGCGGAGGTGGCCGCGCGGCGCGGTCTCTGGCTGCACGTGGACGCGGCCTACGCGGGGCCGGCGGCGGGGCTGGACGCTCTGCGCCCGCACTTCGACGGTTGGGAAAGGGCCGATTCGATCGTCCTCAATCCTCACAAGTGGCTGCTCACCCCGGTCGACTGCTCGGTCCTTTATGTGCGCGATCCGGCCCGGCTGCGGGCGGCGTTCTCGCTGGTGCCGAGCTACCTGGAGACGGCGGAGCGCGAGGTCGAACACCTGATGGACCATGGGCTTGCCCTTGGCCGCCGCTTCCGGGCGCTCAAGCTCTGGTTTGTGCTGCGCTACTTCGGGCAGGAGGGCCTGCGGAAGGTTCTGTCGCGCCACATCGCGCTGGCCCGGCGGCTCGCGGACCGCGTCGATGCGGCCGAAGGATGGGAACGGTGGCGGCCGACCTCCTTTTCGTTGGTCGTGCTGCGGTGGGCTCCGAAGGGAATGGCGGATTCGAAGCGAAACCGGGTCAACCGGCGGATCCTGGAGCGCGTCAACTCAGGCGGCGAGGCCTTCATCTCGCACACCGAGCTGGACGGCGCACTTTGGCTGCGGGTCGCGATCGGCAACATGCAGACCTGCGCCCGGCATGTGGATGCGCTGTGGGCGGAACTTCGCCGGGCGGCCGCCGAGGGCTGAGGCAGACGGCGACCGCCGCCGCGCAAATCCAGGATGCAGGATGAAGGGACCGCCTTGCCCTATCGCTCCGGAAGCGGGGTTTGGGAGTCCATTTCGGCCCCTGCGCGGGCCGGCCCGGATGGTGGCCGCGTGGCATAAGGTGCGCGCGCAACCCCCGGACTTGCGAACCGGCCCGTTCCGTCAGGCTTCCCGCACCTCCCTGACCAGCTCCGACATCTGCTGCCTGGCGTCGCCGAAGAACATGAGCGTGCGGTCCATGTAGAAGAGGTCGTTGTCGATTCCCGCGAATCCGGGGCTGAGCGACCGCTTCATCACGATTACGGTGCGTGCCCGGTCCACATCCAGGATCGGCATTCCCGCAATCACCGAATCCGGATCGCGCGCGGCCGGGTTCACGACATCGTTGGCGCCGACGATCAGAACCACATCGGTGCTGTCGAACTCGGGGTTGATCTCGTCCAGATCCAGGAGCTTGTCGTAGGAAACGTCGGCCTCGGCCAGGAGCACATTCATGTGGCCGGGCATCCGTCCCGCGACCGGATGCACCCCGAATCGCACCTGGACGCCGCGGTCCTCGAGCAGATCGCAGACCTTCCGCAGCTCGTGCTGGGCCTGCGCCACCGCAAGTCCGTAGCCGGGAACGACCACCACCGAACCCGCGTAGGCCAGCACCATCGCCGCCTGCTCGGCGTCCACATCGCGCACCGGACGCTCTCCGGTCTTCGCGCGTGCCTTCTGGTCTCCGGTGCCGAAAGCTCCGAAGGCCACATTCGCCAGCGAGCGGTTCATCGCCTTGCACATGAGCTGCGTGAGGATCAGCCCCGACGCGCCCACCAGCGCCCCCGCAATTATGAGGATGTGGTTCCCCAGCACGAACCCCGTCGCCGCGGCGGCGAGCCCCGAATAGGAGTTCAGGAGCGACACCACGACCGGCATGTCCGCGCCGCCGATCGGAATGACCAGGAGCACGCCCAGAATCAGCGCTCCGACGACCAGGGCGAGGAAGAAGGGAACGCCCATGGCGGCCGCGGTGGAGCCGAAGGCCGATGCGATTGCGCCGCCGGTTGCCCGGTGGGCCAGCCCGGCGCCGACGCCGAGGACCGCGAGGAAGAGCAGGGCATTGAGCGACTTCTGAAGCGGGAAGGTGAGGGGCCTGCCGGTGATGACCCCCTGGAGCTTGCCGAAGGCGATCAGGCTCCCCGAGAGGGTGACCGCGCCGATCAGGGTGCTGAGCACGATCGTCAGGGCGTAGCCGGTGGGAACGGCGGTGGCGCCCCCACCCGCGCGAATGAACTCCGCCGCCGCGACCGCCGCCGATGCGCCGCCTCCGAATCCGTTGAAGACCGCGACCAGTTGGGGCATGGCCGTCATCTCGATGCGGCGCGCGAGAACGACGCCGACGAGTCCGCCGGCCACAACCGCGGCCAGCACGATGGTCCAATCCAGGATCTCGTTGGCGAGGAGAGTGACCACGATCGCCAGCAGCATGGCCTGCGAGGCCCGAATGTTTCCGGAGCGCGCCGTGGCGGGCGAGGAGAGCCGCTTGATCCCCGAGACGAAGAGAATCGCCGAGAGGAGGTAGGCGATCCGTGCGATGATTTCCATTGTTTCCATATTCACGTCGGCCTCAGCGTTTCCGGAACATCTGCAGCATGCGGTCGGTGACCATGAAGCCGCCGACCACGTTGATCGTGGCCATCACGATTCCGAGCGCCCCCAGAGCCTTCACCCAGAGCGTGTCGGCCACGCCGGTGACGACCAGCGCACCGATCAGCGCGATGCCGGAGATCGCGTTGGCCCCGGACATCAGGGGGGTGTGAAGGGTGGGAGGCACCTTGGAGATGACCTCCCGGCCGGCCAGCGTGGCCAGCACGAACACGTAGAGTCCGATCAGCATCTCACCCATCGGTACCCGTCTCCTTTCCGGAATCGGCCATCGGGGAACCGGCCTGTGTGGAACCGAGCCTGTCGCGCACCCGCTCGTTGCGGATCTCGCCGTCGCGCGTGACGCAGGTGGCCGCGGCGATCTCGTCGTCAAAGTCAATCGCGCCCTCGTCGTCCACCAGGTGATCCACGAAGGCGGCGAGGTTGCGGGCGTACATCTGGCTGGCGTGGAAGGGCAGCTCGGCGGGGAGATTGGTGGGGCCCAGAATGGTGACCCCGCCGTGATCGACCGTCCGGTCCGCCTCGGTGAGGGCGCAGTTGCCGCCGGTCCCGGAGGCCGCCAGATCGACGATGGCGCTGCCGGGGCGCATCGACGCCACCATCTCGCCGGTGATCAGGAGGGGGGCGGGGCGGCCGGGAATCTGCGCCGTGGTGACAACCAGGTCCATCTCGCGGATATGGCTTGCGATCAGCTCGAGGTTGCGGGCGTTCTGCTCCTCCGAGAGCTCCCTGGCGTAGCCCCCTTCGTCCTCCGCGCTGTCGTCCAGGGTGGCTTCCAGGAAGGTGGCACCCAGACTCATCACCTGTTCACGAACCGCGGGCCGGATGTCGAAGGCCGACACCACCGCGCCCAGCCTTCGCGCCGTCGCGATAGCCTGGAGTCCCGCGACCCCGGCGCCCAGGACCATCGCCTTGGCGGGGCGCACGGTGCCGGCGGCGGTGGTCAGCATGGGCAGGAAGCGCGTCATCGAGTTGGCGCCCATCAACACTGCCTTGTAGCCCGCGACGGTGGCCTGCGAAGAGAGCACATCCATCTTCTGAGCCCGGGTGATCCGCGGAATCAACTCGACCGCGAAGGCCGCGACCCCCCGCGCAGCCAGCGCCGCGATCCCCTCGCCCGGATCGAGGGGGTTCAGGTGGGAGACCAGCGCCGACTCCGCCGGCAGGGCGGCCGCCTCCGAGGCGGTGGGCGGTTGCACCTTGAGCACCACGTGGGCGCCATCGAGCAACGCGGACCGGTCGGCGGCCACCTCCGCACCGGCATTCTCGAAGTCGGCGTCGGGAAAGGAAGCCCGAACCCCCGCGCCGGACTGGACGCGAAGATCCCATCCACGCTTGCGGTAGAGGCGCACCGCCTCGGGAACGAGTGCGACCCGCCTCTCTCCGGGCAGGCTCTCGGCCATGATTGCGATCGTCATGCGGTTCCTTCTCCTCTTTGGCTTTCCTGCGCTGCCGCGGTTCGCCTCCGCGCGGTGCGGCGGTCTTTGGCCGGGTCGTGCCACGTCGTTCCACGGCGGGGACGGCCCGGGCCGGCGTCTGTGCGACGGGCTTCCCGACCCGGCCCCGGTCCCGGTGGCCCGCTCGACCGGTTGCGCTCCCGGCGGAGGAGTTTTCGCACGCCGCCGCCCCGATCGCAACGCGCCCGAAGATGGGTTCCGGAAGGGCTCCGCGCAACTTGTCCCATCTGAACATTCCGGTGCCCATCGGTTCCACCTACCATGTGCGCTCACCTGCAAGGGGGAGTGCGTCGTGCTCGCTGTCATCGATTCATGCTGGGTTCACGGGGTGGAGGGCCAGCCGGTCCGGGTAGAGGTCAAGGTGCAGACCGGGTTGCCGGTATTCACGGTGGTCGGACTGCCCGCGGGCGCCGTCCGCGAGGGCAAGGAACGCGTATTTGCGGCGCTGGCGCAGACGGGGCTGCCGCTTCCACCCCGCCGCATCACCGTCAATCTCGCTCCCGCCGATCTCCCCAAGTCCGGGTCCGGGCTCGATCTGCCGATCGCCGTGGCCCTCCTGGCCGCGCTGGGTCATGTGCCCGCCTCGGCGGCGGCGGGGGCGCTCTTCGTTGGCGAACTCGGGCTCGATGGTGCGGTGCGGCCGGTGCGCGGTGCGATCGCGTTGGCCATGAACTGTCGCGAGCAGGGACGCGGCCGCCTCTTCCTGCCGCAGGAGAACACGCCCGAGGCGGCGGCGGTGCCGGGGGTGGAGGTTGTGGGACTTCGGTCGCTGGGCGAGCTGATTGCGATCCTCAACGGAGAGGCCAGGCCTCAGCCGGTCCGGTACCGTCCCCACTCCGGGAAGCGTCCCGCGGCCGATCTGGCGGATGTGCG
This sequence comes from Longimicrobiales bacterium, assembly GCA_965213665.1. Taxonomy (GTDB): domain Bacteria; phylum Gemmatimonadota; class Gemmatimonadetes; order Longimicrobiales; family Gaopeijiaceae; genus Bin94. Next base: position 986,537 of record CBDBZW010000003.1, read on the forward strand.
CGGCCAGGAGCTCGCCAAGCGCGCCCTCGCGATCGCAGCCGCGGGCGGACACAGCCTCCTGATGTCCGGACCGCCGGGTTCGGGCAAGACGATGCTGGCCCGGCGCCTCCCTGGAATCCTGCCCCCGCTGGCCGAATCGGAATCGCTGGAGGTGACCCGCGTGCACAGCGTGGCCGGGTTGCTGGAGCCGGGCTCGCCGGTCCGCACCGACCGTCCCTTCCGCGCGCCGCATCACACCATCTCGGCGGGCGGCCTGATCGGAGGAGGAAGTCCCCCGCGCCCGGGCGAAATCACTCTGGCCCACCTGGGCGTTCTCTTCCTCGACGAACTGCCGGAGTTCAGCCGCCGCGTCCTCGAGACCCTGCGCCAGCCGATCGAGTCCGGACAGGTGCGGATTGCGCGCGTCCGCCACACGGTCACCTTCCCGGCGCGCTTCCAATTGGTTGCCGCCATGAACCCCTGTCCCTGCGGAATGGCGGGCGATGCGTGCGTGTGCGGAGACCGCGACCTCGCCCGTTACCGGGCCCGTCTTTCGGGTCCTCTGCTCGACCGGATCGACCTGCGGCTCTGGCTGGATGCCGTGCCCTGGGAGGATCTGGAGCGCGAAGGCCCGGACGAGGCTTCGGCGGAGACGCGGCGGCGGGTGATCGCCGCCCGGGACCGCCAGACGGCCCGGTACGGAAACGCACTCGCGCTGAACGCCTCGATTCCATCGGCGCGGGTCACGAGCGTATGCCGCCTCGACGCCCGCGGTTCACGGCTCCTGGGCGACGCGGCGAAGCGCTTTGCGATGTCGGCGCGGTCGGTTCACCGGGTGCTGCGGGTGGCGCGCACGATCGCCGACATCGCCGGGGCTAAGGAGCTGCGCGAGCTGGATGTCGCCGAAGCGATCCGGCTGCGGGCCCTGTCGCAACTTCGCCGCGTGGGCTAGCATGGTTCGTTACCGAGAGCTGTGGGGGAAGCGTTGTCCGCGGGTGGGCAGGAGTTCACCCGCGGGCCGAGAGGGCGAAACCGGGAGGAGGCCTGCGAGATGGCCCACTATCTCGACTTTGCGGCGACATCGGCGCTTCGGCCGCCGGAGGTGGCGCGCGCGGTGGCCGATTTTCTGGGCGGAGTGGGTTGCTCGCCCGGCCGGGGCGGCCACTCCGGCGCCGTGGAGGCGGCCCGGCTTGCCTTTCGGTGCCGGCGCGCTCTCTGCCGTTTGCTGGGTCTCCCCGGCGATCCCGGCCGCATCGCCTTCATGGCGAACGCCACGCATGCGCTCAACACCGCGCTCCGGGGACTGCTCCGGGAGGGCGATGCTCTGGTGGTCTCGCAGTACGACCACAATGCCGTCCTGCGTCCCGCCCACCACCTGGCGCAGTCCCGCGGCGTCGAACTGCGGATGCTGTCGGGAAGCCCGGACGGAGCGATCGATCTTGACGAGGCGGCCCGTCTGCTCGACGGCGCGAGGGTGCTGGCGGTGAATGCGGCCTCGAATGTGCTGGGAACCCCGTTGCCTCTGGCCGAGCTGGCGGCGCTTGCGCGCGATGCGGGTGCGGTCGTGGTCGCCGACGTGGCCCAGTCCGCCGGACACTTCGAGGCCGCAGCGGGCGCGGAGCCGGCGGCCGATGTGGTGGCCTTTACGGGGCACAAGGGGCTACTGGGTCCGCAGGGGATCGGGGGACTGTGGGTGCGCGAGGGCGTCGGTGTGAAGCCGTTGCTCCGCGGGGGGACCGGGGGCGAATCGTCGCGGCGCGAGATGCCCGCGGCCATGCCCGACCGGCTCGAGGCCGGGACGCCGAACGCTCCCGGGGTGGCTGGACTGCTGGCCGGGTGCGACTTCCTGTGCCGCCGCGGGGTGGCCGCGTTGCACCGGCACGAAATGGCGCTCAAGGCCCGGCTGCGCGAGGGGTTGGAGGGGGTGGGGGGGGTGCGGGTGCTGTCGCCGCCTGGCGCGGGCGCGGGCGGCGTGCCGATCGTGACGGTGGCCGCGCGCCGGATGGACGCCGCCACCCTGGCCGGCCGACTCGATCGTGAGTTCGAGGTGCAGACCCGCGCCGGACTTCATTGTGCGCCCGAAGTGCACCGGATCCTGGGAACGATGGGGGCCGGGGCGGTACGCTTCTCTCCGGGATGGGCGTCAACGACCGAGGATGTGGACGCGGCGGTGACCGCGGTGGATGCACTGCTGCGTCCAGTCGCGGCGCCGGTGAGCTGATGCCGACGGAATCCGGACCGGTACACCCGCGGCCACTGAGGCTCTTCGTGGCGCTTCGGCCTCCCCGGGCCCCGCGCGATCGTCTTTGGCGGAGCCTGGAGCCGCTGCGCACGGAGCTACCCCGGGTGCGCTGGACGCCGCCGGAACACTATCACCTCACCCTGCGCTTCCTGGGCGATGTTCCGGCCCGGGCGGTGGCCGCCGTCGTGCGCGCCTGCGATGCGCTCGCCTCCATGCATGCCTTTCCGGTCGGTCTTGCCGGCGCGGGGGTGTTTCCGCCACGGGGCCGCCCGCGCATCTACTGGGTAGGAATGGAGGCTGCACCCCTCCCCGAACTCCGCCAACGGCTGGACGGCGCCCTCGCCGCCGAGGGTTTTCCCCGCGAGCGAAAGCGTTTCACCGCGCACCTGACCGTTGGCAGGGCAAGGCGAGAACGCTCCCGCGTCCGCACACGACCGGCCCCACGCCCCGCCGCCGCCCTGGCGCGCTTCCGCGGGGTCCGCCACGGCGACTTCACCATTCGCACCGCCCACCTGGTGCAGAGCGAGCTGCGGCCCTCCGGGCCCGTCTACACCAACATCCACGCGGTGCCCCTCGCCGCGCCCGCCGCCACCTGATGGCCAGAATCCTGATCATCGACGACGAAGAGTCGGTGGGCGCCGCATTGCGGCAACTCTTCGAGTATGAAGGGCACCGCGTACACCTCTCGGAAAACGGACCCGGCGGCCTGATCGATTACCCGGATTTTCGCCCGGACGTCACATTCCTCGATGTCAAGATGCCCCGGATGGACGGGCTCGAAGTGCTGGACCGCATCCGCGAGGCCGATCCCGCGGCGGTCGTAGTGATGATCTCGGGTCACGGCACGATCGGGACCGCCGTGGAGGCCACGCGCAAGGGCGCTTTCGACTTCCTGGAAAAGCCCCTCGACACCGACCGCCTGCTCGTCACGTTACGCAACGCGCTTACCGTTCGCGGCCTGTCCGACAGCGTGGAGCGGCTCATTGGCCCGATCGAGATTCGGCACGATATTGTGGGGGGATCACGGGTTCTGCGCGCCGTGCTCGACCGCATTGAAATGGTGGGTCCCACGGACGCGCGGGTCTTGATCACCGGCGAGAACGGAACCGGCAAGGAGTTGACTGCACGGGCGCTGCACCGGCGTTCGCGGCGTGCCGGCCGTCCCTTTGTCGAGGTCAACTGTGCGGCGATTCCGGCCGAGCTCATCGAATCGGAGCTCTTCGGCCATGTGCGCGGTTCCTTCACCGGAGCGGTTTCCGATCACGCGGGGAAGTTCGAGCAGGCGCACCGGGGCACGCTCTTCCTGGACGAGGTCGGGGACATGTCGCCGACGGCGCAGGCCAAGGTGCTGAGAGTGCTGCAGGAGGGCGACATCACCCGGGTCGGGGGTGCAAAGCCGATCGAGGTTGACGTGCGCGTGATCGCGGCGACCAACAAGGATCTGGACGAGCAGATTCGCAAGGGCGAGTTCCGCGAGGATCTGCTCCACCGCCTCAACATGGTCACGATTCGCGTGCCACCGCTCCGGCAGCGCCGCGATGACATTCCGATGCTGGTGGCCTACTTCGCCGAGCTGGCGCCGAAGCGCTACGGGGTTCCGTCGCGTCGTTTCGGTGCCGCGGCCCTGGATGCGCTAACCGCCCTGAACTGGCCCGGAAATGTGCGCGAGTTGAAGAACGCGGTGGTGCGGCTCATGTTGTTGAGCGAGGGCGACGCCGTGGGTTGCGGAGATGTGGAGCGGTTTGTGGCGGGGAGGGGTGGGGTGGCGGAAGCGACCGAAGGAATGATGGGACTCAAGACCCTGAGCGAATTCAAGGACGCGGCCGAACGGGCCTTCATCGACACCAGGCTGAGGGAGTGCGATTGGAACGTGTCCGAAGCCGCGCGGCGGATGGGAATGCCGCGCTCGAACCTCTACAAGAAGATTCAGCGGCATGGGCTGACACGCAGTCCGTGACCACGGCACAAAACATCAAGTGACTGGGAGACAATGATTTCACCACAATCGACGACTTCACCACAATCGACGACTTCGCCGCAAACACCGTCAGGACGATCGGGACAATCGGGCGCGAGACGAAAGGGACGATCTGCCGCGCTACGATCGGGACGCGCGTTGCAGGAACCGTCACTGGATCGCTATTTTCGGGAAATCAGCCGCTATCCGATCATTGACCGGGACGAGGAAGTGCGGTTGGCGCAGAGAATTCGGAGGGGCGAAGACGAGGCCCTCGACAAGCTGGTGCGCTCCAATCTGCGCTTTGTTGTAACGGTTTCGCGCAAGTACCGGCACCAGGGAGTGCCTTTGCCCGACCTGATCAGCGAAGGTAATCTGGGATTGATTCAGGCGGCGCAACGCTTTGACGAGACGCGTGGAATCCGCTTCATCTCATATGCGGTGTGGTGGATTCGCCAGGCGATCCTGCAGGCGCTGGCCGAGCAGGGCCGGATCGTGCGGCTGCCCGCGAGCCGCGCCCATCAGGTTCAGAGGGTCGCGCGCCACCGAACCGAGCTCGCCCAGGAGCTGGGCCGCGAACCGGCCGCGACCGAAATTGCGAAGGCGATGGGCGCCAGATTGGAGATGGTGGAGCGGGCGCTGGCGATCATTCCTGCCCATCTCTCGCTCGACGCGCCGGTGGGCGACGGCGAGAGCGCCACCCTCCTGGACAGCCTGCCCGACGTGTCGTCCCCCGGACCGGAAGAGACGCTCCTGGAGCGGGCGCTGTCCCGGGATCTTGCGGCTGCGCTGGACACCTTGAGCAACCGCGAGGCAAAGGTGCTGCGCATGTACTTCGGTCTCGGGAATGCGAACCCCCAGTCGCTGGCGCAGATCGGCCGCACGCTGGGCGTGACTCGCGAGCGGGTCCGCCAGATCAAGGAGCACGCGCTGCACCGGCTCCGCTGCACACCCGCCGGACAGGCGCTCGAGAGCTTTGCCTCCTGAACTGCCCCGGGCCCCGGGATCCGCCGCCGCCGGGCCGAATGCCCGCCTGGCCGCGACGTACATCGCGGCGTTCTCGCGTGCGCCCGGCAGGTTCCCGGGGATCATCCGTTGACAACCTGGCCGCAGCGGTGGAGCTTTGTGGTCGCTTGCCGGAGTAGCTCAGTTGGTCAGAGCAGCGGAATCATAATCCGCGTGTCGGGGGTTCAAGTCCCTCCTCCGGCACTGGCCCGATGGACCGGTTCGTCCGAATCCGCGGACCGGCGCCGAGGCCGGGCCGTCGCTTGCGGGGCCGCAGCTTCATGAACACAACCGCCGCACCGGTCGTTCTACACCGCCGCGTCACGGTCGACACGCCGGAACATGTGCGCCTGGAGTACGCGTTGGCGGATCTGGGCGCGCGCGCGGCTGCGCTGGCGATCGATCTGCTCATCCTCACCCTGGGATTGACCTTGCTCGGGGTGGCTCTTACCTACGCGGAGCTGCTGGGCGATCTGCTGGAGTCGCTCAGCGGCACCGTCGTCATCTTTGCGGTCTTTTTTGCGCAGTGGGGATACTTCATCCTCTTCGAGGGGGTCGGCGGCGGGCGCACGCCGGGCAAGCGGGCCATCGGGTTGCGCGTGATTCACGCCGGGGGCGAACCGCTCTCCTTCCGCGGCGCCGTGCTTCGCAATCTGATTCGGTTGGTGGATCTGCAACCCATCCCCTCCGGGCTGGCCGGCGCGATCAGCATTGTGGCGACCCGGCGCGCGCAACGGCTCGGGGATCTCGTGGCTGGAACGATCGTCGTTCGCGATGTGAGCAGCGGTGAACACCTGGCCGCCGGGGCTGAACTCCCGACCGGGCGCGTGGGCCGTCCCGTACTCTCTCCCGAGCAGTTTGATCTGCTGGCCGGCTACATCGCCAGGCGCGACGGGCTGGGGCGGGCTGTACGGACGGGGGTGGCGGTTTCACTTGCCGAAGCGCTGGACTTCGCCCTGCGGCAGGACGGCGAGGCGAGCGATCCGGGTGTGGACCAACGGCTGGTCCGTCTCTACGAGGAAGAGGCGCCCCGTCACGCCGCCCGGCGCGGCGGTGCGAGCCTGCAGGCGGCGACGATGGCCCGGAAGCAGCGCGAGTCCTGGGCCCGCTACACGGAACTGGTCGAGAAGGGCAATCGCAAGGGACTCAAGGCCTTCAGCGAGGAAGAGGTCCGCGCCTTCGGGGAGCTGTACCGCGCAATGACGGCCGATCTGGCGCGGGCGCGCACCTACGGTGCCTCTCCGGGCCTGGTCGGCACCATCCAGCGCCGGGCGGGATCCGGACACAACCTGCTCTATCGCGCGCGCGGCCGGGCGGCGGTCTCGGCCCGGAACTGGGTCGCGCGGGAATTTCCCCGCACGGTGCGGCGCTACTGGCGGCACCTGTTGCTGGCGTCGGTGCTCTTCTACGGCTCCGGCGCGGTGACCTATCTGGCCGTGCGCGACGATCCGCTCCTGGGGCGGAGGATGCTGGGGCCGGGAATGCTCACCCGCGCGGAGCTGATCGAAAAGGGCAATATCGAGGCGACGTACCTTGCCGAAGGAGACGAGTTCGAGGCCACCGACATGCCCGTCCTGGGCGCCGGCGTGATGACGAACAACATCGGCGTGACCTTTTGGGCCTTCGCGGGGGGACTGCTGGCCGGATACGTGACGCTCTACGTCATGCTGGTGAACGGGATCATGCTGGGCGGCGCCCTGGGGGCATTCGCCAACGAAGGGGTGCTCGGGGTCATCCTTGCCTTCGTCTTCTCCCACGGCTTCATCGAGCTGACCGCGATCTGTCTTGCCGGCGCGGCAGGTTTCGGGCTGGGGTCGGCGCTGCTCCTTCCCGGGCGGCGCACACGCGCGGAGGCCTTGCGGGAACGCGCCCGGGCGTTTTTGTCGCTGATCGCGGGGACTACGCTCATGCTCGTCGTGGCGGGCGTCATCGAGGGGTTCATCTCTCCCACCACCCTTCCGGCCGCCTTCAAGTTCGGCTTCGGCGCCCTGACCGCCGTGTTGCTCGTCCTCTACTTCGGCTTCGCGGGACGCGGAGAATCGCCCGCCGGGACCGGAAAAATGCGGGCGGCCTGAAGGGCGCGACACGTTCGGACTGCGGACGCCTTCGCCCCGGCGCGGGACAGCGGCAGGCCAGGCTACAGAAGCCCCCGCTCCTTGATTTCGACGTACTTGTCCAGAGTACGCACCAACGCATCGCCCGGCGGCGTGTCCACCACCAGAACGCCCGACTGGCGCATGATCTGCAAGGTCGTCGCCCGCGCCTGCACCAGCTCTTCGGCGGCCGCCCGGTGCCAGGCGTGCTTCTCGTCCGAGACCTCCCCGCGCGCGGCGGCCTCCAGCTCGGGGTTTTGAATCGCGATCGCGAGTGGAAGGTGCGAACGCCCGATCCGGATCAGCGAGCGCACCAGGGCGCGCGACACCGAGCGGTCGATCACATCGCAGAAGAGGATTACAAGCGAGCGCTTGCGGAAGGTGCGGCCCAGCGTCGCGAAGGCCAGCGGGTAGTTCGGCTCGACCAGCCGCGTCTCCACTCCGGCAAGCACCCGCGCCAGCCCCGGGGGATCGGCGCGCCGCGGCGGCGAGATGTGACGGATCCGGTCGTCGAAAACCACCACCCCGATGCGGTCGCCGAAGCTCTGGGCCCGGCTGGCGAGCATCATGCAGGCGCCGAGCGCGTAATCGACCCGTTCCCGCAGGGGCGAGAGCCGTTCCCGCATCTGCCGGCCGGCATCGATCGCCAACACCACATTCTGGCTGCGCTCCGCCTCGTAGTTGCGCACCACGTGCCGCCGCCGCTTCGCCGACGCCTTCCAGTCGATCGTGCGGGGATCGTCGCCCTGGACGTAGTCCCGCAGACTCTCGAATTCACGCCCGTCGCCCCACTGCCGGTTGCGCCGCTGTCCCGGAGCGCGCAGCCGCCGCCGGATGGCGTGTCCGCTGCGATCGCGCAACAGATCCCGAACCCCGGGCTGCACCTGGAGGGTGTGCGAGAGCGGAGTCGCCGCGCGCCGCCAGGCCAGACCCCAGGGAGAGCGCGTGCGCGTGTGAATGGCTCCGAGGGAGAGAAATCCGCGTGTGCGGGGCAGAAGGGGATAACGCAGCCGGACCTCGTCCCGAGCCGGAATCCGCACTGGTCTGCCCTCTTCCCAGTCGTCGGTTCCACCGGGACCGGAGACGCGCCGCAGGCTGGGATCGAGATCGTCGGTGACCAAGACCCGCAGCGGCCGCCCGGTCGGATTGGCGAGGACGACGTCGATCTCGGCCGGAGTGGCCAGCGCTGCGATCCGGGGCGCGCTGCGTGCGGCCAGTGGCGACCGGGTGCGCCGCCCATCCAGCAGAAAGAGCAGGAGCATCGCGGCATCGACCGCCAGTCCCAACGGCACACTTACCGGGAAGAGCAGCGAGGAAAGCGCCAGCAGAACCAGAGTGCGCGCGCTCGGAATCAGGGAAATGCGCACGCTTGGCGAACTCCGATGCGGTGGGGAGGTTGTGGATTCATCCGGGTCCCGGGCCGGGGGATTGGACGCGAGCGCGGAATGGCGCTCCTACCGCGGCGCCTCGAGCGTCTCCAGGAGCGACTGCAACTCTTCGTCCGACGAGCGACCCTCGACCTCGGCCTCGGCGGTAAGGACCACCCGGTGGCGCAGGACCGGGAAGGAGAGAGACTTCACGTCGTCGGGGGTGACGAAGTCGCGGCCGCGCAGGAAGGCCTCGGCGCGGGCGGCCTGGAAGAGGGCCACTCCGGCGCGTGGACTCGCCCCCAGGACGAAGGCGCTGTCGTCGCGGGTGGCGCGCACGATCTCGGTGACGTAGCGGCGCACCCGTTCATCCATGTGCACCTCGTTGACCGCCGCCCGCATGGCCAGCAGCGCATCCCCTTCCAGCGCCTCGGCGATCGGATAGCTCGCTTCGTCGTCGGCGCGAAAGCCAGCCTCGTGGCGGTCCAGGATCGCCGCCTCCGCCTCCAGCGGCGGATAGTCCACCACGATCTTCATGAGGAACCGGTCCACCTGCGCCTCCGGCAGCGGATAGGTTCCCTCGTATTCCACCGGATTCTGCGTGGCGAAGACGGTAAAGGGGCCGGGCAGCGCGCGCGTCCGTCCATCGACCGTGACCTGCCGTTCCTCCATCGATTCGAGGAGCGCGGCCTGGGTCTTGGGGGGGGCGCGGTTGATCTCGTCGGCCAGGAGCAGATCGGCGAAAACGGGACCCGGCCGCCAGGTGAAGCCTGAATCGGCAAGGATGTTGACCCCCACCAGGTCGGTCGGCATGAGGTCGGGAGTGAACTGAACGCGGCCGAAGTCGAGGCCGAGACCGCGGGACAGGGCGCGCACCGCGAGGGTCTTGGCCGTGCCGGGGACGCCTTCCAGCAGCGCGTGACCCCGGGCGAGAAGGGTGATCATGAGCTGTCTGAGCACCGCCTCCTGGCCGAGGACAACCTCTTCGAGCTGGGCGAGCAGCCGCAGGGCCGCATCCGGGGAGACCGGATTCGGGGAGCTTGCCTCTGGAGAGTTGGCGGATGGGGAGTTCGTGGCTGGGGAGTTCAAGGACCAGGTCTCCTTGCGAGGTGTTCGTCGATGCCGGCGGCGATGGCGGCCAGCTCAGGCGGATTGGCGTGAAGAGCACGGCGCACGCGCGCGAGTGGGGAATTCGGGCCCTCGCCGGTATCCAGGCGCGTCAGGAGCGCTTTGGCGGCGGCGGTATCGCGGGGCGGAGGAAGACGGGCGGCGCGGGCCAGGCGGGCCAGGAGAAGGAGCGCCGCGGTGTTCGAGGCCCCGGCCTTGCGGTACAGATCTCCCAGCGCCGAGACGTGCTCGAGCGGCGACCGCCGCTTGCGATCGGGCGGGGCCACGGCGGGAGAGGGGGAACCGAAGCGCAGACCCCCGCAAGCCAGCGCCACGAAGGCGACCAGCGCGAGGTGGAAGAGCACGCGCCCGACGGGGTGGCCGAAGGCGAAGTTGGCCAGCACCTCGGCCCGGCTGCGCTGCCCACCGATGCCCTGGTGGAATTCGGCGAAAAAAACGGTGTCGGCGGCGGCGGTCCCGGCCAGCGCGGCCCGGATGGCCAGCGCGGCCAGCGGCGACTCGGCGGCGTACCGGTTCGAGAGCGGCCCGCCCTGCGACAGCACAGCGATGCGTCCCTCGCCCAGGCGCATCTCGGCCGCGGCCATCCACTCCCGGCCGTCGCTGTCGCGGACCGTGAGGAGAGGGGTAACCTCGCCCGCCGCCTCCACGAAGTGGAAGCCGTGCGTGAAGCCCTCCATCTCTTCGGACAGGCCGGTGGTCAGCGGATGCGGGGCCCAGTCCGGATCCTCGAGGCGGCGGTCGCGGAACTCGTCCTCCCCACTCCGGAGGCGATAGCGAATCCCCACCGAATCCATCAAATGGGTGCGCCCGGGGGAGCGGCGCGGCCCCGACGGCGGCCGGTAGACCGGGACATGGATGAGCGTCCCGCCGCCGCGCACCCGGTCCAGGAGGGCATTGACCTCGCGCGGGGTGAGGGGGAGACGGGGCTGAACCAGCACGACCGTGCCGCGCACCGGATCCGCGTCCACCAGAGGGGTGAATCGCGACGCCACCGGCCTCCCGAAGCGTTCGATCGCGCGAGCGAAGGCGGCAATCCCGTCGGGCGTGGTGCGGAGCGAGCTGCGAATCGTGTCTCCGCCACTTCGTTCGCCCTGCGGCCGGGCCAGGAACGCCGCGACCAGCGCCAGGCCCAGCACCGCCCAGAGGAGAAGGACCGGTCGGTCGCGCAGCCGCGATTTCCCCGGATTCGGACCCCGGTCCCGCGACTCCGGTCGCCGCCCCCGCCGGGGCCCTTCGGTCCCTCCGCTCACCGTCCCGCCTCCCCATCGTCCTCACCCGCCGTCTCCACCTCGCAACCGGCCGCGCGCGCCATTCGGGCCAGACCGGCGTAGCGATCCGCGGTGGGTTCGTCCTGTCCAAAGGAAAAATCCTCGAATGCGCGCAGAAACCGCCCGCCGTCCGCGCCCGCCGCCGCGCTCCGCCGAATCTCGAGCGCATAGTCGCCCGGCGTCTTCGAGTTGTGAAAGGCCAGCTCGCCGCGCGCTTCCAGGCTCAGCAGGAAGCCCTGGTAGAGTGCCGTCGCCGCTGGTCGCAGCTCTCCCCGTCCCGCCCGCCGCCGCGCACGCAGAATCCACTCGGCCGCCGTCCGCGGCAGCAGCTCGAAATCATCCTCGTCTCCCTCGCTCCCTTGCAGCTCCGGCGCATGCCGCCGCGCCACGGCGATCATCGCCGCCAGCGCCGCCAGAGCAATCGTAATCGCCAGCAATGCCGGCAGAATCTCGCCTTCCTCCCCAAAGAGACCAACCAGCCAATCCCAGAGCCGCCGCAGCCGTGCCATCAGCTCCCGCAGCAACACTGTCCAGAGCGGCGACGACGGCTCGAAGGTCACGAACTCCGGATCGGCCAGAATCTCGCGCAACGTCTCCGACACCTCGCCGGCCGATGGAAGCTGCCGCGCAGGCGTCTGAATCCCCGGCATCACGTCAATCCCCCCCATCGCTCCGGCGGCCCCCGCTCAGCGACCCGTCACGTCATCCGGCCTCATGGCCTCGGCGCGCGCCGCCAGATCGAATCCCTCGCTCCGCACCCGCCGGTCGTGGAAGAGCACCACCATCGCGCCGACCACGAAGGGAGTGGTCAACGAGCCGACGATGTAGCTCACGGTGTTCCTCAGCCACTGCTCGGTTCCGCCGATGTTGGCCGCGGCCTCGGGATCCCCAAAGAAATCGTTCAAACCAAAGAGCATCTGGGCCCCAAAGGTCGGCGCATGCCGAATGATGAGCGCCACCGCAACCACCCCGGTCACCCGCAACAGTCCCCCCCGGCAGAGCGACAGAGAACGCCCGACCGCACCCACGGCGCCGCGTCCCTCGAAGACCAGGGCGGGCAGAATCCCGTAGCTGACCCCGGCCCAGGCCAGGAGCAGAAAAGCGCCGATCAACCAGATCACGATCAAGCCGACAAGCGTTCCCGCCAACCCGGCGAGCACCGACAGGGCCGTCCCGAGCCCGGCCACCACGATGAACAACACGATGCCGATCACCACGAACCCCAACATCGCCAGCGCACCGGCCCCCAGCGCCCCGGGAAAGTGGGGAACCGCCGACCGCCACGCCTGCCCGAAGGACACCTCCCGCTCCCCGGCCCGCTCGCGAATCGCCACCGTCAGCGCCACCCAGCCAAACCAACTGAAGATGGACGCACCGACCAGGACGACACCCGCGACCGCCATCATCGAGGCCATTTCGCCCCGCCACGCAATGATCGCCGCGGGGTCGTCGGGCACATCCGCAAGCGACTGAAAGTTGGGCCCCAGAAAGAGCTGCAGCAGATACCCCGGCAGCGCCGACACCAGAGCAATCAGATAATAAAGGACGAAATCGCGCCGGTAGAGCTGCACCGCGCCATCGACGATCTCGCCGAATCCGAGGGGTCTCAGGGGAAGAATGGACATGGCCCACAAGGTAGCCCAATCTTCTGTTCACGACGATGCTCATCGCGACGATGGACCGGAGCTCATCACGACGATGGACCGGAGCCGCCACACCGATTCGCCAGAACCGCCACGGAGGAAAGAAGCATGACCGGTAGAATCCATGGACCCGCGACCAAAACGCCAGCGACCAGAAGACCAGCGAAGAAAACAGGGGGGACAAGCCTGGCGCTCGCCTGCGCGGCCGCGCTTCTTTGGCCGGTCGTCGCGTCCCCACGTCTTCACGTTCAGGTTGCGCGCGCTGGTGCGAACGCGCTCCCCTGGCCGCCCGTCGCGACCTTCTCGATCGTCGGCTACGATCCCGCAACCGGCGAGGTGGGAGTGGCGGTGCAGTCTCGGGTCTTCTCGGTGGGCAACGGCGTCATCTGGGGCGAGGCGGGGGTGGGGGTCGTCGCCACGCAGGCGATCGTCGATGTCAGCTACGGCCCCCAGGCGCTGGAGCTACTCCGCGAGGGCCATTCCCCCCGGGACGCGGTGCGGGAGATCCTCGCGCGCGACCCCGACCCCGATCCGGAGCGCTGGACGAAGGAGGGCCGCCAGTTCTCGATCATGAATGCCCGCGGCGAGGTCGCCACGCACACCGGTCCCCGCGCGAGCGATTGGGCGGGCCACCGGATCGGCGAATACGTCTCGGCGCAGGGCAACATCCTGGCCGGTCCCGCGGTCGTGGACGACATGGTCGCGGCCTTCGAGTCCACCGCAGGGCACCTCTCGCTGCGGCTGCAGGCGGCGCTGGAAGCGGGCCAGGCGGCGGGCGGCGACACCCGCGGAATGCAGTCGGCGGCGATGCTGATCGTGAAGGAGGACGGCGGCGTCTGGCTGAACAACGATGTGGTGCTGCGCCTCCAGGTCGACGATCACGAGGATCCGATCGCGGAGATGCGGCGTCTGGTCGAGATCGCGGCCGCCCGGCGGGAGCGGCGAAGGTAGGCGGAATCGGTTCCGGGCGGGCGCGCTGGCCCGGGCGATCCATATCCATCTCCGGCCCGCTCGGGCTTCCGCGCGCCCGGCCTCAGTCCCCGTCGGTCCGAAATCCCCGCAGCCGCGCCAGATTCTCGCGGTCGGCGGTGACCTCGTCGTCCCCCTTGGGCGTTTCCAGAATCTTCGGCGCCGCGCGGAAACGGTCGTCGTTCATGAGGCGGCGGAAGGGTTCGGGCCCGATCGTCCCCCGACCGATGTGTTCGTGGCGGTCGCGGCGCGATCCGAAGGGCGCCTTGGCGTCGTTCAGGTGGAAGAGCCCGATCCGGTGCAGCCCGAAGGTGTCGTCGGCGCGCTGCCAGATTCCCTCGTAGTCGCCCCGCAGATCGAGGCCTGCGACCCAGGCGTGGCAGGTGTCGAAGCAGACTCCGACGCGATCTCGCTCAGGTCGCGGGATCCGCTCAATGATCGTGTTCAGCGCCTCGAAGCTACCCCCCACCGTGGTTCCGGCTCCGGCGGTGAGCTCCAGGAGGATGCGCGTGCGGCCGGGGTGGGCCTCCAGGAGCGATGCGATCTCGTCGGCGTTGCGCGCCATGCCGCTCTCCAGATCGCCGTCGGTGGCGTTGCCGGGGTGCGTGACCAGGGCGTGAGCTCCAGGAGGTGGGCGCGTTCGATCTCGTCGGCGAAGGCACGGGCGGAGCGTTGGCGGAGGACGGGATTCGGGCTCGCCAGGTTGATCAGGTAGGAATCGTGGGCGGTGACGAAGGGCACCTTGCGCGTGGCCCGGCGGAAGTCGGCGGCCGCGGCGGGAGCGATGGCGGCGGAGGCCCAGCGGTTGGGCTGGCGGGTGAAGATCTGGAAGACGCTCGCGCCGATGGCGTTCGCGCGGCCGGGGGCGCGGTCCACACCGCCGGCGATCGAGACATGGGCGCCGAGTTCGTCGGGAAGGGATGAGGTCATGGGTTCGGTTGGCCGGGTTGCGGGAGCGATTCGTGCGTTGTGTGGCCGTGGCTTCCAGCGTGGCCGTGGCTTCCAGCGTGGTCGTGGCTTCCAGCGGTGGCGCGCGGGCGACGGGGCGCGGGCGCGAGGTGGCGGTCCAGCACCTCGGCGACATGGCGCGCGCGGCGTCCGGTTCCGTCCGCGATCTGGGCGCGGCAACTGAAGCCGTTCGCAACGATGATCTCGTGCGCGGCGGCGGCGCGCACCGCGGGCATGAGCGCGAGCTCGCCCATTGCGCGAGAAACCGCGAGGTGGCGCGCCCGGTAGCCGAACGATCCGGCCATCCCGCAGCAGCTCGATTCGATGGGAGTGGAGGGAATGGCGGCGATGGCGAGCGAGCGGGCGGTGGCGCTCCCTGTTCCGGCGGCCTTCTGGTGGCAGTGGCCGTGAATGCGGGCCGTGGGGTGGAGGGGGAGCGCGGGTGGGGGACGGCTGGCGGTTCCGGATGGGACTTTGCGCCGGGTGCGGGGCCGGCCGTCGGCGGCCCGGTCGTCTGGTGGGGTGCGGGGGGACGTGCCGTCGGCGCCGGATTCGCCCACCGGAGAGGTCGCCGCCGGAAATCGCTCGGCCAGGAACTCGTCGAAGAGCTGGGCGTGAGCGGCCACCGTGCGGGCGTCGTCGCCGGGGTGAAGGCGCAGCGCTTCGTCGCGCAGGGTGAGCAGGCACGACGGCTCGAGACCGACGATCGGAAGGCCGCGCCGGGCCAGGGGGGCGAGCGCGGCCAGGGTGTGGCCCAGCTCGGCGCGGGCCTCGTCGAGGAGGCCGGCGCTGATGAGGGGGCGGCCGCAGCAGAGGGGGCGGCGGCCGGGGGTGGGGGCGGTGGGGGTGAAGCCGAGCCGCCCGAGGACGCGAGCGGCGGCGCGAGGGACTTCCGGCTCGAAGTAGCGGTGGAAGGTGTCGGCGAGGAGGACGACGGCTCGGCCGGGGGGTGGGGCGGGGGCGGGGAGCTCGCGGTCGCGGAAGGGACGCGCGCTCCATTCGGGCAGCTTGCGATCCGCCGCGACTCCCAGGGCGCGTTCGCCGAGCCGCGCAAGCCACCGGCTGTGCCCGGGAAGGTTGGCGAGCCAGCGCAGCCGCGCGGCGACCGGGGCCGCCCGGGGCAGCGAGGCGAAGATCCGTTCGCGCAGCGGGACACCGCGAACCGAGTGCCTGAGGTGCAGGACGCGCGACTTCAGCCAGGCCACGTCCACTCGCGCCGGGCATTCGCGCTGGCAGGCCTTGCAGCCTACGCAGAGGTCGAGGACCGCGTCGACTTCATCCCCCCCCAGCCCCTCCACACCCAACTGTCCCGACATCGCCAGCCGGAGCGCGTTGGCGCGTCCCCGCGTCGTGTCGGCCTCCTCGCGCGTGACCCGGAAGGACGGACACATCACCCCGCCGTGCATCTTGCGGCAGGCGCCGTTGTTGTTGCAGGCCTCGACGGTGCGCGCAAACCCCGGTGCGTCTTCCCCCGCCATGGGCAGCCCAACCGGCGCTCGCAGCGATTCGGGCCGGACGCCCGGGACCGCCCGGTAGCCGGGAGGATGGCGGAAGAGAGTGCGGTCGTCGCTGCGGGGCGCGTTCACGATCTTTCCCGGATTCATGATTCCCTCGGGATCGAAGGTGCGCTTGACCTCGGCGAAGGCGCGAGCCAGCCGCTTGCCCGCGTAGCGCTCGATGAACTCGGAGCGCAGGATTCCGTCGCCGTGTTCGCCGGACCACGATCCTCCCAGGCGCACCGCCTCCGCCAGAACCTCTTCGGCGATCGCGCGAAAGACCTCCACATCGCGGGCGGCCTTCATGTTCAGCGCGGGCCGCACATGGAGGAGCCCCACCGAGGCGTGCGCGTACCAGGTGCTGCGGGTTCCGTGCCGCCGGAAACAGTCCTCCACGAAGGCGCCGAACCCGGCCAGACGGGGGAGCGGAATCGCGCAGTCCTCCACGATCGAGACCGGTTTGCGTTCCCCCTCCATCGACATCGCGATGTTGAGCGCGGCCTTGCGCACCCTCCAGACCGCCGCTTGGGTGGATTCGTCCTCGGCGCGGGCCACACGCCGCCCCGCCCCCGTTGCGCGCACCAGATCCTCCAACCGCCCGAGCCGTTTCGCCAGCGCGGCCCCGTCGTCGCCCGCGAACTCGACCAGGAGCACGGTGTGAGCCGATTCGGGGATGAAGGCCTGGACGGTCGTCCGAAAGGCCGCGTGCTGCCGCGCCAGGGAGATCATGGTGTGGTCGACGAGCTCGACCGCGTGGGGATCGAGTTCCACCACATGTTGAACGGCGTCCAGCGCATCGATAAGCGAGGGGAAGGCGCAGATGCCGAGCACGCGCCGGGACGGACGGGGCGAGAGCTTGAGGGTGAGGGTGCGAAAGAAGGCGAGGGTCCCCTCGGATCCGATCAGCGCCTCGGCCGGGGACGCATCCGGGTTGAGGAGCCGGTGCAAGGGATAGCCCGCCACATGACGGAGGACCCGCGGGATGCGCGTCGCCAGCTCGTCCGCTTCGCGCCGGGCGATTCGGTGCAGAGCCGCGGTGAGCCCGGCCGCGGTGGACTGTGGTGTTGTCGTGGCCGCACCGCCGCCGCATCCCCCCGGCCCGGTCGCGCTTCCCCCGTTCGCGGAATCGCCGGTGTGGCCGCCCTCCCGCCCGAACGCCGCCACCCGTCCGTCGGCCAGCGCCGCCTCCAGCGCCACCACATTGTCGGCCATGATTCCGTAGCGGATCGAGCGCGCGCCGCCGCTGTTGTTGCCCGCCATTCCCCCGATCGTCGCGCGGCTGGCGGTGGCCACATCGACCGGAAAGAAGAGTCCTGTCCCGGCGAGATGGCGGTTCAGATGGTCGAGCACCACCCCCGGTTCGACCGTCGCGGTGAGCGCTTCGCGATCGACCTCCAGGATGCGGTCCAGGTGGCGCGAAGCATCGATCACCACCGCGCGTCCCACCGTTTGTCCGCACTGCGAAGTTCCCGCGCCCCGGGGCAGCACCGGCACACCCTCCTCGCGCGCAATCGCGATCGTGGCGTTCACGTCGTCCAGGGTGCGGGGGATGACCACGCCGAGCGGCACGATCTGGTAGATGGAGGCGTCGGTCGCGTAGAGTCCGCGGGTCAGCGCGTCGAAGCGGACCGGCCCCTCGACATGGCGGCGGAGACGGCGGGCGAGGTCGCGGTCAGGCACGTGGCTGGCTGGGCATTTGTGGGGATCGTCTCCGCATTGGCGCGTGAAACCGATAAAGGGGAATCTACCGGCCCGGTGGAGCGGATTCGCAATGGGCACGGCCGTCGTGCCCGCCCGGTTCGGACGCCCGGCTCGACCGCCGCTCCCCCAATTCGCGGACTCGCGGTTGGCGAAAACCGCGCAAATAGCCGATACTGGTTCCCGTGGCGCACGGCTTCCCATGGCACAGGGCTACCCATGGCGCAGGGCTTTCCATGGCACATGCGCTTCGCCATGGGCGAACGGCTTCCCCCGTCACACCAGAGAATCAGGGCTCAGAGAATCAGGCAACCGAGCAACGGAAATCAGATGCCGAGGCGACAACTGCGGGCGGTCCTGGCGCTACCGGTCCTTGCAATCACGCTGGCGGGCGGGTGCGGCGGCCCCGGCGGGACGGCGGGCGGTGGCCCAATTGAGCTGAGCTTCGGCCACGTCGGCGCTCCGGGGTCGCTCTTTGCGCTCTCGGCCGAGGAGTTCGCGCGGCGGGTCAACGAACGGCTGGCCGGGACGGCCGAGGTCGTGGTCTTCGGCTCCAGCCAGCTCGGCGGCGACGACCTCCTCCTTCAGAAGTTGCGTCTGGGAACGGTGGACATGGCGCTGCCGTCTTCGATTCTCTCCTCGCGCATCCCCGAGTTCGGCCTCTTCGAGATGCCCTACCTGATCCGCGACCGGGCGCACATGGCACAGGTGGAAGAGGCGGTCGTGTGGCCGGATCTCGTCCCCCTGGCGCGTGCGCAGGACATGGAGGTGCTGGCGGTCTGGGAGAACGGATTTCGTCACGTCACCAACAATGTGCGTCCCATTCGGGCCCCCTCGGACCTGGACGGAATCAAGCTGCGCACCCCCCGGGGAAGCTGGCGCGTGCGACTCTTCCAGAGCTTCGGGGCGAATCCGGTGCCGATGGCGCTCTCCGAAGTTCTGCTCGCGCTGCGGACCGGTGTGGTCGATGGCCAGGAAAACCCGCTGGCGCAGATCGAGGCTTCGAAGTTCGCCGAGGTCCAGGACTTTCTCTCGCTGACCGAGCACGTCTATACCCCCGCCTTCGTGACCGTCTCGGCCGAGCACTGGCCCGGCGTTCCCGCGGAGATTCGCGCGGTGGTGGAGGAGGAGGCGCGCGCGGTGCAGGAGTTCGTCTACGCGACGGCGCGGCGGCTGGACCGGGAGCTGCTCGTGGCGCTGGCCGAGACCGACATCGAAGTGAACTGGGCCGACCGGATGGCCTTCGAGGGGGCGAGCGAGGCGGTCTATGCCGACTTTGCCGGCGAGGTTGCGGGGGCGGGCGATCTGATCGAACGGGTCAGACGGCTGGTGCAGCCGCAGTAGCCGGACGGGGCGCTGCAATGAACAGGTACGGAGCGAGACCTGCGGGCGGCGCACGGTGACCGGCGTCCTTTCGCGCGCGCGTGACCTGCTGCAGCGGATCCTGGAGTGGGCGGTGCTGGCGATCGTGGCCGCGCTGGCGGTGGTGGTGGTGGTGGGCGTGGTCTTTCGCAAGGTGGGCGAGGCGCTCGTCTGGTATGACGAGGTGGCCGCGATTCTCCTCGCCTGGCTGACCTGGTACGGGGCGGCGCTGGTGGCGTTGCGGCGTGGCCACATCGGGGTTCCCACCCTTGTGGAGCACCTGGCCGGACGGGCGCGAACGGCGGCGGTGCTCTTCGGCGAGGCGGCGGTGATCGGCTTCATGGTGGTGCTGGCTTGGGCGGGAATCCAGGTCCAGGGGGCGCTGGGAGGGGTGGGGCTGGTGAGTCTGCCGGCCGTCCCGAGCGCGCTGGCCCAGTCGGCGATTCCGATCGGGGCGATTCTCTTCATCGCGGCGCAGTTGCTGAGTCTGCCCGACGCGCTGCGCGCAGTTCCCCGCACAGAGGCGGATCACGGCCACACGGACCCGACCGGGAGCGCCGAACCTTGAGCCTGGCACTCTTCGCGCTGCTGCTCCTGCTGGTTCTGATCAACGTGCCGATCGCGCTGGCGCTGGCGGTCATGACGGTGATCGCGATGATCGCCGCCCACGGCCTGGATGCCCTTCCCAATGTGGGACTCGTCATGTTTTCGGGGGCCACCAAGTTCCCCCTGATCGCCATCCCGCTCTTCATCCTGGCGGGCACGATCATGAACACCTCGGGGATCTCGCGCCGCCTGGTCGCCTTCGCCTCGGCCCTCTTCGGCTTCATTCGCGGCGGTCTGGCGATGGTGAGCATCTCGGCCTCGATGTTCTTCGCCGAAATTTCCGGCAGCGCGGTCGCCGATGTGGCCGCCCTCGGCTCGATCCTGATCCCCGCGATGCGCAAACGCGGCTATTCCCGCAACTTCGCCGCCGCCGTCACCTCCTCCTCCGCAACCCTCGCGGTCATCATTCCCCCTTCGATCCCGATGATCCTCTACGGCGTGATGGCGGGCAGCTCGGTGGTCGAGCTCTTCGTGGCGGGGATCGTGCCCGGGCTGGTGGGCGGCGTCCTCATGATGTTCGTGGCCTGGATGTGGGCGCGGCGCAACAATCTGCCGACGGAGGAAGCCTTTCGGATCCGGCACGTATGGGAGACCTTCCGCGCGGCGGGCTGGTCGCTCCTTCTTCCCTTCGTGATTCTGGGCGGAATCTTCAGCGGCTGGGTGACGGCCACCGAGGGTGCGGGGATTGCGGTCGTGGCGGCGCTCCTGATCGGCGGCGGGATCTACCGCGAGCTGAATCCCGGGCGGCTGCGCAGCGCGCTGGTCGAGGCGGGCTACCAGACGGCGGTGGTCATGCTCCTGGTGGCCGCGTCGGCGCTTCTGGGCGACTTCCTCACCGAGGCGCGCCTGCCCCAGCGCGTGGCCGGGGCGATTACCGGCATGACCGAATCGAAGTTCGCGGTCCTCGCCCTGCTCAACGTCTTCCTCCTGGCGGTCGGGCTTTTTCTGCACTCGGCGGCGGCAATCATCCTGGTCGTGCCGATCGTGATGCCGCTGGTGCAGGCGGTCGGGGTCGATCCGATTCACTTCGGGCTGATCGTCACCCTCAACCTGGCGATCGGCCAGCAGACGCCTCCGGTCGCTTCGGTGCTGATTACCGCCTGTTCGGTGGCGAAGGCCGACATCTGGGCGGTGACGCGCACCAATCTCGGCTTCATCGGGGTGCTGCTGGCGGTGCTGCTGATGGTGACCTATGCGCCCGCGCTGCCGATGTTCCTGGTGGAGGTCTTCTACCGGTGATGGCCGCAGGTGGATTGGCGGCGGGTTGAACGAACCGAGGCATGGGGGAGTGAACGAAGTGCAACCATCAGGTGGGCCGGGAAACCAATCCGGCGGAAAGGGGACCGAATCGCATCCGCATCCGCGCCTGCATCTGCGGCGGGAGGCCACGGTGGCGACGGTCACGCTGGACCATCCCCAGCGGCTGAATGTGCTGAACCAGTCGGCCTGGGATGCGCTCGGCGAGATCTTCGAGCGGCTGGAGCGCGACGATTCGGTGCGCTGCGTGGTGCTCGGGAGCGCGGGCGGACGCGCCTTCTCGGCCGGTTCGGACATCGGCGGCTTCGGCGAAACGCGAAGTACGCCGGACGAGGTGTGCAGCTACGCGGCCTCGCTGAAGAGGGGGATTCATGCGGTGTGGCGGTGCCGGCATCCAACGCTGGCCGCGGTCGAGGGAATCTGCGTGGGCGGGGGAATGATCCTGGCCGCCTGCTGCGATGTGGTGGTGTGTGGCCGGGGCAGCCGTTTCGGGGCGCCGGTCAACCGGCTGGGAGTGACGATGGCCTACGAAGAGATGGCGCCGCTGGTGGCCGCGGTGGGGGAACGCGCCGTGCTGGAGGTGCTCCTGACGGGCGGGCTGGTGGATGCGCGCCGGGCCCGCGAGATGGGACTCGTGAGCCGGATCGTGGAGGATGGGCTCGTGGAGAGAGAGGCGCGGGAGGTTGCGGGGGCGATCGCGAATGGGGCGCCGCTGGTCAACCGCTGGCACAAGCAGTTCGTGCGGCGGCTGGCCAGGCCGGAACCGCTGACGGACGAGGAGCGCGCCGAGGCGTACGAAGCCTTCCGCACCCGGGACTACCGCGAGGGGACGGCGGCCTTTCTGGCGAAGCGCGCGCCGGTCTTCCGGGGGGAGTAGCGAGGCGTGGAGGGCAAGCGGGGGCGGTCGGGAAGCGACCGGCGGGCGGAGCCGGAGGCGTGACGCGGGTGGTGGGCGGGGACCTGCCGGGGGGCGTGGCCGGGCAGCCGCTGGCGGGGATTCGCGTGGTCGAGCTCGCGCATGTGATGGCGGGGCCGGTCTGCGGACGAATGCTGGCCGACATGGGCGCCGACGTGGTCAAGGTCGAGCCGCCGGAGAGCGGTGACCCGACCCGCGCCTTCGCGCCGCCCCGCATGGGAGCGGACGCGGCCGCCTTCGTGATGATGAATCGCGGCAAGCGCGGCGTCGCGATCGATCTGAAGACCGAGGGGGGAAGGGGGCGGCGCGGCGCATGCTGGCAACGTGCGATGTGGCGATCGAGAACTTCCGGCTCGGCGTCATGGAGGAGCTGGGGCTCGGGTACGAATCGCTCCGGGCCGACAATCCGGGCCTGGTCTACTGCCAGATTACCGGCTTCGGGCGCACCGGTCCCCTCGCGGGCCAGCGCGGCTTCGACCTGATCGCGCAGGGAATGACCGGGCTGCTCAGCGTTACCGGCGAGGGTTCGGGACGGCAACCGGTCAAGTGCGGGCCGCCGCTGACCGACATCACCGCGGGGATTCTGGGCGCGATGGGAGTCGTGGCGGCGCTCTACGCGCGTGAACGCACCGGCGCCGGGCAACGGGTCGACACCTCCCTCTACGAGGCCGGGATCGTGCAGACCTTCTGGCAGTCGGCGGTGGCGCTCGCGACGGGAAAGTCCCCCGGTCCGCTGGGTTCCGCGCACCCGCTGGCCGCCCCCTACGAAGCGCTGCCGACCGCGGATGGCTGGATTACCGTGGGCGGGTGGAATCAGGTGAACTGGATCCGGCTGGTGTGCGCGCTCAAGTTGGAGGCGCTGGCCGACGATCCCCGCTTTCGCACCAATGCGGACCGCATGGCCAACCTGGAGGCGCTCCGCGAGGCGCTGGCGGCGCGGCTGGCCGAAGAGACGACGGCGGTCTGGCTGGAGAAGCTGGAGCGGGCGAATGTGCCGGCCGGTCCGGTGGCAAGCATCGGCGAGATGCTGCGTCATCCGCAGACGGTAGCGCGCGGGATGGTGGTGGCGGCGGGGGAGGCGGAGCGGCGCGCGGAGACGCTGGGAATGCCGGTCAAGTTCTCGGAGGCGGCGGCTCCGGTTCCCTCTCACGCGCCCCGGCTGGGCGAGCACACGGTCGAAGTCCTCGGCGAATGCGGCTTCGCCCCCCGCGAGATCGAAGAGTTGCTGCGCACGGGCGCGGTGAAGAGCTTGCACCCCTGACCCCCCTCCAATCCCCCAGACCGGACGACCCGAAAATCCCATGCAATCCCTCGACCAACCCCTCCTGGATTTCGACCTGAACCGACTCGCCGACGCCTGGTCGGCTGCAGTGGACTACGTTGTGCCGCGCCTGCTCCCGTCGCTCTTCGTCGTTGTGGTCACGGGCATTGTCTATTTCGTCGGCAGCTGGATTCTGGGCCGCGTCGAGAAACGCCTTGCAAACCGCACCAGCACCGAGCTGGACGACGAACTGGTCCGCGCAATGCGGCAGATCTTCCGCATGACGATTGTGGCGTGGGGGGTGTGGCGGATCCTGGGCCAGTGGATTCCCGTGCTCGGCAGCGAGATATGCGGGTCGCCGTCCGGAGTGGAGACGCCAGGAACTCCCCTGGGCGAACGGGTCGCGGGGGAAGCGCAGCCGTGCGAATGGGTTGCGTGGGAAACGCAGCCGCGCGAGTGGGTCTGGGGGATCTGGACCGGCCTCATCTTCTTCCCCATCAGCCGCTTCGTGGGCCAGTTGATGCGGAGCTTCGAATCGCAGGCGATGGCGCGAAACGACACGGTTCTGGACGAAACCGCGCTGCCGATGATCAACCGCTTCGTACGCTTCTCGGTGATCGCGGTCGGGGTGCTGCTGGCCATGTCGCATCTGGGGCTGGACATCGGACCGCTTCTGGCCGGTGCGGGAGTCGTCGGCCTCGCCCTCTCGCTGGCCGCCAAGGACACCCTCTCGAACCTGATCGCCGGGGTGCTGCTGATCATGGACCGCCCCTTCCAGGTCGGCGACCGAATCGAACTCTGGAGCGCGCCGCGCGAAACCGGCACCTGGGGCGACGTCATCGAGATCGGCCTGCGCGCCACCAAGATCCGCAATCCCGACAACCTTGTCGTGGTCGTGCCCAACAACGAAATCATGCAGCGCGACATCATCAACTATACCATGTCCGGCGACGACATCCGCCTGCGCATCCCCTTCTCCGTTGCCTACGAATCTGACATCGACCGGGCCAAGGCCCTGCTGAAGGAAACGGCGCGCCGGGTGGAAGGCGTGAAACTCGACCCCGAACCGATCGTGATCGTGCGCGGCTTCGGCCCCTCGGAGGTGAACCTGCAACTGCGCGTGTGGATTCTGCGCGCCCGGGAACGCCGGCGAATCGCGGACGAGATCACCGGACGAGCGGTGGTGGCCTTCGCTGAGGCCGGGCTGGAGATCCCGTATCCGAAGCGGGAGCTGTATATCAAGGGGGGTGGGGTGGGGGGGTTGTTGCCGCCGGGGGGGTGACGACTTGGACGGGAATCGGCAACGGCGTCGGCAAGTCATGCTGCGGATGGTTGTGCGTACCGCAAACCCCCAGAGGACGCAGTTTCCGATGGTCCTGTAGCTGGGGGCTTGCGGAGACGCTGAACCGGGTCAACGGGCGGTCGCGCTGAAGTCAGTCTCTTGGGCGGCGAGCACGGTGCCGCCGTCAAGAATCAGATTGGCCTCGCCAAGCAAAAGTGATGGCTGAGAGGCTCACGGATCGCCTCCAGCAGCTCGTCCGGACCCGGGTGTAGCCGCAGATCGGCCATCAGGCGGAGCCGCTCGACGATGTTGCGGGGAACGCACCCCCCACCGCTCCCAACACCACCCCCACCTCCCCGTCAATCTCGTCCCGGGGGACATGCCGCGCCAGCACGTGGAAGCTCTTCTTGCGCATCGCGTTGGGAAGGCCGAGTTTGCCGAAATAATCCGCGAACAGCGGCGCCAGAAAGTCATCGCCGGCCTTGATATTCTTGCTCCAGGGCGACCCCTTGCCCAACGTCCGCATTGCGGCTTCCACTGCCACAATCGACTTGTGCATCGCCTCCACGCGCACCCTCGCTTCCGCATCCCCGAACAACGGTCCCGCGCTCGCCTCCCGTCCGCCCGCCGCCGCAAACCGTTCCAGCGTACGCCGGGTCGTCAGATAGTTTTCGAACTCCCGCCGCTTCCACACCAGCCAGTCAATCCCTTCACTCTTTGGGGGCTCTCGATCCAAGCGGTCGAGAATGCCCACTGCGCGCAACTCCGGCAACGCTTCGCGCAACGCCTGAAAGTGACGGATGGCCGCCATCGGCTGATTTCCCATGTAGTGCACAAAGGGCCGGTCCAGCGCCCGCAGCGCCGGCTGGTGATCAAGCCGCTTGGCAAAGGCCCGGAGCATTGCCAGATCGGTCGATCCCTCCAGGTACAACACCCATCCGGTCTGCTCGGCCTGGTGGTAGTGCTCAAATCCCACCTCGGTCAGCGATTTCAGCACCTGGCTGCCGCGATTGTCGATCCGGTGCGGCGTCCCCACAAACGCGATCACAAGGTCCCGTCCCGCCGCCTCGTTGAGCACAACCTCGGAGTGGCTTGCGGCGATGATCTGGCTGCCGGTCGCCTCCGCCATGTCGGTCAATAGCCGGTAGGTCTGCCGCTGCCGCAGGATTTCGAGGTGCGCATCGGGCTCGTCCAGCAGAAGGACGGCGCCCGGATTCGTATGCATGTAGGCGAGCAGCAGGAGCGTCTGTTGAAGTCCCCGGCCCGACGACGAGAGGTCGAAGTCGATGCCGCGCTCCCGGTAGCTCATCGCAATCTCGCCACGCGCGGCGATGTAGCGGGGCGGTTGCAGCTCGGCGCCGAAGAGATCGCGGATTCGGCCCGCCAGATTGTCCCAACCGTCGCCGCGCTCGTACACGGTCCAGCAGAGATTGCGCAGGACCTCGGCGGTGCGGCCTTCCCCCACGCGCACATTCACCGCTCCCGGATCCAGCCGCGCCTCGTTTGCCGCCAGCCCGGACATCGGCGGCAGGAAGGCGATGGCGACCTGGCCGGCGGCATCCGGCACGGGCATTCGCGGGGGATTGCGCTCGCCCGAGAGCCGCAAGGGCCGGCAGTAGAAGGATTCCTCGTTGGCGTAGTCGAACTCGAGCCCGCACTTCCAGGGTGCGCCATTCGCGATACCGCTGACGGTGACGTCGACGCGGATGTTGCTGGTGGTTTGCCTGCCATCGGCACGGACCACGCTGCGGATGCGCCGGTCGCGCCAGAGCAGGTTGGCGTGCGGGACCGGGATCGCCACGAGATCGCGACGGTTGACGGCGACTCCGGACCGCTTCCCGGGAATCGGCTGGGTGGCCCGCTTCTCGTTCCAGCGCCGCAGACCGATGTCCCAGAGCGCGAGTGCCTGCATGGCCGAGGTCTTGCCCGAGTTGTTGGGCCCGATGAAGACGACCGGGTTGCCGAGCTCGATCTCGACTGCGTCGAAGCGCTTGAAGTTGCGAACAAAGAGGTGGGTGAGCATGGGGGGGAGGATGGTGGGGGAGAAGGGGGCGGGGCAAGGGAGGGGTGGCGGATGCGGCGCCGGAGTTCGATCCGATATGGAGTCGGCGAGGGCTGGACATGGGCGCGAAAGTCCGCGATTGTCCGCGGGTTGACAAGTTCCTGTAATCTGGAGAAAATCATCGCCCATGAGCCGTTTGAAGAGAGCCGAAACGATCCTGAAGGCCGCCGAGACCTGGAAGAAGCGTTGCCTGCTGGGCCAAGGGTCGTTGTTCACGGATGAATCGCTGTGGACGCGGGAAGGGTTTGAGGAGCTGAAGCGGCTGTATGTGGACATCGTTGACGATGACGCGCCAGCGCCGGTCTCATTCCGCGAGGGACTGAAGCGCCAGTTGGAGAGCGGATCGCCCGAAGCGAAGAAGCTGTGGGCCGAAATGACCTGGGTGTACCGGCTGATTACCGACAATTGGGGTGCCGATGCGAAGCGCGAGCGCATTCGCGAGGTCTGGGATTGGTCGGAGACGGACTTCCCCGAGGATCACGACCTGTTGCAGGATTCGGTCCTGGGCGGGGCGGTCGGTACGGGAATGGCGTACAACGCTCTTGCCGGGAAGGAATATCGGTTCTTCGCGAGTGCCATGCTGGATTGGTTCTCGCTGAGTCCAGAGCGGCAATCGTTGCTGAGCAAGCCCTGGGAGTTTGCCCG
Organism: Longimicrobiales bacterium; assembly: GCA_965213665.1. Lineage (GTDB taxonomy): Bacteria > Gemmatimonadota > Gemmatimonadetes > Longimicrobiales > Gaopeijiaceae > Bin94. The sequence continues at coordinate 1,013,721 of CBDBZW010000003.1, forward strand.
TTGGCTGGACGAGCGCGAGCACGCGGAAGGACGCATGTTTCGCAATGTCGTGCTGTTCCTCCTCTTCCCGGATGAGTTTGAGCCAATTGCGTCGAGCCAGCACAAGCGGGAGATTGCAAGAAATGTGGTGTACGTCATGACCGAAGTCGATCACGACAGCATTCACAACTCAGATATGGTGGCGATCGACGAGGCGCTTGTACAAATCCGGAGGCGCTTGGGACAGGAGTACCGGGACCGAGGCATCCTGGGTGAAGATGGAGAACCGGTGGAAGTCCACTTCTACGAGCCCCCGGTCGTCGAGCTCTGGCGGGTAGACAAGGCGCGACTTTGGGGGAAGGAGAGGTTCGGGCACAATCGGTTTTGGCATATGAACATGAACGCGGAGGGTGGCCTGGGCTGGCCGGATATAGTAGAAGACCGATCTGTATCGGTTGGCCTGGACAAGATCGGTGACGGTCGGCGCGATGCACAGGAAATCAAGCAGAACTTAATCTCTCACGATTATGGGCCAAATCCCACTACGACCACATCGTGCTTGCGGCGGTTTGCCAACGACATGAGGGTCGGCGATGTCCTATTCGCAACGCGCGGGACGAAGCCGGAGCGGCTACTCGGCTGGGGGTGCGTCACCGGGGACTATCGGTACGCGCCGGAGGCGGAGCGTCGTCGAGTTCACTCGCGCCCCGTCCAATGGCATCGGTGTGACGACGCAGTTCCGTTCCCGAAACTTGGTGGCATAGTTAGGAAAAGACTCACCTTCGCTGGTGACTGGTGGCGCTGGGTGCGGATGGCCTCCTGGCTGTCCGGCGATCCTCCGGAGTTGTTCAAGGGATGCAAGTCAGAGAACGGATGCCCGGACGGCCACCCCCCCTACACCCTCACCCACGCCACCCAAGACCTCTTTCTCCCCACCCCCCGCTTCGAGCGCATCCTCGCGTCGCTGAAATCGCGCAAGAACCTCATCCTCCAGGGCCCGCCCGGCACCGGCAAGACCTTCATCGCGCGGCGGCTCGCCTGGTGCCTCATCGGGTGCAGGGATTCGTCCCCGATCGGGATGGTCCAGTTCCACCAGTCCTACGCCTACGAGGACTTTGTGCAAGGCTGGCGTCCCAACGAGAGTGGCGGTTTCACGTTGCGCAACGGCGTCTTCCATCGCTTCTGCGAACGCGCGCGCGCACAACCTGCAACGCCCCACATCTTCATCATCGACGAGATCAATCGCGGCAATCTTTCGCGCATCTTCGGCGAGTTGCTCATGCTGATCGAGGCCGACAAGCGCACCGAGGAATACGCCCTCACGCTGACCTATTCGGACCAACGCTTCCACGTTCCGGACAACGTCCACATTCTGGGCATGATGAACACCGCCGACCGGTCGCTGGCGCTGGTCGATTACGCGCTGCGCCGCCGGTTCGCCTTCGAGACGCTGACACCCGCTCTTGGCTCTGCCTCTGGCCGCACGGAGTTCGCCAGGTATCTGGCCAGCCACGGCGTGCACAACTCCCTCATCCAACACATTGTCACCCACATGACCGCCCTCAACAAGAAGATTCGCAACGACCCCGAGCTGGGTCCCGGATTCGAGATCGGCCACAGCTATTTCGTTCCCGGGGACGGCGGGACGGATCCCGAACAGGGAACACGCGATGATGACCAGGCCGCGTACGGCGACGACTGGCACGACACGATCATCGACACGCAGATTGCGCCGCTGCTGCGCGAATACTGGTTCGATTCGCTGACCAAGGTGGAGAACCAGGTCAAGTCTCTCCGCCGCAACGCCAATGCCTGACCCGATACCCCGGACGCCCGCGACCCCGGACTCCGCCATCCGCACGGACGCAAGCCGGGACGCGGCAACAGGACAAGCCACGGCCCAAGGCGCCGGGAAGCGGAGCTCCCTGACGCACATCCCCATCCTCAACGTCTATTTTCTCTTGTGCTACGCACTGGGAAGAGTGCAGGAACAGGACATGGCCCGGTTGCACGCTCTGGGGGAGTGCCAAAGTGTTCAGGATCTGTTGGGCAAGCTGCTGGCGGGAGGCGTGAATCACCTCGTTCGGCGAGGCATCGATCGCGGCTATGTCGAACGGCGCGAGGATCTTGCGGGAATCCGGGGTAAGCTGGCGGTCAGCGAAACGGCCAAACGTGCGCTTCGGACCCGGGGACGCGCGGCCTGCGATTTCGAGGAGCTCTCTGTGGACATTCCGCCCAATCGGATCCTGCGTTCTTCACTGCGACGGCTGCTCTCGCCACCGGTCAATCTCGACAAGAAGATCCGTGCGCAAGTCCGAGCCGCCTACCGAAGGCTTGACGGCGTATCGCACACTCGCCTAAGGCGCAGCGCCTTCCACCACATTCGGCTCGGGGGCAACCGCCGCCTCTATCGCTTCCTCCTCTCGGTGTGCCGTCTTCTGCACGACAACATGCTTGTGGACGAACGAACCGGCACGGCAACCTTTCGCGATTTTCGCCGCGACAAGAAAACGATGTGGGCGCTCTTCGAGGAGTTTGCCGCGGGCTTCTACCGGCGCGAGGCGAAGGCGTACAGGGTCAGGTCCAAACAGCGCATCCGCTGGGCGGGCAGCGGCGGTGCAACCGAGGCGGACAAGGCACTCATTCCCGTCATGGAGGCGGATCTGATCCTGGAATCGCGCGAACGACTCCTGGAATCGGGCAAACGGCGCATCATTCTGGACACGAAGTTCTATCGCGAAACGCTGGGCGGACGAGGCAAGCTTCATTCCAACAATCTCTACCAGTTGCTGGCCTACCTGCGCAACCGCGAGGCGACCATGCAAGGCGAAGCGAAACCGGGCGGACCCCGACACGACGGCATCCTTCTCTATCCACAGGTGGGCGAACCGCTGCGCGCGCACATCCGGCTGGAGGGATTCGAGATTCGGGCGCGAACCGTCGATCTGAACCGCGACTGGCGCGAGATTCACGACGAGATGCTGGCGGTGGTGGGCTGTTGACTGGGCAGTGGAAGGCCGGTCCGGTCCTGTTCCTCCGATCCGCAAGGAGTTGCGTTGTCGGAGGCGCCGTTGAAGACCGTGTCTTCCATGGCCGGGTCATCGCTGTAGCCGAAGTGGAGAGCGCAGGCGAGCAGGGTGGCCGCCCGGGCGGGGTGGGGCGGGTGTTCATGGACGGGCCCGCCTTAGGGGCAACGGTTGCGGCGAGGGTCCCCGCAGGGAGATCATCCTCAACCGCCCCCCTGGCCGACGAGGCCTTCGGTTGCCCACGAATCTCGCACGCACGAACCCGCAAGCCACCGGCGCCCCAGCTCCCTGAGAGGAATCCACCGCTCATGATCCCCGATTTCAGTCCCCATCTCCGCGCGGTCGAACGCACCGTTTCCGCTCTCGAACGCGACGGCGAGCCCGTCCGCGCAGTCACCCCGGCACGCAGCTTCGCCGTCCATGTCGATGATCTGTGGAACGCGCTCACCGATCCCGGGCGTCTTTCCCTTTGGTTCCTGCCGGTCCACGGCGACCTGCGGCTGGGCGGGCGCTACCGGATCGAGGGCAACGCGAGCGGCGTGATCGAGGCGTGCCGGGCCCCGTCCCGTCTGGGGCTCACCTGGGAGTTCGGGGGCGGCGTGACCTGGGTGGAGGCGCATCTGGAGGAGGAGGAATCCGGGCGTGCGCGGCTGGCGCTTTCCCACACGGCGGGCCTGTCCCCACACTGGGACCGCTACGGTGCGGGAGCGACCGGGGTCGGCTGGGAGATGGCGCTCATCGGACTCGCGGCGCATGTCGAGGAACCCGCGGCGCCCCCGGTGGAGGAAGGCGACTTTGCCACGCCCCAGGCCATGGCCTTCATTGCAGAGAGCTGCGCTCGGTGGCAAGATGCGGAGATTGCCGGCGGAACCGATCGCGATGCGGCCCGCGCCCGCGCCCGGCGCACCACGGCCTTCTACACGGGGCAACCCGAGGACTGAGCAAATCGGTGCCGCCGCGCAATCTCGTCCCCGTCCGACCCGATGATTCCCAAGGCATACCCCGCAGCTCGCTCTGACTCCTCCAGCTTTCCTGGCGGTGCGCAGGCCCGGCGGTTCCCGCTCCCCTTGCCGCGGATTCCGCTCTGGTTTAGAGTCCACGCTGCCCGGATCCGGCGGGGGCCGCACCCAAACGCGAGTCCCCCCAAACCAACGCCCCGAACCGAACCCACGCGTCACCCCAGGGAACCCACGCAATGCCCAGAACCAACCAGGACTGGTGGCCCAACCAGTTGAATCTGAAGCCCCTCGGCCGCCATGCCCGCTCGGCCGATCCGATGGGCGCGGACTTCAACTACGCCGAAGCCTTCAAGACGCTCGACCTCGAGGCGCTGCGCAAAGACCTCTTCGAGCTGATGACCACGTCGCAGGACTGGTGGCCCGCCGACTACGGCCACTACGGACCGCTCTTCATCCGGATGGCCTGGCACAGCGCCGGCACCTACCGCATTCACGACGGCCGGGGCGGGGGCGCTTCCGGGACCCAGCGCTTCGCACCTCTCAACAGTTGGCCCGACAACGCCAATCTCGACAAGGCGCGGCGGCTCCTCTGGCCGGTCAAGCGGAAGTACGGCCGCAGGATCTCGTGGGCCGATCTGATGATCTTCGCGGGGAACTGTGCCCTGGAATCGATGGGACTGCCCACGGTCGGCTTCGGCGGCGGGCGCGAGGACGTCTGGGAGAGCGACGAGACCGACTGGGGATCCGAGGACACCTGGCTGGGAGACGAACGCTACAGCGGCGACCGCGATCTGAAAAAACCTCTGGGCGCCGTCCAGATGGGGCTGATCTACGTGAATCCCGAAGGGCCGAATGGCAAGCCCGATCCCCTGGCCGCGGCCCGCGATATCCGCGAGACCTTCCGGCGCATGGCGATGAACGACGAAGAAACGGTTGCGCTGATCGCGGGGGGGCACACCTTCGGCAAGGCGCACGGAGCGGCCGACGTGGACCGGCATGTGGGCCCCGAACCGGAGGGCGCCGGGCTGGAGGAGCAGGGACTGGGGTGGCGGAACCGCTTCGGCAGCGGCAAGGGCGGCGACGCCGTCACGAGCGGGCTGGAGGGGGCGTGGACGACCAATCCGGTCGAGTGGGACAACAACTTCCTCGAAAACCTCCATGGCCATGAATGGCGGAAGACCAGGAGTCCGGCCGGGGCGGTGCAGTGGACGCCCAAGGGTGGTGCGGCGGCGGCCACCGTGCCCGATGCCCACGATCCATCGAAGAAGCACGCGCCGATGATGCTTACGACCGATCTCGCGCTGCGGATGGATCCGGTCTACGCGCCGATCGCCCAGCGTTTCCTCGAGAACCCCGACGAGCTCGCCGACGCCTTTGCCCGCGCCTGGTACAAGCTGACGCACCGCGACATGGGGCCGCGCACCCGCTGCCTGGGTTCCATGGTGCCGGCCGAAGCGCAGATCTGGCAGGATCCCGTGCCGGAGGTGGATCACGAGCTGGTCGGTGCGGAGGAGATCGCCGGGTTGAAACGGAGGATTCTGGCCTCGGGGCTGACCGTCTCGCGCCTGGTTGCGACCGCGTGGTGCTCGGCGTCCACCTTCCGTGGAACCGACAAGCGAGGCGGGGCGAATGGAGCGCGCATTCGTCTGGCGCCGCAGGCCGACTGGGAGGCCAACGAGCCCGGGGAGCTGGCGCGGGCGCTGGAAATTCTCGGAGCGATCCGCGACGACTTCAACGCCGCGCAGTCCGGGGGGAAGCGGGTGTCGCTCGCCGACCTGATCGTTCTGGGCGGGTGCGCGGCGGTGGAGGAGGCGGCGGCCCGGGCGGGACACGAGGTGGAAGTGCCCTTCTCGCCGGGACGCACCGACGCGCTGGCGGAAGAGACCGACGCGGAGTCCTTTGCGGTGCTGGAACCGAAGGCCGACGGACTGCGCAACTTCGGTGGCGGCGAGAGCGGGAGGCCGGCGGCGGAGCTGCTTGTGGAACGGGCCGATTTCCTGACGCTGACCCCTTCGGAGATGACCGTTCTGGCCGGGGGACTGCGCGCGCTGGGAGCCACCTTCGGGGCGGCGGGCGCTGCCTCGGACCGGCCCGCGCCCGGCGTCTTCACGGACCGGCCGGGGACGCTCGGCAACGATTTCTTCGTCAACCTGCTGGACATGAATGTCGCGTGGCGGAGAGCGGGCGAATCCGGTTCCGGCGACCGTTTCGAGGGGCGCGATTCCCGTACGGGCGAGCTGCTCTGGATCGGCACCGGCGTCGATCTTCTCTTCGGCTCCAACTCCGAGCTCCGCGGGATCGCCGAGATCTACGCCTGCGACGATGGCGAGGCCGCCTTCGTGCGGGACTTCGTGGCCGCGTGGCACAAGGTGATGGAGCTGGATCGCTTCGACCTGGACTAAAAGCGGGCGGGCAGGCCGGTGGGGCGGGGGCTTGCCGGTGTTCGCCGCCGGTCGTTGGCCGTTTCTGGATCCCCCGTCGCGAAAGACGGCGCGAGGCCGGGTCCTTCCCAGGTCTTTGGGCATGAGCGCCAGGGCTACGGGATCCGCTCGGTCGGGTGGCGCAGCGCGCGTGGCCCCAAGTCCCCTGCATTGGCCTTCGCCGCCGCCATGGTGCTACCCTTTACGGCTGACAATCCCGTCCGGCCATCCCGCTACGGCTGACGATCGTGCCCGCACCGATCCGTGCGCGCCAGACCTTACCCCTGGGGAACGAACCCGATGAACAAGAAAATCATGACCGCGAAGACCGTCCATGAGGCTGCTGCCGCCCCCGCAGTCGAGAACGACCCGGCGCTGGGACGCCGCACCTTCCTCGGCAAGGCTGCCGCCGGGGTTGCCGGAGCCGGACTGATTTCCGCCTGCGGCAGCGAAAGCGGGGGCGACTCGGGTTCGGGTCCGGCCGTCGTTACCCAACCGCGCGTGACCTGGCGGCTGGCGTCGAGCTTTCCGCGCGGCCTGGACGCGATCTACGGTTCCGCCGAGATGCTGGGCGAGATCACATCGGCGCTGACCGGGGGCCGCTTCCAGATCCGCGCCTACCCCGCGGGCGAGCTGGTGCCGGGTCTGCAGGTGATGGATGCCGTGCAGCAGGGCACCGTTCAGGTCGGCCAGAGCACGAGCTACTACTACACGGGCAAGAACCAGGCGCTGGCCTTCGACGCGGGAGTCCCCTTCGGCATGACCGCGCGCCAGCAGGACGCGTGGCTCAACGAGGGCGGGGGACTCGATGTGGTGCGCAGCGTCTTCGCCGACTTCGGAATCATCTCCTTCCCCGGCGGCAACACGGGCGGGCAGATGGGCGGATGGTTCCGCCGCGAGGTCAACTCGGCCGAGGATTTGCGCGGCCTCAAGATGCGCATCCCCGGACTGGGCGGCGACGTCATGGACCGCATGGGCGTCACGGTGCAGGTGCTGGCCGGCGGCGACATCTACCCGGCGCTCGAACGGGGCGCCATCGACGCCACCGAATGGGTCGGCCCCTACGACGACGAGAAGCTGGGACTGCACCAGGCGGCGCCCTACTACTACTACCCGGGCTGGTGGGAGCCCTCGGCGTCGGTGTCCTACGAGGTGAACCGGCAGGCATGGGACTCGCTCCCCAGCGACTACCAGACGGTCTTCGAGGTGGCGGCCCAGACCAGCGCGCGCCGCATGCTTTACTACTACGACGCCCGCAACCCCGGCGCCCTCCAGCGTCTCATCGCCGGCGGCACCCAGATGCGCTCCTTCTCCGACGACATCATGGAGACGGCCCGCACCACAATCGGCGAAATCCTGGAAGACTACGCCGGAGCCGACGCCCAGTACCGCGAGGTCTACGACCACTGGCGCAACTTCAAGGAGGCGTCCTACCGCTGGTTCGGCACGGCGGAGCTGCGGTTCGCGAGCTTTGCGTTCGGGAGGGTGTGAAGGGGGGGCCGGTAACTCACGCACCAATGGTGGACAGACTGGGCTGAATGCCTTCCACACTGACCTGGCTCGACTATTCCGAGCGCGACCGCCGCAATGCGATTCGTGTCATCGACCTGTTTCGCGAAACTGGAACGGTTGACGAGCTGGGGCTGGCGGGGATTGCCAACAGCTTTGCGGATCTCTTCTTTCCCGGCACGAGCACCACCCAGACCCGTGCCTGCTATTTCTTGTTTGTGCCATGGACATTTCGAGAAATCGAGCGCCGGAAGGTCAGATCCAGCGAAGTTGGCGAGATTGCCCGCAGGATGGAGCTTGCGCTGAGCCGACTGCTGCGCTCCGGTGCTGACCCATTGGGAGTGTTCGGAAAGCGATCAGGAGATGCGCTGAAGAGGCTGCCCAGCGAGGCCTATTGGGGTGGATTGGGAAGCTGGGGCATCCGCCTGTGTCCGGGCCACAAATGGAAGTACTTCCGCTCCCTCGACGGCCATTACCGGCTTGAACGCCGGCTCGGGAGCAGTTCACGGGACCCGGAAGGCCGCAGTCCGCTCCCAGCCAACTGGCACCCTCACCTGCCGGCGCCTCCGTCGGGGTTCCCCGATCAGAATGTCTCGGTTGCGCTGCGCCGCCAGGACGCCGGGTATCTGCGCGAACGTATCCAGGCCCGGCATCCCGAAAGCCTTCTGGCCGTGTTGGCAGGACGGGCCGAACCCGCCGATCTGGCCGTGGACCGGCCGTGGCAACTCGCGGATTGTGCAGAGGTCTCATCCACACTGCGCGGGCACATTCTCGATGCGCGGTCGTTTGCCCATTGCATGCAGGGGGCGGTGATCCTGTACAACATGATGCTGGCCGAGAAGCGGGAGCGCGACGACTGGACCGGGAAGCACCGTGCCCATCTGGAGAGGTGGGCCGTCAACATCGGAAATCTGCAGTCGGCTGTGGGGGACTGGACGCCGGACGGCGTGTGGCGGATGGCCATGGCTCAGCGACGATCGGTCAAGCAACCGACGCGGGAATTCGTGGAGAGGTGGGTCGGTATTGCGAAGCGGATCCAGGCCGGGGAAGATGCCGACAACGACAACGCGCGCAGCCTCGTCAGGCAGCGCGAGACTCAACTCAAGGGCGGACGCGCGCGACTGGCCAACCCGCGTCGTCTGGAGCTATGGGGAGGGAGCACGGGCACGGGCCTGATGAGCTACCGATGGGGACCGGCCAAGCGGATTCTCACCGACGTCTTCGACGGTCTGGCAAGGTAGGGACGGCCATGCTGGGCACGCACGAACGGACGTTGCTCCTCGATTGTTTGCGTCCGCCTGCAGGCTACCGCCTGCGACGCGCGGTGGGGACAAGCTTCACATTGGACCTGATGGCCCTGCTCACGGCGCCCCTTGCCTTCACCTACTTTGACGCCCACGACGACGAAGGGGTCCCCGTCGGCAATCCCGTGGCCTTGCTTGAAGCGCTGCGCCGACACGCGGAAAAGATCACGCTCTTCTGCCAGGCGGGCGCAATCGGTGTGCCGGCCCCCGACCAGAAATTGCTGGTGTTCCTGGAGGGTTCGGTCGTTGAAGTGCATCCTCGCACAGGCGGGATCTTCCACCCGAAAGTCTGGGTGCTCAACTTCACCGCAAAAGAAAAGCCGGCGATCTACCGGATCCTCTGCCTCTCCCGCAATCTCACCTTTGCCCGGTCGTGGGACACCTGTCTCCGGCTCGATGGAGAGCTCAGGGAGGATGGGGTGGGCGATCCCCGGAACGAACCCTTCGCCGAATTCCTGCTGGCCCTCCCCGGAATTAGCATTCGCCCGGTCGCCAATGGGCTGCGCGAAGAGATCAAGCGCATGGCGGATGAGGTCAGGAGGGTGAAGTTCACGTTGCCTCCGCCCTTCGCCGACTTCCGCGTCCACAACTTTGGGCTGGGTAACGGACGTGTTTGGCCATTTCCGAAGGCGGGACGGAGCCTGGTCGTGTCCCCATTCCTTGTCGGTTCGACCGTCGGGGAGCTTGTGCGCAAGCATGGACTGGATACGCTGGTGTCGCGGCCGGAGGCTTTTGACGAAGTGTGGGCGGAGAGCAAGGGGCGGGAAGCACTGCCAAAACGTTGCCACGTCCTGGCGCCTGGTGCGAGCCTGGACTCCCGCGATGCGGATGGAGACGACAACGGCGCTTCGGACGAGCGACCCCAGGTTGGCGACGATATCGAGCTCGCGGGCCTGCACGCCAAGTTGTTCCTCTTTGAGGAGGGTTCGAAGGCGAGGCTCTTCACCGGTTCGGCCAACGCCACAGCCGCTGCATTCAACAAGAATGTGGAAGTGCTGGTGGAGCTGATTGGGAAGCAGAGCAAATGCGGGATTGACGCTCTCCTCGGCTCCGGGGCCGACCCGCAACACGCGACCCTCAGGTCCCTTCTGCAGGAATACCGGCCTCCCGACAACCCTGAACCCGACGAGGTGCGACAGATCAGAAAGGGACTGGAACGCAAGCTCGACCGTCTGTCCCGAGCCGTCGGAGCGTTGCCCTTCACCGCCACCGTCCGCGACGCCGCCGCAGAGCAGCGCTGGGATCTGACCCTGTCCGGCACGTTTCCAGAGATTATCGCTGGAGCGAAGCTCAGGGTATGGCCGGCGACCCTCCCGCGGGATGCGACGCAGGTGATCGCAGGAACGGACGCGAAGCGCCACGAGTCCGCTGGCGCGAGCGGACCTGCCGGTGAGATCGCCACCTTCGGCGAAGTGTCCTTCGAGGCGCTGACTGCCTTCTTCGCGTTTGAAGCGTCTTTGCGGAAGGAACAACATGTTGTGCGAAAGCGATTTGCGGTCACCGCCGAGTTGGTGGGCGCGCCCGCAGACCGAATAAGCTGCGTTGTCCGCCGAATCCTGAAGGACAAGCGTCGCGTCCTCCAGCTTATCTTCCTCATTCTGCAAGGCGAAGGCGCCGACGTGTCGCGGTTTACGAAGGCGGTTCGCGGGCATTCCCACAATGGTCGGCCTTCGCCGGGATCGCTCGGGGGCTGGAATGGTGGCACCCTGCTGGAGGCGCTCCTCCGCAGCCTGAGCGCCGACCCCCGCCGAATCGACGACGCGGCCCGGCTGATCTCGGATCTCCGGAAAACTGCGGAGGGCCGGGAACTCCTGCCCGACGGCCTGGAAGAAATCTGGAAACCGGTGTGGGCGGCGAGGAAGGCGATGGAGTCATGAACCACCGACGAGTGGGGGAACGACCCGATCCCGAGGCCGTCCTGAGGCCCCTCAAGGGATTTCAGCGCGACACCGTCGAGTACGCCTTTGATCGCCTGTACGCGGACCCGCATTCGAGTCGCCGCTTCCTGGTCGCCGACGAGGTGGGCCTGGGCAAGACGCTGGTGGCGCGCGGGGTGATCGCCAAAGCGATCGATCATCTATGGGACGGACCCAACAGAGTTGAGCAGATCGATATCGTGTACATTTGCTCCAACGCGCAGATCGCCAGGCAGAATGTGCGTCGGCTCCGAATCGGCAGTGGGAAGTTCGTGCGGGCCGGTCGGCTGGGTTTGTTGCCGCAGGAGCTCGACGGATTGAGGTCGAATCGCGTCAACTACCTTGCCCTGACCCCTGGAACCTCGTTTGATCTGCGGAGCAGCATGGGGATCGCGCAGGAGCGTATTGTTCTCTATCACCTGTTGCAGCGCGTCTGGCCGAACTCGCGCATGGGCCCCATGAATCTCTTGCAGGGCTATGTGCGGAGGACGAAGCACTTTCGCTGGCAGTTGCGGGAGTTCAAGCGCTCGCGGCAACTTGACGAGGGTCTGGCCGCAGCTTTCAAGAGCAGTCTGCTTGCAGAGGGAGACGGCCTTCGGGAACGGTACGACGATCTTTGCAGGCGATTCCGGCGGTATCGCAAACAAGTCCCCTGGCCAGACCGCCACGACCAGATCCGCTGCATCGGCGACCTGCGCTCCATCCTGGCCGAAGTTTGTGTAACCGCCCTTGAACCGGATCTCATCATCCTCGACGAATTCCAGCGCTTCAAGAGCCTTCTGGACGGGAGCGACGCGACCTCGAAATTGGCGCGCCGTCTCTTCAACTATTCCGACGAGACCTCGCATGTTCGGCTTCTGCTGCTCTCGGCCACGCCCTACCGGATGTACACCCTCCACCACGAAAGCGCCGAGGACGACCACTACCGCGACTTCCTGCGCACCGTCGAGTTTCTCGACCCAAAGCTGAAGGGTAGCGGCCAGCTCCGTCGGCGTCTGGACGATTACCGGCAGGCGATGTACCGGATCGATTCCGGCACTGAGCGGCTTGTGCAAATCAAGGAGAAGATTGAGGCGCAACTCCGGCGGACCATGTCGCGGACCGAACGGGTTCGGGTAACGGCGGAATCGGACGGAATGCTGCGCGAGGTTCCGTGTGCGGGACTGGCACTTACCTCGGAGGATGTGCACGATTTCCTCGCAATCCAGGAGATCGGGCGCCGGGTGAAGCAGCCCAACGTCCTCGACTACTGGAAATCGGCACCGTACCTGCTCAGCTTCATGGACGACTACAAGCTGAAGTCCAGCGTGATCGCGGAGTTGGACAAGTCAAGTGGCAACGGTTTGGCCGCACTCCTGGACGGGGACGGGCGGATGTCCCTTTCCTGGAGTGACCTGGAGTCCTACGCACAACTCGATCCGGCCAATGCGCGCTTGCGCAGCCTTCTCGCGTGGATGGAGGAGGGCGAGGCCTGGAGGCTTCTCTGGCTGCCCGCGTCCCTTCCATACTACGGCGAATCGGGTGAATGGAGAACGGCGCGCGATCGGCAGCTCACCAAGCGTTTGATCTTCTCGACCTGGAAGGTTGTCCCCAAGGCGGTCGCGAGTGCCGTGAGCTACGATGTGGAACGCCGCATCTTCCGGCGCTTTGACCAATCGATTCGCAACACGCCCGCGGAACGCCGGAAGCGACGGCCGCTGCTACGATTCGCGTACTCGAACGAACGCCTTTCGGGGATGCCCGCACTCGGAATCCTCTACCCGAGTCCAAGCCTTGCCGAACTGGGGGATCCTGTCCGGATGGCCGGCAAAGAGAGCACATTGACCGATGTTCTGGTCGGTGCAAGGGACCGGCTGAAGCCCCTTCTCTCAGAGCTCACAGAGCCCTGTTTCGGCAAGGTACGCGAGGACGAGAGCTGGTACTGGGCGGCGCCGATTCTGCTCGATCTTGAGCGCCACGGGCCGTCCACTCGACGTTGGTTTGGCCGCAAAAGTCTTGCGGCTCTATGGAACGGCGCCAGAGAGGATGAGGACACCGAATCCCGGTGGGCCGATCATGTCGCCGAAGCGAAGAAGCTTGTCGATTCGGCAACGGCCGGAACACTGGACCTGGGGCGCCCGCCGTCCGACCTTGCCGAAGCCCTGGCCGCACGGTCGGTGGCCGGTCCTGCCACGAGTGCGCTTCGGGCATTGACGCGCGCCCCGGGTCCACGGACACGTGCAGCGATCGGTGCCCGGGACGCCGCCGCCCGGATCGCCTGGAGCCTGCGCACGTTGTTCAATCTCCCGGAGGCGACGGCGCTGATTCGGGGCGCTCACCGGAAGAAGACCAGCAAGGGAGAGCCACCCTACTGGCGGCAGGTGGTGGATTACTGCGCGGCCGGCAACCTGCAGGCTGTGCTGGACGAATACGTCCATGCCTTGCGCGATCTGGAAGGGCTCTTTGCGGTGGGCGACGAAGATGCCTGGAACAGACTGGCCGACGCGATTGCCGACGTCCTTACGCTTCGTACCGGGGCACCTCATGTGGACGAGCTGCGCTCGGAAGATGGCTTTGTGCACATCAAGCGTCACCGAATGCGAAATCACTTCGCCATGCGCTTCGGAACCCAGGAAACCGACGACGGCAAGGCGGGTGCGCGCGAGGGACAGGTGCGCCGAGCCTTCAACTCCCCCTTCTGGCCCTTCGTGCTTGTTTCCACGTCGGTTGGCCAGGAAGGACTGGATTTTCACGCCTATTGCCACTCGATCATGCACTGGAATCTGCCCTCCAATCCCGTTGATCTCGAGCAGCGCGAAGGCCGTGTCCACCGCTACAAGGGGCACGCGGTACGCAAGAATGTCGCGGCCGTGCACCAGGCCGATGTACTCGGTGGAGCTTCGAGCGATCTGTGGGGCGATCTGTTCGAGACCGCTCGGCGTCATTCGTCGAACGGGCGCGGGCTGGTTCCGTATTGGATCTACCCGCTCGCCGGCGGGGCGCACATTGAGCGGCATGTGCCGGCGTTGCCTCTGAGTCGCGATGCATCGCAGCTTGAAGCTCTGAAGCGATCACTTGCGGTCTACCGGATGGTTTTCGGACAACCTCGCCAGGATGATTTGGTGGCCTTCCTGTTGGAGTGTGTCGGTCCCGAGAAGTTGAAGGAGATTGAACCGTTGTTGCGGATTGACTTGTCGCCCCCGGTTGCTTTGGAATCGCGAAAACGCCAAACGCGGCGACGAAGGATGCCCTGAGGGAACTGGACGAGGGTGGGGGGCAACGGTTCAACAGCGTTGAGGAGTTGTTTCGCGACCTGGAGAGCTGACCGCCTGCGATGCTGATTCCGGTCCGTTCCTCGCAATTCAAGCCCTCCCTCCCCTTGCCCCCCACCCCCGCCATTTTTCCCGTCATTATGACGACTCTGCCGCGATTTCTCCGCCTTCCGCCCGGATCGTTCTTCCTCTTCGGCCCCCGCGGGACCGGCAAGACGACCTGGCTGCGCTCTGTTCTTCCCGATGCGCTTCTCGTCGACCTGCTCCGCGCGGAGGAGTTCCGGCGCTTCTCGGCCCGCCCCGAACGGTTGCGAGAAATCGTCCGCTCCGCCCCGCCCGGATCCGACATCGTGATCGACGAGGTCAGCGGGTTCCCGCATTGCTCAATGTCGTCCACGAACTCATCGAGAGCCGGGGCGGATGGCGTTTCGTCCTGACCGGATCCAGCGCCCGGTCGCTTCGCCGCCGCGGCGTCAACCTGCTGGCGGGCCGCGCGATCGTCTGCACCATGCATCCCTTCATGGCCGCCGCACGGGGCCGAACGGCACCCACCGGTGTCGCCGGACGGGGGCCGTGCATCCGGCCGGACCGATGAAGCTGGCGCCGCCGCCGAACCGGATATCCGCTTCAACCTCTCCCGCGCGCTCACCCACGGCACCGTCCCCACCGTCGCCGCCTCCGCCGATCCCGACACCGCCCTCGCCGCCTACGCCGCCCTCTACGTCGAGCAGGTAGTCCGCGCCGAGGGACTGGTCCGCGACATCGGCAGCTTCTCGCGCTTCCTCGAAGCCGCCGCCTTCTCGCACGCCGCGACCCTCAACGTCAGCGAAGTCGCCCGCGAGTGCGAAATCAGCCGCTCCACGGTGGCCGGATACCTCGAACTCCTCGAAGACCTCCTTCTTTCCTTCCGCCTCCCCGTCTTCACCCGTCGCGCCAAGCGCCGCCTGGTCAGCCATCCGCGCTTCTTCTACTTCGACACCGGCGTCTTTCGCAGCCTCCGCCCGCACGGACCGCTCGACCGTCCCCGGGAGATCGACGGCGCCGCGCTGGAGGGACTGGTCGCACAACACCTGCGCGCCTGGCTGGCCTGGTCAAACGAAGATGCCACCCTTCACTACTGGCGAACGCGCTCGGGCTCGGAGGTGGACTTCGTCGTCTATGGAACGCCGGCCATATGGGGAATCGACGTGATGAACGCCGACCGAATCCGTCCGGCCGATCTGCGGGGTCTTCGGGCATTCGGCGATGAGTACGGGCCAGCGGAGCGCGTGCTGTTGTATCGCGGCGAACACCGGCTGGTGCGAAATGGCGTGCGGTGCGTGCCGGTGAAGGACTTTCTGCTCAAGCTGAATCCGGAGCGCCCGCTGGAGGAGGCGGTGGGGAAGGGGTGAGGGCAGGACTGGACGCCATCCAAATGACTGTCGCGCGGAGGTGCGCCAATGAGGCGAATGGCGGGAATGGGTGACCGCTACTCCGGTGCCTGAAGACTCTGGATTCGGGGTGCCAGGATGTTATGGAGTGCTTCGATCCGTTCAAGTAGCCAGCGGTACTGGTCGGTGCGCTTGTCCGGATCGTCGAAGTTGGTTGAGAGGCGCCAGTAGATTCTGCGTTGCTGGACACCGTCCGGATTGTGCCACACAAGATGCTCGTCGAAGTCGTGTCTGCCTTCAATGTCCGATTGGTGGCTCTTCAAGAGATTGAAGTAGTGATCGGAATGCGAACCCTTTATCTGAAGCTCCGCCCTCAGTTCGTGGCCACCGCTCTCCGACCCGGTTGACACGATCCCGTGCAGAAAGAAGCCTCCGCGTCCGACTCCGCGCATCCCTAACCAGTAATTGGGCCTGGGGGCATGGGTTTTTCTGAGCACATCGCCGTTCCTGAACACGAACTTCGCGAAACCCTCCCAGAATTCGAGTCTCATCCGCTGCAGCGGTGACAAGTCAGGAGGAACGATGATCCCCGTGTCACCTGGGCGTGCTACGACGTCGAACCTTGGAGCGGTCGCCGAATCCCCGATCTTCCACAACCCAATCTCCAACGCGAAGAACCGCGTGCCGTCCTTTGACACGTCGTTCAGCCAGTCCATGGCCTGCCGATGCTGCTCCGTGAAGGTCCGCGCGACCCATACCACCGCCTGCGCGTCGAAGTGGGCGGCATAGGTCAATGCCTTGCCCAAATGATCGTGGTCGGTCTGCCCCAACTGGTTCTCGACGACCACCATCGCGCCGTCATTTGTATCCCGGCAGACGAGATCGGCTTCGTACGGACCCACGCGCGCTTCGCATTCCACCAACTCCAGCGACATTCCCAGTTCATCGCCGAGGATTCCCAGGTTTTTCGCCAGCCACGGCGTGAAATCCCGCTCCTCGTTGGGCCATACCTTTTGCAGTCTGACCCGTTCGAGACTGCCCAGATCAGGAAGAGTCATCGTCGCCTCTCTCCGCTGCCAGGTCGATTCTCTCCGCTTCGCGTCCCACCGCCCTCACCCCAACAACCCCGTCACCAGTCCTGGCCACTGAATGATCGCCAGCAGACCGATCAACTGGATGATGATGAACGGGATCACCGCCCGGTAGAGTTCGGTCGTCTTCACCTCCGGCGGCGCCACGCCCCGCAGATAGAAGAGGGCGAACCCGAAGGGTGGCGTCAGGAACGAGGTTTGCAGGTTCATGCCGATCATCACGCCGAACCAGACCAGGTCGATGCCGAGCAGCGCGGCCGCCGGCGCCAGGAGCGGAATGATGATGAAGGCGATCTCGAAGAAGTCCAGGAAGAAGCCCAGCACGAAGATGACCAGGTTGGCGACCAGGAGCAGACCGAGCCGCCCGCCCGGCAGCGTCGTCAGCAGGTCCTCGATCCAGATGTCGCCGTAGAGGCCGCGGAAGACGAGCGCGAAGGCCGTCGAGCCGATCAGCAGGAACATCACCATCGTGGTCAGCTTGGTCGCGCCCAGGCACGAGTCCCGCAGCACCGCCATCGACATGCGTCCCCGCGCCGCGGCCAGCAGGATCGCCCCCACCGACCCGATCGCCCCCGCCTCCGTCGGCGTCGCCACCCCGGCGAAGATCGATCCCAGCACGATCAGGATCAGCAGCAGCGGCGGCAGCATCACCACCGCCACCCGCCGCATCAGCACGGCGAAGTCCACGTCGGTCATCTCGCGCGGCAGGGCGGGCGCGGCCTCCGGCTTCACCGTCGCGACCCCCGCCACGTAGAGCGCGTACATCGCGGCCAGCATCAGCCCCGGCACCAGTCCCCCGATGAACAGATCGCCCACCGAGATCCCCAACTGGTCCGCCAGCACCACCAGCACAATGCTCGGCGGAATGATCTGTCCCAGCGTTCCCGAGGCCAGAATTACCCCCGACGAGAGCCGCGCCGAGTACTTGTAGCGCAGCATCACCGGCAGCGAAATGCTCCCCATAGCCACCACCGAGGCGCCCACCACGCCGGTCGCCGCCGCCAGCATCGCGCCCACCACCACGACCCCCAGCGCCAGCCCCCCGCGCAGCCTCCCGAAGAGCGTGCCGATCGTCGTCAGCAGATCCTCGGCCAGCCTGGCCTTCTCCAGTACCAGTCCCATGAAGATGAAGAAGGGCACCGCCAGGAGCACATAGTTCGACATCACGCCGAAGATTCGCTCGGGCATCGCGTAGAGAAGCTGCCAGTCGAAGTAGCCCAGCTCGACTCCGATGAAGGCGAAGACCAGCGACGCGCCGCCCAGCGCGAAGGCCACCGGATAGCCGGAGAAGATGATCAGGAAGACCACCACGAACATCAACGGTGCAAGGAAGTTGGCTTCCATCAGAGTCCGATTCCTCCCACCGGAGCCTCGCCGGTCTCGCTCTCCGCCCCGTCCCCGCTTCCCCCATCACCCCGGCGCAGCACCGCCCAGTCCTTGCAAAACTCCGATACCCCCTGCGCCAGCAGCAGCACGAAGGCCACAATGATCACCGCCTTGAGCGGATAGCGCGGCAGTCCCCCCGGGTCCGGCGACGACTCCAGCACCGCCCACGAGTTGCGAATCGAGGGCCACGACACCCAGAGCACGAAGACCGTGAAGGGAAGCAGCATCAGCGCCGCCCCGATCACATTGATCATCGCCCGCGTCCGCGCCCGCAGCCGCCCGTAGACGACATCGACCCGCACATGCGCGTCGTCCTTCAGCGCAAAGCCCGCCCCCAGCAGGAAGATCAGCGAGAAGAGGTACCACTGAAGCTCCAGGTAGAGATTGGAGCTCAGGTTGACGCCGATGAAGCGCCCCAGATAGCGGGCCACGGCGTTGTAGGCGCCGATCAGGACCATCAGCAGCGCCATCCACGAAATGAAGCGCCCCAGGCCGCCGGTCATGCGGTCCACAAAGCGCGTGTATTTGTTGTCGCTCAAGGTGGGGGAGGGGGGTTGGGGGTGGGTGGCCGGCCGCCGGAATCGGTCGTCGGTAGGGATCCCCGGCCGCCAATGGGCAACGCCCAGACTACCGCGCGCAGGGCCGGTGGGCAAATTGCAATCGGTGGCCACGAGTCGCCTGAACTCCCAAGTCCTCCGGTCAAACACCGAAAAAGAGGGGGATAGGGGGACTCAGCGTTGAGTGCGCCGTTCCGGCTGCGGCCGCTTCGCCACCGGCTGTCATCTGGCCCGCGGCCTCCCACGGCGAGGATGAGGCTCGGGGCGCATCGGGGCGGTGGGGAGGCTGGCGCGCAGGCTTCGTTTCACGCCCGGGATGGAGACCCGGCTTCGCGGACGCGCACGGTCCCGTCGCGCAGCCAGAGACCGACCGCAAGGCAGACGAACGAGCCGAGCCAGGCATAGTAGCCGATGCCGAGGGCTTTCCCGAACGTCAGCCAATGCAGGTTGAGAACCGCGGCACCCGCGATCGACCATTTCAACCAGCGAAGTCGACGACGTCGTCGAGAACGCCAAAGGATCGGGAGTCCAGTCGCGACCAAGATGTTGGTGAGCGCGCTCAAAGTCCAGTGCGGTCCGCCCAGCCAACCTCCTCCCAACAGCGCTTCCCCGAATGCCTCATATCCCGGGTATACCCGTTCGTACGACACGGCCCCGCCGTCACGGAACGTCGGCACAGGGCGCGTGCCGATGTATGCCGGCAGCCACCAACTCACCCCCCACAACCCCCACCCCACCCCCATCCACCGCCGCCAGCGCGGCTTCCCGGCCTTTGCGAACTCGCGCTCCAGCGCGGCGGCGTTGCCCATCCGCTCCGCCGCCAGCATCACCGCCCGACCCGGCCCCAGCGCCCCGTCCAGCTCCGCCTCCAGCACAGCGCGCGCCCTCAGGTGGTCCTCGAGCTCGTCCAGCTCGTCTACCCCCAGCGACGATCCGCGCTCCTCGCGTTCGCGCCAGCGCCGCACGGCCTCGTCGAAATCGTTGCGGTTCATGGTGCCTCTCCGGGTTGCATCGAATCGGCCCACAGCCCTTCGAGCGTCGCGTGCACCGACCGCCAGCTTTCCCGGTCGCGCGCCAACTGCCCCTTGCCCTTGTTTGTGAGGCGATAGTATTTGCGGCGGCGTTCGTTTTCGGTCAGCGCCCAGCGGCCCGCGATCAGGCCGTCGCGTTCCAGGCGGTGAAGCACGGGGTAGAGCATCCCGTCCGACCACTCCAACCGGCCGCCCGACAGTAGCCGGACCTGCTTGAGGATCTCGTAGCCGTAGCTCTCGCCGCCCGTCAGGATCGAAAGGACCATGGGCCGCGACGAGGCCGCGACGAGCTCCCTGGAGCTTCGCGGTTTCTCCGGAGGCTGTTCTTCCGGCGACTGTTTTTCTGGAGACTCTTTCTCCAGAGTCGGCGTCTTGCGATTCACTTGAGGCGCTCCCCATGTTTGAGTTGAGTGCGAGTCCAGTCGGCTGGCTGCGTACATGGATCAACAACATACCTAACACCGCAAGGTAAGCGAGGATTCCCGATGCGTCCAATTCCCCGTCTCCGCAGAAGCGCCGCCCTCCTCCCCGCCCTCGCGCTCGCCGCCGCCTGCGATCCCGCAGAACCGGCCGCGCCCACCATCGCCATCGACAGCGCGGGAGTGCGGATCGTGACCAACGACCCCGACGGCTCAAACGCGAGCTGCACCCTGAGCCCCGAGCCCATCTTCCGGATCGGCGACGACGAGAGCGACGAGGCGCAGTGGTTCTCCAGCGTGCGCGGCGTGGGACGGCTCTCCGACGGTTCGGTTGCGGTGGCCGACCGGACCAGCGGCGAGGTGCGGATCTTCGCCCCCGACGGCACCCACCTCCGCTCCATGGGACGCCACGGCGAGGGCCCGGGCGAGTTCCAGGATCCCTTCGTACTCTGGGTGCTTCCCGGCGACACGATCTGGGTGGGGGACTACCGGCCCCAACGCTACGTCGTCTTCACGGCCGGGGGCGAGTGGGTGCGCAATGTGGCGCTCAGCCCCATGTACATCAATCCGTCCCGTGGCGGCGGCGTGCTCGACAACAGCGTGTCGGTGAATGCGTTGGTCAAGCGTGCCCGCGCCCGGGACTTCGTGCAACGCGACACCATGATCGTCGAGGCGCACGACCGCGATGGCCAACGCATCGGGGTGCTGGCGCGGCTGGCGGGGCGCGCCATGGGACCGGCGCCGAACACCGAGGCGTACAACTACTACATCGGCGTACTTTTCGACTCGCGGCCCGAGATCGACGCGCGGGAACTCACCATCGCCCTGGCCCACACCGCGACGCCCGAGGTTCGTCTGCTCGACGCCGATTTCCGGTTGCGCTCGATCGTGCGCTGGCGGGTGCCGGACCAGGGGGTGACTTCGGCGGATGTGCGCACCTGGAGGGAACAGTTTGTGGAGAGCCAGCACACGGGAGGCAATACCTGGAACGATGACTTCGACGGCCCCCTGATCGAACCCGCGCGCCCCATCGCCGACGTCATGCCGGTCCTGTCGAGCGTGTCGGTGGGACGCGACGGCCGGCTTTGGGTCTCGCCCTACCGCCGACCGGGCGCGGATCCGGTCCGCCGGATGGCCTTTTCGCGCGAAGGCGAGTTCCTCTGCCACCTGGAGCGGCCGGGCGAGAGTTCGGGCTTCTCCATCTGGGAGTACGGCGCGGACTATGCGCTCGGCGTGGCGGCCAGCGACCTGGGGATCGAGACCGTGGTGGTGCACGAGCTGCGGGGACCGGAGGAAGGGTAGGCCAGGCTATTCCACCAGCACCCGCCCGGTCATCTCCCCGGGCTGCGGCAACCCCATGATCGCAAGTACCGTCGGCGCCACGTCGGCCAGAATCCCGTCGCGCACCCGTCGCGCCCCGGATCCCTTCCCCCCCGTCCCCACAAGAATCAGCCGCACCGGCCCCGTCGTGTGTGCCGTGAAGGGGCTTCCGTCCTCGCACAGCATCCGCTCGGCGTTCCCGTGATCGGCCGTCACCAACGCGGTCCCGCCCGCCTCCCGCACCGCCTCCAGCACCCGCCCCACGCAGGCGTCCACCGTCTCGACCGCCCGGACCGCGGCCGGAATGCTCCCCGTATGCCCCACCATGTCGGCGTTGGCGTAGTTCACCAGAATGAAGTCGTGCCGCCCCCGGGCGATTCGGGCCAGCAGCGCGTCGGTCAGCTCGGGTGCGCTCATTTCGGGCTGAAGATCGTAGGTGGCGACCTTCGGCGACGGCACCAGGTGGCGGTCCTCGCCGGGGAAGGGCTCCTCGGTGCCCCCATTGAAGAAGTACGTGACGTGCGGATACTTCTCGGTCTCGGCCATGCGGAGTTGCGTGCGTCCAGCCCCGGCCAGCACCTCGCCGAGCACGCCCCCGAGCGTCCGCGGGGGAAAGAGGACGGGATGGGGGAAGTCGTCCCGGTAGCGCGTCATCGCGACCAGCCGCCGGCAACGACCGCGGGGCCGCGCGAACTGTGTAGAACCGGCGTGAGAAGGACCAGAGTGGGAAGAATCGCCACGGCCAAAGTCCTCGCCGGTCAGCGCCGAGGCAAGCTGACGCGCCCGGTCTGCTCTGAAGTTGAAGAAAAGGACGGCGTCGGCAGGGCGGATTCCGCGGTAGGGCGGACCGGCCAGGGCTCCTCCAGCCCCCGCATCCCCCCTCCCAACCACCACCGGCCGCAGGAACTCGTCGGTCGTCTCGGCCGCGTAGCTCCGCGCCACGTACCCCGATGCGCTCGGCGCCCGCGTCCCCTCGCCCCGCGCGATCGCCCGCCACGCGAGTTCGGTGCGCTCCCGGCGGTGGTCGCGGTCCATCGCCCAGTACCGCCCCGAGACCGTCGCGATCCGGACCCGGGTCGCGTCTCCCGTGCGCGCTTCCAGCTCCCGAATCCACGCCAGCCCCGAGGTCGGCGAGGTGTCGCGCCCGTCGGTCACCGCGTGCACCCGCACCGGCAGCCCCTCGCGCTCCGCCCAGTCCAGCAGCGCCCACAGATGCGAGATGTCGCTGTGCACGCCGCCATCCGAACAGAGTCCCAGCAGGTGCAGCGCCCCGCGCGACCGCCGCAGTTCGGCGCCGAGTTCGAGCAGTGCGGGGATGCGGAAGAAGGAGCCGTCGCGAATCGCCCGCGAAATGCGCGTCACGTCCTGGTGCACGATCCGGCCCGCGCCCAGATTCAGGTGGCCGACCTCGGAGTTTCCCATCTGGCCGGCCGGCAGTCCCACCGCCTCGCCCGAGGTGCCAAGAAGTCCCCACGGGCAACCCGCGATCAGCCTGTCGCGCACGGGGGTGCGGGCCATCGCCACGGCGTTTCCCTGGGCGGCGACCTGCTCCGGGCCGGTGGCGCCGACGCCCCAGCCATCGCAGACAACGAGGACGGTGGGACGACGTTTGGCCACTCGGCTGCCTCCACATGTGCGCCCGGGCGATTTCGCGCTACGATAATGGCAGACTACGATAATGACAGACAACGATAATGGCAGACAACGTAGCGCGCCGCGTCCGGGGGGATGGTCGGTCACCGGCCGCATCCGGCTCCCGGCGTGGACCGCGCGACGATTCGGGACATCGCCGTTTTCGCGTGAGCCGCGGGAGTGGAACCATGATGAGATGCGAGGGATTCCTGGCCCGGATTCCCATGCAGCCAGCCCGATCCTTCCTTCCCTTCCTCCTCCTCGCCACTGCCTGCGCCCCGCCCGACGATCCCGCCCCGAGCATCTGGTTCGCGCTGGACGCGCCTCGCGTCGACGGGATTCGCGAGCGTGCGCTGGTGCCGCTGGCCCGGCTGCATCCGGACGGAAGCTGGGATCTTCCCTGGCCCCGGCCACGTCGCGTCTCACAGGGCTTTCCCGAACAGGCATCGCTCATTCCGGTTGACCGCGACGGCCTTCTCCATCCTCCGCCCGCCGGTCCCGGCGACCTCCCGCGGCCCGGAATCCACTGGCTCTTTCCCTACACCACGGCGGATTCGGCCCGGCTGCGCTCGGTGGCTCCGGTGCGCTGGTTTCGCTACGCGGCGGGCGAGACGCTCCAGGCTCGGCGAAGCGTGGCCGACCGCATCGCCAACAGCGACAATTCGCGATGTAACTTCTGGGTGCTCGCCAACTCGGCGGACTACGGCGACGACGCGCCTCCGGGTCTGGCGCTCAGCATTCCGGCGCTACGGCCGCTGCGCGAGGGCGAGATCGAGGGACTGGAGGAAGCGCTGGCCCAAGCCGGTCTTCCACACCAGCCCTCCGACGCCGATGGCGGCTACGACTTCCTGGGATTCCACGACCGGCGCGACGACAGCTATCCCGACGCCGGCCGCTATCCGCGACGCTCCCTCGCCGGCCTGTTGAGGGTGCGCGAGGGATTGGAGATTGCTCTGGTCGCATTCGTGGAGGCGGGCCCGCGGTTCGGCACGATTCGGCCGGTCACCACCTGGGCACTCGTCGAGCTGCGCGCGGGAAGGGCGCGGATCGTGTCGCGCTTTTCGGCGAGCGCACCGCTCTGCACGGGCAGACCGGCGGAGAATGGAGGCGGGGAGCTCTGGCTGGCGCTCGCAACCCACGACGGCTCAAGGCTTGATCCGCTCGCGAAACGGCTGGCCGACGGAAGCTGGGATGCCGCCTGGCCTGAAGGAATGCACTTCATGGAGATGGACCGCGGGGGCTTTCTGCACCATTGGCGCAACCGCGCGGGCGAACCCGAACGACCACCCGGTCACTGGCCCCTTCCCTTCCGCGGCGTGGACGAGGAGCGGGCGCGACTCGACCTTCCTCTGCTCTGGTACCGCCACTCGCGCCGGAGCATGGTGCCCGGCACCGTGACCGACGTCATGCTGGCCGGCCGCCACTGCGGCAAGGGGTGGGCGCTGCGGTTGGAGCCCAACCGGAACTTGCGCGACGAGCCCAACGATTCCGGCCGGGATCTCGGGGTCGCCTTCAGTGACCCGTCGGTGACGCGCCTTGGGGAAGAAACCCCGGAGCTGAAACGGATTCGGGACCGGCTCGGGCTGATCGACCATCCGGCCTCGCGCGAGGAGGGCGGCTACCGAATGGGGGGAAGCTCGTACCCCATCCGCGAAGTGATCGGCTACTACCGCATGGAGGATGGTACGAGGCTCGGCGTGGTGCAGGTGTACCATTACGAGGGCGAGGCGACGGTCGCGTTCGAGATTCCGGCGGCTGCGGCGGGCGGAGAATCGCTGGCCGCGGGACGCGACACCGCTCGCATCGTCCTGAATGTGCATGGGGGCGGTTGCTGAGGTGGGGGGAGCCAGGGCAGGGATACTCGAACAGGGATTGAGCCGGTACCTTCAGCAACATTTGCTGGGTGCCCTCGACCTCCACGGCCGCACCGCCCCCCCCATCCCCGCAGTCACGGCCGCCCCGCCCCGCGACCACCCCATACTGCAACGCTGGCGAGCCGCGGTCGGGCCCGTCCGCTTCGGCAGCGCGTCCTCTCCCGCTTCGGGCGCAACCGGCCTGCCCGGCGACCCCGGCGCGGCCACCTCCGCTTCCGCCGCAACGCCCCCGGGCGGCGATCCCGCGCGCGCGTCCCATCCCCAACCACCGCCGCCCGCGAACCCGGCGGACCCCGCGGCGCCCCCCACCCCCAACTGGCCCCTTACCGTCGCGGCCTGGAACACGCATGTCGGCGGCGGCGCCCTCGGTGCCCTCTGGGATCACCTCACGCAGGGACACCGCCCCACCGTACTCCTCCTGCAGGAAGCCTTTGCCACGGGCCCGGCCATTCCCCCTCCGGCTCCCGATGCGGCCTGCTGGCCCCCGCGCATCGCGCCCGATCCGCCCGGCGAGCCGCGCACCGACATCGTTGCCTTCGCCCGCGCCCGGGGCCTGTCGCTCCTCTACGTCCCCTCGATGCGCAACGGCGGACCGCAACACGCGTCCACCGCCCGCTCCGGCGAAGATCCCGCACAATCGGCACCCGCCGGCCCCGACGCCACCCCCCGGGAAGACCGCGGCAGCGCGATCCTTGCGAATGTGCCGCTCTCGTCGCCCTGCGCGATCGAACTTCCCTTCGAGCGCCAGCGCCGCGTCGCGGTCACGGCGGACATCCGAATCGGCTACGCGACCGTCGCCCTCTGTTCCCTCCACCTGGACAACCGGGCGCCGTGGGGCAAGGCGTGGCGCACCCTGGGACCGGCCCGCACTCGTCAGATGGCCGGTCTGCTCCGCGTTTTCCCCGAAGCGGCCGACCCCGAGTCTACCGCGCCGCGCGTCCACATCCTCGGCGGCGACTTCAATACCTGGGTCCGCCAGCGGCGCGAAGGGGCCTGGCGACTGGCGCGCAAGCAGTTCCCCCATCCCCGGTCACCCGACGGGCGGCCGACGCACCACCTCGAAGTCGGCGGCTTGCCAAGACTATCCGATCACCTGATGTTCCGGCTGCCCCCAGGTCTGCGGAGCGAGTATCGCCGTCTCGAGAGCGCCTTCGGTTCGGATCACTACCCGCTGGTGGGAAAGATCGCACTCGCGCACGATTGACGATCCCGGCACCGCTCCCGACTTCACCCGGGACGGCTGCCCGGAGAAGTCGCCGGTGCGGCCCACCCGTCAGAAGGACTCCGCCCAGTACCCGCCCCGTTCGTGATCGAAGACGAGTTCGCCGCCCAGCGGTTCGGTGTCCACGCGCCCATTGGCGAAGACCGTCCGCCCCCCCACCCACGTCCGCACCGGCCAGCCCTGTAGCCGCGTTCCGTGCCAGGGGGTCCAGCCGCACTTGCTGCGCTGACGCTCGTTTCGCACCTCTCGCTCCTCGGCCATGTCCACCAGCACCAGGTCCGCGTCGTAGCCCGGCTCGATCCGCCCCTTGCCCACAATGTCCCACACGCGCGCAGGGCCGTCGCTCATCCAGCCGGCCAGGTCCTCCAGGGTGCAGCGGCCCCGGTTCACCTCGTTGAGCATCAGCGGCAGGATGAGCTCCACGGACGGCACCCCCGACGGCGAGCCGGGGTAGGGGACGCGCTTCTCTTCCAGCGTGTGCGGCGCGTGGTCGGTGGCCAGAATCTGAATCGCGCCCGCCTTCAATCCGCGCCACAACGCCTCGCGGTCGCCGGCTTCCTTCACCGACGGATTCATCTGCACCAGCGAGCCCAGCCGATCGTAGTCCGATGTGTCGAAGAAGAGGTGATGGGGACAGACCTCGGCGGTCACGAATTCGCGCTTTTGGAGCAGGCGGCAGGCCAGAATCGCAACCTCTTCGGCGGTGGACGCATGCAGAAGGTGGAAGCGGTGGCGGTGGCGGTCGGCCAGGTCGATCGCGCGCAGCGTGGCGGTGAGCGCGGCCCAGCGGTCGCGGATGCGTGAATGGTCGCGGATGGCGAGCGGGCGGTCGATTCGCTGGCGGTTGGCCCGCACGGTGGATTCGTCCTCGCAGTGCGCGGTGATCGGCAGGGTGGTCCTGGCGAAGATCGCTTCCAGCGCCTCCTGGTCATCGACCAGCATGCCGCCTGTGCTCGACCCGATGAAGATCTTGATTCCGGGCGTGGACAGACCCCGGGTGCGCTCGATTCGCCGCAGCTCCTCGAGGTTGCCGGTGGTGGCGCCGGCGTAGAAGCCGTAGTGGACGACGGACCGCCCAGCCGCGAGCTCCAGCTTGGCGCGCAGGGCCTCGGCGGTGACCGTTTGCGGCACAGTGTTGGGCATCTCCAGGAATGAGGTGACGCCGCCGGCCGCGCAGGCCATGCTTCCGGTGCGAAGGTCTTCCTTGTGGGTGAGGCCGGGGTCGCGAAAGTGGACCTGGTCGTCGATTACGCCGGGCAGAAGGTGCAGACCCCCGGCCTCCACGACTTCGTCGGCGCGGATGTGGCGCGGCGGGTCCACGTCGGCGATGGTGCCGTCTTCGATGAGGACGGAGGTGCACGCGGTCTCCTCCGGCATGACGACGGTCGCGCGGCGGATCAGGGTGCGGTGCGGCATGGGGAGTCGGTTGGCGGGCCGGGCCCGGCGGGCGGGCCGAAAGCGAAGCCGGGGAAGCTCAGGTGAAGTAGGGATTGTCCCCGCTGGCGTGGTCGGTCACATCGTGAATTGCGGTCACTTCGGGCACCGCTTGCGCGACCATGCGCTCGACTCCCTGCCGCAGCGTCATGCGCGACATGGCGCACCCCTGGCACCCCCCCGCCATCTCGATGAAGATCTCGGTCCCCTGCACATCCACCAGGTTGATCGACCCACCGTGCGACGCGATCGCGGGATTGATCTCAGTGCTCAGAACGTGGGTCACGCGCTCGGCCAGCTCGCCGTCCGGCCCCGACTCGCCCATCGCCGCCTTGACCGCGTCGGGGTCCGGGGTGATCTGGAAGCCGCTCTCCTGGATCGTCTCCACGAAATCGACCCTGGCCCCGTTCAGCCGCTGCACGCTTCCCTCGTCGACCAGCACCGTAAAGGCGCCCGCATCGACCTCGAGATCCGACGGTGCGCGCGCTTCGGCCTCGACCAGAGTCAGCTCGTAGTTCGGCGCGAAGGGACTGCCCTCCACCGCGATCCTCAGCGCCTGGGGCCCGTCCTCTTCCATGTCCATGAACGACGCGACCATCTCGCGGGCGCGGTCGGTGAATTTCAGCTTCATCGATTCTTCTCTTTCGGGCCGTGATTCGCGGAAAACGACTGGCCGCCGACCGGGCAGCTTTCTCGTTCGGGCGGGTGCGTAGTGGTGAAAACCGGATTGCAATGATGGAAATAAAGCGCGAAGGCCGCTAATCCAGCAACCCGGCCAGCGCGGAGGCCCCCTGTTCGCCGGCGTCGGCGCGAGCAAGCTGCTGCCGCTGAGCCCGGGTAAGCCACGCCGCCCGGCTGCCGGTGGGTTCGCGCGTTACGGCGAGCACATCGTCGATCTGCTCCGCCACCGCGCCGACATGCGAGATCACCCCCACCATCCGCCCGGTCCCGGCCACCGTGGCCAGCGCATCGATCGCCGAGTCGAGGTTGCCGCGGTCCAGCGACCCGAACCCCTCGTCCAGGAAGAGCGACTCCAGGCGGCCGCCCGAGCGCGCCATCATCTCGACCATTCCCAGCGCAAGCGCCAGCGACCCGATAAACTGTTCGCCCCCCGACAGACTGGCCGGAGTGCGCGCCTGGCCCGAGTCGTTGTCGATGACGAGCCACTGCTGGTCGTCCTGGCCGCCCGGATCGGCGAAGGCGTAGCGGTCGCCGGTCATCTCCATGAGCATGCGGGAGGCGTAGACGAGGAGATCGCGCGACCGCCGCAGCGTGAGCCACTTGAGGAAGGCGCCCGGTTTGAGCGCCGCGTTGATGTCGCCCAGGGCGCGTTCGAGATCGGACACCTCGCGGGCGGTGCGGTGGAGGTCGAGGATGTCGTCGAGGATGGCGGTGAAGTTTGCACGGGCGCGTTCGGCGTCGCGGGCAGCGTATTCGGCTTCGTTGGCGAGGGAAGTTGTTGCGCGGAAGAGGACGCTCAGGTCGGCCGGATCGGCGGGGGGATCAAGCTGTTCGGCGATCCGGCGGGCCTCGGCGCGCGCGGCGTTGGCGGATTGGAGGGCGCGCTGGCGAAGATCGGCGGCCAGCTCGCGGGCCTGCTTCATCGCGCGGCGGAGTTGGGCGACCGCCTTGCCGATTGCACCGGGATCGGGCCGGAAGAGGGCGGCGGGAAGGGTGACCCGGTCCTCGAACTCGTCGCGAATCGCTTCGCTGCGAAGGGCCTCCGCCACGGCGGTGCGGTGGGAATTCAGCTCCTCCAGGATGGCCTGCAATGGCTGCTCGACGGCGGTCTCGTGCTTGGCTTGGAGGCTGGCGAACCGTGCGCGTGCCTTCTCAATCTCTTCGCGGAGCCCCTGCCGCTTCGACTCCCGCATCTCCAGGATCTCCTGGCGCTCGGTGGCGGCGTAACGGGCGCGGTCCACGGGAGACGTGTCGATCGCATCCAGCCCGGCGGGGTCGGCGGGCAGCGCGAGGGTGGGCTGGAAGGGTGGGGGGATGGACTGGACTCTGTGGCGCAGCGCTTCGAGAGCAGCGGTGGCGGCGGTGTGGGTGCGGGCAGACTCGCTGGCAGCGTTGCGAAGGGTGACGCCGGCGGTCTCAGCGGCGATGGTGGCCGCGGTGTGGGCGGTGCGGAGCCGCTCGGTGGCGATGCTGTGCTCGTCCAGGCGGGATTCGGCGTCGCGAAGGCGCGCGGAGACGGGGGCCAGGAGCTGGGGGCGGGGGGGGAGGGGGGGCTCGGCTGTGGGGGCTTCAGCCGCCGTGTGGGCGCCGGGTTGGATGGAGCGGGGGAAGGGAAGGCCGTCGCGGGCGCGCGCGCCGTCCACAGCGGGGAGGGCATCCAGTCCGGCGGCCTGGCGAAGCTGACCCATTGCGCTGCGAAGGTCGGCGCGGAGGCGGTCCCGTTGCCGTTCCAGGTCGGCGATGCTCCGCCGCGCAGCCCTCTCGTCACCCTGCGCCGACGACACCGCTCTTCGCGCTTCGGCCAGTCCGGCCCTTGCCGCAGTATGTTGCTTCCGCGCTTGGGCCAGCCCCTGGTCCGGCGGCGGCGTCCAGCCTTCGGGCAGATCGCGTTCACAGACCGGGCACTCGTCCCCCGGACAGAGATCGTGCGCCGCAGCCGCAGCCGCATTCGCCCGCTGCGCCGCAGCCCATCCCTCTTCCGCCCGTTCGGCTTCCCGCTTCGCTTCTTTCTCGCTGGACCGGGCCGCGTCCGCCTTCCTTTGGATCGCGACGTGCTCGTTTACCCGCTCGACCAAATCCTCCGCTGCACCGACAACTCGCTCGCGCAGCTCGGCGCACCGGTCGTACAGCCCTTCGGCCCGCTGCCGTTCAACTCTCACCGACTCAACTGCTTCGGCCAGCGGCGCCTCCCCTTCACGGCGACCCTTCAGCCGCTCCGTCGCCTCTTCAAGCGCCCGCCGCGACTTCTCCGCCTCCCGCTCTGCCTCCCCCAGCCCCGCCACCGCCGCCCGCATCGCCACGGCCGCCTCCACCGCGCGCTCCGCTTCCCCAGGGATCGCATCCAGCGCGGCCAGCACCTGCGCCACCGTTTGCAAACCGGCCCCATCGTCGCTCGGAATGCTGTGCAATCTGCGCGTGAGCTCCGCCACCCCGGCCTCCACCGCCTCCCGCTCGGCGTCAAGGCGCCGCTGCTCCCGCTCGACCGGCGCCAAACGGTCGCGCAATCGGTCCACCGCCGCCGGATCCACGCGCTCTTCCACCCCTTGCGCCGCCCGGGTAACGGCCTCGGAATCGCGCAACGCATCCAGCGCCTTCCCGGCCCGGTCGCGCAACCCGGCCAGCGCCTCTGCGCTCTGCTCCGCCTCCTGCGCCGCCGCGACCAGCCACTCCAGGTGCGCCTTCGGGTCGTCAACGTCATGCCCCGGGTCACGCCCCACGTCGCGCCCCGCCCTGTCCTCCCCCCGCATCTGCAACCGGCTCGCCTCCTGGCGCGCGACCTCGTCCTCCAGCCGCACCCGCACCCGCCCGACCTCCTCCAGCCGCCGCCCCGCCGCCGCGCCTGCGTCCTCCAGCTCCTGCGTCCGCCACACCTGGCGCAGAATATCGGTCCGGGCCGAGGGTGTGTCCTCCACCAGTAGCCGCGCAAAGCGCCCCTGCGGCAGAATCACCGTGCGCAGGAAGGCGTCGCTGTCCAGCCCGATCAGCGCGCGGATGCGGCCGTTTACCTGCTTGACCTGCTCCACCTTCTCGATCGTCTCGCCTTCGGGACCGTAGCGCACGAGTTGCGCCTTCGCCGGCCGCAGCCCCGAGCCCGTCCGCCGGTCCACCCGCGCGACCTCCCACTCCTCGCCCGACACCCGGAAACGCAGCACCACGCGCATCGTGTCGGAGGTGTCGTTCATGAGCTCCTGCTTGGACTGTCCCTTCTGCGAGGTCTGGCCGTAGAGCGCAAAGGTCATCGCCTCGAGGATGGAGGACTTGCCCGCGCCGGTGTCGCCGATGACCGCGATCTGCGTGCGGTCGCCAAAGTCGATCTCGACCTCGGAGCGGAAGGAGCGCAGTCCCTGAATGGTGATTGAACGTGGACGCATCGGTCAGGCCTGCCTCCCCTGTCCGCCGCGCAGCGCCCGCATCACCGCTTCCGCCCGCATCGAGAGTGCGGTCACGCCGAAGTCCGGTCCCTCCTCGTCCCCCGCGCCCCCCACCGCCTCGCGAAAGAGCGCCACCACCGCGTCCAGCGGCGCCTTCTTTGCTCTCTCGGTCGCCGCACTCTCGCGCCACTTCGCAAAGAGCTCGTCGATCGCCGGTTCGCCGCCCTCCGCTTCAACCGAGTTAGTGTCGATCGGCGTCCACCTCCGGTTCGCCACCTCGTTGACCAAATTGAAGATTACGCACCCCGGCGACCACGCGGTCACCCGGTCGGCCAGATCGGGAATCGGATCGTCGGAAGTCACCGCCGCCTTCAGGAAATAGCCGCTGGGCTCGCCCTGGGCCGTCCGTTCCTCGCATTGACCCAGCCTTGCCTTCAGCTCCGCGAGCGTGCCCTGGAAACCGACCAGCGGCCGCCCCGGGGGAAGTTCGCGCTCGGCCACCTGCACATCGTCGCCGATCGTCACCACAACCGCCTGCTTGCTCTGCCCCGCCTCGCCGAAATCCAGCGGGATGAGCGATCCGGCGTAGCGTCCGCGCGCGCTCCCGGGCAACTGCTGCGGGTCGTGGATATGGCCGAAGGCGGAGTAGAGGGCGCGGTGGAGCCCCTTCGTGTGGGTGGCGTGGTCCTCGCCCACGGTGAGCCGGCGCTCGGAGGTTCCGAAGCGGGCGCCGTCCACATGCAGGTGCGCGGTGTAGAGGACGATTCCGGTGGGCCCGGCCGCCTCGCGCGCAAGCCCGATGACCCGGTCGTTCAGGGTGCGGATCCCGTCCGCGTAGTCGCCCTCGAAGCGCGCCGCATCGCCGGTGGCGTAGTCGGTGATGGCGCCGGGCGCGATGAAGGGAACGCAGGCGAGCGCAACGGGGTCGCCGCCCAGCTCCGGTAGGGGACGCATGTGCGAGTTCGGGGCGTCGTCCGAGACCCCGGTGGCCAGGACGCAGGGGCGGGTCACGAACCACAGCCGCCGGGGCGAGGCCATGCCGGCCATCTGGTCAAGGACATCGAAGAGGGCGCCCGAGTCGTGGTTGCCGCGAACGACGACGGTGGGCGCAATGGCGGCGAGCCTTTGCAGCGCGTCGATGCCGAGTTGCAGCGCCGGGTAGTGGGGGCGGGAGGCGTGGAAGAGGTCGCCCGCATGGACGATCAGCTCCGGGCGTTCGGCCTCGGCGACGGCGATCAGCGCCCGGAGCGCGGCCTGGTGGTCCGGGGTACGGTCGTGACGGCCGAGTGTGGCGCCCAGATGCCAGTCGGCGGTGTGCAGGAGTTTCACGGAATTCCTTCCCCTGCGGCGTTCCCCGTCGGCGGGGGCCCAGGCAGGCGGCAATGGCGGATCATCCGCAGGGAATTAGGGGTTGCGCGCGCGCCTTGGCAACGCTGGCGGCCATTCGGGCCGGCCCGCGCAGGGGCCGGGAGCGTGCCGCAGAGCGCGGTGCGGCGCCGAAGGGTGGGTGGATTGTCGCACCGAACTCCTATGCGCGCAGAGAGTGCGGGTCGGCCAGGAATCCGGCCATGGCGCGCAGGCCGATCACCTCGGTTGATTCCGCCACCGGATAGCGCTCGCTCCCGGCGTAGACGACGAAGGCTCGCTCGGCCCCGATGTCCTTGTACGCGCTGTGGAACCCCTTGCCGAGACTCGGCGCAAGACGGCGCTTGATCTCGACCGCGATCGGCCGCCGGATCCCCGGGACCTCAAGCACCAGGTCGATCTCGGCTCCGGCCGCCGTGTGGAAGCTCTCGATGTCGAGAAGGGCGTGCACAAGTCCGCTGTCCCGGATATACACCTTGGGCGACTTCACGAGTCGCTTGCGCACGTTGGCCACGAAAGGAGGAAGCCGCCGCACCAGGAGCAGGCTCTTCAGCACATCGACGTACCGCATTACCGAGGGAGCGCTGATCGCAAGACTTCGGGCCAGCTTCGCGATGTTCAACAGTCCTCCCTGCTCGTGGGCCAGCATCGTCCATAGACGGGCAAGGGTCTCGGAGGGCATGCGCGTCTGGATGAACTCCGCCAGATCCCGCTCCAGGTAGGTGCGGATGAAGTTCTGCCGGAACGCGAGACTGTCTTCGTCGCTGCGCGCAAGGAAGCTGTCGGGAAAACCGCCGCGCACCCACAGCGATGTCGCCGCTGCCTCGTCCGGAGCGACCTCAAGCACATCCAGCGGATTGAGGGACGTGAATTCGATGCGCCCGGCCAGACTTTCGCCCGCCTGCTTCAGCAGATCCACGGAAGCGGACCCGAGGATCAGAAACCGTCCCGTTCGCCGGCCTTGGACTCGCCCCTCGTCGATCAGGCCCCGGAGTTCGGGAAAGAGCGCGGGAACCCGGTGGATTTCGTCGAGGATGACCAGTTGGTCTTCGTATTGCCCAAGAAAGTGGCGAGGATCGGTGAGCCGGGCCCGGTCCGCGGCGGACTGAAGGTCCAGATACAGCGATTTCGTGGTTCCCGCAAGCTGCCGGGCCAGCGTCGTCTTACCCACCTGACGGGGGCCAAGCAGGGCCGTCGCCGCCTGCCTGCCCAGCGCCCGCCGGACATCCCTCAGAACTCTTCGCGCGATCATCCTTGCAAAATCATAACCATACCTGCGATTTGCAAGGATAACGATCCAGGATAAACGCGCTCGCGTGCGGGATCCGGCTCCCGCCGACCGGTTTCGCTGAACTGTTCACGGCAGGATCGCGGCGAGACTGTTGGCGATCCACTGGTTGAGACTCTTCCCCTCGGCCGCCGCCGCGGCCGCCGCACTCGCGTGCAGTTCCGGTGGCATGCGCAGATGGAGCCTTCCGGAATACTCCCGCCGGGGCTCGACGCCGTCCTCTTCGCACATCTCAAGGAACACCTTGAGCGAAGTGGCCCCCTCTCGTCTGAGTCCCGCGACATCGGGAGCGTAGAAGTCCGCACTCCCGTTCAGGCCGACGAACTTGCCTCTGAACATGTCGATGCCTGGGTCGAACTGAATAACGGCCTTGTAGCCGTCGATCTCCATGGAGTTCTTCACGGCTCCACTCCATTCTGCCGCAGCCATTTACGGATGCTGGCAATCGCCCCGGCGTCGGTGTTGGGTGACGGAAGATCTCCTCAAGCGTCTTTCGGTGTCTGCGTCTTATGCGGAATGGTACCACATTGTGACGCAGCGATCAAGGCGACGCCGAGGGTTCCCTCGATCCGTCTCCGTGACAGACAGCAAGGCTCCAGCGGTACGGCAGCAGGTCTCAGAATGGCGGGCGAAAGCCGTCCTTGCCCTTGCCGAGCCAGCGTCCTTCGCGTTCGAGCTCGCGCCGGATCACATGCTCCGCCCGCTTGTAGTGATCCTGGTAGTGACGCATGACCTGCCCGCGGTCGCATCCCAGCTTCTCGGCCACGATCCCCAATGCTTCGTTGCGCGTTCCCGCCACAAACTTGCCGCGCTGGAAGTGAAAGGGTTGAATGATGAACGTCTCGACGCCGGTGGCCAGCAGAGTGGCCGCAAACTCCCCGGCGTTCCGCACCAGCAGAAGGGGCGTCATGGTGATGCAACTCTGGATGCCCTCATCGACCAGCTCCCTGGCCGCGTCGAGGCGGCGGGCGTTGCCCGGGCAGGAAGGTTCGAAGGCGCGGCGTACATCCTCGTCGTCAGTGGTAACGGTGAGGTTGACCTGGACCTTGCCGCCGTTGGCCTCGATCTCCTGGAAGAGGTCCGCGTCGCGCACCACATCGGGGCTGCGGGTCTGAACCACCAGCCTGGGACGATGCCTACGGGCGAGAATCTCCAGAAGTCCCCGTGTGAGCTTCAACTTGCGCTCGATCGGCTGATAGGGGTCGGTGACGCTGCTCATGTAGATGAGGGTGCCGTCGAGCCGTTTGCGCCGGCCCTCGAGGAGGTTGACCGCGTTCTCCTTGACCTGCACCCACTGCCCCCAACTGTCGCGCCTCTCGGCCCCGGTCATTGATCCCGAAGCACGGGAGAAGAAGGCCGCATAGCAGTAGGTGCAGCCAAAGGCACAGCCGGAGTATGGATTCAGGGTGAAGTCGTACTCGTCCATGAAACCCGTCGCCCTGGTGAGGATGGCGCGCGCGGGTTTGTACTCGATTGACGCGCGGCCGAGGCGGGTGGGGCGGGAGGGCTG
Source organism: Longimicrobiales bacterium (assembly GCA_965213665.1). Classification (GTDB taxonomy): domain Bacteria; phylum Gemmatimonadota; class Gemmatimonadetes; order Longimicrobiales; family Gaopeijiaceae; genus Bin94. The sequence goes on from CBDBZW010000003.1 coordinate 1,049,636, forward strand.
AGGCTTGGTATCCGGTGTGCCGAATAGCGGCAGGAAGGATTGTTGGTCAGACGGTATCGTCACGGTTGGCCTCCATGTCCGCGGTGTTCTTGCAGCCATTCTAATTCCCGAAACACCGTTTCGGTATTCCTAACCCGTACGGCTTCGGTTTTTCTGACCCATACGGCGTCATCCTGAATGGGATTCTTTGGGTGGTGCCAAGACACCTTATTGGACAGATACGTCGAGTACTTATTGCCAATAAGTGATCCCTCGGTATTCCCCTTTTCGTTCAAGTCCTCACATATCCTGGCTCGACACTTGCTGGTCTCGCTCAAATCGCCCTTCCAAATCGGCTTCAGATTGGTCCCTTTCTGCATTGCACCCTGGCTGGCCCATATGCCTGATCCCCTTACGATGAGACCCTTTAGTTTCTGCATCTTGCTACCGTCGGCCGTAAGGAGTTCGTACCGGAGGCGTCTTGCGGAGGCTGTCCCAACGGTAGTTGGAGGTTGGGGTGGCTCCCGGTCGATTCATGTTACGCGGCAACCTCCTTTCCGTCAACCGGGGGAGTGCCGAGCTGGTTCAGGTGGGCCTTGAGCATCCAGAGGTCGTTATAGCCCATGATTCTGCGGTAGCCCTTCTCGGCCTCCAGGAACGCCGCGGTGGCCCAGCGCACCGCCATGGACCCGTCTCTCCACCGGGTGACCCGGCCAGTTCGGCGGCGCATGCCCGAGTGGACGTTGTCGATCACGTTGGTCGTGCCCAGGCATCGCCGCAGCGCCGGGGTCAGACCGATCTCGCTGACGGTGAACATCTCCGCGAGCCCTTCTCGAAGGCTTCCTGTTGCGCCCGGATGCTGCTTCTCCACCCAGGATGCGAACTGCTCGATCCTGGCCTTGCCGTCCTCCGCGCCCAGCTTCCAGGCGGCCCGCAGCACGGCGCGGGCCTGGTCGTGGAGTTCCCTGGGCAGATGGCCGGTCACATTGCGCATCTTGTGGTTCCGGCAGCGCTGCACGAGGCAAGCGCTCCCGAAGACCTGGCCCACCGCCTTGCGCAGTGCCTTGGACCCGTCAAGGACGAACAGTCTCGCCCTCCCGGGATCCAGGCCGCGCTCAACGAGGCTCTCGAGCAGCCCCAGCGCGACGACGGCGTTCTCACTCGCGCCCTCCCGGAGGCCCAGGACCCGCTTGTTGCCCTCGTCGTCCACACCGAGCGCCGCAAGGATGTGGTGGCCGCCGAACTGGATGCCGTCGACGTAGATGATCAGATAATCCCGGTCGTCCAGCCGCCGCTCCGCCAGCTCCTTGAGACGCTCGCCCGCTGCATCAACCGCCTGGCGGCTCACCGAGGACTTGCTGACGCCCGCCGTCTCGGCCATCTCCCCGATCGCCTTGCCGTAGGACCGCGTGCTCAGGCCGGACAGCAGCAGCTCAAGCATCCGCTCGCCGAGTCCCGACGGCCGCCTGAGCACCTCGTACGCCGGAATCGCGAGCTCGCCCTCGTCCGGACTCCGCAGCCGGGGCTTTTCGATCCGGACGGCCCGGTCCGCCAAGTACACCCGGCCCCGCTGCCGCCCGTGGTACGCCGCGCCCCCGCTCTTGCGCTTCTTTCCCGGCTGCTTCTCTCCCGCGACATCGGCAGCGCTGATCTCCAACACCGCCTCGATCGCCGCACGCCCGATCACGTCGATGATGTGATCCAGCGCGCCTCCCGCCAGCGCAAAGGCATTGACCAACGGGAGCAAATGTTCGCGCCCGTCCCTCGCCAGCAGCTCCCTGAGGCCCGCCTTGTCCGGATGGCCCTTCTCCTCGTACCTTCTCTTCATCGTGGTGGTCTCCCTGTTGGGGTAATCGGTTGCCTGATTCTAATCCCGGAATCAGGTCCCCGGGAGCCACCACGATTCTCTCCCCCCTCAGGGATACCTCCAACTGTTCCTGGGACAGCCTCGTCTTGCGTGGTGCGTGCGGCATTTGTGCAGGAAGCGCTTGAGGTCGCTATTCGACTCGTCATACAAGGCATGAATGGCCAACACCCAAGACTCGGCGAATGTGTTGTGCGAGTGAGAACGGGCATCCCAGTAGGCATCCTCCGTTTCGAAGATGCTGACATCAAGATTCTCAGCCGCACAACCGAATTCACGCCAAAGTTCCCTTCCCAATCGGGTCATGGCTTTGCTCGGCTCGATTCCGTGAACCGACACCCGTCGATTGCAAAGAGCCTCATGGTCTTCCGCAGCCAGTATCGCTAGAGCGATGGGGACTGCCCATGCGCCGCACCCAAAGTCGATGACCTGGAGCGGTCCACTTGACGATGTGGGGGGAAACTGCTGGAGCGCCGCGCACACCAGGTGCACTTGCCGTGCTTGATACCAACTCATGTAGAGGGGTGCGTCCCATTCGTCGTAATCGGGCAGACCTCCACTCCGAAGCCGGTCAATCGACTCAAACGCACGGTGGACTCTAGCAGCAACGTTTCCGGGATACTGTGCCTTGAGTCGAGCGAACTCCGCCCAAGTCACAGTAGCGATCGCCTCGTCGAGGGCATCCCGCAAATGCCCGACGTTTACCTCTCGCGGGGGCGGACGACGAGACGGGGGCCGGCTGGACGTCACCATGCGATCACACGGCAGTTGCTCGTCGAACTGCGGGCACCTCCTCCCACCGACAGCAATCTTCCACCCCCTTATAGACCTCAACCCTGCTACCCGGAATTGCCCGCCGCACCAGTGACACCTGAGGGTGCTACCCAGGACTCCCCCCCATCCCCCCTTCACAACCCCACCTTCGGCCCCGACATCGCCCCAATATTCGCCATGATCGACTCGGTCCGCTCCCGGTCCCGTCCCTCGTCCGCCACCGCCTCCTCCGGATTGGTCGCGAAGGGCGGGAACGGGAACCGCAGCGGGATTGGTTCGGGCACAATCGGTTGCGAGAGCACCATCGTTCCCGGCATGAATCTGGACGCCCGTTCGCGCAGCGCCCGCGACAGGAACCGGTAGGCGTCGGCCTCGTTTGCGTCCAGCCGTCCGGCCACCTTGAGCGAGGCGTTGCGGGGGAGCGCCGGGGCCACCGCCGAGGTCGCCTGTTGCGCGCCCACCAGCAGCACGCCCAGCGACCGCCCGCGTTCGGCGATGTCCACCAGCAGTTCCTTCAGCGGCGAAAATCCCTTCGACGGCGCGTATTTGTTGAGCTCGTCCAGGACCACGAACCGGAGCGGCATGCGTCCCGTCCCCTGCTTTTCGCGCCATACCCGGTCCAGGAGCGAGCCAACCACAAAGCGCTGGGCGTCGTCGTGCAGCGTCGAGATGTCCACCACATGCAGCCGCGCGTTTTCCGACGAAACCGGCCTCAGGCCGCAGCCGATCAGCGGGCCGATGTGTTTGCGCAAGCGCAGGAGTCGTCGCACATAGGCCTGGCGGGTGCCCGAGGTTGTGCGTCCGAACCACTTCCTGTGCGCCTCGTCGTCGTCGCGGTTGGCCATCTGCTCGGTGAAATCGACAAAGTCGCCAAAGTCCTCCATCACATGCCCCTTGCCCGCGCGCACGGACTCGGGTTCCCTGGCCGCGAGCCGTTCGGGGTCGTAGGTGATCTTTTCGTCCACGGTGGGAAGGATGACGACGGCGCCCGATTCGCCCCCCTCCAGCCGCCGCAGATGGCGCAGAAGCTGAATGCGGAACTGCTGTTCGATGAAGCCGACCTGGGTCTTGCGGTCGTCGTCGGAGGTGAAGCAGAACTGGAGAAGCTCCTCGCGGATGAACTGCTCCGGGGTCCAGCCGTAGGCGTGTACGTCGGCGGTGTCGCGGGACTTGACGCCGGGAACCGATCCCGACACGCCGGGCCGCCGGGGGGCATGGAGCCGCACCGAGCGGAAGGGACCGGGATCGTCGACTCCGAGCGCGCGCCACTGGGTGCGGGCACCGGGCCGGCCGGGAAACTCCGAGTTGGGGCGGTCCAGGTGAAGCAGATCCTCGCCCTTGGTGTTGAAGACGAGCGCACGCACATTCTCGCGTTCGGCGCGGCCCCCGAGGAGCGCCATCCCGCTGTCGGTCTCCAGGAGCTGGTAGAGGATGTAGAGCGCGTACGAGGTCTTGGTCGCCACGCCGGAGATCCCCGAGATCGAGAAGTGTCCGCCCGAACGGCCATCGACGAAGCGCATGTCGGCGTAGACGGGCTGTCCCGCCATGTCCAGGCCGACGGGGAGCTTGCCCCGCTTCATCTCGTCCTCGAAGAGCGCCGCGGAACGGTCCGGGCCCACCGCCTTCAACGCCTCCGCGCCCGCGCTCGGGGCGATGAAGAGCTCGGGGACGACGCGCAGCACCCGCACCTCGGCCAGCCGGATGTGTTCGGCGGGCATCGTGCGGTCCACGACCCGCGCGGTGTCGGAGGGAAGGTCGGCGCCCTCGAAGCGGCTGCGCAGCTCGGTGACGATTCCGTAGTGCGTGACCCGGTTGGCGCCGGGACGCCTGGTGTCTCCGCCGGGAGAGCTGGTTTCGCCGGGACGCTCGGTGCCTCCGGGAAGCTCGGTGCGGACCGCGACAAGTTCGTCGAGCTGAACGTGGGCGCCGGGATCGAGCACGACCTGGAAATCGCGCGAGTTGCTACCGTGCGAGCCGTCGACGAGGCCGATGCGGGGATCGCCCAAAGTGGATGAATCGAGCGGGGATGAATCGAGCGGGGATGAATCGAGGGACGGACCGGTGGACTCCGGGTCGCTCTGGCCGGTCGAGTCGTCGGCTGGCCGATCCTGGACCGGGCCGTTTGTGCCGGTGTCGTTGTCGCTCATGCGGATTCCCCCAGGTTGCTCTGCATGACGGCTTCGCGAACGGCGCGGAGTGCGAGCCGCGAGTCGCCCAGAAGGTGATGAAGGTGTGATTCGAGACGCGCTACAGGAGCGAGATTGACCGGTGCGCGGGCGTCGCGGTGCGCGGCCGAGGCGAAGGACGGAATCCAGCGCGCGGCCCGGTCCATCGAGCGAATGGCCCGGTCGGCGCCGGAGCTTGCGGGCACCTCGATGCGCGCGATGCCCGCCCACGGACTCGCCCAGGGCCCGGGATCGCCCACCCGGATGTAGCAGGCGTAGCGGTCGTCCTTCATAACGAAGATGCTCGTGCGATTCCCGACCCCAAGCTGCGGCACCCGCGTCCAGTGTTCGACCGCGAGGGTGCGGCGGTGATGCGTCTTCACGTACCCGACCACCGGCGCCGTGCGGCTGCGGCGGATGCCGTGCAGAGGACCGTCGAAGACGACCAGCCACTCACGAGCGCAGAGCCGGTCGGCGATCTCGGCCTCGGTGTCGCGCATGAGGCGCTGAAGGTGTTGCGGCGCCGCGTGGGGCTCCTCGCTGTCGACCGCCAGGCTGAGCCAGCGCCAACCACCCGCATGAGGCGCGAGCCACACCCGCCGCCCCCCGCCGAAGATGACCGCGCGGCCGGTCTCCACATGCCCGATCGCCGCCGGTCCCTGGGGCCCGATCAGCACCGCGCCCGCGCCCCACGCCCCCGCCACCCCTCCGATCGTGCCGCCCTGGAGGTCCGTGCGCGTCAGGTGGGCCTCGGTGCGGCGCACGCCATCCACAAAGGCCAGCCGCGAGGGCGGACCGGCGCCGCGTGGCCGGTGAATGCGAAAGTTCCCGCCGTCCTCGACGACGCGGCATTCGATGGTGTGCCGGTCTTCCTCCGCGGCCAGAAACCCGGCCCCGTGCGAGACGTCGAAGGGTTCGACCCCGATGAAGGGACGGCGCGGGGGGGAGGTCATGGCGGGGAGGGGCAGGGGAGGGATCAAGCCGATGGAAGCAACGCGGGCGGAAGCAACAAAGGTATGCCGCATTCCCCATGCCACAATGTTGTTAGCTTTGCCGGACCGGCGGACGACACGCGCCGGCGAAGCGCGGAGGCCCGTCCGCGGACGGCGCGATTAATTCCATAAGGGACCGGACATGAAGACCATCGCCATCACCGGCGCCAACCGCGGGATCGGACTCGCGACGGCGCAGACTCTGGCCGGAGACGGCCACCGCATCCTCCTCCTCTGCCGCGACGAACAGCGCGGCCGCGCTGCGCTGGCCACCCTTCCGCCGCTCCCCCCGGACGCGCGCCACCACCTGGTTCTCTGCGATCTGGCCTCGCTGGAGAGCGTCCGCGAGGGGGCGCGCCGGATCCTCGGGCTGGACCACCCCCTGGACGCGCTCGTCAACAACGCCGCCGCGCTCCCGCACAAGCGTACCCTCAGCCGCGACGGATTCGAGCTTCAGCTTGCCGTCACCCACCTCGGCCACTTCCTCCTGACCCACACCCTCCTGCCGCTTCTGCGCCGCGGGGCCGCCCGGGCAGGGAAGAGCCGCGTCGTCACGGTGTCGTCGGCGGCGCACGCCGGCCCCCCCTTCCGCTTTGCCGACCCCAACTGCGAGGACCGCCGCTATCGCCGCACGCAGGTGTACCAGCAGGTCAAGCTCGCCAACGTCCTCTTCACGGCCGCGCTGGCCCGGCGCGTGGCGAACGACGGAATCGAACCGGTGGCGCTGCACCCCGGCGTGTACGACACGGAGATCCTGCGCGACTACCTGGGCCGCGTTCCCGGAGGCGGCGTGGTGCGCAACTTCGTGGGAACCGACCCGGAGCGATCGGGGCCGATCCTGGCGGGGCTGGCGGTCGGGCGGCGCGACGAGGCGCTGGCCGGGGCCTATCTTGACAAGGGCGTGGCGACGCAGCCGTCGAAGGCGGCGCGCGGCCGGAGCGCCCAGGAACGCCTCTGGGACTGGAGCCTGGATGCGGTGGGACTCGGAGGCCGAAACGAATAACGGGAGCGGGCGCGCCTCCGCCGGTCCGCACCGGGTCCGGAGACGTGGAGATTTCGCGCGGCGCGGGTGGCCGGGACCCGGATGGCCGCCCTCATTCCCCTCCTCTACTCAAACCATGGAATAGCACGAATGGGCACGATGGACAAGGACACGATGGACAAGATCGTCTCGCTGGCCAAACGGAAGGGTTTCGTCTTTCAGTCGTCCGAGATTTACGGCGGTGCGGCCTCGGTATGGGACTACGGACCGCTCGGCGTCGAGCTGCGGCGCAACGTGGCGGATTCCTGGTGGTCGGCGATGGTGCACGCCCGCAACGACATCGAGGGGATCGACGCGGGAATCCTGATGCATCCGCGGGTCTGGGAGGCGTCGGGGCACGTGGACGGGTTTACCGATCCGCTGGTGGAGTGCAAGCGCTGCAGGAAGCGGTGGCGGGCCGATCATCTGGGGGCCGGTCAGATGGATCAGCCCCGCTGTCCGCGCAAGCCCTCGGTGGCGCCCGGTGGCCACGACGATTGCGAGCTGGGCGAACCGCGGCTCTTCAACCTCATGTTCAAGACCTTCATGGGGCCGGTGGAGGAAGACGCGTCGGTGGTCTATCTGCGGCCCGAAACCGCGCAGGGTTCGTACGTCAACTTCCTCAATGTGCAACGGACCTCGCGCCAGCGCGTGCCCTTCGGGATTGCACAGCTCGGTAAGGCCTTTCGCAACGAGATCACGCCGGGCAACTTCATCTTCCGCACCCGCGAGTTCGAGCAGGCCGAGATGCAGTTCTTCGTCAAGCCCGGCACAGACGACGAGTGGTTTGACTATTGGCGCGAACAGCGCATGAACTGGCACACGGAGATGGGGATCCGCGCGCACAAGTTGCGCTTTCATGAACATGGTCCGAACGAACTTGCGCATTACGCCAAATCCGCGCTCGACATCGAGTACGAGTTTCCCTTCGGCTGGCAGGAGCTCGAGGGCGTGCACAACCGCACCGACTTCGACCTTGCGCGCCACCAGGAGTTTTCGGGCAAGCGGCTGGTCTACATCGATCCGGCGGGTGGCGGGCGCTTTCTGCCCTACGTTGTGGAGACGGCGATGGGGGTGGGGCGCGCGGCGCTGGTTGCGCTCGTGGACGGCTACCGCGAAGAGGAGGTGCAGGGACAGAAGCGGGTGGTGCTGGGGTTGAGTCCGAAGCTGGCGCCGGTCAAGGCGGCCGTCTTTCCGTTGATGAAGAAGCTGGGACTGCCCGAGATCGCGACCCGTTTGCAGGCCGGGCTGCGGCGCGCGCGGATTCCGGCCGTATACGACCAGGCCGGGTCGATCGGGCGGCGGTACCGGAGGCAGGACGAGGCCGGGACGCCGTGGTGCATCACCGTGGACGGACAGACGCGCGACGACGACAGCGTGACGATCCGCGACCGCGACAGCCTGGAGCAGCTTCGGGTGGGGCTCGACCATGTGGCCGACTGGATTCGGGAGCGGATCTGACGGCTCCCCGGTAGCGCCGGACGCCCGCGCGCGGTAGCCTATTCAGCGCACCCCCCGGATTTCGCCCCAATACCCGAAGTTTCCCCGTCGGAGCACCGCACCCCGGTTTCGCACCCTGCGGAATCGCCCCTCTCCCCAGGAGCCCGCCCACCATGTCCACCCGATCCGAAGTCTTCACCACGCGCTGGGGCATGTTGCTCGCCATGCTCGGAATGGCGGTCGGCACCGGAAACATCTGGCGCTTCCCCCGCATCGCGGCCTCGAACGGCGGCGGATCGTTCCTGGTCGCCTGGGCCGTCTTCCTCCTCCTCTGGTCGGTGCCGCTCCTCATCCTGGAGTTCGGCATGGGGAAGGCGACGCGCCGGGGCACGATCGGGTCCTTCATCAGCACGATCGGTCCGAAGTTTGCGTGGATGGGCGCGTGGGTCGCGTGGGTCGCGGTCGCCATCATGTTCTACTACTCGGTCGTGATGGGGTGGACGATCCGCTTCTTCTTCGCGACGCTCACCGGCGAGATCCCCACTGCCGTTCCGGGCTCCTTCTGGGACGCCTTCAACTCCACCCCGCAGGCGCTCCTCTTCCACGCCATCGCCGTCGCTCTGGGCGTCCTCGTGGTCTCGCGCGGGGTCCGCGGAATCGAAAAGGCCGCCCGCTTCCTGATCCCTTCGCTCATCATTCTGGTCGTGGTGCTGGCGGTCAAGGCGCTCACCCTGCCCGGCGCTTCCCAGGGCCTCGCCTTCCTCTTTACCCCCGACTTCAGCCAGCTCGGCGACGTCAGGATCTGGCTCGAGGCGCTCACCCAGAACGCATGGGACACCGGCGCCGGCTGGGGTCTGGTCCTCTCCTACGCGATCTACATGCGCTCGCGCGAGGACACCGCGCTGAACGCCTTCGTCATCGGCTTCGGCAACAACTCGATGTCGCTGCTGGCGGGAATCATGGTCCTCTGCACGATCTTCTCGGTCATGCCCGAGGCGGCCAGCGAGATCACGGGCGCGGGCAACGAGGGGCTGACCTTCATCTGGGTTCCGCAGCTCTTCGCGCAGATTCCGGGCGGCCAGTTCTTCATGGCGCTCTTCTTTCTGGCGCTGGTCTTCGCGGCCTGGTCGAGTCTGGTGGCGATGATCGAGCTCGCCTCGCGCATCCTGATCGATCTGGGGCTGACCCGGAAGCACGCGATCATCGCGGTCGGTGCGGCGGGCTTCCTCTTCGGCGTCCCCTCGGCGCTGCGCATCGGCATCTTCCAGAACCAGGATTGGGTCTGGGGCGTCGGCCTCATGCTCTCGGGCTTCTTCTTCGCCTTCGCGGTCATCAGGCACGGGGTGACGAAGTGGCGCGAGAAGTTCATCAACACCGGCGATTCCGATGTGCGGATCGGCAAGTGGTGGGACTGGGCGATGCGACTGGTGATGGTCCAGGCCGTCGTGCTCATGGTGTGGTGGCTGGTGCAGGCCGGCGGCGGGAAATTCGCAGCGGCCGAGACCTGGACGCTCTTCTCGCCCTACAACGTGGGTTCGGTGCTGATTCAGTTCGCGGTCGTGATCGCGGTGCTGTATGCGCTCAATGGCTGGCTGGTTCGGCGGGTTCGGGCCGCCCGCGGCGAATGAAGCGCCCGGTTTCGGCCCGGCGCAAGGGCACCGGCGCCACGACCTCGTCGCCCTCCTGACCGGCGGCGGCCTCTTCCCGTGGCGATCCACGACGCCTGGCCCCGGCTGACCCCCTACGAGCTCCTCCTCCCCGAACCGGATTTTGCCGCCCGGCGCTTTCCGGCGATCGGCGACGAGGCGGAGGTGCAGGGACAGGATGCGGGCAACCCGGCCGTTTTCGTCATGCTGGGAGCGGTACAGGGGGTGCTGGCCGAGCTGCGGGACGACGACGGCGATTCCGGATCCGCCCACGACCACGGGGTGGCGCTCTTCTTCGCGTGGCAGCTCTGGCGCGCGGGTCCCTCGGTGGCTCTGGCGCGGGCCACTCTCCTGCGCGAACTCCTGGCGGACGGCGCGGACGCTTCGTTGGCGGAGGGCGGCGACTGGGCTGCGGCGCTGGGATCCGGGGTTGTGATGTCGGGTGCATCTTACGGGCCCGGTTCAGGAGCCTCCCGTTCGGCGGCCTTGGGTACACCAGCCGGATACATCCAGTTGCCGCAGCATCTGGTTTGGCTGGAGGAGGGCGACGCGGGCGGCCGCGGCCACGGTGGCGGGCAATCGCCTCAGAGCCCTCACCCCGCCGAGCCTGCGGGATACGCGGCCACGCCGGCCGCACAGGCGGCGCCACCCGAATCCGTCGACGGCTTCTTCTGGTTCGGCGACCGCACGGGCGCGCTCCACCTGGCGCTCGTGGCGGGAATGCGCGGCGACCGGCCCGGCTTCGCCCTCGTTCCGCTGCCGCCACAGCCGCTCGGCACCCTCCCCGAGTGGGCTGCCGGTCCCGCGCGGCAGGGTGGCCGCGATTTCTCCTGTTCACTGCCCGGCGCCGAGATCGAGGGCCTCTTCGCGGTCCGCACCCCGGCCGAGGCCTACAAGCTGGCGGCGCTGCTGCTGCACCGGTTGGTGCGTCTCGGCCCGGATGCGCTTCGGCCCGCGGCGGCGCGCGTTCCTCCCCAGGCCGCGGCGGCTGCCTCCGCTTCGCCGTCTCATCAGCCGCTTACGCAAGAGCCCTCCTCGGGACCGGCCGCTTCCCCGCCTCATCCGACTTCCCCCCGCCCCTCCGCCCTCCCCTTCGTCATCCTCGCATGAGTTCATGAGTCCCCGCGAATCGAAGAAGGCCCGCACCGCCCGCGCGGCCGCGATCTACAGGATCCTTCTCGCCGAATACCCCGATGCGGAGTGCGCGCTCCGCCACGCCTCGCCCTTTGAGCTGGCCGTCGCGACCGTCCTTTCGGCCCAGTGCACCGACGTGCGCGTCAACCTGGTCACCCCGGAGCTATTTCGCCGCTACCCCGACGCCGAAGCGCTCGCGGCCGCAGACCCGGGCGAGCTGGAAGACGTCATCCGCTCCACGGGCTTCTTCCGCAACAAGACGCGCAACCTCATCGGAATGGCCCATGCGCTGATCGACGAGCACAGCGGCGAGCTTCCCCGCACCATGAAGGAGCTGGCTGCGCTGCCCGGAATCGGCCGCAAGACCGCCAATGTCATCCTCGGCAACGCCTTCGGGATCGACGAAGGAGTCGTGGTCGACACGCATGTCGGGCGACTCGCGGGCCGGATGCGCTTCACCGCCCAGAAGACCCCGGTCAGGATCGAACGCGACCTGATGGCGCTCTTTCCCCGCCGCCTCTGGACGATGCTCGCCCACCTGCTGATCCATCATGGAAGGCAGGTCTGCACCGCGCGCAAGCCCCGCTGTCACCAGTGCCCTGTCTCGCACCTCTGTCCGTCGAGCGCGGTGTGAGCGTCCTTGCCGCCGCTCCCGCCGCCGTCTTTTCCCCCCTGTCGCAAACCGACAATCACTTCAAATGAAGGAACAGGGAGTCCCCCACGATGCACACCCGAACCGACGCCGTCCGGCTCCTCGAGGAGTGGGTCCGGAGCCCGGCGCTGCGAAGGCACATGTACGCCGTCGAGGCCGCCGTCCGCCACTACGCCCGCCTCATGGACGAGGACGAGGAGCTCTGGGGACTGGCGGGCCTCCTCCACGACCTGGACTGGGAGCGCCACCCCGACGACCACCCCCACATCGGGGTTGCGCGGCTGCGCGAACTGGGCTATCCGGAAGAGATCGTGCACGCGATCGAGGCGCACGCCTGGCCCGACCGCACCGATGTGGCTCCCGAATCGAATCTGGACCGCGTCCTCTACGCCTGCGATGAGCTCAGCGGCCTGGTCTACGCCTGCTGCCTGGTGCGCCCCAACGGAATCGACGATCTGAAGCCCAAGTCGGTGGCCAAGAAGCTTAAGGACAAGGCCTTCGCGCGGGGCGTCCACCGCGACGCCGTGGTGCGGGGCATCGAGCTGATCGGGCTGCCGCGCGCGGTCCACATCCAGAATGTGATCGACGGGCTGCGCACCGTGGGCGATGTGCTGGAGGTGAGAGGAGTGGACCGGGCCCGGCGGTGAGGGGTTCGCGCGTCCCCGAAGGCTTCGCCCGGGACACGGATCGCGTTGGGGCACCCCGGCGTCGGACCAGGAGCGCACGGATCGCGCTTCCTGCGGCTTTTGCTCCCCGACACACCACCTTGCCCCGCCCCCCCCCTTGGCGCACCTTACTTCGGCCTCGAAACCGGCGCCCCCGTCCCCCGCAAACCCGGAGCCCACCATGACCACCGCAACCTGGATCACCATGATCGCGATCATGGCCTTTGTCTGGGGAGGCCTCGCGATGGCGCTGCGCACCGCCGTACGCAAGGAATCCGCCAAGACCGGACCGGCCGCCGACGCCCCCTGATGCCCGCGCCCCGCTACGCACCTTTGGCCACCCGGTCCGCCCGCGCCCGCCCTTCCCCGTCTTGGCTTGGCGATCACCCCGGCGAGCTGCCCATCTCCGCCGGCCCGGAGTACCCCGGCGTTCGTCCCATCCGCCATCCGCCCTTATCGGCCACCCGCGCGACGGTTCGCGCATCGCGTCCACCCCTGACTCCCACGCCATTCCCCCTTGCCTAAACGCACCGACATCGACTCGATCCTGATCCTGGGCTCGGGTCCCATCGTGATCGGCCAGGCCTGCGAGTTCGACTACTCCGGCACCCAGGCCGTGCGCGCGCTGAAGGAGGAGGGCTACCGGGTCGTCCTGGTCAACTCCAATCCGGCGACGATCATGACCGATCCGGATCTGGCCGACCGCACCTACATTGAGCCGCTTGCCTCCGAGTGGGTCGAGCGCGTGATCGAACGGGAGCAACCCGATGCGCTGCTCCCCACGATGGGCGGACAGACCGCGCTCAACATCGCCATGGAGCTGCACCGCCAGGGCGTCCTGGCGGCCCACGGCGTCGAGCTGATCGGGGCCGACGAGCGCTCGATCGTGATGGCCGAGGACCGCGAACAGTTCACCGCCGCGATGGAGCGCATCGGCCTTGCCGTCCCCCACGGGGGCTTTGCGCGCAGCCTCGACGAAGCACTTGGGATCATCGGAGAAACCGGCTACCCGGCGATCATCCGGCCCTCCTTCACCCTCGGCGGCACCGGCGGCGGCACCGCCTACAATCTGGCCGAGTTCAGAACCCAGGTGCGCAAAGGACTCGACGCCAGTCCGATCCGCGAAGTGCTCATCGACCGCTCCGTGATCGGGTGGAAGGAGTACGAGCTCGAGGTGGTCCGCGACGGACTCGACAACGTCATCATCGTGTGCTCGATCGAGAACTTCGACGCGATGGGGGTGCACACCGGCGACTCGGTCACGGTGGCCCCGGCGCAGACGCTCTCGGACGTCGAATACCAGCGCATGCGCGATGCGGCGATTGCGATCATTCGCGAGATCGGGGTCGAGGCGGGCGGCTGCAACATCCAGTTCGCGGTGAACCCCGAAGATGGAGAGATGCTCGTCGTCGAAATGAATCCGCGCGTGTCGCGGTCCTCGGCGCTGGCGTCGAAGGCGACCGGTTTTCCGATCGCGCGCGTAGGCGCGAAGCTGGCGGTCGGCTACCACCTGTACGAGCTCCCGAACGACATCACAAGAACCACGCCGGCATCGTTCGAGCCCGCGCTCGACTACGTGGTGGTCAAGTTCCCGCGCTTCGCCTTCGAGAAGTTCCCGGATGTGGACGACACCCTGGGCGTGCAGATGAAGGCGGTGGGCGAAACAATGGCGATCGGACGCACCTTCCGCTCCGCCTGGCAGAAGGGATTGCGCGGCCTGGAGGTGGGCCGGATCGGCTGGGTCACCGGCGCGACCCCCGCCGACGACGGGCTGGAGTCGGACGACGCCGAGGCGATCCTGGCCGCGGTGCGCAGACCGACCACCTTCCGCAAGTACCAGCTCAAGCGCGCGCTCGAGGCGGGAATCCCGATCGAACAGCTCCACCGCGCCACCGGGATCGATCCCTGGTTCCTGGACCAGCTCGCGCAGATCCGGGAGCTGGAGGCCTGGTTCGCCAATCTGCCGTCCCTCGCCGCGGCCTCCCTCCGCCACATGAAGCGCGAGGGATTCGCGGATGCCCAGCTTGCCGCCCTGCGCGGCGTGGACGAGGCCGCCATCCGGTCGCTGCGCCGGCAATGGCGGATTCATCCCACCTACAATGTTGTCGACACCTGCGCGGGCGAGTTCCCCGCGGCAACCCCCTACTACTACTCCTCCTACGAATCCGAAGACGAATCGAACCCCTCGGACCGGAGCAAGATCGTCATCCTTGGCAGCGGGCCCAACCGGATCGGGCAGGGGATCGAGTTCGACTACTGCTGTGTGCAGGCGGTGCTGGCGTTGCACGAGGCCGGCTACGAGACGATCATGGTCAACTCGAACCCGGAGACGGTGTCGACCGACTTCGATGTGAGCGACAAGCTGTACTTCGAGCCGCTGACGCTCGAGGATGTGGTCGAGATCGTGGAGCGAGAACGGCCGCTGGGAGTGATCGTGCAGCTCGGCGGGCAGACGCCGCTCAATCTGGCGCGGCCGCTGGAGGAGCTGGGGGTCCCGATCCTGGGGACTTCGGTGGACGCGATCGACCGGGCCGAGAACCGCCGCCGCTTCGAGGAGGTCTGCCGGCGGATCGGGGCGCGGGTACCGGCGAACGGGACCGCGATGAGCGTGGACGAGGCGGTGCGGATCGCCCGCGAGATCGGCTTCCCGGTGCTGGTGCGGCCCTCGTACGTACTCGGCGGGCGCGCCATGGAGATCGTCTACGACGAGGAATCGCTGAAGGGCTACTTCGCGCGGGCGGTGAAGGCCTCGCCGGACCACCCGGTTCTGATCGACCGCTTCCTGGAAGACGCCTTCGAGGCCGATGTGGACGCGCTCTCGGACGGGACCGACGTCGTGATCGGCGGGATCATGCAGCACATCGAGGACGCGGGGGTCCACTCGGGGGACTCGGCGTGCGTGCTGCCCCCGTACCTGCTGGGCCGGGCGGAGCTCGACGAGATGCGGCGGC
This sequence comes from Longimicrobiales bacterium, assembly GCA_965213665.1. GTDB lineage: Bacteria > Gemmatimonadota > Gemmatimonadetes > Longimicrobiales > Gaopeijiaceae > Bin94. Next base: position 1,064,919 of record CBDBZW010000003.1, read on the forward strand.
TGACGCGGCGCTTCGCGCTGGAGCTGGGGGTGGTCGGCCTGCTCAACGTGCAGTACGCGGTGAAGGATGGCCAGGTGTATGTGCTGGAGGTGAACCCGCGCGCGTCGCGGACGGTGCCCTTCGTGGGGAAGGCGACCGGGGTGCCGCTGGCGCGGCTGGCGGCGCGGCTGATGGCGGGCGAGAAGCTGGCGGATCTGGATGTGGCGTCGGAGCCGGAGGTGAACGGCGTCGCGGTCAAGGAAGCGGTCTTCCCCTTCAACCGCTTCGATGTGGACACGCTCCTGGGCCCGGAGATGCGTTCGACGGGCGAGGCGATGGGCGTGGACGACTCCTTCGGGATGGCCTTCGCCAAGGCCCAGGTGTCGGCGGGAAACCGCCTTCCCGAGGGGGATGGCGACCGGTCGGTGATCGTGACCGTCAACGACTCGGACAAGCCCACGGTCACCCCCCTGGTGCGCCGCCTGGCCGACCTCGGCTTCCGGATCCTGGCCACCCGCGGAACCCGCAACCATCTTCGCCAGCTCGGCATCCCCTGCGAACAGGTGCGCAAGGTCGGCGAGGGACGCCCAAACATCGTGGACCGGATCGTGAGCGGGCACGTGGGTCTGCTGATCAACACCCCGCTCGGCAAGAAATCGCAGTACGACGACTTCTCCATGCGGCGCGCGGCGATCGCCTACGGGGTGCCCTACCTGACGACCATGTCCGCCACAAGCGCGGCGGTGGACGCCCTGACCGCGATGCGAACGCGCCGCCCCGAAATCCTGAGCATCCAGGAGCGGATCGCGCGGACGAAAGAACCGGTTGGCGCGGCGTAGCGGATGCAGCGGCGATTCCGCACCGTTGGGTGCTCGGCGCGCCGGAGCAGGTAGTGCCGGAGCAGGTCGCGCGGGTCTTGAAATCATGCCCGTGACCGGCTTCCTCATGCACCCCGCGGCGGTCCTCCACGACACCGGCTGGGGACACCTTGAGCACCAGGGGCGGCTGCGGGCGATCGCCTCGGCGGTGAAGAACGACCTGGTCGCGCTGCACGGACGGGTGGAGCAGGCGGCGCCGGAGGCAGCCCGCGAAGAGGATCTGGCGCTGGTCCACACCGAGGAGCTGGTCGAGCGGGTGCGCGGTGCGGTGACCGAAGCGAGGCAGCAGGGCCGGCCGGTCACGTTTGACGCCGACACGCGGATCTCGGCCGCGTCGTGGGAAGCCGCGCTGGGAACGGTGGGTGCGGGGCTGGAGGCCGTGCGCGGCGTGGCTGGGGGGCGCTTTCGCAACGCCTTCGTGGCCGCGCGTCCGCCGGGTCACCACGCCACCCCGGGCCGCGCCATGGGATTCTGCCTCTTCAACAACATCGCTGTCGCGGCGGCAAGCCTGCGCGCGCGGGGCCAGGCCGGCCGCATCCTGATCGTGGATTGGGATGTGCATCACGGGAACGGCACCCAGGACGCCTTCTACGAGGACCCGGAGGTGTTCTTCCTCTCGCTCCACCAGTATCCGCACTATCCCGGTACGGGGGCCGCGCACGAAACGGGGCGGGGTAGGGGGGAGGGGTTCACCCTGAATGTGCCGCTGCGGGCGGGCATCCCGCGCGATCGCTACCTCGGCGTCTTCGACAAGGCGCTGCGGACTGCCGTGGCGCGCGCGGCGCCCGATTTCATCCTCGTGTCGTCCGGATTCGACGTTCTCGCCGGCGATCCCCTGGGCGGCCAGCTCCTGGAGCCCGCGGACCTCCACCAGACCACGCGCATGGTCATGGAGGCGGCCGACCGCTGTTGCCAGGGCCGCGTTGTGGTATTCTTGGAGGGAGGCTACGACCCCGTCCGGCTCGGGCGCGGGTGCGTGGCTGTAATCCGGGCTCTGGCCGGGGTAGAGATGCATGACTGACCGACCGACCGTTCGACCCCCAACCGAATCGTGCGAACACCAGCGATCCCAAATCCGGCGCGTGCAAATCCGGTGTGGGCAAATCCGGTGTGGGCAAATCCGGCGCGAGCGTCCCCCGCGTCCCCGCGTCCCCCTCGCCACCCTGCTCTGCACCCTCCTGGCCACCGCCTGCGGACCCCCTTCTCCCGCGGGCCAGCCCCAACTCGCCTCGCGCGACGCCAGCTCCGCGCCCGAAGCGGTCCACCCCGAGGCCGCCGAGGCCATCTCGAAGCTCCGTTCCCCCTTCTGCCCCGGTCTCATGCTCGAAGTCTGCACCTCGTCCCAGGCCGAAGCGTTGCGCGACAGCATCCATCTGGCGGCCGGGGAGGGCCTGGACGCCGACAGTCTGGTGGAGCGGATGCTCGCCGCCTACGGAGAGGAATACCGTGCCTTCCCCAGGCGCGAGGGAGCGGGACTGCTGGCGTGGGCAATGCCGCCGTTCGCACTTCTCGCGGGACTTGGACTGGTCGTGGTCGCGCTGCGGCGGATGCGGGGCCGGGGGGGAGCCGCCCACGATTCCGCGGCACTGACCGACGAGGAACGGGCCCAACTCGACGAGGCGCTCGCCGAATTCGAGACCATGGACCCGGATTGAGGCACGGACGCGAGAACACGAGGTGGGTTTGCGCGCGCACCGTATCCGCGTGGCCGCACATCCGGGCCGGCCCGCGCAGGGGCCGGACGCCACCCGCAACGAATCCGCATCCATGATGGAGAACAAGTGACGGAGAACAGGTGAATGACGCGAATTCAGGCGGACACCTCCGGGGTGCTGCTGGCCAGCGCCGAAGGGATCGCGAGGGTCCAGGCGGCGCTCCGCGAACGCGGCTTCGACGGCTGGCTCATCTACGACTTCAAGGACCGCAACCCGATCGGGCGCTCGCTGCTCGGCCTGGAGTGGACGACGCGGCGCGGATTCGCGCTCGTCCCCGCCCAAGGGCCGCCGCGGCTCCTCATCCACGCGATCGAACACTCCTCCTGGCGCCACCTCGACTGGCCCAGGGCGAGCTATTCCAGCCGTCGGCAAATGGAGAAAGAGCTGCGCGCGCTCCTGGCCGGCTGCCAGCGGGTCGCGGCGGAAACCTCGGCGCGGGGCGATGTTCCCTACCTTGACCTCATCCCGGCGGGCATGCGCGACGTGATCCTGGACACGGGCGTCGAACTGCACAGCTCGGGCGACCTGGTCTCCACCTTCTATGCGGTCTGGACCGATGTCCAGCGCGAGGAGCACGGCCGCGCGTCACAGATCGTCAAGTCGTTGGCACGCGACGCCTTTGCCCGCGCGGCGGACCATCTGCGGCGCGGCAAGACCATCACCGAGGGCGCCCTGGCGAGCTGGATCCGCACCGAACTTGCCTCGCGCGGCGCCCCCGCCCAGGCCGACTGCATCGTCGCGATCGGACCGAAGGCCGCCGACCCCCACTACGACCCCGGCGAGGCGGGCGAGACCATTCGCGCGGGCGACCTCCTCCTCATCGACCTCTGGGGCGCACTCCACGACGACTCCGTTCCCGCCGACCAGACCTGGATGGGCTACCTGGGTGCCGAGCTTCCGCCCCGGATCGCGGAGCTGTGGAGCGTGGTGAAGGCGGCCCGCGACGGGGTGGTGGCCTCGCTCTCGGAACGCCACGCGCGCGGCGAGACCATCCGCGGCTTCGAGGCCGACGACGTGGCGCGCGGGATCATCGCCCGGGCGGGCTACGGCGAGCACTTCATCCATCGCACGGGTCACTCCATCGACCGCGACATTCACGGCCGCGGTCCCAACCTGGACAACCTGGAGACGCGCGACGACCGCGTCCTCGTTCCCGGCGTCGGCTTCTCGGTGGAACCGGGGATCTACATCGCCGACGATGTGGGGATCCGCACCGAACTCAACGTGCACATGGGTCCGGACGGCCCCGAGGTCACGGTCGACGAGCCCCAGCAGGACATCTTTCTGCTTCTGAGCTAGCGGCGTACCCACCCTCGTCGTGCCGACGCCCTCCCGCGCCCTGATCGAGGTGGCGATCCCCGTGCCGCTCCGCCGGCTCTTCAACTATTCGGTGCCGGGCCTGGCGCCGCCCCGGGGAAGCGCGGTAACGGTGCCCTTCAAGGGCCGGACGCTGACGGGATGGGTGGTGGGGGAGGGGCGGGAGGTGGAAGGACTGCTCGACATCCACGCCGTGTTGGACCCGGCCACCCGAGTCACCGGCGAGCTGCTCGAGCTGGCCCGTTGGATTGCCGACTACTACCTGGCCCCTCCGGGTCTCGTGCTGCGCGCCATGGTCCCCGCGCCGCGCGCGTCCAGGCCGAAGCAGCGTCTGGTGGCCCGTGTCCTGCGCGAGATCGGCACCCTGGGCGAGATCGAGGAGATCTTCGGACGGGCGACGCGCCAGCGGGAAGCCTTCGAACGCATCGTGGCCGGGGGCGGGGTACGGGCGTTGGCGGCGCTGAAGGAAGACGGCTTCTCGCGTGCGGTCGTCGATGGCCTGGCCAGGAAGGGACTGGTCGGCGTCGAGAAGGCGGTCGTGCTCCGCGACCCCTTCGGCAACGAACCGCCGGGCCAGGGTCCGGCCCACGTCCCCACGGCGGCCCAGCGTTCCGTCATCGCGCGGCTGGCCGCCGCGCTGGAATCCGGTGGCGGAACCTTCCTGCTGCACGGCGTCACCTCTTCGGGCAAGACGCTGGTCTACATCGAACTCATCCGGCGGGCGCTGAAGCGGGGGACCGGCGCGATCGTGCTCGTCCCCGAAATCGCGCTGACGCCGCAGACGGTTGCGCGCTTCCGTTCGGCCTTCGGCGACCTGGTGGCGGTGTTGCACTCGGCGCTGTCGCAGGGAGAACGCTTCGACGCCTGGCGCGAGGTGCGCGCCGGGAGGAAGCGAATCGTGATCGGGGCCCGTTCGGCGGTCTTCGCGCCCCTGCCGCGGCTGGGGGCCCTCGTGGTGGACGAAGAGCACGATGGCAGCTACAAGCAATCGACCACACCCCGCTATCAGGGCCGCGATGTGGCGGTTGTGCGGGCGCGGCGGGCGGGTGCGGTCTGCCTGCTCGGATCGGCCACCCCCTCGCTGGAGAGCTGGGCCAATGCGCGCTCCGGCAAGTACACGCTGCTCGAGCTTCCCGACCGCGTCGGGGGCGGTGTCCTCCCCTCGGTGCATGTGGTCGATCTCCGCAAGGACGCCCGCACGTCCCCGGCTCCGGCCACGTCGTCTTCCGCCCACCCTTCTTCCGCCCCCTCTCCCCCGCCCGACGATCGCCGCGTAGCCGGCTCCCCCCCCTCTCCCCCTGGCCACATCCTCTCCCCCCTTCTGGCCGAACTCCTGCGGCGGCGGGTCGCGGACGGAGAACAGACGATCCTCCTTCTCAACCGGCGCGGATACGCCAGCTTCGCGCTCTGCCAGGGCTGCGGCGAGGTTCTCGAATGTCCGAACTGCTCGGTCTCGCTGACGCTGCACCGCGCCCGCCACCGCATGATCTGTCATCACTGCGGCTACGGCGAACCCCCTCCAGACCGTTGCCGGAGCTGCGGTGACCCCACGCTCTCCTGGCGCGGACTCGGCACCGAACAGGTCGAACGGATCGTGCACCAATGCCTTCCCGGGGCGCGGATCGCGCGCATGGATGTGGACACCACACGCGGCAGGTGGTCGCACCGGGACATCCTCGAACGCGTGCGCTCGGGCGAGGTGGACATTCTTCTCGGCACCCAGATGATCGCCAAGGGGCTGGACTTTCCCCGCGTCACCCTGGTGGGGGTCATCAATGCCGACATCGGACTGCACTTCCCCGACTTCCGCAGTAGCGAACGCACCTTCCAGCTCATCTCGCAGGTGGCGGGCCGCGCGGGTCGCGGCAGGCTGCCCGGCGAAGTGGTCATCCAGAGCTACCTCCCCGACCACTATGTGATCCGCTCGGCGGTGACCCACGACTACGCCGGTTTCGTGGAGCGGGAGCTCGCGTCGCGCGCCGATCCGCCCTATCCGCCCTTTGCGCGCATGGCCCGCATCGTGCTCAGCAGCCCCGGCCAGGGGGCGACCGTGACGGCGGCCGAGATGCTTGGCGAATGGCTGCGACCCCACACCATCGACGGTCCCGAGGCGCTCGGTCCGGCTCCCGCCCCCTTTGAGCGTCTGCAAAGGCGCTACCGCTGGCACCTGATCCTGCGGGGGCGACCGGCGGATCTGAGCCGCGCGCTCCTTGCGGTGGCCAACGAGTTCCGTCCTCCGGGGAACGTTCACCTGGCCATCGACCGCGACCCCTCCGACCTGATGTAGTCCTGCCCCGGGGGAAGGGTGGGCGCGCGGCATCTCTCCGGGGGGGCGTTGCGGGCGCGGAGAGCCGACTATTGTTAGTAATATCCTGCATGGGGCGACCTTGCATGGGGCGACCTGTAGTGGCCTGGGATGGACGATCCCGGAGGAGAGGGGAGACCGTACGTGAACTGCCTGGCTCTGAACGCCTCGTACGAGCCGCTGATGATCGTGCCCGCCCGCCGCGCGATTCGCCTGGTGCTGGACGACAAGGCCGAGATCCTGGAGCACGACGCCGCCCGCGCCTTCCGCTCGGTCCAGTCGGAGTATCCCTTCCCGCTGGTCATTCGCCTGGTGCGCTTCGTGCATGTACCGCGCCGCTTCCGCCGCCAGGTCACCAATACCTTTCTCTTCGCCCGCGACGGTTACGCCTGCCAGTACTGCGGACGCCACAAGCGCGAGCTGCGGCCGCGCGAATTCCTGACCCGCGACCATGTGCTGCCGCTCTCGCGGGGAGGCGGCAACGGTTGGGAGAATGTCGTCACGGCCTGCTCCACCTGTAACCATCGCAAGAGCGACCGGCTTCCCCACGAGGCCGGGCTGGCGTTGTCGATGCGCCCGGCCGAACCCGATCATGTGCGGCTGGTCTGGGCGGTGCGAAAGATTACCCCCATTCAGGCGAAGTACATCCGCATGTTCTTCGGAGAAGACGCGGCCGAGCTGGGGTTGGGCAGGGGGGACTGGAAGGACAGGGCGGCAACCCGGCCGGCCCGGAGCACGCGGGACTGAACCCTGGGGGACCGGGCGTCCGAGGCGGAACAACAGGCGCGGGCGGCCGCTGAGCGCGGAGCGTGGCGGGACCGGAGCGGCGCTGGTATCGTTGTCGGTCGCCGACCGTCGCATCTCCATCCGCGGCGGCACCGGGGGAACAGCAAATCCGGTTCGGGGAATGAGATGCTGGAGGGGTCCGGCGGAAAACTGTGACAAGGGGGACTGAATGGCTCGGCACAACCGCCCAAAGCGCACCTGGCGCCCAAAGAAACCACAGTGCCCGGCGGCGGTTCCCGATTCTCCGGTCTCGCCTCCTCCTTCGCCACCGGGGCCCGCGCGAAGCCCGCTGCTCTCGGTCCGCGACGTCGCCCCGCCGACGGGAGTTCGCGTTCCCACCCGCGAAGTGATCGTCGACGGCGCCCCCTGGACCGTCAGCCAACTCGGAGCGTCGCGCATCGGCCGCGCCGGGACGGAATCCCCCGCCATTCTCAGCCTGGGCGTCGGGCCGGGGACCGCGGGAGGGCCTTCCGCTCCGGATCCTCCCGCCCGCTACTTCCTGGCCCGCTCGCTCGACGAGATCCCCGAAGAGCAGCTCGTCTCGTTCATTCGGGATTGCGCGCCCGCCGCGGGCTAACGGCGATGCCCTCCGCCCTGTCCTGTATCGCGACAACGCCGGCCTGCACCCGGGAACGCCGGGTGGCACACTCAACAGGACGGCCGCGGCGCGTGTCCGATAACAGGAAATGAAGGAGCGATCCGACGCGCAACTTGTGATCCTGGCGCGTTCCGGCGATCCGGACGGGTTCAACGAGCTCGTTCGGCGCTACCAGCGAGCCGCCTTTGCGGTGGCGCTGGGGGTGACCGGAAGGCGGCAGGACGCCGAGGACGCCGTGCAGGAATCGTTCCTCGTCGCGCTCGAGCGTCTTGACAATTGCCGCAACCCGGCCAAGTTCGCCGGCTGGCTGCTGACGATCGTCAGGAACCGGTCCAGGAACCTGGTCCGGCGCGAGAGCCTCCGGGGCGGGGAACAGATTCCGGTGAGCGCGCGCACCTCCGATCCCGGACCCGACAGGGTGGCGCACCTGGCCGCGCTGCGCAGAAGGCTGAGGGCGGCGCTGGGCGGATTGTCCGAAATACAGAGAGAAATCGTGCTGCTGCACGACCTGGAAGGATGGAAACACAGCGAAATAGCGGAGCGGCTCGGAATGCCGTCGGGGACGGTCCGGTCGCATCTGCACTTTGCGAGAAAGGCGCTGCGCGCCGAGCTGGCCGACTGGAAGCGCGACGAGTGACTTGCGGTCGAGCCCGGGAGGAAGGAGATCAGGCAATGAAGGAACAGGTGACGAGAGACCGGACGATGCCAGACGACGATCGAGGGACCATCCTGGCCGCGCTGGACCCCGGCCGCGACAATCCCGGCTACTGGAGGGAATCCCGGGCCCGGATCATGGACCGCGTGGCCTTCGAGCTGGCCCGGCGCAGGGCGGCGGCCCGCGCGTCGGTGGCCCAGGTGCTCTCGGGCTGGTCGCGCAGCCTGATCCCCGCGGCGGCGGCGGCGGCGGTGATCGCGGCGGTCGTGGTCACCTCCGAGTCGCGGCGCGCTCCCGAACCGCCCGAGGCGCGGCTGGTGCTGCAGGATGTGCTTGGCGACACGGTCGACGAGACCGGCCTTGAAGCGCTCCTCGCAAGCGACCGGACGGCCAGCGCGGGCGCCTTCATGGCACTGGTGGAGGGCATGGCTCCGTGATGGCGCGCGAACGCCGTGCCCGGCTCCTCTCGGTCCTGCTCCTGGTGTCCACCCTGGCCGCGGGAGTGATGCTCGGGCGGGCATGGTCGGTGCGCGCACCCGTGGGCGAGACTCCGGTGCCCGCCGATCCGGTGCCCGCGCCCGAAGAGGCCGCTCCGCCGGAGGAGGCGTCGGCGGACAGCCAGGAGCGCGAAGGTGGCGAAGAGAGGCGGAACCGGGGGCCGGTCATCTACCAGGTCGGGCTGGAGGATTCCCAGCGCGAGGATGTGGACCGGATTATCACGCACTTTCGCGAGCGGGTGCGTACGCTGAACCGGGAGATGCGGGATCGGTACGACCGCGAGGAGACGGCGCTCCTCTCGGCTACGCGGGACTCGCTGAAGGCGGTGCTGAATCCCGGGCAGATCATCATGTACGACTCTCTGCTGGCCGTGCGCTACGGCGGGGGCCGCGAGGGCGAAGGCGGCGAGCGCCGGCAACGGCGGCGCTGACCCGGGAACACCCAATGCAAACGAAGGAGCGAACACAACGAATGCGAACGAAGGAGAAGGCGGCCATGCGCGAGGCGGCGGCCATGAGACGGTGGACGCGCGGAGGAGCCGGTGTGGCGTGGTGCGTTGCCGCGCTGGCGGGGGGTGGCGGGGCGGCGGGGCAGGAGCCGGCCGAGCGCATTACGATGGACCAGGCACTGGAACGGGCGCTGATCCACAGTCCGCAACTGGCCCAGAGCCAGGCGACGGTCCACAACGCGGGCGGAACCCGGCTGCGCGCGTGGGGTGCCTTCCTTCCCAATGTCAGCATGGGCTCGGGGGCCTCGGTGCAGAGCCAGAGCCGCTTCGATCCGACCACCCAGCGGCTCGTGTCGGGGAGCAGCGATTCCTACAATGCCTCGCTGAATGCCAACTACCAGGTCTTCCAGGGGGGGCGCAAGTTCGCCGAACTGGACCGCACCGAGTCGGCCCGAATCGAGGCCGAGGCGCGCTTGAGCAACCAGCGCTTCGCCATCCTCCTGCAAACGCGCACCCTCTTCCTGAACGCGCTTCGCCAGGCCGAGCTCGTCCTGGTGGCCGAGGCCAGCGTGACCCGCGCCGAAGAGAGCCTGGGGATCACCCGCAGACAGGTCCAACTGGGAACGGGCACGCGCTCGGACAGCCTGCGCACCCGGCTGGAGCTGGCGAACGCGCGCCAGAGTCTCCTCCAATCGCAAAACCAGCTTCGCGCCGCGCGCTTCAACCTGGGGCGCCAGGTCGGGGCGGATGGACCGGTGTCGCCGGTGCTGCCCGACGACGCCGAACCCGGTCCGCTGGCACTGAGCGAAGCCGAGATCATTGCATTGGCCGAGTCGGTCTCGCCCGCCGTCCGCGCCGCCGCCGCCGCTTCGGCCGTGGCCGGTGCTTCCGAGAGCAGCGCCCGGAGTTCGTATCTGCCCACGCTGTCGGTTTCGTCGGGCTACACCTGGGCCAACCAGGAGCGCTCCTTTACCGGCGGCAACACAAGCTGGAATCTGCGCATCTCCGGCAGCTACCAGATCTTCGACGGCTTTCAGCGCCAGCAGAACGTCTCGCAGGCTTCCGAATCGAGACGGGTGGCGCGTCTGACCGAAGACGATGCGCGGCGCGGGGTGCGCCAGGACGTGGACGCGGCGCTCCGCACCCTGGAAACGCAGGAGCAGGCGATCGCCATTGCGGACGACGCCGTTTTCGTGGCCGAGGAGGATCTGAGGCTGATCCGCGAGCGCTACGCGGTCCAGATGGCCACGATCCTTGACGTGATCACCAGCCAGGTGGCGCTCGACCAGTCCGAAGCCAATCTCGTCTCCGCCCGGTACGACTATATGGTCGCAAAGGCGGAACTCGAATCCATCGTGGGGAGGGAACTATGAAGCAATCCGGTGCCATGCATCGATCAGGCGCTGCAGGACAGACCAATGGAGCCGCAACCCGGTCGGGAAGCGCGCGGAACGGGGCGGCGAACGGATCCGGATACGGCGGGAACGGGGCCGTAATCCTGACCGAGGAGCTGAAGAAGTACTACTTCCTGGGGGCCGAGACGGTGCAGGCCGTGCGGGGGGTTGACATGGTGGTCGAACGCGGCGAGTTCGTCGCGATCATGGGGCCGTCGGGGAGCGGCAAGTCCACCTTCATGAACCTGATCGGCTGCCTGGACACCCCGACCGGGGGCGACTACTGGCTGAATGGGCGCAAGGTCTCGGAGCTGAGCGACGACCAGCTCGCCCGGGTGCGCAACCGCGACATCGGCTTCGTCTTTCAGACCTTTAACCTGCTGCCGCGCGCCAGTGCGCTGCACAACGTCGAACTGCCGCTGATCTATGCGGGTGTGTCGGCTCGGCAGCGGCGTCGGCGGGCCTGCGAAAAGCTCGAACTGGTCGGCCTCGGGGACCGCATGGACCACAAGCCGCCCGAACTCTCCGGCGGACAGCGCCAGCGCGTCGCCATCGCCCGCGCCCTGGTGAATGATCCGGCCCTGCTCCTGGCCGACGAGCCGACCGGCAACCTCGACTCGGTCACCTCCCGGGAGATCGTCGCCATTCTCACCGAACTCCACCGGGCCGGACAGACGATCGTGCTGGTCACGCACGAACCCGACATCGCGGCCTCCGCCTCGCGCCAGATCCACCTGCACGACGGTCTGGTCGAACGAGACTTCACGAATCTGGAAGAGGGAATCCAATGACCCAGCTCCATCGCCGCCGCCCGCCGCCCCTCGCGGGTCTGGCCGTTATCCTCGCCGCGGCCGCCGCCTGCGAACCCGCCCAGGAAGAAAACGGCGAGATCGCCATTCAGACCGCTCCGGCCGAGGTGCGCGACCTCCGGATCACCGCCGAGGCCACCGGCGAGCTCGAGCCCGTGCTCCGGGTGGAGGTGAAGTCCAAGGCATCCGGCGAGATCCTCGATCTCTACGTGGACTCCGGCGACGAGGTCGAGCCCGGCACGCTGCTTGCGCGCGTCGATCCGCGCGATGTGCAGAACGCCTTCGACCAGGCGCAGGCCGATCTGGATGTGGCGCGGGCCCGGATCGACATCGCCGATGCGCAGTTGACCCGCTCGCGAGAGCTGCTCGAATCGGAGGTGATCACGACGCAGGAATACGAAGGACGCCAGCTTGAGCACGCGAATGCGCAGGCCTCGCTGGTGCGCGCCGAGACCAACCTGGAGCTGGCCCGGTTGCGGCTCACCGATGTGACGATTCGGGCTCCGATGGCCGGCACGATCCTCGAAAAGCAGGTGGAATACGGACAGGTCATCCAGTCGGCAACGCAGAACGTCTCGGGCGGCACGACCCTCTTCGTGATGGCCAATCTGGACGACATGCGTGTGCGCACCCTGGTGGACGAGACCGATGTGGGGCAGCTCACCGCGGGCATGATGGCGACGGTCACGGTGGAGGCCTTCCCCAACCGGACCTTCCGCGGCGAGATCGAGAAGATTGAACCGCAGGCGGTGGTGCAGCAGAATGTGACGATGTTTCCGGTAATCGTCTTGCTGGACAACCGCGCCGGACTCCTCAAGCCGGGCATGAACGCAGAGGTGGAAGTGCTTGTGGACGAACGACTTGCGACTCTAACGGTGCCGAATAACGCGGTCGTGCAGCCTCAGGAGATGGCGCCGGCCGCCGAGGTGCTGGGGCTTGATCCACAGTCCGTGTCGGTCGATCGCGCGGTATGGACCGCGCTGATGGCGGAAGCGGCCGCCCGTTCGGGCGAGGTTCCGGCAGGCACGATGATGGGTGGCGGCCCGGGCGCGGCGGGCGAGGGAGCGGCGATGGGACGGATGGCCGAGATCCGCGCCGCGCTGGAGGCCGGTGAGATTTCGCGGGATTCGGCGACGGCGATCTTCGCGGCGATGCGGCAGCAGCGCGGGGGTGGGGAAGGGGGGGCGGGGGACGACGCTCCACAGCGCGGCGGCCAGGGCGGCGAAGCGTCGGCTGCCCCGGAGGGAGCGCGCGCCGGCGCGGGCCAGGCTGCGGCCGGGGCCGGCGACGGCAGGATGCCCGGCCGTGGACGCGGATTCGGCGGCGGCATGGGCGGCATGATGGCGGCCATGGGTGGCTCGGCCGGAGATGCGGCGTTCCAACCCGCGGTGGCCTTTGTAGTGGACGCGGCCGGAAATGTCGAGGCGCGGCCCGTGGTGATGGGAGTCAGCGACTGGGACTACGCGGAGATCCTGGCCGGTCTGGAGGAGGGCGAACAGCTCGCGCTCATCGGCGCGGCCCAGCTTCAGGCGCGGCAGCAGGAACGGCTTGAGCAGATGCGCGGCCGCTTCCGTCCCTTCTGATCTCCGTCTCTCTTGATCCCGTTTTTCTCCGGGGCGCTTCCCCGGTGAAGACGATGCCACCGCAGCTTCGAAGGAGTTGAGAACGCCAGATGTTCATTTTGCGTGAAATCGTGCTCGTCGCACTCGCTTCGATCCGCGCGAACGCCCTGCGCTCGGGTCTGACCACTCTCGGTATCGTGATCGGCACGGCGGCGGTCATTACCATGGTCGCGCTGGGCGAGGGGGCGCAGCGGCAGGTGCAGGAACAGATCGAAACGATGGGCACCAATATCCTCACCGTGCGCCCGGGCCAGGGCTTCAGCCGCGGCGTGGCCACCGGCAACCGGCGCCTGGAGGAAAACGATGCCCTTGCGCTGCGCAACCAGGTCGGCGATGCCTACGAGATCGCGCCCGAGATCGAGGGGCGGTACCAGGTGACCTATGCGCGCTGGAACTCGTCGAATTCGATCGTGGGGACCTGGCCGTCGTTCTTCTCCCTCTACAGCCACGAGCTCGCCTACGGCCGCTTCTTCGACGAGGGCGAGGAGCAGGGGCGGCGACGGGTGGCCGTGCTGGGCTCGAATGTCCCCGAAGATCTCGGCACCCCCGGCGGACTCCTGGTTGGCCGCACGATCCAGATTCGCGGCATTCCCTTCGAGGTGGTCGGAATCCTCAAGGAGAAGGGCGGCGCCATGTGGATGCAGCCCGATGACCAGATCTTCATTCCCCTCTCCACGGCAATGTACCGGGTGATGGGTGGACGCGACCGCCTGCGCTCGATCTACGTGGCCGCGGCTTCGCCGGAGGAGCTGGATCCCGCCTGGGCCGACATCGACCGCGTCATTCGTCGCGAACACCGCATTCCGCCGACCGAAGAGGCCGACTTCAGCATTCAGCAGAGCTCCGATATCCTGGAGACCTTCAACGAAACCACGCAGACCTTCTCGCTCCTGCTCGCCGGGATCGCCGGGGTGAGCCTCCTTGTGGGCGGCATCGGAATCATGAACATCATGCTGGTGAGCGTAACGGAGCGAACGCGCGAGATCGGGGTGCGCAAGGCGTTGGGGGCCACGCGGATGACGATCCTCTTCCAGTTCCTGATCGAAGCGCTGGTACTCTGTGTGCTGGGCGGTCTGCTGGGGGTGGGCGGGGGATTTGGCAGCGCGCAACTGATTACCCAACTCTACGGGTCGCAGACGGCGGTGGCGCCGGAAGCGGTCGCGGTGGCGCTGGGATTCTCGGCGGTGATCGGCCTGTTCTTCGGGATCTGGCCGGCGCGGCGTGCATCGCTCCTGGATCCGATCGAGGCGCTACGGTACGAATAGGAATTCCCGCGACGGACCGGAGGGGCCGCGGGGGGCGCGCCAAGGGGCCGGGATGTGGCCGGCCGGCTCGCTACTTCGGCGGATACACCAGTTCGATCGTCTCGCCGCGGCGCACGACCGCGATGCGGACGGGAAGGGAAGCCTCGGCCAGCGCGATGCGGAGATCAAGGACGGAACGAACCGGCTGCTCCGCGACCCCCGCAATGACGTCGCCGGCACGAAAACCGGTCCGCGACGCGGGACTCCCCTGCCAGACATCGGTGACCAGGACGCCATCCGCAACCCCGAAGGCGCGGCCCAGCTCATCGGTGAGGTCGCGTACCAGCACGCCGCCGAGCAGTACCCAGCGTCTCTCCTGAAGGACCCAGCGTCTCTCCTGAAGGAATGTCGGCGATCCGGTTTCGGCACGGGCGATCGTGACCGTTTCGGGCTCGCCGCCGCCGCCGCCGCCGACCGGTGCCGGAGTGGCTTCCGCGAGCTCGCGCCGGTCAAGCTCTTCGCGGCGCGTTGCCAGTGCGGTTCGTGCCCGTTCGGTCGCACTATCCTCTCTCACCCCCGTCCTCACCCGCAGCGTTGCCGATACCGACCGTGCGCCGCGGCGCTCCCAGCTCACCTGCACCCGGCCCTCCGCCGTGTGCAAACGCTGGCGCGGATTCAGTGCCGCAAGAAAGACCGAATCGTCTCCGCCTCCGTCCGCCAACCAGCTATAGATCGAATCGAAGCGCTGCCAGACGCGTGACTGAATGGTGTCCAGCGCCACCGAGTCGATCGCCAGCCACCCGGGTCTCTGTTCCGCAGTGATCTGGACATGCCGGGTGACTCCGCCTCGCGCGACCGTCAGCACCAGCACTTCGCCGACCTCCAGCCTGGAGACCTGGCCAAGCCAGTGTTCGAAATCGACAATGCCTCTTCCATTCAGGGCGACGACCCGGTCCCCGCGCATGATGCCCTCGCGGTGCGCGGGACCGGCGATATGCGCATCCCGCACCAGAATCGCGAACCGTCCCTCGGCGTCCATCCCGACATCGGCCAGGATCCCGACCCAGGCGCGCGGCTCCAGGACGAAAGAACCGGAGTCGGCGCTCTGCCCATGGCCGGACTCCGGGGCACCCCACGCGAGCGAGGCACAGGCAAGGACCGCGAGCGGCCGGAGCGTTGGGGGCGCGTGGGTCATTAGTGCCAGCCCTCCAGGCTGATCTGCTGCAGGGTGTTCTGGCGTTCCCAGAGGGCGCGCACATTGAGCGTGTTGAAGAACTCGTCGGCGGGCGATTCCTGGACCGCCGCCTCGCTCGCCGCGATCAGCGCCTCGATTCCCGCCAGGCGGGCAACCGGATCGCTGCGGGGCTGGCGGCCGTTGAAGGCGTGAAAGAGCTGCTGGTGAACGCGGTAGGCGCGCAGCCACTCCTGTTCAGCCTCCACGACCCGGAGCCGCGCTTCCTCCAGGTTGACGGGGCGCGAATCCAGCGAGGCGGACGAGGCTTCCGGCGACGCCGTCAACCCAGCCGTAGCGGCACCGGAATTCAGCGGCGAATCCCCCGCGCCGGACGGGCTTCGCACCACCCAGCCGAAGGCCGTTCCCCCGACGAAGAGCACCACCATCGCAGCCGCCTGCATCCACTTGCGCCACACCCCGACGCCGGGCACGGGACCCCGGATCAGGCCACTGCCGGCCAGCTCTTCCTCCAGTTGGCGCCAGCCGCCCGGCGGCGGCAGAATCGCGGGAAGGTTGCCGAGCGCGCGCTTCTGGGCTCGCAGCGCCTCGAGTTCGCGCTTGAACTCCGGGTCGCGATCCAGCGTTTCCTGCTCGTGCGCGGTGGGCCGTTCGTCGACCAGCCGTGCCAGATCCTCGAGTTTCAAATGCTCCATGCTTCGACTTCCCTGCCTGTGGGTTCGAGCCCGCGCAGCATGCGGCGCATCTTCGCGCGAGCCTTGAAGAGCTGCGATTTGGAGGTCCCCGCGGTAACGCCCAGCGCCTGCCCGATCTCCTCGTGGGTGTAGCCTTCCACATCGTGGAGGACCAGCACCCGCCGCATCCCATCGGGCAACCGGTCGAGCGCCTCCTCCAGCCGGCGTTCGAGGAGCACGTCTCCCATGCGATGCGTTACGGGGATTTCGTCGGGGAGGGCCGTCTCGCGCTTGCGTTGGTTCTTCGCCTTCCGCATCGCCTGCAGCGCCGAGTTGACTGCGATCCGGTGAAGCCAGGTCGAGAAGCGGGCTTCTCCGCGAAAGGTCGGCAGCGCGCGCACGGCCCGGATCCACGCCTCCTGCGCGTAGTCATCGGCCAGGTCGTCGTCGCCGGCGATCCTTCGCACCACCGCGTAGACCCGCGGGGAATAGCGATCGTACAGTACCCGAACGGCCCGCCCGTCACCCTCGCAGGCCCGGCGAATGAGTTGCGCTTCCATATCTGGCGTTCCGGTTGGGGGGCTCGACGGATTCACGAAATGAACTCCCGGTTGGCCCCGCGCGAGTCGTGGCGCATTACCTTATGAGCGGTCCCGGCTTCTGATCGCCGCATCGGTCAAAAGGTTGCCCTTCCCTTCGGATCGCTCAACCCCCACTCCACGCAAAACGGCCATGTCCTCATCGTCCTCGTCGCTGCCCGGAGCGGCCTTCCTGGAATGCACCGGCACCGGTGCCACCTTCCCTTCGGAGCAGCTCGCCGGACTCTCCCCCGCCGGCAAACCCCTCTTCGCCCGCTACGATCTCGACGCTCTCCGCGGCCGCTTCACACCTGCGGCGGTCGCCTGCCGCGCCCCCTCGCTCTGGCGCTACGAAGAGGTCCTGCCGGTGCGCGACCGGGCATTCCGCGTCACTCTGGGGGAAGGATTCACCCCCCTGGCCGACGCCCCGCGCCTGGCCCGCGATCTCGGGGTGCGCCGCCTCTGGATCAAGGACGAGGGACAGAATCCGACCGGATCGTTCAAGGACCGGGGGCTCTGCATGGCGGTATCGCGCGCCTTCGAGCTGGGCGCCCGCGAGCTGGCGATTCCCTCGGCGGGGAATGCGGCCGGATCGACCGCCGCCTATGGGGCCGCCGCGGGGTTGCCGGTGCATGTGGTGGTTCCCGACGACACGCCGCTCCCGATCCTGGCCGAGATCCGGGCCCTGGGCGCCGATCTTCAACTTCTCAGCGGACTGATCAGCGACTGCGGCCGGGTGGTGCGTGAGCGCTGCGACCGCGACGGCTGGTGGGACCTTTCCACCCTCAAGGAGCCCTACCGCGTGGAGGGGAAGAAGACGATGGGCTACGAGCTCTTCGAGCAGCTTGGGGGTCGTCTGCCGGACGCAATCGTGTACCCGACGGGTGGTGGAACCGGTCTGATCGGAATGTGGAAGGCCTTTGCCGAGATGGAGGCGCTGGGGTGGATCGGAAGCGAGCGGCCGCGAATGTTCTCGGTGCAGTCCGATGGTTGTGCCCCGATGGTGCGGGCGTGGGAGGCGGGACTGGAAGCCGCACCGGTGTGGGAGGATGCCCGGACCTACGCGGCCGGTCTGCGGGTTCCGGGGGCCGTGGGCGACTTTCTCATTCTGCGCGCGATCCGCGAATCGGGTGGGGGGGCGGTGGCCGTGTCCGATCGCGATATGGAGCGGTGGGTGGGGCGGATGGGAGCCGCGACGGGGATCTTTGCCGCGCCGGAGGGGGGAGCGACCGCCGCCGCCGTTCCGGAATTCATGGAGATGGGGCTGATCGGCAGCGGGGACGAGGTGGTTCTCTTCAATACGGGGAGCGGTCTCAAGTATGTGGGCATGGCGCCGGACGGGGGCCGTGCGTAGCGATGCCGCATCCCCAACCGGGCAGGAAGAAGCGGTAGCGATGCCGCAGCGGGGGTGGGGACGGGTGGGGCGGGGGGGAATCGCCGCCGCGCTTCTTTGTGTGCAGGGGTGCGAAATTCCCGAAGGGATTCCCGGCCGGAACTCGCCGCTGTCCTCGGAACTCCTCTCGGAGCTGCTGCCCGACACGGTCCGCGAGCGGGCGCTGGGCGAGGGTGTGCGCTACCACTTCCTCTGGTCGGCGAGGGGTCCCTGGGCAATCCACCTGGTGTCGGCCGACCTGACGCTCTGCAGCCTGGATCTGCGCGTGGTTCCGGCCATCGGCGCAGCGGACGGCGAGCGCCTCCGCCTTCCGGTCTCGGCAATGTCCCCGCCGCGGGCGATCGCGGGCGTCAACGGCGATTTCTTCCGGCTGGACAACGGCGAACCGCTGGGGACGGAGATCTCGACGGTCACCCGGCGCCTGGCGGCACGTCCCGCGCTGTCCTGGCGGCAGGGAAGGGACCCCTGGATCGGAGTGCCGGTGGAGACGGCTGAAGGCCTGGGATTCGGGCCCGACACCCTGGCCGGCGAAGGCGGCGGCGGGCACACCCAGGTCATGGGAGGCTACCCCGAGCTCCTGGACGAGGGCCGCGTCGCCAGCGATCTCGGGGTGCGCGACCGGCCCGCATTCGCGCTCAACCCTCACCCGCGCACCGGCATCGGCTTCGACGCCGACGCCGACCGCCTGTGGATGGTAGTGGTGGATGGACGCCAGGAGCCCTATTCGGCGGGAATGTCGCTCCTCGAGCTGGCCAATCTCTTCCTCTGGCTCGGCGCCGAGGACGCGCTGAATCTGGACGGCGGCGGATCCTCCACGATGATCGTCGCGAGCGCCGTGACGAATTCTCCCTCCGACGCGGATGGCGCACGACCGGTCGGAAACAGCCTCTGGCTGGTGCGGGATCCCGGGGGTTGCTCGCAACGGTAGCGTTCCAACGGCGCCCGGGCCCTACCCGCCTCGTCCCCAGGTGACCGACATGCCCGCGAATCCGCCGCGATCCGGCCCGGGCTCGAAGTAGCGTCCGCCGAAGGCATTCACCACCACCGAAGTGGCGTAGCGCACATTCGTCAGGTTGGTGATCCCCGCGAAGGGAGAGAGCCGCAGCGTTCCCGCGCGCAGCTCCGTGGCCCCGAAACGCAGATCGACCAGGGTGAAGCCGGCGGCCTCGGCATCGTTGGCGTCGTTGACCGGCACCGCGCCCCGCATCTCGCCCCGGATCTCGCCGAACCACGATCCCGCGGATGCGCTGAGCGCGGTCTCCAGGCGGTGCGGCGCCGTTCCCGGAACCCGGTTGTCGGAGTAGTCGTTGCCATCGACCGCGAACTCGGTAAAGCGCGCGTCCACATAGCCGTAGCTCACGCGGCTGGTCAGCGCCGGAGTCAGGGCGGTGCGCACCGAAGTCTCCACCCCGCGGATGCGCGACCGGCCCGAGTTGCGGAAGAAGCTGCGGCTGGGAGCGGTCGGCACCTCGAAGGGAACAAGCTGATTCTCCAGGCGCGAGGCGAAGAGGGTGAGGTCCCAGGCGGCGCGTCCCCCCATCTCGCCCCGGAGACCGCTCTCCACCGTCCAGCCGGTCTGCGCTTCCAGATCCGGATTGAAGCCGCCCGCGCGGTCGGGCTGGTTGGCCAGTTCGGTCGTGGTGGGGGTCTCGAAGGAACGGGCCACCGACGCGAAGAAGCCGCTGCCGCCCAGATCGAGGTGAACGCCGAGCGAAGGGCTCAGTCCCCCCATGGTGCGCGTTCCCGAATCGTCGGGGTTGCCCTCGGCGACGAAGCGGTCGTCGGCGTGGAAGCGGAAGTGATCCAGCCGCAGCGCCGCCACCACATCCAGCCGCTGTGCGAGGGGAAGGCGTAACTGTCCGAAGAGGGCGCCGGCGCGAACGCTTTCCTGCTGGTCGAGCGCCAGATCCCCCGCTTCGCCATTCAGGTTTTCAAAGTTCTGCCGGTCGTCGCTCTGGAGCTCCCCCTCGAGCCCCAAGTCGAGCCGCGCCGCGCCATGCGTCGTCCGCCACTCCCGGCCCAGCGCCGCCCGCACCCCGCCGCCGCTTCGGTCCAGGTCGATGACCGTGGTAGGAATCGGGTTGTCGAGCTCGCGCCGCACGCCGTAGGCGGACAGCGAGGCCTCCAGTCCCCCTCCCGCCAGACCCTGCCAGCTCGCGCCCATCTGCCCCTGCCGCACGAGCTTGCGCGTCCCCCGGCGCACATTGAATCCCCAGGCCTGGTTACTGCCCTCGTCGTAGAGCGCCGCCGGCAACGATCCCGGATTCAGCGCGTCCAGATCCAGCCCGCTCATCCGGAGCGCGAGCGTTCCCCCGGCAAGGCGGGTCGTGAGTCCCAGGTTGATCGTGTTGCGTTCGGCCTGGCTGTAGGGGTCTTCGCCCGAATCGTTGGGATTGTCGCGGTAGCCGTCAAAGCGGTGTGCCGCCACGCTGGCCCGGTAGGCGATGCCGTCGGCCTGTCCCGAGACGGTCGTCTGCATCCGCAGGAGTCCGTCCGAGCCGGCCACCACGGACGCATTCTGGTTGTAGCTCCCCGGGAGCGGAGCCGCGCTCTCGAAGAGGAGGACGCCGCCCGCGCCATTCCCGTAGATTGCCGCCGCCGGACCGCGCAACGCCTCTACCCGTCCCAGCGAACCGATGTCCAGGTGATCGAGGGTGGTCTGCCCGTCGGGAAGGGTGGCGGGGATTCCATCGACCAGGATCTTGATGCCGCGCACCCCGAACTGCGCCCGCGCGCCGAAGCCGCGAATCGAGAGCCGTTCCCCCATCGCGGGATTGTAGCGATTCTGCACCCGCACACCCGGCAGCCCGTGCAGCGCCTCTTCAATAAAGAGTCCCGTGTTACCCCGGGTCAGCACCGGACCGGCAAGCACCGAGGCCGAAAAGGGGAGACGGTCCAGCCGCACCGGCGAACGCAGCACCGTCACCACGAGCGAATCGAGCGCAACGGTGTCGGGGGTCTGGGCACGGGCGGCGGGCGAGGCGGACGGCACCGCCAGCGCGGTCAGGAGAAGGGCGGCCGGAGCGGGAAGCGAGCGCGAGTTCGGGCGCAAACACGGATGCGGACGGAGCCGGTTCGGGAAGAGACGCGGACTCAGAGGGAGAAAAGCGCGCAAGACGGTATCCTCATGGATTTTTGGATTGGCGTGTGGCCGGTCGGGTGCGGCGGCCGGTGCGGAAGGCGGGTCAGGTGGCCCGAGCCACGGGGGAAGCCGCCTCCGGTGCGAACGATGGCCGACGCGGGAGACGGGTCCGCAAGACCGGCCCCAACTAGGGAGGATCCAACCGCAGATCCAACCGTTGAACATAGTCGTCGGCGGGAATGGAGATCCGCTCGGTGGAAACCGAAATCAGCTCCGCGGGAATGTCGCCGACGCGGATGCCGCGCCTGTCCAGATCCGCACCGGCTGGAACCACGTCCACATCCAGCCAGACCCCGACCGGAACCCAGCAGGCGCGGTAGTGTCCGGTCGCGCTGGTCGGCACCGCCCAGCCGCTGTGGCCCTCGTGGAGCGAGCGGGTGAGGAGCGAGGATTCCGAAACAACCTGACGCAAGTCGAAGTCGCGGGCCAGGACGCGCACCATGACTCCGGAGACCCCCGCGCCGGTGCTGTCGGTGACCTGTCCCACCAGGATGCCCGTGTTGCGGAGGGTGCCGACCCCGGCAATGTTCGCCGAGTCCTCGGGACGTTCCACATTGCGGCACATTCGGTTGAGCACGCTGGTGACGGTGGGCGCGGCGAAGTTGATCTGCACCGGACTGGCTGCTTCCTCGCCCGCATCTTCGGGAATCGTGACCTGAAAGGGTTCGGGAACGAAGGCGAAGCGCTCCAGATAGGGGTGTGACCAGGTAACCGAGTAGGTCCCGGGGTCCAGGTTCTCCAGCTCGAAGTGGCCGTTGGCGCCGGTCAGAGCCTCGAAGGCGGTCCCCGGAATGTGGACGCGCGCGCCCGGCAGCCCCGTCTGCAAGGTGTCGAAGACTGCGCCCGCGATCTTTCCCCCGCGGTCCGCTTCCAGCACCGTTCCCTCGTTGCCGTGCACCCGCAGCACATCGCCTCCCTGCACCGTCAGCCCGTCCAGCACCGATTCCACCCGCCCGGTCAGTGGATTGGTCGCGACCCGCGAGCGCGGCATCCGAATGCGCCAGGAGTTGACGATCCAGGTTCCGTTGGGCAGTGCCTCGAACTCGACCCGTCCACCGAGCGGCGCCGATGCGAGGGCGCTCGGCAGATTCAGATACTGGTAGTAGAAGTCCAGCCACTCCAGGCGCGAAGTCTCCGGATCGATCCAGAGGGTGCCGGAGATGTCAGGTTGGCTGCGGCGGCCAAAGGGTTCAAAGGCGAGTCCGATGAGCCCCGGGGCCCGGTCGGCGTCGTTGCGCAGGCGGAAGCAGTGGGTGTCGAGGAAGGCGTCGGAGAGGAGGACGGCGGCGTCGGGCGCCCAGTAGACCGATTCGCGGGCCCGCAACTGGGCGAATCCGTCCTCGATGAGCTGCTCGGCCGGCAGCGACACATAAGGCGAACGGCGGTAGCCTTGGTCGTAGCTGCGCTCCTCGGAGATGACGCTGCGATTCTCCCGGTCCATCTGGCGCCGGATACCCATCATCTCGTAGCGGTAGTAGCCGCGCTCCTGCGTCCAGGCCGCCGCCGCCAGCGCCTTGCGCGCTTCGTCCCAGACGCGCGTGACCGCCAATCCTTCTTCGGGACGCACCCGGCAGCGCCGGTCCGCTCCGGCCTCGATCCCGGCGAGCGAGATCGGCTTCACCTTCGCCACCAGTTCGAGGTTGAGGGTGTCGCCGGGGGCAAGATCGACGAAATCCGAGAGGGTGGTCGCGTAGCCGATCCGGTCGGCGCGCACCTGGTAGCGCCCGGCAGCGGGGGCGTCGAGCTGGAAGAGGCCGTTGCTTCGGGTAAGATTGCGGGCCGCCTCGGCGCCCTGGCCGTCCACCAGCGACACCATTGCGCCGCCAATTCCGGTCGCCTCGTCGATGTCCAGAAACCGGCCCCGGACCACCTGCGCACCCGCCCCGTCGCCCGCCGCCAGGAGCACAGGGAGAATGACGGCAAGGAGATGGAGTGCAGGAAGTCCCTGCGATTGTCCAACCGGCCCATTCGTCCGGGAGCCCTGCACCGCGCGCCTCCAGTTGTGGGTCTCGGCTACCTCGAAGGCTACAGCGCCCAGGCCGCACGCGGCAAGGGGCGCGCCTGGGAACCGTTGGCCGTCGCCGTCCCTCGGTGCGGTGGTCGGAGGGGAGACCGATGAGGAAGCCCGCGCGCGGATGTGGAGACGCGGTTGTGGTTGGCGGGGTCGCCCTTGAGAGCGGTGCGTGGGCGCTCTAGCTTGGGCGGTTCGGCAAAGACCCGCCCGGGTGCCTTGGCCGAGATCTTCCCGGCGGTCCTCCCGGGACTCGCGGGGGCCGCTTCCGGCGCCCCCTCCTACCGGGAAATCCACCACGTATCCGGCAATATCCACCTGCACGATCGGAATCCGGCATGGCGAATACAGCAAATCTGGACAGGACCGGACGAGCTCTGGCGGCGGCAGCGGCGATCTGCGCGATTCTTGCGCCGGGCGGGCTGCGGGGAAGCCAGCAGGGCTACACCCCGGACCGCTACTACGACCTGGTGGGGGTGAGCGAGGTGGCCGTCTCGCCCCGCGGCGATCATGTGGCCTTTACCGTCACGACGGTCATCGAGGCGGAGAACCGCCGCCACCGCGCGATCTGGCTGCAGCCGCTCGACAATGGACGCCCGGATGGGGATCCCTTCCCGGTGACCGCGCCGAACGAGAGCTCGAGCGGGCCGAGGTGGTCGCCGGATGGATCGCTGCTCGCCTTCAACTCGTCGCGGGGCGAGGATCCGAACCCGGTCTGGTTCCTGCGCATGGGCGGTCCCGGCGAGGCCTTCCACATCGAGGGGGTGGACGGCGCGCCGGTCTGGTCTCCCGATGGTTCGCAAATCGCCTTCACCCGCGAGATCGATGAGGAAGGGATGGCGAGCCCGGGCCCCGAATCGCGAGCGGGCTGGATTGCGCCCGATGCGATCAGCAACACCCTGGACGGCGAACGCTTCGATGGCCGCGTCGTCACCTCGATCCGCTACAAGCAAGACGGCCGCCTGGCCTTTCAGCCCCACTTCCTGACGCGCCCCACCCGGCAGATCATGGTGGTGGAAGCCGCCGGGGGCATGCCGCGCCAGGTGACCCGGCTGGACTTCGATGCGGGCGAACCGGTCTGGTCCGGAGACGGGCGGGTGATCTTCTTCACCGGCGACGAGAGACAGGACGACGAGCTGAACTCCGAGATGACCGGCGACATCTGGGCGGTGGATGCGCGCGGGGGCACGGTGCGACGGCTGACCTCGAATCCGGGGAGCGAGAGTGCACCGGCCCTCTCCCCCGATGGCAGCACGATCGCCTTCCTCTCGACTCCTGCGCGCGGCGGCCAGACCGACCTGATGATCGCCGAGATCGGTTCGGATGGCCACTTCCGCGGACAACCCCGCAATCTTACCGCCAACCGGGATCTGCGCCCCGTCAATCCCGGCTGGACCGCCGACGGCGGCGCGCTTCGCTTTGCGGCGGCAATCCGGGGCGACAGCCACCTCTTCCAGGTCGCTCCGGGGGGCAGCGTTGAGCAGGTCACGCGGGGGGCCCGGCGCCTGTCGTCCTTTTCCTTTTCGCCCGCGGGGGACTTCATGGCCTTCGCCGCCACCGACGCCGTCACGCCGGCCGAGCTCTACCTGGGCGCTGCCGACGGAACCACCGAGCAGAAGGCTACGCGCTTCAACGACGAATGGCTGCGGGAAGTCACGCTGATGCCCGCCGAGGAGCTGCACTGGACGGTCGCGGACGGCACCGAGATCCAGGGCTGGGTCGTCAAACCGGTCGGGTTTCGCGAGGGCGGCTCGTATCCGATGATCCTCAAGATCCACGGGGGACCGCATTCGGCGTACGGAAACACCTTCTTCCCCACCTTCCATGTCCTCTCGGCGGCGGGTTTCTTCGTCCTCTACACCAACCCGCGCGGTTCGTCGGGCTACGGCCACGACTATCAGTACGCGACCCGCGGCGAATGGGGAATCGTGGACCGCGAGGACTACCTGGCGGGGGTC
Source organism: Longimicrobiales bacterium (assembly GCA_965213665.1). Classification (GTDB taxonomy): domain Bacteria; phylum Gemmatimonadota; class Gemmatimonadetes; order Longimicrobiales; family Gaopeijiaceae; genus Bin94. The sequence goes on from CBDBZW010000003.1 coordinate 1,090,115, forward strand.
GATGCGGCGCTCGCGGCCTATCCGGAGATCGATCCCGGGCGGCTGGGGGTCTCCGGGGGAAGCTACGGCGGATTCATGACGAACTGGCTCACCGCGACGACCGACCGCTTCCACGCGGCCGTCACCTCGCGCTCGATCTCCAACTGGGAGAGCTGGTGGGGGACTTCGGATGCGCAGGGACTGACCGAATACGAGTTCTTCGGGCCGCCCTGGGAACAGCGCGATCTGTACCGCCGCCTGTCGCCGATCTCGTATGTGGAAAATGTGACCGCCCCGACGCTGATCATTCACAGCGAGAACGACTACCGCACCCCGGTTGGGGATGGGGAACAGTGGTTCATGTCGCTGAAGAAGCTGGGCGTTCCGGTGGAGCTTGTGCGCTATCCGCGATCGTCGCACGGGTTGTCGCGAACCGGGGAGCCGTGGTTGCTGGTGGACCGGCTGGAGCGGCTCAGAAGCTGGTTTGACCATTTCCTGATCCGGAGTCCGCCGGGAAGGCGCGCGGGTGCCGGGAACGGATGACGCCGCCCCCCCACCCCCACCGTGCCCGCCGCGAGACCGTCCTTCGCCGTCTCGGCCGCGGCGCCATGCTACTGCCGGCTGCGCCGGCCCGCTTCCGTAGCGGCGATTCCGAATACCGCTACCGCCCCGATTCCGAGCTCCTCTACCTGACCGGGTGGCGGGGCGAGGACTGCGCCATGGTGCTGCGGGGAGGCGGCGCGGACTCGCCCTTCACCTTCTTTGTGCCGGAGCGCGACCCGGAGATTGAACGCTGGACGGGACCGCGGCCCGAGCTGGACGAGGTGAGGGAACGGCTTGGCGCCGACGCGGTCTTTCCCATGGCCGAGTTTCCGGTGCGCGCGCCCTCCCTCCTGGCCCCGGCCGGGCGCATCTTCTACCGGCTGGGCGCATCCGGGCGCTGCGACGACGCGGTGCGGGAGGCGCTCGCGCAGGGACGGCGGCGGCGCGCGCGCAGGGGAAGGGGCGCGACGGGGATCGTCGATCCGGGCGAAATCCTGGACGAAATGCGGCGAATCAAGGACGCGGCCGAGATCGCGCGCATGAGGGAAGCCGCGCGGATTACGGTGGCCGCCCTTCGCGACGGGATCGGGGCCGTGCGGGCGGGGGCGGGGGAGTGGGAGGTGGAGGCGGCGGTGGAGGGTGGATTTCGCAGCCGGGGCGCCGACGGTCCGGCCTTCGCGACGATCGTGGCCGCGGGGGCGAACGCCTGCACGCTGCACTACTCGGCCAACGACGCGCGGATCGGCGAGAACGACCTGGTGCTGATCGATGCGGGAGCCGCGGTGGATTGCTACGCCGCCGACATCAGCCGCACCGTGCCGGCGGCGGGGAGGCTGGCGGGCGCGCGCCGCGAGGCCTACGAGGCGGTGTGCGAGGCGCACCGGGCCGCTCGGCGCAAGTGCGTGCCGGGGGCCACTCTGGCCGATGTGCACGGGGCTGCCCGCCGCGCGATTGCGGAGGGGCTGGGGGGGATGGGGGCACTGAACGGCACCGCGGACGAAATCCTCGAAGGGGATGGCCTCCGCCGCTTCTTCCCCCACCAGACCTCGCACTGGCTGGGGCTGGATACCCACGACGCGGGCGCCTACCGCGACGCGCGCGGACCGGTCAGGCTGGAGCCGGGAATGGTCTTCACCGTGGAGCCGGGGCTCTACTTTCCGCCGGGAAGCTGTCCCGGGCGGCCGGAGCTGGAGGGTTGCGGGATCCGCACCGAGGACGATCTGCTGATTACGCCCCAGGGGGCCGAGGTACTTACCGGGGACCTGCCGGTCGCGCTGGAGCCGCTGGGAGAAATCGCTGGGAAGGCGCTCGGGTGAGGTGGAAGGCGCAGTGACGGAAACGCGCCCCGGGAGGAAAACCGCGCCGGCGCACGGGCAGGGATCGGTGTCGCCCACAGTCGTTCAGGACCCGGGAACGCATCCGGCCACACTCCTGGAACGCCTCTCCCGGCCCGGTCCGCTGATCGCGGTCGAGTTGCGCCCGCCCCGGCTCGGGATGGACTCCACGCGCAGCATGGGCCAGTGGATCGACATGCATCACGCGGTGCAAGGGCTGGCGCGAGCGGGCACCTGCGTTCTCCTTACCGACGATGCCGCGGGCGACCCCGAGGAAGAGAGCCTTGCGCACCTGGCCGCCAACTTCGGCGAGGCCGCCGACTTTGGAAGCGTCATCCCCTTCCTGACCTGCAAGCACAGCCTTTCATACTGCCGCCTCTTCGCCCGGCGCGCCGCCGGCCTGGGGGTGGCCGCGGTGGCCGTGGTCGGGGGCGATCGCTCCGCCGGGCCCGCGCGCTGCCTTCCCCACAGCAAGGATCTGCGACGCATTGTGCGCGCCGACCAGCCCGAACTTCCCCTTGGTGGATGGGCCAACCCGCACCGGGATCCGATTGCGCAGGCCCGCTTCGTTGCGGACGAGGGCTACACCGCCGACTTCGTCCTCACGCAGATCGTTTCCCACCATTCACTCTCGGCGGTGGAACGCTTTGGCGCGGAGCTGGACCGTCTCGGCGTCGGCCTTCCCGTCGTTCACGGCGTCTTCCACTACCACAGCGCCAATCCGCGCACCCTGGGTTACCTGGGCCGCTACTTTCCGGTTCCCGCGCGCGAGCTCGCCCGCGAGTTCGCGGCGGGGGCCAGCGCGGAGGCGATCTGTCACCGCACGATCGGGGCGTTGCGAGAGGTGGGCGCCGACAAGATCTATCTCAGCAACCTTCCCCTTCGCGATGTGGCCCGGCGACTGGCGAGGCTCGCGGGCGACGGATCGGAGTGGGCCCAATGACGGCGGCCCCGGTCGTTCAACCCCCACCCCCCAGCACCGCCACCGCCCCCCCCACCCCCGCCCCCCGGTGCGCCCCCACCTCCACCCCGGCCACCGCCCCTCTGAGCGCGGCCACCGTCGCGCGCGCGATCCGCACTCCCTCGGCGGCCGCGTGAGCTTCGCCGCGGGACGATGCCCGTCGCATCCGGTCCAGCACCTCGTCCGGCACCACCACGCCCGGCACCTCGTTGCGCAGAAACTCCGCGTGGCGCAGCGAGGCCAGCGGCTGGATCGCGGCCAGGACCGGGATCCGCGCCCCCGCGCCCTCGATCCGGGCCAGGAAATCGAGCAGAAGGTCCGGGTCGAAGACCGGTTGCGTCACCGCGAAGTGGGCGCCCGCCTCGGCCTTCCAGTGAAAGCGGCGGCGCTCGGCGGCGCGGTTGCGGGCTCCCTGCCGGAGCGCCACACCCACCACGAATCCGGGGGACGGGCCGATCGCGTTGCCCGATGGATCGCGGCCGCGGTTCATCGCGGTGACCACATTGGTGAGACCGATCGAGTCCACATCGACGACCGAACGGAAGTCCGGGTAGGGCGCGCCGCCGGGCGGGTCGCCGGTCAGCAGGAGGAGATTGCGCACCCCGGTGGCGGCCGCGCCGAGGAGGTCGCCGATCATGGCGGTGAGGGTACGGTCGCGGCAGGTGTAGTGCACGATCGGTTCGGCGGCGGCGGACCCGGCGATGCGGGCGGCCGCGGCCAGGACGCTGAGGCGGCCGGTGCGGCGGTCTTCGTGGATGCCGATGGCCCTGGCGCCGGCCCGCGCGAGGGTGCGGCAATCGTCCAGGAGGGGCTGCGGATCCCAGCCGCGCGGGGGAAGGATCCGGGCCGCGACGACGAACTCCCCGGCGGCGAGGCTGCGCCCCAGCGCGGATCGGGTGGCAAGGGGCGGGGCGGGGGGGCGGGCGGATGATGGTTGCCGGCCGCTCTCGCGAATGACCCGGACCGAGGTTCGCCGCGGCTGAATGGTCTCGACGATCTGGGCGATGCGGCGGATGTGCCCGGGCGTCGTTCCGCAGCAGCCGCCTACGAGTCTGGCCCCGGTCTCGATCGCGCGACGGGCATACTGCGCCATGTAGTCGGGTCCGGTCACATAGATGCGCCGGTCCCCGATCGCCCGCGGCAGCCCCGCATTCGGCACCGCGGCGAGCGGCAGCCGCGTGACCTCCGCCATCCGCTCGAGGCCGTCCAGGATGACCGCGGGTCCTACCGAACAGTTGAGTCCCACCGCCTCCGCTTCCCACTGCTCGGCCGCGCGCGCCGCCCGCTCCACCGTAGTCCCGCTCGCCAGGCGGCCGTCTTCCCCCACCGTCACCTGCGCGATGACCGGCAGACTCGAACGGCTCCTCACCGCCCGCAACGCCTGTTCCAGCTCCGCCAGCTCCGAGAAGGTCTCGAGCACGAATCCATCCACGCCCCCGGCGAGCAGCCCGTCCACCTGGCGCGCGAAGTAGTTCCGGGCCTCGGCGAGCGAGGTCGGTCCCAGCGGCTCGATGCGAATCCCCAGCGGACCGATCGCCCCCGCCACCGCCACTCGTCCCGCCGCCGCGTTCACGGCAATCCGCGCCGCGCGTTCATTCAGCTCCTCCGTCCGTTCCTCCAGACCGAAGGAGGACAGCTTGACCGGATTGGCGCCGAAGGTATTGGTCTCGATGATCTCGGCCCCGGCCCGGATGTACTGCTCGTGCACCTCCTCGACCAGCTCCGGGTGGGTGGCGTTCAGCTCGTCGTAGCAGACATTGAAGAAGACGCCGCGCGTGTAGAGCATCGTTCCCATTGCGCCGTCCAGGAGATGGACCCGCTCGCCGGAGAGCATTTCGCGCAGATCAGGCACGGGACTTCCCCGGTTTCCCCACGCGGCGGCGCCGGCGGACCCGCGCAACGTTCGTCTCAAACATCGCGCCGCATCTCTGCCAGCAGGGAATCCGCCACCCCTTCGGCCAGATTCGGTCCCAGCCAGCGCGCCGTCTCCGCCACCGTCATCTCCCTTCGCCGGGCGTACTCCTCAAGCTGGTCGCGCCCGATTCGCCCGACCCCGAAGTAGAAGCTGGCCGGGTGGCCGATGTAGAGACCCGATACCGAAGCCGCGGGCGTCATGGCGCAGCTCTCGGTCAGTTCGGCCCCGATCCGTTCTGCGTCCAGGAGCTCAAAGAGGGTGCGCTTGAGCGAATGGTCGGGAAGGGCGGGATAGCCCGGCGCCGGCCGAATGCCCGCGTACTCCTCGGCGATCAGTTGCCGGTTGGTGAGCGCTTCGTCGCGGGCGTAACCCCAGAGTTCGCACCGCACCCGTTCGTGCATGCACTCCGCGAACGCCTCCGCCAGCCGGTCCGCCAGCGCCTTGGCCAGGATGCTCTGGTAGTCGTCGCCCCGGGCCGCGAAGGAGTCTGCGAGCGCGTCGGCTCCGTGCCCGGCGGTGACCCAGAAGGCCCCCGCGTAGTCCCGAACGCCCGAATCGAGCGGGGCCACGAAGTCGGCGACCGAGAGGTTGGGACGGCCGGAGGACTTGGTGAACTGCTGCCGCGGACAGGGCAGGACGGCCAGCGGACGGTCCCGGGCCTCGCTCTCCCAGAAGACGATGTCGTCGCCGGAAGAGTTGGCCGGATAAAGCCCGACGACGCCCCGCGCGCGCAACAGTCCCTCGCGCCGAATGCGTCCCAGGAGCGCCATCGCATCGTCGTGCAGCGAACGCGCCTGCGCCCCCACCACCCGGTCCTCAAGGATATCGGGGAAGATCCCCGCCAGGTCCCAGACCCGAAAGAAGGGGGTCCAGTCGATCCGCGACGACAGCTCTTCGAGGGGAAAGGTACCGGCGCCGGGCGGAAACCTGCCCTCCGGAATGGAGATCGGGCGAGAGGGATCGGAGGAGCGCCCCGGAGCGATGTCGTTGCCGGAAGTCGCGTCGCGGGAAACGTTGCCGTCGGGAAAGTTGCCGTCGGGAAAGTTGCAGTCGGGAAAGTTGCGGGTGGGAAAGTTACAGTCGGGAAAGAAGCGCTTCCCGGTGAAGGCCGGCCGCACGGCTTCATGACTCTGCCAGTCCAGCCGCAGCCGGTTCGCCCGGGCCGCCTTCAGCGCCAGCAGCGGCGCCCTGCGTCTCCTTGTTGCCCGCCTCCGCCGCACCTCCTCGTAGCTCTCGCGCACGCGCGCCGCATAGGACTCGGCCCGCCGCCGGTCCAGCAGATTACCCGCCACCCCCACCGCCCGCGAGGCGTCGGCGACGTGCACGGTGGCGCCTCCGTAGCGGGGCTCGATCTTCACCGCCGTGTGGACCCGCGAGGTCGTCGCGCCCCCGATCAGGAGCGGTTGCTTCATCCCGGTGCGCTCCATCTCGGCGGCGACGTGCACCATCTGGTCCAGACTCGGTGTGATCAGCCCCGACAGCCCGATCAGATCGGCATCCACCTCGCGCGCCTTCGCCAGGATCCGCTCCGCGGGCGCCATGACTCCCAGATCGTGGACCTCGTAGCCATTGCACTGCAGCACCACCCCGACAATGTTCTTGCCGATGTCGTGCACATCGCCCTTGACTGTCGCCATCACGACGCGTCCGGCGGAGCGCCGCGTTTCTCCGTCCCTCTTTTCGCGCTCCAGGAAGGGCACCAGGTGCGCGACCGCCCGCTTCATTACCCGGGCGCTCTTCACCACCTGCGGGAGGAACATCTTGCCCGCGCCGAAGAGGTCGCCCACCGCATTCATGCCCGCCATCAGCGGTCCCTCGATCACCCGTAACGCGCGTTCGGCCCCCTGGCGCGCCTCCTCCGTGTCGGCCTCGATGTAGTCGGTGATCCCGTGCACGAGCGCGTGCCGAAGCCTTGCGGCGGCGTCGCCTTCGCGCCACGAGAGATCCTCGCCGACCCCGGATCCGCTGCCCCGGTAGCGTTCAGCCAGCGCGGTCAGACGTTCGGTGGTCTCCGGATCGCGATTGAAGAGCACGTCCTCCACCGCCGTGAGCAGCTCGGGCGGGATCTCGTCGTAGACCGCAACCCGGCCCGCATTCACGATCCCCATGTCCATCCCGGCCCGGCCCGCATGGTAGAGGAAGGCGGCGTGCATCGCCTCGCGCACCCCCTCGCTTCCCCGAAAGGAAAACGACACGTTGCTCACCCCGCCGCTGACCAGCGCGTGCGGACAGTCGGCCTTGATGCGGCGGACCGCCCCGAAGTAGGCCAGGGCGTAGTCGTCGTGTTCGGCGATCCCGGTGGCGACCGCGAAGATGTTGGGATCGAAGACGATGTCCTCGGGCGGGAATCCCTCCTCCTCCACCAGGATCCGGTAGGCGCGGCGGGAGATCGCGACCTTGGCGTCCGCGGTGGCGGCCTGTCCGTTTTCGTCGAAGGCCATCACGATCAGCGCCGCCCCGTAGCGACGCGCCAGCCGCGCCTGCCTGCGGAACTCCTCCTCGCCGTCCTTCAGGCTGACCGAGTTGACGACCGGTTTGCCCTGCACGCACCTCAGCCCGGCCTCGATCACCTCCCAGCGCGACGAGTCGATCATCACGGGGACGCGCGCGATCCCGGGTTCGGCGGCCAGGAGATTCAGGAAGCGGACCATGGCGGCTTCCGAGTCGAGCAACCCCTCGTCCATGTTCACGTCGACGATCTGGGCGCCCCCCCGGACCTGCTGGCGCGCCACCTCGAGCGCGGCCTCGTAGTCGTCCTTGCGGATCAGGCGGGCGAAGTGGCGCGATCCGGTCACATTGGTGCGCTCGCCCACATTCACAAAGAGAGATTCGGGGCCGATCGCGAGCGGTTCGAGCCCGGAGAGGCGGGTGCGACGGGGGATGCGGGGGATGGGCCGGGGGGCGATTCCGTCGACGGCGGCGGCGATGGCGGCGATATGCTCCGGAGTGGTGCCGCAGCAACCGCCCGCGATGTTGAGGAGGCCGGCGCGCGCGAAGTCGCCCATCGAGGCGGCCATGGCCTGGGGGGTGAGGTCGTAGCCTCCGAATTCGTTGGGGAGGCCGGCGTTGGGGTGACAGCTCACCGCCACCTCGCAGACGCCGGCGAGTTCGTGCAGCGAGGGACGTAGCGCCTCGGGGCCGAGCGCGCAGTTGAGCCCGAAGGCGACCGGTTCGGCGTGGCGCAGCGAGTTGTAGAAGGCCTCCGGGGTCTGGCCGGTGAGGGTGCGCCCGCTCTGGTCGGTGATCGTGCCCGAGATGATCAGCGGCAGACGCATCCCCAGCGCGTCGAAGAGCTCCAGGATGGCGAAGACCGCCGCCTTTGCGTTCAGGGTGTCGAAGATTGTCTCGACCATGAGGATGTCCACCCCGCCGGCGATCAGAGCGCGGGCCTGCTCGGCATAGGCGCGGCGCAGCTCCTCGAAGGTGACCTGGCGGGCGCCGGGATCGTTCACATCGGAGGAGATCGAGGCGGTGCGGTTGGTCGGGCCCAGGACTCCGGCCACCTGGCGGGGCCGTTCGGGCGTGCGGGCCGTGCAGGCGTCGGCGGCCGCGCGCGCGATTCGGGCGGCCGCAAGATTGATCTCGCCCACCGCGTCGCCGACGCCGTACTCCTCCATCGCGATCCGGGTGGCGCTGAAGGTGTTGGTCTCGACGATGTCGGCGCCGGCCTCCAGGTAGCGGCGGTGGATCTCGCCGATCAGGCCGGGGCGGGTGAGGTTGAGGATGTCGGCCGCACCGAGGAGGGGGCGGCGGTGGGCGCGGAAGAGATCGCCGCGGTAGTCGTCCTCGGTGAGATGGCGGTCCTGGATCAGGGTGCCCATCGCGCCATCGAGGACGAGGATGCGGCCGGAGAGACCGGGGAGGGTGGAGCGCGATTCGCGTCCGGCGGTGTTTTCCGGCGAAATCCTGGGACCGATCCCCTCCGATGCGGATTTCTCCCGATCGGTGTTCTCTGAATGGGGTCTGGGAGGAGTCACTGTCCCCGCGCTTCCCGCCATTGCGCCGACCGGCGGAAGCGACCCCCAGGCGCCAGGGAGCGGATTCCCGCCGGACGGACGTGGCTTTTTAGCTGTTGCCGGCCGCAATATGCCACAAATCGCCTTGAGTTTTTCGGTTTGCTGCGCCGCGCTTGCCCTGGGAGAGCCGGGGCGGTTCGGTGCCGGGGCCTTCGTGCCGCGGTGCCTCCGCGCCGTTTGACAGGGCCTCCCGGGGCGGGGAGCGAACCGTGCAGGGGAAATGGTAGCCGAAAGGCGGGGAGGGGGGAAGGGGTCTCCACCACCGGCTGGGCGGCAGGGCACGGGGGTCCGGTCCGGGTTCTTCGTGCCGGTCCATCGTCGCGGGCGGTGTCCACGAGCGGTTGGCGGTGGGTTGCGGGCGTCCCTTGGCGCGGGTCCGGGTTCAGGCCGTTCGCCGCGTCCATCCTTGACATTCGTCCGTACCCCTCCGCACTTTGTTCGGCAACCGAACAAAGTCATGCATCGCGCCTCGAGGAGTGCAGCCATGAGTCCGATCCGCCGTACACGCACCCCGGCCGCCACGAGAATCGCCGCCGCACTGGCCGCCCTGCCGGCGCTCGCACTCGCCGTGCCCGCCCTGGCCCAGGAGGAGGCCGGCGACACCCACATGCCCGTCATCGAGCTCGTCAAGGACGATTCCGGCACGCGCCTCCAGGTCGATGGCGCGGACATGATGGTGCTCGGCGTCAACTGGGACTACTTCCCGCGCGGCACTACGTACAACTACAGCTTCTGGACCGAGCCCGACCACATCATCGAGGCCGCGCTCGACCGCGAGATGTCGCTGCTCAAGGCGATGGGCGGAAACGCGATCCGCGCCTACGTGGGAATCACCCCCAAATGGGTGCGTCACATCTACGAGCGCTACGGCATCTACACGGTCCTCAACCACGCGGTGGCGCGCTACGGGGTCACGGTCGGCGGCGTCTTCAATGCCAACACCGACTATTCGGACCCGCGGGCGCGCGCCGTCGTGATGGGCGAGATCGAGGAGATGGTCGAGGACTTCCGCGACACCCCGGGCGTGCTCATGTGGCTCCTCGGCAACGAGAACAACTACGGCCTGGTCTGGAGCTCCGCCGAGACCGAGAATCTGCCCGCCGGAGAGGCCGACGCGGTGCGGGCGCGCTACATGTACTCGCTCTTCGGCGACGTGGCCGCGCGCATCAAGGAATTGGACCCCACCCGCCCCATCGCGATGGCCAACGGCGACCTCCAGTACATCGACATCATCGCCGAGGAGGTCCCGGCGCTGGACGTCTTCGGCACCAACGTGTACCGCGGCATCTCCTTCAACACGCTCTTCCAGGAGGTGCACGACAAGCTCGACCGTCCGGTGATGTTCACCGAGTTCGGCGCCGACGTGTGGGACGCGAAGAACATGCGCGAGGACCAGGTCACGCAGGCGAAGTACCTCATCGAGCAGTGGCGCGAGATCTACGAACAGTCGGCGGGGAAGGGGATGGTCGGCAACTCCATCGGCGGCCTCACCTTCCAGTGGACCGACGGCTGGTGGAAGTTCGGCCAGGAGGACCGGCTCGACATTCAGGACACGAACGCCTCCTGGGCCAACGACGCCTACCCAGAGGACTTCGTCGAGGGCGACAACAACATGAACGAGGAGTGGTGGGGAATCGTCGCCAAGGGTCCCACCGATCACAACAATCTCTACGAGCTCTACCCGCGCGCCGCCTGGTATGCGCTGCAACAGGCCTACACGCTGGATCCGTACGCGCCCGGAACCGACCTCACCGCCATCCGCGAACACTTCGGCGCCATTCAGCCGGCCAATGTCGGTCTGCGGGCCCTGGGCGACCGCGCGGCGCTCCTTTCCTCCGCCCTCGACCGCGTCTACCTGAGCGGGGTGCGCGCCGAGCTGGAGACCTTCAGCACCGGCGGCCACCTGGTCAGCACCCCCGAACAGGCCCCCGAGCGCAACCGCGCCTTCCCGAGCCACCGCGGCTTCGACAAGATGCAGTCGTTCTATGCCGACCTGGAGGCGCGGCCCGTGCAGAACATCGTCACCAATGTCTCGTTCAACATTTTGGGCGACGTTCCCCAGAATCCCATCGACGAGATCTTTTACGAAAACCGGGGCCGTTCGCGCATCGTCGAGGCCGACAACGGCGAGACCTTCCCCCTGCAGGACATCGAGCGGCTCAAGGTGTACAACGCCAGCGTATCGTGGGACGACAAGTGGTTCCAGCTCGATGGCTTCTACCGCACCGGCCACTACCACTGGGGCTACGAGGGCGACTTCTTCGGACTGTATCCCGAAGCCAACTACGGCCCCAACATGGACATCTACAACGGGGTCGCGCCGGTCGGAATGGAGATCACGGGGAAGCGCGCGTTCGGCGGCTGGAAGGTGGCGATCGGACCCGAGCTCTGGTGGGGCGCGAATCCCGCCGTACTCGCCAAGTACCAGACCAACATCGGACCCTTCGAGACCACCGCAATCTACCAGGAGGACCTGGCCGAGGCGGGCAAGGCCGCCAGCTCCTTCGCGATTCCGCTGCCTCCCACGCGCAAGGCCACCCTCCACCTGACCGCCACGCGGGGCAACGCAATCTTCGATTTCGGCGGCATCTGGTCGGGGAGCACCAAGGAGGGCCAGGCCTTCCAGATCGTTGACGGCTCGCCGGGCAACTACCGCGTGTTGCGCGACGAGATCAATCCTGCGGACGCGTTGGGGGCCAAGGCCAAGGTCGAGCTGCAGCGGGGCCGCCTGAGCTGGTACCTGCAGGGAGCGGCGATGGGGCTCGTGGCCGACGGCGGCTTCACCCAGACCCAGACCTTCACCGGATGGACGCTCAAGGACACCGGCGCCGGCAACCAGCGCAACGTCATCACCGGCTTCGCGATCACCAACGGCAACTGGCAGGTCGCGCCCAACTTCATGTGGCGGAAGCCTTTGGTGGGCCCGGTGCCGCGGGATGTGCCCCAGCCCGGACGCCCGCGCAACATCATCGACGACCCCTTCGCGGTCCGCGGCAACCGCGAGACCCGCGCGGCCGAGATCCTCTTCACCTACGATCCCACTCCGGCCACCTGGATGTACACCTGGGACAGCGACATCCGCGAGGACGCGCGCTTCGCCACCTCCTTCGGTTTCGTCTACTTCAACTTCCCCACCACACAGGACGCCGGCATCGGAATCCTGGCCGACGGACGTTCGACCTTCGCCTTTCCCGGGGCGCCGCCCGCGCAGGATCTTTGGGAGTTCAAGGCGCGAGTCGTCTCGAAGAGCTCGGCCAGCGCGGGAATGATCGCCAACCTCTTTGTGGGCAAGGGCGAACCGAACGGCGACAGCGAACGCGTGATCAACCGGGCCGGAGTCGATCTCCGCTTCATCGCGGGCCCCGTCAAGTTCCAGTCCATGGCGCGCGTGAACGACTGGGGTCCGTACGATTACCACCGCGACTTCAACCACACCTTCCCGCTACAGCTCACGGGCGACGTCTCGTACACGCTCGGTCCGCCCGAGTGGTTCGACATGCCACAGACCCGAATCGGCGTGCGCGCGGCGATGAGAACGCTGAATGAGTATTCCCCCCGCTACTGCCCCGCACTCTCGCCGGATCTGTTCGGCCGGATGGAGTGCAATCCCGACATCGGCTCCGAGAACGGGCGCGAGTGGGAGATCCGGACCTACCTGCATGTCGGGATGTAGCGGGGTTCCGGAACAGGTGTCATGACCTCCCTGCCGGCTACGGCTGTGCGCGCTTCAGTTGTCGAAGATCGCGTCCAGGAACTCGTCGCGCGCATGTCGCTCGATCAGAAGATCGGGCAGATGACGCAGCCGGAACGGCTCCACGTCAGCCCGGCCGAGGTGAAACGCTTCCACATCGGCTCGGTGCTGAGCGGTGGCGGTTCGTGTCCCGGCGACAACCGCCCGGCCGACTGGGTGGCCATGAACGACGCGTACTGGTCAGCGTCGATGGAGGAGGATGCGGACCACCTGGCGATCCCGCTGCTGTACGGGGTCGATGCGATCCACGGCAACGCCAACGTGCTCGGCGCTACGATCTTCCCGCACAACATCGGGCTGGGGGCCGCGGGCGACCCCGGGCTGATCGAGCGGATCGGGCGCGTCACCGCGCGGGAGGTGCGTGCCGCGGGCGTCGACTGGACATTCGCGCCGACGCTCGCGGTGGGGCGGGACCCGTGCTGGGGGCGCACCTACGAGAGCTACTCGGAGGATCCGACGCTGGTGGCGCGGTACGCGGGGAGGATCGTGAGGGGGCTGCAGGAGGCGGGCGTCGTCGCATGCGCCAAGCACTGGGTGGGGGACGGGGGGACGGTGGGTGGGGTGGACCAGGGGGACACGGTGATGGGCGAGGAGGAGTTGCGGCGCATGCACATCGCGCCGTACGTGCCCGCGCTGGAGGCCGGGGTGCTGACCGTCATGGTGTCGCTGAGCAGCTGGAACGGCGAGAAGTGCCACGCGCACCGGTATCTCATCCAGGATGTTCTCAAGGGGGAGATGGGGTTCGGCGGCTTCGTGGTCTCGGACTGGGACGGCATCGATCCGGTCGCCGACGACTACGGCGACGCTGCTGCAATGGCCGTGAACGCCGGGATCGACATGTTCATGGTGCCGGAGACGTGGCGGGCTTTCATCGCCGGGCTGAAGGAGCAGGTGGAGCGAGGCGTGGTACCGGTCGGGCGGATCGACGACGCGGTGGTGCGGATCCTGCAGGTGAAGTTCGCATGCGGGTTGTTCGATCGGCCACGGCCGTGGGCGCGGAGGGGGTCCAACGGCAGCGCCTTCGGATCAGGGGAGCACCGCGCCGTGGCCCGCGAAGCCGTGCGGAAGTCGCTGGTGCTGCTGAAGAACGAGGACGGCGTGCTGCCGCTGGACAAGGGTGCTCGGATCCTGGTGACCGGCCCTGCCGCGCACGACCGGGGCCGGCAGTGCGGGGGCTTCACCGTCGAGTGGCAGGGTGTGACCGGCAACGCCGCGATCGACGGGGGGACGTCGATCTGGGAAGGGATCCGCGCCGTGGCGCCGGGGGCGGTGCTGCGGGGGGGTGGGGACGATGGAACCCCGGCGGGCGATGTCCCCGATGCGCGGGACTTCGACGCGGCGGTGGTGGTCGTCGGCGAGCGCCCCTACGCCGAGGGACTGGGCGACATCCGTGAGCCGAGCCCCGTGCGGGCGGGCACGAACCACCTTCCCGGGGGCCCGGGTGTGCTTCAGCCGTACGGCAACACCCTCGAACTCGCGGCGCTGCATCCGGAAGCCCTGCGGACGATACGCGGGCTGACTGCACAGGGCGTCCCCGTGGTGACCGTGCTGGTGTCGGGGCGGCCGCTGGTGGTGAACGAGGAGCTGGCCGCGTCGGCGGGATTCGTGGCGGCGTGGTTGCCGGGCTCGGAGGGGGCGGGTGTGGCCGACGTGCAGTTTGGGGACCATGACTTCGTGGGGCGGCTGCCGATGTCGTGGCCGGGTGGGGGTGGCGGGGTGCTCTTCCCGGGCGGGTACGGATTGCGGCTACTCTGAAGTGAGGTCGGAACAGGTCCTCTTACGAGTCCTTTCCGAGTAGATCCCGGGCACCAGGGGGGTCTTGTGGATGCCGTTCGCCTATCACCCGCATTTCTCACACCCGGTGGGAGGCATCGGCCCCGGGGGCTGTTAAGTTGAGTTAGACCAATAACTTGGCTCACAGCCGCACCGGAGGACCGATGCCGACACAGTGTAAACCGATTTCATTTGCATTTCAAGGGTGCCGGGGCAGGAAGGTAGGGGCGGCGTTCGACGGCGGCCGGATCACGTCGAACGCGGGGGCGCTGTTGCTCAGGGCGATGGACGAGGTCACGGGGCTGACGGAGCGGGTGACTGCGTGCTTCACGGACCATCGCGACCGGCGTCTGACAGAGCATTCGGTCCACACCCTGGTGAAGCAGCGGATTGTGAGCCTTGCGTTGGGCTACGAGGATCTGAGCGACCACGACGAGTTGCGGCACGATCCGGTTCTGGCGCTCCTGGCGGACAAGATTGAGGGCGGCCGGAAGGGGTGTGCGCCACTGGCGGGCAAGAGTACGCTGAACCGTCTGGAGCACGCGCCCCCGAGCGGGAAGCCGGGACGCTACCACAGGATCGAGCACGATGCCAAGGCGTTGCAGGCCGTTCTGCTCGAGTCGTTCATTGACTCGTGGGGACGCGGGCGGCCGCCGGAACTGGTTCTGGACATCGATTCGACCGACGACGAGGTTCACGGCCGCCAGGAGGGCCGCTTCTTCCACGGCTACTACGGCCACTACTGCTTTCAGCCGGTCTACATCACCTGCGGCGGCCGTCCGCTCTTCGCCGAACTGAGGCCGGGCAATGCGGATCCCGCGGGCGGCGTGAGAGAACCGCTGAGCCGCATCGTGGAGAGGCTTCGGCAGCGGTGGCCGGAACTGAGGATCGTCCTGCGGGCCGATTCCTCCTATGCCCGGGAGAAGATCCTGAAATGGTGCGAGAGCAACGATGTGCGGTACATCATCGGCCTGGCGAAGAACTCGCGGCTGGTGGAGCGGATCTGCCTGGAGCTGGACGATGCAGCGGCGGCGGCCGAGCGGCGGAACCGTCCCGTACGGGCCTACGCCGAGTTTTCCTACGCGACCCGGAAGAGTTGGTCCCGGGAGCGGCGGGTCATCGCCAAGGCTGAACATCTGCCCGGCAAGGCCAATCCGCGCTTCGTCGTCACCTCTCACCCCGCACCATCTACGAACGCGCCTACTGCCCGAGGGGGAAGATGGAGAACACGATCAAGGAGCAGCAGCTCGATCTCTTCTCCGACCGCACGTCGGCCGCTCCCTTCGCCGCCAACCAGCTCCGGCTTCTCTTCTCCGCCTACGCCTCAATCCTCTTCGCCACGCTCGGGCCCATGCTGCGCGGCACCCGTCTGGCCCGCGCCACCGCCGGAACGCTACGGCTCAAACTCTTCAAGATTGGCGCCCGGATAACGCTTCCTCGCAGCCCGAAACCCTCTCCACCACCCTCCAACAGGCACCGTTGCGCCCATCGGCCGGAAGCACCCCTTCCACGACCGGAAACCCCTCCTCCCATCCCTTCTGATCCCTCCAAAAAACCGACGCAACCGTGCCTCACAACCTCCCACCACAGACTCGCGCGTCAAATCAACCCATGACGCCGCCGCGATAACCGCCAACCCGACCCTGTGAGAAATGCGGGCTAAACGCCCCCCGGTTCGCGCCGCTCGGTGGCGTCCAGGTCTCTGAAGGGCCACGCCGGACGGGATGCCAAGGGTGAATCCGCGACCTACAACTGCCCGGTTTCCACACTCTCATTTGCTTCGTTGTGATAGCAAATGCTAGAATGAGGCATCGCCGATGCCACCAACCGAGGAAAACGAGATGGGAAAGGTGCAGATCAACGTCCGGGTGGACGAAGCCCTGAAGGGGGCGGTCGTCCAGTTCTGCAGATCCCGGGGATTGGTTGTGGGTCACTTTGTCCAAGAGGCCCTGCTGGATCGACTCGAAGAGCTTGAGGACATCGACGATCTCAAGCGAATCCGACACGAGCCCACTCGGCCGTTAGCCGATGTGATCCGGGAGCTCGAGCTCGATGGGACACTATGAGGTCGAGGTCTCCCGCACGGCGGAAAAGCAGTTGCACAAGCTCCCTCGGGACGATCAGGAGCGCGTTGTCCGCAGGATGTTGGTCCTGGCAGAAGACCCGTTTCCGCAGGGGGCGAGAAAGCTGACGGGATACGACGATGTCTACCGCGTCCGCGTTGGGCGATACCGGATTCTCTACAGCGTCTCCCGACGTCGGCTGGTGATCGTCATTCTCAAGGTTGGGCACCGGAAGGATGTCTACCGGCGGGGTCGTTGACCGACGCGAAGGCCTCAGCCGCTCCTTTACCGCCCTCGCCCTCGGTGGTGGCCTGGTTGGTTGCAAGCGGCCATGACCACGTCGGCGTCGGCACTTCCGGCCTTGATGGGTGCGCCCACGGGGCCGGAACAAAACAGCACCTCGCCCGACCTGAACAGCGCCCGGCCCGGCCCCATCGATGCGCCGGTTTCCGTGCCGCTGTCGCTTGATCCACCCCGAGCGGTGCCACCCGCCAGCCTCCCAGGTACGACGCCCCACAATCGCCCAGAATCGACGAACGCCACCCCCAGCAAGGGTTGGAGCAAGGGCTGGCCTCGCCTTCTTCGTAGAGCGGGCGCTTGGAGCGGCTGGCGATCCGTGGACGGCCCCGGACTCTTGGTGGACGGGAAGGCCGGCGGCGTTGCGGGACCGGGCCTTGGAGCCGTAGGAGGGTATGAACGGAGGAGCGTCCGCCGCGGCGGCGTTCGTTTATGGGGCCAACAAGCGGGAGAGAGAAAATCACCGCTCCCACCCGCGCTCGCGGCTGCGATCGATGCTGATGGTCACGCCAGGACCCTGCTGCTGTATCTGCTGGCGGAAGGTGGCCCGGCCGGCGGGGGACATCTCCTGCTCGATCCGGCCCAGCTCCTCGGCGATGGCCTGGGAAGAGAGCCGGTCGCTCCGGACCGGGGCCTCGACGGCCGCCTTGTACTTGGCGGACGCCGCCTCGTGGAGCTCGCGCCCCACCCTCGCATGATCGCGGCCCAGCTCGACCCGCTCCCGCTTGTGCCTCTCCTCGATCCTCGAATCCCCCGGCTCCTCCAGCGCTTTGCGCTCCTGCCGATCGTAGAGCTGCCGCCACTCCTGCCGCTGCATCTTGTCCTCCCGCGCTCGCTCGGCCGCCAGGTCACGTTGCGCGGCCTCCCACGCCTGCCGCTCGTGGACCCTCTGCACCGCGACGTCCGCCACCCTCTTCCCCGGCCGCCAGTGCGGGCGGGAGCGCTCGATCTTCCCAGCGCCACGGCGAAAACGGGCGTCAGCGGCCGCCTCGCGGTCCACCACGAACTCCCCGCTCTCTCGCCGGCGGTTGTGCTCGACCCGGCGAGCACAACGGATCCCGCCGTGTTCGCGCTCCCACCGCTCGGCCCACCGGGACAGCCGGAGACGGTCGTTGCTCCGGCTCGCCGCCCGTCCGTCCTCGGCCGACACCCTGTTGACGACGACGTGGAGGTGCCGGTGCCCCGTGTCGTTGTGCGCCACCACGAAGGCCTGCCGGTCCTCCATGCCGAGAGCCTTCAAGCTCTCGCCGGCAGCCCGGCTCATCTGGGCCCGGTCCGGACGTTCGTCCTCCGCCCACGACAGCGTGTAGTGGTAGACAGGCTTGGCCAGCGGCCGCCCCGCCCGGCTCCCCCCGGCGAGGCGCTTGAGCTCGCCGGCGTACTGGGTCGTCGCCGCCATCTGCCGGGCAGCTCTCCGGATGTCGGTCGTCGCAAGATTTCGCGTCTCGGCCCACTCGACCCGCTCGCTCGGCTCCACCGGCCGACACTCGACCCCTCCCGGGTGCTCACGCTCCTCCCTCTCGCGGTTCAACGTTTCCCGGTCCAGCCCGAGGCAGTACCGGGCCGCCCCGGCGAAGCTCGCGCGGAACCTGGCCCGGGAACCATCCGCACCGCCGGGTGTAGGGCTCATCATCAAAGACGACTGTACGACAGCTTTCGAGGGCGATCAGAACCAGTCGGAATCCGCCTTGACTTCGCCCTCAAAACTGTCCAACGAAGTAGGACCACCCCAAAAGAGCAACGGGAAGCTATAAAAATGACGACGAGAATCCGCAAGGCCCTACTTCCCGCGATCATAATCGCGGTAGCGGCACTCGGCAGCACCTCCTCCGTAGGACAGGCCACTACACCTGACGACGACGGACCAGGCTTGAAGTGCCAAGGCTGTGTCTCCTTGAGATGCCCAGACGTAGGCACGCTGGTGTGCTTCCGGGGTGAGATCACAGTCCAAGCCGGACCTTTCGGATCGGTGACCGGCGAGGCAGTTTGCTATCAAGACGAAGAGGGCTCGGAGGCTCCTGGGTGCGATGCCGAGGCACCCAATTGAGGCGCGCGCTCGCAGGGGGTATCGTAGGCGCGGCTATCTTCGCCGTTTTCGCCGCCTCGGTTGGTGCCAACGACACTGTCCCATCTCCCGATGACGACTGTGCGATATGCCATGACCACATCGGCTGTCCGCACACCGGGACCCTCGTTTGCTTCAGGCAGACTGGGGGGCCTCTCGTCTGCTTTCAGCCGGAAAGAGGTGGGGAAACCTGTGCTGATACGATCCCACACTAGGGCTCTCCGTGCAGGGGCCCCGGGGGCGTGCCTGTTCCCCATGGCGGGCCATGTGGTCACGCTCTTCGGGGCGTGCGCCCTCCTGACTGGCGGAGCGAATGCCGAAGAGCAGGATCGCAGGTGGCTATCTTCCTTGGTTGAAGAGGTCACCATCGAGGACCGCGACGGATCGTTATTCGGCAACCCTCGAGGGTTGCGGGCCAGTCCGCGGGGTGGGTTCGTCCTATACGATTGGGCCGAGTCCTTATTTCGCGAATTATCGGTTTCTGGCGATCCTGTGTGGAAGGCCGGAAGGTCGGGGGAAGGTCCTGGTGAGTTCAGCCGACCGCTGGACTACGAGTTCGATACGGACGGCAACCTGCTGGTAGTAGATGAGGCACTCATTCGGCTAACCGTGTTGGGCCCTGACGGAGCCGTGATCAGTGCCCAGCGAATTGATGACGCACGGCAGATTTTCCCAAATGGGTTCGTGCCAGATGGCTGGGCCGTGATGCCCAATTTCGGATCGGATACCGTTTGGACATCACGTCGTGCGGCGCGACGTTTGGCTCTCCTCAGCCCTTTTGCCAACCTTGCCCCCATCACAACAGAGGCGTGGGCCGCCAACCTGAAGTCTGGCGGGGCGGTCGTGGTTTATCGGTGGTCAAGCAACATGGTGTGGCTCAATCCCGACGGTTCGATACGAAAAATTACGCAGGCCGTGGAGTCAGTGTCGTTCCCGGAAGTGGTTTACCTCGCCGAAAGGCTCCCGGGTGGTGGGAGCATCCAGGGAACCAAAATTGATCCAACGGCAATCGCGCTGAATACCAATCAACCGGGCATCGGTTTGGAGAGAATCTATGTGCGACCCCTGGGCAGGACGGAGGATTCTCGAAAAATCGTAGACGTCTACACTATAGCAACCGGCGAGTATGTGGGCTCTCACCGGCTGCCCCACGTCGTGGACTCGGTCGTGGTACTTGAAGACGGCAGGTTAGCGACTCTTGAAATCAATCTGATTCCGACGGTGCGAATTTGGAGAATCGAATAGAGTTGTCGTCGAGACGCTGGCCGCTGCTGGTAGCCGTTTCGATGGCCTTGGGTGGATGTTCTGCGGAAGCCATCGGGAGAGAGGCAGGGTCGTTGGCTCAATTCGCCGGTGTGCGAACGGGAATTGTTGTGGTAGCGGATGCTTTGGGCTGTGGCCTGAATGGGCGACATTTGAGTCTGCTCAACAGATTGCACGCGACCATTGACGTGAGGCCTGTACTGCTGACGACCTGGCCGGAAACGGGAAAACAGCAAGCCGAACGGATGTTCGTAATGCCCTCTCGCACTGTGAGTTATGATGCGTACGCTTCCGGCGTAGAAGACCTCTTCCGGGGAATTGGTACGCCCCTTCGTGGTTGTTTTTCGGGAAAGCCGGGTGGTGTCAGTATTTGGAAATATGAATAACGACATAGCCATCGAGTCCCTGTTCGCTCACTCACGAGCCCTCGGTGTTCCCGCTCTTCACCCCTAGCCCGCATTTCTCACACCCGGTGGGAGGCATCGGCCCCGGGGGCTGTTAAGTTGAGTTAGACCAATAACTTGGCTCACAGCCGCACCGGAGGACCGATGCCGACACAGTGTAAACCGATTTCATTTGCATTTCAAGGGTGCCGGGGCAGGAAGGTAAGGGCGGCGTTCGACGGCGGCCGGATCACGTCAAACGCGGGGGCGCTGTTGCTCAGGGCGATGGACGAGGTCACGGGGCTGACGGAGCGGGTGACTGCGTGCTTCACGGACCATCGCGACCGGCGTCTGACAGAGCATTCGGTCCACACCCTGGTGAAGCAGCGGATTGTGAGCCTTGCGTTGGGCTACGAGGATCTGAGCGACCACGACGAGTTGCGGCACGATCCGGTTCTGGCGCTACTGGCGGACAAGATTGAGGGCGGCCGGAAGGGGTGTGCGCCACTGGCGGGCAAGAGTACGCTGAACCGTCTGGAGCACGCGCCCCCGAGCGGGAAGCCGGGACGCTACCACAGGATCGAGCACGATGCCAAGGCGTTGCAGGCCGTTCTGCTCGAGTCGTTCATTGACTCGTGGGGACGCGGGCGGCCGCCGGAACTGGTTCTGGACATCGATTCGACCGACGACGAGGTTCACGGCCGCCAGGAGGGCCGCTTCTTCCACGGCTACTACGGCCACTACTGCTTTCAGCCGGTCTACATCACCTGCGGCGGCCGTCCGCTCTTCGCCGAACTGAGGCCGGGCAACGCGGATCCCGCGGGCGGCGTGAGAGAACCGCTGGGCCGCATCGTGGAAAGGCTTCGGCAGCGGTGGCCGGGACTGAGGGTCGTCCTGCGGGCCGATTCCGCCTACGCCCGGGAGAAGATCCTGAAATGGTGCGAGAGCAACGACGTGCGGTACGTCATCGGTCTGGCGAAGAACTCGCGGCTGGTGGAGCGGATCCGCCCCCCGGTTCGCGCCGCTCGGTGGCGTCCAGGTCTCTGAAGGGCCACGCCGGACGGGATGCCAAGGGTGAATCCGCGACCTACAACTGCCCGGTTTTCACACTCTCATTTGCTTCGTTGTGATAGCAAATGCTAGAATGAGGCATCGCCGATGCCACCAACCGAGGAAAACGAGATGGGAAAGGTGCAGATCAACGTCCGGGTGGACGAAGCCCTGAAGGGGGCGGTCGTCCAGTTCTGCAGATCCCGGGGATTGGTTGTGGGTCACTTTGTCCAAGAGGCCCTGCTGGATCGACTCGAAGAGCGTGGAGGGTGCCGAATGCTGCGAGTAGCCAAGAAGTTCCTGGGTAGTACGGTCATGATCGGCGTCGCGATGGCCGGGATGCTATTGAGCCCTGCAGAAGCAGAAGCGGAGTGCCTAACGGACGTGCACTGTGCCGCCGAGAACGGGTACGATGCCGAGGTCATTGGCGTGAATGACATCGAGCGTGATGACGGCTGCGTAGTGCAGTGGGACTGCGAGTACGAGGATGGCACGCAGATTCGCTACATTAGCCTAGCGCAGAACTGAAGGATCCCCAGACGCGCGTCTACCTGATCGGAAGGGACCCGGGCGCGGTTTCCTCCGGGTGATCGGTGTAACAACGCCTGCTCCGAGAAAAAGGGCTTGACTCAATGGACCGTGCTGCGTTGTTACTCCGGTTGGTGATTCCCGTCGTGCTCTTCGCGGGATGTCAGCCAGAGGATGCGCCGAAACCAGCCGTCATCCAACTGGATGACGTGGCGGGCGAAGGGCCTCAGATTGTCGTGCAACCGGCTCGTACGCTCCACCCGCGGGCCATGCTGGTCGTGCCTGACACGACCCCGGAGTCGTCTTGGCTGAACGTCGTCCTGGATCTCCGGTATGACGCTGTTTCCGGCACGATATTCGCGATGGACAGGATGGCCGGAACGCTGGCCGAAATGGATACTCTGGGAACGCTTGTGCACCTGTACGGCGGGGGCCGCGGTGAAGGTCCCCACGAGGTTCGCGACTGGGTCGACTACAGCTTCTCGTCTTCCACCGTGGTGTTGCTGGATCGGGGAAACACGAAGGTGATGGTCTACCCTCGACTGGGTTCACCTGTGGACCCGTTCCCCGTTCTCCGCTCGTATCGCAGCATCGCCATGACGGGGGAAGAGACGATCCTGCTGGTGCCGGGCAAGGGGCCCAACGCAGTGGACGTCTATTCCACCACCGGCGAACTTGTGGACGGCATCGGGAAGTCCGAGGATCTGCCCGTCCGCTGCACTGCGGAAGTGGATTGCGACAGGACCCGCAGAATGTGCCTGGGCTGCGTCGTGCGCGTCGTGGGTGACGCCGTTGCGATCATGAACACGGAGTCGGATCTGCTGATGGTGTTCGGGGCGGACGACGGCTCTGCGCGCACCCTGGATCTGCGGGCACGCATCCCGCTGTTGCGGGAGTGGATCGCGACGGACAGGCCCGATTTGGCTCGCATGCAGGAGAGTGCGGACGCCCGCTCGGGTGGCGCGACCGTGAGCGAAGTACTCAAGAGCTATTTCAGTAACGTCCACACTTCTCCGGACGAACGGCTGGCACTCTCGATCAACCCCGCCGGACCCGTCCTGCGGGTGTCCGGCTACCAGTATTGGCTGGTGGATATCGGAACTCTCGAGGTCGAGAGCACGATGTTCAGCGATCCCTCGCACGGGATGCGAGCGACGGGTTGGCCGACGGTGTTTGGAGTCCAGCGGCGGAGTTACGCGATCTACCGCCTGCAAGATTGATCTTACTTGGCCCGGCTGTCCTAGTGTCATGTCACACATCAAACGTCGGATACAGGTGCTTGAGCTTGATACGTGCGTCGTCTGTGGTGAACTGCCAGTCGACCTTTGCTCGGATTCGGTCTCTGGCCATCTGCCAGGCGGCGACTTCGGCGCGCAGGGTGTCGATGGAATCGATGCGGCGGTTGAGGCACTGGCGGATCATGACGTTGAGTTCGACCTCGGCGACGTTCAGCCAGCTGCCGTGCTTGGGGGTGTGGACGAACTCGAAGCGATCCCAAAGCGCCTTGGCCTCGGCGGGTTCGAAGGTTTCGTAGAGCGCGCCGGGGCGGTGCGTGTTGAGGTTGTCCATCACCAGCGTGATCCGGGTGGCGGCGGGGTACCGCGCGGCGATGTCGCGCAGGAAGCGGGCCCAGTCGGTTTTGGTCCTGCGCTCGGTCACCTTGGTCTGGCGGCGGCCGGCCAGTGGTTCGGTGGCCATGAACACGTTGCAGGTGCCGAGGCGCCGGTACTCGTAGTCTTCGCGGGCCGGTCGTCCGGGTGCCGGCGGGATGGGCGTGCGCGTCTCGCCGATCAGCTGGCGCGGCGTCTCGTCCATGCACACCACGGGGAAGTCGGCATCGTACGGACGCCGGTAGACGTCGAGCACCCGCTCCATCCCCGCCACGAAGTGGGCGTTGCGCTGTGGCGGGATCACCCAGCCGACGCGCCGCCACGGCTTGATGGCGTTTTTTTTAGCACGCGCCGCACCGTCTCGTGCGAGACGGTGTCGATGTAGCCGAGTTCCACCGCGCGGTCCGCCAGCAGGCGCAGCGACCACTGCGAGCGCCCCTCGGGCGGATCGCCGCAGCTGAGCGCGACGAGGCGCGCCTCGAATTCGCCGTCCGCCTTGCGAAGGTATTTCGCTCGACGACCCTGCCGGCTCCCAAGCGCCGCCTCCAGACCGTCCTCGACAAACCGCTTCTTGACCCGGCCCACCCTGCGCGCGCTGATGCGCAACACCCCGGCGATCTCCCGGCCCGTCGTGGGCCGCTCGTTGAACTCGCCCGCGTCGCAATTGAGCAGAACCAGCGCGTTGACCACCTTCTGCGAACGATGCGAGCCCTTACGTGTGATCGCCTCCAACGCCTCGCGCTCCCCAGCTTCCAGCTCCACCAGATACCGTTTCATGCCAGCCTCCTCGCCATTGTGGACTGGCAAGGAATCTAACACGACCCCTGCAACATATCACATGTGACATGACACTAGGAGCCACGTCCCGCACGTGTGTGCGATTCGGTCTGGCTCCCCACCGGCTTCTGCTGGGGCGGCCTCAGCCCTCCCCCAGCTCCGCGCACAGGTCCCCCAATGTCACTGCGTCGATGCCATCACGCAGCGGGTAGCTCTCGTCGCCTCCGTGCACGACCAGTCGGCGATCGGGCTGGACATCGTCACACGCGGTGTGGAAGCCGCGCGGGACCCTGGGTGCCGAACTCCGTTTGACCTCGACGGCCCAGACCTCCCCGCCGCCGAACTCCAGAACCAGGTCGATCTCCGCGCCCCCCGTGCTCCGGTAGTAGGAAAACGAGACGTGTGCCGGCAATCCACTCAGGATGTTCTCGATCACGAAGCCCTCCCAGCTGCCGCCGGCTACCGGATGGCCGAGCAGCGCGTCGAATGAATCGATGCCCAGCAGGGCGTGGCAGATGCCACTGTCCCGGAGGTAGGCCCTTGGCGCCTTGACCAGGCGTTTCCGCACGCTCTTCCGCCACGACGGCAGGCGCCTTACCAGCAGCAGATCGACCATCAGGTCCAGGTAGCGGCCCACTGTCCGGCCGCTGAGGCCAAGGGATCTGGCCAGGACTGCGGCGTTGAAGGGCTGTCCCTGATCGTGAGCGAGCATCGTCCAGAACCGCCGCAACGTCTCGCGCGGGATAGGGGGCCCGAGGGCGGGGATGTCGCGCTCGAGATAGGTGCGGATGAAGTCGAAACGCCACCCGAAGCTGTCGGCATCGTTTGCCGCCAGCAAGCTGTCGGGCATTCCACCGCGATTCCAGAGGTCGTCCACATCCGTGTCGGCCGCCTCGCGCACGTTGAGCGGCTGCATCTCGCAGTACGCGACGCGGCCCGCCAGGGTCTCTCCGGTCTGTTGGAGGAGATAGATCGACGCGGAGCCCAGCAGCAGAAAGTGGCCTGTGCGCCGCCCCTCCCGTCTGCGCTGGTCGATGATTCCCCGCAGGGGCTCGAAGAGTCCCGGAATCCGGTGTATCTCGTCGAGGACCACGAGGTGGTTGGCGTTGCGCTCGCAGTACTTGTGGACATCGGTGAGCTTCGCACGGTCACGCGGGTCCTCGAGGTCGAGGTAGGCGCCGCTCCACTCACGGACAAACTCCAGGGCCACAGTGGTCTTGCCGACCTGACGCGGCCCGGTCAGCACAACGGCGGGGGCCCTGGCCAGCAGATGCACCAGCTGGCCGCTGGCCTCGCGGGGGATCAATTCAGTCATAACCATGCAAATGTAACACCGGGTGCGCGATTTACACAGTTATTGTCCTTCCTACGCCTCTGCCGCCCCTCCGCCCCGCCGCCGCTCCAGCTCCTCCCGCGTGCGCCGCGCCATCTCCTCGGTGATCGGGAATTTCGCGATCGCGTAAATCGCCAGCCCCGACGCCGCCAGGGGGATGAAGGCGTCGAAGGCCCGCATCAGCACGAGCGTCTGCGCCCCCTGGTTGGCTCCCAGGTCGATGTCGAACCCGGTTGCGACCAGGAGGAGTCCGCCGAGCGCCATCGCCGCCGCCTGACCGACCTTGACCACCCACCAGTAGATGGAGCCGAACATCCCTTCCCGCCGCTGGCTACGTCCCCGGGCATCCATGTTCTTCAGCTCGTCCAGATCGACCACATCCGCGATCATCGAACCCATCAGCGTGAAGAGCCCGCTCAGGCCGAAGGCCAGGAAGGGTGCGGGCACGAGCGCCAGCATGGGGTATTCGGGATGGTAGCAGAACCACTTCAGGGCGTAGCCCACCATCGAAATCGCCGTCGAGACGAAGAACGCCCGGCGTTTCCCGATCCTGGTCCCCAGCCAGGTGACGATCATGATCGCCCCGAACCCCGCCACCATCCCCGCCGTTCCCACGATGCCGGCGAGCCAGGCGCCGTTCACCTGACTTCCCTCGGAGATGTGGTAGATGAACACGAAGATCTGGAATGACGAGATCATGATGAAGCTGTTGAAGATCAGGAAGGTCGCGAGGCACAGCAGCAGGAACGGTCCCGATTTGACGGTCTTTCCAAGGCCCGACAGGAATTCCCTGACATTGGCCCCGAAGCTCTTGCTCTCGGGTGCCTTCGCGGTGCGCACCGGCGCGACCCGTTCGCGCAGGAAGATGGCGGGCAGGACGCCCAGGGCCACCGTCGCGATGCAGATCATCACCGCGAGGAACCGGGCGCCGTCGATCTGGTTCCGGAACCAGTCCGGGTTCGTCATGATCACCAGGAACCACGGCGCAATGATGAACGCGAAGTTGCTGATGAAGTTCTGCACGCCCATCAGCCGGGTGCGCTCGTTGTAGTCCGGCGTCAGCTCATAGCCCAACGCCACCCACGGCGTCGCGAAGATCGTGTAGCCGAGGAAGAACACCAGCGACCCGATCAGGAAGTACCAGAAGTAGTACATGTCGCTCCGGCCCTCCGGCGTCTCGTCCGAAGTCCAGATGTCGAGGTGAACATGCGTCATCCCGGTCGCGTCCACCGTCGTCTCGCCGAAGTCGATGCCGGCGAAGCGAAGGTTGAAGTAGTGCTTGACGGGATCTCTCTCTCCGCCCGCGACGGCGTCTTCCACCTCCGAGCGGTCCCAGTCCGTGGAGAAGTACTGGACCGGGACATCCTCGTACGCGTCGCTGAAGAAGGAAATGACGTCCTCGGCGGGACGGGTGGGCACCGGTGCGGCGGTCGCCGGCGCTGTCGCTCCCTCCAGGTCCTCAAGCGGCGGCGCGGCCGGGCCCTCCGCGGCGGCGTCTTCCCGGTAGAGATAGATGTTGTCGACGTAGACGTTCTCGAGGTCGCCCGAGATGAGGATCTGAGCGAGGTGGTCGCGCGTGGTCAACTGGTCAAAGCTCGCCAGAGGGACATCAATGCCGACCCACTGGCCCGTGACCAGCGTGGGCGGGATGATCGTCACCTCATGCTCGACATCGTCCATCCGCTGGGCGCCTCCCATGCGGCCCGGAATGGCCTGGGGGACACCGACCGCCTCGGCTTCCTGGACCGCGTGGGGACCGCTGTAGATGCCGTCCGCGCCGTAGTCCACGAGCTTGAGGCGAAACTGCGCCGGCGCCGGGATCTGCCAGAGCAGCGCAAACACGATCCCGGTGAAGATGGCCCCCACGAAGATGAAGGGCCGGCGGCGCCCCCAGCGCGACTTCGTGTTGTCCGAGATGAACCCGACGAGGGGATCGGTGATCGCGTCGAAGACACGTGGAAGCGCTCCCAACAGGCCGACGAGCGCCGGACTTATGCCCAGCGCCAGCGTGAGGATGATCGCCATCCCGCCGATCGCCGAAGCCAGAAGATTGTTGACGAAGCCGCCGATTCCGTAGACAACCTTGTGCGGGAATGAGATGCGATCGCGCGGCGCGGTCCGGTGCTTCATCGGTCACTCGCTCCGGTAGACGCGCACCCAGTCGACGAGCATCGACTGCGGAAAGGTTGTGGATTCGTCAGGCGGGCCGACAAAGCCGCCACCCACAGCCAGATTCAGCAGGATGAAGTGGGGGTGGTCGAAGACCCAGCGCCCCTCCGGGTCGGTGCGATCGACCGAGTGATACAGGGTGTCGTCCACGAACCAGTCGATGCCGTCTTCGGTCCACTCGATCGCGAATACGTGGAAATCGGTGTCGAAGCGGGCGCCCTGCAGCGCGTAGCGGCCGCTCACTCCCGCGCTCGCCGAGTAGCCGGGACCGTGAATGGTGCCCAGGACAATGCCCGGTTCCTGGCCGCGGTACTCCATGATGTCGATCTCGCCGCACTCGGGCCATCCGACCGTGTCGATGTCGTTGCCGAGCATCCAGAAGGCGGGCCAGATCCCCTGGCCGGAGGGCAGTTTGATGCGCGCCTCGAAACGGCCGTACGTCTGTTCGAAGAGCCCCTGCGTCTTGATGCGGCCGGAGGTGTAGGCGCTCCCCATCCAGGCTTCGCGGCGGGCGGTGATGGCCAGATTGCCGTCGCCGTCGAGCGACACGTTCTCGGGGCGGTCGGTGTCGTACTCGAGCTGCCGGTTGCCCCAGTCGGTGCCGATGTCGAAGACCCAGTTGGCGGGATCGGGGAGCTGTCCGGCGGGGCCTTCGAACTCGTCGCTCCATACCTGCTGCCACGAGGAGTCGTTTCCCGTGGCGTTGTTGTCGCAGGCCGCGACGAAAAGGACGATGAGGGGAAGAAGGGCGGGAAGGCGCGGGTCATGAGGGCGGCGGACGGGGCGCGGGGGGGATGCGGCGTTGTTGGTCATGTCGGTTTCGCTCCGGATACTTTTGTGCGGGGGGACCCGACTCCGTGGAAGAGGCGGGGATTTTCGAGTGCGGCGATGAGTACATGGGTGGCGGCGCCGAGCGCGGTCGCGCGGTTGCCCAGCTCGCTCGTGCGGATATCGGAGGCCGCCGCCGACGCGACCAGGGTGCGGCTGGCGACGACGCGGCGCAGCGGCTCGACCAGGCGGTCGCCCACCCGGGCCAGACTGCCGCCAAGGATGACCGAGCCGGGATTGAGGAGGTTGAGCATTCCGGCGATCACCGTTCCGAGCCGCTCGGCGGCCTCGTGCACGACCCGCAGCGCGAGGGGATCGTCGGCGAGAGCGGCGTCCTCGATTGCCCGGATATCGAGGCGGGAGTCGGCAAGCGCGTTGTCCGGGTAGCGAGCGAGCAGGGTCCGCATCCGGTCCAGCAGATAGCGCGTGCCCACGAAGGTCGCCAGGCAGCCGCGGTTGCCGCACACGCACTCCGGTCCGCCGGGGTCGATCGCAAGGTGACCGATCTCTCCGGCCACGCCGGTGGCTCCCCGGTAGATCTCGCCGCCGATCATGAGGCCCGCGCCCACCCCGGTAGCGACCTTCAGGTACACGAAGTCGTCGATCCCCACCGCTTCGCCCCACCAGCGTTCGGCGACCGCACCGAGATTGGCGTCGTTCTCCACGAAGACCGGAGCTCCCAGAGCCGCGTCGATCCGCTTCAGGATCGCGCCGCCGCGCCAGGCCGGGTGGATGCGGTCGAGCACGCGGTCGGGGGAATCCGGATCGACCGGACTGGGCACCGCCACGCCAATTCCCAACAACAGCCGGGGATCGCCCCGCCACTCGGCAAGACACGCCCGGCACAGCTTCACGACGAGCCTGCCGGCGCCGGAGGGATCGGTGCGCACCGGATGGGCCCGCTCGCGCCACGCCAGCTCGGCCCCATGGAGATCAATCAGAATCACCGAGATGTGACTCGCTCCGAGATCGACCCCGAGGATGACGCCCGCATCGTCGCGGAATCCGATCAGAATCGGGCGCCGTCCTCCCCGGCTGCGTCCGCTTCCCACCTCCTTCAACAACCCGGCGTCAAGCAGCCGCGCGACCACCTCCGAGACCGTGGAGCGCGAGCGACCCGTCCGCCTGGCGATTTCGGCCCGCGACAGCCGCCGCCTCCTCCAGACGAGGTCGAGAACCGAGGTCGTCACATCCTGCTCAATGGCAGGGACTTTCCGGACACGTCTCCGGTCCTTCATGTCGCCGGTCTCCTTGTTCGCCTACCGACTCCCAGGCCAGCCGCCCGTCATCCCCCCTGCCCGAGCCGCCGCCCGCCGAAAATCACCTGTGAAGAGAATCACCTGTGCAGAAAAACGTTGTCGATGAACACCGTGTTCGGGTCGCCGGAGATGATGAGCTGCGCGAGATGGCCGCGCGTCGTCAGCCCCGAGAAGGCGGTGAGCGGAATGTCGAAGCCGACCCACGCACCGGTCGCCAGCGGAGGATCGAAGGCGGCGTTCAGGGTGATTTCGTGCTCGGTGTCGTCTCCCCCTCCGAACCCGCCGTCGGCGCCGAAATCGACGATCTTGACCCGGAAGGCCGCGGGGTCAGCGGTGGGATCGGGCGTCCAGAAGTGGAAGTGGAAGTGGGTCATCTCGCTGGCGTCGACCGGGGCCGAGGTAAACTCGATTCCCGCGAAGGCCAGGTTGGTGTACTTCTTGGCCGCATCCCCCGCGATCTGCACATCCTCCACATCCGCCTGGTCCCACGAGGCCGACCAGGTGTCCACCGTCGCGCCGGTGTAGGCATCGCTGAAGAGCGAAACGACGTCTTCAGCGGCGTGCACGGGCGTGGGGGCGGGCTCGGCGGGCTCGGTTGCGGCGGCCGCGTAGAAGTACACGTTGTCGATGAAGACGGTGTTGGGGTCGCCCGAGATGATCATCTGGGCCAGGTGCGCGCGGTTGGACAGGCCCGTCATGTCCGCGAAGGGAATGTCGTAGCTCACCCACTCGCCCGTGGCCAGCGGGGGACTGGATGCGTCGGTGAGCGTGATTTCGTGCTCGCTGTCGTCGCCTCCCTGAAATCCGCCATCGGCGCCGAAGTCCACGAGCTTCACCCGGAAGGCGGCGGGCGCGGCGGTCCCGTCCGGGGTCCACAGATCGAAGTGGAAGTGCGTCGCGTCGCTGGCGTCCACCGGGGCCGAGGTAAACTCGATTCCCGCGAAGACCAGGTTCGAATACTTCTTGACCGCGTCGCCCGCGATCTGCACATCCTCGACGTCCGCCTGGTCCCACGAGGCCGACCAGGTGTCCACCGCCGCATCGTCGTAGGCATCGCTGAAGAGCGAGACCACGTTCGCGGCTGCGTGGGGAGGCGCCGGTGCGGGGTCCTCGGGCGCGGTCGGCCCGGGCGGCTCGGTCGTGTAGAAGAAGATGTTGTCCAGGTACACCGTCGGACTCGCCCCCGAGATGATCATCTGAGCGACGTGCGCGCGGTTGATCAGGCCGGCGAAGTCCGAGAGCGGGATGTCGAGCGTGTTCCATGCACCGGCCGCGATCGGTGGCATCGAGCCCGTATCGAGCGTGATCTCGTGTTCGCTGTCGTCGCCGCCCCCGAAGACCCCGTTGCCGCCGAAGTCCACGAGCTTGATGCGGAAGGCCGACGGATCGTTCGTCCACAGGTCCACATGCAGGTAGGTCATCGAGGACGCGTTCACCGGCTGCGAGGTGAACTCGATCCCTGCATAGGCCAGGTTGGTGTACTTCTTGACCGGGTTGCCCAGGACCTCGACATCGGCCACATCGGCCTGGTCCCACACCGCCGACCAGGTGTCCACCGCGACATCGTCGTAGGCATCGCTGAAGAGCGAAATCACATCCTCGGCGGGCACCATCGGGGTAGGGGGCGCGCTGGTGGGGGGAGTCGATACATGGACCGTGACCGCTCCGGACGCGGCGGTCGAGCCCAGCGCGGCGGTAATCGTGGCGGCGCCGGCGCCGACCAGCGAGATGGTGCCGTCGGGCGTTACCGAGGCCACGCCCGCATTCGAGGAAGCGAAGGTGAAGTAGGCCGGGGCCGCCAGCACGGTCTGGTCCCGGCCGTTCACGTCGAAGGTCACCGTGGTGCCGCCGACCGCAAGGGCGCCGCCGACCTCGCCGTTCACCGTCTGCGTGGCAATGGCGGGCCGCGGGTTGGCGAGCGTGCCCAGACGCTCGAACTGCACATCGTCGAAGAAGATGTCGTAGCCGACGGGATACTCGGATCCTTCCGCAATCAGGAAGAGGCCGCGCTCCTCGCCCAGCTTTGCGGGCAGGGGGATGGGGACGGCGTACTTGGTCCAGCGGGTGGAAAAGGGAAGCCCCTCGACCGTGGCCGGATACCGGGAGTTGCCGGTGTTGTCGTTGCCGATCCCGATTGTGTTGATCGTGGCCGCCGTGCTGGACCGGGCCCAGAAGGTGAGGGCGTCGAAGCCGGTCAGGTCGCGCGGCACCGTGGAAAAAAAGACGCCGCCCGCATAGCCGCCGGATGGGTCGGACGGGGCCGGGATCGTGAACTTGAGGGCCGCCGTCCCGCGGTAGACCTCATCGTGCTCGATGTCCAGCGCGTCGACCTTGGAGCCGCCGAACGCCGAAAACTGGACTCCGGGGCCGAAGCCGTCGTGGAAGATCGCCGCTTCCGGGGGGAAGGGGGCCGGATCGAGGACGCCGAGATCCCGCTCGCAGCCCGCGGCGGCCAGGAGCGCCAGGAGCAACCCGGGTCCCAGGATGCCGCCCGGACCGGGGCTACCGTCGCCCCGCGGCTCCGGGCCTCTGGGGGTGATGACTGCCGCGAAGGCAGTGGCCAGCCAATAGGAAGTGCGCGCTGTCATGCTCGATTCCCCACGTGAAAGCGGATGCGCCTGGGAGCCAGCGGACCTCTCAACGAAGCAGTCCGCAGTGACTTTGTTCGGTTGCCGAACAAAGTGCGGAGGCGAACCGCGCCCTGTCAAGCAAACCCGTTGGGAACGCGCCACCTTGCCGCCCCCCGCCCCCCCTCCAACGCAACACCTTGCCGCCCCCCGCCCCCCCACCCCAGAATCCCCCCACGGCCGACCTCACTCCACCGGAGCTCCCCCACCCATGCCCCATGCGCGGCACACTCCCGGCATTGTCTCCCGCTTCCGCCATTTCGTCCGCTGCGCGTCCCCGCGCCTCCGCGCCGCCGCGCTCGTCCTCCCACTCGTCCTCGGCCTCTTCCGCCCGGCGCCCGCCACCCCCCAACCTTCGCGCGACGACCTCGTCACCATCTCCGGCACCATCCTCGATGCCGTCACCCGGCAACCCATCTCCGGCGTCACCGTCGCGCTCGGCGGCCTCGGTTTCATCGTCGAGACCGATGGCCATGGCCAATTCAGCCTGAACTCGGTGCCGCGCGGCCAGTACACGCTACGGCTCACCCACCCTCGCTACCAACCCGCGGTGGGCGACTTCGCGGTGCTGCGCCCGGGCGACTTCACGACCACCATGCAGCCGGTGGCGGCGGACGACGATGGGCTCATGACCGGTATCGTCGGGGTGGTGAACGACGCCGAGGGAGGCCGTGCGCTGCGGAACGTCACGGTGCAGGTGCGGGAACGCCAGGGCCAGGGCGCGCCCGCCGGCGAGACGGTCACCGACGTACGCGGCCGCTTTGCGCTCGACAATCTGCCGGCCGGTCCCAGCCTCGTCGAGTTTTCCCAAATCGGCTTCGCCACCCGCACCGAAACCATCCAGGTGGTCCGCGGCCGGGTGACCAATCTGCGCATCACGCTGTCCCCCGATCCGCTGGAGGTCGATTCCCTCGAGGTCACCGTCGAACGCCGCGAGATCAGGCTTCAGGAGACCGGCTACTACATCCGCGCCGAGGAGGGCTTCGGTTCCTTCATCGACCGCGCCGCCATCGAGGAGCGCCAGCCCGCGCAGACGACCGATCTCTTCACCCGCATTCCCGGCGCCGAAGTCGTGCCCGACCCCGACAACTCCCTCGAACGCTACGTTCTGTTGCGTGGCGGCCGCTCGTCGAGCACCGAGCGCTGCTATCCCCGTGTACTGCTCGACGGCATCGTAGTCAACCCCGGCAGCGGCGAACCGACGGTCATCAACCACCTGATCGACCCCTCGGCAATCGCGGGCATCGAGGTCTTCCCCACCTCTTCGGGCGTTCCGGCGCGGTACGCGGGCACCGGCGCCTCGTGCGGGGTGATTCTGATCTGGACGCGGCGCTGACAACCGGAAATCCAAGGAGAAGAGTGGGATGAGAGGGCGACAATGGCAGTCCCGGCCACCCGGCCGGCAAGGTGCGGCGCAGAAAATCACCCGGTGCGCCTGCGCGATCCGCGGCCTCCTCCTCGCGCAGGCGGCTACGGGGGCGGCGTTCGGCAACCCTTGGGGCGCGGCGGTCTCCGGCGCGGCCCCCCTCGCGGCCCAGATCGTGGAGCGGAACGACAGCTCGGCGCGGGCCGCCCGTCGCGCGAACGGCCTCCCCCTCATCACCGCCCGCACCCTCGACTTCACCACCACGGAGGGCACCTGGATCTCGCCCGCTCTCTCCCCCGACGGCGAGACGATCCTCTTCGAGCTCCTCGGCGACCTCTACACGCTGCCGGTCCGCGGCGGCGAGGCGACCCGGATCACGAGCGGGCAGGGGTACGACATGCAGCCGCGCCATTCGCCCGACGGCGCCGAGATCGTCTTCGTCAGCGACCGCGACGGCTCCGAGAATCTCTGGGTGGCGAATGCCGATGGCAGCGATCCGCGCCAGCTCACCGACACCGAGCGCGAGAGCTACATGTCGCCGCTCTGGACCCCGGACGGCGAGTACATCGTCGCCAACAGGGGCGCGCAGCTCTGGCTCTACCACGAACGGGGCGGCTCCGGCGTGCAGATCACCGGCCACCGCACCGAGGGCGGCCCGGCGCCCGCATCGCACCTGGGAGCGGCCTTCGGACCCGACCCGCGGTTTCTCTGGGTGAATGTGAGGGGCAACCTCGGCGGCGGCTTCCCCGCGAGCGGCCTGTCCTTGGCCCGGAATCCGCATACGCTCGACGGGCTCGGTCTCGACCCCGATCCCCCGGGGCACGTTGCCATTGCCGAAGGCTTGGCCATTGCCGAAGGCTTTGCCATGGCCGAAAAAAGCTCCGCGCGCGAGGTCGGCGACTTTCAGATCGGCCTCCTCGACCGCGAGACCGGGCGCGTCATGGTGCGCACCCACGAGCACGAGGGCGCCTTTCGTCCGATGCCCAGTCCGGATGGCCGCTGGCTCGTCTACGCCACCCGCTACGATGCCCGCGAAGCGCTCCGGCTGCGCGACCTCGAAACCGGCGCGGAGAGCTGGCTGGTCATGGATGTGCAGCGCGACGAATCGCAGGGCGGGGGAATGCGCGACCGCGACGTCTACCCTGGCGGCGCCTGGACCCCCGATTCCCGCGCGCTGATCACGAGCTACGGCGGCAAGCTGATGCGCGTCGAGGTGCCCTCCGGCGAAGCGGCCGAAATCCCCTTCACGGCCCGCATCCAGCAAGAGCTGGGGCCCCTCGTCAAGTTCGACTACCCCATCGACGACTCGGTGCTGACGGTTTCGCAGATTCGCGGCGCGCGCCCGTCGCCCGATGGGACCCGGCTCGTCTTCTCGGCGCTCGACCGGCTCTGGATCGCGTCGCTGCCGCAAGCGGCCGGTACGCAGACGGAGGGCTACCCGGTCATCTCCGGCGCCCGCCGCCTCACCGCATCCGCCGATGTGGAGCACGGTGCGGCCTGGTCTCCCGATGGCCGCTCCATCGCCTACGTCACCTGGAACGACTCCGCCGGGGGCGACATCTGGCGCACAGCCGCGGACGGCGGCGGCGAACCCGAACGGCTCACCCCGCGTTCGGCCTTCTACGACCGGGTCGCCTTCAACGCCGACGGTTCCCGCATCCTCGCGGTGCGCGGCTCGAAGATGCACCGCATGCGCACCCTGGAGGACTTCGGCCGCCACAGCCCCGCGGCAGAGCTCGAATACATCTGGCTGCCGGCCGCGGGCGGCGAACCCGAGCGCATCATCTGGGTGGGTTCGGGAGCCACGCAGGAGGGACGCAACGCGCCGCACCCCGGTCCCGATCCGGATCGCGTCTACATCTGGGCGGGCGCCGAGGGACTGCTCTCGGTCCGCTACGACGGCACCGACATCCGCACGGTCGTGAAGGTGACCGCCCCCTCGCGGCCGGGTTCCGGGAGCCGGGGCGGCGTGCCCGACGAGGTGGTGCTGTCCCCCGACGGCAAGAGGGCGGTGGTGCGCGCCAACCGCAACATCCACCTGATCACGGTGCCCCCGGCGGGCGGCGAGGCCCCGGCGGTGTCGCTGGGCCGGTCGTCCTCGGTTCCCACCCGGCGCCTGACGCGCGTGGGCGGAGACTTCGCAGGGTGGACGCACGACGGATCGGCGGCGCACTACTCGATCGGGCGCAGCTTCTTTCTGCACGATGTGGCGCTGAGCGATTCGCTGGTGGCGGATTCGGCGGCGGCCGCGCGCGCCGAGGCCCGGAGCGGGGAGGACGAAACCGGGACCGGACCCGATTCAGCCACTGCGGGCGCAGAGGAGAGTGCGGGCGCAGAGGAGCCATCCGATTCCACTGCGGCGGCCGCAGAGGAGAACGGTCCCGTCTACGAGGCCGCGCGCTTCGACATCGAGATCACGGTAGCAAAGGACCGGCCGCGGGGCGCGGTGGCGCTGACCAACGCCCGCCTCGTCACCATGCGCGGCGACGAAGTGATTCCGCGCGGCGACGTGTTGGTGCGCGACAACCGCATCGCCGCAGCGGGGCCCTCGGGCACCGTCGCGATCCCGGACGACGCCGAGGTCTTCGACATGTCCGGCAAGACCATTCTTCCCGGGCTCGTCGACATTCATGCCCACACCTGGGTCGCCTGGGGCGTCCACCGCGGCCAGGTATCGCAGTTCCTCGCGCAGCTCGCCTATGGCGTCACCACCCAGCGCGATCCCCAGACCTCATCCGAGGACGCCGTCGCCTACTTCGACCTCATGGAGACCGGCGCCTTCATCGGGCCCCGCCTCTACTCCACCGGACCGGGAGTCTTCAGCGCCGACCAGATCTCCAGCCTGGACGAGGCCCGCGACGTGCTCCGCCGCTACAGCGACCACTACAACACCAAAACGATCAAGCAGTACATGGCCGGCGACCGCAAGGTGCGGCAATGGGTGATCATGGCCGCGCGCGAGCTGGGTCTGACGCCAACGACCGAGGGCGGCTCCAACTTCACCATGAATCTGACGCTGGCCCAGGACGGCTACGCGGGGCTCGAGCATTCGTTGCCGATCAGTCCACTCTACCGCGACGTGATCGAGCTGGGCGCCTTCAGCGGAATGGTCTATACGCCGACGCTCATTGTCGCCTACGGAGGACCCTCGGGCCGCCAGTACTACCTGACCCGCAACAACCTGCACGAGATCGAGCGCCTGCGCCGCTTCACCCCGCACGACGAGCTGGACAAGTGGAAGCAGACCACATGGCACCGCGACGACCAGTACCCGCACTTCCTTCACGCCGAGCAGTTGGTCAAGTGGATGGACGCGGGCGGGCAGGCGGGCCTGGGCTCGCACGGCGAGGTGCAGGGGCTGGGTACCCACTGGGAGCTCTGGATGATGGCATCCGGGGGCATGGACAACCACGATGCGCTGCGCATGGCCACGTTGATGAGCGCCGACGCGATCGGACTCGCGGGCGACATCGGATCGATCGAGGCCGGCAAGCTCGCCGACCTGCAGGTGCTGGGATCGAACCCGCTGGACGACCTTCACAATAGCATCGACATCGACTTCGTGATGAAGAACGGCCGCCTCTACGAAGCCGCGACGCTCGACGAAGTGTGGCCGCGCCAAAGGCCCCTGCCGACGCAGTGGTGGTGGCGGGTGGAGCCGGGTGGGATGTGACGTGAGCTTTCGGCGGAGAATCCCGCGTGCGTGGGGATGGGGGTGTGATCATCGCTGGACATGGCCGGATCGAGGCGAGAATCCCGCGTGCGTGGGGATGGGGGTGCAACCGCATCACCCGCGCCATCTCCGCCACAGAGAACCCCGCGTGCGTGGGGATGGGGGGGGGCGGATGTTGGTTCTTGGCCTGTGTCTGCCGTGGGCGACCGAAGCTCAGGACGACCCCTGGTCCGAATTGTACACAGGCTGTGCCTCCGTGGATTTCCGGGTCCACGGACTGCTCGGATGGGAAGACGCGTGGCGCTTCGGGCTTCACAAGAGTGATGTCGAGACCGTGGTCCGTAGCGGGGTGCCCGCATTTGGTGGTCCGGCCGACCATTCGACCAGCGAATCAATGTTTTTCCGCCTTTGCTGGAGGTCACGATTCAAGTCGCGGGACCCGCCTATTCGGCAAATGTGGCCTTTGGCAAGTAGCGCCCGGGATGTCGGTCAACCGCGGCATCATCCCGCGGCCCAAGCTCGGCAGTCATCTCCCTCCAAATCCGGGGGGAGATCCATCGAAATGACTTCGCGAGTCGCAGTCCTGGGGGCGGTACCTCTGGTCATCGAGACTCCTCCACCAGCTCCACCAACACCCCTCCCGTCCCCCGCGGATGCAGAAACGCGATCCGCTTCCCCTTCGCTCCCATCTTCGGCCGCTCCGAGGTGAACCGGAAGCCCCTTGCCTTCAGCTCCGCCATCCAATCCTCTAGCCGTTCCACCCGGTAGGCGATGTGGTGCAGGCCCGGGCCTCGCGCGGCCAGGAAGCGCGCCACGCCGCCATCCTCGTCCAGCGGCCGAATCAGCTCGACGCTCCCGCCCACGAACGACACCTCCACCCCCTGCGACTTCACCTGCACCGGGACCGTCGCCCGCTCGCCCGCCAGCGCCTCCAGCAGCGGAAGAATCCCGTCGAACGACGGCGCCGCGATCGCGACATGATCGAAGGCCAGACCCACGAAGGGGAAGGCATCCGGGCCCGCATCGCTTCCCCCGCTTCCGGTGGTTTCCAGCGTCACAGGCACCCCTGGCGGCTGGCCCGGCCCGGGCGTCTTCACATCTGCACGCATCGCTCTTCCCCATTCTCGCGCGAATCCGTTTACATTGGGGCGTGCGATTCCGGCGCTGGCCGATCCGGCGTCACCCTGCTCGACAACACCCACCTGCCACCCCAGGGGAACAATCATAATGGCCGACAGCGCGAACCTCGTCACGATCACCGACGACAACTTCCAGGAGCAGATCGAGGAATTCAACGGTCTGGCAATGGTCGATTTCTGGGCCGAGTGGTGCGGTCCCTGCCGAATCATTGCCCCGCTGGTGGCCGAGCTGGCCGACGACTACGCCGATCGCATGCGCGTGGGGAAGCTCGACGTGGATGCGAACATGTCCACCTCCATGCGCTTCGGGGTGCGTTCGATCCCCACCATCCTCTTCTTCCGGGAGGGAAAGCATGTGGACACGGTGATCGGGGCGGTGCCGAAGACGCACCTGGAAGAGAAGATCGCGCGGCTGCTGTAGCGGCCAGGGCGCAGGGATCCCAGGGAAATCTGGGGATGCCGGGCCGGCTCTTCCTGGTGGCGACCCCGATCGGGAATCTGGCCGATCTGACGGAACGCGCGCGGGAAACGCTG
The DNA here is from genome assembly GCA_965213665.1 of Longimicrobiales bacterium. Classification (GTDB taxonomy): domain Bacteria; phylum Gemmatimonadota; class Gemmatimonadetes; order Longimicrobiales; family Gaopeijiaceae; genus Bin94. The sequence goes on from CBDBZW010000003.1 coordinate 1,129,351, forward strand.
GCGCGGGCGGATCGCATTCTGGCGGAGGACACCCGCAGGGCCCGCACCCTGCTCGCGCATATCGGGGTAACCACGCGGCCGCTCTCGCTGCACGCCCACAACGAGGCTGCGCGGATGCCGCGGGTGCGGCGCTGGCTCGGGCACGGCGACGACGTTGCGCTCATCTCCGACGCGGGTACGCCGCTCCTTTCGGACCCGGGGGAACGGCTGGTGGCCGCGGCGATCGAGGACGGCGCCGGGGTGGTTCCGGTTCCGGGTCCGTCCGCCATCCTCGCGGCGCTGGCGGCTTCGGGACTACCTTGTGTGCCATTCACCTTTTTGGGATTCGTGCCGCGCAAGGCGGGTGCGCGGGCCCGGACGCTGGAGGCAATCATCGACGCGGCCGAAACCACCGTTTTCTTCGAATCGCCGGGGCGGCTGGCGGCTCTGCTCGGCGACCTGGATGCGCGGTTGCGGGCACGGGCGGAAGCGGTCGAGCGCCGGGTGGCCGTCTGCCGCGAGCTGACCAAGCTGCACGAAGAGATCTTTCGGGGCACGGTGGCCAGGGCGGCGCGGCACTTCGGGCAGGTTCCACCCCGCGGCGAGGTGACGGTGGTGGTGGAGGGGCGGCGGGGACCGCGCCGGGTGGACCCGGCGGAGCTGGACTCGATGGCACGGGAGGCGCTGGCGGCGGGGCTGGCTCCAACAGCAGCCGCGCGGCAGGTAGCGGTCCGCTCGGGAGTGACGCGCAGCGAGGCCTACGATGCGGTTCGCGGCGCGGGACGCGGGAATCCGAAACCACCGGGGGACGACTGAGAATGGCGGCCACGCGCACGGCGCCCGGACCGTACAGTCCGGCATTGATGGCGCTTGCGGCCGCGGCGCTTATCGCCCACGCGCCCGCCTTCCAGCCCACCCTTCGGGCCCAGCCCAGCGGTCCCGTTACGATTGCGCGACTTCAGTACGAGGGCGGCGGCGACTGGTACGCCAATCCCTCATCGCTTCCCAATCTCCTGGCCGAGCTCCGCGAACGGACCGGCATCCCCACCGCCGAGCGCGAAGTCGTCGTCCGACCCACCGACCCGGCGCTGCGCGACTATCCCTTCCTCTACATGACCGGCCACGGCGACGTTCGCTTTTCCCCCGAGGAACGCCTGGCGCTGCGGCGCTACCTGCTTGAGGGCGGCTTTCTCCACGCCGACGACAACTACGGCCTCGACGCCTCCTTCCGTGAAGAGATCGCTCGCCTCTTCCCCGACCGCGCGCTCGTCGAGCTTCCCCCCGGCCACCCCGTCTTCCGCGCCCCCTATCAATTCCCGGACGGGCTCCCCAAGATCCACGAACACGATGGCAATCCCCCCCAGGCCTTCGGCATCTTCGACCGGGGGCGGCTGGTCGTCCTCTACAGCTTTGAATCCGATCTCGGCGATGGCTGGGAGGACCCCGACGTTCACGAGGACCTTCCGGAGGTCAGAGAGGACGCTCTGCGGATGGGAGTCAACATCTTCGTTCACGCTTTGACGCAGGCGGTCCGGTGAGTCCGGCCCGGCGGATTCGCGGTGCGGTCCGGAGTGTGCGCGACCACCTGCTGCGCACCCTGGCGTGGACGGTTGCGGCCTGGTGCGCGGTCGTCGTGTCTCTGCTCCTCGCTCTGGCGCCGGCGTTGGCGGGGGGGGAAGGATGGCGAGCCGGAAGCCCCGGTCCGATCCTGATCGTGGCGCTGTTTGTGGCGCTGTTCCCCCTGGGATTTCAGGCGTGGCGGACGCTGGGGCGGCGCTGGTGCACCGAGTTGTGCGTTACGCGGGCGATGGATGGAATTGCGGGACTGGACCCGGGCGCGGTGCTGGGTGGATTGGAGCTCGCGCGCTTCGCTCCCCCGGGAACCTCGCCGGGGCTGCGCGATCTGGCGCTCACGCAGGTGGGGGACCGGCTCCCCGATGATGTGCGAACCCTCAGCGGCACCCTTGGCGGACGCTTCAGCGGGGCGTTGCGCCGGAGCATTACGGCGTTGCTGGCGGCGCTTCCGATTCTGCTGCTGGTGGTCTTTCTGGCGCCGGCGCGGACCCTGGGGGCCTGGGGAGGACTGCTTCGCCCGATGGCTGTTCTGGTGGAGCCCGCGTTGCCGCCGGTCCGCGTGGAGCCGGGGAGTGCCCAGGCCGCGCGCGACGCCGTGGTTGAGGTCGTGGTGCACGCTCCCCTGCGCGACAGCGTGACGCTGCGCTGGGATGTGACCGGGCAGGTGACCCGGGCGGCGGTCATCGGGCTGGAGGAGGGAAGGGGATCGGCTTCGCTGCCTCCGCTTCGCGCCGAGACGCGCTACTGGATCGAGGCCCCCGACGGCGCCCGCAGCGAGACCTTCACCCTCACCCCGCTCGATCCGCTCTTTGTGGGCAGTCTCTCCGTCGAGGTCACGCATCCCCCCCACACCCATCTCCCCTCCACCGAGTACCGCAACGAAATCCCCCCGCTGCTCCTGCCCGCCGGCACGCATCTGCGCTTTCGCGGCGAGGGCAGCCGTGCCGTGGGCGCGGGCGAGCTGGTCGACGACGAGGGGCGCACCGTGGTCGAGCTCGGGATCGACGGCGCGCGCTTCGAGGGAAGCTGGGTTCCGAACCGGAGCGGCAGTTACGAGTGGCGCTTTGCCGACGGAACCGGCGCCGCGGCGGCCACCGCGCCCGCACCGCTGAGCGTCGAGGTGATCCCGGACATGCCCCCGGAGATCGCGCTCGTGTATCCTGGCGGGGACACGATCATGCCGCTCGATCTGCGCCAGCCGCTGGTGATTCAGACGCAGGACGACTACGGGATCGCGCGCATCGAGATCGTGGTGCGCCGCGTGAGCGCGATCGGCGAGGCCGGGGAGCCGGTGATGCATGGCATCGAGCTGGGCGGTTCGGGGGGAGCGATCGTGCGGCCGGTCCTCGATGTCTCCACCTGGCGCCTCTCTCCGGGCGACACGATCCGCTACCGGGTGCGCGCAGTCGACAATCACCCCTCGGGCCAGGTGACGGAGAGCGCCGAGTTCGCCCTCTGGCTGGGCGGGGCGGCCGAGCTGGAACGGGCGGCCCAGGAAGAGATGGAGCGCGCGGCGGAAGAGGTGGCCGAGCTGGCCGAGGAAGCGCGTCGGGCCGAAGCCGAGACGCGCGATCTGCAGACGCAGGCCGAGGCCGAAGAGAGCCGCAACCGGGGACGCGCCGACGAGTCCGGCTTTGCCGACCGCGAGGAAATTGCCCAGGCGCTGGAACGGCAGGAGCAATTGACGGCGGCGGTGGATTCGTTGCAGCGCGAGCTCGCCGAACTTCGCAAGGATCTGCGCAACACGGGAATGGCCGATCCCGATACCGAGAACGCGCTCGCTGAGCTGGAGGAGCTGCTGGAACAGATCTCTCCCGAGGAGATGGACGAGATGAAGGACGATCTGGCGGAGATGGATCCCGAGGCGATCCTCGAAGCGCTGGAGAAGATTGCCGCCGACCAGGAACGGATGCGCGAGCGCCTGGAGGACTCGGTGGAGCAGTTCCGGGACGCCGCGATCGAACAGGATTTCCGCGCGACCGAACAGGAGGCGCGCGAGCTGGCCGAGGAGCAGGAGATCCTGGCGCAGGCGATGGCCGAGGGCGGGAACGAAGAGCTCCGGGCCGAGCAGCAGGCCGCTCTGGAGATGGAGGCCGGAGACCTCCAGGAACAGCTCGATGACTTGCAGCGGATGCTGGCCGAAGCCGGGGAGATGGAGGCGGGGGCGGGGGTGCAGGAGGCGCGTCACCAGCTCTCGCAGGCCCGCCAGCAGATGCAACAGGCCACCCAGATGGCGCGCCAGGGCCAGCAACAGCAGGCGAGCGAGCAGGCGCAGGCCGCCGCGGGCGATCTCTCGGATCTGTCGCAGCAGCTTGACCAGGCGCAGATGCAGATGCAGATGGAGCAGATGCAGCAGGTACAGGCGGCGCTGGGCCAGACCGCGGCCGATGCGCTGGCGCTGGCGCGGCGGCAGTCCGAGCTGCGCGAGGCGATGCAGGGGGCGAGCGCGGCCGAGCTGGCGGGAATGCGGGGCGACGAGGCGGCGGTCGCGCAGGGAATTCGCAACCTGGCCGACAACTACGCCAACGACACCGAGATGATGGCGCCCGGAGCCCGCGACCTTCTCGCCACCGTGGGGCAGGCGATGACCCAGCTCGACGCCACCATCTCCGCGATGGAAAATCCGCGCGCGCGGGGTCCCTCGCCGGCCACCGAGGCGGAAGAAGTCGTGCGTTCGCTGAACGAAGTCGCGCGCATGGCGATGACCTCGGGGCAGCAGGCGCAGTCCCAGGGATCAGCGTCGGCCTCGCAGCAGATGATGCAACAGCTTCAGCAGCTCGCGCAGCAACAGGGCGAGATCATGCAGGACGCCGCTTCGCTCACCCCGATGCGCCTCGGACAGGAAACGCTTCAGGAGCGGATGGAGGAGATGGCGGGGCGCCAGGAGGATGTGGCCGAAGAGCTGGGAGAGATGTCGGAGACCGAAGAACAGGGAACCCCCGAGGGCGATCCTCTGGGCGATCTCTCGGCATTCGCCCAGGAGGCCCTACGGCTGGCCGAAGCGCTGGCGCAAGGACGACTCGACCCCGAGGTGCTGCGGCGCCAGGAACGGCTCTTCCACCGGTTGCTGGATGCGGGCCGGACGCTGGAGCGCGACGAGGAGTCCGACGAGAGGGAATCGGAGGCGGTGAGCGGATTCGAGCGGGCCGGGGTAAACGCCCTGAGCGGGGATGTGCTGGAGCTGCTTCGCTTCCAACTCCCCGGCGCGGCCCGCCTGCGCGCCCTCCCCCCCGCCCAGCGCGCCCTCGTGCTGCTCTACTTCGAGCGCATCAACCGCGACGCCGCGGGCACGTCCCCCCCACTTCCCCCCACCCCCCCCCGGTGACCCCGCCATTCCCCCGCTCCGGGCGCGCCGGGCTCCCGTCCCCCCTCCGTCCGGCCACGATGTTGCGCCGGTCTCTGCTCGTTTTCGCGGCCACCCTGCCGCTGCACCCCGTCGCGGCTCCCCTCGCAGCGCAGGCGCGGCCCGATCCCCGCATCGAGAACCGGATGCTGCGCGAGGCCTCGGCCCAAGAGGCGCGCGGCGAACTTGGCCAGGCCGAGTCGACCGTGCGCGAGCTGCTGGCGTTGCACCCCGGGTCGTCCTCGGCGGTCATCGCCCTGGAGCGCATTCTGCGCGCCGCCGGCCGCGTGGCCGATGTACTCCCCGCGCTGGATGCCTTCCTCGCCGATGGCGGCGCGAGTGGGCGCATCCGGGCGCTTCAGCTCACCATCGTGGCCGAGCTGGCGAACGCCCCCGCGGTCGAGGCCGCGGTGCGGGCCTGGATCCGCGCCGACCCCGAGTCCCTGGAGCCCTGGCTGGAGGGCGCGAAGGCCTGGCGCGCGCTGGACGATCCCGGCCGCGGGGCCGCGCTCCTGGGGGAAGGGGTCGCCGAACGCGGCGAACATCCCGCGCTCCTGATCGATCTGGGCGATCTCCATGCGGAGGCCGGGCGCCTGGAGGAGGCGACCGCGAGCTGGGCGCGCGCGCTGGGACGCGACCGGGCCAGCCGCGGCGCGGTCATCCGGCGAATCGAGAGGCTGGACGATGACGAGCGCGGTGCGGCGGCCAGGCGGATCGTGGCGGCGCTGATGACCGAACCGACCACCGTGGCGCGTCTGGACGCCGGAGCCGAACTCGCACTGCGCGAACAACTTGAGGACGATGCGCTCATCCTGGTTGAGAGGGCGCTGCAAGAGCTGGACGAACGAGAGGCGCGCGGTTTCCTGACCGCCTTTGCCCGCCGCGCCGAGGAGTTGGACCGGGACGGGAGCGCGCTCCGCGCCTGGACCCTTCTCCGCGAAGTCATCGACGATCCGGCCGAGGCCCGTGCCGCCGATGAACGGCTGGCCGAAGCGGCGCTCGCGGCCGGGGACAGTGCGGCCGCCCTGGAGGCGATGACCCGCATCACCGACTCCCACCCGCCCGGTTCCGCCGAACGGCGCCGCTCCTGGACCGGCGAACTCCGCATCCGGGTGGAGTCGCCCGACGCCGGGGGGGCGCTGGCCGCGCTGCAGGCATTTCGCGCGGAATTCCCCGAATCGCCGGATCTGGACGACCTGTCCTCCACCCTCGCTTCGCGCCTGCTCGGCCTCGGGATGCGCGCCGAAGCGATGGAGGTGCTGGATGGGATCGAAGGCCCCGGAGCCGCCCTGGAGCGTGCCTTTCTGCTGTTGGAGGGAGGTGCGTTGCCCCAGGGCGCCATGGCGCTGCAGGCGGCGCTCCCGGAGCTGGACGCCGCGGCCGCGACCGAGATCCTTGCGCTTACCCTCTCGCTGAGCGAGCTGACGCCGCCGGGGGGCGCCCTGGCCGCCGAGGTCGCGATCGCCCGCCACCGGGGCCGCCCCGGCGAGGGGGTGGGGGCGGTGCGCGCCCGCGCCGATGCGATTCCCGCGAGCGACCGGCCGGCGGTGCTGGCGATGGGTGCGCGCGCCGCGGACGAAGCCGGGCTGGCCAGCGACGCCGCCGCCTTCCGGCAGAGGATCGTGGCCGAGCACGGAGACGCGCGCGAGTATCCCGAAGCCGCGCTGGCGCTGGCGCGCGCGTTAGCGGAGGGGCCCCAGGGACGCGCCGAGGCCGTACGCATCCTGGAAGAGCTGATCGTGCGGCGGCCGCAGAGCCCGGTCGCGCCGGGGGCCCGCGTGGAGCTGGAGAGAATTCGCGAAGGAGGCTTGCCATGACCGAGAGCAGCGCAGGGGCATGCACGATGCCGGGACGCGTGCGGCGGCAGTGTCGTCGGGCGATGGGTGGGGCGGAGGTGGCCGGGGCAGTGCGCCGGACGGTACGGGCCGTGGTCGTGGCCGCGGCGGCCGTGGGGGTGGCGGGGTGGGGCGGGGGAGGGGCGGCCGCGCAGTCGCTGCTCGTTCCCATGGACCGGACCCAGGCCAATCACCTCAAGGCCTACGGGCTCGCCTACGCCGTGCTGGAAGGGGGCGGCCGCGCCGAGTGGCTCCTCAACTTCCAGGGGGGCGCCTTCCTCCTTCCCGACACCGAGGGAACCCGCCGCCGCGCCGCGCTCATGGGCGTCGGCATTCAGCCGGTCGGACCCGCCGACGAGGCTCGCATCCGGGGCGTCGTGGCCCAGTCCAACATGGAGTCGGTGGTCCTGGAAAAGGCCACCCGGATCGCGATCTACACGCCGCCCAACAGCGCGCCCTGGGACGACGCCGTCACGATGGCGCTCGACTACGCCGAAATCCCCTACGAGAAGATCTGGGACGACCAGGTGCTCGCCGGCGGCCTCGACGACTTCGAGTGGCTTCACCTGCACCACGAGGACTTCACCGGTCAGTACTCCAAGTTTTACATCACCTACGCGGGGGCCCCCTGGCTCGAAGAGGAGGTGGCGCGCAACGAGGAGGCGGCGCAATCGCTGGGATTCGCCCATGTGCCCGCGCTCAAGAAGGCCGTCAGCCGGAGGATCCGCGACTATGTCGAGAACGGAGGCTTCCTCTTCGCCATGTGTTCGGCCCCCGAGACGCTCGAGCTGGCGCTGGCGGCGGCATCGGTGGATATCGCGGCGGCCTATTCCGACGGCACCCCCCCCGATCACGATGCGGCGGCCAAGGTGGACTGGGGCTCCGCCATGGCCTTCCAAAACGCCGAAATCCAGACTTCCCCCTCGGTCAACGCCTTCTCGGACATCGACGGCCACCAGGTCAACACCGCCTGGAAGCAGCAGTTGGGCGCCTTCACCCTCTTCGATTTTTCCGCCAAGTTCGACCCCGTGCCGGCGATGCTCACGCAGAATCACGAATCGGTGCTGCCGGATTTCTACGGGCTGACGACCTCCTTCGCGACCGACCGCCTCAAACCCGGCGTGGTGAAGCTCGGCGTCGAGGGGGCCTGGGCCAAGTACATCCACGGCAGTCTGGGCGAAGGAACCTGGACCTACTACGGGGGACACGATCCCGAGGACCCGGAGCACCAGATCGGCGATCCCCCGACGGACCTGGCGCTGCACCCCAACTCGCCCGGCTACCGCATCATCCTCAACAACGTCCTCTTTCCCGCGGCCCGGAAGAAGAAGCTGAAGACGTGACCGCGTGCGGACCGTGGACTCCGCCGCCGCCGGAACCGGCCGCGCGGGCGCCAACCGGAGCCGCATGACTACGCCTCCCCTGCGGCTGTCTCCCGAGGCGGCCCGGATTATCCGGGAGGAGGTGGCCCGCGCCGGGGGACGCGAAGTCTCCTTCCTGGCCGAGGTCGCGCCGAGCCGCATGATCGTCAACCCCCGCGCCGTGGCCCGCGGGAACCGCCACGCCGTGCTGGCCGTGGCCCGGGGCGCTCCCGAGGGTGCGGTGATGATTCACAACCATCCGTCGGGACTGCTTGAGCCCTCCGACGCGGATCTGGCGGTGGCAGCCCGGATTCACGAGCGGGGACTCGGAACGGCGATCGTGAGCAACGAGGCCGACCGGATCTATGTGGTGGTCGAGCCTCCGGAACCGGAGCGGATCGAAGCGCTGGATGTGGGCGAGCTGGCAGCGCTCCTGGGTCCGTCGGGGCCCTTCGCCGCGACCCCCGGATACGAGGACCGCAGGGGACAGCGCGCCATGCTCCGCTTCGTGGCCGAGCGCTTCAACGGGGGTGGGGTGGGGATGGTGGAGGCGGGAACCGGCACGGGGAAGTCGCTTGCCTACCTGCTGCCGGCTGCGCGCTGGGCGGTCCGCAATGGCCAGCGGACGATCGTCTCCACCAACACGATTCACCTGCAGGAGCAGCTTGTGCGGAAGGATCTGGAAACGGCCGCGGGTCTGCTTGGTGAACGGCTCTCATGGGCGCTTGCCAAGGGCAGGGCCAACTACATCTCGATTCGCCGCGCGCGCCTGGCCGCCGAGTCGGCCCCGACCCTCTTTCCCGACGACCGATCCGAGGAGCTCCAGGCGCTGGTGGAATGGGCCGCCCACACCGAGGACGGATCGCGCTCCGATCTGCCCTTCGTTCCGGGCGCCGAGGTCTGGGACGAGGTGAGGAGCGACACCGACGTCTGCCTGCGTGCCGAGTGTCCGCACTTTCAGCAGTGCCATTATCAGCGCGCGCGCCGCCGGGCCGCCGCGGCCGATGTGGTCGTCGTCAACCACGCCCTCTTCTTCTCCGATCTGGCGATCCGCATCGCCGCCGACAACTTCTCCGACGCCGCCGTCCTTCCTCCGGCCGACCGGGTGATCTTCGACGAGGCCCACCATCTGGAGGATGCGGCCACCGCACGGCTTGGCGCCGAGACCACGCGCAGCGGGGCGCTCCGTACGCTGACCCGGCTGGAACGCGCTGGGAAGGGGATCCTCCCGGCCATCGAAGCGCTCCTTGTCGGCAGCCAGAGCGTGACGGCGGCGGCCGGTCTGAGCGCGCGCATCCGCGACCACACCCGCGGCGAGCTCCGCAAGCTGAACCGCGCCCTGACCGAGCTCTTCGACCGACTGGAGAGCTGGGTGGCGGCGCACGTCGAGGGAGGCGGTGTCCTGCGGCTCGGCCGTCCCCTCGAGCCGGCCACCGACCCGCTGATCGAGGCCGCGCTGGACAATGCGCTTCTCCTTCTGGTGGAGGCGCAGCATGAGCTGGACGCCCTCATCGACCGCCTGGGCGAAGACGACGACCTCCGGGCCGACCTTCAGGAGCGCGTCCTGGATCTCCGCTCCTCCCGCAACCGTCTGGGCGCGATCGAGCAGGCCCTTCGGCGCTGCCTCCATCCCCCCGCGGGCGGCAGGCCTCAGGTACGGTGGATCGAACTTCGCCGTCCCGGCCGCCACGGCCACGCGCAGCTTTCCCTCGCGGCGGCCCCGGTGGAGCTGGGACCGGTCCTCGCGGAGCACCTCTTCGGCAAGACCGAGACGGTGGTTCTCACCTCGGCCACCCTCGCGGTGGGTGGGGAGTTCTCCTACATGCGCGGCCGCCTGGGACTCAACCCGCCTGCTCCCGACCCCATGCTGGCTCTGGTCACCGATCACCCCGGTCGCGCGGTCGCACCTTCGGACCCGGGCCCGGCCGCGGCTCCGGACCCGCTCCACCCCGGCTTCCCCGCCGCCGACCCGCTCCCCCCCGTCGCCGAGGCCGTCTTCGGCTCCCCCTTCGACCACTCCACGCAGAGCCTGCTCCTCGTCCCCACCGACCTTCCCGGCCCCCGCTCCGGCTCCGACCGCTACAACCGGGCCACCGCCCGGGTCATTCACGACTTCGCCACCGTCACCCACGGCGGAATCTTCGCCCTCTTCACCTCCTTCGCCGCCCTGCGCGCGGTGGCGTCCTCGCTGCGCGGGATGGGAGCCGAGGCCCGCTGGCCGCTCTTCGTCCAGGGCGAGGCCGACCGCTTCGAGCTGCTGCGACGCTTCCGCGAGGCCGGTTCGGGACTGCTCCTCGGCACCGCTTCCTTCTGGGAGGGCGTCGACGTCCCCGGCCGTCCCCTGCGCGGTCTGGTCATTCAAAAGCTGCCCTTCCGCGTTCCCACCGAACCGCTCACCGAGGCTCGCGTCGAGGCCATGGCCGCCCGCGGCGAAAACTCATTCTGGGGACTGATAGTTCCCGATGCCGCCGTGCGCCTCAAGCAGGGGATCGGACGGCTGATCCGCACCCGCACCGACCGTGGCGCCGTCGTCCTCCTCGACGACCGGCTGCTGACGCAGCGCTATGGCCGCGTGATCCGCGAGTCGCTCCCGCCGATGCCCCTTCTGCGGGGTCCATGGGAACGAATGCGCGAGCGCCTGGCCGATTTCTACGCCGCGCCCGTCTTGCCCGATCGCCCGGCCCCGGTAGATTCCTGAAGACCGCCCTTCGCTCTCCGGTCCGCCGGCCGCCTCGCCGTTATCCACAGCTTCCCCCGCGACCGGTGCCCGGAAGGCCAGCGACACCCTCCCGGCAGTCCCTTCCCATACGCATCCCGCTTCCCCTCACCCGAAGAAGATTCCCGAATGAAGAAGGCTCTCGGAGTCCTGGCCGGACTCGCTCTTCTCGCCTTGGCCGCGCGCGCCTTTCAGACCGCCTGGACCGGATGGACGGGTGGACATGGCGATGTCGGCTTCTGGTGGACCGTCATCGCCTGCTTCCTGGCCGCCGCGGGCATCGGCGCCGTCGTGGGCACCGTCATTCACTCGCGCGAAACGGGCTGACGACCGGTGCGTCCCCCCGGAACGACTGGTTCTCCTTCCGGACAGGGTATGCGTCTTCCCGGAAAGATCGTCTGTGTGGGCCGCAACTATGCCGACCATGCCGCGGAGCTTGGGAACGAGGTGCCGCGCGAGCCGCTCATCTTCCTGAAACCCCCTTCGTCGGTGATTGCCGCCGGAGAGAGTGTGCGCATTCCGCCCGACGCGGGCCGCATCGACTTCGAGGGCGAGATCGGACTGGTGATCGGGCGCCGGTGCCGCCGCGTGAGCGAAGCCGAATCTTGGGAAGGAGTGGCGGGTGTGGTCGCGGTCAACGATGTCACTGCACGCTCGATTCAGCGTCTGGACAGCCAGTGGACGCGCGCCAAGGGTCTGGACACCTTCTGCCCGGTAGGCAACGTTGTGGATGCGCGGGGCATCGAACCCGACAGTATTGAGGTCGTTACCCGCGTGAATGGCGTCATGCGGCAACAGGCCCCGGCGAGCGCGATGGTCTTCCCGGCGCGTCTCCTGGTCAGCTTCATCTCGCATGTCATGACGCTGGAGGAAGGCGATCTGATTGCCACGGGAACACCCGAGGGCGTGGGGCCGCTCGCCCCCGGCGATGTCGTGGAGGTTGCGCTCTCCTGCGGCTCGTCGGTGCGCAATCCGGTCGGGGAGGGCCCGCCTCTGGATGTCGCGCGGCCATTGAGACGCGGTCGTTGAGACGCGGCCGTTGAGGTGGGGTCCGTGAGAGGTGGTCGTCAAGATGGGGCCCCGTGAGAGGCGGTCCGCAGGAATGAGGCTTTCCAGGAGAAGGGAAGGCGATGGCATGACCAGGAAAGGTGCGCCGGATAGGGACCGGACCCGATCGGCCGACGTGCGCGCCATCGCGTCGCCACCGGCCCCGGCGCCCCCGCGCAGATCCCCCGGCAGAGCCCCGTTCCTGGCCGGGATGGGGATCTCGGCGCTGGCGCACCTGGTCGTCATCTTCGTCTATCCCTTCTTCGCGCCCCGGCCTCCCGCCGCGCCCGGCGTGCTGGTGCGGCCCGCCGTTCGCGAGGTGGCGGGAATGCGCGCGCTCGAGATTGTCGAAATTTCGCTGCCCGACAGCGGCGACCCCCAGGACCCGGAAGCGCTGATCGATCCCCAGGAACCCGAGGTCGAGTTCGGGGGCGATCCGGAGGAACGGTTCGAGGTGTATATTCCGGGCCGCGTCCGCACCCCCGGCGAACGCCTGATTCTGGGGCAGGGCGATCCCCGTCTCTGGCAACCGCTGGACCCCGCGCTGGTGGCGCCGACCCCCGACGAGATCATGCGGCTACGCGTCTACGCGGCGATCGAGGCCGCCAACGATTCCGCCTTCGCCGAAGCCGAACGAACCGCAGCCTCCCTGGACTGGACCCGCACCGACGACGAGGGCCGCAAATGGGGCGTGTCGCCCGGCAGGATTCACCTGGGAGACGTCGAGATTCCGCTGCCCTTCGGGTTCGGGCCGCCCCCCGACTACAACGGCGACCAGGCCGAATGGGCCTTCCGGATGGCGGACATCGATCGCGCCGCGGGCACCCTGGCCGCGCGCATGACCTGGAAGGAACGCATCGAGGCCATGCGGATTCGGCGGGAGGCGCGCCGGGCCGAAGAGGAAGCCGCCCGCAGCGAGAATCCCCCCGTGGTCCGGCCCGACACCTCCACCATCAGGAAGAGGCGCCGCTAGCGCCCCGGGAACGATGAGCGACAGGGAAAGGCAGGGACGCGGGCGTGGCTCCGTGTTGGAGCCCGGGGTGCAAGCCGTGTCGCAAGCCCCGTTGGACCCGGTCTTCGATCCGCGCGTCGTGGAGCCCCGCGTCCTCGAGATGTGGGAGAAGGGCGGATGGTTCGGCGCGGATGCAGCGGATGTCGAAGCCGGGGGCGATCCCTATGTGATCGTGATTCCCCCGCCCAATGTGACCGCGGTCCTTCACATGGGACACGGCCTCAACAACACCATCCAGGATGTTCTGGTCCGCTGGCGGCGCATGCAGGGACGGGTCGCGCTCTGGATTCCGGGGACCGATCACGCGGGAATCGCCACGCAGAACGTCGTCGAACGGCGGCTCGCGAGCGAAGGGAAGACCCGCCACGAGCTGGGCCGGGACGCCTTCGTGGAGCGCGTCTGGGAGCACGTTCACGAGACCGGGGACCGCATCCTCGGGCAGCTCAAGGCGATCGGGTGCAGTTGCGACTGGAGCCGGGCCCGCTTCACCCTGGACGGGGGACTGTCGCGGGCCGTCCGCGAGATCTTCGTGCGGCTCTACGAGGACGGCCTGATCTACCGCGGCAAGTACATCATCAACTGGTGTCCGCGCTGCCTGACCGCGCTCTCGAACGAGGAAGCCGAGGGGACGGAGGCGCAGGGCTCGCTCTGGCATCTGCGCTATCCCCTGGCGCCGGGCAGCGAAGAGGGGGCCGCGGCGGCGCGCGCGGCGGGAGCCGAGGCGGTGGGACGCCTCCCCGATGGCCGCTGGCACCTGACCGTGTCCACCACCCGCCCCGAGACGATGCTGGGCGACACCGGCATTGCGGTCAGCCCCTCCGATCCCCGCTACGGCCCCCTCGTCGGCGCGACCGTCGAGCTCCCCCTCGCGGGACGCCGGATCCCCGTGGTTGCCGACCGCCACGTCAACGCCGACTTCGGCACCGGGATGGTCAAGGTCACCCCGGCCCACGACCCCAACGACTTCGAGATCGCCGCCCGCACCGGTCTCGAGGTTCTCGATGTGATGACCGAGCGGGCCGTCATGAACGACAATGTCCCGGGAGCCTTCCGGGGACTCACCCGCGAGGCTGCCCGCGAGGCCGTGGTGGAGGCGCTCCGGCGGCGGGGGCTCCTGGCCGGACGCGACGATCATCCCCACGCGATTCCGCAATGCTACCGCTGCGACACGGTGGTCGAACCGCGATTGAGCGAGCAGTGGTTTGTGCGAATGGAACCGCTCGCCCGGCCCGCGCTGCAAGCCTCCCGCGAGGGCGCCATCACCTTCGCCCCCGGCCGCTGGACGCGCGTCTACGAGCAGTGGATGGAGAACATTCGCGACTGGTGCATCTCGCGCCAGCTCTGGTGGGGGCACCGGATTCCGGTCTGGAACTGCACGCGCTGCGGCGCCGAGATGGCCTGCCGCGAAGACCCCGACCGCTGCGCCGAGTGCGGCAGCGCCGAGATCAATCAGGACCCCGACGTGCTCGACACCTGGTTCTCGTCGTGGCTCTGGCCCTTCTCGGTCTTCGGCTGGCCCGAAAAGACCCGCGATCTGGCCGCCTTCTACCCCGGCCACACCCTCTCCACCGCGCCCGAAATCCTCTTCTTCTGGGTCGCGCGCATGATCATGTCAGGCTACCACGCCATGGGCGCCGAGCCCTTTCGGCGCGTCTATCTGCACGGCACGGTGCGCGACATTCAGGGCCGCAAGATGTCCAAGTCGCTCGGCAACGGCATCGATCCGCTGGCGGTGGTCGAACTCTTCGGGGCCGATGCGCTACGCTTCACCCTGATCGCGAGCGCGGGCGTGGGGGCCGACATTCGCCTGGACCACAAGGATCTGGAGGCGTCCTTCGCGCCGGGACGCAACTTCGTCAACAAGCTCTGGAACGCGGGCCGCTTCACCCTGCTCGGTCTCGGTGCGGAAACCGTCTCTCCGCTGGCGGAGGTCGAGGACGATCTGGCCCTGGAGGACCGTTGGATTCTGTCGCGGCTGCAGCGCGCCATCCGCCGCACCGACGAGGAGCTCGACGAGTTTCGCATTCACGGGGCCGCCGAAGCGCTACGCGATTTCTTCCGGGGCGAGTTCGCGGACTGGTACCTTGAGTGCATCAAGAATCGCCTGCACCCCGATGGCGACCGGCGCGAGGCGGCGCGGGCGGTGCTGGCCCACACCTTCGACGCGATCTGCCGGCTGCTACACCCCCTGGTTCCCTTCGTGACCGAGGAGCTCTACGGACGGATGCCGGCGCGGGGGAAGG
The DNA here is from genome assembly GCA_965213665.1 of Longimicrobiales bacterium. Classification (GTDB taxonomy): domain Bacteria; phylum Gemmatimonadota; class Gemmatimonadetes; order Longimicrobiales; family Gaopeijiaceae; genus Bin94. Next base: position 1,144,462 of record CBDBZW010000003.1, read on the forward strand.
AGCGGGGGCCGTGCATGGCGGCGGCCTGGCCGGAGCCCGCGGCCGACCGTATCGACGAGGAGGCCGAGGCGGGATTCGACTGGATCCGCGAGCTGGTGATGAAGGTGCGCGCGATGCGCAAGGAATACCGCGTACCGGAGCGACGCCTGGTGACGGTGCGGGTGAGGGGGGGGCGGGGGACCGAGTCGCTCGCGGGGCGGGACGCCATGCTGCGGCAACTCGCGCGCGTGGGCACGATGGAGGCCGGAGGCGCCGAAGCGGGCACGGCCGGCGCCAGCGCCGTATTGATCGACGGCACCGAGCTCTTCATACCGCTGGCCGGCCTGGTCGATCTGGAGAAGGAGCGCGCACGGCTGGCCCGGGAGGCGCAGCGGTTGCAGGGACGGCTCCGCGGCCTCGAGGCCAAGCTCGCCAACGAACTCTTCCTCACGCGCGCACCGGCCGCGGTCGTCGAGCGGGAACGCGGCAAGCTGGCCTCGGCGCGGCTCCAGCTCGGCAAGCTCAGGGAGAAGCTGGCCTCGCTGACGGGAGGGTTGCCGTCGGAAGCGCGCCCATGATCCGCCGCCCGGTTCGGCTGGTCCTCCTCCTTGCGGCCACCGCCTGCGCGCAACCGGAGCGTCCCCCCGGCGGCCCCGAGGACCGGATGCCGCCCGTCGTCGTCGAGACCATTCCCGACACCTTTGCGACCGTCGAGCCGGGCACCCGGGAGTTCTTCTTCCGCTTCAGCGAACGCATCAGCGAACGCCCCGCGGCCGGGCAGCTCGACAACGCCGTGGTGATCTCGCCGCCGCTCGGAGGGGTGCGCGTGCGGCATTCGCGCGATGGCATTCGCGTCGAGACGCAGGAAGGAGTGGCCGACGACCGGCTCTACCGCCTGACCCTCCTCCCCGTCATCAACGACATGTTCAGCAACAAGCTCCGCGATCCCTTCGACCTGGTGCTCTCCAGCGGCCCCGAGTTCGTGCCCAATGTCGTGGCCGGGATGGTGGAGGACCGCGTGACCGGTGCGGGCGTGGCCGATGCGCGGGTGGAGGCGCGCTTCGTTCTGGAGGGCGACACCCTGGTCCACTGGAATCTCACCGATTCCGAGGGCGTCTTTTCGCTTCGCTACGTTCCGGGCGAGGACTTCGAGCTGGTCTCCTGGCAGGACCGCAACCGCGACGGCGAGACGGGGGAGAGCGAACCGCAGGCGGCGATCGTGCAGGGGGCGTTTACGGCCGCTCCAGACACCACCTTCACCGTGCTCACCCTGATCGAACCCGACACGACCCCGCCGCGGCTGGCGAGCGCCGAGGTGAGGGATTCGGTCACCCTGGAGCTGGAGTTCGACGACTACCTGGAGCCGACGATGCCGGGCGGCATCTTCAGCGGCCGCCTGATCCTCGCGCAACTGTCCGACACCACCCTGGCCGGTGCGCCGGAGGCGGAGCCGGAGACCGACACGACCGGGGTGGTAGAGGAGGCCTCGCCGGAGGAAGCGGAGGAAGCCGAAGAGACCGGGGACGAGGAAGCGGGGGATTCGATCGCGGCCGATACCACCGGGATCGCCCTGGCCGATACCCTGACGATCCCGCCGGGAAAGGACACGATCGAGGTGCGCTTCTACCACAGCCACGAGTACGACCAGCGCGATCGCGAGATGCGGGACTCGGTCGCGCTGGCCGAGTGGCAGGCGATGGTGGATTCGCTGGCCGCGCTGGGCGAGCTCCCACCGCCAGGCGCCGCGCCGGAGCTGGACACGACCCAGGCGGCACCGGGAAGATTCGGCCTGTCGGGGCTCAGGTTGCCCGAGCAGGCGCTGACCGGGGTGCTGGACGAGGCGCTGGTGCGGGGAATCCCTTACGAACTCAGCGTGAATGGCGTGGTGAATGTGGCGCAGGCAGGGGGAGGCGGCGGAACCACGGTGGTGGTCTGGGAGCTGCCCCCGCCCGACACGACCACTGCGGACAGCGCCCAGGCGGCGGCCGATTCGCTGGCGGCGGATACCGCGCAGGCTGGCGACTCCGCGCTGGTGAACGACTCGTTGCCCCCGGACACGGCGCCTACGGATTCGCTCGTTCCACCCGATACCGTGCCGCCCGACACGATTCCCCCTCCGGACACGATTCCCCCTCCGGACACCGTGCCGCCTCCCGATACCGTGTCGGCCGAACCGGACACGATCCCACCGGACACGATCCCACCGGACACCGTTCCACCCGACACGGTCTTGCCCCCGGATGCCCTCCGCGCGGTTGCCGGAGCGGCCCCGGCCGCGAGGGCATCCCCACCTACCCGTCTGCCCATCGGTTCCGGCGCGGTTCCCCCCCGCGCACGCTCCACCGCATGGGCCGCGCTTCGCTCCCGCTCCTTCCCACCCCGTTCCCCGCCACCCCATGGATGACCCGCGCCGCGCGATCCCGAGCATGAACCGCCTGCTGGCCCGGCCCTGGTGCCGCGAACTGATCCGGGCGCACGGTCGCACCTTCGTGGCGGAGACGCTGCGCGCGGTACTGCACGACATTCGCTTGGGGCGCCGCCTTCGCCTGCCGGTTTCCGACGACGACATCGCGCGCCTGGTCGGCCGTCGCATCGCCCACCTGGGCCTTCCCTCGCTGCGCCGGGTCGTGAACGCGACCGGGGTCGTGCTGCACACCAATCTGGGGCGTGCCCCCCTGGCCGCAGAGGCGCGGCGCGCGATGGCCGCGGCCGCTGGCTACGGCAATGTCGAGTTCGATCTGGTGAGCGGGAAGCGCGGCTCGCGCTACGATCACTGCGTGGAATTGCTGCGCGAGCTGACCGGAGCCGAGGACGCGCTGGTGACCAACAACAACGCCGGGGCGATCGCGCTGGCGCTGGCGGCGCTGGCGGCGGGCAAAGGGGTCGCGGTCTCGCACGGAGAGATGGTGGAGATCGGGGACGGTTTCCGGATCCCCGAGGTCATTGAGGCGGCCGGTGCGCGAATGGTGGCGGTGGGAACGACCAACCGGACCCGCGCGTCCGACTATGCGCGCGCGCTCGAGGCAGGGAAGATCGGCGCGATCCTCAAGGTGCACCGTTCCAACTTCTCGCTCTCCGGATTCACCGGCGAGGCCGCGCTGGAGGAGTTGGCCGCGCTCGGACGGGACAACGGAATTCCGGTCATCCACGATCTGGGCTCGGGACTCCTCATGGACGGCCTCCTTCCGGAACCGTACGCCGACGAACCCACCCCGGCGGCGAGCCTGGCGGCCGGCGCAACGCTGGTGGCCTTCTCGGGGGACAAGCTGCTCGGGGGACCCCAGGCCGGGATCCTGGCCGGAGGGTGGGCGGGGGTGGCGCGCGCGAAGACCCATCCTCTCTGCCGCGCACTCCGCTGCGACAAGGTCACGCTGGCCGGACTCGAGGCCACCCTGGCGTTGTACCGCGACCCCGGCCGTGCCCGCGAGCGAATTCCCGCGCTCCGCATGATCGCCGCGCCGGCCGAAGAGCTCGAGCGCCGTGCGAGGGCGGTGCTGGCGGCGGTGGGGGAAGGGGTGGCCGGAAGGGAAGGGGGACCTTGCGCCGTCGTGGTGGCCGGGGAATCGCTGGTGGGAGGCGGCACCTCCCCTGGCCTGAAGCTCCCCGGCGCGGTGATCGCGTTGGAGCGGGGGGACGGGAGTGCAGCGGCCCGGCTGCGCGCCCACGATCCCCCGGTGATTGCCCGCCAGAGCCGCGGACGCGTCATCCTGGACCTGCGCACCGTCGCCCCCGAAGAGGACGCGATGATTGTTTCGGCACTGCGCAAGCTCGCGCGGCCGCCCTCATCCGATCTCCCCTCCGCCCCATGACCCCCCAGCGCGGCGGCGACTGCAATCCGTCCCCGACCGCCCCGGCGACTTCACCCCGTCGGGCCGCCTTCCTGGACCGCGACGGCACGATCATCGAAGACCGCCACTACATCTCCGATCCGGCCGCGGTCGCGCTCATACCCGGATCCGCCACCGCCCTGCACCGGCTGCGCGAACTGGGGCTCGCCCTGGTCGTCGTCACCAACCAATCCGGCATCGGACGCGGCCTTTACACCGTGGCCGACTATCGCCGTGTCGCGGCCGAGACCGAACGCCGGCTCCGCGCACGCGGCATCGCGGTCGACGCCACCCGCTTCTGCACCGACGCCCCCGGCGGCGATCCCCGCGTCACCTGCCGCAAACCGAGCCCGAAAATGTACTTGGACGCGGCCCGGGAGTTGAATCTGGCGCCCGGCGGTTCCTACTTCGTGGGGGACAAGCGGAGCGACCTTCTCCCGGCCCGGACCCTTGGCGGAGAGGGAATCCTGGTGCGCACCGGCCACGGACGCGCCCACGAACCCCGCCTGGAGGACGATTTCCATGTGGTCGACGACCTGGCCGCGGCGGCCGGGCTGATTGCCAGGCTCGAATCCCGCCGGGACCAGGAACCAATCGAACCCCACGCCTGACCGAAGCGCCGCAATCCCCGCGGTCCGCCCCGTGCGCCCTCCCGCGTTGACCCCGGACAGCGCCTCGGATAGCTTTCTCCCGAGAGTCGGCGAACCCGCCCGACACCGCCAGGAATTTCCCGCCGCCGCCCGACAACGACCGACTCCGGCCAGCAATCGGTTCCGGTCGGCAATCATTCCGACCAGAAACCAGGTCTGGCCATACCGGCTCCGGCCAACCGCCGCATCCGCCAGCGACCGAAAATGCAACTCACACTCACATCCGAAGCCGCACGGAAGGTCCAGGGATTCCTCGAAGACGTCGCCGAGGGCCCCGAGGCGGGACTGCGCGTGTCCGTCCTTCCCGGGGGATGCTCCGGATTCCAGTACGGGGTCGATATCGAGCAGGTGCCCGAGGGGGACGACGAGATCCTTGAGCAGTCGGGCATCCGGATCTTCGTGGACCCCTTCAGCGCCCAGTACCTGGAGGGAATCGAGATCGACTACACCTCCTCGATGATGGGCTCCGGCTTCTCCTTCAGGAACCCGCAGGCAACCGGCGGCTGCGGCTGCGGCAGCTCTTTCACCGTGTAGGCGCTTCTCGCCTGCGCCGCACTCCCCGGCCCGGGCCGGGACATATCCCCCCCGGGGGTGCAAGGGGGACCACCGGCGAAGACCGGGCAGACGCGGTTGGATCCACCTCGAAGCAGGAAGCGGGACGAACCCATCGACATCCTGACCTTCACCGGCGGCGCCTTCGCCCAGAACACCATCCTCGGTATCTGCGCCGACCGCCGCACCGGGCTCCTGATCGATCCGGGGGCCGCCACCGCCGACGCGCTGGCCGAGGCCAGGCGGCGCGAACTTGAAATCGCCGCCATCCTCCTCACTCACGCCCACCTCGACCACATCGAGGGCGTGGCCCTGGCGAAGAAGACGACCGGGGCCCCCATTCATCTTCACCCCGCCGATCGCACCCTCTACGACAACGCCCACTCCCAGGCGCTCACCTTCGGCCTGTCCTGCACCCCCCCGCCCCCGCCCGACCACGATCTCGTCCCCGGCGACCCTCTGGAGTTCGGCGGCTCCGCGCTGGAGGTCGTCCACGCCCCAGGCCACGCTCCGGGCCACGTCATTTTCGTCTCGGCGACCCACCCCATCGCGATCGTCGGCGACGTCATCTTCCTGGGATCGATCGGGCGCACAGACCTTCCCGGCGGCGATTACCACACCCTCATCGACTCGATCGAGCGGACGATTCGGCCCCTTCCCCCCAACACCCGTCTGCACCCCGGCCACGGCCCCGAAACGACCGCCGGGCACGAGCAGCGAACCAATCCCTTCCTCGCTCCGGTGTACGGCGGCGTGCGCGTGTGAGAGCGGCGGTCTTTGCGTCGGGTTCCGGCAGCAACCTGCAAGCTCTCGTCGATCGCCAGGCACGGGGGGCCGCCTATAGCGTCGAACTCGTCGTCACCGACCGGCCATGCGGGGCCGAAGCCCGGGCCGGCGCTCGCCGAATCGCGTGCGAACGAATTCCGTTCGGCGGGGACAGCGGGGCAACGGGGGACCGGATCCTCGATCTGCTGGGGCGCCGCCGCATCGACGCCATCCTCCTCGCGGGCTTCCTGCGGCTGATCCCACCTGCGGTCTGCCGGGTCTTCCGGAATCGAATCCTGAACATTCATCCCGCGCTCCTGCCGTCCTTCGGGGGCCGGGGAATGCATGGCAGACGTGTCCACGAGGCGGTCCTGCGCACCGGCGCTACCCTCTCCGGACCGACCATCCACTTTGTGAACGAACGCTACGACGAAGGGCGAATCCTGGCGCAGTGGCCCCTTCCCGTGCGTCCCGGCGACTCGCCGGAAACCCTGGCCGCGCGGGTGCTGCGAGTCGAACACCTGCTCTTTCCGGTGGCGGCCGATGCGTTGGCGCGCGCGCTGGAGCGGGGTTGGCCGAAGCGGGGAAGGGGTCCTTCGTTCCGTTGGCCGGGCAGCGAGGGTGAGGACGACGACAGGGCGCTGAAACGGGCCGTCGAAGAGGCCTTTGGAGACGACGGACACCTGGATGACAGAAACTGGCCGAACATGCGTTGGAGCGTGACCTGAAGATGCCGAGGGCGTTGCTGAGCGTGTCCGACAAGAGCGGTATCGCGGAGTTTGCGGCCGGTCTGAGAGCGGCGGGCTGGGAGATTCTGTCGACCGGCGGGACGGCGCACAAGCTCGTTGCGGAGGGCATTCCGGTCACCGAGGTGTCGCGGATCACGTCACATCCGGAGATGATGGACGGGCGTGTCAAGACGCTGCATCCGGCAATCCATGCGGGCATCCTCGCGCGCAGATCGAACCCGGGGGACATGGAGGAGCTGGCCCGGCAGCGCTACCGGCCGATCGATCTGGTCGCGGTCAACCTCTATCCCTTCCGGGAAACCATTCGTACCTCCGGGGTCACGGCTGAAGCGGCGATGGAGCAGGTCGATATCGGCGGTCCCACGCTGATCCGCGCGGCGGCCAAGAATCATCGGGATCTGTGGGTGGTCGTGGATCCAAGGGACTACGGGACCGTGCTGGGTGCGCTGGCGGCGGCGGAGGCCGGGCGGGCAAACCACGCGGCGCTCAGACGGCGGCTGGCGGCGAAGGTTTTTCGCACCATCGCCGGCTACGACCGGGCCGTCGCGGACTGGCTGGAGAGTGCGGGGACCCGGAGCGACCGCGCGGAATCGCCATCGCAAGCGTTCCCCGACCGGCTTTCGCTGCAACTGGTGCGGAAGGAGCGGCTGCGCTACGGCGAAAACCCGGGCCAGGAGGCGGCCTTCTACGCCGTGGACGGAGTGGAGGCACAGCTTGAACAGATTCATGGCAAGGCATTGTCCTACAACAATCTGCTCGATGTGGACGGCGCGCTGGTCACGCTCTCTCCCTTCGCTTTCTCGTCCGATCCGGCGGTAGCGATCGTCAAGCACACCACCCCCTGCGGACTCGCCGTGCGTCCCGAACTCGCCGAAGCCTTCAGGCGCGCGCGGGCCACAGATCCCGTCTCCGCCTTCGGCTCGGTCATCGCCCTCAATCGTCCAGTCGACGGTGCCACCGCCACCGAACTCGGCACCCTCTTCGTGGAGTGCATCGCGGCCCCCGCCTTCAACGACGACGCCCTCGCGCTCCTCGCCGCAAGGAAAAACCTGCGACTGCTGCGCTTCGGCCATTCCCCGCATCCCCACCCCGCCGAACCCGTCGATGCGGCCTGGTGGAGGGCCCACAACCCGGACCTTCGCGGTGCGGCGCGTTTCCTGGCGCGGTGCGGCGGCCATCCGGGGGCGCGTTCGCTGCGCTCGGTCCATGGCGGAATTCTGGCCCAGACCCATCCCGATCCGCCCTTCCACGGCGTCGACGACCCCGGCTGGCGAATCGTCACGAAGCGGCTCCCGAACCCCGGCGAGCAGCGCGATCTGTCCTTTGCCTGGGCGGCCGTGGCTGCGGTCAAGTCCAACGCGATCCTCCTGGCCAGGGACGGAGCCACGGTCGGGATCGGCGCTGGCCAGATGAGCCGGGTGGATTCGTCGCGCCTGGCCGCCGCCAAGGCAAGAGAGGCGGGACTGGGGGCGGAGATGGAGGGATGCGCGCTGGCCTCGGACGCCTTCTTTCCCTTCCGCGACGGTGTAGATGCGGCGGGAGAGGCGGGAGTGCGCGCGATCGTGCAACCGGGCGGCTCCATCCGCGACGCCGAGGTCATCGGTGCCGCCGACGAACACGGCATTGCGATGATCTTCACCGGCAGACGCCTCTTCCGGCATTGAGGCAACGGACGCCGCATCTTGAAACGATCCTCCCCGCACCCCATCTTTCGGCCCGCAGGAGGGGTGGCAGAGCGGTTCAATGCACCGGTCTTGAAAACCGGCGTCCGCAAGGACTCGTGGGTTCGAATCCCACCCCCTCCGTGAGCGTCAGCGACCGGTCATTTGACGGTTCCGCCGTGAATCCCCGATACTGTGAGGGACCGGACGCGAATCCGCCCGGGATGACCGGCTATTCCGTCGCCCAGGGGAGCACGCTCCGGCGCCGAATCGCGCGACAGCACAAAAGGGATAGGGATAGCCATTATGGATTGGCCGAGTTGGAGTGAAGTGGGACCGCTGCTCATTCTGATTGTGGTGGTGGGGGGTACCTGGTGGGCCGGAATGCGGTGGCTGCTCACGGCGGCCGATACGCTGCTGGAGGCGTTTCGGCCGATGATTCAGCAGGTTGCGCAGGAGGTGGCGCAGGATCTCTACGCGAAGATCAAGGAAGATCTCGACGCACTCGAGGCGCGCCTCCGGGAGGATCTGGCCTCGCTGGGGGAACGGATCGACGGCAGGTTCGGCACGGCCGCCACCGGCGAGCAGGAGGAAGCTCCCACCTCGTCGAGTCCGTCCTGGAGTCTCGCGCGCAGAACGCTGCTCCGGCGGGCGTGGGGAGGGGGACGAAAAAAGGGCTGACGCGGTCCGTAGGCGCCGCGCGTGGGAAGCCGCGACCTGCGGCGGCCCTCAGCTCATCATTCCAGTATCCGGTCGCCGATCAGGTGGGTTGCGCGTTCCCACTCGTCAAGGGGTGCCGCCCAGTTGCGGTCGCGGATTCGCCGCAGATAGGTGATCTGGGCCAGATGATACAGATAGTGCTGGGCGATGTGGATCACATCCGCTCCCAGCCGGGCGCCCGTCTTGCCGTCAAGCGAGGTGCGTTGGGCCATGAGCTCCGCGTCGCTCTCGCACCCCGTGACCTCCGCCAGGATCTGCTCCTGGATCTTGCGCATGCGTCCGGCAATCTCGCCGGCCGATCCCGGGGCGTCGCGGGTAACCAGGGGTGTGATTCCGAGGCGCTGCAGGAACCAGATGTCGACCCGGTAAAGGTGGCGGCAGATCTTGCCGATCCCGCGCATCCCCGGTGCGGGCTGCCAGTCGAGGTCGGCCTGCGCGATCCCATCGAGCACCAAGTGGAGTGGCCGGCCCGCGGCTTCGAAGATCTCGACCGTGTGGTCGATTCGGGTCCGGTTGCCACTGCTCATGGGTCTCCTCCCGGCGGCGCGGTTCTCTCGCCACCCGTCTATTCGCGGTCCTGGATGTGGTCAGTGCAGAATGTTGGCCGATCTCAGGTGGTTCGCCACCACCCCCACCATGAAGGGACGGATCCGGTAACGCGCCTCGCGCCCCGCGGCCGCTCCCTCCCCGGCTTCCGCGATCGCCACTGCGCCTGCCTCCTGGTGCTGCGTCCATTCGCCCTCGCCCGTCCCTGGCACGGCCTCGATCAGGTTGAGCTCCGCGAGCGCCCGAAATCGGTGGCGCACCACAGTATCCTCCAGTCGCGCGACGGCTCCGTATTCGCAGGCGGTCAGCGATCCGTGGTCCAGGAGCGCCTTCAGCGCAAAGGCCTGGTCCGTTTCCAGCGCCGCCAGGGAGATCGTGGACGCGGCCAGCGGCCGAACCAGAAGGGTGCCCTCCACGCTGCGGAAGTCCGCGGAGCGCAGCCAGTGCAGGAGCGCGTTGCGGATCGAACCCAATGACGCCCGGTGCAGCCGCTGGAAGTAGTCCGATTCGGTGAACTGACGGTTGCGCGCCGGTCCGGCGATTCCGCGAACTCTGCGCATCAGCATCTGCCGGCCGCCAACCGGTTGGGCGAATCGCAGCGGGATTCCGCTCAGCCTGTGCCGCGCCAGGATTGCGCCGCGCAGCTCGCCAACGCCGAGTTCGGCCAGCTCAATCCGGTCCAGATCGGAAACGCAGGTGGGGGAACGCTTCCGCGCCAACTGCCAGGCGGAGGCGGCCATCGACAGCACCCAGAAGATCTTCGGACTGGATTTTGCCGCGAAGTCGGCGACCCGCTCAAAGAGGCGGCCGCCGCCGGGCACGCGCAGGTGAAGGTGTTCGATTCCCTCGAGGATCACGAAGCCGGGCAGCCGTCCCTCGTCCGCGCCGAGCACCGCGACGGCCAGCTCGTCCAGATCGGCTGCCGGACCCACCCCGAGCCAACCACCCAGCAGTGCGGCCAGCGGCGCCTCCTCGCGGCAACCGTCCCGCACGACCTTCCGGATCCCGCCCGGGAGTGCCTCCGCAAGCGACCGGGACGCGACGTTCAGAAAGCTGGTCACACCCGCTCCCGGCTGCGCGATCACCATCACCGAACCGTTGCGTTCCCGCTTCCACCGTTCGCAGGACGCCCCAAGGGTCGCGAGAGCTTCGGCCCGCCCGGCCAGCAGACGCGGATCGGTGACCGGCTCAAGGGAGAAGAGACGGCGGTAGAGGACCGGCAGCGTCGCCGCGACATCTTCCGCAGCCGCGCGGGTCTGGTCGCGCAGCGCCGCCCGGCTCGCCTCGTCGGCGCCGATTCCCAACGCACGCCGCACCGGCCACAGCCGCCCCCGCACCCCCGCCCCCACCCCCATCCCCAGCTCGGCCACCCGCTTCGCACGATCCCGCCAGCTCGTGCGGCCACGCGCCATCCGGGCCGCCAACCGTGAGCGAAGATCGAGCCAGCGCGCGCCAAGGGGATCGGCCGTTGCGCGCCGGTACAGTCCCTTCACTGCGGCCGCGAACTCTGCCCTGGCTCCGGCGGCCGCCTCCTCCACCGCCTCCCTGACGATCGCGCGCGCGCGCGCGAACAGCGCCTCCGCACGCTGCAGACCGTCGGCCGCCATCCCGTTCGCCGACTCCGGCCCGGCCACCCACTCCGCTCCCTCGGCGAGCTCCTGGAGCGCGGCCTCGTAGCCATAGGCCGCCACCTCGCGCAGCTCGGCCACGACCGCGAGCACCCGCCGCATTGAAGTGGGCACGATCGCGGCCAGGGCCCGAAGTCGCCCACGCCACAGCGAATTGAAGGCCCCGGCCGCAAGCGCACGAAGCGGCACGGCCACGCCGGCCCTCCCGGGACGCCGCACGGTCACACCTGCGGCCGGAACCGGATGCACGACCAGCGCCTCCGGCAACCCTTCGCACGCGACCCAGAGTTGCCCGCACGCCGCCTCCACCCCCTTCCGGAAGACCGTCGCCAGGTGCGCGGGATCTGCCAGTGTCCCCTCCACCTCGCTGATCTCGCGGATGATGCGCCCCCGCTCCTCCTCAAGACGGTCGCCACGGTTGCGGAAGAGCTCGCCGTTGTCGTTCACCCTTTCCCGCGCGGCCGCCAGATGTCCGCCGATCTCCCCCAGCCGTTGCGCGACCGCCGCCGTCGCCTCTTCCCAGCCCGTCCGCAGCGAGCGCGAGGCATCCTCCACCGCCGCGCGAATCCCGAGCAACTCCCGACACAGCACGACGCGCGCTCCGCACTCGCCAGCCCGCCGGTCCCAGCGCGCCGCCTCCTCTTCCAGGCGCCGCCAACCCGGCCCCCGCTCCGCCCGCCTGCGTCCCACCCATGTCCCCGCCACCGCGACCTCGGCCCGAAGCCGCGCCACGCAGTCGTCGAGCCGCTCGTCCCGGCCCGGATCCACGGCCTCGATCTCCTCCAGGAGCCCGGCCAGCGCGCTTTGCAGCTCTTCGCCCGCCTCGATCGCCCCGCCGCCGGATCCATCTGCGAAGGCCGCCGTGCACCACTCGGCCCATGCGCGCTCCAGGTTGTGCAGCCACGCCACGCGCGACCGCTGCCAGGCGCGAAAGACTTCCCGCTGATGCGGCGCCGTCACCCGCGCCAACTGCCACCGGGCAAGCTCTCGCACCGGCACTTCGCGAGTTCCCTTGGGCCGCAAGCGATCCGGGAGCGCACGCGCAACCGCCGCTTTCGCCGCAACCATCCATCCGGCACCCCGGGTCCGGGCCAGCCCATCGGCCTCCAGCGCCGCGACCGTCCCCTTCGGCAACCCCCCGGCCAGCGCGGCGGCCTCGAGCCCCGCGCCCGCCAGCGCTTCCTCCATATCCGTCGCGGCCTGCGCGCCTCCCAGCGCCCCGGCCAACGGTGCCAACACCTCTTCCGTCACCCACCGCCTGTACTCCTCCGCGGCGTCCACCTCCGACCGGTCGCGCTCGCTCGCCGCACCGGTCCCGCCTCGCGCCAGTCCTCCCCCGGATTCGCCTTCCATGGCATCCCGCGCCGCATCTCCTTCCCCCGGCCCAACGTCCGCCGAAGGCTCCTCGTGCGGATCCTCCACCGTCGTTCCTTCCCTCAACTCCGCCAGCGCCTCCGCATGCGCGCTCGCCGCCCGCGCAAGCACCCCTCGCACCTCGCGCCACGACTCTCGCCGCCACCGCGCCCACAACCGCCGAAACGGCTCATGGACCGCGCGGTCAATCAGAAGGATGATCTGTTCGTCGCCGGTTGCATCCCCCGCATCCTCCCCCCCGCGCACCTCGCCGCCCGCCACCGCTCCCTTCACACCCGCCGTCTCGTCGGCGCCCGGTGCCTTACCCCCGCTCACCCCTCGTCCTCCACCCCGGGTCCCCACGGCCGCCACTGTGGTCCCGCGGTCAACCCGGCCGCGCGAAAACCCTCCCGCGCGCGCTCGGTTACATCGCTCCGAAAAACAAACTCGAAGCGCGGATCCAGCACATAGGCGCGCACCGTGATCCGGGTCAGAAAGGTGGTGCGGAAGTCGTCGCCCACCAGCACCCTGACCGGTTTTTTCAGGTAGATGTAGGGCGAGGTGACCGCCGCCTCGAAGGCGATCCGCTTCGCCACGCGCTCGTCTACCTGTCCCGGAAGATGAAGGCGCGTAACAACCTGGCAGTTGAGCTGGCCCGCATTCGCGTTCGCCACCTGTTCCCCCACCACCTGCGAGTTGGGGATCGAGACCAGGTTGTCGTCGGCCGTCACGATCCGCGTCGAACGCAGCCCGATCGAAACCACCTCGCCGTAGGCGCCGCCCACCGAGATCTTGTCGCCCACCTGAAAGGGCTGGTCGAAGACGACCGTGAGGCCCCCCAGCACATTCTTCAACGCATCCTGCGCCGCGATTCCCGCCGCGACACCCAGCGCCGCGCTGGCCGCCAGAACTCCCTGCGCATCGACCCGGAACACATTCAGCAGAATCAGATAAATGGCAATGGCCCAGAGCGTCATCCGCGTGATCGGAACCAGCCACTTGAAGGTCAGCCGCCGCGCCACACTCCGCTCCGCCAGCGTATCCAGTACCCAGATCACCGTGCGGCTCAGGAAGTGGAAGAGGAGCAGAATCAGCAGCGACCAGAAGATCTTGATCCCGAGATTGCGAACGTCGTCGGTGGTTTCCTCAAGGGTCGCGACGCCGGTGGCCGCGCTGTCGGACTGACTCGGCGTGCTCGCGCGACTCTCAATCGAATCCAGCCGCGCCAGGATCAGACGCTGCGCCTCCGCGATCTGCGCAAGGGCCGTGGTGAGAGAATCGGCGGGGGCCTGGGCCGCATCCTGCGAGGCGGGCAAGTCATTCGCAGACGCCGCGTCCACGCCACCCTGGGGGTCCGCCGCTTCACCGCTGCTCGCCAACCCTTCACCCGAATCCTGCGCGTCGGGCTGCCTACCGTCGCCCGGCGCTACCTCACCCGAATCGGGCTGCCCGGCGATGTCGGCGAGTCGGGGAGGGGACGAGGAGGACGTTGTCCCCGGCCCGGCCGCGCTCCTGGCAAGGGTAGCCACGGAATCCGCCCGTCGGGGAGAAGCGCCGCCGGCCCCGCCCGTCCCCTCTTGCGGCTCCCAGCACGCAGCGGTGGCCAGGACGGCGAACCCGGCCACGACGCGCGGCCACCGTCCCGCAACGGGGAATTTCCATGAGGCGAAGGGGTTCATGGACTTGCGGCTGGGTGGACCATGGCGCTGGGACTCCCTGGAATCTGCAATCTGCCTCTGCAACGCGTCTTCGGCGGTCGTTTGCCGGACCGGAACCGCGGCCGTGCGGAAACGGCCCGTTTCGAAGGCCGCGCCGGACCTGTACTGTACAATATCTCGTTCCGGGCTCCCGAGGCGCCATATCCCGGGGCGCTGCCCACCCGTCACACCCCGGAGGGTCCGCCGACTTGCCGCGCTCCCCGCTCTCCCGCAACCCGTCCCCCGATCTTCGCGTCGCGCTCGTCACCGAGGTCTTCCCCGGTCCCGGCGACGGCAAACGCCTCCACGACCGCCTGCGCGCGGCCCGGGACCGTGGCGCCGACCTCGCCGTGCTGCCCGAGCTGCCGTTGGATCGCTGGATTCCGCGCACGCCAGATCCCTCCGGCGCCGACGCCGAGCCACCCGGTGGCCCCCGCCACCGCACTCTGGCCGAAGCCGCGCACGCGACCGGGATTCCCGCACTGGGCGGCGCAATCGTCCGCGATCCCGCCAGCGGCCACCGCCACAACACGGCTCTCCTCTTTGATTCCGGCGGCGCCCCGGTCCTCCGCTACCGCAAGATTCACCTCCCCGACGAACCCGATTTCCACGAAGCGGCGCACTACCGGCCCGGCGACCGCATCGTGGATCCGGCGCGGCTGTGCGGCTGGGAGGTCGGGGTCCAGATCTGTTCGGACGCGAACCGGCCCCAGGCCCTCTGCGCCCTGGCCGCGCTTGGCGCCGAGATCATTCTGGTGCCGCGGGCCACCCCGGCGGAGAGCTGGTGGCGCTGGCGGTTGCTCTTGCGCGCGGCGGCGATCACAAGCGGCGCCTTCGTGATTTCGGTAAACCGGCCCGGCAGACGTTCCGGCGGCGCGATCGGCGGTCCCTCGGTGGCGATCGCCCCCACCGGCGAGGTGCTGCTTGAGACCGTCGAGCCCGTCGCGGTGGCGCGGCTGAAGCGCTCGGTGCTGATGGCCGCGCGGCGCGACTATCCCGGCTACCTCGATGTCCGCAGCGATGTCTACGCCGAGGCGTGGGGACGGGTGGGGCGGGGGAGGGGCGGCGGTCATCCGTGATCCCTGGCAATGGTGGAGATCCGCGACGACCGCAGTCCGTTGCCGAATGGAACCATCGACTCACCGCCGTGGACTCATCCCATGCGACATGGGCGATCGCACCAGACCAACCTCCGCCTGGGTAGGACGGTTTAGGGGGACTGTGGATCGGTCATGAGTAGCGCGATGGAGCTGCACGACACCCCACAACCAGCGGGCCGCGAGCCCTACCGGCCAAGGTGCATTTCGCTCGACCTGGAGGTCGGAAGAAAGGATGGCCGAATCCATGCGGTGGGGGCGATTCGCGGGGATACGGACGAGAGCGTCAGTCATTCGCAGCGTCGAGGCATCTCCGAAGCGCTGTCGCGACTTGACGATCTGGCAGACGGAGCGTCCTTCGTGCTGGGGCATAATGTGATCGGGTTTGATCTTCCGCATCTGCAGTCGGCCAGGCCCGGGCTGCGCCTTCTGAAGTTGCCGGTGATCGATACGTTGCGTCTCAGTCCCCTTGCCTTCCCGCGCCATCCCTACCATCACCTGGTGAAGCACTACCAGGACGGAGGACTCATCCGCGATACTCGCAACCATCCTCTGCTGGATGCGGGCCTTGCGCTTGAGGTCTTTGGCGACCAACGCGACGAGTTGCAGAAACTGCGTCACAGTTCGCCCAGGTTGCTGACCGCGTGGCACTGGCTGTGCACAACCGAGCCCCACGGCGTCGACAGTGCGCTCAACGACTTATTTGCCAAACTTCGTGGCGCGCCGCGCCCGCGGAAGTGGGAGGCCGCGCAGGCCATCCGGCATCTCCTCCAAGACACGGCCTGCGCGACGCACACGCGTCAGATCCTCGACCAGATCGATCAGCACGGCTGGTCGCTGGCCTACGCCCTGGCGTGGCTCTCGGTGGCGGGCGGCAAGTCGGTCATGTCGCCTTGGATACGACACCAGTATCCGGGCGCGGGCAAGCTCGTGCGCACGTTGCGGGACTCGGCTTGTACCGACTCGGCGTGCCGGTGGTGCACGAAGCACCATGACGCGCACCGACAGATGGCGCGCTGGTTCAAATTCGACAGCTTCCGCGGTCCGTGCGGCACCGACGGGCGCCCCTATCAGCAGGCGATAGTAGAGGACGCGATGGCCGGGAAGTCGGTGCTCGGAATCCTGCCTACGGGAACGGGAAAGTCGCTATGCTACCAGATTCCGGCCCTTGCCCGCTACTACAACACGGGCGCGCTGACGGTGGTGATCTCGCCGCTGGTTGCGCTAATGGCGGACCAGGTAAAGGGGCTGGAGAGTCATGGAATCGATTGTTGCATAACGGTCAACGGGTTGTTGTCGATGCCCGAGCGCGCGGAGGCGCTGGAGAGGGTGCGGTTGGGGGACGCCGGGATTCTGCTGATCGCTCCGGAACAACTGCGCTCGAGCACAATGCGACGGGTGCTGGATCAGCGGGAGATCGCGGCCTGGGTGCTGGACGAGGCGCACTGCCTGTCCAAGTGGGGACACGATTTCCGCCCCGACTACCGCTACATCGGACGCTTCATCAGGGAGAGGGCTGAACGTGACAAGATGCCGGCACCTCCTGTGCTCTGCCTGACGGCGACGGCGAAGCGCCAGGTGATCCGCGACATCAAGGAATACTTTCGCGACCAGCTCGGGGGCAACGTCGAGGTCCACAACGGCGGCGCGAAGCGCGACAATCTTCACTTTGAGGTGCTGCCGACCAGTAAGGCCCACAAGCTCGACGACATCCACCTCGTTATCGAGTGCTACCTGCCGGAGGACGGGGACGACGGCGCGATCGTGTATTGCGCCACCCGTCGTCAGACGACGAAGGTCGCGGAGTTTCTTCAGGCGAAGGATATCAAGGCGGACTTTTTCCACGCCGGTTTGCCGCCGGAGAAGAAGAAGGAGGTCCAGCGTCGCTTCATCGAGGGCGACTTGCGTGCGATTGTGGCAACCAACGCCTTCGGCATGGGCATCGATAAGCCGAATGTAAGGCTCGTTGTCCACGCTGACATCCCCGGATCGCTGGAAAACTACCTGCAGGAGGCAGGACGCGCGGGACGTGATCAGGGTTCGGCGCGCTGCGTGTTGCTCTACACGTTGGATGACGTGGAGCAGCAGTTCGGGATGGCAGCGCGCTCACGGCTGACCCAGGACGAGATCCAGGGAATCCTGCGGGCACTGAACCGACTCGACAAGAAGAACCGCAAACACCGGGTCAAGGGAGATCGGGAGCCTCGGGTGGTGGCCACCGTGGGAGAAATCCTGACGGAGGACCGGGACGGGGCGTTCGAGCGCGACTCTTGGACCGACGACAATCGTGTGCGGACCGCGGTAGCCTGGCTGGAAGAGGCGCATCACCTCCGCCGCGAGGAGAACTTCGTGCGGATCTTCCCGTCGTCTCTGCGGGTGAGCTCGGTGGGGGAGGCGGAGGAGCGGCTGCGGCGCAACGATGTATCGGCGAGACGCCAACTCGAGTTGCTGCGCATCGTGCGCGCACTGATCCAGGCGCCGCCCAACAAGGGCGTCACCACCGACGAGCTGATGAGTGTGGCGGGTTTGGGAGCCAGGGAAGTCCGCAGTGCGCTGCAGGATCTGGAGAGCCTTGGTATAGCCACGAACGACACCGCCCTGACGGCGTATGTGCACAAGGGGGTCAAGGGTGCATCGAAGATGCGGCTGGCGGAAACGTGCGAGCTCGAGACTGCGTTGATCTCACATATGCGAGAACGGGCCCCCGACCTCGGCAAGAACGACTCCTCCGTGCTGAATCTGCGCATCGCGGCGCAACGCCTGCGGGACGACGAGGTGGCTAATCCCCTGCCGCAACGGCTGATGCGCATCGTCCGGAGCATCGGCAACGACGGGCGCGAGGAAGACGATGGGGATCCGGGAAGTCTGAGCGTGCGGAAACGTCGCCGTGACCTGGCAAGGATCACGCTCCACCGCGAATGGGACGCCCTGGCAAAGTGGGCCAAAGTCCGCCGCGAGGGGGCGGAGCTGTTGCTGGAGCACTTGCTGCAAAACCTGCCGCCGGGCGCCAAGGGCGCCGATCTGTTGGCCGAGACCGCCCTGGGCAAACTCAAGCACGTCATCAAGTCCGACCAGATCGTGACACAGGGCGTGCGCTCACCCCAAAGACTCATGGAGCGCGGCCTGCTCTGGCTCCACGAGCAGGAGGTGATTCGGCTCCACAAGGGTCTGGTAGTCTTCAGGCCCGCAATGAAGATTCTCCTGGAGCCGGGCGCCCGCGGCGTCTTCAAGAAAACCGACTTTGAGCCACTCGCTCTTCACTACGAAGGGCAGGTACTCCAGATCCATGTGATGGTGCAGTTTGCAGAGCGCGGGCTTGATGTCGTAACGGAGGCGGTGGAATTGACGAAGGATTACTTTGAGCTGCCCGAGGAGGAGTTTCTCGCCCGTTGGCTCCCGGGCCAGAAGGCGGAAACCGCCCGCGAGACCACGCCCGAATCGTGGCGGACGATCGTCGAGAGCCTGAACAATCCCGCGCAGCAGAATATCGTGGCCGACCAGCGCAAGCGGACCAACGTGCTGGTGCTTGCCGGACCAGGTTCGGGCAAGACGAGGGTTCTGGTGCATCGGATCGCCTATCTGGTACGTGTGCGGCGACAGGACGCCTGGAGGATTCTCGCACTGGTCTACAACCGCCACGCCGCAGTTGAGATCCGGCAGAGGCTGAAGGACTTGATCGGAGACGACGCACGCCCGGTGACCGTAATGACCTGCCACGCACTGGCGATGCGGCTGGTTGGGTTCAGCTTCACTGGACGTTCGGAACGACCCGACAATATTGACTTCCGGCAGGTGCTCCGCCGTGCGATCGACCTGTTGCGAGGCGAGGGACTTCCGCCAGAGGAGGCCGACGAGCGTCGCGAGCGGCTGCTGGCTGGTTTCCGCTGGATTCTCGTGGACGAATATCAGGACATTGGGCGCGACGAATATGAGCTCATCGCGGCTCTGGCGGGCCGGACGCTGGATGAGGGCGCGGCGAAGCTCAACCTCTTTGCCGTGGGCGACGACGACCAGAACATCTACGCGTTCAAAGGAGCGTCGGTGGAGTTCATCCGGCGCTTTGAGGAGGACTACAACGCCAAGTCGTCCCATCTGACCGGCAACTACCGCTCCACCGGCCACGTCATCGCGGCGGCCAACGCGTTGATTGCGCCGGCGCGGGAGCGGATGAAGGCCGGCCATCCCATCGAGGTTGATCGGGCGCGAAAGAAGGATCCCCCTGGCGGGAAGTGGAAAGACGGAGATCCGGTGACGCGGGGACGGGTGCAGATCCTTCCGGCGGGCAGGGATCCAGTTGACCAGGCACAGGCCGTGATGATCGAGTTGCGGCGTCTCGCGGCGCTTGATCCTGATTGGAATTGGTCGCGCTGCGCGGTCATGGCCCGCGAGTGGAAGTTCCTGGATCCGGTGCGCGCGTTCTGCGAGGTCGAGGGGATCCAGGCGCAAAGGGGGGACGAAGAGATGCCCGGCTTCTGGCACCTGCGGGAGACGCAGGCTCTGGTCGGATGGCTCCGCGAAAGGGATCCACAAATCGTAGACGCGTCATCTTTGCGAAAGTGGATGGAAGGCCAACCGCCGGGGCCGTGGAATGATCTTCTGCGCCAGGCGATTCAGGAACATGAGCTGGAGGCGGGCGGAAGCGAGGTCGCAACGGACTCTTTGCTGGAGTGGTTGGCAGAGTGGGGCCGGGATTGCCGGCGGCGACAGCACGGGCTACTGCTGCTGACGGCGCACCGGGCCAAGGGACTGGAGTTTGACCACGTTGCGGTGCTGGACGGGGGGTGGAACACGGTGGGCCGCAACGAAGACGCGGATGCGCCCCGACGCCTCTACTACGTCGCAATGACCCGGGCCCGGAAGACCCTGACACTGGGGCGGTTCCACCATGCTCCCAACAGTTTGCTGGATGCACTGCAGGGAGTAGCTTCGGTGTTCCGGCGTGCACCCATCTCTCTTCCCACCCCAACCTCGGCGCACCACTACCTGCATCGGTCGCTCGGCCTACGGAATGTGTTCCTGAGCTTTGCTGGGTGGCAGCACCGGGGACACCCAGTCCACCGTTCGATCGCTGCGCTTGCGCCCGGAGATCCTCTTCGGTTGCGCGTGACGGATGCGGGCCACCGGGAGCTACTGGATCAATCGGGGACGTCGGTAGCGCGTTTGGCGAAGGACCTTCGGTTTCCGGCGGGAATGCGCCTTCGCTCAGCGGAGGTGCGGGCGATCGTCGGATGGAGTCGCGATCTGTCGGATCAGGCGTACCGCGACCAGGCGCGATGCGAGAGCTGGGAGGTGGTTGTCCCGCGGCTGGTCTTTGAGCCGGACGTCGGGTCATCACCTGAGCGTGGGTGCAAGGAGTAGGCGCCACTTCGACGAATGACAAGGGGTGAACCTACGCGGTTGGCGCGGATCGCAGCAATCCCGGGTTGCCTGCTAACTACCCCCAGCCCAATCAGTTCCGCTCCCCCGTCCCACCCCCGCCACCCCGCACACCACCATCTCGCGGCCACCCCTGCGAATATCGTACGGCGCGTCCACCACGGGCGCCACCACGAAGTCCCGGCCGCGCGGATACCGCCGCCGAAAGGCCTTCACGGCGGCTGCGTCCGCCTCGTCCGGGTCGATCTTGCACTCGAAGGTGTCCACCCGGCCCTCGCTGCGACGGACCACGAAGTCCACCTCCCGGCCGCCCTTGTCGCGCCAATGGAAGATGTCGTGGTCCGGATGGCGAAAGCGCAGAGAGTCGAGGACGAGGTGTTCCCAGAGGAGGCCGCGGTCGCTCGCGCGGATGCGATTCCAGCCCCGTTCGAAGGCCACGAAGCCCGTGTCGAAGGCGTAGCACTTGGGACGGCTCACGATCTCGCCGCCTCCGCCGCCGCGGAAGGGACGGAGCAGATGGACGGCGTGGGCGATCTGCAGCGCGTCGATGTAGGACCGAACCGTCGGCCGGCTCAGTTCGGCAAGGCGCGACAGCTTGGTGAAATCGACCTGTCCAGCGCTCCACCGCAACAGGAGGCGAAAGAGCGCGAGGAACCCCTGGCGATTGCGTACCCGGAAGAGCTCCAGGATGTCGCGCGCGTAGAAGCTGTCGATCCACTCCGCGAAGTCGTCGGGGGACGTGGTCTCGCGCAGCAGCGGTTCGGGCAGCCCTCCGTGGAGCAGGCGTCGGTCCAGGCCGGAGGGGGGGAAGGGATCGCCGCACTCCTCCCAGAGGACCGGACAGAGATGGATCGCGCGTTTTCGCCCGGTCAGCGAGTCACGGAACTTGCCCGTTGCCGCCAGGGTCGAGGATCCGGTGGCCAGGATGCGTAGCTCGGGACGCTCGTCGGCCGCGATCTTGAGCAGCAGGCTGGGATCGGCGAGGCGGTGGATCTCGTCCAGGACGATCGTCGCGCCCGGCGGTTGCGCGCGGAGGAAGAGTTCGGGGTCGGCGAGGCGGCGGCGGACCGAGGGCAGGTCGCAGTTGAGGTAGAGCGCGTCCGGCAGCATGCGCGCCAGGGTGGTCTTGCCGACGCGCCGAACGCCGGAAAGCCAGACCACGGGCCGTTCCGACCACGCACGCCGAATCCTATCGAGCCACAGATTTCTCCGAACCATAATTGTATTTTACATCTGGTCAAACCAAATGGCAAATACGATTGCGGACAGTTCGTCTGCCGTTTACGGAACCCGTCGTTGCCCGCTACGGAATCGGCCGCCTCCCCTTCCTCAGCCCATCCTTCTGCTCCAGGTACGGCAGCCCCTTGGTGATCCAGTCGGGCGCCTCTTCCCCCTTCAGGTAGTGGCCGAACCACTGCATGATGCGGTCGCGGTAGTCGCGCTGGTTGGCCTCCTGCGCCAGACCGTGGTTTTCGCCCTCGTACACGAGCAGAACCATCTCCTTGCCCAGCCGCCGCGCGGCGTTGTAGAACTCGACGCCCTGGTTGAACTCGACCGCCCCGTCGTTGTCGCCGAACATCATCAGGAGCGGGGTGCTCATCTCCTGGATGTGGTGCAGCGGCGAGTTGGCGTGGTAGGAGTCGTAGTCCTCCCACCAGGGAACCTGCATGCGGCCCTGGCTGATCTCGAAGATGCGCGCGTCGGTGCCGCCCGAGTTCCAGTAGAAGGAGAGGTACATGCTCATCAGGTTGGTGAGCGGGGCGCCCGCCACCGCGCCGGCGAAGAGATCGTCCTGGGTGACGAAGAAGGTGGTCTGGTAGCCACCCCATGAATGGCCGATGAGCCCCACGCGCTCCGGGTCGATCATGCCGGTCTCGACCGCCGCCGCCACCGCCGGGCGCAGCGTCTCCACATTCGACTGGCCCGGGCGCCGGTCGCGGTAGACGATGTCGGGCTGCAGGACGAAGTACCCCTCCTGGCTCCAGGCCTGCACGTTGTAGTAGTTGGTCGCGTCGGGGACGACGTAGCGGTGGAGACCCTGCGAGAGCCGCTCGTAGTGATAGACGATCATCGGGTAGCGCTTGCCGGGCTCGTAGTCGGCGGGGTAGACGAGTGCGCCCTGGAGCGGCCGTCCCCACTCGTTCTCGTAGTCGACGAGCTGCGTGCGGCCCCAAGCGTAGTCGTCGTGGAAGGGATTGGTGCGCGTGACCTGGCGCGCGCCGGCGAGGTCGGGGCCGGACACGAAGAAGTCGGGCGAATCGTCGAAGCGCTCGCGGCGGAAGAGGTAGCGATCCGCGTCCTCGGCCTTCGCCAGCCCCGCGAAGAAGGAACCGTAGGCGGCGGCGTCGCGGATCAGCGTCTCGGGATCGCGGCCGGGAACGGCGCGCGCGAATCCCGCCTCCTTGGTCCATTCCCCATAGGTGGAATAGTAGAGCGGCGCATCCGCCTCAAAGGCGTCGGCTTCCCGGTCCACGCGCACCATCCGGTGCCGCACCTCGTCCTCCGCTCCCCGCGTCAGCTTGCGCCCCCCGGATCCGTCGGGACTCACCTCCCAGACATCCCACTGGTCGTTGACCAGCACCGCCTCGTCGTCCTCCAGCCAACCGGCCACTCCGAAGGAGGGCATCTGCTCGCGCGTCGGCGTCACATCGAGATTGACGAAGATGCCGTCCAGCTCGCCGGTGATGTTGCGCGTCTCGCCGCTCGCCAGGTCGTGTGTCCAGTAGTCCTCGCCCTCGAACCAGAGGATGTAGCGTCCGCCGGGGCTGCCGCCGTAGTCCTGCGTGACCCGTTCGCGGACCAGGGTGCGCTGTGCGGTGGCGGCGTCCACGGCGTAGATGTCGTAATACTGCTGGCGGAACATCGCCTCCACGTCGTAGGGGGTCTCGTCGCGCGCGATAAGGTGGCGGCCGCCCTCCGCGATCTCGGCGCGGTCGGCGTGGTCGCCCCCGAGCTGGAGGAAGTCCTCCCGTTCCAGCCTCCACGCGCCGATGTGGTGAACGCGGCGCAACTGCCGCTCCCGCACCCGCTGTTGCGGCACCGGATCGACATCCAGCGAATGCCAGATCTCGACGCCGGGGATCTCGTCGTCATCGTCCGCACCGCCCCGGTCCGGCCCGTCGCCGCTCTCCGCCTCCTCGTCCTCGCCCGCCTCGCCTCCCTCTTCCTCTTCCGCGTCCTCCTCCACCACGGGCTCCACCGGAATGCGGTCCTGAATGCCAAGGAAGATCATGCTGCCGTCCTGCGACCACGACGGCGTCCGGTGCTCGACAATGCGCGTTCCATCCGGCAGCAGCGCCCTGTCCCGGGGGTCCAGCGCGAAGGCCTGGGGGTTGTCGCGGTCCAGATCCCGCCAGGCCAGCGCCACATGCGCGGTGTCCTCGTGGTTCTCGTCGGAAAAGGTCCTGAGCACCGCCAGATCGGCCGATTCCTCGCGCCAGGCCAGCCCCCGGTAACTCGCGGCCTCGGTGTCGAGCGAGCTCAGCCGGCCGGTCGCGGGATCGTAGAGCCGCACGCCATTGCCCACGCGGTCGTCGGCGTCAATCGTCATCGCCAGGAGCGTTCCCTCGTCCTGCCAGGCCAGCGCGGCCACATTGCCGAAGCTCAGCGACGATCCGGTTGCCAGCTCGCGCACGACCACATCCACCCCGCGGCTCTCCTTGTCCTCGGGCCGGTAGCGGCTGATCGCCAGAAAGCGCCCGTCGTCCGAGAGGGAAAAGGATTCGACCTCTTCGATCGTCTCCTGCTCGCCGGTGGCCAGATTCAGCAGTCCCAGGTCGCTCCGCACCGGACGGCGCGATTCCTGCGCCTGCTCGCGCTCGTCGGCCGAAACCCCGATCGTGTAGGCCAGCCAACCTCCGTCGGCGCTGAAGAGGGGGCGTGAACCGTAGGCGACGACCACCACCGAATCCGAATCGGTGGCGTGGATGCGCAGCTCGTTTTCGTCGTTGACGCGCGAGACCGAAGCGGCCAGCCAGCGACCGTCCGGCGAAAGGACGCCGCCTCCGAGCCGTTCCCACTGGCCGTAGTCGTCGGGCGTCAGGGTGGGCTTCTCCTGGGCGAGAAGGGCGGGGGAGGGGGAAGCGAGGACGGCGAGGGCTGCGGCGGCGAAAAGCTTCTTCATCGGGTCCTTGACTCTGTGTGGGGGCGGGTGGACGGCGGAGCCGGCGGAACAGGTGACCGGGGCGTCGAATCATCGTCCCGGACGAACTGGCCCGGACATGGCCTGTGACGCGGGGGGGACGGCGGGTGTATATCTTCCCTGGAGTTCGATCTTCCCCGGAGTTCGATCAACCCACGAATGATCAACCCACGAATAATGTGGAACGGGAGGCAAAGTGGCCAGAGGGACCCATCAGGTCGAGATCGGCGGCGTGAAGGTTGGCGGAAAAAACCCGGTCGTCGTGCAGTCGATGACGAACACCGACACCGCCGATGCCGCCGCCACCGCCGCGCAGGTCAAGTCCCTCGCCGACGCGGGCAGCGAGATCGTGCGCGTCACCGTCAACACCCGCAAGGCCGCGGCCGCCGTCCCCGAACTCTTCGCGCGCCTCGCCGGCCTGGGCTGCTCCGTCCCCATCGTCGGCGACTTCCACTACAACGGCCACATCCTGCTTCGCGAATACCCGCGGGCGGCCGCGCTCCTCGACAAGTACCGGATCAACCCCGGCAATGTGGGAACCAGCCGCCGCGACGAGAACTTCCAGGCGATCGTGCGCATCGCGATGGAGAACGGCAAGGCGGTGCGGATCGGGGTGAACTGGGGCTCTCTCGACCAGCGCCTCCTCACCCGGATGATGAACGCGAACGCCCGCCGCGCCGACCCGAAGGACGCCGGCCAGGTGCTGCGCGACTGCATTGTGGAGAGCGCCACCCGCTCGGCGGAGCTGGCCCGGGAGACCGGGCTCGGGAGCGACCGCATCGTCCTGAGCGCCAAGGTCTCCGGCGTGCGCGACCTGATCCTCGTCTATCGCCAGCTCGCCCCCCTGACCCGCTGCCCGCTACACCTGGGTCTCACCGAGGCCGGCATGGGATCGAAGGGAATCGTGGCCACCTCGGTGGCGCTGGCGCCGCTCCTTCTCGACGAAATCGGCGACACCATCCGCGTCTCGCTCACCCCGCGCCCCGGCGGCGACCGCACCGAAGAGGTCCGCATCGCGCAGCAGATCCTGCAGTCGCTCGAAATCCGCAGCTTCGAACCGCAGGTCACCGCCTGCCCGGGCTGCGGCCGCACCACCAGCACCTTCTTCCAGGAGATGACCGAGGACATTCAGGGGCACATCCGCGCCCGCATGCCCGAGTGGCGCCGTCGCTACCCCGGGGTCGAGGAGCTCAAGGTCGCGGTCATGGGATGCGTGGTGAACGGCCCGGGCGAGTCGCGCCACGCCGATCTGGGGATCTCGCTGCCGGGCAACCACGAGTCGCCCAAGGCCCCCGTCTATGTCGATGGCGCGCACCTGCGAACGCTCAAGGGACCGGCGATCGTGAAGGAGTTCAAGGAGATTCTGGGGGATTACGTGGAGCGGCGGTACGGGGCGAACGGGAACGAAGAGGTGCGGGAATAATACCGGTTCCGGGTTGCCGGGCCGCCCCTGCCGGGGCAACTTTGCAACCCACCGGGGGTATCCAATACGAAAGTGCGCTGCCGGCATCACGCCGCTGGCACATGAATTGCCGGGCACATAAGAGTTGCCCGGGCACATGCATTGGAAGATTAGTTCGTTCGCGAGACCGGACCTCAAAGGGAGACCAGGGATATGGCACAGTCTCGTTCGACGTTGGGAATTCTCACCGTCCTCATTATCCTTGCCGTGCTCGCGGGGGGGATCTGGTGGCGCCTGCGTCCCCCGCCCGAGGAGGAGGAAGACGGCGATCTGGCCAACCTCTCCGAAGAGGCGGGCGAGGTCGTGGAGTCGGTTCGCCAGCAGTTCAACACCGAGTTGCCGCAGCCGGTTACGGGGGTGGCTACGGTTCAGGACACCCTCTGGATCTCGGTCACCGCCAAGGGACGCGCCGAGGCCTTCCGCGAAGCCAAGCTGACCGCGCGGGTGAGCGGGATGGTCTCTGCGGTGAGCACGCGCGAAAACCGGACGGTCGGGAGCGGGCAGGCGGTGGTTCGCATCGACACCACCGAGTACGCGCTCGAGGTCGCCACCCGCGAAGCCGCCCTGCGCAAGGCCGAGGCCGACTACCGGACCCGTGTCCTCTTCGACGAGGAGCTGGAGGACCCGGTGGTGCGCGAGCAGCGGGCCATCCTGGCGCGGGCGCAGATGGGACTCGACCAGGCCGAGGTGGAGTACCGGCGGGCCCGGATGCAGCTCGACAAGACGGTCGTGCGCGCGCCCTTCGGCGGCCGCGTGGCCAATTTGGAGATCGTGGCGGGACAGTTCGTGCGCGAGGGCGAAGAGCTGCTGACCGTGGTGGACATCGACCCCATCAAGGTTTCGGTCGAGGTGCTGGCCACCGAGGTTGTGCATCTGGCCGAGGGCCGCGCGGCTTCGCTCGTCTTTACCGCCTTCCCCGGCCAGACCTTCACGGGTCGCATCGAGACAATCAATCCGGTCGTGGATCCGCAGACCAACACCGCGCGTGTGACCGTCCACATCTCCAACCCCGACGGGCGCGTCAAGCCGGGGATGTACGCCGAGGCGGATCTGGAGGCACAGCAGTTCCCGGACCGAATCCTGGTCCCCAAGACGGCGATCCGCGAGACCGACGACCGCCGCTACTTCCTCTTTGTGGTCGAAGACGGACGCGCGAAGTGGCGCTACGTGACGCCCGGAATGGAAAACGCCTACTATGTCGAGATCCTGGTGAATCCGGAGACGGACATGGTGGCGGCGGGCGAGATCGTGCTCGTGGACGGCCACCAGATGCTGCCGCACGACGCCGCGGTCGAGCTGGTCGAGGACCCTGAGGCCGCGGGCGGGAGGCCGACCCGATGAGGGCGGGGGGACGACTCCAGCTTGCGGTGGCGGCCTGCGCGCTGGCCTGTGCGGTGGGAGGCGCGGCGACGGAGGCAGCGGCCCAGGCGGGAACGGGCAGTGTGCTCACTCTGCGCGACGCCCTGGCACGCGCTCGCGTACACAATCCGGAATACCGCCAGGCGCTCAACCGCATCGAGCTCGAAGGAACGCAGCTTCGCCAGGCGTGGGGCGCCTTCCTTCCCGATCTGCGCCTGAACTACAGCACCGGGCTGAGCTTCTATCAGGAGTCGGTCGCCTTCGACTTCTTCGGCAACCCCATTGAGAATCCGGAGATTCGGACGATCGTCAATTCGAATTCCAGCGAGGGGATAAATGCCGGTCTGCAACTCTTCCAGGGGGGACGCCGCTTCCACGACTATAGTGAGGCGCGGGCGCGGGCGCGCCTAGACCGCCTGAGCGCCGAGCGCGACCTCAACCGCATTATGGCCGAGGTTCAGCGCCACTTTCTCGCGGTCCAGCGCCAGAGGGCGCGGCTCATGGTCGAAGAAGAGCTGCTGGCCGCAAGGGAACGCGACTTCGACCTGACGGAGCGCCGCTTCGAGCTGGCGACGGTGGGGAGGTCGGATCTGCTCGGCGCCACCCTGGATCTGCAGGACCAGCAGGTGACGGTGACCATGGCCCGCGGCCAGGTGGAGAAGGCCATTCTCGCGCTCCGCCGGGCGATCGGCGACCCTGCGCTTACCTATCCGGATGTCGAGCAACAGCTTCCCGAACCCTTCGATCCGGCCACCCTGGACCTGGAGGCGCTTGTGGAGGAGGGATTGGCCCG
This sequence comes from Longimicrobiales bacterium, assembly GCA_965213665.1. Taxonomy (GTDB): domain Bacteria; phylum Gemmatimonadota; class Gemmatimonadetes; order Longimicrobiales; family Gaopeijiaceae; genus Bin94. The sequence goes on from CBDBZW010000003.1 coordinate 1,172,817, forward strand.
CAGTCCCGCCGTTGCCGCGGCGGCCGCCGGACGCGCCGTGCAACAGTCCAGGCTGGGTTCCGCAAAGGCCGGGCGGTGGCCTACGCTCTCGCTGAGCTCCAGTGTGAGCCGCTGGTCCCGCGCCCGCGACCGTGACGCCCTCTTCGGTTTCTTCCCCGACGACTTCAGCGGCAGCGTCAGCCTCAGCGTCTCGATTCCGGTCTTCAGCCGCTTCCAGACCTCGCAGGAGATTGCTTCGGCCGAGGTGGAGCTGCGCAACGCCAGCGAGCAGTTGCGCCAGAACGAGCTTGAACTTGAGGAGCAGGTGCGCTCGGCCCATGTCGATCTGGAGACCGCGTGGGCCACTGTCGAGCAGCGCGTGACGGCGGCGGAGGTGGCCACCGAACGGCTTCGCATCGTGCAGGAGGAATACCGGCTTGCGGTGAAGAGCATCGAGGAGCTTCGGGCCGCGATCCGCGAGGAGGCGGCCGCGCAGCGCGACCTGGTCGAACAGCGCTTCGAGTTCGCCGGCGCGCTCCTGGGGCTGTACGAGGCCGCGGGCGTGGTCGCCGACCGGGCCGGCCTGGCTTCCGCCGCCGCCAACCCCGGCGGGGAGGGCTGAGCGAGGTGTCGATTCCCCGAACATCGACCCGTCGCCCGGTCGCGGTCGCCATGCTGGTTCTCGCGGTCGTCATGCTGGGCATTATTTCGTACGCGCGGCTCCCGATCGATCTCCTCCCCGAGGTCAGCTTCCCGCGCCTGGTGGTCCACACCAGCTACCCCAACGTGGCGCCCGCCGAGATCGAGCGCCTGGTCACGGAACCGATCGAGCAGCAGGCGGCGGCCGTGCCCGGGGTGGCGAAGGTCACCTCGGTCTCGCAGGAAGGGGTCAGCCTGGTCACGCTCCGCTTCGCGTGGGGCACCGACATGGACTTCGCCACCCTCAATGTGCGCGAACGGCTGGACAACATTCGCGAGCTACTCCCCGAAACGGCCGAACGTCCCACCATTCTACGCGTCGATCCCCAGGCCGAGCCGATCCTCACGATCTCGCTCACCGGGGGCGCCAACCTGCTCCAGAACAAGGAGATCGCCGACCGGGTCTTCCGCCGCCGCCTCGAACAGCTCGACGGAGTGGCGCAGGCATCGGTGACGGGCGGGCTCGACCGCGAAATCCAGGTGGATGTGGATCCGGCGCTCCTGGAGTCGAATGGAATGACCCTGGCCCAGGTCTCCACCGCCCTGGACAACGCCAACTATTCCGCCCGCGGGGGAACGATTCTGCGGGGCCGCTACCGCTACCCGCTCCGCACCCTGGGAGAGTTCCAGACCGTGCAGGAGATCGGCGATGTTGTGGTGGCCAGGCAGCGGATGGGGGGGCAACAGGGCGGGGCGGGGGGGGAGCAGGGCGCCGACCAGGACGAGGACGCCGCCTTCCGTCTGGTGAGGCTCCGCGACATTGCCGCGGTGGTGGACGGCTTTGCCGAGCGCGAGGAAATCGCCCGGTACAACGGCTCGGAATCGGTGGGAATCCTGGTCTTCAAGGAATCGGGCGCCAATACGGTGGCCGTCTCGGATGACGTTCAGGAAACGCTGGTGCTCCTGAGGGAGCAGTATCCCGAATTCACTGCCGAGATCGCCTCCAACCAGGCCACCTTCATCGACGAATCGATCAGCAATGTGGTGCAGGCGCTGATCCTGGGCGGACTCCTCGCCTTCATCGTCCTCTTCTTCTTCCTGCGCGACCCCCGCTATCCGATCGCGATTGCCCTGGCCATTCCGATCTCGGTCATCGGCACCTTCTCGCTGATGGACGCCTTCGGGGTCTCGCTTAACATCATGAGCCTGGGCGGTCTCGCGCTGGGCGTCGGGATGTTGGTGGACAACTCGATCATCGTGCTGGAAAACATCTTCCGGCACCGCCAGCAGGGCGCGGGGGCGCTCGAGGCGGCGGCCCGCGGAGCCGAGGAGGTTCAGGGCGCGATCACCGCCTCGACCCTCACGACGATCTCCGTTTTCGGCCCGATCATCTATGTGCAGGGGGTTGCGGGCGAGCTCTTCGGCGCGCTCTCGCTCGCGGTTGCCTTTTCGCTCCTGGCCAGCCTGGCCGTCGCCGTTACCCTCCTTCCCGCCATGGCGGGCCACTTTCGCGGCGGCGAACGCTCCGCTTCCTCCGCTTCCGATGCCTCCGAACCCCGGCCGTCCGCGACGGCACCTCGCGGCGTTCGTGCGCGCATCGTCGGCCATACCGCCGGTATCGCCACCCTTCCCTTCACACTGACCCGGGGCGCCCTCTCTCTGGCGGGGCAGCTTGTGCGCTACTGGGGCCAGATGGCGACCTCCTTCCTGTCGACCTTCTTCGGGCCCTTCTTCCGCGTCTTCGACAGAGCCTTCAACGTCTTCGCCGGCCACTATCACCGCTTCCTTGGGGCCGCCCTCGACCGGCGCGGCACGGTTCTGGCGACTTCCGGACTTGTCCTCGCGGGAATCCTCCTCCTGGCCTCCTCGCTGGAGCGCGATCTGCTGCCCAATGTCGATCAGGGCGCCTTCGATCTGCGGCTGGAGCTGGCCGAGGGAACCCGTCTGGAGACGACCGCGGGGGTGGTCGAGACGATCGAGGGCGGGCTGCGGGAAGACCCCCAGGTGGCGGCGGTATTCAGCCACATCGGGCGCGACATCAAGGCCCAGGGCGACGAGGGCGCGGCCTCCGGACTGCACACGGCGCAGATTCAGATTCGGCTGGACGACGCAGCGGTGACCGAAACGGTGGTGACGAGGCTGCAGGGGCTCGGTCGCGAGATCGGCCCGGCTTCGCTGGCCTTCGAGACCGGGCAGGCCACCGCGCTGGGCCGGATTCTGGGAGGTGGCGAGGCCGACATCGCGGTGCGGCTGCGGGGCGAGGATCTCGAAGAGAGCTACCCCTTTGCCGAGGAGGTGCGCGACCGGCTGGCCACCGTGCCCGAGATCCGCAATGTCCGAATCGGGACCGAACGGGGCCAGCCGCAGTACCAGATCTCCATCGACAACGACGCGGCCGCCGGGTACGGGGTCGAGCCGCGCGTGATTGCCCAGACGATTCAATCCGCCATGCTGGGCGACCGCGCCACCGAGTTCGTGGACTTTGACCGCAAGATCGCCATCATGGTTCGCCTTCCCGATTTCCTCCGCCACGACGCGGCCACCCTCGACATGCTGCGCGTCCAGGGGATTCCGTTGCGCGAGCTGGTTACGGTGGAACAGACGCTGGGCCCGGCCGAGATCCGGCGCGAGGACCAGGGCCGGGTCGTGACCGTCTACGCCGATGTGGCCGAGGGGGGACTGGGCGCCGCGATCACCACGGTGGAGGATGCGCTTGCGGAGCTGCGCGTTCCGTGGGATGTGAGCGTCGAGGTGGGCGGCGAAAACGAGGAGATGCGCCGTTCCTTCCGCGACCTCTCCTTCGCATTCGGCTTGGCCGTGCTCCTTGTCTACATGATTCTGGCGGCGCAGTTCGAATCCTTCGTTCACCCCTTCACCATTCTCATGGCGGTGCCGCTGGCGCTCGTGGGCGCCGTCCTGGCGCTTGCCCTCACCGGACAGGGGCTCAACACCATGAGCCTGATCGGAGTCGTGATCCTTGTGGGAATTGTGGTAAACGACGCCATTGTCAAGGTGGACTTTATCAATCAGGCGCGCGCTCGCGGGCTGGTGCTGCGCGACGCCATCCTGGAGGCGGGCCAGGTACGGCTGCGACCGATCGTGATGACCACCGTCACCACCGTTCTGGGACTGCTTCCCATGGCGCTGGGCATCGGGCGCGGGGCCGATCTGCGGGCTCCCATGGCCATCTCGGTCATCGGCGGACTGCTCGTCGCCACCGCGCTCACCCTGATCGTGGTTCCGGTCGTCTATTCGGTCGTGGAGGACATCCGCGGCCTCCGCGCCGGCCGGAGCGACCCTGCACCCTCGTCCCACGGGAGCGCTCCGTCATGATTCGCCTCTCGCTTCAGCGGCCGGTCGCCATCGCCATGGCCTATCTGGCGATTGCCTCGCTTGGAATCTTCGCCTGGCGCAACATCCCCATCGAGCTCTACCCCAACGCTCAGTTGCCGCGCCTGACCGTCAGCGGGACCTGGCCGGGCGCCTCGCCCGAGACCGTGGAAGCCTTTCTCACCTCGCCGCTGGAAGCCACGATCCAGCTCGTGCAGGGGGTCGAAAAGGTCGTCTCCATCTCCAGCGAGGAGGTCGCCCGTATCGAGATCGAGTTCGCGCGCGACACCGACATGGACTTCGCCCGCCTCGATCTCTCCGAGCGCCTGGCCACCGTAGAGGAGAACCAACTGCCACCCGGCGTGCGCACCGTCTCGGTGAGCCCCTATGTGCCCGAGGAGTTTCAGCGGCAGGGACTCGGCCTGCTCGAATACACCTTCACCGGCGCCCGCACGCGCGAGGCGCTGAGGGAACATCTGAAGGATGTGGTGATTCCCGAGCTGACCCGCGTGGAAGGGGTGGCGGTGGTGACGGCCTACGGTGGACGGGAACGGCTCCTCGAGGTTGAGCTGGACCGCGAACTGATGGCCGCGATGGGTGTGTCGCCAACGGAAGTCGGTCTGCGGATCGCCGATCTCGACCTGGTCGGCGAAGCCGGGGTCGTGCGCGAGGAGGACCGCCAGTGGACGCTGACGATCCGCAACCGCCCCACCTCGGCCGCCGACATTGCGAGCACCGTCATCAAGACCGACGGGGGCCGCATCGTGCGCGTCTCGGACATCGCCACCGTGCGCGATACCTGGGAGGACGCGCGCAGCTACCACCGGATCAATGCGCGGCCTGCGGTCCGGCTGGTCATCACCAAGGAGATCGGGGCCAATGCGGTGCGGGTGGCCGACCGGGTCAAGGAGCAGATGGAGGAGGTCGAAGCCCGCAGCCCGCCCAACACACGCTTCATTCTGAACCAGGACGAGAGCCGCCAGATCCGCCGCGTCCTCTCCGACCTGAGCAGTCGCGCCGCCGTCTCGGTCTTCGTCATCCTTGGCGTTCTCCTGATCTTCCTGGGATCGGTGCGCACTGCCTTCGTCATCTTTGCCTCGATCGCCTTCTCGATCCTGATCACCCTGAATGTGATCCACTTCTCCGGCCTCACCCTCAACGTCCTTACGCTGATGGGGCTGGCGCTCGCCTTCGGGCTGATCGTCGACAACGCAATCGTCGTGCTCGAGAACGTCTACCGAAGGTGGCAGGAGGGCGAATCGCGTCACACCGCCGTCCTCAGGGGGGCCTCGGATGTGGTGCTTCCGGTCATCGCCTCCACCGCGACCACGCTGATCGTCTTCGCCCCCTTCGTCTATCTGCAGGGCGAGCTCCGCGTGTACTACCTGCCGCTTGCGGTGGTTGTGGCCCTCACCCTGATCGCCTCGCTCTTTGTCGCGTTCTCCTTCATTCCCGCATTGGTGGGACGGATTCTGCCCTCGCGCGAAGGCGCCGGGACCACGGCCCGCAAGCCGCTCTACATTCGCTTCTACGAACGGCTCCTGGGGCTGACGCTCCTGCGTCCCTGGCTGGTAATCGCGATCGGAGTCGCGGCGCTCGGGGGCTCGACCTGGCTCTTCCAGAACTATGTGCGCAGCGGTGTGCTGTGGGGCGGGGGAGGCAGCGGCAGCACCTACATCTCGATTCAGATCGGTTTCCGCAGCGGCTCCGGGATCGAGCGCACCGACGAGCTCACGCGCTTCTTCGAGGACCGGCTGCGGGAGATGCCCGAGGTGAAGGAGTTCGTGACCAATGTCGGCGAAGCGCAGAGCGGCATCCGCGTCACCTTCCCCCGGGAGCTGGAACACACCAACATTCCGCCTGCCATCAAGGACCAGCTCTTCGCCTACTCGCTTGGGTTCTCGGGGGTCGACGTCCGCGTCTACGGCTACGGCCCCTCCTTTTACGGCGGCGGGAGCAATCCCCCGAACTACCGCATCCAGGTGCTGGGCTACAACTACGAAAAGGTGCGCGAGATCGCCGAGGATCTCGGGGGGAGGCTGGAGCGCTATCCGCGCGTCCGCGATGTCAACACCAATGCTTCGTACGGCTACTTCACCCGCGACCGCGCCTCGCAGTTCGTGGTGGACATCAGGCGCGAAGTGGTCGCGCAGCACGACCTGCCGGTCTCGTCGCTGGTGCAGCAGATCTCGGCCGCCGTGCGCGGACAGGTGAGCGGCACCGAGATCAAGATCGGAGGCGACGAGGTCCGCTACGACGTCAAGCTGGAGGGGAACCGCGAGGTCGATCTGCACCGTCTCCGCCAGACGCTGATCCTTACCCCCGCGAACGATCCGGTGCGCCTCGGCGAGCTCGTCGCCATCACCCCGCAGGAGGTTCTGGCTCAGATCCGGCGCGAGAACCAGCAGTACGAACGCACCGTCGCCTACGAGTTCCGGGGGCCCTACAAGCTCGGGGATCTCTACCACAACACGATCATCAATGGAACCGAGGTGCCCCCCGGCTACACCGTCAAGGAGGCCGACAGTTGGCGCTGGTCCCGCGAAGACCAGTCCCAGTTGTTGCTCGTCCTGGCGGTGGCGCTCTTACTGGTCTACATGGTGACGGCGGCGCTCTTCGAGTCGGTCCGGCAACCCCTCTGCGTGGTCCTCACGGTGCCGATGGCGCTGATCGGGGTCTTCCTCCTCTTCTTCTTCATCGATGCGCAGTTCACCCGCGAGGCCTGGATGGGGGTGATCATGATGTGCGGAATTGTCGTCAACAACGCGATTCTGCTCGTCGATCACATCAACCGCCTGCGGCGCGAATACCGCCTGGATCTGGAGGCGGCGATCGTGCGGGGGACGCGCGAACGGGTGCGGCCCATCCTGATGACGACGACCACGACCGTGCTGGCGCTCCTTCCCCTGGTGCTCTTCAGCCAGACCGCGGACTCCAACATCTGGAACGCGCTGACCTATTCGCTGATCGGGGGGCTTCTGTCCTCCACCTTCCTGGTGCTGACCGCGACTCCGGCGCTCTACTACCTCTTCGAGAGCCCGCAGGCGCGCGCCACGATCTCCGAGCACTTCGGGATCTCGGGCACCGTCGGCTGGACGGACTGGGGCGTGCAGGTGGTGCTCTACGCGACCGTGCTGCTGGGCTTCGTCTTTGGCGCGCTGTCGCTGTGGAACTTCGTGGAAGGGCTGCGCGGCGATGTGGATCTGGTCGAGAGCACATTCCGCCTGGCCTCGCAGATTCCCGATGCGCTCCAGGGTCCGCTGATCGTGGTGGGGGTGCTCTGGGCGGCACTCCTGGTGAGCTGGCCCTTCATCGCGATCACCATCCGCTGGGTGCGGGGTCTCCGGGCGCAGCCGGCGAACTGACCGATGCGACTCCGCTTTGCGCCCTCGCCGACGGGGTACCTTCATGTCGGCGGCGCCCGCACCGCGCTCTTCAACTGGCTCCTGGCCCGCGGGGGCGGGGGATCGTTCCTGTTGCGCATTGAGGACACCGACCGCGACCGCAGCCGCCGGGAACATGTGGACGCGATCCTCAACGCTCTGCGCTGGCTGGGGCTGGACTGGGACGAGGAGCCGGTCTTCCAGGCGGATGGCATCGAGCAGCATCGCCGGGATGCCCTTCGGCTCCTGGAACGCGGCCACGCCTACCGCGACTTCACCACGCAGGCCGAGTTCGCAAGCGCCCGCAAGGCGGCGGTCGAGGCGGGGGTGGGCTCGGTTGCCCGTCTCTCACGCGAGCTGGCCGCGCGGATTTCACCCGGGGAAGAGCGCCGCCGGGCCGAGGCGGGCGAGCCCTTCGCGATCCGCTTCCGGGTGCCCGGGGGCGAGACGGTCTGGGACGACCAGGTGCACGGCCCGACCCGCTTCGCGAACGACCAGATCGACGACTTCGTGATCCTGCGGAGCGACGCTTCCCCCACCTACAACCTCGCGGTGGTCTCGGACGACGCCGCCATGGCGATCACTCATGTGTTGCGGGGCGACGATCACATCTCCAACACCCCGAAGCAGATTCTGCTCTACCGCGCGCTGGGGATCGATGCGCCCGCCTTCGGCCACCTCCCCATGATCCTGGGGCCCGACGGGAAGCGGCTCTCGAAGCGGCACGGGGCGCAGGCGGTCGACGCGTGGGCCGGCCAGGGCATCCTGCCCGCGGCGATGACCAACTTTCTGGCGCTGCTGGGGTGGTCGCCCGGGACCGGCGAGGAGCTGCTGTCGCGCCACGAGCTGATTCGCCGGTTCTCGCTGGAGCGGGTGCTGCGCAAGGGTTCGGTCTTCGACCCGGAGAAGCTACACTGGATGAATGGACAGTATATCGCCGCGATGGAACCGGACGAACTGGCCGAAGCGCTGCGGGCGCGGCTCGCCGAGGAGGGGGGAATCGCGGCGGGGGAGGGGACACGAGTGGACGAAGGTCCAAGGGACCAGCCTCTGGGGGATCAGGCCTTTCGCCGCATGGCGGCCGCGCTCGCGCCGAGGAGCCGCACGCTGGCCGAGATGGCCCGGCAGGCGCGCCCCTACATCGGGCCCGTGCGCACATACGACCCGAAGGCGGCGCGGAAGGCTTGGATGCGCAATCCGGGAGCCGCGGCCGTCATCCTCGCGGCGACGGCGGAGGCGCTGGCCGCTACGGAGTGGGAGGCCGGAGCGCTGGAGTCGGAGCTGCGCGCGCTGGCGGCCGGTCGGGGAATCGGGGCGGGGAAGGTCTTTCAGCCGCTGCGCGTGGCGCTCACCGGGGTCGCGGCCTCGCCCGGCATCTTCGATGTGCTTCTGATCCTGGGTCGCGAACGGTCGCTGGACCGGGTGCGGCGGGCGATCCGGCACATCCAGGAGGCGGCCGCCGATTTGCCTTCCCGATAGCCACCACCTATTCTTGGCGGCCCGACCCGCGCCGCCTCTTCTTCCCCACCGCGAGCCCATGCCCACCGACCCACGCGCCGCGCAGTCCATCCCCATCGCGCCCGAAGCGCGTGTTCTTCCCGGCCTGAGCGAGATCGAGGAGCGGATCCTCGAGTTCATGGTGCTTTACCTGCGGCGCAACACCTACCAGCCCTCGGTCCGCGAGATCGGGCAGCAGTTCAAGATCCGCAGCACCAGGACGGTGACCGAACACCTGAAGTCGCTGACGGAGAAGGGATATCTGGAGCGCGATCCGGCGCGGTCGCGGGGAATCCGGATCCTGGGACTGGATCTCAACGCAAAGACCGTCGCGCTCCCCCGCTTCGCCACCCTGGCCGAGGCCGCCTCGGCCCCGGTGCGGGACGCCCATCCGGAGTCGCACCTCTCGCTCGACGCGCGGTTGGTGGCACGGACGGGCGGATTTCTTGTCCGCGCGCCCGGTGACCGCCTGGCCGCGGCGGGGATCCGGCCGAACGACACCCTGGTCGTGCAACCGGCGCGAGCCGACCAACTGGCCGACGGTGAAATCGTGGTGGCCCGGATCGGCGGCGCCATCGACTACGGCCAGTTCCGCCGCGTGGGATCGCGTGCCCTGGTCTATCCGATCGGTGGCGGCTCCAACCTCCCGCGCACCGCGGAAACGGACCAGCCGGTGATCGTGGGCCGGGTGACGGGGCTCTTCCGCAAGATGGGCGCGCAGCCCATGACGGTTCCCCTCACGCCGCACTAGCGCGAGGCTCCGGGCGCTCCGCGGCTGGCAGCGTGGACCCCTCTCCTCCCAGGACGTCCCATTCGCCGGGCGACGGCGCGTGGATGGTGCGCGCGCTGGAGATGGCGCGTTTGGGGGCGCTCCGAGGCGAGGTGCCGGTTGGAGCGGTGTTGGTGCGGGGCGGGATGCTGCTGGCCGAGTCGCACAACCGGACTGTCGCCTGGAAGGATCCGACCGCGCACGCCGAAGTGGTGGCGATTCGCTCGGCCGCGCGCCGCATTGGGGATTGGCGCCTGATCGGATTCACCCTCTACAGCACCCTCGAGCCCTGCGCCCACTGCGCCGGAGCGATCGTCCTGGCCCGCCTTGACCGGATCGTCTTCGCGGCAAGCGACCCAAAGGCGGGAATGGCGGGAAGCCTGGCCAATCTGGTGCAGGACCCACGCCTGAACCACCGAGCCGAGATCACCCGGGGGGTTCTGGGGGAGGAGTCGGCCGCACTGCTGCGCGCGTTCTTTCGGGAGCGGCGGTGAGGGGGAGAGGGGACCTCTCAAACCGGGCCGATCACACGCGCGCCGCCGAGTCTTCCCGGGCTCCCGCCCGTCGTGGCCGGTGCGATCCGTGCGCGTGCGATCCCGGAATCGATTCGTAGTCCTGAGCGCCGCCTCGCCTTCCTCTACCCTGCCTTTACTTCCACCGGTGTCCCCCGAAGCCAGAGCACGGCCGCCAGCACCGCCACCCCGGCCACCAGCGCGAGCCAGGGAGGGAGCCCCAGCGCCGTTCCCACGCTTCCCAGAACCAGTCCCACCACTCCCACCAGCATGGCGTAGGGAAGCTGGGTGCGGACATGGTCCACATGGTCGCAGGCCGCCGCCGTGGACGACAGCACCGTCGTGTCGGAGATCGGCGAGCAGTGGTCTCCCCAGATCGCCCCGGCCAGGACCGAACTGGTGGTGGCAAGCAGGATTCCATAGAGCGATCCGTCGGCGAACCCGGTCCCGCCCGCGAGCGAGACCGTCAACGGGATGACCAGCGGGATCAGGATCGCCATCGTGGTCCAGGAGGTGCCGGTGGCGAAGGCCATGGCGCCCGCGGTAACGAAGACGAGGGCGGGGAGAAGGAAGATGGGAAGGTTGCCGCCCAGCAACTGCGAGAGGTAGGAGGCCGTGCCGACATCCTGGGTGACCGCGCCGAGCGACCAGGCCAGTGTCAGGATGACCATCGCGATCATCATCGCCTTGACCCCGCCGAGCCAGGCGTCCACGCACTCGCGCATGTCGAGCACCCGCTGCGAGAGCGATAGAACCGCCGCGACCACGCACCCCGAGAGCGATCCCCAGAGCAGGGTCATGAAGGGATCGGCCGCACCGAAGACATCCCTCAGCGAAGCGTCCGCGCCGACGGTCCCGCGTCCCGTGGTGTAGAGTCCGCCCAGCACGACCAGCACGACCGCCGCTACCGGCAGCGCCGCATTCCACCAGCGCTCGGGTGCGCCGCTCTTCGGTTCCACAAAGCTCTCCGAGATCTCCGCCGCCGGTTTCGATCCCGGACGCAGCAAACCGCCGCCGCTCGCCGCCCGCGCCTCCGCCCGCGCCATCGCCCCGAAGTCCCGGTTCATCAGTGAAGTCAGGAAGACAAAGGCCAGCGCCAGCAGCGGGTAGAAGAGATAGGGAATCGTCTCGATGAAGACCGTGTAGGGGCTGAGTCCCCCCAGGAACGCCGCATCGGCCGCCGTCGAACTCTCGGGCACCGCCGCCTCCAGCCCGCCCCCGATCAGCGACACCTCGTACCCGACCCAGGTCGAGACCGGTACCAGAGCCGCCACCGGCGCCGCCGTCGAATCCACCAGGTACGCCAGCTTTTCGCGCGAAATCCGCAGCCGGTCGGTTACGGGACGCATCGTGTTTCCCACGACCAGGGTGTTGGCGTAGTCGTCGAAGAAGATCGCCAGTCCGGCCAGCGCCGTCGCCACCTTGCCCCGGCGGGGATTGCGCGCCAGCGGCGAGACGGCCCGCACGATTCCCCGGGTGCCCCCGTTGCGGCTGATGATTCCCACCATTCCGCCCAGCATCAGGCTGAAGACCACGATCTGCGTGTGGCCGCCGTCGGTGTCGCCCAGCGCGGGAACCACATATTGGTCGATCAACCGCCAGGTCGCCTGCAAGGGATTGTATCCAGCCACAGCGAGCGCCCCGAGCCAGATTCCGGCCAGCAGCGCGGTGATGACCTCCTTGAAGATCAGCGCCAGCACGATCGCGACCAGCGGCGGCAGCAGCGAGAACCACCCCGGCGCGAAGGGACGGGAGAAGTCCTCCACCAAATCGCCCGCCCGCACCTGCAGCGGAAGAAGTTCGCTCGAGGCCACCGAGATGTCCCGGAATTCGCGCGTCTCGCCCGCCGCCACCGGCCCGGAGGCCAGCAGATTGCCCTCGGCATCGCGGATTTCGACGAGGGTAGAGTGCTCTGCGGCCCCGTGGACGCTCAGCTCGAAGGGCACCGAGGAAAGAACCACCCCGGGACCATCGGCAATGAGATTCTGACCGTGCGCCGATGCGGATCCAAGCGCCGCGGCGAGCAGGAGGAACCCGGCCAGCGCGGTTCGGCGGAAGCCGGAGGGTCGCCAGCCCCCGGAGCGCAGGGGAGGGGAGGGAGGGGTGCGGAAGCGGCGGTCAAAACCGGACTGGGAAGGCAAGGCTGGACTCGCGGTTCGGCGGGTGGATTCCGCGTTTGCAGGATTCGACTCGGCGCCAGAGACGATAAGCGAAGATGATTCGCGCCCACGATAAGGCTTCGCGCCGGCTGAAGGCAAACCCCCAGCGACCGCAGCCGCGTTCCGGGTGAGGCTTACCGATTGGAAGCGTCCGCTGCGACGCATCTCCTTCAGCGAAACCCGATGCCGCCCCTGGCCGCCGATCGCCAGACCCCCAGCGCTCCAAGGGTGGTCCAGGCCAGCGCATGCAAAACCGCCTTCGCGATCGGTTGCGCACTGAATGGAAGATCACCCGTCAGGCCGAGTCCGAACCGAAGGATGTCGGGCAAGGGCAGGAGCACGAGCCGCGCCAGAGCCGCGGGTCCCTGGCGCACCAGCTCCGGATCCGACATCTCGGGATCGAAGAGACCGAACCCAAGGACAATCAGGATCAGGACCGCGGGGCAACCACGCCGCCGCGCCAAAGGCCATGGCGGCAATCACCAGCGAAGCCAGCGCTCCCAAGGGCAGGACAAGGATCGGCGGCCGGAACGGATCCCAACCCAATCCCTGGCCGACCAGCACCCAGGCCAAGCCAAAGAGCACGGCCACTCCAACGGTCGCCAGCAGCGTCTCGCCGAATCGGGCCAACACGAAGCGCAGCTCATCAACCGGCTCTTGCAGCCAGAGCGCCGCGGTTGCTCCGGTGAGCTCGCGGGGACTCGCCGCCAGCATCAACGGGATAGCCACAAAGCTGACGACAATTCCCCCAATCCATAAGATGAAATCCGGTCGTATCGTCAGCGAGAGAAGCCCCATGAGGACAACCACGCCGGCCAGTCCCCGGGTCCGCGACCGCACCAGCAGGACAATGCGCCTGTGCAGAGGGACCAGCCGCGCTCCGTGGCCGTGCGCGATCGGCATCGTCAATCCGCTTCCCATGCGTTGATGCCGGGTGCTCCGAAAAATTCCTCTTCCAGCTCCCCCGCCGAGATCCCGCCCTCGCCCTGGTCCCGCACAGCCGCAATGCGCCCATGCCTCAGCATCACGATCCGGTCGGCCAGGCGTACGGCTTCCTCCAGCTCGTGCGTCGCGACCAGCACCGCGGCTCCCCGCTCCCGGCTGGCGCGCAACTCGCGGCGCAACGTCCGGCGGCTCGGCGGGTCAAGACCCTGCGGTAGACCGGTCCGGCCGCCGCGTCCATGAACACCTGGTCGAAGGGGGGATAGCGCTCTGGAATTTCCACCGAAAGCCCCACCGAGCGCCCCATCGCAAGGAGTTCGTATTTCTCTTCTTCGGGAAGCTGGACCTGCACCCGTTCAATCCACTCATGGCAGAGCTCCTCGATCGCTTCTCCGCCAAACCCATGGACCGTGAGGCACTCGTCGGTGGGGTGGCCGAAGAGAAAGCCGTGGGGATGCTCGGAGAGGACGATCACCTCTGAGAAGGGCTTCTGCCCAGTGTCGGCGGGGGAAGGGGCACGGCGCTCCGCAGCCCGGCGCCAGGAATCCCGGCCGGCGTCAAGGAGTGCGACGGCGGTCAACTCCTCTCCGCCCGCGCACCCATACGCTACGAGAAGTCCGGCATCGGTGGACACCGCATCGGCCAACAGGGGAAGAGAGCAGTCATCCGGCGCCTCCATATCGCGCCGGCCCAGGTGGGTCCCGTCGGGCAGGTAGCGCTGCAGCCGGCGCCGTACCGCGACAACGATCGTGTCCGCGTGCGCGACCAGGATCCTGCCGGAGCGAAACTCGCCGGGTCCGTCGCCTTCGCCGCCAAAGCTCCCCAGATACTCGCCTGTGGTGCTCAGCCGGTGCACCCGCGAGGAGGGCCGGTCCAGGATGAACCAGACGCCGTCCAGCAGATCCGCGTCGGTCGCCCGCGGGAAGGACGGCAGCAGGGTGGCGTCGGCAGGTGGTTCGGGAAGCGAGAGCGGTGAATCCTGCGGCGCCGGGACCATGGGAGGTCTCTCGCGGTCGCGGTCGGTGGCGAGTACGACGCTCCACGCGAGGGCGCCGGAAACGACCAGCCCCATGCCGACGACGAGGAACTTGCCGAGGCGAACGCGGGATTCGGAGGTGGATCTCATGGCCCTGATGGTACTTCGCGGGCCGATGACCCGTCAACGCGCCTGCGACCGGTCATTGGATGCGCAAGGGCAAGACCCGGGTCCGGCTCCCCGGCACATGATTTCGTTCCCGTGGCCTCGCAACGCCCGTCGCTGTTCCCGGTGCGCAACTTCGGCTACCTTGATGCCCGTTGCCGTCCCCACCACCCCCCCGGAGCGCCATCGCCCACGGTGACCACCTCGGCCCCCACGATCCTCATGGACGCCGCCGCCGTTCGGCGCGCCATCGACCGCATGGCCCACGAAGTCCTCGAGAAGCTCGGGGGCACCGGGCGGCTGGTCCTTATGGGAATCCAGCGGCGCGGAGTGGATCTGGCGCAGATGATCCGCCGCCGCATCGCCGAAGCGGAGGGCGAAGATGTTCCCATCGGCACCCTGGACATCACCCTCTATCGCGACGATCTGCGCGCTCTCGGTCCCCGGCCCGTCGTCGGCGAGACGCGGCTTCCCCCGGGCGGCGTGGAGGGATTGGCGGTCGTGATCGTGGACGATGTTCTCTATTCCGGCCGCACCGCGCGCGCGGCGCTGAACGAGCTCATGGACTGGGGACGCCCGGCGCGCATCCTGCTCTGCGTCCTGGTGGACCGCGGCAACCGCGAGCTGCCGATTCAGCCGGATATCGCGGGACGCGAGTTCGCCGCTCTGCCCAGCGAGCGAATCGACGTGATGGTGCCCGCGCGGGACGGAGAGCTCGCCGTGGTGCTGACCGGCCGGGAGACGCCTTGATCCGCCCCGCAACGACCCTGGGGAAGGATCTGACCGGGCTGGAGTCGCTCACCCGCGAGCAGATCGAGGCGGTGCTCGACACGGCGGAACCCTTCAAGGAGATCTCGGAGCGCAGGCTGCGCCAGGTGCCGGTGCTGCGCGGCCAGACGATCGTCAACCTCTTCTTTGAGCCCTCCACCCGCACCCGCATCTCCTTCGAGTTTGCCGAGAAGCGTCTGGCGGCCGACACCGTCAACATCGGCGCGGTGCGGTCGTCGGTCTCCAAGGGCGAGACGCTGGTCGACACGGCCCGCAACCTGGAGGCGATGCGGATCGACATGGTCGTGATCCGGCACTGGTCGGCGGGGGCGGCGGCCTTCCTGGCGGCGCGGATTCCCTCGCATGTGATCAATGCGGGCGACGG
Source organism: Longimicrobiales bacterium (assembly GCA_965213665.1). GTDB lineage: Bacteria > Gemmatimonadota > Gemmatimonadetes > Longimicrobiales > Gaopeijiaceae > Bin94. The sequence continues at coordinate 1,188,321 of CBDBZW010000003.1, forward strand.
CGCGCACGAGCATCCCACCCAGGGACTCCTCGACATGCTCACGCTGCGCGACCACTTCGGCCGTCTGGAGGGACTGAAGGTCTGCATCGTCGGCGATGTGCTGCACTCGCGGGTGGCGCGCTCGAACATCTTCGGGCTCACCCGGGTCGGGGCCGAGGTGGCCGTCTGCGGTCCCCGCACACTGATGCCGGCCGGTGTGGATGATCTGGGGGTGCGCGTCTTCGGGCGAGTCGAGGAGGCGATCGAATGGGCCGACGCGCTCAACATTCTGCGGCTGCAGGTGGAGCGGATGCAGGACGGATTCGTGCCCTCGCTGCGGGAGTACAACCGCGTCTTCGGCGTCACGCGGCGGCGGCTGGAGTGGGCCCCGCGCGATCTGCTCATTCTGCACCCCGGACCCATGAACCGCGGCGTCGAGATCGATTCCGACGTCGCCGACGGGCCGCACTCGGTCATCCTCAGGCAGGTGACCAACGGGGTGGCGATCCGCATGGCCGTGCTCTACCTCCTCTCGGGGGGCGCTCCGGAGCGGGCCGAGGCCGCCAAGGCGGGGGTGGGGGAGGGGGCGTGAAGAAGAGGACTCTGATTCGGGGCGGGCGAGTGATCGACCCGGAGACGGCGCTGGACCGGGTCGCCGATGTACTCGTCGAGGGGAAACGGATCGTGCAGGTGGAGCCGAATCTGGCACCCGACCACGCCGAGGTCGTGGATGCGCGGGGACTTGTGGTGGCGCCGGGCTTCGTCGATCCGCACGCGCACCTCTGCGAGCCGGGGTGGGAGCACCGCGAGACGATCGCGACAGGCGCGCGCGCCGGCGCCGCGGGCGGTTATACCGCGATCTGCGCCATGCCCGACACCGACCCGGTCGTGGACGATCCCGCGTCGGTGGGGTTCGTGGTGGCTGCGGGCAGGCGCGCGAGGGGCGCCCGGGTCTTCCCCGCGGCGGCGGTCTCGGCGGGGAGGGAGGGAAAACGGCTCACCGAGTTCGGCGAGGTCGTCGAGGCTGGCGCGATCGCGCTGACCGATGCCGGGCGGCCCGTTCGATCCTCCATGCTCATGCGGCTGGCGCTCGAATACGCGCAGTCCTTCGGCGTTCCCATCCTCTCGCATCCGGAGGACGCCGCCCTCGCCCGGGGAGGCGTCATGCACGAAGGCGTCGTCTCCACACGGCTGGGGCTACGCGGAAAGCCGGCCGTTGCGGAGGAGATCGGGGCCGCGCGCGACCTGGCTCTCGCCGAAGCGACCGGGGGTCGGCTGCACCTTCAGCGGGTCTCCACCGCGGCGGCCGTCGCGCTCCTCCGCCGAGCGAAGGACAGGGGTGTGCGCGTCACGGCCGAGACCACACCCCACCACCTCCTTCTCTCGCACGAATATGTGGATGGCTACGGAACCGAGTACAAGGTCGATCCACCGCTCCGAACCCGCGAAGACGCCGATGCCCTTGCCGCCGCAGTCACCGACGGAACAATCGATTGCATCGCAACGGACCACGCCCCGCGCACCTACGACGAAAAGGAACAGGCCTTCGAGGATGCGCCCTCCGGGGTGGTCGGGCTGGAGACTGCTTTTGCGATCCTGCACACCCGCCTGGTCCGCAGCGGACGGCTTCCACTCGCCACGCTCCTGGCTCGTCTCTCCACCGGCCCGGCCCGGGCGCTGGGTCTGCCCGGCGGCCGCCTGCGCAAGGGAAAACGCGCCGATCTCGTGCTGATCGACCCCGGTGCGCGCTGGACAATCCGGCCGAAGCGCTTCCTCTCCAACTGCCGCAACACCCCGTTCAGCGGCGAAGCGGTAACGGGGCGGATCCTGCGCACCGTGACTGCGGGCGAAACGGTCTGGGATGCCCGGTCAACCGGCCCGGAGGCGAATCGCCGGGAATGACCGGGTCTGGAAAAGACCAAACCCCCGGAAAGACCAACCCCCTGGGAGCCCGAGCCGTCAGGAGATCGCGCGCACCATCCGGTCCAACTGCGACTTCATGCGTCCGGCCTTGTTCGGGTGCATGATTCTCCGCGTCGCCGCCCGGTCCACCAGGGCAACCGCGCCGCGCCGCCTCTCCTCCGCCTCTGCCGGTGCTTCGGCCTCGCTCACCCTGCGAATCGCGGTCTGGATCCGCGAACGCATCCTCCGGTTCCGGCTCCGTTCGACGCGGCTGAGCTCCATCCGCTTCTTCGCGCTCTTGATATTGGGCATATCGTCTTCCGTTATCGTGATTCGTTTCCGCGTCGGACCTTGCTCGCACCCGGCGCTCCAGAGATCTTCCGGCGCCGGACGATTGACCGGTCTGGCAACCGCTTTCGCAACCGGGTAAGCTAGAACACTTTTTCGATCGGATCAAATTCGATCGGATCCAATTCAATCGGCACCAGGGCAATCGGCACGAGGTTCAATCGGCACCCACCGACAGCTTCACGCCCGCCAGCAGCTCCACACTCCCGGCCAACCGGTCCACTCCCAGCAACAGGCAGACATGGACTTTCTCCTGATCCTTCCCGTCCTGCTCTTCTCCGTGGTCGTCCACGAGGTCGCCCACGCCTGGCAGGCGCAGCGCGAGGGCGACGCCACCGCCCGCGATCTGGGTCGCATCACCCTCAATCCGATCCCTCACCTGGACCCGGTCGGATCGATCGTGGTTCCCCTTCTGCTGCACTTCTTCGGCGGCGGCATCATCTTCGGCTGGGCCAAACCGGTTCCGGTCAATCCGCGCAACTACCGCGATTATCGCGCGGGCGACATCCGCGTCTCGCTGGCCGGCATCGTCGCCAACCTCGGTCTGGTGGTCCTCTGCACCGCGGGCCTGCTGCTTCTGCGCTTTGCCGGAGCGGTCACCGGCGGAGGAGTATTGGCGAGTGCTCCCGCCCAGATGCTGACCTACGGCATCTTCATCAATCTCATCCTGGCCTGGTTCAACCTGATTCCGCTGCCGCCGCTGGACGGATCGCATGTACTGAAGCATCTCCTACCCCTCCGGCTCGCCAACCGCTACCACAACTTCGGCCGCTACGGAATCACTGTCCTCTTCCTCTGCATGGTGTTCTTCCCCGCCGCTCTGGCAACCATGCTGGCTCCCGTTCAGATCGTCTTCCAGTGGATTCTCGGACTGGTCGCGGGTTAGCGGATCGCGGGATGGCGGACGACGGACTCCTTGTCGTCGAGATCGACCACTACCAGGGTCCTCTGGATCTGCTCCTGCATCTGATTCACAGCCAGGACATCGATATCTTCGACATCCCGGTCGCCACCATCACAACCCGTTTCCTGGAGGCGATCACCGCGCTCCCCGCCGCCAACATCGACGAGGCCGGATCCTTCCTGGAGATCGCCGCGATGCTGATCCGGATCAAGGCGCGCATGCTGCTGCCCTCGCCCCCCGGCGAAACCGACCACGATCCCCGAACCGAGCTGGTGCGACGGTTGCTCGAATACGAACAGGTGCGGGAGCTCGCGGCCCGGCTGCAGAGTGCGGAGGCGGACCGGATGCGCCGCTTCGCAAAGGGATTCGTGGAGAAACGGCCCGCGCCGCGTCCGGGGGCGGAGCTTCCCCTCGACACGGGTTGGGACGATCTCTTCGCGGCCGCGCTGCGCCTCGAGGCGGCCGTGCCCGAAGAGCCCCCTCGCGAACATTTCGTCGCCGCGCGCCCCGTCTCGATGCGCGAGAAGGTCGAGCTGATCCGCACCGCGATGGAAAGGACGGGCCGGATCGAGTTCACCGCGCTCATCGCCCCCTGGAGCGATCGCACGCACGGAGTGATGACCTTGCTCGCCGGGCTCGAACTCGGCAGACGACGCATTGTGGCGCTCCGCCAGAGGGAACCCTTCGCACCGCTGTGGCTCTATCGCGGCTCCCGCTCCGCCCGCCCTCCCGGGGCGTCTCCCGAGGGGGCCGCATGAACGACGCCCGGATCGTGGAGGCGGTCCTCTTCGCCAGCGACGCGCCCCTCGCGCCCGCCGACATTGCGCAGGCCGACGGCGCCCTGGACGAGGAACGGGTCCGGGAGGCGCTCGCCCGGCTGCGCGTGGAGTACGACCGCTCCGGACGCTCCTTTGAGCTCCGCGAGGTGGCGGGGGGGGTGCAGATTCAAACGCGGCCGGAGTTCGCGCCCTACCTGGAGCGCTTCGATACGGTGCCGCGGGCGTCCCGGCTCTCGGGCCCCGCGCTCGAGGTGCTGGCGATCGTGTGCTACCGGCAGCCGATCAGCCGCGTCCACATCGATCACATACGCGGGGTGAACTCGTCCGCCGCTCTGCGCACCCTCCTCGACCGCGAAATGATCCGCGCGGTGGGGCGGGGGGAGGGGGTGGGGCGGCCGATCCTCTACGGCACCACCAAACGCTTTCTGGAACACTTCGGCTTCGCTTCCCTCGACGAACTGCCGCGCCCCGAGGAGCTACCGGTGGTTCTGCGCAGCGCCACCCCTGTGCCGGAGTCCGGCCGTGCCTCCCGATAACCGCAGCGACACGGCTCCGATGCGCGTTCAGAAGTACATCTCGCGCTGCGGTGCGGCATCGCGGCGCGAGGCGGAAGGGCTCATGCGCGCGGGGCGGGTCGCGATCAATGGCGAACCGGTCGCCACGATGGGCGCGAAGGTGATTCCCGGAGCGGATACGGTCTCGCTCGATGGCAGGATTCTGGAGTTGGCGCCGCTGCGCTGGCTCGTCTTCCACAAACCGGCCGGCGTTCTCTGCACCCGCTCCGATCCGCACGGCGGCCAGACGATCTACGACCTTCTCCCGCGGTGGGCCGCCGGGCTGCGTTATGTGGGCCGCCTCGATCTGGATACCTCCGGGCTCATCCTGCTCACCAACGACGGCGACCGGGCGGCCGCGCTGGCCCATCCGCGCTCGCGCGTCGAACGCGAATACCTGGTCCGGGTCAGGAATCCGGTAACCGCGGCCACGATCCGGGCGCTTCGCCGCGGCATCGAGCTGGAAGACGGTCTGGCCCGGCCCCGCATGGTGCGCCGCGCCGCCGACACCGAATCCGGCTGGGATCTGAAGCTGGTGCTGGCAGAGGGGCGCAAGCGCGAGGTACGCCGTCTGTTGAAGGCCGCCGGACACCCGGTCACCCATCTGGCGCGCATGCGCTTCGGTCCCTTCCGGCTGGGTGCACTCGGAACCGGTTCCTTTCGGCCCGCCCGCCCCTCCGAGCTCGCCGCCGTCCGCGATCTGCTCCGTCGCCGCAGGCGCTGGAAATCCCCTGCGCGCGCCCGCCAGTCACCCCGTCGTTCCAGATAGGACAAGAACCGCAAGGCAAGACCATGGCTACACCTTCCCCCACTCCCGGCCACCCGGCGCCGGGCGCCTCGACTCTGCGCGTCGTGCGCCACCCACTGGTCCAACACAAACTCTCCCTGGTGCGCGACCGGTCCACCCCGCCGGAGCGAATGCGGATGCTGGTCGAAGAGATTTCCCTGTTGCTCACGATGTCCGCCACCCGTGAGCTTCCGACCGAAGAGGTCGTCTTCCACACCCCGTTGGAGGAAACGCGGGCCGACCGCATTCGCGAAGAGGATGTGGTGGTCGTGCCGATTCTGCGGGCGGGGCTGGGAATGGCGGGGGGCGTGCTGAGGCTGATTCCCGGCGCGCGGGTGGGCTACCTGGGCTTCGAGCGCAACGAGGAGACGCTGGAGGCGAGGTGCTACTACCAGAAGCTGCCCCCGGGTTCGGCCGGTTCGCTGCACCTGGTGGTGGACCCGATGGTCGGAACCGGAGGAACCACCGCCGCGGCGCTGGCCGATCTCCGCGCGCAAGGCGTGAAGAGAATCGCGCTGCTCTGCCTGATCGCGTCGCTGCCGGGAGCGTCCCGACTCGCCGCCGAGCACCCCGAAACCCCCATCTACGCCGCGGCGCTGGACGAGCGGCTGGACGAGCGGGGCTATCTTCGTCCGGGATTGGGCGACGCCGGCGACCGGCTCTACGGCACCATGGGGAACGCGACGGAGGAATCGTCGGACATTACCTTACGAGCGGGCCCATAGCTCAGGCGGTCAGAGCAGCGGACTCATAATCCGACGGTCGGGGGTTCAAGTCCCTCTGGGCCCATGGCAACGCGGCGCGGCCGCGCCGGAAGGGACGATGAAGTTGAGCGAGGAAGCGGCTTCCCGTACATCCCCGTTCCTGCAGCCCCGCGTGCATCCGAAGTTGCGGAGTACGGTCCACGGACTTTCATTTGTTCCGGTCGGGGAAGCGTTGGTTCTTCCTGTCGGGGGAGGCGCAGAGGTGCATTTGCTGCAGCGGAAAGCGGAAGGGACCACGCTCCGGCGGCTCGGCACCGCCCTCATGGTTGTTCTGCAACTGGGGGCCTCCTCGCTGCTCATCCCGGCCGACGCCATCCTGGACATCGACCGCTACGGCGCGGTCCACATCGATTCGCCGACCGGGTCCGACTGCTCCGTCAACCACGGACACCTCTTCTGTCAACTGGTCCGATCCCTTATTGCGGCAGGTGCCGCGCATCCGGTCGCCCTCCCGCGACAGCCGGCCCCGTCGCTGCACCCCGACGATCCGGTTTGCGAAGCCGAGCGGGTCGCGGCCTCCCCGATTGTGGCCGGATCGCTCGTCCCCCGGGCCCCGCCTGCCCTCTAGAACTCCCGGAGTTTCTCCCCTGCCGCCCTCGCTCGCACCGGGCCGCTGCGGTGTCGCCGCTCAACGTATTTCCCTGTTGGGGCGACCGGTTCCGTCCGTGCACGGCCCCCATGTGCCGTTCGCGAATGGGGCGATTCGCCGCTTGTCTTCGCCGTGCCACAGCCCCAGCCACCCGAAACCACGCCCATGGACAGTTGAGACCAAAACCGATCCTTCCATTCGGCCGCGCGCTCGCCGCATTGATCGCCCCGCTCCTTTGGCCGCTGGCGCCTGCCCGGGCGCAGGAGCCGGAACACGAGGGCGAAATCGAGGGTGTAGTGCGCGACGGCGAGACGGGAGAGCCCCTCGCGGGATCGTTCGTGTCGGTGGTCGGGACGGGAACGACGGCGATAACCCACGGGGACGGGACATTTCACCTGACCCGGATCGCGGAAGGCGTCTACGCCGTTCGCGTCGACCGACTCGGCTACCTGGGCAAGACGATGGCAGTCGAGGTCGGAGACGAGTCGGCATTTGTGATCGTCGAACTGGTCTCGTCGCCGATTGCGCTCCAGGGAATGGTGGTAACGGCTACGCTCAGCGAACGGGAGGCGGCCAGGGCGCTGCGTCCGGTCCGAGTCATGGCGGGCGACGAACTGCAGCGACAAATCCGGGGAACCGTCGCGGCCACGCTGGCTTCGATGCCCGGGCTGGCGGTCGCAAGCATGGGCCCGACCGTCACGCAACCGGTGGTGCGGGGACTGAGCGGCGACCGCGTACTCATTCTGGAGGACGGAACGCGCGTGGTCGATGCCTCCAACGCGGGCGCGGACCACACCAACGCGCTCGATCCTTCGTCCGCGCGGCGGATTGAGGTGGTGAGGGGGCCGGGGGCGCTTCTCTACGGGGGGAGTGCGCTGGGTGGCGTCATCAATGTCATCCGCGACGAGATCCCCTCGGCGGTGCCGCATCATGTGACGGGCTCGGCCACGCTCCAGTCTCAAACGGTGACCGGGTCGCTGGGCGGCAGCGCCACGACCGTCTTCGCCCTGTCGGAGCATGTGCCGGTCCGCGCGGAGGTGGCGGTACGGACGGGAGGAGACCTGAAGACGCCGGCGGGACCTCTCCTCAACACGGACGGCGAGCTGTGGAGCGGAGGCGCGGGTTCGGCCTACGTTGCCGACTGGGGTCACCTGGGGGCGTCGTTTCGCGGATACCGCAACCACTACGGCATTCCCGGCGGTTTTCTGGGGGGGCACGAAAAGGGGGTGCGCGTTGAGATGGAGCGCGCCGCATCCAAATTTCGCACGGTGGTGGACAATCCCGCCGCGGCCTTTCACAGCCTCCGCTTCGAGGCGACCCATAGCTGGTATGAGCATCGGGAGATCGAACCACCGGACATTCTGGGCACGCTGTTCGTGCAGCAGGCCGCAAGTGGCGATGTTCTGGGGCGGCATGCCCGGTGGGGACCCTTTGCGGCGGGTGCGGTAGGCGCCCGGGTCTCGTGGGAAGACTTCGGGTACGGGGGCAGTCTGTTCACGCCCGACACGCGTCGGCTGAGGGCGGCGATGTACCTGCTGGAGGAAGTCGACCTGGGTGTGACGCAGATCGAATGGGGATTGCGCTACGACTGGACCGGAACCGATCCGATGGAAGACGACCGGGACTCCGAAATCGGCATGATCCGCGATCGCTCCTTCCATTCCCTCTCGGGGTCGCTGGGTTTGCTGCACAACCCGGTTCCCGGGCTGACGCTCGGCGCGAGCCTGGTGCGCGCGTTCCGGTCTCCCGACATCGACGAACTCTATTCGGAGGGACCGCACCTGGCCGCTTACGCATTCGAAGTCGGAAACCCGTCGCTCGAGGGCGAGAGCGGACTGGGAGTTGATGTCTTCCTCCGCTTTCAGTCTGACAGGCTCAGAGGCGAGGTGACCGGCTTTTTCAACGATATCAGGGGGTATGTCTACGGGGAGGACACCGACCGGCTCAGCCGGGTGCTCCTTCCGATTTACCAGTTCCAGAGCAACGACGCCGTGTTCAACGGTTTCGAAGCCAGTGCCGACGTGGACATGGGGCGCGGTCTGGCCCTCGAGGTGGTGGCTTCATCGGTGAAGGGAAGGCTGAAGGACACCGACCAGCCTCTGCCACTCGTTCCTCCGTTCAAGGGTCATACGGCTCTGAAGTATGAACGCCCGTTGTGGTTCATCCGCGGCGAGGCCGAGATGGCGGCCCGGCAGGACCGAATCGGCGAGTTCGAGACGCCAACCGACGGATACGCGGTGCTGAACGTCGCGGCCGGCACCAGGATTACTCTGGGGGGCCGGCTCAACGTCCTCGCCGTGAGCCTCGACAACGCCACGAACACGGAATACCGCAACCATCTCTCCCGGGTAAAGGAGATCATGCCCGAGGCCGGGAGGGGACTGACCTTCAACTGGCGCGTCGTCTACTAGCGTCGCCACAGGATCCGCGCGGGCCAGGACACCTGCCGCCCACGCCACTTCAACATACGATCGCAACAACAATCGCATATCCACAACAATCGAAGAGAAAGAAGATCAACGATGGAATCCAAGGCAATGATCAGAAACACCCGCCCCTGGCTCCTCCGGGGCGCCGCGGCCGCCATGGCCGCTCTTCTCCTGCTCGCGGGGTGCGAAAGCTCCACCGAGCCCGACGACCACGAACACGCCGAACCCGAGGGCGTCGAGCTGGTGATGGGAGGGCAGGTGATCGCCTCCTACGACGGCGATACCCAGCGCTGGACCGGCGAACTGGAGGTCGACGTCGGCGAGGAGACCCCACACATCTCCGTCCGCTTCGTGGACCACGACGGCGATCCGATCCCGCTCGATGACGAACTCTACCTCGAAGTCGATGTGGAGGACGAATCGATCGCCGAGTTCGAGCAGGACACGCCGGGCGAGTTCGGGGGCCACCTCCACGGCCACATGGAGGGCGAGACCGACGTCACCTTCATGCTCATGCACGGCGCGGTCGGTTCCGGACACGCGGACTTCGTAACCCAACCCGTCCACGCGCACGTCCACGACGACCACAGCTAAGCCGAACCCCGCTCCGGGCCCGCACCGGCAGCAACTCCGGCAACAGTCCTTCTCCCGCACAGGAGATTGCATCATCATGCGAACCCCCTCCGTCCTCGCTCCCCTCATGGCGCTGGCTGGCATCCTCGCCGCCGCGCCGGACTCTGCCCACGGGCAGCAGCTTCCCACCACCGCCTTCGCCTCCCTGAAGTACAGGCACATCGGTCCGCTCGGAAATCGCGTGACCTCGGTGGCGGGAGTGCCCGGCGACCGCTTCACCTACTACGCGGGCGCGGCATCGGGCGGGCTGTGGAAGACCGAGGACGGAGGGGTCAACTGGCGACCGGTCTTCGACGATCAGCCCGTTCATGCGGTGGGCGAGGTCGCGGTGGCTCCCTCCGATCCCAACATCGTCTGGGCCGGAACCGGCGAACCCTTCATACGCTCCAACGTGTCGATCGGCAACGGTGTCTGGAAGTCCACCGACGCGGGCGAGAGCTGGACGCACATGGGACTGGAAGGAACCGGACGGATCAGCCGCATTGTCGTGCATCCCGCCAACCCGCAGATCGTCTACGCGGCCGCGATCGGTCACGGCTACGCTCCCCAGCGCGAACGGGGCGTCTACCGCACCCTGGACGGCGGCGAGAGCTGGGAACATGTCCTCTTCGTCGACGAAGAGACCGGCGCGAGCGATCTCGTTATGGACCCCAACAATCCGCGGACCCTCTTCGCGGGAAGCTGGCAGATCGCGATCCGGACCTGGACGCGAACCTCGGGCGGTCCCGGCAGCGCCATTCACGTCTCGCGCGACGGCGGAACCACCTGGACGCGGCTGAGCGGCAACGGTCTTCCCACCCGCGAGATCGGCAAGATCGCGCTCTGCATGAGCCGGGCCGATTCGCGTCGCATCTACGCCCTGATCGAGACCGGCGACGGCGTGCCCTGGGAGGGGGGCGACACCGACGGGGGCGAACTCTGGCGCTCCGACGACGGGGGCCACAACTGGTCGCTCGTCAGCTACGACCGCGATCTCGCCGGGCGCACCGCCTACTACACCCGCTGCGAGGTCAACCCCGGCGACCCCGACGAAGCGTACTTCATGGCGGCGGCCTACAGCACAACCCTGGATGGCGGCGTCACCTCGACGGCGGCCGGTTTCCTCGACGGACCCACGTGGGACACGCACGACATGTGGATCGATCCGCTCGACGGCGACCGCCAGGTGGTGGGCGGCGACGGGGGACTGGCGATCTCGCAAAACCGCGGCAAGAGCTGGTTCCGCATTCAGTTGCCGATCGCGCAGATGTACCACGTCACGGTCGACAACGCGGTGCCCTACAACGTCATGGGGAACCGGCAGGACGGACCCTCCACGCGCGGACCAAGCAACAGCCGCATGGGGAGTGGGCTCTTCGGAGTGGGAATCCCGCGCGCCCTCTGGCACTCGGTGGGTGGGGGCGAATCCGGCTTTGCGACGCCGGACCCGACCGATCCGAACATCGTCTGGTCAAGCGCGTCGGGAGTTGGGGCGGGGGGTGGCATCGTCTCGCGCTGGGACGCTCGCACGCGCCAGTACCGCGAGGTCGAAGTCTGGCCCGAGTCCACCACCGGCCACCCGGCCGATTCGCTGCGCTACCGCTTCCAGTGGACCTTCCCCCTCCTGATCTCGCCGCACGACAACAACACCATCTACGTCACCAGCCAGCACGTTCACCGCACCACCAACCGCGGCCAGAGCTGGGAGGTGATCAGCCCCGATCTCAGCACCAACAACCGCAGCCGCATGGGGATCAGCGGCGGGCTTACCCCGGACAACATCGGGGTGGAGTACTGCTGCGTGATCTACGCCTTCGACGAGTCGCCGCTGGAAAGGGGGGTGCTCTGGGCGGGGACGAACGACGGGCTCATGCACGTCAGCCGCGACGGGGGCGCCAGCTGGACGAATGTGACGGGCAACATCCCGGATCTGCCGGCGGATGGGGTGGTGCGCGGAATCGACGCCTCGCGCCACACGCCCGGAAAGGCCTACATGGTGATTGAACACCACCAGGTGGGGAACTTCGAGGCGCGTGCCTACCGCACCGACGACTACGGCACCACCTGGACCGGGATCGCCGGCGGGATCGACGACGGCGTTCTCAGCTACACCCGCAGCATCCACGAGGACCCGGTCCGGCCGGGGCTGCTCTACCTGGGGACCGAGGCCTCGGTCCATCTCTCCTTCGACGACGGCGACAACTGGCAGCGATTCCACACCAATCTGCCGCCCGCACCGATGTACGGGCTGGTGGTGCAGGAGCACTTCAACGATCTGGTGGTGGGCACCTACGGACGCGGCTTCTGGATCCTCGACGACGTGACTCCGCTGCAGCAGCTCACTCCCGAGGTCGCCGCGCGTCCCGCCCACCTCTTTGCGCCCCGTCCGGCCTATCGCTTCCGGCCGGTTTCAGAGCCCTTCACCATGTTCGACGACCAGTCCGACGGCGAGAATCCGCCCTACGGCGCCTCGATCAACTACTGGTTGGCCGAAGCGACCGGGGACAGCGTGACGATCGAGATCGCGAACGCCGGTGGCGAAGTGGTGCGCACCCTGGAAGGCACCCGCGATGCGGGCGTCAACCGGATCTGGTGGGACCTCGTAAACGAGCCGGTCGGGGAGGTGCGCCTGCGGACGAAGCCGCTGCACGGCGGCGACATCTCGCTGGGCGAGGAACGCTGGCGCCCGCAGCCGGGTGGTCCGCTGAGCGGTCCGGGCACCGGAAGCTGGTTGCAGCCGCCGGGCGTCTACACCCTGACATTGCGCGTGGGCGGCGACAGCTTCCAGGCCGAGCTCGAAGTCCGCAAGGATCCCCACTCCGAAGGCTCCATGGCCGACATCGAGCTGCAACTGGCCGCCCTCGCCGAGATCCGGGCCGATCTGGAGGCCGCGGGCGAGCTGATCAACCGGGTCGAGTGGGTGCGCCGGCAGGTGCTGGATGTGCGCGCCGTCCTGGAGGACCGCGGAGACGCCGCGGAGCTGGTGGCCGCCGCCGATTCGCTCAGCGAACGCCTGATCGAGACCGAGGGCGGGCTCTACCAGATGCGCGCGACCGGCATTGGACAGGATGTCATTCGCTATCCGGTCCGCCTTATCGAACGGCTGGGCTATCTCTTCTCCACCGTGTCGGTTGGCGACTTCCGCCCCACCGACCAGCAGGGCGAGGTGCACGCCCTCCTCAGGGAACGCCTGCTCCGGATCCGCGAAGAGATCGAAGAGGTGCTCACAGACGGCCTGGCCGACTTCAACCGCCGCATCCAGGCTCTGGGAATGGGGGTTATCTCCTGAAACCCCCGCCGCGCACCCCGTGACCGGTCTCGTTCACGACACCCTTCGCCGCGTCTTCGGTTATTCCTCCTTCCTGGGCCAGCAGGAGGAGATCATCGAGCACACGGTGGCCGGGGGCGACAGCCTGGTTCTCATGCCCACCGGCGGGGGCAAGTCGCTCTGTTTTCAGATTCCGGCGATCGTGCGGGACGGCGTCGGCATCGTGGTGTCGCCGCTGATCGCCCTCATGCGCGACCAGGTGCAGGCACTGCGCCAGACCGGTGTGCGCGCGGCCTTCCTCAACTCTTCGCTCTCGGCGCGCGAGGCTGCCCGGGTGGAGACCAGGGTGGTCGCCGGCGAGCTCGATCTCCTCTATGCCGCTCCCGAACGCCTGCTTGCCGAACGCACCCTCGAGCTCCTGAAGCGAACCCGGGTCGCCCTGATCGCCATCGACGAAGCGCACTGCGTTTCCCAGTGGGGCCACGACTTCCGCCCCGAATATCTTCAGCTCTCGGCACTGTCGCGCCTCTTCCCGCAAGTGCCGAGAATCGCCCTGACCGCCACGGCCGATGAGCCCACGCGGCGAGAGATCATCGCACGGCTGGACCTGCACGATGCGCCCCTCTTTGTGAGCGGATTCGATCGTCCGAACATTCGTTATACCGTTGTTGCCAAAGATAATGCACGCGTCCAGCTCAAGCGTTTTCTCGACGACCGCCATCGTTCTTGCGCAGGAATCGTCTACTGTCTGTCGCGAAAGCGCGTGGACGACACTGCCGAGTGGTTGCGCGACGCGGGATTCCGGGCGCTTCCCTATCATGCGGGTTTGGGCAAGGCGGTGCGGCAGCGGAACCAGGACCGCTTCCTGCGCGAAGACGGGCTGGTCATGGTCGCCACGATCGCCTTCGGGATGGGAATCGACAAGCCGGATGTGCGCTTCGTGGCCCACCTGGATCTGCCGCGCAGCATCGAGTCCTACTACCAGGAGACGGGCCGTGCCGGACGCGACGGTCTGGCGGCCGATGCCTGGATGGTCTACGGGCTTCAGGAGGTGGTGACGCTGCGCCAGATGGTAGAGGGGTCCCGCGCGGGAGTGGAGCGCAAGCGTCTGGAGGTGCGCAAGCTGGATGCCATGCTCGGCTACTGCGAACTCGCGACCTGCCGGCGGCAAACGCTCCTTGCCTACTTCGGCGAAACGCTGGAGGACCCGTGCGGCAACTGCGACAACTGTCTGGCTCCGGTCGATCTCTGGGACGCGACCGTGGCCTCGCAGAAGGCCCTCTCCTGCGCCTACCGAACGGGCCAGCGCTTCGGCGTGGCCTACCTGATCGATGTGCTGCGCGGATCGGCCAACGCGCGCATCCGGCGCTTCGGGCACGACCGATTGCCCACCTTCGGCGTCGGAACCGACCTCGATCAATGGCAGTGGCGGTCGGTCTTCCGGCAACTGGTGGCCCGCGGTCTGCTCGATGTCGAGATGGAGCGCTACGGGTCGTTGCGCCTCACCGCCGCGAGCTGGGAGGTTCTGCGCGGCCACCGCGAAGTGCACATGCGCCACGATATCCGCGCCCGCACCACCACCGCGCGCAAACCGGCGAAGAAGCCCACTCCGCCCGCCCTTGACCGGCCCGGCGACGCCGCGCTCTGGGAAGCACTACGAGAACGGCGCACCGAACTGGCGCGCGCCCAGGGCGTTCCCCCATATGTCATCCTGCACGACGCGACGCTGCGCGAGATCATTGCGCAACGACCCCGCACGCAGGAAGACTTGGGCAACGTCACCGGCATTGGCGAAACCCGCCTGCGCCGCTACGGGGACGACCTGCTCGCGGTGATTGCCGCCCAGAATGCCCCCGACCACACCGATGAGGATTTGCAATGACCGGCGCAACCGACCGCTCCCGGCGCCTTCGCGCGCACGGCCCAATCCCTCGCACCGGAAGGGGTCCCCGCCGTCCCGCAATCACCCGCGCCCGGTGGCCGTTCCCGCTCCGAGCGAGCTTTCCCATCCTAGGGCTGGCGCTCCTGGCCGCCTGTTCCCCCGCCGCGGAAACTCTACCCACCGCCGGGGATTCGCGGGTTCCCGCATGGCCCGCGGAGGAGTGGCCGGTCTCGACTCCGGAGGCCGAGGGCATCGACCCGGCCGCCATCGCCTCGCTCGTCTCCGACATCGACGCGGGTCGCTACGGGCTCATCGATCAATTCCTCCTCATACGCAACGGCCGCGTGGTCGCCGACCGCCGCTGGGACCACAGCGCCGCCCATGCCGCGCTTCTGGCCGAGCAGGACGACACCACACTTCACCAGTACAACTACGATCATCCCGCCTGGCACCCCTACTACCAAGACACCGATCTCCATTCATTGCAATCGGTTACGAAGAGCGTGCTCTCGGTTGCCTTCGGGATCGCCATCGACCGCGGACACATTCCCGGCGTCGGGGCGCCCGTCTGGTCCTGGTTCGAGAGCTACGGCGCCGATCTCGAAGATCCACGCCGGGCCGCGACGACGGTGGAGGACTTCCTCACCATGCGCAGCGGGATCGACTGGGCCCGGCGCGGCCAGGGATACGACGACGAGACCCATCCCACGGTGGTGCTGGAGGCGAGCGAGGACTGGATTGGTTATGTCGTCGCCCAACCGGTGGGAACCGACCCGGGCGCCCGTTTCGACTACAACGACGGCGTGAGCGTGCTGCTGGGCAAGATCGTGCGCGAAGCGACGGGACAGCGGCTCGATCGTTGGACCGACGACAATCTGTTCCGTCCGATCGGGATCGACGAGTACTACTGGAAGCTCACCCCGAGAGGAGAGGTGGATTCGGAAGGCGGACTCTACCTCTCCGCGCACGACCTCGCGCGGATCGGCTACCTCATGATGCACGGCGGCGAGTGGGATGGACGGCGGGTCGTCTCGCTGGGGTGGGTGGACGCTTCCACGGCTCCGGTCGTGGAGGAGCCCGGCTACGGCTATCAGTGGTGGGTGCCGCTCCACGAGGATGGCACAGCGCGGATCTTCGCCGCCAACGGCTACGGGGGACAGTTCCTCCACGTGGTGCCCGAGCATGACCTGATCTCGGTCTTCAACGGGTGGACGCTGCATGAGGCTCCGGAGATGGCGAGCTGGAACGCGTTACAGGAACGAATCCTTCCGGCGGTGAGCCCCCGGTGAGCCGAATCGGGACGAGTTCCCCGCGCCGCTACGGCCCCGACACCTTCCGCGGCGACTTCTTCGGCGGCCTGACCTCGGCGGTAGTCGCGCTGCCGGTCGCCCTGGCCTTTGGCATCGCTTCGGGGCTCGGCGCGGCCGCGGGCATGTATGGTGTGATCGCGGTTGGGTTCTTCGCCTCGGTCTTCGGCGGAACGCGCTCGCAGATCTCGGGGCCCACCGCCCCCATGACGATCGCCATGTCGGTCATCGTCACCACGCACGCATCGACCTTGGGCGAGGCCTTCGCGATCGTTGTCGTGGCGGGGCTGTTACAGGTGGCGCTGGGAACGCTCAGGGTCGGCCGCTTCGTCGTCTATACGCCGCACGTGGTGGTCTCGGGATTCATGTCGGGGATCGGCATCATCATCATGCTGATTCAATCGCTGCCCTTCATCGGGGCGCCGTCGCCGTCGGGCGGGGCCCGGGGCGCGATGCAGGCGCTGTCTGACACCGACTCGATCAACGTTCAGGCCTTTGCCATCGCCACGGTCACCCTGGCGATCACGGTGCTGTGGCCGCGCCGGTTCTCAAAGTACGCGCCGCCGGTACTGATGGCTCTTGTCGCCGGCACCCTCCTGGGCGTCTTCTGGCTGACCGAGGCACCGGTCATCGGGGCCATTCCCGCCGGTCTTCCCGGAATTCAGGTCGAACTGCCTTCCCTCGGATTCCTGCTCGGTACGGCCGAGCCCGCCCTGATCCTCGCCCTCCTGGGTTCGGTGGACGCCCTGCTCACTTCGCTCGTCGCCGATTCGCTCACCGGCGAGCGCCACAATCCGAACCGCGAACTTGTGGGGCAGGGAATCGGCAATATCGTCTCGGGCATCTTCGGCGGTTTGCCCGGTGCCGGCGCCACCATGGGAACGGTCACGAATATCCGCGCGGGAGGGAGTACGCCGGTTTCGGGCGCGTTGCGGGCGGTGATCGTACTCGGACTGCTCCTGGGGTTGGGCCGTTTCGTGGAACCGATTCCCCATGCCGTGCTCGCGGGAATCCTGGTGAAGGTGGGCTGGGACATTATCGATTGGCCGATGCTGACCCGCATTCACCGCGTGCAGCGCTCGCACCTGGTCGTGATGCTGATCACCCTGGGGTTGACGGTATTCGTCGATCTGGTCACCGCCGTGGCGATCGGGCTGATCGTTGCGGGAATGGCGCACGCCCAGGAGATGGAGGTGCTGGAACTCGACAGCGTCGTGTCGGTGCCGCTCCTGGACCGCTCCTTCTTCGCCGAGCATCCCGAAATGCTCTCGCACGAGAACGAGTATCGGGCCAGATCGGGGCTGGTACGGCTACGCGGCTCCTTCACCGTTGCGTCGGCACACAAGCTGGTGGGAGTGATTGGCTCCGACATTGCCGAACACGAGATCGTGATCTTCGACTTTACCGAGGCCACCTTCCTCGATGACAGCGCAGCGATGCTGGTGGCGCAGTTGATCGCGGTGGCCGAACGGAATGGCACCGAGGTGATCGTGATGGGATTGCAGGGCAGGGTGGCGACCATGCTCAACTCGCTCGACATCCTGCGGCGGGTACCCGACGACCATGTCGTGGCAACGCTGGACGAAGCCCGCGAAATCGCGATCGTCCTGCTGGAGGGGTCCGGACAGAAAGATTGACGGGGATAGGCAAACCCGTCGCCGGAACGCCGCGCCATGGCGCAGCCACGACCGACCTCGGTCCACGGCGGCGAATCGCCCTGCCCGCCTTCAGCCCTGCGAAGACTCCTGCCCTTCTAGGAAGACCCTCCGTCTTCGGCGTTGGCGGCGGCAAAGGCTTCGGCAAAGGCCGCCAGCCGGGACTGCAACTCGTCGCTCAGCGCCTCCGCGGCCAAACCCGCCTGGGCCACGCCCACCCCGGTGGTCCACCAGGTGACTGCTTCCGAGAGGGTGATCTGGTTGTCGCGGATCATTTGGGTGGCCTGCTGCACCCGAACCGAAACCGAATATCCCACGACGCCCGCTACCCCGCCGCCGCACTCCACCGTTACCCGCAACTCGGGCAACCCGGGACTGGCGAGCATCTCCCGTTCAGTCAGGAGCGGGACACCGGCCTCTTCAAGCACCGCAGCCGCATCGGTCCCCACCGACTCCGCCACCACTCCGGCGCCCTCGCACCCCTGGTTGGCCTCGGCGCGAACGTACACGCCCGCCAGGCCTTCAAGGGTGTAGCGATTCCACTCGGTATCCTGTCCCCGCGCCTGGCCGGCCGACAGCACCGAGAGGCAGAGGAGGGAGAGAAGTGCGGCCGCGCCCCGAAGGATCGTCCCGGAGACGCGGCGGTGAAGAGCTTCCGATTCGGTGCGGCTCCGTCCCGGTTCCGTGGATTTCATCAGTTGCCTCCGCAGGAGCGGCACTGGTGGTTGTTGGCCGAACCCAGCTTTTCGAGCAATGCAACGGTGGCCGGGAGGGGCTGCGCGCGCTGCTCGGGACTGTTCGCGAGATCGGCGGTTGTCTGTCCCCTGCGGCTGATCGCCCCGATGTCGGCGCCGCGGCTCACCAGGAAGAGGATGGTCGCGTTGTCGCCCCGGGCCGCCGAATGATGGATCGCGGTGAAGCCGTCGTGGTCGCGCAGATTGGGATCCACTCCGAGTTCGTCGACGAGGTAGCGAACCGCCGGAAGCCAGCCATCGGGAACGCTGCGATGCTGCTGCGCCACTCTCGAGGTGCCGAAGCCAACCCCGGATGCCGCATGCAACGGGTGCACCGCCGGACCGCCAACGGGAACGGGCGGCAGCCCGGATGGATCGGCGGGAGCCTCGTCGGGCCGGGTGTCGGGGAAGTTGGGATCAAAGAAACGTCGCCGACTGGGCAACTTCAGCGTCGAGATGTTGTGGTCGGCGCCATGCGCCACAAGGAGGCGCATGGCCTCCACATCGGCCGCGTAGGCCGCCCGCCAGAAGGGCGTCGCGCCGGTGAAATCCACCCCCATGCGGCCCGCGTTGTAGGCCGCGTACCAGATGTGGGTGCTGGTGCGCTGGTTGGGATCGGCCCCCGCTTCGAGGAGCAGGCGCATGAGGTGCAGGTAGTCGGTTTCCTGTTGGCGGAAGGCCTGCGGCTGCGGATACCAGGTACGCAGCGACCACTCGATGTTGAGGGTGGCGAAGAGCGGTCCGGCTCCGTCGTCGCTGAGCAGGTTGGGATCGGCGCCACGCTCCAGGAGATCGCGCCCGAGATCGTAGTTGCCATTGATGACCGCAACCAGGACCGGCGTCGATTGATCGCCCGCGGTCGGCTGGTTGAGCTCGGCTCCGCCGTCGATCAGGAGCGCCGCCGTGGAGCGATGCCCCTGGCGCGCAGCGTAGTGAAGCGCCGCAAAGCCGCCCTGCCTGCCGATTTGCTGCGACGAGGAGAGAGCCTGGACCGGCGGTTCGGCGGGTTCGGGCTTCGGTTCGGATTCCTCTCCGGCTGCGGGGGTCTGCTGCCCGGGAGCCCCCGTCTGTTGCGGTTGCCGTTGCGCGGCCGCCGCGGGATTGGGAGCGCGTGAGGGCAGGGTGGGCGAGGCTTCCTCGACCTCCTCCTCCTCTTCCGGCTCTTCGGCTGCGGCCCGCACCCGCGCCCGCTGCTGGCGCTCCGCCCGGTTCGCCTGGTCGATCACCTCATAATCCTTTACCCGGGTCACCAGCGACGGGTCGGCGCCCGCCTCCAGCAGCGCCTTCACTGCCCGATCGGCTCCGCGCACGGCCGCAAACATCAGCGGGGTCCGTTCGGCGAAGGTGTCGCGCGTGTCCACATCGGCGCCGTATTCAACCAGGATCCGCACCATCTCGGCCGCGTCGGAGTCGGCGGCAAAGTGCAACGCGGTGGCGCCGGTTGTGGTGAAGAGGTTTGGGTCGGCCCCCGCCTCCAGGATCAGCCGGGCTACGACCGCATTCCCTCCGCGGCTGGCCAGGTGCAACGGGGCATAGCCCCCGAGTCTTGTCGTGGCCCGCACCGTGGCTCCCGCGTAGAGAAGTGCCCGGGCCAGCTCGTCGTCGTCCCGGGTCGCCGCCCAGTGCAGCGCGGTCATCCCGTCGCTCTGCGCGGTATTGACGTCGGCGCCCTGCCGCAGCAGCTCCCTGATCGCCGCGAGATCGCCGCGTTGGGCCGCGTCCGCCACCGGGGCTTCCACCGCCACGGGAGTGCTTCCGGTTGCCGCGACCAGCGCCACCAGCGCCAGCGCCGCCAGGAACCCCCGCTGGAGAGCCCGTCGTCCTCCGCTCCCGAATGCAAGTCGATCGGAGAAGCTGATCATCTTCTGCACCTTTCTGTTCCCTGCCCCTAGATCGCGAAGTGGCCCGTGCTGTTCCCGAAACTCTCGATGTCGGTGGCCCCGAGCTTGTGGAGGAGGCTCAGCATGACATTCGCCATGGGCGTGCCCGGCCGCGCCCGGATGTGCTGCTCGCCCTCGAGGAGCCCGTTCGCGCCCCCGGCCAGGAAGAGCGGACACCGCATGTGATTGTGCAGGTTGCTGTCCGCCATCGCCGAGCCGTACATGATGAGCGTTTTGTCGAGCAGGTTGCCATCGCCCTCGGTCGCCGCCTGAAGCTTCCGGAGGAAGTAGGGCATCATCGAGATGTGGTACTCGTTGATCTTCGCGAACTGGCGCACCCGGTCCTCGCGGCCGCCGTGGTGCGAAGAGGCGTGGAAGGGGGTGTCCACTCCGGATTCCGGGTAGACGCGCGGAGAGGCGTCGCGCCCCAGCTTGAAGGAGAAGACGCGGGTTGTGTCCGACAGGAAGGCAAGCACCTGCAGGTCGAACATCAGCTTGACGTGGTCCTCGAAGGAGTCGGGAACGCCCACCGGCGCCTCGGGGATCTGGCGCTCCTCGCCGCTTGAGTTCTGAGCTTCGATGCGATGAATCCGCTGTTCGAGCTCGCGGATGTTCTGCGCGTACTGGTCCAGGCGGTGCATGTCCGAGCTGTCCAGGGTGCGCCGCACGGCCTTCATCTCGCCCATGACCCAGTCGAGGATGCTGCGGTCGGTCTTCAGCCGTTCAGCCCGTTGCTCGGGCGTGCCGCCGGCCCCGAAGAGCTGCTCGAAGACGGCGCGGGGATCCCGGATCATCGGCAACGGTTGGGTCGGCGAGGCCCAACTGATCGTGTCGGTATAGACGCACGCGTACCCATACGCACAGCCGCCGGCCTGGTCCACATTCTCGATCGAGAGCTGCAGCGAAGGAATCGGCGTTTCCTGCCCGAATCGCTCAACGTAGAGCTGATCGAAGGAGGTGCCGACGCGGACATCGGAGCCCTCGGTCTGCTTGGGATGGGCCTGGGTGAGGAAGACCGCGCTGGTGCGGAAGTGATCGCCGCCGATCTCGGCGGGTGCGTAGGCGTCGGCCATCCGTGCGTCGGTGTCGCTGACGATCGTGAGGTATTTCCGGAAGGGATCCAGCGGCTTGAGGCTGCTCGGCGAGAGATCGAAGTTCTTCCCGGTCTCGGCGGGCGACCAGAGATTCTGAGACGCGCCCCAGTCGTTGCACCCCGCGGCTCCGTGCACCTGCTCGATGCAGACCAGGCGGGTCCGGGAGGCCGCCTTGCCCGCCTCGGTCGCGGACCAGAGGCGTCCGGCCGGGATCATGGCGTCCAGCAGCGGCAAGCCGATCGCCGCTCCCGATCCCTTGAGCATCGCACGCCGGGAGATGTGTTTTCCAGTCAGATACTGCATCGGTCAGAACCTCTCTTTGGGAAGGTGGACAACCGGGTTTGGTTCGGGGTATTCGGGGTCGGAAAGGGCGGGGGTCAGCGCTCCACCGGGTCGGCATCCTGCGCAGCGAACGCGCCCGCGCGAG
This sequence comes from Longimicrobiales bacterium, assembly GCA_965213665.1. Lineage (GTDB taxonomy): Bacteria > Gemmatimonadota > Gemmatimonadetes > Longimicrobiales > Gaopeijiaceae > Bin94. The sequence goes on from CBDBZW010000003.1 coordinate 1,210,215, forward strand.
CCATGCGGAACGACGGACTCCCTACGATACCCAGGATGAAGGCCGAAATGCGATGGTCGTCGGCTGCGGCATCTCGGGTAATCGTCCGGATCGTCGGCATGTCGTAGTACTCGACGCGGCGTCCCAGCGCATAGGCCATCAGATTTTCGGCGAAGGTGCTCAGGAAGACATCGGGGACGTTGAGCAGTGCCGCCCGCAGATCGTCGGGGCTGGCGAGTTCGGTCCCGTCGTACATCACGCCGGTGGGATCGACCGGGTTGCCCTCGTCGCGGATCCGCCAGGCGCCCGTCACGTCGAAGTTCTCAAGCGCCAGACCGAGCGGGTCGATCACATTGTGACAGGAGCTGCACTGCGGATTCGCGCGGTGTTCCTCCATGCGTTCGCGCACCGTGAAGAAACGTCCCCCTTCGGCGGCGGCAGTCTCCTCGAACGCGGGAATGTCGGGCGGGGGCGGGGGCGGGGGGGCGCCAAGGAGGACTTCAAGCACCCACTTTCCACGCAGCACCGGGGAGGTCCGGTCGGGATGGGAGGTGAGGGTCAGGACACTGCCGTGACCCAGGACGCCCCGCCGGTGCGCGGTCGGATAGGAGACCTTCCGGAACTCCGGTCCCACGACGCCCGTGATTCCGTAGTGCCGGGCAAGACGCTCATTCACATAGGTGTAGTCCGCCGTGAGCAGATCAAGCGCGGACCCGTCCTCCTCCACCAGATGCGCGAAGAAAGCCTCGGTCTCGCGGATCATCGCGTCGGCGAGCGTTTGATCGAAGTAGGGATAGGTCAGCGCGTCGGGGTGAATGTCCTCCAGGTCCTGAAGCCTCAGCCACTGCGCCGCGAAGCGGGTGGCCAGCGCCTCCGATCGCGGATCCGCCAGCATGCGCCGCGCCTGCCTCTCCAGCTCCGCCGCATCGCCGAGCGTTCCCGCGTGGGCGGCTTCCAGGAGATCATCGTCGGGGGGCGCGCCCCAGAGGAAGAACGAGAGCCGCGAGGCGAGATCGATGTCGTCGATCGGATAGACTCCCTCCGCCACATCCGCACCGGGTCCGCGCTCGAAGCGGAAGAGGAAGCGAGGGCTGGTCAGAATCGCCTGGAGCGCGGTGCGAACGCCTTTCTCGAAGCCGCCATCCGCCGCCCCCTGGCGGTAGAATGGCAGAATGCCGTCGATGTCGCCCTCCTCCACCGGCCGCCGGTAGGCCCGCGAGGCCAGATTCCCGATGATCTCGCGCGCGCAGGGCTCTTCTTCTTCCGGTGCGGTGGGGCGGCACACGAAGACGCGCTGGCGCGCCGGCGTGTCGGATACCCCCGTAACCTGGAAGGGGCCCAGAATCGTGAGGCGCTGGAGGTGCTGCTGTGTCGTCACCCCGAGCCCGATTCCGATCTGGCCGTCGGCGAGGGTGTGGTCGATGGGGCGGATCAGGTCGTCCACCACTCCCTCGAACTGGCGGATGAAGGCCGCCGAGACCCGTTTCTGCCCGGCCGTCACATAGATTGAGTCGGTGCGGATGTTGAGCCCGGTGGGTTCGGATTCCGACATCCAGCGGTCCACGGTCAGGAGCGCCACCCGGGCACCGTCGATTGAGACCTCGATCTGTTCGGTTCCGAAGGTGCGGCCGAAGACCTCTCCCTCCACCGCGTTGTACGGCATGATGTGAAATACGTACTTGCCGTCGGCGGGAAAGTTGTGAAGAACGGAGAGTCCGCCACGCGTTCCTACGGGCGCCCCCTCCACACGCTCCTTCTGCGACGCCACGCGCGGAATGCGGTAGATGGTCGAAGCCCCCTCCGCCTCGGGATCGCCCAGCGCGATGCGGCTGATCTGCCCGGCTGCCCGCAGATACCCCTCCATGACCGTCGCGGAGGGCATCTGCACGTCGGCGATGTTGTCGAAGTTGGCGCTCTTGGTGTCCAGCGGAAGGAAGGGACTCACATCCACCTTTACCCCGAGCAGATCCTCGACGGCGCGGGCGTACTCGGCGCGATTCAGCCTCTGGAAGGTGCGTTTCCCCGGATTCGGATCGCGACGGTCGATCTCGTCCATCGCGGTTTCGAGCTCGGTGGCCATCGCCGCGATCACATCCGGCTCCGGCCGCCGCACTCCGCGAGGCGGCATCATCCCCGCGCGCAGCTTCCGGATCATCTTTTCGACCGTCGGGCGCCGGCTCTCCGCCTCGGCGACATCGAATCCCTCGAGCACCAGATTGCCGATCCGGCGTTGCTCGCTGTGGCAGCGCACACAGTATTCCTGTACGATCTCGTTGGCGACCTCGGCGGAGGGCAACGCGGGCGCGGACGGCTCCGGACCGCCCACTTCGGGATCCGCAACGACCTTCTCGCCCCCCGGACCGGCGGCTCCCGTTCCGAGCGCCCCTGCGACTGCCAGCATCAGTGCGAACTTCTTCATGGCTCTCCACGGTACAGTTGCGGGCAGCGAACTGCCACGGGTCGTCGGTCTCTCCCAAGGTTGGTCCCCTGTCGCATTCGCCCGCCGGGAGCAAGATTGCAGGGAACGAATCCCCCGGTATCGATCGAGTGCGGAATCAGGATGCCCGTCGCCCCATCAGGATACATCGTTTAATCAGGATACAATAGTGCATGCGAGCGCTCAAGTCCTCATTCAGGGATAATGGTTTCCGCCACAGAGCGGCTCCGGCGCGTTTCCGTGCGCTGATTCTGCGTACGCGTGTTCTCCGTGCGCGTATTCCCAATGTCCTCCAGACACCCGGCAGCCTCCGGGCGTTGGCCGCCTTCTTCTTTTGCGCACTGGTTTCGCCGCCGGTCCCGGCAGCCGCACAGCGGGAGGGCGGGGAAGCGGTTCGTATCGTGGCGCGCATTCTCGACGCCAATTCCAGCGACGGACTGGAGGACGCGGTCATCCAGCTCTCCGGAATGGCCGCCCGGCACGTCACCGGCTCCGACGGCACCGTGTCCTTCGACGCCCCGCTGGGCAACTACACGCTGACGGTGCGGCGCAGCGGCTACGCCACCCTGAGCGGTGGCTTTCGGGTGCTGCGTCCGGGCGACTTCACCCTCACGCTGCGTCCGCTGGGCGAAGACGAAACCGGAGGACCGGCACGCCTGATCGTCCGCGTGATCGATTCCGCCCTGGGGAGCCCCGTCGAGGGGGCCGGGGTCACGATGGCCCGGGGACGCCAAGCCACCACGACCGCCGACGGAAGGGTCGAGTTCCGCGACCTCGGGTCCGATCTGGCCCACCTCACCATCGAGAGAATCGGCTATGCCACCCGCACCGAGCCGGTGGCGTTGCATCCCGATCGCACCACTGCGGTGGAGGTCGCCATGACGGTCGAAGCCGTTGCGCTCCCTCCCATCCGGGTCGAGGTCCGCTCCCGCTACCTCGAAAGCCGCGGCTACTACCGTCGCCTGGACCAGGGAGTGGTGATGCGGTTGCTCACCCGGCAAACGATCGAGGAACGCCAGTCCAACCTCCTCTCCCACGCCTTTGCGTACGTTCCGGGCGTGCGCATTGACCGGCCCACGCTGGAGCGGGCCACCCTTCGGGCCCGCGACTGCGAGCTGGCGATCTTCGTGGACGGGATCGAATGGAATGTGGACATCGAGGGATCGGTCAACATTGACCAGATTCCGCCGCACTGGGTGGAGGTCGCCGAGGTCTACTGGGGACCCCGAACACCGCTCCAGTTCCAGAGCCGAACCAATGGCGGTTGCGGATCGGCCGTCATATGGACCCGGCAGGCGACGCAGGGCAACTGACCGCGGGAGTGTTAGCTTGGGCACCGGGCTCGCACCCAGGGCGAGGCCGCAGCCGCCGACACCGAAACCATCGACACGGGAGTGACGAACCTTGGCTCATCTTCAGGCCGGAAGCACGGCGCCCGATTTCACCCTTCTCGACGCATTTGGAAGCGACCCCGTAACGCTCTCCGGTCACCGGGGCGCTCCGGTGGTCCTCATGTTCGTGCCGCTCGCCTTTAGCGGAACCTGCACCACTGAGCTCTGCCACGTCGGCGAGCACTGGGGCGACTGGGGATCCCTGGGCGCGACCGTCTACGCGATCAGCATCGATTCCCCCTTCGCCAACCAGCGCTGGCGCGAGGAGATGGAGATCCCCTTCCAGGTTCTGTCCGACTTCAACCGGGAGGCCGCAACCGCATTCGGCGTGCTCGTGGAGGACTTCTTCGGACTTCGCGGAGTGGCAAAGCGATCCGTCTTCGTGGTGGACGGCGCCGGGGTGATTCGCTACTCCTGGGCCAGCGACGACCCCTCGGTGCTGCCCCCCTTCGACGAGGTGGTGCGGGCGGTGCGCGCGCTGGAGTAGGGCGGCCGATGCCGACGAGCTCGCGCCTGGCGGCTCTCTTGTGGGCCACGTTCGTGGGGGCCACCCATGCCGGGGCGCAGGAAGCGGGCGGCGTGGCTTTTGCCGGCCATGTGATCGACAGTTGGTGGGGCGAACCGGTTGAAGGGGCAGTGGTGCGTCTGGAGGAAACGATCCGTCGCGATGGATCGCGGATCTTCGGGGTAACCGACGCCGAGGGGCGCTTCCGGATTGCGGGGGTTCCGCCCGGTCCCAGCCGGGTCTCGGTATCGCGCATGGGCTACGCCGACATCTTCCAGGTTCTGGACATCCAGGCCGGTCAGAATACCGAAGTGGTGATTATCCCCAAACCGGTCGTCCTGGAGGGAATCGAGGTCTATGTGGACCGTCTGGAGAGCCGGCTGCGAGGACTGTCCTACCTCACGGACCGCTACGTCGAGACCGAGCTGCGCGCATCGCCCGATCTGAATCTGGCCGAGTTCCTGGACAGCCGGCCAGGATTCGAGTTCGTTCCCTGCTTCGAGGACCAGTCCGGAACCGGCGTCTTCCGCCAGGCCCGCAATTGCGTGCGCCTGCGTGGAACCGTACCGCAGCGGCCCCGGATCTTCATTGACGACGCCCCGGCCTTCGGCGGCGTTCCCGAGCTGGCCAGCTACCCTTCGGCGCAGATCTACCGCGTGGAAGTCATTCGGGGCTGTGGACAGATCCGGGTCTATACGCGCACCTACGTGGAGGGAACGGTGACCAGTCCGCGCCCCCTGATCCCCATCCTCTGCTGAGAGTGCGGTGATGGCTCCTCCAGGCGGAAAGTCGCCGGCCTTCGCCGATCCGGCCGACCAGAACACCGGACTGCGCTTTCTCGTCACCCTGGCGGCGGCCTTCATTCTGGTCCAGGGGCTCCGCTTCGCACAGCCAATCCTGCTGCCGATGGCGCTCGCGCTCTTCCTCGCGATCATCTGTCTGCCGCTGGTGATCTGGCTGTCGCGGCGGCGGGTACCGCTGACCGTGGCGATCCTGATGACCGTGCTGGTGGTCGCGGGGGTCTTCGGTCTTCTGGTGCTGATTGGAAGCCAGCAAATGCGATCGCTGCAGGAGCTGGTTCTGATTCAGATCGACGCCATCGCCCCCCATATCGATAGCTGGCTGCGCGGAATCGAGGACCGGATTGCCGTGCTGGACGAGGGCGAGTTGCAGCGTACCTTCCGCGAACTCCTCAATGTCACGACCCTCGCCACCCTTGCCACCGGGGCCACCACCTGGGCGCTCTCCTTCGTCACCAGCACCTTCGTCGTGACCTTGCTTCTGATCTTCGCGCTGGGCGAGGCGGTGGCGCTCCCCGAGAAGCTGCGCTTCATCTCCGACGGGGTGGCCGACCAGCGCTATCGCAAGATGATCGACGAGGTCCAGGGCTACCTGGTGATCAAGACCCTGGTCAGCCTGTGCACCGGAGTGCTCCTGGGGATCTGGACCTGGACGATGGGGCTGGAGCTGCCGCTGCTCTTCGGCCTCATCGCCTTTGCGCTCAATTATGTCCCCACGATCGGGTCGATTATCGCTTCCATCCCCGCGGTGCTGCTCGCACTCCTGGACGTGGATCCGGCTACGGCCACTCTGGTGGGGATCAATCTGGATCGCTCGCTCATCGTGGGGCTGGGCTACCTGGCGGTGAATGTGATCTTTGGAAACTGGATCGAACCGATGATGATGGGGCGGCGCTTCGGGATCTCCACTCTGGTGGTCATCCTCTCGCTGCTCTTCTGGGGATGGCTCTGGGGACCGGTGGGCGCGCTCCTCTCGGTTCCGCTCACGATGATTGTGAAGATCATGCTGGAGAACACCAAAGACCTGCGCTGGATTGCGGTGCTGATTGACAAGAACCCCGCCGCGGTTGCGGCCGGCGAAGAGGGGATGGCGACCGGATGAACGACCAACGGAAGGCGCGGACGGCTTGGGGCGCCGGGGCCGAGCCGGTGCAGATTCCGGAGTTGAACGAATTCCCGGACGACGCCCGGATCTGGATCTTCGGGACGGAGCGGGACCTGAACCCCGCCGAGAGGGACCGCCTGCTGGCGCGCGTGGACGATTTTCTGGCCGGATGGGCCGCCCACGGGGCGCCGCTGCGCGCAACCCGAAGCTGGGTTCACGACCGCTTCCTGGTTGTCTCGGCCGATGTGCGGGCCACGCATCCATCGGGGTGCTCGATCGATGCGCTGGTACGGATTCTGGCCACGGCGGAAGCGGAGCTGGGCGTGCGCTTTCTGGGCAACGAGACGGTTTGGTACCGGGGGCCGGGGGGAAGGATCGAGCGGAGCTCCCGCGTGGGATTTCGCACCCTTGGGCGCTCCGGAGAGATCGGGCCGCAGACGATCGTCTTCGACAACTCGATCACCGCGCTGGGTGAGATGCGGGCGGGGCGGTGGGAGGGACCGGCGCGCGACCGGTGGCACCGGTCGCTCTTGCCGCGCGGCTCGGCGAGGGATTGACCGGCCAGCGGGCCGGAACGAACAGGGCGGCGGGGGCGGGGCGCGAATCGCCGGTTGATGGCCGCTCCTCCGGCCCCTGCGCGGGCCGGTCCGGGTGCAAGGCTGCGCGGCCATGGTGCGCGCGCAACCCCATCGACCTGGCGGGGCGTGTCCGCGGCGATAGTCGGTTCCGGCGAGGAGATGAGGCCCCCGGTTCCGGGCGCAGAGACGAGACCCCTAAACGCAGCGAAGCCGCCGAAGAGCGAACTCTCCGGCGGCTTCGCCTGGTTCCTTGGCCGGGGCGGCTACGCCATCCCGCCGACGCGCACCACCTTCTCGGCTGCGGGCCCTTTCGGCCCCTCGACCATGTCAAACTCGACCTGGTCGCCCTCGGCAAGGCTCCGGAAGCCATCGCCCTCGATCGCGGAGTAGTGGACAAAACAGTCCCTCTCCCCCGCCACCGGGCTGATGAATCCGAAACCCTTGGCGTCGTTGAACCACTTTACGGTTCCTGTGGTTCGCATCCTTGTGCTCCTGATTACAAACCTGTTCCTCCGATCCCGATCCTCAACTGCAACCGGGCGCTAACGGGAAGGAGAGTACCGGAAAACGGCACATCCGTCAACCCGCGCACCCTGGTGGGTGTGTGACTTCGCACTCCGGATCCAGCAAAGTGCGCTACATTGGAGGGTTGCCCTTCGGTAGCATCGGCGTTCGCGCGGGCCGGCGTGTCCAGCGGCGCAAACAGTCGGCAGGGAGGAAGACAAGGCGGAGTTCGAATGCGTAAATCGACTCGGCCCCGGGAGAGGGAAGGCGGGCGCGCTGACGATCGGCGGGGAACCGGCCCCCTTCCGCGGGGAACCTTTGGAACCATCGCAACCGTCGCGGCTCTGCTCTGCGGCCCGGTAGCCGCTCAGGAACGGCCGCCCACTCCCCCGGAGCTGGATGAACCGCTCCTTCTCAGCGCACTCGCGCGCATGGCGGTCGACCGCAGCCGCGATCTCGCCGACGCCCGCTTCCAGTTGGGAGCGGCCGAGGGCCAGGTGGCGGAGGCGTGGAGCGATGTCTATCCCAATCTGAATCTCACCAGCTCCTACACGCGCAATGTCGCGCCGCAGGTCAACTTTCTGCCCGCCCGCATCTTCGACCCGTCCGCAGCCGAGGGCGACTTTGTCCCCATCCAGTTCGGAGCCGACAACATCTGGAATCTGGGAGTGAGCGTGGAACAGGCGCTCCTGGACCCCGGCGTCTTCGTTGGGCTGGGAGCCGCGGCGGGATTCCGCAACCTGCAACAGGAATCGCTCCGGGGCCGCACCCAGCAACTGGTCACCCGGATCCGGACCTCCGTCTACGACCTGCTCCTGGCTGAGGAGGAGGTGCGGCTCACCCACAACTCGCTCGGGCGGGTTCGGCAGGCGCTGGACGAGACCAGGGCGATGGCCGATGCCGGACTGGCCGAGCTCTACGATGTGCTGCGCCTGGAGGTGGAGCTGGCCAACCTGGAACCCTCGCTGAGACGCGCCGAGAACCGTCGCAGCGCCGCCCGCAGGACGATCGCCGCCGAGTTGGCGCTGGATCCGGAGGCTGCGATCGCCGTGGATGGAGAGCTCGCCGAGATGGATCTGGAACACCCGGAGGCCAACTCGCCCGCCAACCGCGACATCCTCGGATTCCGAGGATTCCCTGTGGGCGAGACCGGCGATGCGGCGGAAATCGTGCGGCAAAGCGCGCTGGGGCGCTCCGATATCCGGCAGGCGGCGCTCACCGAGGAGCTCCGGGGGGTGGAGGTGAGGCTTGAGCAGGTCGACTTTCTGCCGACGGTGGTGGCGTTCGGCAGCTACGGTCTGGCCGCGCAGCAGAATGGCGGGCCCGACTTCTTCGGTACGAGCCGGCAGCGCGGCTCTTCGAAGCAGGTGGGGCTGCGCGTGAGCGTTCCGGTCTTCTCGGGGTTTCGCCGTCAGGCGCGGATCCGCCAGCGCCGCATGGCCCTCGAACAGGCCCGCATCCAGACGCGCCTTGCGATGGACCAGGCAGAGATACAGGTGCGCAACCTGCTCGACCAGGTGCAGGAAGCCCGGCAGAGGGTCGATGCACAGCGTCTGGCGGTGACGCAGGCCGAACGCGGGTACGAGATCGCCAGCGCCCAGTATCGCGAGGGGTTGGCCGGGCGCCTGGAGCTCACCGACGCCGAGGTGGCGCTGCGGCAGAGCGAGTTCAACTACGCCGAGGCCATCTACGACTACCTGGCCGCGAGCGCGCGGCTGGACGAGGCGGCCGGGCACGTTCCGCTGGTGGATGCGCGCTAGCGGCAGCCGCGGAATACCGGCGGCGCTAACGAAACCGAAATGGATTGCATGAGCAAGGGAGATGGGCCAAAGATGGGACCTGGGATTGCGGGACTGAAGGGCGGGATGCGCGCGGTGGCGGCAGCCGCGGTGCTGCTGGTGGCGGCGGGGGGGTGCGGAGGCGGGAGCGGTGAAGCCGCCCAGGTGGAGGAAGAGCGCCCCGGCGGCTTCAGCAGGATCGTCAATGTCGAGGTGGAAGCCCTGGCGCCGCGCGACTTCACCCGCCGGGTGCAGGTCACCGGTGTGGCCACCGCGCTGCGCGATGTGATGGTGGCGGCCGAGGAGGCGGGAGTCGTGCGCCGGATCGTGCGCGACAAGGGCGAAATGGTGGAAACCGGCCAGGCCATTGCGCGGCTTGACGACGCCATCCTGGCCGCGCAGCTTCGCACCGCCTCGGCGCAAGCCGACTATGCCGAAGAGGTCTGGGAACGCCGTCGCGCGCTCTACGAGAACGATGGAATCGGTTCGGAGCTCAGCTACCGTGAAGCGTTGCACACCCTGGAGCAGAACCGCGGGAATCTGGATGTGCTACGCGAACGGATCGCCCGCACCACGATCACGGCGCCCATTCGGGGTGTCCTCAACGACCGCTTCGTGGAGATCGGATCTCTGGTGTCGCCCGGCGCCCCGGTGGCGCGCATCGTCCAGACCGACACGATTCGCATGGTCGCGGGCGCGCCCGAACGCTTCGCCACCGGCATCGGGGTGGGGTCTCTCGCGACCGTCACATTCGATGTCCTCGGCGAGGAGCGCCTCGCGGCCCAGGTCAGCTACGCCGGAGCGGTGGTGGATCCGGAGAACCGCACCTTCCCTCTGGAGTTGACCCTTCCCAACCCCGATCGCCGCATCAAGCCCGGGATGATTGCCTCGATTGAAATCGTCCGCGAGGAAGTTCCGGGTGCGCTGGTCGTGCCGCAACAGGCACTCGTGGCCATGGAGGAAGGGCGTGTGGTCTTCGTGGTCGAGGGCGCGGGCGACGCGGCCAGGGCGGTGGCGCGCAGCGTCGAGATCCTGGTCGCCCAGGGGAACGAAGCGGTGATCGAGTCGGGGCTGGAGGCGGGAGACCGAATCGTGGTCGTCGGCCAGCAGAGCCTGACCGCGGGAGACCGGGTGCGGATCGTGCCCGGCGACGGAGGCCGCGCCGACAGGAACGGAGGATAGAGGTGGACGGGAACCGAAACGGCGAGTCCCCGGGGACCGGGGCGGAGGCAAGCGACCGGCAGCGCCGGTCTGGTGGACCGGACGATTTCCCCGGGCGCAGGACCCGGTCCTACAAGGAGTTCTTCCTGACCAGCATGGCCGTTGATCATGCGACCTCGGTCATGGTTCTCTTCGCCTTCATCATGATCGCGGGGCTGCTCGCCTACCGGGCGATTCCCAAGGAATCCTTCCCGGAGACCGAAATCCCCATCATCGCGGTCAATACCATGTATCCCGGGGTGTCGCCGGCCGATGTGGAGAGTCTGGTTACGCGCCGCATCGAAGAGGAGCTGAACACCATCTCCGACGTGAAGGAGCTCACCTCCACCTCCGTTGAGGGCTATTCCAGCGTCATCGTCGAATTCGAGACCTCCACCGATCTCAACGAAGCGCTGCAGCAGGTCCGCGAGAAGGTGGATCTGGCGCGCCCCGAGCTTCCGTCCGACACCGAAGATCCCTTCATCATGGAGTTTTCCATGGCGGAGGCGCCGATCATGCAGATCAACATCTCCGGCGGCTACGGTCTGGTCCGCCTGAAGGAGATCGGCGAGGATCTCCAGGACCGGATCGAGTCGATTCCGGCGGTGTTGCGCGTCGGGTTGCGCGGGGGACTGGAGCGCGAGGTCAAGGTCGATCTGGATCTCTCGCGGCTACAGTATTACAACGTCTCGATTGATGACGTTCTGAGCACGATCCGCGAAGAGAACGTCAACATTCCGGGCGGTTCGATCGATGTCAACGGAGTCAAGTATCTGGTCCGGGTGGATGGTGAGTTCGAGGATCCGGCCGTCATCGGCGACCTCGTCGTCGCCACCCTGAACGATCGTCCCATTTATCTGCGCGACCTCGCCGAGGTGGAGTTCGGCTTTGCCGAGCGAGAGAGCTATGCCCGCCTTGGCGACCAGCCCGTCGTCACCCTGGACGTCGTCAAGCGCTCCGGCGAGAACATCATCGCAGCGTCCGCGGCGGTGCGCGCGGAGATCGCCGCGATGCGTCCCCTCTTCCCCCCCTCCACCGAGGTTCGCGTCACATCCGACATGTCGGATGACATCGGCCAGATGGTGAACAGCCTCCAGAACAACATCATCTCGGGGCTCATTCTGATCGTCGGTGTGCTGCTCTTCGTCCTTGGGCTGCGCACATCCATCTTCGTGGCGCTCTCGATCCCCACCTCGATGTTCCTGTCCTTCATCGTGATCGGTCTGCTGGGAATCTCGATGAACATGGTCGTGCTCTTCTCGCTCATCCTCGCACTCGGGATGCTGGTCGACAACGCAATCGTGATCGTGGAGAACATCTACCGCTTCATGGAAGAGGGTTGGGACAGGAGGTCCGCCTGCAAGAAGGCCACCGGCGAGGTCGCGGTTCCGGTCATCGCGGCCACGGCAACCACCCTCGCCGCCTTTACCCCGCTGCTCTTCTGGCCGGGAATGGCGGGCGACTTCATGAGCTACCTGCCGCTGACGCTGATCATCACCCTGACGAGTTCGCTCTTCGTGGCGCTGGTCATCGTTCCCACCCTCTGCTCAATCTTCCTGGTGCGGGAAGGGGGACGCCGCCGCCGCCGGATGAGCCGCAATGCACGGGCCCTGCTGATCGGCCTGGGGGTGTTGGCGCTCGGTTTGATCGCGATGGCCAATCCGCTGACGGCCGCGCTGGCGATCCTGACCGCCGCGCTTCTCTGGGCGCTGCACTCCTTTGTTCTGGAGCGCCTGACCCGGGCCTTCATGGGCGGCGGACTGCCGCGGCTGGTCCACTGGTACGAGCGGAGGCTGCGCTGGGCGCTGGCTCACCGCATGAAGACGCTGGCACTCTCGGGATCGGCTTTCGTGGGCACGATCTTCATCTACGGGATCTTCGCCGCGCCGGTCGAATATTTTCCGGAGGACATTCCCCCGGCAACGGTCTATGTGTCGGTCGAGGCGCCGGTGGGAACCGCGGCGACGGTCACCAACGGGTACGCGCGGCGTCTGTTGGACGAGTTGCGCGAGCTGGAGGGGATCGCCGACGCCGAGACGATCGTGACGACGGTGGGGTCGACGGGCGGGGGCGGGGGGAATCCGATGGATGGGGGCGGTCCCTCCGGGCCGGAAGCGGGCCGGGTGACGGTCGCGATGATCGACTACGAGCAGCGCCGCTTCGATGTCTTCGAGACGCTGGGGCAGATGCAGGAGGGGATCGGGCGAGATCTCGCGGGAGCGGAGGTCCGGGTCGACCAGGTCACCGAGGGGCCGCCTTCGGGTCCTCCCGTCAACATCGAAATCTCCGGCGAGGATCCCGAACTCCTCAAGGCACTCTCCGCCCAGGTCGTGAATCTGATCGAGGGCTCGCCGGTCTATCCGCGGCTGGTCGGGCTTGAGAGCGACCTGGAGGACGCCCGCCCCGAGCTGCGCGTCCAGGTGGACCGCGAAAAGGCGAGCATCTACGGGCTCTCGACCAACGATGTCGGGTACCTGGTGCGCGGAGCCATCAACGGGATTGAGGCAGCCAGGTACCGCACCGGCAACGACGAGTATGACATCATCGTGCGGCTTCGCGAAGAGGACCGGCGCGAAATCACCTCGCTCGGCCAGTTGACGGTCTTCTCGGAGGGGCGGCAGGTGCCGTTGCCCGCGGTGGCCGAATGGTCGGTGGACCGCGGCTACGGATCGATTCGGCGCAAGGACATGAATCGGATGGCCACGATCAGCGCCGAGGTGGCGGCCGGCTTCAACAGCAATGCGGTGCGCATGGAGGTCGAGGGTGTGCTGGATGAGTTCGCGGCCGCGCTGCCGCCGGGCTACACTCTGTCCTTTACCGGGGAACAGCAGGAACAGCAGGAGGCGATGGCCTTCCTGACCGGGGCCTTTCTCGCGGCGCTGATGCTGATCGCGCTGATCCTGGTGACTCAGTTCAACTCGGTGGTGAAACCGCTGATCATTCTTTCGTCGGTGATCATGTCCACCACGGGGGTCCTGATCGGGCTGATGGTCTTCCGCATGCCCTTTGTCATCATCATGACCGGAGTGGGAGTGATTTCGCTCGCGGGGATTGTGGTCAACAACGCCATTGTGCTGATCGACTATATTGACGTGTTGCGCAACCGCGACGGCATGGACCGGCGCGAGGCGATCGTGCAGGGGGGGAAGACCCGGCTACGTCCGGTGCTGCTGACCGCGGTCACCACCGCGCTGGGGCTGGTTCCGCTTGCGATCGGGCTCAACTTCGACTTCTTCGGCCTCTTTGCGAGCCTCTCGCCGCAGTTTTACTGGGGCGGGGAACAGGCCGCGTGGTGGGGACCGATGGCGGTGGCGGTGATCGTCGGGATCATCTTTGCAACCTTCCTCACCCTGGTGCTGGTGCCGGTGTTGTACAGCGTGGTCGACGATGTGGCGCGGTTCTTTCGACGTCGCGAGCAGGATGCCGAACCGGCGGACTCGCGGCGGGGCGAGCACGGGCCCATTGTGGTGTCACCGATCGGTCCCGGGGCCGAGGTTGAGGGCGAGGTTGCCGCCATCGTGCGCGGCTGACCCGCGCGGAAACCCCGGACGGACCTGGATTCGGTCCCACATGGAATATCCGGTCTCGCTCGAAGCCCGCCCATCCCACTCCTGAACACCTGCGAACCATGAAAACGAAACTTCCATCGCCAGACGACTCCGGCCTGCGTCCCTTCCGTTCCGTTCTCCGACTGTGGGGCGCCGCGGTCGCGCTCCTGGCCATTGCGGCCTGCGCCGGCGACCGGGTCGATTCCGCGCCGCTTCCCGCCACCCACGGCGTGCTCGAGACCGAGGCCGGAATGGTGGTCTCCGCCTACCCGGATGCGAGCGAGGCGGGCGCGGCCGTCCTCCGGGCGGGGGGCAACGCGGTGGACGCCGCGATCGCGACCGGTTTCGCGCTTGCAGTCACCCATCCGACAGCCGGGAACATCGGCGGCGGCGGCTTCATGATCATTCGCTTTCCGGATGGCCGCTCGACCGCGATCGACTTCCGCGAGAAGGCGCCGCTGCGGGCACACCCCGAGATGTTCGTCGGCGAGGACGGCGAGTATTCCTTCCAGATTCACCATCGCAGTCACCTGGCGGTGGGGGTGCCGGGAACGGTGGCCGGATTCGCACTGGCGCACGAGAGGTACGGGGGCGCACCCTGGCCCGGCCTGGTGGAGCCATCGGTGACGCTGGCCCGCGACGGCTTCGAGATCAGCGACCGGCTCGCGGCCTCGTTGGAGGGCCGGATGGATGCCTTCCGCGACTATCCCGCCACCTTCGCGCAGTTCTACCGCGACGGCGTGCCCTACGAACCCGGCGAGACCCTGGCGCAACGCGACCTGGCGGGAACGCTGGAACGCATCCGCGACGAGGGCCACGACGGGTTCTACCGGGGCACGACCGCGCGGCTGCTCGCGGAGGAGATGGAGCGGGGGGGCGGCTGGATCACCGAGGAGGATCTCGCCCGCTACGAGGCGCAGGAGCGCGAGCCGGTTCGCGGCAGCTACCGTGGCTACGAGATCATCAGCATGCCGCCGCCTTCGTCGGGGGGAACCGCCCTGGTCCAGATGCTGAACATCCTGGAGGGGATCGATCTGGCGGCGCTCGGAGCGGGAACCCCCGAGTACGCCCACCACCTTGTCGAATCGATGCGGCACGCCTTCCGCGACCGCGCCATGCACCTGGCCGACCCCGACTTCGCCGACGTTCCCGTCGCGCGCCTCACCAGCAAGGAGTACGCGGCTGAGCTCCGGGCCGGGATCGACGCGGCCGCGGCCGGCGTCTCCGACCCCGCGGATGTCGAGGGAGAGCTGCCCGCCGAGAGCATGGAGACCACCCACTACTCGGTCGTGGACGCAGACGGGATGGCTGTCTCGGTCACCTACACCCTCGAGGGCGGGTACGGATCGTACATCACCGTGCCCGGCGCGGGATTCCTCCTCAACAACGAGATGGGTGATTTCAACGCCCGCCCGGGGCTGACCGACGCCCGCGGTCTCATTGGGACGGAGCCGAATCTGGCCCGGCCCGAACAGCGCATGCTCTCGTCCATGACGCCGACGATCGTCGCCCGCGATGGCGAGCTGGTGGCTGTGATCGGGAGCCCGGGTGGCCGCACCATCATCAACACGGTGCTGCAGCTCGTGGTCAACCTGGTGGACTTTCGCGAGAGCCCGGAGGGAATCGTGGCCGCGAAGAGACTCCATCATCAGTGGCTTCCCGATGCCGTTCGCCTGGAGGATGGATTCATGCCCCAGGCCGATGGGGAGAGACTGGCCGCGATGGGCCACGAGGTGAACTGGGGGCGACGCCAGGGAATCGCGCACTGCATCTTCGTGGATGCGGAAACCGGCATGCGGGTGGGAGTGCCCGACCCGAGGGACAGCGACGGCGCCGCCGCGGGCCACTGAGAGGAAAACGGGTCTCGCCCCGATCGGGCCATGAGTGGGCCTTGACATCCTGGCTTCGTGATCGCCGGGCAGGTGGGTTGCCCACGCTGCGAAACCGGGAGGACCGCCGCACCAGCCGCACACAGGCGTTTCACCCTCAGTTCCGAACGACGCGGCTCCGAACCACATGGGGCACATCGAGTTCGTCGGTCATGATCATCCACACCCGGTCCCCTTGCACAACCGGAGCAACGTTGTCGAAGAGACTGAGGCTCTGGTCCAGCCGGGCCGTTCCAAGGTAGGCGCCGTCCCCGGAGTAGAGATCGAAGAGAACTTCGGCGCTTTCGGAAGGTGTGCGAACCCACAGGTTGCCCTCGGCCGACTCGAAGATCGCCTCGACGGCGGGTCTGACGGAGGGAACCCGGGACCAGTCCCATTCCCCCACACCCATGTCCGAGGTCATCTGCCGCATCTGATCGATGACGGAGTCGCGCTCGGCGGTGGGGACGGCAACGGAGGGGCGACGGGTCTCAACGGTTAGGATCGTGTCCCCACCCGGCTCCCACCGGGTGAAGCGGTAGCCGGGATCGCCATCCCGCGTCGACCAGAATGCGCCGCGCGAATCGATGTGCCGGACCGCATTCGGATAGAACGGGATCGAGTACGCCATGTAGCCACTCCCCGTTTCCTGGTAGAAGGCGCCGGGCTGGTTCGTGACGTCGAACTCTTCGCCTGGACGGTAGTCCGGCAACGGCAGGGAATCGACCAGCGTCATCGCCAGATCATAGACGCGCAGTCCCCTGCGGGCCCCCGCCCACGGCCGGTAGATGCGGCTTCCGTCCACCAGCGCACCATTCCAGACCCAGCCGAAACTCGCGTCGGTGAAGGGAAAGGACTCCACGAATCCCGTCTCGGGATCGAAGACCGACATCCGCCCGCCGCGCGTATCCGGCACCCAGAGGCGTCCGCCGGGGCCCGCCATGAGACCATTTGCGTTCACGAACTCACCGGGACCCTGTCCCTTGCCGCCATGGGTCGCGATGTGAGCGCCATCCGGGCCGAAAACCCGCAATTCCTGGGCCTGGGAATCGAATACGGCGAAGCCACCGCCGTCCAGGGCCACGAGACCCTTCAGATACCCGAACGCATCCGGTCCCAACCCTTCCCGGGTGCCGACGCGCAGCTCTTCTACCAGCGTCCAGGCGGGGGACGCGTCCGCAGCCGGCGTGTTGGTGACTCGAATCACGCCCGAGGGCAAGGTGTCTCGCGCCGTGATCCAGTCGCTCCGGGAGGCAACGTCGGCGCAGCCGGCCAGAGCCAGCCAGGCCGCCGCGACCAGCGTCCGGTTCGAGTGGGTGACCGATTTGATGCCCATGCGCCTCATCGGGCCGGATGAAATCCTGCGGCCCAAGTACGTCGTGGAACCGTCCTTCATGTGAATCGTCCTCCATTTGCCGCGGACCGGGCTGGGGTCGAATCGCTTTCGGGGAGCACCGCCCATCGCGAAAATTTGATGGCGGAATCAATGCTGGACTTATCCGATCAGCGTTCTTAGCGCCGCGATTTCGTCCTGGATTGACTCCTCGATTCCCTCGGCCCTGCGGTCCGCGTCCAGCTCCTCGATCCGCATCTCAATGGCCTGGATCTTGCCGTCGAGGTCGTATTCGTCGATCCGTGTTTCGATCTCCCGGAGACTGGCGTCCAGGTTGTATCCCTCAATCCGCGCCTCGAGATCCCGGATCTTCCCGTCCTGGTCGTAGCGCTCGATCTGCATTTCGATCTCCCGGGTCTTCCCGTCAAGATCGTATTCGTCGATCCTCCGTCCGACCTCGCGCACCTGTTGCTCCAGGTCATAATCCTCGATTGCCCGATGCAGCGTTCGTAGCCCGCTCTCCACCGCCGCCAGCGCGGCCCGCAAGCGCCTTCCTTCCTGCGATGCTTCCTGCGTCTCGACTCGCGCCAGCCCCGCGATCCGGTCCAGATCCGCAACTTGCCGTTCATGGGACGCTATCTCGCGGCGCATGCCTGCCACACGCCGTTCATGAGATGCAATCTCGCGGCGCATGCCTGCCACACGCCGTTCATGGGATGCCATCTTGCGGCGCACACTTGCCACCTGCCGTTCATGAGACGCGGCCTCCCGGCGCAGCCCCGCGACCTGCCGTTCGTGAGACCCGATCTCGCGACGCAGACCGGCTTCCCGGCCGCGCACCTGCCAGGCCTCGCCAAAGCCCGCCACCACGGTGAACATCAGCTTGCGCCACTCCCGGGCTTCGTCGTCGAAGGGTGTCGGGCGACCATCGATGCTCCAGGCGTATACGGGACCATCACCGCTATGCGTGATCTCCAAGCGGTGGCGCCGTTCGGCCTGCGATTGAAGAAGCACCCGGCTGCCGGCGTCCATGCTTGCCACGGCGGTGCCGTCTTCCGTCATTGAGACGTTCCCGCGAGTGCGCATGCAGAGCGACATGCCCTCCACCGACACCTGGAGCGTCGTTGATTCGCGGTCCCGGAGCGTTCCGACGAAGGCACCCGGTTTGCAGTCGTTCTCCCGCGGTCCGGGTGCTTCCGGCTCTGGCGATGCCCAAACCGGGGGGACCGCCGCGAGTGGCTCGGCAAGCGTGTACTCCGGTGGCGGCGTCGGTTCCGGCGGCGGGCTCTGGGAAGGCGCCAGGGATGCGGCCGGGTCTTCCTCCACCGGCGTGACTTCGGCGGGAGTTGCCGGACCGGGCAGAGGATCGACCGGAACCGGACGCGCACAGGCGAGAAGGATCCCCGCGCCGGCAAGAGTCGCCAGCGTGGCCAAGGTGTGGAGTCTCGAGTAATGGGGGCGATGCGACTTCAAGATCAACCTGATCCTTTCCTCCAGGTGCGAGCGTTCGGCCATGGGTAGCGAGAGGGCGGGCGGACGACGGGCAAGGCCGAACGCCAGCGCAAGGAGATGCCGGGCGTAGTCGGAGGGGCGCACCCCAAGCTCCAGAACCTCCTCGTCGCACGAGCGTTCCCTGGCCGCGGCCGCAAGGCGCGAGGCAATCCAGCAAAGGGGATGAAACCAGTACAGCGCAACGACCACGCAGCCAACGACTTGACGCATGGTATCCCGGCGGCGCAGATGCACCAGTTCATGGGACAGCACAGCCTCTCGCCGGCACACCGTCCACGCGGTTGCGGACGCAGGCAACAGAACTACGGGTCTGAAGAGACCGCCGGTCATGGGTGCGGGGATCCTGGCGCTGAAGAGCAGACGGGCGCGGGTACGGACGCGCAGTCTGCGTCGCAGTCTCCGGGCCGACTGGATCCAGGCCGGGTGGTCTACCGGGGTTGCCCGCCGCACGAGACTACGGAAGCGAAGGCCGCCGACGCCGAGCGAGACCAGACCGGCTCCACAGCCGAGCGCCCAGAGAAGGAAGAGAGTCCCGGCGGCGGTTTGTGGAATCGGCGCGTCGCCGCGAGCGGAAGACGGCCGGTTGGCAGCGGGGGAAGGCGAAGCCGGAACGGACGGAAACTCGGCGAAACGAAAGTCGGCGACTGCGGCCGGCGGCGGATCGCCTGGCATTCCCTCCGGCACGCGGTGTTCGGTCTGAACCGAAGCCGGCATGGACCTAACGGGAAGAATGGGGAGCTCCCAGGACGGCGCCAGCAAACTCAAGCCCGGCAAGGCGAACAGCGCCAGAAACGTTGCCGTCCACAGGAGGTGCAATGTCCGGGCGGAGCTCCGTCTGCTGAACCACGCAAGCACAAGGGCGACCGACACGATCAGCGTCGCCTTTGCAACCAGAGCGAAGACGCTTGCGGAGACAATCGGCAGCCCGTTCATCGCCCCTCCGCCGCGGCCTTGTCGATCATCGCCCTGATGCGTTCGCGCGCTTCGGGGGTGAGATCGCCGTCGCGCAGCTCCAGGAGCGTGGCCACTCCGCCCTCGACGCTGCCTCCAAAGAAGGTCCGCAGGACATGGTGCATCGCCGAGCGTCGCACCTGCGAGACGGACGCCGTTGGAGAATAGATGTAGCGCGGGCCGTCCGCCTTGCGTTGCAGGTGCCCCTTGCCGACGAGGATGCGCAGAATGGAGCGAACGGCGGAGTCCGTCGGTGGATCGGCCATGTGTTCCCGGATCTGGACCGCCGTTGCGCCGCCCGACTCGTACAGGATATCCATCACCTGGCGTTCACGTCTGCTCAGCGGGGGAAGCCGGTTCACGATGTTACCCCTCCTTGGGCGGTGCGCCGAACCCTTGCGGCTCGCCGTGTGTTGCACGTTTCATCGTTAATACGGAAATGTTGAAAAGTCAACACATCAACGGATCGAAGATGCCGGTCCGACACCTGGCGGAGCGCGGCGGCAGGCCAACGTGGAGTGGTCCATTCCCTCCGTCTCGCCCAAAGCAGTGGAGCCGCCGCCGGTCCAGCTTCCCCGGCCGACAGGGTCAGCCTTGCCGCCCCGCGTCCCCCCCGCCCAGGAGCGCAGCCGCCACCTCACTCGCCTTCCGGGGATCGGCGCGGCCTCCGGTCTTGCGCATGACCCTTCCCACGAAGAAGCCCAGGAGCCCGCGCTGCCCCCGCCTGTAGGCCGCCGCCTGCCCGGGGTAGGCCTTGATGAGCTCGCGGATCATGGGCGCCAGCACCGCCTCGTCCCCGATCTCGTCCAGATCGAGGGTGGCGCGCAGCTCGGCCAACGTCCCGCCCCTGGTCAGGAGCGTCTCCAGAATCCGCCGTCCCTGCCGGTGCGACAGCTCGCCCGCGTCCACCGCCCGCGCCAGTCCGGCCAGGTCCTGCGGCGCGAGCCGTTCGAGATCGCTGCGTTCGTCGGCACCGAGGAGCCGCGCCACGTCGTTGGCGAGCCAACCCGCGATCGCCGCCGCCCCCTCGGGAAAGACGGGCCGCGCCGCGCGGAAGGCTTCTTGCAGCGAGGGCGAGCGGGCCAGTGTGATTGCCGTCGCCGCGGCCGCGCCCAACGCGACCAACTCGTCGTACCGCTTTCGTTCCTCGCCGGCCAACCGGTCGGGACCACCCCCGCCGGCTTCGCGCACACCCGTCAGAGCGCCGGTCCCGGCTCCGCGCGACTTTCCGGCCGGTGACCCGGCGTTGCCTTCTTCCTCCCGCAGCTTTCCGGCCTCCCCTCCGGTTGCGGCGCTCTGGGCGCGTCCTGCCTCGCTCCAGCCCTCGCGCAGCGTCACCGTCCGGTTCAGGACGAGCCGTCCCACGCGGCAGTCCTTCGGATCCGCAAAGAAGTACCCCAGCCGCTCGAACTGGTAGTGATCGCCCCCCTGGGCCACGGTCAGGCCCGGCTCCACGAGCGCGTCCGGCACCACCCTTTCGGACTCGGGAGCCAGGGCGCCCACCAGATCGTCCAGCGGTGGATCGGGCACCGCAAAGAGCCGGTCGTAGAGTCGCACCTCGGCCCGTACCGCGCTGGAATCCTCCACCCAGTGGATCGCGGCCCGCACCCGCCCCTCCCCCGCAACCCGGCCCTGTCCGGCCTCCTCCTCCACACGGCACCGCAGCTCCACCACGCGGCCCCCTTCATCCTTCACCACCTCTTCGCACCGAATCACCGCGGCGTACTTCAGACGCACCAGTCCCCCCGGCACCAGACGACGGAACCCCGGCGGCGGATCCTCGCGAAAATCGTCGCGCTCGATGTAGACCACCCGGCCCAGCGATAGCTCCCGTTCTCCCTCGCGGCCAATCTCCCGGCGACCGCCCGGGCCCGGCTTCAGTCCCGGAAATCGCGGCGCGCGCACGGTCCGCCGCTCCTCGTCCGCGACATTCACCAGCACAACCCGCAACGGATCCAGCACGCAGAATGCACGCGGCGCACGTTCGTTCAGGTCATTGCGAATCGCGAAATCCAGCTTGGCCATCTCCACGCGTGACTGCGTCCGCGCCACTCCCACCATCTCGCAGAAGGCCCGGATCGCCCCGGGCGTTACACCGCGTCGGCGCAGCCCCGCCAGAGTCGGCATCCGGGGATCGTCCCACCCGCGCACATGTCCCCCCTCGACCAAGGGCCGCAGCTTGCTCTTGCTGGTAATCACATACTCGAGGACCAAGGGCGCGAACTCGGTCTGTTCGGGCCGCGGCCGGGGCGCTTCCACCTTGCTGAGCAGCCAGTCGTAGATCTCGCGATTGTTCTCGAACTCGAGGGTGCAGAGCGAATGGGTCACCCGCTCGAGGGAGTCCGAGAGGCAGTGGGCGAAGTCGTACATCGGGTAGATCGGCCAGGCGTCGCCGTGGCGGTAGTGGCTGGCGTGGCGAATCCGGTAGAGGATGGGATCGCGCATGACCATGTTGCGGTGCGCCATGTCGATCCTGGCGCGCAGAACGTGGCTTCCGTCGGGGAACCTGCCCGCCCGCATGCGAAGGAAGAGGTCGCGGTTCTCCCCGGGGGAACGATTCCGCCAGGGGCTGTCGCGGCCCGGTTCGGTAACGGAGCCGCGCCGCTCGCGAATCTCGGCTTCGGTGGAGGAATCGACGTAGGCAAGTCCCTTGTCGACAAGGAGATGGGCGTAGCGGTAGAGCTGCTCGAAGTAGTCCGACGCGTGGTAGAGGTGGTCGCCCCAGTCGAAGCCCAGCCAGCGAATATCGCGCTTCATGGCCTCGACGAACTCGACCTTTTCGGTGTCGGGATTGGTGTCGTCGAGGCGCAGGTGGCAGCGGCCGCCGGGGTGCTCCGAGGCGATCCCGAAGTTGAGGCAGAGCGACTTGGCGTGCCCGATGTGCAGGAAACCGTTCGGCTCCGGGGGAAATCGGGTCACGACCCGCCCGTCGTACTTCCCCGTCTCCAGGTCCCGTCGCACCAGGCTGCGTATGAAGTCCATCGCCTGCTCCTCTTTCGGTTCGCCAAGGGGGACTGCACCAGGCCCGGCTTCCTCGTCCGGGCCCCTCGCCGGCGTTGCGGCCAGGCCTTCCCCACCAACCGGAGACAAAGGACGCCGCACGGTGCAAATCTGGCGCGACCGGCGGGTCGCTGGTAGGCTTCGTGCGATTCGGCCAGGGTTCCGTCGCCCTTGGGATCCACCCGGGGCAGCCCGCGAGAGGAGACAATCCGCCATGCCACTGCACACGATTGCGCCGTGCCGCGCTCCCTTACCGCCTCCGTCCGCAACCCATCCGCGAACCCTCGGCGGGAGGACGCTACGCACGGCCCGTTTCGTTCTCTGTGCACTCGTGGCCACCGTCTTGCCGGAGGCGAATGCACAGGCCCAGCGGACCCAGAAACCGGTCCTTCACGGCAAGGACTGGATGGCGATCACGGGGAAGCCGCTCGGGGCGACCGCCGGAGCCATGATGTTCCTCAAGGGCGGCAATGCGGTGGATGCGGCCGCGGCGATGCTGGGCGCCACCGCCACGATGTGGGACGTGCTGGGTTGGGGCGGCGAGACCCAGGCACTGATCTACAACCCCGAAACCGGTGAGGTGATCGGGATCAACGCGCTGGGGGCCGCACCGTCCGGGGCCACGCCCGAGTTCTTTCGCGAGCAGGGAATGGAGATTCCGCCCGCCTACGGTCCCCTGGCCGCGGTCACGCCCGGAACCCCGGGTGGACTGATGGTGATGATGGCGCAGTACGGGCGACTGAGTCTGGCCGATGTGCTGGCGCCGGCGATCGAGATGGCGCGCGGCTATCCGATCGAAGAGCAGGCGGCGAACGCGATCGAGAACGAGAAGGAACGGCTGGCCGGGTGGCCCTACTCGAGAGACGTCTTCCTTCCGCACTTCGGCGAGGACCGGGCCGCACCCGCCGCGGGGGAGATCTTCGTGCAGGAGGACCTCGCGCGTACCCTGGAGCAGCTCGTGGAGGCGGAGGCGCAGGCGCTGGCCGCGGGATCGTCGCGCAAGGAGGCGATCATGACCGCCTACGACCGCTTCTACCGGGGCGACATCGCCGAAGAGTTCGTGCGCGGTTCGCAGGAGCAGGGTGGTCTGCACACCCTTGCCGATCTGGCCGACTGGGAGGTTCACCTGGAGGAACCGGTCCGCACGAGTTACAAGGGAATCGAGGTCTACAAGCTGACGACCTGGGTGCAGGGACCCGTCCTTCTGCAGGCGCTCAACATCGTGGAGGGACTCGATGTGGGCTCGATGGGTTACAACTCGACGCGCTACATCCATGCCCTCTACCAGGCGATGAACCTGGCCTTCGCCGACCGCGACTTCTACTACGGCGACCCCTACTATCCGCCGGAGGAACCCATTCAGGGGCTGCTTTCGAAGGAATACGCCTCCGCGCGCGCCGCCGGGATCGACTGGGAGCGAAACGACCCCGGGGTGCTGCCCGGCGATCCCTACCCCTACCAGGGCGGAACCAATCCGTTCCTCCACCTGATCGAGGGCTGGAACGCGGACCCGATCGCCACTCCCGACGATCCCGGGATGGAGTTCGACGAAGGCTTCTACGCCGGAACCACCTCAATCCAGGCCGCCGACGCCGAGGGCTGGGTCGTCTCGGTCACCCCTTCGGGCGGCTGGATCCCCGCGGTGATCGCCGGCCGCACCGGAATCGGCATGAGCCAGCGGATGCAGAGCTTCGTCCTTGACGAGCGCGCCGGACCCTACAACGTCGTCGAGCCGGGGAAGCGTCCGCGCGCGACCCTCACGCCCTCGCTCGCGCTCCGCGACGGGCGTCCCTTCCTCTCGTTCGCGGTGCAGGGCGGCGACGGACAGGACCAGAATCTGCTCCAGTTCTTCCTGAATGTGGTCGAGTTTGGCATGAACGTTCAGCAGGCGGCCGAAGCGGCGAACTTCAACAGCTACCAGATGCGGAGTTCGTTCGGTGCGCACGAATCGCAGCCGGGCCGGATTCTGCTTAACGCCGGGGTGCCGGAGTGGGTCCGCTCCGAGCTGCGGGCCATGGGCTACGACCCGGTCTTTTCGCCGCGCACGTCCGGGCCGATCAACGCGATTTTCTTCGACGCGGCGACCGGAACGATGTGGGGCGGTTCGAGCAACCACGGCGAGGATTACGGAATCGCCTGGTGAGGGGCGGGGGGGAGGTGGATCGGCGGTTGCGCGCGCCGGTCGCTGATGCGATGGAGGCGGGGAAGGGGGCGGTGGGGGAAGCGGACCCGCACGGTCGGCGCCTTGCGATCGAGGGCTGCGGTCATGATCCGGTCTCGGGCCTCCTGATGGAAGCCGTGTCTCCGGCCGCGCTCCTCGTTCTTGGCCACGGGGCCGGTGCGCCGATGACCCATCCCTTCATGGAAGAGTTGGCGCGCGCCCTGGCCAGACGAGGTATTTCAACGTTGCGCTACAACTTCGCCTACGCCGAAGCCGGTCGCCGCCGTCCCGATCCCGTCCGCCGGCTTCTGGCCGTGGTTGATTCGGCGCTGCGCGCGGGCCGCGAATGCGCGGGCGATCTTCCCCTCTTTGCGGGCGGCAAGTCGATGGGAGGGCGGATGACTTCGATGCTGATCGCGGAACGGGCCATCGCCGCAAGCCTGATGGCCCGCAACTCCGATGGCGTCTCCTCCCCACCGGCGGCGTCCGGATCCGGTCCGCTTCCCGAGGCCCTGGAAATTCCCTCCGGACTCGTCTTCTTCGGCTTCCCCCTCCACCCCGCCGGCCGCCCCGCCAGCGAGCGCGGCGACCACCTGGACCAGGTCCCCTGTCCCATGCTCTTCCACCAGGGCACCCGCGACCGATTGGCCGACCGGGCGCTGATCGGCGAGCTGAACGTTCGGCTGGCGCCTCGCTCCACTCTCCACTCCATCCATGGCGGCGATCACTCCTTCGCCCCGCTCAAGCGCCTGGGCCGGACTCTGGACGAGATCCTCGCCGACGTCGCGGCGCTCACCCGTCTCTGGACCGACCGCGTCGCCGCGACGAAGAGAGCCGCGCCATGACCCTCTCCTCAAACCCGCTCCTGGAGCGCGGCTTCCCCATTCCCTTCGACCGGATTGCGCCCAGGGACATCGGACCCGCCGTCGCCGAGATTCTGGAGGCGGCAAGTACACGCATCGACCGACTGGGAAGCGGACGGGGGGGCGGCTACGACGAGGTGGTGGGCGAACTGGACCGGATCTCCGAATCGGTGGCGCGCGCCTGGGCGCCGGTCTCGCACCTGAACAATGTGGAATCCACCCCGGAGCTGCGCGAAGCCTACGGCGCGGCCCTGCCCGAAATCACCCGCTTCTCCAGCCGCCTGCACCATCACGAGGGGCTCTTTCGCCGCTTGCGCGACTTTGCGGCTTCGCCCGGGGGAGGGGCGCTGAAGGGAATCCGCCGTCGCAACCTGGAGCACATCCTGCGCGATTTCCGGCGCGCGGGGGCGGAGCTGGGGCCGGAATCCAGGGAAGAGTTGGAGGCGCTACGGATCGAACTCTCCGATCTGGGGCGCCGCTTCGAGGAGAATCTGCTGGAGGAAACCGCAGCCTTCGCCATGGTGATTCGCGACCCGGAGCGGCTGGCCGGACTTCCCGGGACGGCGCTGGAACGCGCGGCCCAACTGGCGGCGGCAAGGGATGAGGAAGGCTGGTTGCTCACCCTGGACATGCCGAGCGTGCAGGCGGTCCTGCAGCACGCCGGTGACCGCGAACTCAGGCGCGAGATTCACACCGCGTACCTGGACCGTTGCACCGGGGGCGACCGCGACAACGCGCCGATCATCGAACGCATCCTCGAAATCCGGCGGCGGATGGCCGCGGTCCTGGGCTACCGCGACTTCCCCGACTACCGCCTCGAGACGCTCATGGCGGGGAAGGGGGACCGGGTGCGCGCCTTCGTCGACGATCTGGCCGCTCGAACGAACCCCTTCCACCAGCGCGACGCGGCCGAACTGGAGAGCTGCGCCGCCAGGTGCGGACTTGGCGTCCTCGAACCCTGGGACGTCTCGTGGCTGATGGAAAAGCTACGGCGGGAACGCTTCGAGATCGACGACGAGATGCTGCGTCCCTGGTTCCCCCTGGGGGAAGTTCAGGCGGGCCTTTTCGAGATTGCGCGGCAGCTCTTCGGGCTCCGCGTCGAACGCGTCGGCAACGACGCCGTGTGGCACCCCGAGGTCGCCTTCTTCGAGGTCAGGGACGAAGCGGGGCTGCACCGGGGTTCCTTCTACACCGACTGGTTCCCCCGCGAAACGAAACGGCAGGGCGCCTGGATGGACAGCCTGGTCACCGGCGGGCCCGCGCGCAACGGCGCCTTCGATCCCCACCTCGGCTTCATCGGCGGCAACTTCACCCCGCCCACCGCCACTCGTCCCGCCCTGCTCACGCACCGCGAGGTCCAGACGCTCTTTCACGAGTTCGGCCATCTGCTGCACCACATCTGCTCCACCGTCGAGGTGCGCTCGCTCGGCGGGGTCAATGTGGCCTGGGACTGGGTCGAGGTCCCCTCGCAGATCATGGAGAACTGGTGCTGGGAACGAGAGGCACTCGACCTTTTCGCCCGCCACCACCAGACCGGCGCCGCGCTCCCGGCCGAGATGCTCGAACGCCTCCTGGCTGCGCGCCGCTTCATGGCCGGCTGGCTCCAGATGCGGCAGCTCTCCTTTGCCAACCTGGACCTGGCGCTGCACCGGCGCTACGACGGCGCCACCCCCGTCATGGAGTACGCCCGCGGCCTGCTTCGTCCCTTCGTCCCCTCCGGCCGCTTCGTCGAGCGGCACATTCTGCCCACGTTCGCGCACCTCTTCGCCGGCGGCTACGCCTCGGCCTACTACTCCTACCTCTGGTCCGAGACGCTGGAAGCCGACGCCTTTTCGCGCTTCCGCGAGGCCGGAGCGCTGAACGCCGCCGTGGGCCGGGAGTTCAGGGACCGGATCCTTGCCCGGGGAGACAGCCGCGACGCCGACGAGCTCTTCCGCGACTTCCGCGGCCGCGACCCGGATCCGGAGGCGCTCATTCGGCGGAATCTGGGGGACTGACCATCGCCCCCAACCGCTCCAGACTCCCGCGCAGATCCGGGCGCAGCTCCAGCACCGGCCGCGTCGGATCGCCCATTTCGGCCACCCGTTCGACCACGGTTGCGATCGTAAAGTCGCCGATCGCAATCCCGGCCTCCACCTCACGCCACCGAAGCGGCGCCGACACGGGAGCGCCCGGCAGGGGCCGCACGCTGAAGGGGGCCACGATCAGGCGGCCGTGCCCGTTCTGGAGGTAATCGAGGTACACCTTGCCCTCGCGCTGGGCGGGAAGCCGCGCCACGGTGGCGATCTCTCCGAGCTCGCGGACGGTGATCAGGGCGAGGAGGTGGCCTAGGGCGCGGGACTGCTCGTAGTTCGCCCGGCCCCCCAGCGGGATCAGGACATGGAGGCCGGTGGAGCCGCTGGTCTTGACGAAGGCGGGAAGCTCGATCCGCGCGCAGAGCTCCCGGATAAAGAGTGCGATCCGGAGAACATGCGCGAAGGGGGCCTCCTTGGGATCGAGATCGAGGACGCAGAAGTCCGGCCGCGCGAGCTCCGCCACCCGGCTCTGCCAGATGTGCAGGGGAATGCTGGCGCTGTTGGCCAGGTAGAGGATCGACTCCGGGTCGTCCGCGACGAAGTAGTCCAGCTCGCGCTTCGAACCCTCGCTGTAGAGACGGACGCGCCGAATCCAGGAGGGGGCGAACTCGGGGGCGCTCTTCTGGAAGAAGGACTTGCCGTGAATGCCGTCGGGGTAGCGGGTCAGCACCACGGGCCGGTCCCTCAGCCAGGGGAGGATCCAGGGCGCGATGCGGCGGTAGTAGTCGACCAGATCGCGCTTGGCGTAGCCGTCTTCGGGCCAGAAGGGTTTGTCCGGATTGGTCAGGTGGACGACCCTATCCTCGGTGGAGGCGGGGGCTTCTCCGGGATCCGGCAGGTCGCTTTGCCGCAAAAGGACGCCGTCGCCTCCGGTGCACTCCTCGGGGCGCTTGTCCTCGCGCAGGCGCAGAAGAGAAGGGTGACGAAGCAGTCCTCCTTCGGTGACCTCGCGGTAGCGCACCTCCGCAACCAGCTCCGGTTTCACCCAGCGATGCCGCCCCGGTCCGGCCAGCCCGGCGCTGAGCGGGGGCGCCGCCGAGGGCATGGCTCGCAGCCGCTCCCCCAGATCGTGCAGCAACCGCTCGCTGAACCCCGTTCCCACGCGGCCCGCATAGACGAAACCATCTTCCTCCCGGCGGGCCAGGTGCAGCGCCCCGAAGCCGCTCCTTCCCGTTTTGCTCTCGGTGAATCCGTGAATGGCGAAGTCGTCGCTGCGCACCACCCGCACCTTGACCCACGACCGGCTGCGTCCCGCCACATAGACCGAATCGGCCCGCTTGGCGACGATTCCCTCCAGCCCCATCGCCGCCGCGCTCCGGAACATCGCCTCGCCCTGCTCGCGGATATGGTCGGCGTAGCGAATCGGACCCACCGTGGGCAGGACTTCGCGCAGGATCGCCTTGCGCCTGATCAGGGGAAGCCCGCGGAGATCGAAGTCCTCGAAGGCGAGCAGATCGAAGAGGTACCAGCTCGCCGGCAGGGTGACCGCCGCGCGCGCAATGTCGGTGTCGCGCTGTAGCCGCCCGCGCTTCTGGATCAGGCCGAAGCGGGGAATTCCGGCGCCGTCGTTGACCACCACTTCGCCGTCGAGGACGAGCCCCCGGTAGGGCAGACGGGCCAGCGCCGCCGCCACCTCGGGAAAGACCCGCGTGAGATCGTTGCCATTGCGCGAGACCAGCCGCGGCCGTCCGGGAGCGCTTCTCCCCGCCCGCTCCAGCCGTCCCCCCAACCGGTATCCGTCGTACTTGATCTCGAAGATCCAGTCCGGGTGCGAGAAGGGTTCCTCGCGCGATTCAGCCATCATCAAGCCGGTCGTCATTCTCCCGCCCACGCCCCTCCGTCCCGGCGCGCGCACCGCCCCCGTCTCCTCGCAACGCTTTCGCAGCGCGGCCCCGAAGTCGCCCCCTCCTCCCAACTCCTCCACCGTCAGCCCGGAGAGGATCGAGTCGTCCGGATAGTCCGCCGTCCCCCCCTCGGGGTTCATGTACCGGTCGCGCTCCTTGATCAACAGCCAGTGATTGGCGCCGCCGCCCTTCGTCTTCACCAGCGTCCACCGTCCGCGGAGCTTGTAGCCCTCCAGGTCGAAGAGCAGCTTGCCCTTCCGGATTCCCTTCGCCGGATCGCCCACCGGGGTCCAGCGTCCGCGATCCCATACGATCGAGGGTCCCGCGCCGTAGCTTCCCGCCGGAATCACCCCCTCGAAATCGGCGTACTCCAGCGGATGATCCTCGACGTGCACGGCCAGGCGCTTGTCGGCCTGGTTGGGAGAGGGTCCCCTCGGCACTGCCCACGAAACAAGAACCCCCTCCATCTCCAGCCGCAGATCCCAGTGGAGCGACGACGCCCGGTGCTTCTGGACGACGAAGAGCCGCCCGCCCGCCCGGGGCTTCGCTTCGGTGGATTGGACTCCCCTGGTGGATTCGGTCCCGTGCGACTCGCCTCCGAAGGGTTCGCCGGTGCGCGCCGCTGACCGCTTGGCCCGGTAGCTCTCGAGACGGTCCGACCGGTTCCCCACCCGGCCCTCATCCGCCGCCATTGAACCCCGGCCCGGCCTCGGTGTAGATTGCTCCCATGCCTGCACGCCCCATCTCCACCTCGACGATCTCCTTCGGGCTGGTCTCGTTGCCGGTGAAGCTCTACTCGACGGGGGAATCCTCGTCGCGCATCCGCTTCAACTGGATCAACCGCGACACCGGCGCCCGCATCAAGTACCAGTATGTGGACAGCAAGAGCGGCGAGCCGGTGGAACGGCGGAAGATGGTGAAGGGCTACCAGTTCGCCAAGGACCGCTTCGTCACATTCGACGCCGACGAGCTCAAGGCGATCGAGGCCCAGGCCACCGGCGAGATCGAAATTACCGAGTTCGTACCGGCGGGCGACATCCAGCGCGTCTACCTCGAGAAGGCCTACTACCTGGGTCCGGCACAGGGGGGCGGGCGCGCCTACCGTCTCCTTTCGGCGGCGCTGCGGGCAACCCAACGGGTGGCGATCGCGCGCTATTCGGCGCGGGGACGGCAGCGGCTCGTCATGATTCGCCCCATGGAGGACGGTCTGATCCTGGAGCAGCTTCTCTACGCCGACGAGGTGCGCTCCTTCGACCGGATTCCCAGGGAGGAAGGCCAGGTGAGCGAGGCCGAGCTGGCGCTGGCACGGCAGTTAATCGACCAGGCAGCCAGCGAATCCTTCGATCCCGACCGGTACCGCGACGAGGTGCGCGAGAAGATCCTGGAGCTGATCAACCGCAAGGTCGAGGGGGAAGAGATCACGCTGGCGCCGAGCGAGGAGGGCGGTCCGCGGATCATCGATCTGATGGAGGCGCTGAAGGCGAGTCTGGACCCGGGGGAAGGGTCGGGGCAGGGAGAGGAAGCGGAGGCCCCGAAGTTGCGCGTGGTCGCGGGGGGATCGGGCTGACGCCTCAGCGGCCGCGTTCGCGAAAGAGCCAGATCCGGATCAGAATCGCTCCCCAGACCAGGCCGACGCCTCCCCAGACCACCTTCGCCTGGGGCAGCGGCAGGTCCAGCCCCCCCTGAATGACGAGCCCGCCGCCCGCGGTCAGCAGAAGTGTACCGATAAAGAACGCCGTGTCCTCCCATTGGGACTTGCGCTGGTTCATATCGCCCGTTGACCCTCGCCTGCGGAGGTGAATGACGCGCGTCAGCAACCGTGCGCCGCGCCGGAATGGCGAAGACAAGGTAGCCCGCATCCTCCGCGCCACAAGGCACGCGCTCCTCGGCGGGCCCGATCGGCCGCGGCCCATCCGGCGAAGGTCCGCTTCCAACCGGAGGGAACCCCTCTTCGCACTGGAACCGGTCCCCGCGGAGCGTTACCTTGCCACCCGTTGGCGAGGCGGCCCGACGCTCAACCTCCGCTTCGTTTGCCATGCGCCCGTAGCTCAGATGGATAGAGCATCGGCCTTCTAAGCCGAGGGTCCCAGGTTCGAATCCTGGCGGGCGTACTGGACTACCGGCCCCAAAAGTCTTGCCGCTGCCGGCCCTCCGCGCACCGTACCCCGCTGGATTTGATGCCGCCGGCGGGGGAGAGCGATGAGGCGGCGATCTCGTTCGTCACCGCTCCGGTACCGCCTCCATCAGCAGTTCGAAGGCGCGCCTCAGTGCCCCGCCCCCGGGTCCGGATCCGCTGTAGTGACCCAGCCGCACCACCACCAGTTCGTGCGACGGAATGATGGTCGTGCTCTGTCCGCCCGCGCCGGCCATGCGGATCGCCGTCTCCGGAACCGGCAGCCCGCCATTCCCGTTCACCCAGAAGAACGAGCCCCCATACTGGAGCCGTCCGTCCGCCACCCACCCCGGTGCCAGCGTCGACGCGTACTCCACATACCCTTCCGGCAACAGGCGTTCGCCGGCCGGGGCCACCCCGTCGTTCAGGTAGAGGTTGCCGAGCCGGGCCCAGTCGCGCCCGCTCCCGAACTCGTAGCCCTGCAGGAGGAAGTTCCCGTACGGATCCGTCTCCGGAATCAGGTTGCGGATCCCGAGCTTGTCGAAGAGATGGCGCTGCGGAAACTCGTGGTAGCTCTCGCCAAGCACCCCTTCGACCCCCAGCCGCACCAGGTAATTCGTGATGACCGGATCCGAGTTCCGGTAGCGGCCCACCGTGTTCGGCGGCCACTGCTGGTCCTTGCTCGCGACCCACTGGAAGGAGTTGATCGTCCCGGTATAGACGTAGATGTGGTCGGCGTAT